>NZ_JAVLAS010000001.1:1322685-2645371 GCF_032190635.1 Levilactobacillus zymae
ACAAGCGGCAAGTTGGGTTGAATAATCAGAAATTGTATGCCACAAATAAGCCTAAAATTGCTAAGGTCCTAGCGAAGTACCTACCAATTAGTGAAAAGAAGGCCCTGAGCATCCTGAATCCCAGCAAGGGAACACCCTTTCAAGTGGAATTTGGGACGGCGGGGCAGAACATTTCGCTGGCGACCAAGCAAAAAATCCAAAGTTATCATTTAAGTGGCATTAACTTTGTCCAACAGGAATCGCGACTCTACCCGAACGGGGTCTTCGCTTCTCACCTGATTGGGCTAGCTCAGGCCACCACCAAGGACAATCAGACCACTTTAACCGGGAGCATGGGAATCGAGCAAGCCTTTAACAAGGAACTGACGGGGAAGGACGGTTCCCAGAAGATCAAGAAGGATATGTACGGTTACCAGCTACCAGGTACTAAGCAGAAGTATAAGAAGGCCCAAAATGGGGACAACGTGTACACCACGCTGGATACCAGATTGCAGACGCTGCTAGAAACTGAGATGAGTAGCGTGCAGAGTCAGGTCAAGGCCAACTCGATGAACGCCGTGTTGATGAACGCCAAGACGGGGGCCATTCTGGCGGCCACCCAGCGACCGACGTTTAACGCGACGACTAAGGCGGGGTTGGGTCAGGTTTGGCGCAATACCCTAGTCCAGGACGCTTACGAGCCCGGGTCTACCATGAAGATCTTCACCCTGGCGTCTTCCATCAATAGCGGTAACTACAACGGTAACGCCACTTACCAATCCGGGAGATACATGATTGGTAATCAGATTGTGCCCGATTGGAACACCTCCGGGTGGGGGACCATCACCTATGACAAGGGGTTTGCGGTTTCCAGTAACGTGGCGATGGCGCACCTGGAACAACAGATGGGCGCTAAAACCTGGAAGAAGTATATCAATCGCTTCCACTTCCTGAAGAGTACCAACTCCGGATTACCCGGGGAGCTGAGCGGTAGCATTGCCTTCACTCGGCCCATCGAGCAGGCGGATACTTCGTTTGGCCAGGGGATTCAAGTCACCGTCTTTCAGATGTTGCAAGCCTTAACGGCGGTCAGCAATGACGGAACAATGATGAAGCCGTACGTGATCAGTAAGGTGGTCAACCCGAACACCAACAAGACGGTCAAGGCTTACTCACCAACTAAGGTGGGGACGCCGATTACCGCCAAGACCGCTAAGGCCGTGCGTAAGCACATGGAAGACGTGGTGTACAAGAGTTACGGTATCGGTAGCGATTATAAGATGAGCGGTTATAAGGTTGCCGTTAAGACGGGGACGGCCCAGGTCAGCAATGGTAAGTCCGGCTACCTGTCGGGCGATGACAATTACCTTTATTCCGTGGCGGCCATGGTTCCCGCAAGTCACCCTAAGTACGTGATGTATATCACCATGAAACAGCCCCGGTTGAGTGGCAAAACCGCCACGCAGTTGCTAGCGTCGATCATGAAGCCCGTCATGGCGCGAGCGTTACAGGAAGATAGCACGACCACCACGAAGACCGTGAAGATGCCGACGGTTACGGGGAAGTCCACCACCACTGCCACGAATCAGTTGAGCAAGTTGGGGATGACCGTGACGACGTTAGGGAACGGCACGAAGGTTCAAAAACAATCGGTCAGTGCGGGAACGGCGCTGTACCAAGACCAGCGAGTCTTTCTCACCACCGGCGGCACCGTCAGCTTACCAAGTTTGACGGGATGGTCGAAGGGTGATGTGGTAAAATTAGCACAGTTGGTGGGCATTAAGCTGACCGTCAACGGGGATGGTTACGTGACCAAGCAGAGTTTAAAGGCGGGCACGACCGTTTCAACGGGGTCGGCATTGACTATCACTTTGAAACAAAATAAATGAGAATAAGGATTGAGTAGAGAACATGATAACTGCACTTGTGCCCTTTCTTGGGGGCTTAATAATTACGGTGGCGTTTATGCCAGCACTAATTCGATACTTTCGCGCGCGGCATGAAGGACAAATGATTCGGGAAGAGGGTCCGACTTGGCACGAGAAAAAGTCGGGAACCCCCACCATGGGTGGCTTACTCTTCATCATTGCCATCATTGTGATGACGTTGGCGACTAGTTGGACGTTGGCGCCGCATCACGTATTGTCCACCACTTGGATTTTATTGTTCATTCTGGTGCTCTATGGTTTCTTGGGCGCGTGGGATGACAGTATTAAGCTCTTTCACCGGCAAAATGAGGGATTAAAGGCCTGGCAGAAGTTGTTGGGGCAAATCGTAGGGGCACTCCTGCTCTTCTGGGTGTACGCTCACGAACAGTTACCCATGTCGTTAGCCATTCCCGGTCTGGGTGAATGGCACATGGGGTGGTTGTATGCCATCTTTGCCATTATCTGGTTGGTTGGGTTCTCCAATGCGGTGAACTTGTCTGACGGGTTAGATGGCCTGGTCAGTGGCCTCGCCAGCATTTCTTTTGCGGCCTACGGGGTCGTGGCTTGGCAACAGCATCAAGTAAATATTAGTATCTTTTGTTTTGCCGTAGTCGGCAGTCTGTTAGGCTTCTTGATCTTTAATCACAAACCGGCCAAGATTTTTATGGGGGATACCGGATCGTTAGCGTTAGGGGGCGCCTTAGCCGCCGTATCGATCCTGTTGCACCATGAATTATCCCTACTGTGGATTGGCCTGGTTTACGTGATTGAGACGGCCAGTGTTATTTTGCAAGTGGCCTCGTTTAAGTTGACGGGGAAGCGGATCTTCTTAATGAGTCCGATTCACCATCACTTTGAAATGTTAGGCTGGAGTGAGTGGAAGATTGACTTCACCTTCTGGGGTGTGGGCTTATTGACGGCCTTGACGGGTGTCTGGGCCATCCTTGCAAAGTAAAACCAAATTCCGGCTAATGGGCTAACTGGGCTCGTTAGGGTCAAGTTAGCCCATTTTTTGAATTGAGTACGTTAAACTTTAGGGGCAGCGACTAGTTTGGTGCCTCGGGGCAACGTTTGACTTGTCTGACATTTTGGGGGCAGGTTTACCGTAGAAATCCCCTTTTAAACTATTTGGAACGGAGAGCGAGCAGTTATGAAACAAATCACGACGTATGCCAACCAACGGGTGTTAGTGTTAGGGCTGGCCAAGAGTGGCTTTAACGCCGCTAAATTGTTGAAGCGGCTAGGCGCACAGGTCACGGTCAGTGACGTACAACCCCTAGCCCAAAATACGGAAGCCCAAGAATTACAGCAGGCGGGCTTTACCGTGGTAACTGGGGAACAAAAACCAGAACTTTTGGATGCCGGTTATGATCTGATGGTGAAGAATCCGGGCATTCCGTACGATGTGCCGATTGTGAAGCGCGCATTAGCTCTGAAGTTACCAATCATCACCGAGATGGAACTTGCTAGCGAGGTCGCTGAAGCCGAACTGGTCGCCGTAACTGGGAGTAATGGTAAAACCACCACGACGACCATGATCCAAAAGATGCTGGATCATGACCGCACGGCTGGCCACGCGGTCTACGCCGGTAACATTGGAATTCCGGCTAGCCAGGTCGCCCAACAAGTCACGGCGAGCGACACCTTGGTCTTAGAAGTCTCCAGCTTCATGTTGGTCGGGACCACCACGTTCCATCCCCACATCGCGGTGTTGACCAATATCTTCTCTAATCACCTGGATTACCATAAGACGCGGGCCAATTACGTGGCCGCTAAAATGAAAATCACAGCCAATCAAACGGCCAGTGACTACTTCGTGGTAAATTTTGATAACCCAGAATGGCGGGAACTGAGTACCCATTCTAAGGCGCAAGTCGTCCCCTTCTCCCGGCAAAATGTGACTCAAGATGGGGCTTACGAAGACCACGGAACGCTGTACTTCCGTGGAGAGGCTATCATGCCTGCTGATGAGGTCAAGGTACCTGGTGATCACAATATCGAAAACGCGCTGGCGGCGATTGCGGTGGCCAAGATTAAAGGCGTCAGCACCGGATCCATCGTGGCCGTGTTACGGGCCTTTGGGGGCGTGCGTCACCGGACTCAGTTCGTGTTAGAAGCCGATGGTCGGCAGTACTACAACGATTCTAAGGCCACCGACATGGAAGCGACGGAGATGGCACTGAAGGGCTTTAAGGCGCCCGTCATTCTGTTGGCTGGGGGACTAGACCGGGGCTACACCTTTGAAAAGATGATTCCCGCGTTTAAGGATCACGTTAAAGCGATTGTCTTGTTCGG
Source organism: Levilactobacillus zymae (assembly GCF_032190635.1). NCBI lineage: Bacteria > Bacillati > Bacillota > Bacilli > Lactobacillales > Lactobacillaceae > Levilactobacillus > Levilactobacillus zymae. The sequence goes on from NZ_JAVLAS010000001.1 coordinate 1,326,888, forward strand.
CGAAACGGCGAACCTCTTAGCTGAAACCGCCAAACAAGCGGGGATTAAGACCATCAAGATGACCGAAAATCCCGAAACCGGGGTGCCCGTGGCTTATGAACTGAGTGCGCCGGGCGACATCATCCTTTTATCGCCGGCCAACGCCAGCTGGGATCAGTACCCGAACTTCGAGGTACGGGGCGATAAGTTTATCAAAGCCGTGGAAAAGTTAACCGGTAAACAGGAGGAAGTTTAAATGCGATTAATGGTATCGGGCGGCGGTACCGGGGGCCACATCTATCCGGCCCTGGCACTGATCAAAGCCCTCAAAAAACGGGACCCCAACGCTGAGGTTCTGTACGTTGGCTCGGAACGGGGATTAGAAAGTTCGATCGTTCCGGCGAAGGGAATTGCCTTTAAAGCGACCCGTATTCAGGGGTTCAAGCGATCCTTGTCGTTAGAAAATTTCAAAACGGTTTATCTATTCTTGAAGAGTGTCCACAGTGCGAAGAAGATGATTCGGGAATTTAAACCCGATGTTGTCGTGGGGACCGGGGGGTACGTTTCCGGTGCCGTCGTCTTTGCGGCTAGTCGCTTGCACGTGCCCACGATGATCCATGAACAAAACAGCGTGGTGGGCATCACCAACAAGTTTTTGAGTCGTTACGTTAATAAGATTGCCTACGTCTTCGATGCGGCGGTCGATCAATTACCCGCCAACAAGATGGTGAAAACCGGTAATCCCCGAGCCCAGGAAGCCGCCGAAGTGGTTAGCCACTTCAGCTGGTCGGAATATGGGCTGCAGGACGATGTGCCAACGCTGTTAATTTTCGGGGGCTCGCAAGGGGCGTTGAAAATCAACGCGGCCACGGTGGCGGCATTGCCACAATTTAACCAGCGCCAATACCAAGTGGTCTTTGTGACTGGCCAGAAGCGCTATGACGGCGTAATGGATCAGCTTAAGGGGGTCACGGTGGCGCCTAACGTGGTGGTCAAGCCTTACATTCCGAATATGCCGGAAGTGTTGCCGAAGGTGGCCGCCATTGTCGGTCGCGCGGGGGCCACTAGTTTGGCCGAAATTACGGCCGATGGCATTCCATCAATTCTGATCCCTAGTCCCTATGTGACGGCCGATCATCAGACTAAAAACGCCCAGTCGCTGGCAAGCGTAGGCGCTGCTGAAATTATTAAAGAGGCCGATTTGACCGGCAATACGCTGGTCGCCAAGGCTGATCAATTAATGAACGATGGCCACTTACGCCACGATATGGCGGTGGCTTCTAAGCATCTGGGGGTTCCGGATGCGGCCGACCGGGTCCTAGACGTGGTCATGTCCTTAAAGCGGAAGTAATCCCGTAATTCTAAGTAGCGGAGGTGGACACACGTGAAGTTTCGGTTGAACCGCAAACAATCCCAACAGCCCAAGACACGGGAAATGACCCCCTGGGAGGCTTATCAGTCGCGGGCGGCTCAGCGGCAAAAGCAGGCGAAGACGCCCAAGTGGTTTCGGCGGGCCAAACGGATCGGTGATAAGCTTCCCCGGCTGCGCCATCAGCGGAACCAAAAACTGGCGCGTCGCTTGACGTTACTCCTGGGAATTTTCTTAGTGGTGATGGGACTCATGGTGTATCTGGTTTCCCCACTGAGTCACGTGCAGACAGTGCGAATCCAAGGCGCCCGGGCCTTATCGTCTCGGCAGATTCAACGAGCGGTGGGCATTACGCCTGGCGATTCCATCTTTAATGTGTGGGGACACGAGCGTGCTCTCCAACAACGGGCGCCTAAGCGTAACTCACGCATCAAGCGGGCCACGGTCCGCTTCCACCAGCCCAATCGGGTCACGGTGACGGTGACGGAGTACGTCACCGCCGGATACGTGATGCGACAAGGACAATATTATGAAGTCCTAGAGAATGGGGTGGTGAGCCAACAATCGGTTACCCAGCCGAAGAGTGGTACGCCGGTATACGGTAACTTTAAGTCGGCCAAGACGTTACACCGGATGATTTTACAGTATGCCAAATTGAGCGCGCCAATTAAACATAGCATTAGCGAAATTCAAGCATCACCAACCAAAACGGACCCCCAGCGGATACATTTGTTCATGAACGACGGCAATGAAGTGTATGCCAGTTTAACGACATTTGCCCGTAAAATGGCGTATTATCCGAGCATTGCTAGCAAGATGAAACAAAAGGGAGTTGTCAATTTGGAAGTGGGAGCTTATTCGTACGCTTTTAAGAAATAATTTCATTTTGATTTCAGCGTCGAAAAGCGCTGATAAAGGCTTTTTCAACCCCTAGTAAATGTGGTAAACTGAAGGATAATTAGGAGAAAAAGCGAATTCATACGTGTTAATAGATTGATTAGCTTAGGAGGTTCCTTTTTCTATGGATAATTCAGGGATGTACGTAGGTCTCGATATAGGAACCACCTCAATAAAAGTCATTGTTGCTGAAAATGTTAAAGGGCAAATGAACGTTATTGGCGTGGGGAATGAACGTTCGAATGGTGTCAGTCGCGGTGTGATCGTGGACATTGACAAAGCAGCTGAAGCAATTCAGCGCGCTATTCGGCAAGCCGAAGAAAAGGCTAGTATCGAAATTCACGATGTCATTGTGGGAATTCCCGCAAATATGTTAAAAATTGAAACTTGTAGCGGCATGATTGCCATTGATGATCAATCGCGGGAAATTACCGGCCGTGACGTGCGTAACGTTGCGGCAGCCGCGTTGATTCAGAGTCTCCCCCCAGAGCGCGAAGTCGTCGACATCCTCGCCGATGAGTTTGTCGTGGATGGGTTCGACGGGATTAAGGATCCCCGTGGAATGGTGGGCGTGCGCTTGGAATTGCACGGCACGCTCTTCACGGGACCCAAGACCATTATGCACAATACCCGCAAAGCGGTCAAACAAGCCGGGTTACATTTACGGGGAACTGTGATTAATCCAATGGCGCAAGGCATGATGGTGATGAACGACGGGGAACAAGACTTCGGGACGATTTTGATTGATTTGGGTGGCGGTCAGTCGACCGCGGCCGTGATTCACGACCATCAACTCAAATACATCGACGTCGACCAGGAGGGTGGTCAATTCATCACCAAGGATATTTCGGTGGTCTTGAACACCTCATTGGACAGTGCCGAAAAGTTAAAACGCGACTACGGGTATGCAGACTCGACACAAGCCAGTGACGAAGACGAATTTCCAGTCGACGTGGTTGGGCAAAGCCAACCCACGCCGGTGTCGGAAAAATACTTAGCGGAAATTATTGAAGCCCGGCTGGACCAGGTCTTCAAACGGTTACGCACCAACTTAGATAAGGTTCAGGCCTTAGAGCTCCCCGGGGGCATTGTCCTAACCGGTGGCGTGGCGGCGTTGCCTGGGATTACGGCGTTAGCGACCGACGAGTTTGGGACCAACGTTCGTGTCTACGTGCCGGATCAAATGGGGTTGCGACACCCGTCGTTTACCCTGGCCTTAGCCCTCGTCAATTACTTTGGCGGTCTCAGCGAGATCGATCTCCTGATTAAGAGCGCCTTAACGGGGTCCACCCAGTTAGCCGACGAAACCGACGAGCTTCGGCAACGTGAAGCCGAGGCTGCCCCTCGCAGTTCCGAGCCGGAAATGCGGCCGACGAGTCAAAGCGACGTTAAGAAACCTAAAGCCAAAAAGAACAATCGATCCGAACGGTTCAAGAAGTTCTTTAGCGACTTCTTCGACTAATTGTGAGATGGAGGAAAACACAATGGAATATTCATTAGATTCTGCTCAAAATCATGGCGCCAACATTAAAGTGATTGGCGTCGGCGGCGGGGGTAACAACGCCGTTAACCGGATGATTACGGAAGACGTTAAGGGCGTCGAATTCATCGTTGCCAACACCGATGTGCAGGCCTTGGAAGCTTCGAAGGCCGAAACTAAAATTCAACTTGGCCCGAAGTTAACTCGGGGACTCGGTGCCGGAGCTAATCCGGAAATCGGGGCGAAGGCCGCCGAAGAAAGTGAAGAAGCCATCACCGAAGCCTTGGAAGGGGCCGACATGGTCTTCGTCACCGCCGGAATGGGCGGTGGGACCGGGAACGGTGCCGCACCAATCGTAGCGAAGATTGCCAAGGAAAGTGGCGCTTTGACGGTGGGGGTTGTCACCCGGCCGTTTAGCTTTGAGGGTCCTCGGCGAGCACGGTTTGCCGCCGAAGGGGTTGCGGCCATGAAGGAAAACGTCGACACGTTGATCATCATTGCTAACAATCGCCTATTAGAAATTGTTGACAAGAAGACGCCAATGATGGAAGCCTTCCAGGAAGCCGATAACGTTTTACGTCAAGGCGTTCAAGGAATCTCCGATCTGATTACCAGCCCTGGGTACGTGAACTTGGACTTCGCCGACGTGAAAACGGTCATGAAGGATCAAGGGTCCGCCTTAATGGGGATTGGGTCCGCTAACGGCGAAAATCGGACGGAAGATGCCACTAAGAAAGCCATTTCTTCACCGTTATTGGAAGTTTCCATCGATGGGGCCGAACAAGTCCTCTTGAACATTACCGGGGGTCCCGACCTGTCATTGTTTGAAGCCCAAGCGGCCTCACAGATTGTGTCCGATGCGGCCACTAGTGACGTAAACATCATCTTCGGGACGTCGATTGACGAAGAACTTGGCGATGAAGTTCGGGTGACCGTGATTGCCACCGGGATCGACAAGAAGCGAGAAGAAAAGGAAGCCGGTCGTAGTCGGGTTGCGCGGCGAGCTAACGCGGGCAATGCCAACCAAGCGGCCAGTCAATCAACCCAGCCAACAACGCGTGCCAACGCTCAAGCTAATGAGCAACCTAAGAGCGATCCGTTTGGTAACTGGGATATTCGCGAACCAGCTCACCGGCCAGAACCCCAACCTAAGTCGGGGAACGACGAATTTGCTGGGGTTGACAAACCAGATTTTAACATTTTTAACCCAAGTTCCAATCAGAGTTCGGCAGCGGACGACGATCAGGGCGAGGATACGCCTCCGTTTTTCAAGCGGCGACGCAAGTAACTCGATCGGGACGCCGTTGTGAGAGGAGTGACCAACCATGGCGGATAAGTTTAGTCTAAGTAAGTTTTTCGGCATGAACGATGATTATGACGAAGACTATCAGGAACCTAGCCCGGTGACTTCGCAACAACAGCCACAGGTCAAATCGGCGGTTTCTCAGCGGCCCGTCGACACTCGGAAGGTGGTTGCCATGCGGTCAGCAAAACCAAATTCAAGCCACATCGCGATTTGTGAACCACGAATTTATTCGGATGCGAAGGGCATCGCTAAGCAAATTACCACGGGAGATGCGGTAATTGTGAACTTTGCGCGAGTTGATGAAGCCCAAGCGCAACGTATCGTGGATTTTCTTAACGGAACGGCCTTTGCGGTCGGCGGTGAAATCAAGCGGATTGGCGAACAAATTTTTCTGTGTACGCCACATAATTTCGAGGTGAGTGGCGACGTTGCGGCAAACCTCGGAACGCAATTTACGTCATAAGGAGCGGTGCTGTGATTACTACTGCAGTAAGTTTAGCGGTCATTAACTTGGTTGCCTTCATTTTTAAGATTTTGAACTGGCTAGTGGGCGCGTATGTCCTGTTAATCGTGATCTACGCGTTACTCAGCTGGTTACCAGGCGGGTATCAATCCCGTTTTGGTCAATTAATTGGCCGGTTAGTGGAACCATTTCTCAGTTATTTCAACTTTATTGCCGTGGGACCTTTAGGGTTTGGCCCGGTCGTGGCCATTATTGTGTTAACGGTGGTTCAGTATGGGCTACAAGCCCTAGAGGAGTTTATTTTGCGGCTGCTGTTCTAGCGCCACGAGAGGAGTGAACGGCCGTGGATGAGAATATCACGCAACATTTTCGGCCGGAAGAGGCCCCATTTATCGATGCGGTCGGCAACTGGCTACAACAGGTGCAAGACGAGTATCGACCGGTGTTGACCCACTTCCTGAATCCCCGGCAGGTCTACGTGGCCACTACCCTGGCACGCCGGGCGGATATTCCGGTGCGGTTCAGTGGGGGCTTTACCGCGGCAGAAATGCAACGGGCGCTCTTTTATCCGGATTATTACGCCCCCGAAGCCAAAGACTTCGAGCTGACGTTGTTACGGGTGGATTATCCGGTCAAGTTCGCCACGCTACATCATAGTCAGATCCTGGGAACACTTCTGGGATCCGGTATTGAACGAGAAATTATTGGAGACATTGTGACAGACGGTCAGACTTGGCAATTGGTTACCGAAGCCAATATGGCCGATTATTTAACGGGTCAGATTGAGCGGATTGGGCGGGTTAAGGCCCGCCTGGTCACGACAACCTGGGACACGTTAGTCCAGCGTGAAGACGAGTGGGAACCGGAAGCGGCGACCCTATCGTCCTTACGGTTGGATAGCATCGTCGGAACGGGTTTTCATTTATCCCGTCACCGGGCCAAGGAACTGATCGAAGCCGGTCGGGTCCGGGTTAACTGGGCGAATACGGAGAAACCCGACTACGAGTTAGCCGTGGCGGATCTAGTTTCCGTGCGGGGATTCGGGCGAATTCGCCTCGATGAGGTGGGTGGCCGAACCAAAAAAGAAAAAATTCGGGTAATCCTAGCGGTGCTGAAGAAATAGATGCGGAGGGAACGTACAAATGGTACTTAGTCCATTAGATATTCATAATAAAGAATTCGGAACGAAGATGCGGGGTTATAACGTCGATGAGGTCAATGATTTCTTAGATCAAGTGATCAAAGACTACCAAATCACGTTGAATCACAATAAGGAATTGGAAGAACAATTAGATGCGGCCAACGAAAAGCTCAAGTACTTTAACGACTTGAAGGATTCGCTGAACCAATCCATCTTGGTGGCCCAAGAGGCGGCCGACAAGGTGAAGGCTAACTCGCAAAAAGAATCCGAAATTATTATTCGTGAGGCCCAAAAGCAAAGTTCCGACATCGTTTCTGAAGCCACTAACAAGGGTAACCAGATTATGGACGAAGCTTCGAAGCGCGCCAAGAAACTGGCCGTTGAGACCGACGATTTGAAGAAGAGTACCCGGGTCTTCCGGCAACGACTTCAAGTTATGTTAGAAAGTCAACTCGAAGTGGTCAAGTCTAACGACTGGGACGATCTGCTGAAGGAAGGGTCCATGTCGAGCTACGAGGAAATCAAGAAGGTCGTGGGTGATCGACTTGACAACGCCACGGAACAAGGCGTAAACTCAAAAGCACCGCAGGAAGACGATGGCACCACGGCCGTGGCGGAAACGCCGGTAACGGATACGGGTGATGCAAGTCAAGAGACCGTCGTCATTTTCCCGGATAATGACCAAAATCATTACGATCAAAAAAGTAAGTAAAATTTAGTATGGAGAACCACAACGTAACGGTAAACGACGATAGCGACCTGGGGATGGTGGAAGCCTAGGAGGTCAGCATCCGTGGCGTGATCAGTCTCCGACGCTCTAGGACTGAAACCAGTAAGTTCTAGCGGGTACCCCCGTTACGGGTTTGAGGGAAGGTGGGCAACACCTTCTAAAATTGGGTGGTACCACGAACGACTTCGTCCCTTGCGACGGGGTCGTTTTTTGCGTGGTTGAGGATTAAAACTTTTCCGGCAGGTCGACCGGTGAGCTGAGGTTGCGCCCACAACTTGAGCTCACCGGTTGACTGACCGAGGAGATTAAACACAAGGAGGAATTACGGGTATGCGAGTGAAAGACACGCTGAACTTGGGTAAGACCAAGTTTAAAATGCGGGGCAACTTACCGGTCAAGGAAGTTGACCGGCAAAAGGCCTGGGCGGATAACAAACTGTATCAAGCCCGCCAGAAATTAAACGAAGGGAAACCGACCTTTATTCTACACGATGGGCCACCGTACGCGAACGGACCGATCCACATGGGCCACGCGATGAACAAGATTTCTAAGGACATCATCGTGCGTTACAAGTCCATGAACGGGTTCCGCGCGCCTTACGTTCCCGGCTGGGATACGCACGGCCTACCAATTGAACAACAATTGACCAAGGCCGGTTACGACCGTAAGAAGATGTCCACTTCCGCGTTCCGGGACCTATGTCGCGAATACGCCTTAAAGCAGGTCGACCAACAACGGGAAGGCTTCAAGCGCTTAGGCGTTTCGGCCGACTGGGACAATCCCTACCTGACGTTGAAGCCAGAATTCGAAGACGCAGAAGTACGGGTCTTCGGTAAGATGGCCGAACGGGGCTTGATTTACCGGGGCAAGAAGCCAGTTTACTGGTCTTGGTCCTCCGAATCGGCCATGGCCGAAGCCGAAGTGGAATACCACGACGTGACGTCACCATCCGCGTTCTTCGCTGAAGAAGTGGTTGACGGCAAGGGCGTCTTAGACACCAACACGTACTTCGTGGTTTGGACCACGACGCCGTGGACCGTGCCCGCTTCCGAAGGGGTCACCCTTGACGCCGGCATTGAATATGCCGTGGTCAAGCCCGCTAACGACGACCGGCAATTCGTCCTGGCCAGCACGTTGGTCGCCGAAAACGCCGAGCGCTTTGGTTGGGAAGACGTGCAAGTGGTCAAGACCGTGCTCGGAAAAGATTTGGAAAACATCACGGCCCAACACCCGTTCATCGCCGACCGTAAATTAGTGGTGATGTTAGGGGACTTCGTGACAACCGAATCCGGGACTGGTCTGGTTCACACGGCTCCTGGTTTAGGGGAAGACGACTTTAACGTCGGCGCACTCTACCACTTACCGGTTCTGGTTCCCGTGGACGATAAGGGTTACATGACCGAAGAAGCCGGTCCCGATTTTAAGGGTGTGTTCTACGAAGATGCCAACCAAATCGCTTTAGACAAGCTGAAGGAAAACAACGCCTTACTGAAGTACATGCCCTACGAACACAGTTATCCGTTTGACTGGCGGACCAAGAAGCCGGTCATCTTCCGGGCAACGCCGCAGTGGTTCGCTTCCGTGGACAAGGTCCGTGACGAGATTCTGGCCAGTTTAAAGGACGTTTCCTTTAAGCCGGACTGGGGCCAACGTCGCTTAGCTAACATGATTAAGGACCGGGGCGACTGGGTCATTTCCCGGCAACGGGTCTGGGGTGTGCCACTACCGATCTTCTACGCCGAAGACGGCACGGCCATCTTAGAAACGGCAACGATTAACCACGTGGCCGACTTGTTTGCCAAGTATGGCTCCAACGTCTGGTTCGACCGTGAGGCTAAGGACCTGTTACCAGACGGCTACACCAACGAGCATTCGCCCCACGGTGAATTCACCAAGGAAACCGACATCATGGACGTGTGGTTCGATTCTGGGACTTCCCACCAGGGAGTTCTGGCTGAACGTGACGACTTAGTCTACCCGGCTGACCTGTACCTGGAAGGGTCCGACCAATACCGGGGCTGGTTCAACTCTAGTCTAATCACCAGTGTGGCCGCCGAAGGTCAGGCACCGTATAAACAGGTCGTGTCCCAAGGGTTTACCCTGGATAAGGACGGCCACAAGATGTCTAAGTCCCTAGGTAACACGATTGCGCCGAGCGAAATCATCCAGAAGATGGGGGCCGATATCGTCCGTCTCTGGGTCACTTCCGTGGATACTTCCGCCGACGTGCGGGTATCAACCGAAGCCTTCGTCAAGATTTCCGACAGCTACAAGAAGCTGCGGAACACTATGCGCTACCTGCTGGCCAATACTAGCGATTTCGATCCGCAGACCGATACGGTTGCCGTCAACGACTTACAGGCCGTGGACCGGCACATGCTTTATCGGTTGAACGAGTTCGTTAAGGACGTCAAGGCCGACTACGACGACTACAACTTCTTGAATATCTACAAGGAATTGATGAACTTCGTAATCACCGAATTGTCCGCCTTCTACCTGGACTTTGCCAAGGATGTCTTGTACATCGAATCCGCTAACAGTCCGGTTCGGCGCTCAATGCAAACGGTCTTCTACCAGATTGCCGTGACGTTGACCAAGTTATTGACGCCAATTCTGCCCCACACCACCGAAGAAATCTGGTCCTTCTTGAAGGAACCAGAAGATTTCGTTCAGTTGGCGGAAATGCCCGCCGTCTTAGACTTACCGGACACTAACGAGGTTCAAGATCAAGGCGAAACGTCGGCTTGGGACCGCTTCATGACGGTTCGGAGCGACGTCTTGAAGGCTTTGGAAGAAGCTCGGAATGCCAAGTTGATCGGGAAGGCCGCCGAAGCTCACTTGGATCTTTACGTGAGTGCCGACGTGCAAACGCTATTTGACCAACTTGACGTGAACGTTCAACAAATCCTGTTGGTTTCTGGGTTAGACGTCAAAGCCTACGACCAAAAACCAGCTGACGCGTTAGATTTCGGTAACGTGGCCATTGTGGTCACCCCAGCCGAAGGCGACGAGTGTCAACGTTGCCGGTTGATCAAGACCGACGTGGGCAGCGATGCCGCTTACCCACACTTCTGTGCCCGGTGTGCCGCCATCGTCCGGAAGGATTTTCCGGAAACGGCCACGGACGGGTTTGACGAATAAGGACTAAGATTAACCAATCATTAAAGAGTTCTCCGGAAACGGGCGACTAGCGCGATAAGCGTGGGTCGTCCGTTTTGGCGTCGCGGCGCCTGGTTTGCGGGGACCTACGAAAACGGGTATAATCTGCTTGTATATCTAGACGGGAGGGAAACCAACGAATGTTAACCGGTACGGTAAAAAGTTATAGTGAACAACGAGGCTTTGGCTTCATTAAAACACCGGCGGACGGCGAGGTGTTTGTGTATTACACGGGCATTTTAGGCGACGGCTTTCGGAAACTGGAAGCGGGTCAGACCGTTCAGTTCGTGATTGTGCAAGGCCAACGGGGGCCGCAAGCGGCCAAAGTGACCCCGGTCGTGACCGCGGATCAGGAGGCGTAGCGCATGGACTTAGAAGAACACGTTGAATCTTCGGAAACGCTGTACGATGGGGTAATTGTCCGCTTGGAACGACAACAAGTCCGCTTGCCTAACGGTGAAGCGGCAACCCGGGAGATTGTGCGGCACGTCGGCGCGGTAGGTATCTTAGCCCTACCAGATCCCGACCACATGATTCTGGAACGGCAGTGGCGTGCGCCCATCGCTAAAGCAACCTTAGAAATTCCAGCCGGCAAGCTCGATAGTCGCGATGCCGACAACATCGAACATGCGGTTCGGCGGGAATTAAATGAAGAGATTCGTTACGAACCGGGAACATTGAAACGGATCACCGGGTTTTATTCAAGCGTTGGGTTTTCCGACGAATACATGACGTTATTCATGGCAACCGATTTGAAACCGGTGACCACGGAGCTCCCCCGCGACCAGGGGGAAAACTTGGAACTGTTGACGGTCACGAAAGCGGAGGCACAAGCCATGATTGACCGCGGCGAGATCGAAGACGCCAAGACCATTACGGCCATCTATTACTGGCTTTTACAAAAGTAGGTGACGGGATGCGAAACGATTGGCAATCCGATGATGATCAGCCCAAGACCCGAGCGGACTATCGCCGGGAACAGGAACAAGCGGAACGGGAAGCTAATGACCGGGAGCGGCAGGAGCGTAAATCCACACGTCATCAACCGGCCGACGACTTAGAACCCGATAATGGCTCAGATTCTCGGGGGCCGTTGGACGACCACACACCACAAACTAAGCAGCAACGGTTAGGCCGCCGCCTAAATTGGGCAATTTTTTGGCTGACGGTGCTGATTGTGGCCGTGTATTTAATCTTATTTTTTGTAGAATTTTAGAGGAGTGACTCACCATAATGACATTCGGCGTAATCTGTGCCATGGAAGAAGAAATCAAAGAACTTAAATCAGCCCTTAAGGACGAACAAACCACTGACATTCATGGGTTGGCGTTCTACCAGGGAACCATTCACGACCAAAGCGTTGTGTTGGTGCGTTCCGGAATTGGGAAAGTGGAAGCCGGCTTAACCACGGCACTGTTGATTACCCAGTTTAACGTGGACGTGGTGATTAACTCCGGGTCGGCGGGCGCTTTGGCAGCCGGCTTAAAGATTGGTGACGTGGTGATCTCGACCGAAACGGCCTATCACGATGCCGATGCGCGGGCCTTTGGCTACGAATACGGCCAACTGCCCCAACAACCGGCCCGGTTCGCGGCTTCAAAGGAATGGGGCGCCAAGATTGCAGCGGCAGCCAGCCAAACCGGCCTGACCACCAAGCAAGGTTTGATCGTGTCCGGCGACCAATTCTTAAACGGTCCGGCGGCCACTAAACCCATTTTGGAACACTTCCCCGATGCACTTTCCGGTGAGATGGAAGGGGCAGCGGTGGGGCAAGTGGCCCATCAATTTGACGTTCCTTACGTGGTCGTGCGGGCGATGTCCGACACGGCAGATAACAATTCTGGCGTTGATTTTGACGACTTCATCATCGACGCTGGTCGGCAGTCGGCGCAGATGTTACTGGCGCTCTTTGCCGCACAACAGTAACCATAGTTTCTAGGAGGTTTTGGGAGTGAAGGAGATTTACTTGGACAACGCGGCCACCACGCCCTTGTCATCCGCTGTCTTAGCGGAGATGACGGACAAGCTGGCCCACGTCTTCGGCAACGCGTCAACCCTGTACGGTTTAGGACGTGAAGCCCATACGATCATGGAAAATAGTCGGCAGGTGATTGCGGACAGCATTCACGCGGCCAGCGATGAAGAGATTGTCTTCACCAGTGGTGGTAGTGAAAGTGACAACACCGCCATTACCCAAACGGCCCACGCCCGTCAAGCGTTAGGCAAACACATCATCACCACGGCCATCGAACACAAGGCCATCTTAGAACCCCTGAAGGCCTTGGAACAAGAAGGGTTTGAGGTCACGTATCTGCCCGTCGATCAGCACGGCCGGATCAGTCTGGACGACTTCAAGGCGGCCCTGCGTGACGACACGATTTTGGTGTCCATCATGATGGGTAATAACGAGGTCGGTAGTCGAATGCCCATCCATGAGATTGGTGAAATCTTAAAGGACCACCAGGCGTGGTTCCACACCGATGCCGTGCAGGCGTATGGTTTGTTAGACATCGACGTGCAACGCGACCACATCGACCTGTTGTCAACGTCGGCGCATAAGATCAACGGGCCCAAGATGATGGGCTTCCTGTATCGGCGCGAGGGCATTAACTTCCCGAGTCTGATCAAGGGTGGTGATCAGGAAGAAAAGCGTCGGGCCGGAACCGAAAACGTGCCCGCCTTGGCCGGCTTTGCCACGGCCGTTCAGGCCTTAACGCCCGAAGTGAAGGCTCAACGGCAGACCAAGTACCACGACTTTAAGCAACACGTGGTCGACGGGTTAACCCAAAACGGCATCGACTTTGAGGTCAATGGGTCGCTGACCGGCGAAAACCTGAACCACGTGCTGAACATTTGGATCAAGGGTGTCTCGACCTACGTCATGCAGACCAACCTTGACTTGGCGGGCATTGCGGTGTCCGGCGGGTCTGCCTGCACGGCCGGGTCCATCGAACCGTCGCACGTATTGACGGCGATGTTTGGGGCCGACAGTCCGCGGATCAGTGAGTCGATTCGCTTGTCGTTCGGGGCTTACACCACCATGGCGGATCTGGACGCCTTTATTACCGCCGTGACCAAGATTGTGACGCGTTTAAAGCATACCAGTGAGGTGAAGTAGCGTGTTATTTGAAAAGCAGATGCAAATTGACGGGGACGCCGATGTTTATGAACTGGATCCCAACATTAAGTCGTACGCCTTAAAGGACGTGGGGTTCCAGGTATCTAACGCCGGGAACTATACCCTGGAACGGTCGGTCGATCCGACCTCGCCGTATAACAAGAACCAAATGTTGAAGATCACGATTGCCAAGGACTTGTCCGGCTTCAAGATGGCGACGACTAACGCCTCGGGCAACCGGCGCTTGAACATCTTCAAGGGACCACACGCCGAGGGCAACGTCGAGCAATATCACTTTATCATGCAAAATTTGATTGACCGGGAAATCTTGCGGAAGAAATAACCGGGAAAGCGTAAAGGGCCGCCAGCAATGGGGGCCTTTTTCTTTAGGCACCATTCAGGAGGGATGAAAAGTTTATGGCAAAAATTGCAGTGATTTCGGACGTGCACGGTAACGTCACGGCGCTTCAAGCGGTCCTCGCCGATGCCCGGGCGGCGGGATGCACGGCGTATTGGTTCCTCGGCGACCTGTTCTTCCCGGGACCGGGGGCCCACGACCTGTTGGCGCTGCTCGATGCGTTACCCATCACGGCTTACGTACGGGGGAACTGGGAAGATATTCTGTTCGCAACGGTCGACGGGGCCATCGACCGGAACGACCCGATTGACGTTTACGCCACCATTCTGGGGCACTACATCTGGACGCACCTGACGTCGGTTGATCATCAACGATTGCGCGCATTACCGATGGTTCAGCGGCGTACCGTTAACGGGTTGACCTACCAACTGACCCACAATCAGCTGACCAAAAACTTTGGTCACACGTTGATGCCGGCCCAGGACCAAGCGGCCTTTGACCAGTTGGCGGCCGGTACCGCCGACGTCTTCTTATACGGCCACACCCACCATCAGCTGGTGCGGCAGAGTAGCGCCGGCCAACTGATCATTAATCCGGGGACCGTGGGGATGCCCTTCACCCAGTGGGCGGCCTTTGCCAAGGACTTGCGGGCCCAGTACGCGATCCTGACCACTCACGACTTTGACGCGCCCGCGGTGGATTTACGCCGGGTGGCCTACGACGCCGAGGCCGAGCTGGCCTTAGCCCAAGCCGCACACTTGCCGTACCTCGACTTGTATACGGCTCAGCTCCACACCGGGGTGGTACGGACCCACGACCGGCCGGGGTTAGCGGCGGCGACCCAACGGCACGGGTACCAAGCCGAATTCGCCCGGTTATGTGCCCAATTTCCGGCTGGCGGTCCCGCCCAGGATTAGGCCGGCCACCGGTTTGCTGAAAAGAAACACCAGGCTTGCAAATTGGAAACGAAATCGTTACACTGATAAATACTGGACTTGTGCGACCTTCAACTCGTAGATTCTCCAGAATCTGATAGAAATGATGGTGATACCATGCAAGACAACAGCCAAACACGTGTGGTTGTCGGAATGAGCGGCGGTGTCGATTCTTCTGTCGTGGCGTTGCGGTTAAAGCAGCAGGGCTACGATGTCGTGGGCGTTTTCATGAAAAACTGGGACGACACGGATGAGAACGGCGTTTGCACCGCAACCGAAGACTATAAGGACGTGGCTAAGGTTGCCGCGAAGATCGGGATTCCTTATTACTCGGTCAACTTTGAAAAGGAGTACTGGGACCGCGTGTTCACGTACTTCTTGGACGAGTACAAGAAGGGCCGGACGCCGAACCCCGACGTGATCTGTAACAAGGAAATCAAGTTCAAAGCATTCTTGGACTACGCCTTAGAGTTAGGGGCCGACTACATCGCGACCGGACACTACGCGCAGTTAACGCGCGATGCCGAGGGGCACAACCATTTGCTGCGTGCCGTGGACCAGAACAAGGATCAGACCTACTTCTTGAGTCAGCTTTCCGCTGAGCAGTTGGACCGCGTGATGTTTCCAATCGGGGACCTTGTCAAGAAGACGCAGGTGCGTCAGATGGCCGAAGAGGCCGGCTTAGCGACGGCTAAGAAGCCCGATTCCATGGGCATCTGCTTCATCGGTGAGAAGGGGCACTTCAAGGACTTCTTGAACCACTACTTACCAGCTAAGCCCGGCAAGATGATGACCGTTGACGGTGAGGTCAAAGGTGAGCATGCTGGCCTGATGTACTACACGATCGGTCAGCGTCGTGGCTTAGGCATCGGTGGTGACGGAATCGATAACGAGCCATGGTTCGTTATCGGTAAGGATCTGAGCCAAAACATCCTGTACGTGGGCAAGGGTTACCACAACCCGCACCTGTACGCCACGCATCTGGCCGCTTCCGACATCCACTGGGTCAACACCATCGACCGGGGTCAGGACTTCCACTGTACGGCGAAGTTCCGTTACCGGCAGAAGGATACCGGCGTGACCGTTCATCTGAGCGATGATGGTCAGCAGGTCACCGTAGAATTCGACGATCCAGCCCGGGCGATTACCCCAGGGCAGGCCGTGGTCTTCTACGACGGCAACGAGTGCCTGGGTAGCGCCATTATCGACGCGGCTTACAACGAAGAGCGTCAGTTGCAATTAATCTAATCATTAAGCAGGGCCCGGAAGCAGGGCCCGGGACAGCACCCGGATTCTTAATAAGCAGAAAGAAAATTCTCGAAAATTGAGGTTTTTCTTTCTGTTTTTGTTTTTCTTTAGTTTCTCCGAATGAATGGGGGTGCACGCTTTGACGGGAAACGGGCTTTTTGGCCCAGTTACTTTGAAAACGTCGCGAAAACTGGCATAATATGTAGAGATTGCTTCACCAGAATTTTAAACGCAACGCGTAAGAGGACGTTGAAAGGACGCTTGTAATCATGAAACTATACTTTATTCGTCACGGAAAGACCCAGTGGAATCTGGAAGGGCGTTTCCAGGGGGCCGGGGGCGATTCCCCGCTGTTACCGGAAAGCTACCAGCAAATGGTCCAGGTGGGCCGCTACCTACGCGGCATTACCTTTACCCACGCCTATGCCAGTCCCATTAAACGGGCCCGGGTTACGGCCCAACACGTCATCCGCGAACTTCACCAGAAGGTGCCGTTGACCCTGATGAGTCGCCTAGAGGAATTTCATCTGGGGCGGATGGAGGGACAGACCTTTACGTCGATTCAGGAACGGTTTCCGGCGGAATTGGACGCCTTTCGCAACCATCCCGACCGCTATACCACGGCTGCGATTGGCGGGGAGACCTTCCAGCAGGTGATCGACCGGATGACCCCGGCGATTCAGACCATCGTGGCCAACAACCCCCGGCCACAAGACAACGTGTTGATCGTGGGGCACGGGGCGGCGTTAAACGCCGAGATCAACGCCTTACTGGCGACGCCCTTGGCCGACTTACGTAAGCGCGGTGGGATTCGTAACACCAGCGTCACGGTCCTCGAGACCAGTGACGGGCAACACTTTGACCTGTTGGACTGGAACAACACCAGCTTTCTGACGGCCGCCGCAACGCCAACCGATACGATTTAGACGAGGTGATCACATGACAGAACCCACTTCCGCCGGCCGAGCAGCGGATAAACAACGCTCAGAAAAATTAGTCCACCAATTAGTGCAACAGATTACCCAGGAACCCGGGAAGTTCGAGCCCTACTATGAGTTAGCGACCGTGCTGGTCGATCTGAATTCGTACGCCCAGGCCGAAGAACTCTTGATGAAGGCCCTGGGGCTCTTTGCCGCCCAGCCGGCCGCCGTGGAGCGATTGCATTACGGACTAGGTAACGTGTATTACGCGGCCCAAGACTACCCTAAGGCCATCGCCCAGTTTGACCAGTTGGGCGACCAACTCAAGGGGGCCGGCTACTTGATGATTGCTCAGAGCCACATGGCGAATGGCGACCATAAGCGGGCCTTGGCCTTTGCGTTGACCGCCCTGACCAGTCAGCCTAAAGACGTGGCGACCTTGCAAGTGGTGGCCGAAAACCTGTTGGCTTTGGGGAACATGGCCCAAGCGGCGCAGTATTACGACCAGGTCTTAGCCCTCGATGCGAAGAACGGGCGGGCCACGTTTGATCGAGGATTAGTGGCCATGGTGCAAGGTGAGCCTTACGCGCAGTATTTTAAGCGGGCTCAACACCTCGACCCGGCTTATTATGCACAGGGGCAAAAGAAATTGGCCGACATTGAAACTTTCATTCAAACGCAGCACAAGCAAAAGAAGGAGTAATCAGGCATGGCAACCGAATCTTTGGACTTACTCGCGACCGATAACGGCCACCAAGCCGATTACGTGGTGGGGACGGTGAGTGCGGTCTTCTTTGCCAGCCAGGATAGTTTTTATAAAGTCATGCTGGTTAAGATCAGTGAGACCAGTTTAGACTGGCACGAAGACGAGATTGTGGTCACCGGCAACTTTGCGGATATCAAGGACGACGTGGCCTACCGGTTCACCGGTAAGCGAGTGGAACACCCTAAGTACGGGGTCCAGTTCCAGGCAGACAACTATCAAAACGAAACGCCGACTTCCCGGAACGGGGTCATTGCTTATTTGAGTGGCGATGATTTTCCCGGTGTCGGCAAAAAGACCGCCGAACGGGTGGTGGACGCCCTGGGCAACGACGCTATTGAGGCCATCCTAAACGATCACACGGTGCTGGAGACGTTGGGGCTGTCGCCGAAGGTCACCCAGACGTTGATCGATAACCTCCAGGCCAATAACGGCATGGAGCAGATCATCATTGGGTTAAATGGCTACGGTTTTGGGAGTACCTTGGCCGCCGCCATTTATAACCACTACCAGGAAAAAACGCTCGACGTGATTCATGAGAATCCTTACCGGTTAGCCGAGGACATCGCCGGGGTGAGTTTCAAGCGGGCCGATCAGATTGCCACGCAGCTGGGGTACGCTCCGGACCGCCCCGAACGATTACGCGCCGGCATCTTGCAGACACTACGGGATTTGTCCGTGGCCAACGGGGACACCTATACCACGGCCAAGCCCTTGTTGACTAATGCGTTGGGCTTGTTGGAAAACAGCCGTAACGTGCGGTTGAACCCGCAGGACCTGGCGACCCAGTTACTGGAACTGGCCAAGCAGCAGAAGGTCGTGGGCGACGACCAGCGCATCTACTTAAAACCGTTGTACGACGACGAATGGCAAATTGCCGAACACCTCAACCGGCTCTTACAAGCCGACGACGATCCGGCGGCCAAGTTCAATGACGAGGCTATTCAAAAACAATTACGCATCGTCGAAAAACAAACGGACATCACCTACGACGACTCCCAGACCGCAGCGCTGACCGCGGCGATTCGGGCCAAGGTCCTATTACTGACCGGGGGACCGGGGACCGGAAAGACCACGATCATTCGCGGTTTGGTCCAGTTATATGCCCGGCTACACGAGCTTTCTTTAGACCTTAACGAGTACAAGGAACGGCCGTTTCCGATCCTGTTAGCGGCCCCGACTGGTCGAGCCGCTAAGCGGATGAGTGAGACCACCGGCCTGCCCGCCAGTACGATTCACCGCTTATTGGGATTGACTGGTCGCGAAGCCGACATCGAAGACGCCACCACCAAGGATTTAGAGGGCGGTTTACTGATCATCGACGAGGTGTCAATGGTTGACGTGTCACTGATGAAGGTTCTGTTACGGGCCGTGCCGGTGGGCATGCAGGTGATTTTTGTGGGGGATAAGGATCAGCTGCCTTCCGTGGGGCCGGGCCAGGTCTTTCACGACCTCTTAGCGAGCGATCAGCTGACCAAGATTCAACTAGATACCATTTACCGGCAGGGGGACGGGTCTTCGATCATTCCGTTGGCCCACGCCATTAAGAACGGGCAACTGCCCGCCAACTTCACGCAAAATCAACCGGACCGGTCGTTTATTGCCTGTCATGCCAATCAGGTAGCCGACGTGATCGACCAGATTGTGGGGAAGGCTCACCAGAAGGGCTTTAGCGCCGCCGATATTCAGGTGCTGGCCCCGATGTACCGGGGGACGGCTGGCATCGACCGGCTTAACGACATCTTGCAGGGAATTTTGAACCCCAAGAAGAGTGAACGCACCAAGGAAGTCGAGTTTCGTCACCAGCGTTTTCGGATCGGTGACAAGGTCTTACACCTAGTCAATAGTCCCGAAAATAACGTGTTTAACGGCGACATTGGGACCATCACCGGGATTGACCTGGCTAGTGATAAGCACAGCAAGGTTAAAA
Source organism: Levilactobacillus zymae (assembly GCF_032190635.1). Taxonomy (NCBI): domain Bacteria; kingdom Bacillati; phylum Bacillota; class Bacilli; order Lactobacillales; family Lactobacillaceae; genus Levilactobacillus; species Levilactobacillus zymae. The sequence continues at coordinate 1,346,684 of NZ_JAVLAS010000001.1, forward strand.
GCGATCAGCTGACGATTGCCTTTGAACAAACCGAGGTTACTTATGCCCGGAACGACTGGATTCGCTTGACCTTGGCCTACTGCATGTCAATTCACAAAGCTCAGGGTTCCGAATTTAAGCTGGTCATCTTGCCGATGGTCAGTCAGTACAGTCGAATGCTCCAGCGTAACCTGCTATATACGGCGGTGACCCGAGCGGCACAGATGTTGATTCTAGTGGGCGAACCCCAGGCCTTTACGGCGTGCGTGGAGAACTTGTCGGTCAACCGGCACACCACGTTGACCCAACGCATCCAGGCGGTCTTGGCCCCGGATGCCCCGCAAACGCCGACTGCTGGCGAAGCGCCGACATCGAACGCACCGACACCGTCTGCTACGGCGGCCAAGGCTTCAGTAGAGCAGTCGCCAGCCCCAGCCGCCCAACCAACGACGCCGCCGGATTACCGTTTAACGCCGGAATTGGCGGCGGCCGGACAGATCGATCCGATGATTGGTATGCAGGGGATTACGCCCCAACAATTTATGCCCCGGGCCTAAAACGTGTGGTTAAACGTTGCGTTTATGGTGGGAAATTGCGATAATGAAGACGAGTTAATTTAACCAGTGAACAAGCATAGGAGGCTGTTATGGTAGAACAGGTCGAAGCGGGCAAAATGAAGCTCTTTGCCTTAAGCTCTAACCGGCCCTTAGCCGAAAAAATCGCCCGGGTAGCCGGCGTAGAATTAGGCAAGGCAACCGTTAAACATTTTAGTGACGGTGAAATTCAAATCAGTATTGATGAAAGTATCCGGGGGGATGAACTCTTTATCATTCAGTCCGTCTCTGATCCCGTGAATACCAACCTCATGGAATTGTTAATCATGGTGGATGCCGCACGGCGGGCCAGTGCCGCCAAAATTAACGTGGTCATCCCGTACTACGGGTATTCTCGGGCCGACCGTAAAGCCCGTTCGCGCGAACCCATTACGGCTAAGCTGGTGGCCTCGCTGCTGCAAATGGACGGTGTTAATCGCGTGATTGCACTAGACTTACATGCGGCACAACTGCAAGGGTTCTTCGACATTCCCGTTGATCACCTGCAAAGCGACCGGTTACTGGCCAGCTACTTTGAAGATAATACCGATCTGAATGCGGAGAACACGGTCGTGGTGGCTCCCGATCATGCAGGAGTTAGCCGGGCGCGGCGCTTGGCCGAGCTCTTGGGTACGCCCATTGCCATTATCGACAACCGCAGTGAGACCGAGAATGCCACGCATCCGGAAGCCGTGATTGGGGATGTCCGTCATAAGCATGCCATCTTAGTTGATGACATCATTGATACGGCCGTGCGAATTTCTGTATCCGCCGTGGCGCTACGCAATGCTGGCGCGGCAAACGTTTACGCTTGTGCCACCCATGCGGTTCTGTCCGGGGATGCTGCCGTGCGGATTGATGAAGCACCGTTAGAAAAAGTCGTGGTGACGGATTCGATTCAGATTCCGGCAGATAAGCAAAGCGATAAATTCGTGGTGATGTCCGTTGACGAACTCTTCGGGCGGGCCATCAATTTAATTTATCATGAACAACCGGTGGACCAACTTTTTCGGTCTCCAATTATGAAGAAGTAACCATTAAATTAGACGATCAGGTTGAGGGGGACTCGGGAGAGTCTCCTTTTTTGGTAAGGACTGAGTAGATGCAACAACGAACAACGGGGGCAGACACCGACATTGGTGACTACCTTAAAGTGGCCGCCTGTACCGCAGTGATGTTACAGTCGGTTTTAGGCCGGGCTATGGCGGCCCAGCCCACGGTTACCCAACAATGGCTATTTGGTGGGGCCGATGTCCTGGTGAAATTTACGGCGCCCGCCTTTATTTTCGGGATCTTGTATACCACGGCGCGGTTACACGCGAGCCATCCCAGTCGAATGCGCCAGTATTGGCGTCAACAGTGGTCGGCTTTGGGGGTGCCCACGGTCTGGTGGACGCTCATCTATTTGGGGGTGATTCCCCAAGTACAGCAACACGGCACCTTTCAGACGCTACGGGGGGCTTGCTGGCAAGCGGTTAGTGGCAATGCCGCGCCGCATCTCTGGTATAACACCATGATGCTTCAGTTTATTGTGGGAATGCCGCTCTTTTGGGGGTGGTCACGGTGGGTCGGTGTTGATGGTCGGCGTGCCCGGTTTAGTCTCGGCATGACGATGTTCGCCTATGTGGGTTGGTTGGCGTGGTTTCCTCACGCCCCAACGTATTTGGTGGATCGGCTAGCGCTTAGCTTTCTGCCCTATGCCGTGGCCGGCGTTTTGTGGTGGCAGTTCAAGCACGGGGCCAAATGGCTGCGGCGGCATTGGCGCTGGCTCATGGTTATCTGGGTAGCGGCCTACGGATGGTTGAGCGGCCAATTAATCGGTCGCGGGACCCCGGTCCGCTTGGCAACTATCAGTTATTATCAACCGGCGGGAACCCTCTACGCCTTTGCCGTCATTGGACTGGTTAGTTGTTTGGCCACAACCCACATTGAACGGCGTTCGCGTTGGCTGGGCCCGGTTCACTGGCTAGCGACCTATGCGTACCGAGCGTACCTGAGTCACGTTTTTTGGCTCTTTTGGCTCTGGCCGTTAACCGGGGGGCTATCGCTCGGTTGGCGCGTGGTTGTGAGTTACCCCCTCACTTGGGGGCTGGCGTTTGCCACGACGTATGGGCTTCATTGGTGCTGGCAACGCTTAAAATGGCAAGGTCATTAGGGAATAACCCAAATTTCTAATCTAGGGGTCGTTCGACTTGCAAACCCCTTTAAAAGCCGGTATGGTGGAAACAGATGTTTTGCTTACGAAAAATTAGTATTTTTAGTGCCTGCACGGTCTGGATTGCGCCGCGCTATCACAGAAATTAAATTGAGGAGCGAGTGATTTTGAACGGAAAACACGTTGGCGTTTTAGTAGGAGTAAGTCTGCTAGTTATGGGGGGACTGGCGGCTTGTGGGAAGTCTTCTTCGAGCAGTTCGTCGAAGGGGCTGGCCACCCAACAAACGGTTAAGTTGTCGGCCAAGTCGGAGGTCACGACCTTAGACGTGTCGAAGGCGGCTGATTCAACTAGCTTAACCATGCTGTATCATACCCAAGAAGGACTTTTTCGATTAGGTAAGAATGAGAAGCTCGTGAACGCCCTGGCGACGAAGACCACGGTAACCAACGGGGGCAAGCGGTACATTTTTAAGTTGCGTAAGACTAACCGCTGGAACGATGGCAAACCGGTGACGGCCCGAGATTTTGTGTACTCGTGGCAACGGACGGCGAACCCCAAGACTGCCTCGGAATACGCCTACCTGATGGCCGGGATCAAGAACTTTAACCAGGTTCAAGCGGGGAAGTTAGCGCCTAGCCAGTTGGGCGTCAAGGCTTTAGGTAACTACCGGTTGGAAGTGACGTTAAGTAAGCCGGTTGCGTACTTTAAGCTGTTACTGGCCTTTCCCACCTTTTTCCCACAAGAAAAGAGCGTTGTAGTCAAGGAAGGGAGTCATTACGGTCATTCGGGGAACGCGACGGCTTACGATGGGCCGTTTAAGATGGCCAAGTGGACCGGAACCTCGCAGAGCTGGAAGTTGGTCAAGAACCCGAAGTTCTGGGATCACAAACAAATTCACCTGCAAAGCATGAATTTCCAGGTGGTAGCCGATCCGTCGACCGGACTCAGCCTGTACCAGAAGAAGGCTCTGGACGCGACAACCCTGGATGGAACCCAGGTGGCTAACCTTAAGAACAATGCCGACATGAAGACGTTTGTGGGGGGCACCACCTACTACATGCAGATGAACCAAAAGCGGGTGAAGGCCCTGAAGAACGTTAAGGTCCGTCAAGCATTATCGTTAGCCATTAACAAGCAACAGTTGGCCAGTCACGTTTTGCGGGATGGGTCCAAGGCCCCATTAGGTTTTGTTTCGCAAAACCTAACCCAAAATCCACGGACCAAGGCGGACTTCGCTAAAGACGCTTACGTTAAGCAGGGTGTGGCTTACGATTTGCCGCAGGCTAAGCGGTTATTAAAAGCCGGGCTGAAGGCCACCGGGACTAAGCAATTGGACCTAACTTTGATGTGTGATGATTTGTCGGTAACCAAGACCGTGGCCCAATACATTCAGGCCGAGTTGGAGAAATTGCCGAACGTCAAGGTATCGTTGAATACGTTGCCGTATAAGACGCGGTTGAGCCGGTCAAACTCCGGTAACTTCGATTTGGTATTGTCGAGCTGGGGAGCCGATTTCGCGGATCCCATTAACTTCTTGTCGTTAATGACCACGGGGAACACGAACAATAACGGTAGCTTTAGTGATGCTCGGTACGACGCCTTGATTAAAAAATCTGAAAATCAGGACGCTAACCGCCCGGCAACCCGGTATCACGACCTCGTGCAAGCCGAAAAACGGTTGATGGCCCAACAAGGGGTGATCCCGCTGTATCAACCGGCCACGGTGGAACTTTGGAATCCGAAGGTCACAGGCTATGTGTGGAACCCTGCCGGCATGAGTCGGGGATACCAATGGATGGCCGTTGAAAAATAAGCGTCACGTTACGAAAAAAGAATTGGGAATGCCCAATTCTTTTTTATTTACGCCGAAATGAAAGCGCTCGCTAACATTTTACAAATCTGAATTGAAATTCGGTATGGAACATGGTATACCTAAGATAAGAATCATGAAAACGAATACATAAGGCAGAAAATAAATTTTTGCGTTAGGTTGGAGGATGACGAGATGCAATTAGATGAAATCTTAACGGAACAGCGAAATCACCGTTCGACCCATATCGATCGGGAGCCCACGTTAGATATGGTGGCGACGATCAACCGTGAGGATCAGCGCGTAGCCAGAGCGGTGCAGAAACAGCTGCCCCAGATTGCGGCGGCAATCGATGCGGCTTACCCCAAGTTTGACCAGGGGGGGCGGCTAATCTACATTGGTGCCGGAACATCCGGACGGTTGGGCGTAATTGATGCGACGGAATTACAACCGACGTACGGACTGACCGCTCAACAGACGTTTGGCTTGATTGCTGGGGGCCCCCGAGCGTTAACCCAAACGGTCCAAGCGGCGGAAGACTCGCCGGAGTTAGCCCAAACGGACCTCGATGCGGTTCATCTCACCACCGATGATGTAGTGGTCGCTAGCGCGGCGTCTGGTCAGACCCCTTATACCGTGGCCGCATTGCGGTACGCCCAAGAACAAGGGGCATTAGGGATTGGGTTTTCGTGTATCGCCGAGAGTCCCGTGGCCCGGTTAGCGGACTATCCAATTACGCCGGTTGTCGGTCCAGAAGTGATTACTGGAGCCACGCTGTTAAAGGCGGGAACGGCCGAAAAGATGGTGCTCAACATGCTGTCGACCGGGATTATGATCAAGACCGGGAAGGTTTACCAGAACCTGATGATTAACGTGGTACCGACTAACGATAAAACGTTTGAACGGTCCAAGAAGATCATTGCGGAAGCGACGCAAACCTCGACGTTAGCAGCTGAACGGGCCCTAGATCGGGCAAACAACAACGTGCCATTGGCCATTGTGCTGATCGAGACCAAGGGAACCATTGCGGAGGCCAAAGAATTACTGGCGACCACGAATGGCCACGTCTCGCAGGCCGTTAAGTTGAGTGACGATCGCCACTAAATTGGTTCGACCAACTTGACTGGTCCACACCAATTCCCTATACTTTTAGATGGTATAAGATGGGTTGGCTGAACCGCTACCGCCATGAAACTGTGGGAGTAAGCGGGCAGCCAATCGTTGGTATGGAGCAGAAAGGAATGTGGCAATTACATGTACGTAGCAGATGAACACCGATACGAAAAAATGCCGATTCGGCGCGCGGGGAATACGGGTTTTCAACTTCCGGCCATTTCCTTTGGTATGTGGCACAGCTTTGGCGAAAACGCCAATTACGCCGATACACGCGATATTATGTTAAAGGCGTTTGATGCCGGCATTTTCAGTTTCGATTTGGCGGCCAATTACGGGCCTGGTACCGGTGCAGCTGAACGACTTTTCGGCCAAGTCTTTCACCGTGAAATGGCTGCTTACCGTGATGAAATGGTTATTAGTACCAAGGCGGGCTTTCACATGTGGCCCGGGCCTTATGGCCAGATGAGTTCGCGTAAGGCGTTGATTGCGTCGCTAGACCAGTCACTAGAGCGAATGGGATTGGACTACGTCGACATTTACTATAGTCACCGGTTTGATGCCGAGACGTCTCCCGAGGAAACGGCTGTGGCCTTGGATGATCTGGTCAAGCAAGGAAAGACGTTGTACGTGGGAATTTCCAACTACACGGCCCCGCAGGCGATGGCCATGGTCAAGATCTTTAAAGAGCTACACACGCCGTTCGTGATGGATCAAGTCTCCTACAACCTGCTAAATCAAACGGCCGCTCAAGACGGCTTATTCGATCGGATGCGGGAAAATAACGCCGGCATCATGGCGTACGGGCCGTTAGCGGAGGGCCTACTAACCGACAAATATCTGGATGGTATTCCGGATGACGTCAGTGTTCATTGGTCGAGTCGGTTCATCTTTAAGGATGGTCGGGATAAGGTTTGGCACCAACTTCAGGCGCTGAACCAGATCGCTCATAGTCGGGGGCAGAAGCTGGCGCACATGGCGTTGGCTTGGTTACTGCACGATCCCGTAGTCACCAGTGTGATCACCGGAGCGTCCAAGGCGGATCACCTTTACGAAAACGTGAAGGCGGTTCAAAATTTGAAATTTGATCCGGAAGAGTTAGCCGCAATTGATAAGATTCTCAAAGCGTAACGTTATTTTTAGCAAACTGAGTACGACCAAGGGTGTTTAGTTGATACACCTGAACGTCAAGGTGACCATTGTTCCTGAATTGGGAATAGTGGTCACTTTTAGATTAAGCAAATTGTCGGGGTTATCACGGCTAAGCGGTCAGCGCTGAGGTTGAAAAGGGGACTTAATGCAATTGAATGCGCCCCCTTTTGCAGAGAAATGGTGGCGCTTTCGGTTAATTTCTGAAAAAGGGCACCGTAAGGTCGTTCGGTGGGGTATAATTTAGGAAAACGCGTAACGGTGTGGAGGATCCTATGACACGAAAAGTAACGATTCGAGATCTCGCCGAAGCAGCTGGTGTTTCGGTGACCACGGTCTCACAGATTTTAAACGGTAAGGGTGAACGCTTTAGCCTAGAGACCCGGCAGCGGGTTCATCAACTGCAAGAGAAGATGGGCTACGTGCCCGATTTTAACGCCCGAAATTTAATCATGAAGTCCGCCCAAACGATTGGGGTCGTGGTACCGAACTTGGGGAATCCCTTCTTTAGTATGTTCATTCAAGGGGTTCAGGCCGCCTGTCGTGAGCGGAAATTCATTCCCCTGATATTTGGTGCCAACCATGATCAGGAACTCGAAAGTTACTATTTGCAGGAGTTGATTAAACGGGCGGTCGATGGGTTGATTATCGCGAGTGCCTCCATTACCGGCGAGGCAATCGACAATATCCTGAAGAAAAACGGTATTCCGTACCTGTTGATCGATCAAAATGGGGGCCCGAGTTTGGACCGCATTCGGATCGATGATACCCGGGGAGGTCAACTGGCGGCCCAACACCTTTTGGACTTGGGACACCGGAAGATTGCCGTCATCATGCCAGCTCAGCCTACACAAAACTTGACGGTACGACTAGCCGGATTTCGGCAAACACTACGGGCGGCTGGGGTGACCCTGCCCACCGAAAACGTGATTCTATCGCCCATGACTAAGTTAGGCGGGTATCAGGCTGCCACAGCCGTGATTGCACAGCACCCAACGGCTGTTTTTGCCATCAACGATGAAACCGCCTTGGGTCTAATTCGGGGGTTACACGAACAGGGACTCCGGGTGCCGGAAGACATATCGGTCTTGGGGTATGATGATATCGACCTGGACGACTACGTGGTTCCTAAGTTGAGTAGTGTTCATCAGCCGGTGGTGACGATGGGGGAGCAGGCCACGGAACTCCTGATCAACCGAATCCGGAATCGGCGGCAAAGTGGGCAGACCGTTGACTTGCCGGTAGATTTACGGCAACGGGAGAGTACGGGACCGGTGACAGACCAGAATTAACCCTTGTAAGCCTTTTCGGAATATGGTAATCTTAAAAGTAGCCAAAACGAACGATAAGTTACGTCGGTAGTGCGTAAAACGTTTTACACGTTAGCAAAAACGAAGGAGTGAAGGTCATTATGGCAAATCATGTGACAGTTTTAGGGAGTTTAAACGTCGATACGACATTACGGCTTGCGCGGATGCCGCAACCGGGAGAAACGTTGTCAACAGAAAACAAGACCAGTGCAGCTGGGGGTAAGGGTGCTAACCAAGCCGTTGCCGCAGCGCGGGCTGGTGCCGAAACGCGGTTCATCGGTAAAGTTGGGAACGACGGTGCTGGGCAATTCATGGTAGAGTCGTTGGATAACGACCACATTGATACCAGTGCCATTGTCACGGATAAAACGGTCGGAACTGGTTCGGCGTTTATCTTGTTGGACGAAGCTGGTCAGAACAGTATTCTGGTTTATGGTGGGTCTAACCAACAGCTCAAGTCCGAAGAAGTGACGGCCGTGGAAGGTGAGATTGCCAAGGCAGATTTCCTCATCGCCCAATTTGAAACGCCCCAAGCCGCAACCTTAACGGCCTTCACGATTGCTAAGCAACATGACGTGGTGACGATCCTGAACCCGGCACCGGCTGCTAAGATTGATCCGGCCATCTTGAAGGTGACGGATCTAGTGGTGCCAAACGAAACCGAAAGTGCCATCTTAACGGGAATTGAGGTTACCGACGTGGCCTCGATGGATGCTAACGCCAAGAAGTTCCAAGAAATGGGCGTTAAGAACCTGATTATTACGGTGGGGAGCAAGGGGGCTTACTACTCCACGCCAGCTGGTTCCGGTTTTGTGCCAGCCTTTAAGGTCAAGGCTGTGGACACGACGGCGGCCGGTGATACCTTCATTGGGGCGTTAAGCTCACAATTGAAGACTGACCTGAGCAATATTGAAACGGCTCTGGTCTTTGCCCAACGGGCTAGTTCTTTAACCGTTCAGGGTCTGGGTGCGATGCCTTCGATCCCAACTTATGACCAAGTGATTGCTGCGAGTCAAAAGTAATTTTTCAGAAAACTAACAAACGATTGAGCGATTCTTTTCGAATTTTCGGAAAAGAATCGCTTTTTTGGTACGCTGAGAACAACCGGTTGCAATCCATCCATAAACGGTATAGTAGGCGTTTAACTAAAATATCTATGACAAAGACCGGCAAAATAACTTTTATGAGAGGGGTTGCAATTATATTCTCGAATTGGTATAGTTAGAAAAGTCGATACGGAACGTTGACTTTACCGGTAAAATTAACGTTTAGCGTCATGACTTAAAACGGATGACCGTGAATGGTCCGGTCAACTCAAAAGCGAGGTTTTATGAGATGTTAAATGAAAAAGCAATTGAACAACAAGCGAATTTTGATGCAGTGGATACCCAAGCCGTCACGGCGGTCCGGATGCTCAGTATGGATATGATTTCCCGGGCCCGGTCCGGTCATCCGGGATTACCGTTGGGAGCTGCACCAATGGCTTATGTGTTATTCTCTCGTCACTTGCGAGTGGACCCATCGTTTCCTCAATGGTTTAACCGGGACCGGTTTGTGTTATCAGCGGGCCATGGTTCGGCGATGTTGTACAGCCTCCTAAATCTGAGTGGGTTTGCGGTATCGCGTGATGACTTGATGCACTTCCGGCAACTGGGAAGCAAGACGCCGGGCCATCCTGAATACGGAGTGACGCCCGGTGTTGATGCCACGACCGGTCCGCTGGGCCAGGGTGTGGGGATGGCTGTGGGGATGGCAATGGCGGAAAGTCATTTAGCGGCGACCTATAACCGAACCAATTATCCAGTGGTTGATCACTATACTTATACGATTTGCGGGGATGGCGACCTGATGGAAGGGGTTGCCGCGGAAGCCGCTAGCTTAGCTGGTCAGTTACAATTAAATAAACTAATCGTGTTGTACGATTCCAACGACGTGTCGCTGGATGGTCCGCTCAGTAACGCTTGCCACGACAACGTCGGCCAACGATTCATGAGCTATGGCTGGAACTACTTACGGGTGGAAGACGGCAACGATTTGACGGCAATCGATACGGCGATCAATGCCGCTAAAGACAATCAAAACGGACCAACCTTAATCGAAGTGAAGACGCAGATTGGAGCGGGGAGTCCCCATGCCGGGACGAACAAAGTTCATGGCGCACCATTAAACGCCGAAGATCTGGCTGCCACTCGGGATTTTTACAACTGGCATAACGACCCGTTCACGGTACCTACGGAGGTGCACGACCGCTTCATGAGCACGATTAAGGCCCGGGGCTGGGCCAGTCACCAAGAATGGTCCAACCTGGTAGCCCACTATTCTAACGCTGAACCTGGCTTAGCCGCTCAGTTTGCGCAGGGAATCAGTCAGACCCTACCGAAGAATCTGGCCGAACAATTACCAACTTATTATAAAAAAGATAAATTAGCTTCCCGGGCGAGTGGTCACGAAATCCTCCAACGGTTAAGTGCCGCATGCCCGAACTTATGGGGCGGCTCGGCGGACCTCTTTAGTTCTAATAAGACGAACGTGGCGGACGGGGATCGGTTTAGTGCAACTAATCCAGCAGGGAAGAACCTCTGGTTTGGGGTACGTGAATTTGCCGAAGCAGCTGCGATGAATGGGATTGCCTTGCATGGCGGTAGCCGGGTTTACGGATCGACGTTCTTTGTTTTCTCCGATTATATGAAGGGGGCCATTCGACTGGCAGCTCTGCAGAAGTTGCCCGTGATTTACGTCTTTACCCATGATTCCTTAGCCGTGGGGGAAGATGGACCGACCCACGAACCCGTAGAACAATTGGCGGCGTTGCGGTCGATTCCAGGACTGACGGTTTACCGGCCAGCGGATGGTAATGAAACCGCGGCAGCCTGGTTGGCAGCACTGCAGGCCACGGACCATCCGACCGCCATTGTCTTGACGCGTCAGGGCTTACCGACGCTTCCTAAACCAGCGCAACGTGTTCACACGGGAGTTAAACGCGGTGGCTATGTCGTTGCCGATGCTCAGGACCAAGCTGAAGGGATTCTACTGGCTTCCGGGTCCGAAGTTCAGGTGGCCTTAAGTGCCCAGAAACTGTTGGCCGATCAGGGCCGCGACGTCCGGGTAGTATCAATCCCGAGCTTTGAAGCTTTCAATCAACAGTCGGTTGACTACCGGGAGAAGGTTCTGCCTAAGCACTTGCGGCGGCGGGTAGCCATTGAAATGGCTAGCGGTTTGGGATGGTACCAATACACCGGGTTAGATGGTGCGGTTATCTCTCAAGACCAATTTGGCGCCAGTGGTAACGGCGAGCAAGTGATTGCCATGGCCGGATTCACACCGGAACGAGTGGTACAGACTTATCTCAATTTAAACTAGTTCACCCCATTAATATAAAGATCAGGTCACTTGGCCTGATCTTTTTTCTGAGATTAACTGGTCACCCCCATAATTTATTGGTATATTGGAGGCAAATGGATTTGGAGGCGGTTTTATGGAAATTCGACGGGTAATAGTGCCCACGGCAATTGTGTGGGCCGCACCAACCAAATTAAAGGCGGCACAGGCCTATTTGAAGGCGCCAGATATAACCACTTGGTTGGCACAGTTAAGTACGGCGGATCAAGAGGCCTTGGCTAGTCAAGACGTCATTGTCACGCAAGCGCTCTTGAACGATCGCGTCATCTTGGATCAAGTGAAGGGCGACTGGGCGCACGTTTTCGTGAAGCGGCAAGCCACTCATCTGGAACGCCGCGGCTATCCTGGCTGGGTCCCGTTGACCCAACTTTCCGCTGACGATCAGGAGTTAGATTATCCCACGACCACGGTACGGTTGGTCCAGGCACAAACGTCGTTATTAGATGAACAGGGGCAGACCGTTGCCCAGTTACCTTTAGGCACGGTCCTGACCACCACGGGACAGGATTCCCAGCAAATACAGGTGCTGACGCCCTTAGGTGCCGGGAAAATTAGTGCTCAAGCCGCTCAATTGACAGTGGGCGGTGTCAACGATGGTGACCGGCTCCTCGCATTGGGGCGAGAATTTTTAGGAACGCCATACCTTTGGGGCGGCATTACGCCTCAAGGATTTGATTGTTCCGGATTGGTCTATGCGTTACACCGAGCACTGGGTTACGCCATTCCACGGGATGCGCAAGATCAATTTACCAATGGTTATCCAATCGCGCCTGAAGCCTTAGCTCCCGGAGACCTGGTCTTCTTTGCTGCCGATCATGGGACGGGGACCGTGCATCACGTTAGCATCTACGCGGGGAAGGGGCAGATGTTGCACGCTCCTAAGCCGGGGGAATCCGTTACGCTGACGCCGCTTTGTCGCGTACCATACGCGGCAGAGTACGTGGGAGCTCGGCGGTTCTGGCAATAATGAAGAATCCCCTAAGGTCATTGGTGAAGCCACTCAAGTTAGTGGGGGCATGCTATACTGAAGACTAGGGTCAGATAAAACTCGTGAAAGAAGAGGACAGATAAATGAACGCCAAACGACTTTTACTGGGTCTTGCCACGATTACGGCAGCGATGGCCTTAGGCGGCCATGCCGTGGTTGGCCATGCCGACACGACCGATGCCACCAGCAGTTCGGTGGTTAGTGATAGTAGTTCAACGACTAGTGATAGTGGGAGCGCCGTCCAAACCAAAGCGCTTTCGAAGGCTTATGTGGTCTACGGGGCCGGATTAGCTAGTGAAGATAAGGATACCGTTGCTTCAGCGCTTGGCGTCAAGTCCAACTACACGGCGCTAACGGCGACGGGGAGTGATTACGCCCAGTACCTCAATTCGGCGGGGACCACGGATGCCAGCATGATTAGCTCGGTGGCGTTAGCACCGGCCGATCCGGGGTCGGGGGTTAAGGTGAACATCGCTAAGTATAATGGTAGTGATAACATTACTCAGGTGACGGCGCAGCAATATGCCATGGTGGCAACCATGGCCGGGGTTAAGGATGTCATCATTACGGTGACCGCCGATAAGTCAGTATCGGGAGAATCCGCGTTGACGGGGGTCTACAAGGCCTTGGCGGCGGATGGATTAACCCTCAACGCTGAGAATACTCAGGCGGCCAACGGGGTTTTGGACGCTACGCAACCAGCAATTAATTCGAACAGTAGCGATAAAAAGTACCCGGGTAAATTGATGGCGGCGGTGGGATCCGTTTCTTCCGATCTTGCTAAGCAACGCCAAAATGGCAATGACTTGGCAACGAAAGCGGACATCGAAGCGATGCTCCAAAAGGCGTTAGCCAAGCAAGGAATTACCAATCAAACAACTCAGACCCAGATTAATAATATTTCAATTGCCTTGAGTAAGGTACAACAAGCACCGGTTTCGACCAGTAAGAATTATGTGTCTAACGTTAAAAACGTGGCGAATAATCTGGCCAATAGTATCGGCAATAAGATGGCCAGTGTTAAGGACTTTGCGAATAGCGCGGACGCCAAGCAGGCTGAAAACTTTATTGCTCGGATTTGGCACCAGATTGTGAGCTTCTTTACCGGACTATTTAATTAAATTGAGACAGATACTGAACAAATTAACGAGCGATTTGCTCGTTTTTTTGTGCGGTTAGCTAGATTTCACAAGACTAGCGGTAGATTAAGATATTGTAGGATACAAAAAGCGTGAGGCCAAATAGATTGTAGAATACAATAGATGCTGAGAAAAAGAAACCGCTTTAGTTTCTTTAGAGGAAGAACTAATTGGTTGCACTGACGAAATGAACGTCAGTTCGCTAGTGAGAGCATCAAACCCCTTGGTATAATTGAAATCAACAACCATCGGATTTGTTGTAATCGTTTTAATAGAACGTACGTTTTGGACTGAAAATCCGTTAATGTTTTCTTAATAATTCACAAGAAACGCGCAAAACGTGTGGTAAGATTAATTTGTAATTCGTATTTACTGTGAACCAACGGGACCAAGCGAAGTTTTAGCAAAGATTTCGTGGGGGAATGCATCAGCAAAAAAATTGAGGAATAAAGGACGTGTGTGTGAAGATGAGTACGGAGCAACGAAAAACGAAAGTCGCAGTTGGCGTTGTTGGCGCTCTCGGGGCCTTAGCCGCCGGCGCACAAATGACGGCTAGCGCGAATAGTATTCAGGTTCAATCCGGCGATACGGTTTGGGGACTTTCCCAGAAGTATGGCGTCTTGATTCAAACGCTTGAGGAACAGAATTCATTAGATACGAACACCGATTTAATCTTTGTGGGGCAACGGCTACAAGTGAAAACGGCGAACCCCCAAATCAACTACACGGTTAAGTCCGGTGATACGCTATGGGATTTAGCCCAGCACTATCACACGACGGTTGCCCAATTACAAAAGGCCAACCACTTAACCGGTGATATGTTGAGCGTGGGTCAGCACTTGGTGATCCCGCAAGCGGGCCACCAGACGACCACCACGACTGCTACTAATCCAACGGTAGCTGCACCGACGACGCCTTCAACTAGGCGACAGGTGACGCAAAAGGCCAACGCCTTTCAAGCGCAGATTTTGGCGCAGCAACAAGCGGCAGCGAGTCAACAACAGCAGCGGCAAAGTACGTCAAGTAGCGTTACGAGTAGCCAACCCTCAACGGTTAGCGCCACCAGTTCATCAGCAGTGGGGGCAACGTCAGCCGCGCAGAATAGTTCGAGCACCCAGGTTTCTAAAGCCCAGCATACGATGACCTCCCGGGTAACGACACCTAAGCAGGCGGCGAGCGCGACCACCGCAACGGCGGCTGGCCAGTCGAGTACGCCGGCCACTAGTTCGTCAGCAACGACCAGCTCGCAGGTAACCAGCCCGTCGGCAGCCGCGACAACAACGTCGACCAGTCAGACGACCGCGACGCCGACGAGTCGGGCACAGTCCGTTAAGCGGGTTACCCGCACAACGCCTAAGGCTTCGGTGGCTAGCACCAGTCAATCAACGACTAGCCAGGCTACCGGGAATTCGACGACCGGCAGTTCGGCTGCAACGACAACGTCTACGCCTAAGACCTCTAAGACACCTAAAACTACGACAGCGACGACCTATAGTGCCACGGTCAATACTAGTAGTCAGGCGACGACAACTAGTCGCACGGTGACGGCGCTCAAGAAGACGCAGACAACGCGCACTAGTACAACGACCAATGCAACCGCGGCCACGAGTTCTAGTACCGCAACTAAGAAAAATACGGCTGGTTTAACCAGTGGCTCCGTTACGGGATTGGCGTTAAAGTTAGCATCCGCCAATATTCCTTACGTGTGGGGCGGTTCCTCACTGAGCGGAATGGACTGTTCCGGACTAGTTGCGTACGTTTATCAGCATGCCCTGGGGATTAGCTTGCCACACAGCACGACGGCACAGGAAGGGTACGTGTCAACGCATTCCGTGGGGTCGGCTAAACCGGGAGATATTTTATTCTGGGGTGGCCACGGTTCGACCTACCATGATGCGATTTACTTAGGCAATAATCAGTTTGTTGCCGCACCACAGCCGGGACAAAACGTTTCGGTTCAACAAATCAGTAAGTACTTCATGCCATCCTTTGCGGGAACGGTGAAGTAAAGTCAAGCTTAGGACGGTTAGATTTTTGACCAGTTTTGAGTAAGTGGCGAATTTTTTTAAGATAATCGTTAACAAATCTGAAAGCGCGTGGTATTATTCTCCAGTAGTCATTCTACGACGACTGAATAGATAATATCTGGTGGAAAAGGAGTTGTTGAAGGTTATGGGTAATCGAATGGAAATTTTAGCAGAATACCGCCAAGCTAATACGCAATTAGCGACGTTAAAGGAAAAGGAAGCTGTTGGGATCCACTCAGGCACGGAAACGGTCAAAATCGAACCACGGTACGGTGAAGAAATGACGTACCTGACCAATAAGTGCGCTCAGCTTGATATGATTCTAGAAGCCATGGCTGCTTCTGAAGATTAAAATAAACCTCCGTTGGCAGGTTCGCCAATACAGAAAATCCGCAATCCCTAACGAGGGAATTGCGGATTTTTTGGTAACGCTAGATGGTAACGTCAATCCAGAAAGGATAGCGTTGTAAACCGATGTAGACATCAAAGAAACGGCCGCCCATCTCCTCGCCGTCTAATTGGCCGTATTCGATGGCCGGCACGGTGAGGTGCAGATTGGTGGCGGTATAGTAGTGGACCGCCTTAGAGGTCAAATGACGCTTGAATACCAGCCGGAGAGCCAGCCAGATCAACTTAAAGAAATTGGGTTTTTCGATGACTACCAGGTGAAGTTGATGATCCGTCAGGGTCGCGTTGGGAACGATGCCTACACCGCCACCGAAGTAGGGGTGATTGGTGGTCGTGACCAGGAAGGCGTTGGGGTAGATATCCCGTTGCTGGTTGACGTGGACGGTTAACGTAAACCCGGATTGGTTGTAGTAGACGTTCAGTGCGGAAGCTAGGTAGGATAGGGACCCTAAGTGATGTTTATTGAGCCACACCTTAGCCTTCGATTGGTTAGCCTGGGCGATAATGCTGGCGTCGAAGCCGATACCCAGATTATTAGTGAAGACGCCCCGTTCCTGCTTGATAGTTTCGTTATAGTTCCCCAAATCATAGTCGGTTGCGTGGGTACATTGAATAATCTGGTTTAGTGCACTGGGCCAATCGTGGGCCATGCCCGCACCGCGAGCAAAGTCGTTACCCGATCCCACGGGAAGGTAGGCGACGGGAATCAGATGCTGCCGGTGATAACGGGTAAGCCCATTAATGACCTCGTGAAGGGTTCCGTCGCCGCCGACGGCGAGGACGACCCACCTCTGGGTGTTATCGTCAGGGAGGTGCTTAGCAAACTGTTCGCTTAGGAGGATGGCGTGATTCGCATACTCGGAGATGGCCACCTGGTAGGTTACCTGAGCGGCATCAAGGCGTTCTTTAATTTGCGGCCACAGGGCACCAGCGCGACCACTCCCCGCATGCTCGTTTAAGATAATATAGTACTGGACACTCACCATACTGCTCCTCGCAATTTTTTTCTCTCTTATTATAACGAACTTTTTTTCACGTGCCTAGTCATTCCCCAAGAACTTTGCCAGGTCGTTAGAAATGAGTGGGGTGCGGCCAGCAAAAAAGGCCGAGACAAGGGTCCCGGTCTTCGTGATTAAAAGTTATTTGGTCATAATGAACATTGGTAAGATCATCGGGTGACGCTCCGTCTTTTCGAATAAGAAATTCTGTAAGTCATCGATGACGGCGTTACGAATCGAGGCTTCGGTAGCCTTGGGATTACGCATCGCCCGGCGAATCGTCTGGAAGACACGCCGCCGACCTTCGTTAAGTAGCTCACCAGATTCGCGCATGTACACAAACCCACGCGACAACAGGTCCGGGCCAGCCTTAATTTCTTGATTCTTCAAATCGATGGTAGCCACTACCACGACGAGTCCTTCTTCGGATAGCAGTTGGCGATCACGTAAGACGACGTTCCCAATGTCCCCAATACCGGAGCCATCAATATAGACGTCTCCAGCAGCAAAGTGACCGGCAACCCGAGCAGAATCCTTGGTTAGAGCCAGTACATCCCCGTTTTGCAGGATGAAACTGTGGTCCAACGGAACACCACATTGCTCGGCTAATTCGGTGTGGATCTTGAGCATCCGGTACTCCCCGTGAATCGGCATGAAGAACTTAGGTTGCATCAAGCGCAGCATTAGCTTCTGTTCTTCTTGACCACCGTGACCAGAGGTATGGATGTTATTGACCTTACCATGAATAACCTTGGCGCCGGCTTCCTCCAACTCATTAATCACGCGGTTTACGGAAATTGTGTTTCCGGGAATCGGGTTACTGGAGAAGACGACCGTGTCGCCCGGTTGAATGGAAATCTGTCGGTGTGTCCCGTTAGCGATCCGTGAAAGGGCGGCCATGGGTTCACCCTGGGAGCCGGTACACAGAATCATGACCTTATCGGCAGGCAAGGACCGAATAGCGTTGGCGTCAACTAATGCATCATCGGGAATGTTCAGATAGCCCAACTCTCGGCCATTGACAATGGCTGCTTCCATGGAACGACCAAAGACGGCGATTTTGCGGCCGTGGGCCAATGCCGTTTCACAGGCGGTTTCAATCCGGGAAATATTGGAAGCGAAGGTGGCGAAAATCACGCGACCTTGCACCTGATCAAAGATTCGACGAATTGATTTACCGACCCATTTTTCGGACTTAGTCCAAATAGGGCGTTCAGCGTTGGTACTATCGGACATTAAGCAAAGCACGCCGTCCGCGCCCAACTTAGCCATCTTTTGTAAATCAGGCGGCTGGTTGGTAACGGGGGTTAAGTCAAACTTATAGTCTCCAGTTTCGACGATGGTACCGACCGGTGTGTGGACGGCGATCCCTAACGTATCGGGAATCGAATGCGTGGTCCGGAAGAACGAAACGCTCATCTTGCGGAACTTAAGCACCGTATCATCGTCAATTGCGTGTAATTCAGTTGATTTAAGTAATCCGTGTTCTTCGAGCTTGTTCTTAATTAGGGCTAACGCTAAGGGACCCGCGTAAACCGGAACGTTAAGAGCTTGTAACAAATAAGGAATACCGCCAATATGATCTTCGTGGCCGTGGGTAATCACTAGCGCCTTGATCTTGGATTGGTTTTCGACGAGGTACTGGTAATCGGGAATCACATAGTCGATCCCTAACAGTTCGTCCTCAGGAAACTTAATGCCGGCATCAATTAGAATGATTTCGTCCTGAAATTGAATGCCGTAAGTGTTTTTCCCAATTTCACCTAATCCACCCACGCCAAAGATAGCAGTTTCGTTATTTTTGACGTTTAACTTGTTCATTCAGTGAACTCCGTTAATTTATAATTTGGTTCCTGTTGTTCATAAGCCAGGGTATCTCCCTCGATGGCTTCAATGAACTCGATATTGTGGTCCGTGTGCGCTTCAACTTGGGCCCGAGCTTCAACTTCCGTTGGGGCTTCCAAGTAAAGTGCGTGGGTATCCTCGCGCTTAGGATTCCGTTTTTTGTCTTCTTGGTAATAAACTTTGTAAATCACTAACAAGACTCCTTTTCTGTAGTAGATTTAATTTGACGAATTGCAAGTGTCAAATCATTTTTTTGGTCTTTCCGAACTGCGGGTTGCTTACACAACAATTAGCACAATTTTAGCATAGTTTTTGGCAATTGTATAGAATTACCCCTAGACGACAATTCATGCTATGATAAATGTAGAGAAGCTCTGAACGGAGGGACCACTATGGCCTTAGGAATCGAGATCATCATTGGGATCGTCATTGCTTGGGCGGTGTATGCCCTAATTCACCGGACAATTGTTCAGCGGGCCACGCGAATCGTGCGGCGATCAGCGCAAGCCGAGACGGACGTGGCCGTTAAAGCGGCAACTCAGCGGTTAATCAACCACGACGTTTTAAGCGCCGCCGAGGGTCGGGTGACGCCTTCTGAAACGGTCGCGGACGTCTGGGGGCGGGGAGTTATGGCCTTCGAATACACCTTTGCGGTGGGGCTAGCAGCTGAGCACCAGGTGCCCCAACTGGAGCGAGCGTTTAATGAAGCACTAGCCAGCTTTAGTACCGACCATCAGGTGAAGGCGATTGTACCGGGGTCCGCATTTGTGGTCAGTGATATCTGGGTCTACGAGGATCGCCTGCACTTGGACGTTGCTTATTTAATGAACGAATCCACGGTTGAATACCTTAAAGATTTGAAAAAGTTGAACGATCCAGCTGTTCAATAATGCACAAACAATCGTATATAATGGAAGAGAAAAGAAAGGGCGTTCCCGGTTATCATCGGGAATGCCCTTTTGAGTACTTGGTGAAAAGAAGTACTTAGTCGATCATGACCATGTCCTCTTCGCGGCCGAAGGGTTGGTCTTGGTCGATGTGGTCGTAGAACAGAATACCGTGTAAGTGATCAATTTCGTGTTGGCACACAATTGCCGGATAATTTTTCAACCGAACCTGGTGCTTTTCACCATTAACGTCGTAGTACCGTAGCGTAATGCGGTCATGCCGAGGAACAAATCCCGGCACGTCTTTATCCACAGACAGACAGCCTTCTCCTTCGGTCAGGGCCCCATTTTGCACGGATTCGGAAATGATGACGGGATTGATGATGACGTCGGTGAACGGTGATTGACCGCCTTCTTCCGGAGCGGGGACCAAGACAGATGCCATCTTCTTGGAGACGCCAACTTGTGGTGCTGCTAAGCCCACACCAGCCCGCAAACCGTATTTCTTACATTGTTCGGGGTCCTGAGACACGACTAAGTATTCCATTAAATCCTTTGCGAGTTGCTGATCTTCAGCAGACAGCGGGAAGGTCACGTCGGCAGCTTCTTGGCGTAAGACCGGGTCGCCGTCGCGGACAATATCTTTCATTAAGAACAAGGACATTACCTCCGAAAAATTACTCATAATTATTATTTATTTTAGCATAGTCAGTCCCCAAAATGAAATGAAAGGAAAACGATTGGGGTTTTCAAATCTATTCATTTTAGAAATCATAGGTTTCATAAGGGATGAGCTATAATTGCTGAATTAATCATAATGAAAGGGCTTGCAACATCTATGAAAAGATGTTACTTTATAATCGTAGTCAGGAAACGCAACGTTGACTCACCTTTAGTTAACAATTTCATATCAAGTGAAAGGAAAGTGTTACTTATGGCTAATGGAAGCAAACAGATTGTAGACTTTGCCAAGATCAAAGCTACGATGGCCGACCCTTACAAGCACCCGGTGCAAGTTATTGACCGGGAAGGTAAGGTCGTCAATCCCGATATCTTAGCAAAATATTCAGATGATCAACTGGTTGACTTCATGAAGAAAATGGTTTGGGAACGGACGTTACACGAACAAACCATGAACTTTTCGCGTCAAGGCCGTCTGGGTTTCTACGCGCCAACTGCCGGTGAGGAAGCAAGTGAAATGGGGAGTGTTACCGCCTTTAAGGAACAGGACTTCCTAGCACCTGCTTACCGTGATTTAC
The DNA here is from genome assembly GCF_032190635.1 of Levilactobacillus zymae. Taxonomy (NCBI): domain Bacteria; kingdom Bacillati; phylum Bacillota; class Bacilli; order Lactobacillales; family Lactobacillaceae; genus Levilactobacillus; species Levilactobacillus zymae. The sequence continues at coordinate 1,367,744 of NZ_JAVLAS010000001.1, forward strand.
CTCAAATGATTCAACACGGAACAACTGTTGCAAAAGGTTTCTTATGGTCCAAGGGTCACGTTGAAGGAAACATTCATGAAAATAAAAACATGCTGTTTCCACAAATCATCATTGGCGCCCAATACGTTGAAACGGCGGGCGTTGCCTTAGGAATTAAGAAGAACCAAGATAAGGACCGCGTGGCCTTTGTCTACACTGGTGACGGTGGGACGTCACAGGGTGACTGGTACGAAGGGGTTAACTTCGCCAGTGCCTTCCAAGCGCCAGCAGTGTTCTTCGTGCAAAATAACGGCTGGGCAATTTCCGTACCGCGGTACAAGCAAACCGCAGCGGAGACCTTAGCTCAAAAGGCTGTTGCCATGGGCGTTCCTTCCGTGCAAGTTGACGGGATGGATATCGTGGCGGTTCACGAAGTTTCTAAGTTGGCACGGGAATACGCCGCTGCCGGCAACGGACCAGTGGTGATCGAAACGTTAACTTATCGTTTCGGCGCCCACTCGTCTGCGGGTGATGACCCATCGCGTTACCGGACCAAGGAAGAAGAAAAGCCATGGTTCGACGCCGATCCGTTAATTCGGATGCGTAAGGTCTTAACCGACAAGAAGCTTTGGTCACAAGATCAAGAAGATAAGTTGGTTGAAGAATATAAGGACGACTTCAAGAACGCCATGAAGGAAGCCGAAGCAGCGCCTGCACAGAAGGTTTCTGACTTCCTGAAGTGGACTTACAACGTTCCTACTCCAAGTGTGAAGAAGCAAATTGCAGAATTTGAAGCAAAGGAGTCGAAGTAATCATGGCTAAAATGACGTATATTAAAGCGATCACTTCTGGACTAGATCAAGTCTTAAACGATGATCCAAAGACTCTGATCTTCGGTGAAGATGTTGGTAAAAACGGTGGTGTGTTCCGGACGACTGTCGGCTTGCAAGACAAGTACGGCGAAGACCGGGTTTTCGATACGCCATTAGCTGAATCTGGGATCTTGGGTCTGGCCATTGGGTTAGCCTTAACCGGTTGGCGGCCAATTCCTGAAATTCAATTCATGGGATTCACGTTCGAAGCCATGGACGGGATTGTGGGCCAATTAGCCCGGGATCACTACCGCTTTGGTGGGACGAAGAACTTCCCCGTTACGATTCGGACGCCATTTGGTGGGGGGACCCATACCGCCGAAATGCACGCGGATAACCTGGAAAACTACTTTGTTAGTACGCCAGGGCTGCGGGTCGTAACCCCAGCTAACCCTTACGATGCTAAGGGAATGATTATCTCCGCTGTAGAAAGCGATGATCCAGTTCTCTTCATGGAAAACCTGAAGCTTTACCGTTCCATGAAGGATGAAGTGCCAGATGAGAAGTACACCGTGCCGTTGGACTCCGCTAAGGTCGTTCGTGAAGGTAAGGACATTACCATCGTGGCTTATAGTGCTGAAGTTAACGAATCGTTGAAGGCGGCCGATGCCTTAGCCAAGGACAACATTGATGCCGAAGTCATCGACTTGCGGTCCTTATCCCCAATCGATACCGATACCATCTTTGCCTCCGTTGACAAGACACACAAGGTTGTGGTGGTACAAGAAGCTCAAAAGATGGCCGGGGTAGGTGCTCAGGTGGCTTCCGACATCGCCGAAGAAAAGATTATGTCGTTGGATGCACCAATTGGTCGGGTTGCGGCCCCAGATAGTGTTTATCCGTTCGCCCAAGCCGAAAATGATTGGATTCCAAATGCGGATGACATCGAGGCTAAGGCTCGCGACATCTTCAACTATTAATTTAAAATCAGTCACTACTAAAAACATTAAAGACACGATGTGGGATTAATCCCACGTCATGATGAAAGAAAGGAAGTTTTCCCATGGCTTATACGTTCAAACTCCCGGAGCTTGGTGAAGGGATGGCCGAAGGCGAAATTTCTTCATGGTTAGTTAAAGAAGGCGACCAAGTTAAGGAAGACGACACGTTAGTTGAAATCCAAAACGATAAGTCGGTTTCGGAACTGCCATCGCCCGTAAATGGTACCGTTTCCCAAATTGTTGCGCAAGAAGGGGACACCGTTGAAATTGGTGATCCTTTAATCGTGATTGACGACGGGTCAGACACCCCGGCTGATTTAGGTAAGGGTGGCGACGCCAAGGAAGCTGCCGCACCGGCCGAAGAAGCTGCTCCGGCTGCTGACACGACTGCTGCCGCTGCACCGGCAACCGCAACGGGTGTTCCCGCTGCTGCTGATCCGAATAAGTTAGTCATGGCCATGCCATCCGTGCGGCAATACGCGCGTGAAAAGGACGTTGACATCACCTTAGTGACCCCAACTGGGAATCACGGGCAGGTGTTGAAGGCCGATATTGATAACTTTAACGGGGCTGCTGCGCCAGCGAAGGCCGCTGCGCCAGCCGCTGCCGCTCCAGCTGCCACCAAGAGTGCCGCTGGTGGGGCAATCAAGCCTTGGCAAGCGGATCGTCCTGATCTGGAAACGCGGGAACCAATGTCCCCAATGCGGAAGATTATTGCGAAGAGTATGCGGAGTTCCAAGGACATTTCGCCACACGTTACCTCGTTTGACGAAGTTGAAGTTTCTAAGTTAATGGCTAACCGGAAGAAGTACAAGCAGGCTGCCGCTGATCGCGACATTCACTTGACCTTCTTGCCTTACATCGTGAAGGCTTTGGTTGCTGTGATGAAGGACTTCCCAGAAATCAACGCCTCAATTGACGATACCACGCAAGAAATCGTCTACAAGCACTACTACAACATCGGGATTGCCACGAACACGGATCACGGATTGTACGTGCCGAACATCAAGGCCGCTGATTCCAAGGGTATGTTCCAGATTGCCAAGGAAATTAGCGAAAATACGCAAGCGGCTTACGATAACAAGTTGTCGCCAGCTTCCATGGCTGGTGGTTCCATTACCATTAGTAACGTCGGGTCCATCGGTGGTGGCTGGTTCACGCCGGTAATCAACCAACCAGAAGTGGCAATCTTAGGGGTTGGCCGGATTGAAAAGGCCCCTTACGTCAACGAAGATGGCGATATCGTGGTTGGCCGGATGTTGAAACTTTCCCTGAGTTACGATCACCGGTTAATCGACGGTGCCTTAGCTCAGAACATTTTGAACGAAATGAAAGCATTGCTGCATGACCCAGAAATGCTGTTAATGGAAGGATGATCGAAATATGGCAGATGTTGAAAAAAAGGATACCGTCATCATTGGTGCTGGCCCCGGCGGTTACGTCGCCGCAATTCGGGCTTCAGAATTAGGCCAAAAAGTTACCTTGGTCGAAAAAGCTGACACCGTTGGTGGGGTATGTTTAAACGTTGGCTGTGTTCCTTCCAAGGCCTTGATCCAAGCTGGTCACCGCTTAGAAGCGGCCAACCACGGCGATCCTTACGGAATTACGACCCAACCCGCAACGATTGACTTTAAGAAGACCCAGGACTGGAAACAACACAAAGTGGTTGACCGGATGACCGGTGGGGTTAACATGCTGCTTAAAAAGCATCATGTGGACGTCGTTAACGGTGAAGCCGTCTTCTTAAGCGATACCCAATTGCGGATTATGCCAACTGGTGAGAAACAGTTTATGTCGACGGACACGGGGCGGACTTTCGAATTCAATAACTTGATTATTGCTTCGGGGAGTCACCCCATCGAAATTCCTGGCTTCAAGTTTGAAGGCCGGGTCATCGATTCCACTGGTGGGTTGAACTTACCAGAAATCCCTAAGGAATTCGTCGTCATTGGTGGGGGTTACGTCGGGACCGAATTAGCGGGCGCATACGCTAGCTTAGGGTCTCACGTCACCATCATTGAAGGAACTAAGTCTATTCTGCCTAACTTCGAAAAAGATATGGTTTCTGTCGTTTTGAAGAAGCTGAAGAAGAAGGGTGTTGACGTGATTACCAACGCCATGGCCAAGAGGTCTGCTCAAGATGAACATGGTGTGGCAGTTACTTATGCGGTAGACGGTAAGGAAACCACGTTGAAGGCGGATTACTGCATGGTCACCGTTGGTCGTCGGGCGAATACCGATAACTTGGGCTTGGAATACACCAAGGTTGAGTTAGACGATCACGGGCTGGTCAAGGTGGATAACCAAGGCCGCACGGCTTCCGAACACATCTTCGCGGTTGGCGACATTGTGGCGGGACCAGCCTTAGCGCACAAGGCTTTCTATGAAGCCAAAACGGCGGCCGGTGCCATTGCTGGCAAGAAAGTGGCCAACGATTACGTCAGTGTTCCGGCGGTTTGTTTCGCGGACCCAGAATTGGCAACGGTCGGTTACACGGCGGCTGAAGCTAAGGACAAGAACATTGCGGTGAAGACCGCGAAGTTCCCATTTGCTGGGAATGCTCGGGCCGTTTCTTTGGATGAACCAGAGGGCTTCGTCCGCTTTGTCTACACGGATGATGATAATAAGAACATCGTGGGGGCACAGGTCGTCGGACCTGAAGCCAGCACGATGGCCGGTGAATTATCGTTGATCGTTAATGGCGGGATGAACGTTGAAGACGTCGCCTTGACGATTCACCCACACCCAACCTTGAACGAACCTATTCAAGAAGCGGGCGACATTGCGTTGGGCTTCCCAACTCATCTATAAACCGATAATTGGTAACTTGAACTTAAAGAGGAGCGGTGGGCGACGACCCATCGCTCCTTTTGTGTGCTGAGTGTTATGGCGGGGGTGGGCTGTGGCTTGCTATCCCGGCGCCATCACTTATAATGAGACTATGACGATAATTCAGAGAAAAGTGGAGGGGTTCGATGAAACCAACACTACTCATTCAGGGGGAGCTGGCCCAGACCTGTCAGTTACTCCAACAATTGTTAATTGCTGACTTGCCGGTGGATTGCGTGGTTTTACCCGAGCACACGACCGATACGCCACAGTATCAATCGTTGGTCGTGGCCAGTGCCTTGTGTGCGCAGCTCTCTATTCGGGTGGGCACCAATACGGATTACGGTCAGGCGGCTTGGCTAGTGGTGCTTGATCGAACAGTCGAAGCGGTGACGCTGTCCGAACGGGTGGCCAACTTACGCCGGTTAATCAGTCGGAGTTTAGAAAATGGCTTTCAGGGGCAGATTATCTTTGCCGGCCAACACGACGACCTGCTCACCTACTTTGCCTGGAAATATTCTGGCGCAACGCCAGGGCAAATCTGGGGGCTGGGCACCTATCCCATGACGCGGTTGTTGACTTGTCGCCTGGCGGAGCGGCTGGGCGTGGGACCGGGAGCAATTCAGACCACGGTTGTGGGCCGATCAGTTAATCCGATTCCGGCATGGAGCCGAACCTACGTCGGGCCAACACCCATTTTGATGTATTTAGCGACCGCCGATGCGAAGTTTAACGCTGACGATCTGGGAAAAATGGGGACCTGGTTACAACGTGAAGCGATGGCCTCGCAGACGACCTTGCGCATGTTGGTGCTGATTCGTATCTTGCGGGCCGTTCTGGCTAACCAGCCCCTGATTGTGCCGGTTACGCATCCCCAACCGGCGACGCCAGCCTATGCGGCGGCCACACCGGTGTTAGTCACGGCGAACGGTTGGAAACCCTTGCCGAACTTGGCCTTGTCGGAAGATGAACAGCAGACTTATGCCGTCACGCTGGCCGCAATTCAAGACGAGATTGCCCAGGTTGAGGGCACGCAAACGGAGGGAAAGTAAATGGCACAAACGACAAATTATGAGTATCCACTGTACTCGGACTGGTCCACGGCCGATATCTTGAAGGTCACCCAGCTGTATCAAGCGGTTGAAGCGGCGTATGAACAATATCAGGGCGTGGCGGCGGCGACGATCCTGGCAGCTTACCGGGATTTTCAGACGGTGGTGCCCCAAAAATTTGAAGAAAAGCAACTGGATCGAGATTTTCAAACGGCATCCGGGTACAGTATCTACCGAACCGTGAAACTCGCACGACAGTTAGGAACGGGACAGGTCAAAATGAAAGGACCACAAAACTAATGGCAACGGATTGGCAACAATTAAGTCGAGACGTCGAGGCGCTTTTGAGAAAAGCCCGGCGGCAGGTCATGGCGAAGATGCAACAAACCCTAACGGTCGACGAGAAGACCGGGCGCAAGGACCTCGTCACCAATGTGGATAAGGGAAACGAGCAATTCTTGATTCAGGCAATTCGTCAGCTGGATCCCCAAGCGCAGGTTTTAGGTGAGGAAGGGTTTGGGGATCGGGTAACCTCCGTTCAAGGACGGCTATGGGTCGTTGATCCCATCGACGGCACCATGAACTTTGTCAAACAACGGGATAATTTCGCCATGATGATTGGAATTTATCAGGATGGTGTGGGACAACTAGGCTTCATTTACGATGTAATGAACGACGTCTTATATCACGGGGGACCACAGGTCGGCGGTGTCTGGGCCAACCAACAACGGCTGAGTGCGCCGGCGAATCTAGCCTTAGCGGACGGGCTGATTGGCATGAGCTCACCTTTAGTGATTAAGGACATTGCTCATACCCAAGCGATTGTGCATGCCAGTGCCGGGATGCGCATTTATGGTAGTGCCGGAATTGAAATGATTAATATTATGTTAGGCAAGACCTTAGGGTACATTTCTTACCTGAAACCGTGGGATTTCGCGGCGGGACAGGTTTTGTTAAATACCTTAGGGGTTCGGACCTCAACTATTGACGGACAACCGCTTGATATGCTATCATCTAACCTTGTACTAGTAGCGACGAAACAAGCGCAACGTGATATTCTCCAAATTGAAGAAGATGACGTCTCACTGTGACCCGGTCACAGTTTTTTTATGCGACCGGCCGGTATGGATGGACTTTGCCGGTCATTGACGCTACAATAAGGCGTGCTTACTCTATGGGTGCGCCAAGAACCATCTAATTCAACAAGCACGAAAGGAAGAAATACACTTGAAAACCAGAGATGATATCCGTAACATTGCCATCATTGCCCACGTTGACCACGGGAAGACGACCTTAGTTAACGAAATGCTGAAACAGTCCGATACGTTGGACTCCCACACGTCCATTGAGGACCGGGCACTGGACTCGAACGCAATCGAACGGGAACGGGGAATCACGATCCTGTCCAAGAACACTGCGGTTCGTTACGGCGACAAGCAAATCAACATTTTGGACACCCCAGGACACGCCGACTTTGGTGGTGAAGTGGAACGGATCATGCGCATGGTTGACGGCGTTTTGTTGGTAGTCGATGCCTACGAAGGAACGATGCCACAAACCCGTTTCGTTTTGAAGAAAGCCTTGGAACAACACTTGACCCCAATTGTGGTCATCAACAAGGTTGACCGTCCAGGCGCTCGTCCATCCGAAGTGGTTGACGAAGTTTTGGACCTCTTCATTGAATTAGGTGCCGACGAAGACCAACTGGACTTCCCTGTCGTTTATGCTTCAGCCATGAACGGGACTTCCAGTTACGATCCAGACTTGGACACCCAAGAACACACCATGAAGCCAATCTTTGACACGATTATCAAGCACATCCCAGCACCAATCGATAACGAAGACGAACCGTTACAATTCCAAGTTGCGATGTTGGACTACAACGATTTCGTTGGTCGGGTTGGGATCGGTCGGATTTTCCGTGGGAAGATCAAGGTCGGCGATAACGTGACTGTTATGAAGCTGGACGGCTCCAAGCAAAACTTCCGGGTTACCAAGTTATTTGGGTACTTTGGTTTGAAGCGTTTGGAAATCAACGAGGCCAAGGCCGGGGACTTGATTGCCGTTTCTGGGATGGAAGAAATCAACGTTGGGGAAACCGTTGTGGACCCGAACCACTTGGAACCACTTCCACTGTTACGGATTGACGAACCAACCTTGAAGATGACTTTCCGGACGAACGACTCGCCATTTGCTGGTCGCGAAGGGAAATTTGTAACGTCTCGTCAAATCGAAGAACGGTTGAAGCGTGAACTGCACACCGACGTGTCCTTGCGGGTTGACGACACGGATAATCCAGGTGCCTGGGTCGTATCCGGTCGTGGTGAATTGCACTTGTCCATCTTGATTGAAACTATGCGGCGTGAAGGTTACGAATTGCAAGCTTCCCGTCCAGAAGTTATCTACAAGACGGTCGACAACACGCGTTGCGAACCATTCGAATCCGTGCAAATTGACACCCCTGACGAATACACTGGGGCCATCATTGACTCCCTGTCCAAGCGCAAGGGTGAAATGAAGAACATGGAGGCCGTGGGTAACGGCCAAACTCGGTTGACCTTCTTGGCCCCAACTCGTGGGTTGATTGGGTACTCCACGGACTTCCTGTCCATGACCCGGGGTTACGGGATCATGAACCACACGTTCTCCAAGTACATGCCAGTGATTAAGAACTGGAACCCAGGTCGTCGTAACGGGACGTTGGTTTCCATCAACTCTGGTAAGGTTACGACTTATGCCATCATGGCCGTTCAAGACCGGGGAATTATCTTTACGCCTGCCGGGACGGAAGTCTACGAAGGGATGATCATCGGTCAAAATAGTCGTGAAAACGACATCTCCGTGAACATCACGCGTGGCCGGAACCAAACCAACGTCCGGGCCGCTGGTTCTGAAGATATTGCGAAGGTTAAAACGCCATTAGTAATGTCGCTGGAAGAATCTCTGGAATTCATCAACGAAGACGAATTCTGTGAAATTACGCCAGAACACGTCCGTTTACGGAAGCAAATCTTAAATACCAGTGAACGTGAAAAGGCAGCTAAGAAGTTGCGTCACGGGAACAACAAGTAATTGAGTACCTTTAATTAAAATTTTACCGGAAGATTGTGCGGGAAACCGTGTGATCTTCCGGTTTTTTTGTCTAAAATTCGGTAGGGGGTCACTGGAAAATTAAGAAATGTTAAAACGGGATGACCAAGCGTTTCACGGAAACATCTGTGATACAATTAAATTCGAGTTTGGTATAATGTAACCATTACGCGTCTGACGAGTTAGGTTAGCTGTCCGCGCACGGAACCCGGCAATTTGGGACAGTGTGGTAGCCGGCGGCCAATCAGTTAGCGACAGTTGATTTCAGCTAAGCAAACGACGCGGACAACATTCGAATGCCGGGGTTAACCGGCAGGCTTGGGGCGAACGAACGTATGCAAAGATTAAAATATTTAGACTATTGGCTGGCAGTTCCCTATCTGGTACTGAGCTTGTTGGGGATTGTCATGGTCTATTCAGCCAGTGCCGATATCGGCAATCAAAATGGGGGGAGTCCGACCAGTTACCTGATTAAGCAATCCCTGTACGTGATTTTGGGGTTGATCATTGTCAGTTTCATGTTGGCGATGAACTTGGAAAAACTGCGCCATCCCACTTTATTGCGAGGACTCAGTTACCTGGCGTTGGGTTCCCTAGCGGCCTTACTGTTGGTAGAGAAAACCGTCAATGGGGCGGCGGGGTGGTTTCACTTTGGCCCCATTAGTTTACAACCCGCGGAATTTGTGAAGTTTTACTTGATTATCTGGATGGCCAATACGATTACCAATCGGCAGGATGAGTTAGCGACTGAGGGCTGGTGGGCGACCATGTGGCAGCCCATCGTGACCAGTGCGCTGATTATTGGGTTGATTTTTATTCAACCCGATCTTGGTGGGGCGGCCATTAACGCCAGTATTGTCGTGGTCCTCCTCTTTGCCAGTGGGTTTAATTGGAAGCTTTCGACCGGGCTTATGAGTGGTGGCTTAATCGCCATCGTCGTGGTATTTATTCCACTGTTGGTCAAGTTGTCTGAGACCAGAATGGCCCAGGGATCTTATCAATTGCAGCGGATGGTTGCGTTCAAAAATCCGTTTGTGCACTCCCAAGGTGTGGGGCAGCAATTGGTAAATTCCTACTATGCGCTGAGTAACGGTGGAATCTTTGGTGTCGGGTGGGGCAATAGTATCCAAAAGACGGGATATTTGCCGGAACCCAATACCGACTTTATTATGGCGATTCTAGCCGAAGAACTGGGCTTATTAGTGGCCCTGGGCGTAATTGCGTTGCTCTTTTTAATGATTACCCGGATCGTTTTAGTGGGTGTCCGCAGTAATTCCACCTATTATGCGTTGGTGTGTTACGGGGCGGCGACCTACTTGACGGTGCAAACGTTCTTTAACATTGGGGGGGTCTTAGGCCTCTTGCCGATTACTGGGGTGACGTTCCCGTTCATTAGTTACGGGGGATCGAGTACTTGGACTTTGGCGCTGGTGATGGGTATCGTCTTAAACATTAGCGCGCGGCAGAAACATTACCGGGCGACACATTAAAAACGAAAAGGGATGAGTTTCATGGCATTTGACATTCAGCCACGGCAAAGTTTAATTGTTTACACGTATAGCTTGAAACAAACGCGCCAGCTGAAACGTTACGGTACCGTCATGTACGTGTCCAAGAAGATGCGGTATGTGGTCCTGTACGTGGATCAAAAAGACATTGATGAATTAACGCAAAAACTACAACGTTTACGGTTTGTTAAGCGGGTAGTACCGTCGATGCGGCCCCAAATTAATGAAACGTTTAATGGGGTGACCAACCCCGTGGAAGACGCGGAAGCAAAGGATGATGAAGGATGAGAATTGTGGCAGGTGACTTTGGCGGCCGACGGTTAAAGGCGGTACCCGGAATGGCGACTCGGCCCACCACGGATAAGGTTAAGGAAGCCATGTTTAACATCATTGGCCCCTACTTCGATGGGGGCCAGAGCCTGGATCTATTTGCGGGCTCTGGGGGCTTGAGTATTGAGGCCGTTTCCCGGGGGATTGCCCGGGCGGTCTTGATTGATCGGCAGTACGCGGCCATTAAGACCATCAAGGATAATGTGGCGGTCACCAAAGCTCCCGAGCGATTTGAGATTTTGAAACGCGACGCTAAGCGGGCGGTTCCAGAACTAGCGAGCCGGGGCGAACAATTTGACCTCGTCTTTTTCGATCCACCGTACGCCCAACAAAAGATTGTTCAGCAGATGACGCAATTGCGGGAGCTGAACCTATTAACGGCGACGGCTCGCATTGTGTGTGAGACGGATCAACAGGCCCAGTTACCGGAAACGGTCCCGGGGTTCACCTTCATTGAGCAGCGCAACTATGGCATTACAGTCTTAACGATTTATGCAATAGGAAGGGATTAAACATGACAATTGCGGTTTTTCCGGGGAGCTTTGATCCCTTAACCAACGGCCATTTAGACTTAATCACCCGGGCCAGTCGCCTATTCGATCAGTTGATTGTGGCGGTGGGACAGAACACGGCTAAGCAGGGCGTCTTTACGCCCGCTGAACGGGTTGCCTTTATCGAGCAGAGTGTCGAGAAGTTACCCAACGTTACGGTGCGGGTAGAAACGGGACTGACCGTGGCATTCATGCAGCAATGTCACGCCACGGTGCTGATTCGGGGACTGCGCAATAGCACCGACTTCGAGTACGAGCAAGGCATCGCTGGGATGAACCGTCATCTGGATGCGCACATTGAGACGGTGTGCTTGATGGCCGATCCGCAGTACCAGTTCGTATCGTCGAGTCTATTACGCGAAGTCGCCAAGTTTGGCGGTGACTTGACCACGTTGGTTCCGGTTCCGGTCGCTCAGGCGTTGGCCCAACGGTTGGGAAGTGACCAACCATGATGCGGCGATTACGACAAATCACTCGGGAACAACGGACCCAATTTGTGGGGATGCTAGTGGCACTTTTGGCGATCTTAGCTTTCTTTATGTTGCCCTTACCGGAATACATCGAGGGCCCGGGGTCGGCGGATAATTTGAAATCGTTCGTGAAGATGCCCGGCCATCCGGATAAACGAAGTGGGAAGTTCATGATCACTTCCGTGGCGGTCGCCCAGGCCCGGCCGGTTAGCTATTTGTACGCCAAGCTCAATCCCCATTATTCGGTGGAATCCACGGCGAATGTCACGGGAGGCGAAAGTAACGCCACCTATGACAAGGTGCAGGACTTCTACATGCAAAGTGCGATCAATGAATCGATCTACACGGCTTACCGGGCAGCTAAGCGGCCGGTGACCCGGCAATATCTGGGGATTTACGTGGTCAGCGTGGACGCCCAATCGCCGTTTAAACGGGACCTACACGTTGGTGATACCGTGACCAAGGTTAACGGCCGGCACTTCAACAACATGGTCGGCTATCAAACCTATATCCAACGCCAAAAGGTTGGTAGCCGGGCCACCATTACCTATCAACATAACGGCAAGACCCGTACGGCCACCGCAAAATTGATGAGTCTGCCAACCAAAAAGGCCGGAATCGGCATCACGTTGACCGATAACGTCAAGGTCGTACCCCAGACTAAGGTTACCGTAAATCCCGGTAACATTGGGGGCCCGTCGGGGGGGCTGATGTTTAGTCTTCAAATCTATCAACAACTGACCAACGAAAACCTGCGTCACGGCCGCAAAATTGCCGGGACGGGGACCGTGGACAGTAACGGTGACGTGGGAGAAATTGGCGGAATCGATAAGAAGATCATCGCCGCTAAGCGGGCCGGGGCCACCATTTTCTTTGCCCCGTACGTCAAACCCACCAAGGCTTTGTTAAAGTACGAGGAACACCACCAGACAAACTATCAGTTAGCTAAGGCTACGGCGAAGAAGTACGCGCCGAACATGAAAGTTGTTCCGGTGAAGAACTTTCAGGATGCCTTGCACTATCTCCAAACGCATCCTTAACCCCAGTCAGGTTGCCACCTTTCCAGCGAAAGGTGGTTTTTTTATCGTCTAAAAAAATTGATGCGCGGTTAGCCGGAGTTATCTGTGTCACGAGGAGGTGAGAGGCATGCAACGACTTATGGATTGGTGGGAAGAGCTTCCCCGCTACCAACGACTATTAGGTCTGCTGATGGTGGGCGGGTTGATGCTAGGCCTGTGGGGCGTCTTACGCCCCGGTTCAGCAGCGTCTAGCACCGGACTAGGAACCCCGCCACCCCCGGCTACTACGGGGATGGCAAGTTCATCAGGGACTGGTTCGACGCGGGCGAGTCGTCCCAGCGCAGGGGCTTCCGGGGCGAGTCACGACACTCAGGTTTGGGTCGACGTTCAGGGCGCGGTCAACCACCCCGGTTTGTATCAGTTTGCCCAGGGGATGCGGGTGGCCGATGCACTCAAAACGGCTGGTGGACTGACCCCGCGCGCGGATCGGCGCCAGATTAATTTAGCCTTACGCTTGACGGATCAGCAACAACTTTACGTCCCCTTAAAGGGCGAGAAGGCTCCAGCAACAACGGCTGTCAGTGGGACTGGCGGCACGGGAACACCCGCCAGCGGGGCAACGAGCGGGTCCGGTTCGAGCGGAGCACCGGTCAATTTGAATACGGCAACCGTGACCGAATTACAGCAACTCACGGGGGTTGGGGCGAAAAAGGCGCAGAAAATCGTGGACTACCGGACCGAACACGGACCGTTTAAGAGCGTCAAAGATCTGACACAGGTCGCGGGCTTTGGGGAGAAGACGGTCGCCCATTTACAAGCCCAACTGACGACTTAGGGCGTGGTATACTGAATTGTAAACTGAAGAAACGGGGTACCAGCGACATGACTAAAGAACGAATTCCGTGGGACCAATATTTTATGCTACAAGCGTTAGTGATTTCGACTCGGAGCACCTGTAACCGGCTGTCTGTCGGAGCCATTGTGGTTCGCGATCGCCGCATCATTGCGGGCGGTTACAACGGCTCGGTTTCGGGTGACGACCATTGCCTAGACCAGGGGTGTTACCTGGTCGACGGGCACTGTGTCCGGACGATTCACGCAGAAATGAACGCTGTTTTGCAGTGTGCCAAGTTTGGCGAGGCCACGGATGGCGCGGAAATCTACGTTACGGACTTCCCGTGCTTACAATGCACCAAGATGCTGTTACAGGCGGGGATCACCAAAATTACCTACCTGCGGAATTACCATAACGACCCGTACGCCCAGAAACTGTTAGATTTAAAACACGTGGCTGTGCAACAGGTCACTGTTGATCCACAGCTGTTAACGCACTTATCGTTTGACCAACCGAAAACGGGGCAGTGACTGCGGCCCACTGGTTTTTGGCCAGTCTACCGGTCGCCGCGTTAAGCGTGATCTTAGGGGGTCACTGGTTAGGCGGCGGGTTACTGCTAGTCTTGAGTATCGGACGGGTCATCACGTTGCGGTCGTTACCCACTCTACTAATGACCGGGGGATTATTGCTGGGATTTGCCGGGTGGTTTGGTTGGCGCCAAACACAGTTAGCCCACCGCCAACTCGCCGTGACGACGCTTCAACCGGTTACCTTACGTTTACGGGTCCAACCGGACAGTCCTGTGATTCACGGTAGCGGGTATACACTCGTGGGACAACAATTAAACGGGGAGCGCCTGACGGTTCATGGCACGCTGCACTCAGCTGATGAATTAGCGCATCTGCGGCAACTCCGGCACCCCACTTGGTGGACGGTCACGGGTCAGGAGAGCGGCTTGCTACCAGCCCCGAACTTTAACCAGTTTGATGCGGCCCGCTACTGGGCCAATCGGTGCATCGTCAATACCGTGAGGGCGACGAGTGTGACCTGGCGACCGGCTCCAAGCCGGGGGCTGACTTGGTGGACGGATACCTGACATGGCTGGCGCAGTGGTCTGATTCGATACTGTGAGCAGTTACCCGGAGCGTTACGGGTGTACGCGCTAGGCCTGTTCCCGGGTAGTCGGGCCAGTGAGGCCCCCCAGGAGCTCGCCGGAATGCAGCAGCTAGGGTTGATCCACCTCTTTGCCATCTCGGGATTGCACGTCGCGTTGGTTCTGACGGTAGCCGAATGGGGGTTGATCCAATCCCGGTTACCGCGTGAATGGTGGGAGTGGGCCCTGCTAGTGGGACTCCCGGGATATGCAATCCTGGCCGGCAGCGGCAGTGGGGTCTTCCGGGCCTGCTGGATGCGCGGCTTACAATTGGGGGGCCGCCGGTTAAACCGGCCCGTTAGTCCGTTGGGCGCTTGGACGGGAGCCTTTTTGGTGGGGCTGGCGCAGAATCCGGGGTTGCTGTTCGAATTGGGCAGTCAGCTCAGTTACGGTCTTTCGTTGGCGTTGATCCTACTCAAAGAGGAGACGCCGCGTTGGCGGGAACTGGGGTTAACTCTGCTGGGCTTACCCAGTTTACTCAGTGGCATCTTTCAGTGGCATAGCCTAACGATTCTTGCCAACTGGGTGGTGGTGCCGCTATTTCCCGTACTCCTGTTACCCCTGACCGTGCTGGGTACGCTGACGGGACCACGTTTTCCCGCAATCACGAACGGATGTGCCGCTGGCCTAGCAGGGGTTGATGAGCTGTTGCGGCGGGTCGCAGCGTTACCGGGTAACGTGGCTTTTGGCAAGCCCGCTTGGGGAATTGCGGTCGCGTGGTATCTGGGAACTTGGTGGATTTGGAGCCGACCGCCTGAGCAGCGACGACGCTGGCTGGTGGGGTTGCTGGTGAGTTATGGTCTGGTGTTTGTCGGCATTCACTATCCGCTCCACGGCGAAGTGGCTTATTTTGACGTCGGACAGGGAGATAGCATCCTGATTCGTACGCCCGGTAATCGCCGAGTGACACTGATCGACGTGGGTGGGCGGCTCGCATTTCCCCAGCCTGCCTGGGCTCCGGTACAGCCGGTGACCTACGGCGCTGAGCACACCAGTGTGACCTACCTAAAGAGTCGGGGAATTACCCATATCAACGAGATTTATTTGACCCATCACGATGCGGACCACATCGGCGATCTGCCGGCAATCTTAGCCGAGTTTCGGGTCGATTGCGTGTGGGTGTCGACGGGGATGGCGCAGGAAGTGGCCTGGCAACGAACCGTGGCCAGGTACCCCGGCTTGCAGGTGCGCCCCTTACAGGTGGGCGTTCCGGCGTCACTGGTGGTCCACCATCCCTTCGCGGTCATGCCGGCCGATAATGCTGGTTCACTGGCTTTACAGGGGGACTTTGGTGGGTTAAACTTCCTATTTATGGGTGATTTAGATCAAGCGGGGGAGCAGAAGATTTTAGCGGCCCAACCCCAACTACAGACCGACGTGCTGAAGCTAGGTCATCACGGTAGTAAGACCGCCACGGCGGCGAGCTTTGTGGCCCAGGTCCGGCCCCGACTAGCCATTATTTCGGCGGGCCGGCATAATCGCTACGGTCATCCCAGCCCCGAAACGTTACGGACCCTGCAGGCGGCTCACGTGCCGTGGGCCAGTACCCAACAGCGGGGAATGATCCGGTACGTTTATCGGGGCCAGCATGGAACTTGGCAAACCAAATTGAATTTAAAAGGGGAATAACAGGCGTGACGATAACACAACTTTTAAAACAACTGGCGGCTGGTCAGGTGACCGCCCCCATCTACGTTATTTTGGGCGAAATGCCCTACTTTCAACACCGCTTAAAAACGGCCTTTAAGCAACTGGTGCCCACGGAAGAGCAGACGATGAACTACGCCAGTTATGACCTGGAAACGGTGCCGCTGGCGGTGGGACTCGACGATGCGATGGCGGCACCATTCTTTGGGGAACGCCGCGTAGTTTGTCTGGATAATCCCGTCTTTCTAACCGGAGAGACCAAGAAAAGTAAGGTTGACCACGATTTGAATAGTCTCGAACAATACTTAACGGCCCCGATGGCCAGTACGGTGTTGGTCTTTTTTGCCCCGTATGCCAAGTTAGATGGACGCAAGAAGATTGTTAAACAGCTCAAAAAAGTGGCCACCACGGTCGAATTAGGGGATTTTGCAGAACGCGAAGTCCGGCAGTTCTTTCAAGCACAATTAAAACAGGATGGTTACACCATGGTGCCGGCCGCATTGAACGACTTGATCCAACGAACGGATGCCGACTTGTCGTTGATGATGAATGAACGCGAAAAGTTGGAGCTCTTTACGTTACCCGATCACGAGATTCAGGTTGCCGCGGTTCAAGGCTTGGTCCGGCAAACGTTGACTCAAAACGTGTTTGATTTAGTCAACCGGGTACTGGCCAAGAATACGGCGGGGGCCGTGGCGTTGTACCGCGAACTCCTCCAAGCCAAGGAAGAACCCTTACGGATCAATGCCATTCTACAGGGACAGTTCCGTTTATTGATCCAGACCAAGGTGCTGGCCCAGCAGGGGTATAGTCAAGGCAAATTGGCCAGTACGCTCAAGGTTCATCCGTACCGGATTAAATTAGCTCTCCAGACACACCGCCGGTTTCACCTAGACGATCTTAACCGGGCTTACCTAGGCCTGTTTAAAGTGGAACGGCAGATGAAATCCACGTCTTTGGATCCCGAACTGCTCTTTTCACTTTTTATGACGCAGTTTGCGGGGCAAAAAGCCACGATATCATGAAAAATTAGCACACAAAAAGGCGCGACCAATTGCTGGTCGCGCCTTTATTACATCATCTCATGAGGTTGATGTGTGATTACTTAGCTAAACGGGCAGCCATCCGTGACTTGTCACGGGAAGCCTTGTTCCGCTTGATTAAGCCCTTAGTAGCAGCCTTGTCTACGGCAGCACTAGCTAAACGGAATAATTCTTCCGCGTTGTCAGCACCGGCAGTCTTAGCTTGTTCGAAACGCTTAACAGCAGTCCGCATTGCGCTTAATTGGGCGGAGTTACGTTCGTTAGCCTTAACGTTAGTCTTGGCCCGTTCGATAGCAGATTTGATAATTGGCATGAAAATTTCACCTCCGAATGAGAAATCCTGGTACCGGAAATCTTAATTTCAACGTATGTCATTATACAGAACCCTGAGAGGGAATGCAATACCTTCGCCGGATTATTGTAAAGCAATTTTACTTGATAGCTACTTTTAGCGAAAGTCTTGCGTTTTTACAACTTTTCCAGTATGATAAATAACTGTGTGAAAAGCACAAACCTCTGACTTAGTTTGCCGGCGGCCACCGACGGCTTACTCAGTTTGGGGCACTTATTTGAAAGGGTGGTAATTTACCATGGCTATCAGTCAAGCACAAAAGAACGACATCATCAAGCAATACGCACGTCACGAAGGTGACACCGGTTCGACGGAGGTTCAAGTTGCCGTTTTAACCGCTGACATCAACGAAATTAACAAGCATATGCAAGCTCACCGGAAGGATTTCCATTCCCAACGTGGGTTGATGAAGAAGATCGGTCACCGTCGTAACTTATTAGCTTACTTACGTAAGACTGACGTTCAACGTTACCGTGAATTAATCAAGAGCTTGGGCCTGCGTCGTTAATTCGCTGCTGGACCAACCAGTCCATTCCCACTGGGGATGGGCTTTTTTGTTTGGGCACCTCTCATCATAGTTCTGTATTTGGGTAAAGTATGGTAAACTGGGGTAAGTTTAACTACGGACGAAATTCGGTAACCTACCGATAAGCAATCTGCGCAACGTTGCGGGATTGACCAAAATTAAAGAAAAGATACTTGAGGTGAACTTATGAGTGCAAAAATTAAAATCATTCCGTTTGGCGGGGTCCGCGAAAACGGAAAAAACATGTACGCCGTGGACGTTAATGGCGGCATTTACATTTTAGATTGCGGGTTAAAGTACCCGGAAAACGAACTCCTAGGGATCGACGTAGTGATTCCAGACTGGGATTACCTGCGAGAAAATAAGGACCGCATTGTTGCGGTCTTTCTGACCCACGGCCACGCCGATGCGATTGGCGCGTTGCCTTACTTCTTGAGTGAGTTCAACGTTCCGGTGTTCGGATCCGAAATGACGATTGCGTTGGCTAAGATTAGTGTTACCGCTGAACCGAAGGTCAAAGACTACGATGACTTCCATGTCATTGACGAAAAAACCGAAATCGATTTTGGCGACGTGGTCGTTTCCTTCTTTGCCACGACGCATTCGATTCCCGAATCACTGGGAATTGATTTGAAGACCGACGAAGGTCAAATCGTCTATACCGGTGATTTCAAGTTTGATCAGACCGCTCAACCAGGTTACCAGACCGACTATGCGCGGTTGGGAGCCATCGGTCAAGCGGGTGTCTTAGCGCTGTTAAGCGATTCCGCTAACGCTGAGAACCCAAAGATGAACGCCTCGGAGCAGGAGCTGGCAGAGGCCATTGAAGAGACCTTTCATTACCGGGATGGTCGGATTATTGTGGCTTGCGTGGCCTCGAACATCTTACGCATTCAGCAAATCTTCGACGCTGCCGTCAAAACGGGGCGCAAGGTCTGCTTAACGGGGCAAGACCTGGAAAAGATTGTCCACACGGCGATGGACCTCGGAAAGTTGTCCTTTGATGATGACCTTTTGATCACGCCTGACCAGGTAGCAGCTCTAGATCCTACCGAAACGGTAATTCTGCAAACGGGTAAGATGGGGGAACCCATCAAGGCGTTGCAACGAATGGCCAACAAGCAAGAAAAACAGTTAAATATTCAACCCGGTGATTTAGTCTACATCGTGACAACTCCGTCACACGCGATGGACACCACGGTGGCGCAAACGCGGGACATGATTTATCGCGCTGGTGGAGAAGTTAAGGCAATTTCCGATGAGCTGAATTCGTCGGGACACGCCTACAAGCGGGATCTGCAATTAATGCTGAACCTGATGAAGCCCCAGTACTTAATCCCAATTCAGGGAGAATACCGGCTCTTGAACGCTCACGCCCAAGCAGCCCTGGAGCTAGGGATGCCGGCTGACCACATCTTCATCCTCGCCAAGGGCGATGTGTTGACTTATGCGGACGGCGAAATGGGCTTAGGTGAAGGTATCGACGTGAGTGATACCATGATCGACGGGATTGGTGTCGGAGACATTGGTAACATTGTGTTGCGGGACCGAAAAGTCTTAGCTGATGATGGAATCTTTATTGCCGTGGTGACGATTGACCGCAAGAAGAAGCAAATCGTGGCGGCCCCGAAGATTACGTCGCGTGGGTTTGTATACGTGAAGGCTAATAAGGATTTAATGCAGGAGAGTTCTGACATCATTTGTAAGACGGTTCAAAACAACCTCGACAACAAAGAGTTTGACTGGGGTCACTTGAAACAAGACGTGCGGGAACATCTGAGCCATTACCTCTTTGATCAGACACACCGGCGTCCCGTCATCCTGCCCGTGATTATGGAAGTCAACCAACATCACCGGCGGACTGGGAAGAGCAAGTCGGCTAAGCCGGAAGCCAAGTCAACCGCTAAGGGACACAAGGCTAAGGGTAAGAAGGCAGACAAGACGACTAAAGCTACTCAGACGGCCACCGAGCACTCTAAGAGTAAGAATCATCGGTGTCGGCGCCGGAGTAACCACTCGGCTACGACGAACAAAGTCTAAATGAATCTGGGCCAACTTCCGCTAAGGGAGGGGGGCCCTTTTCGTTTCTATTAAATAAGGAGGGAGTTTATGGATTCGGCACGATTTCAGCAGGCGTTAGCGGCGTTTCGTCAAGAACAGTGGTCGCAAGCTAGTGCGGCGTTTACAACCCTTTATCAGGCGCAGCAGACGGCAGAATTGAACCGTTACTTGGCCACAAGTCTGTACCGTGACCAGCAGTTTCTTGCTGCCGAGCAGATTGCTGCTGAAAATGACCGCGCGTACCTGATTAATCAAGAATGGTTTACCCAACGGCTGGCCATTGCCCTTAAAAATCAACAGTTTATTTTCGCTCGCCAATGGTGTGCTTTGCCACAGGCGCAAGCGTGGAAGGCGGCTGGATTAGCGCAAATCGAGACGGCGGAGGAGCAGTCGCGTCGAACGTTAGGGGCGACTCAGCGAGTGATTGCCAAACAATTCTATCACCTAGGAGATACTGAGCTGGGCGAACAGCGGCGACGCATTGAGCGCGCTCACCAACTCCCTTTACGGGAATTTCTACGGGGGGTGCAGTATTTATTGGTTGATCCGTTCCTGCACCCGTTATTACGAGCCACTTTATTAGAAGAACTATCCCGGCTACGGTTGACGACGACGGTGAAGCTGCAATGGTTGGATGACCAAATCTACCCGATTGAGACGGCTCATTTGGACTCGGTGACGGCCAGTCCGGCGGCTCAAGCGGCACTAAACTATTTAACGGTCCAGCTGGCCCAATCTAATCCTGGATTAATGGCTAATGTTCGGCAAACACTCAATTTGCAGTTGATGCTGCTTTATCCGTTTGCGGATCGTGTCGTTACCGCACCGGAAGTTTGGATTGATGAATTGATTGGTCGTCCCGTGCAAACGGGGATTAGCTCCGCCCAGGAAAAATACGTGAAAACTTGGCAAAAGCGCTTGGGGAAGCTCTTACAAGAACTATTTACCGCAATAAATAACGAAAAGCCCGAAAATTAGTGATTTTTTAGTTTACAAATAATTGGCGAGCAGATATACTAGTCAAGGATTCTTTTTTAGAGGGTTCCAGCTTTCCCTTTCAAAGAAGAAGTAGTATAATTTTACGCAAAGAGTTATTAATTTTCGTCTGAAAGTTAAGGATTCTTGCGATAAAATACAGGAGGGTTTCATTAATGGCTGAAAAAGAACATTATGAAAGAACTAAACCCCATGTAAATATTGGTACTATTGGCCATATTGACCATGGGAAGACGACGTTAACTGCTGCAATCACTAAGGTATTGGCTGACAAAGGTTTAGCTAAGGCCGAAGATTACGCAGATATCGATGCTGCTCCAGAAGAACGTGAACGTGGTATCACGATCAACACTGCCCACGTTGAATACGAAACGGAAAAGCGTCACTACGCTCACATCGATGCCCCAGGACATGCTGACTACATCAAGAACATGATCACTGGTGCCGCTCAAATGGATGGTGCCATCTTGGTTGTTGCCGCAACCGATGGTCCTATGCCACAAACGCGTGAACACATTCTGTTAGCTCGCCAAGTTGGTGTTAACTACATCGTGGTCTTCTTAAACAAGACCGACTTAGTTGACGACGACGAATTGGTTGACTTAGTTGAAATGGAAGTTCGTGAGTTGTTGTCCGAATACGATTACCCTGGTGATGACATTCCTGTTATCCGCGGTTCTGCCTTGAAGGCTCTTGAAGGCGACCCAGAACAAGAAAAGGTTATCTTACACTTAATGGATGTCGTTGATGACTACATCCCAACGCCAGAACGTGACAACGACAAGCCATTCTTAATGCCTGTTGAAGACGTCTTCACGATCACTGGTCGTGGGACGGTTGCTTCCGGTCGTATCGACCGTGGGACTGTTAAGATTGGTGACGAAGTTGAAATCGTTGGTTTACATGACGACGTATTGAAGACGACCGTTACTGGTTTGGAAATGTTCCGGAAGACGTTGGACCTTGGTGAAGCCGGGGATAACGTTGGTGCCTTACTTCGTGGGGTTAACCGGGAACAAGTCGTTCGTGGCCAAGTTTTGGCAAAGCCAGGTTCGATCCAAACCCACAAGAAGTTCAAGGGTGAAGTCTACATCTTGAGCAAAGAAGAAGGTGGCCGTCACACGCCATTCTTCTCCAACTACCGTCCACAATTCTACTTCCACACCACTGATATCACTGGTGTTATCGAATTGCCTGATGGTGTAGAAATGGTTATGCCTGGTGATAACGTGACGTTCACTGTTGAACTGATCCAACCAGCTGCCATTGAAAAGGGTACGAAGTTCACTGTTCGTGAAGGTGGCCACACCGTTGGTGCCGGTACCGTTACGGAAATTGACGACTAATTAAGTTTTCTTAATTAGCTGTACCGCAAAAAGGAGTGCGAAAAGCTTTGCTTTTCGGCTCCTTTTTGTATGCCCAAAGAAATTCGGTCCATGGCTGTCACCCTGGTAGGTAAGCTCGCCGATGATGATTTTTGGCCGTGAGCACGGGCCTAGGTTTAGGGGGTGGATGAGTGAAGTGATCCGTGTCCTGTGATAGGTTCGGTAACCAGTGAAGACCGAGTTTGGCGGCTCAATCGTTAGATACCGCGGTTAAGCGTGTGTGCGGGTGAGTGGCGTTGTGTCGCACCGGATTGGGTCACGTATGGTCGTGCCGGCAAGTGGCAATACTAGTGGTGAGCTGTTGGGCAGTTACTTGAGGCCGGTGACGGAAAGTGGTACCATTTTAAGGCCGTCTAAATTCACAACCCCGGCTGGTTGAGGGGAGCGAATCCGCGCCATTCACGGCTTTTAAGCAAAAACCATTTTACAATTGGCAACGGTTAAGGTACACTAAGACAGTATGCAATTGCTAGAATTGTAAATAGTAATATCTTTCATTTCGGAGGGAATACAATGGCTGCAAAGTGGGAAAAAAAGGAAGCAAACAAGGGTGAATTAACCTTTGAAATTGCCCCTGATAAGATTAAGGAAGGTTTAGACAAAGCTTTCCAACGCACCAAGAAGAACCTGGCAGTGCCTGGTTTCCGTAAGGGCCGTGTGCCACGTCAAATCTTCGACCAAATGTACGGTGAAGAAGCATTATACCAAGATGCTTTAAACATTGTTTTACCTGATGCTTACGAAGAAGCTATCAAGGAAACGTCCATCGAACCCGTCGACCAACCTCAAGTGGATGTTGAATCCATGGATAAGGGTAAGGCCTGGGTTTTGAAGGCCGTTGTTACGGTTAAGCCAGACGTTAAGTTGGGCGACTACAAGGGCTTAAGTGTCACGAAGCAAAACACGCGGGTTTACCAAAAAGACATCGATGCTGAATTAGAAAAGCAACGTCAACAACAAGCTGAATTAGTGTTGAAGGAAGACCAACCAGCCGCTAAGGGCGATACGGTGGTTATTGACTTCGACGGTTACGTTGATGGCAAGCAATTCGATGGTGGTAAGGCTGACAACTACTCCTTGGAATTAGGTTCAAACTCCTTTATCCCTGGCTTCGAAGATCAATTAGTTGGTCACAAGGCGGGCGATGACGTGGACGTTAAGGTCACGTTCCCTAAGGATTACCAAGCTAAGGACTTACAAGATAAGGAAGCTACCTTTAAAGTAACGATCCACGAAGTTAAGGAAAAGCAATTACCTGAATTAGATGATGAATTCGCTAAGGACGTTGACGAAGACGTTGACAGCTTAGAAGAATTACAAGCTAAGACTAAGGATCGTTTGAAGGAACAAAAGACGCATGCGGCTCACGATGCGATTGAAGACGAAGCCATCAGCGAAGCTGTTGACAACGCCGAAATCGGTGACGTGCCAGAAGCCATGATCAAAGATGATATTGATCGTCAAATGGAACAATACTTGGCTAACATGCAACAACAAGGGATCCAACCTAAAATGTACTTCCAGTTGACCGGGACCACGGAAGACGATTTGCGGAAGCAATTCGCCGATGGTGCCGAAAAGCGGGTTAAGACCAACTTGGTCTTGGAAGCCGTTGTGGAAGCTGAAAAGATCGAACCAACGGAAGACCAAGTTAAGGCCGAAGTTAAGGATCTTGCCAGCCAATACGGCATGGAAGAAAGCGCCGTTCGCAGTGCTCTTTCCGACGACATGTTAAAGCATGACATCGCCATTAAGAGTGCGGTTGACCTGATTGCTGATTCCGCTAAGCAAGACAAGAAGAAGGACGCTGACAACGACTAAGCCGTTATCAACGTGGACTGAACCGGGACGACGTTTTCGTTGTTCCGGTTTTTCTTTAGGGCGGTGCAACCGGCCGTGCCACCAACTGGTTGAGAAGGCGAATTGATTCTCTAACGTTCATATCTGTGGTATAGTACATCAATGACGGGGTAATCCGGTGTTCAACGGATTAACTGACCGAGAGATGGGCACTAGCCCGGATAGAAAGGGTGAGTTTATTGTTTGAAAACACCGAAACCAATGGCCCAGTGACCTGCTCTTTTTGCGGAAAGACCCAAGATCAAGTTCAAAAGATCGTTGCTGGTCCGGGTGTTTACATCTGTAACGAATGTATCGATTTATGTAAAGAAATTATTGACGAGGAATTCAGTCAAGATAACGCACAAGAGACCTTAGAAGTGCCAACACCGGCTGAAATCGTGAAGAACCTTGACCAATACGTGATTGGTCAAACCGAAGCCAAGCGGACGCTTTCCGTGGCGGTTTATAACCACTACAAGCGGGTCAACGAGATGGCCAAGGATGACGGCGGTCCGGAACTGCAAAAGAGTAACATTGCCGTCATTGGACCGACTGGGTCCGGGAAGACCTACTTAGCACAAAGTCTCGCCAAGATGCTGAACGTGCCGTTTGCCATCGCGGATGCCACGACCTTGACCGAAGCCGGTTACGTTGGTGAAGACGTGGAAAACATCCTCTTAAAGTTGCTGCAAAACGCCGATTACGACGTCGACCGGGCCGAAAAGGGTATTATCTACATCGATGAAATCGATAAGATTGCCAAGAAAGCGGAAAACGTGTCGATTACCCGGGACGTTTCCGGTGAAGGGGTCCAACAGGCCCTGCTGAAGATCTTGGAAGGAACGATTGCCAACGTGCCGCCGCAGGGTGGGCGGAAGCATCCCCAACAAGAGTTCATTCAGATTGATACCACCAACATTCTGTTTATCGTGGGTGGGGCCTTCGACGGCATCGACAGTATCGTTAAGCGCCGGTTAGGGGACCAAACAATCGGGTTTGGTGCCGATACCAAGGAACAAAAGGTCTTGGCGTCCGGCGATAGTTTGATGCAACACGTGATTCCAGAAGACCTCTTAGAGTTTGGACTGATTCCTGAATTCATCGGGCGGCTCCCAATTCTGACGGCACTGGAAAAGCTGGATGAAAATGACTTAGTTCGGATCTTAACGGAACCGAAGAATGCTTTGGTCAAGCAATACGAGAAGCTGTTGTCCTTAGACGACGTGCAACTCGAATTCCAACCCGCGGCATTACGAGAAATGGCCAAGTTGGCGATTGCCCGGAATACCGGGGCCCGGGGCTTACGGTCGATCATCGAAGACGTGATGCACGACATCATGTTCGACTTACCGAGTCGTAACGACGTTGCCAAGGTGATTATCACGGCCGCGACGGTGACGGATCACGCTCAACCAGAACTCGTTTTACGAGATCAAAAGGCGTCATAATTTAAGGTAATCTCAAAAGACCCGGTCATTGACCGAGCCTTTTTTGTAGTCATCACATTTTGAGATTTTATCAGCGGAGACAAACCCGGACCGTCCGGGGCTTTCAACCGCTTACGCAAGTTTTACGGCCGGAAAGGAACCGGTACGCCGAGCCGTTCTGTGTTAGAATGATGAAAGACGATTTTGGAGAGGATGGCACGAAGCAATGGAAGTGAATCACGTAGAACTAGTTATGAGCGCGGTACAGCCAAGTCAATATCCCACGACGGGTTACCCGGAGATTGCCCTAGTCGGCCGCTCCAACGTGGGGAAATCATCCCTAACCAATGTTTTGATTAATCGACGTTCTTACGCGCGGACCTCCAGTCAACCGGGGAAGACCCAGACGTTGAACTTCTATAACGTGGAGGATCAACTGTATTTCGTCGACGTGCCTGGTTACGGCTACGCAAAGGTGTCGAAGGCGGCCCGTGAAAAGTGGGGCCAGATGATTGAGACTTATCTGACGCAGCGCGACCAGTTAAAGGGCGTTGTGTCGCTGATCGACGCGCGCCATGCGCCCACAGCAGCGGATGTTCAGATGTACCAATGGTTGGCCTATTACAACCTGCCAACGCTGATTGTGGCAACGAAAAGCGATAAGGTGGCCCGGGGTAAGTGGAACCAAACCATTAGTCAGATTAAGAAATCGTTGGGGTTACCCAATACTGATAACATCATCCTGTTTTCGGCACCGCAGAAGACGGGGAAGGCTGCCGTGTGGCAGTGGATTGAACAACAAGCCTTTGGGGAGGAATAACCGTGGAATTTAGTGACTATCAAAAAGCAGCGAACCGAACCCTTTACGGGAACGAACAGGTGTTGACTAACTGTGCGTTGGGCTTGGCCGGTGAATCCGGACAGGTTGTGGAGTTAATCAAGAAGTACACCTTTCACGGTAAGGACCTCGACCATGATGCGTTAGTCAAAGAAATGGGCGACGTTTTGTGGTATCTGAGTCAGATTGCTCAATGGGCCGATATCGACTTCGATGAGGTGGCTCAAAGTAACATTGATCGGTTGAATGCCCGTTATCCGAACGGTTATCAGGCCGAAAAGTAACCGAAAAAGCCCTCGCGGAAGTGGTTCCGTGAGGGCTTTTCCCCACTATGATTAGTGGGAATTATTGGTTGTCATGTTCAATCTTTTCTTGGTCGGTCTTAGTGAGGCCCTTGGCGCGTTTATTGTCCTTATGCGCGTCTGCTCGCTTTAAGAACTTATCGCGCTTTTCGTCCTTGGGATCCATTTGGGCAAACTTGCCGAACATGGAGTCTAAATCATCTTGCCGTTTTACCTTAAGTGCCATGTTGCCACCTCCTGATGTCTTTTCAGCTATCATAGCAGAACTCATCTCGTTTGTCATTTCGAAACGCAAGGAGCCGGCTTGCGGGTGGATTGCTTGCGCCGAACAGGGATTCGGCTTATAATTTATTAGCTAAAATAAGAAATGGAGGGATCGTCGTGGCATCGGAATACCTCGAACATAAGCTGGCCTTGCTCCCGGGATTACCCGGCTGTTATCTGATGAAGAATTTGAATAGTCAGATTATTTACGTGGGGAAGGCCAAAAACCTCAAGAACCGGGTACGCTCCTATTTTAAGAGTAGCCATACGGGCAAGACGGCGCAATTGGTCAGTGAAATCGTGGACTTCGAAACGATCATCACGTCGACCGACAAGGAAGCCTTCCTCCTCGAAATCACCCTGATTCAAAAACATCAGCCGTACTTTAACATCAAGTTAAAGCGGGGAACCGGGTATCCCTACATTAAAATCACCCACGAACGAGACCCCCAACTGTTACTAGTTAACGAAATCAAAAAGGATGGTGGCTATTACTTTGGGCCCTATCCGAACGTCTATGCGGCCGAAGAAACGATTCATTTTCTCCAAAAGGTCTACCCCTTGCGGCGGTGCACCGGGTATCAGGGCCGTCCGTGCCTGTATTATCACATGGGGCAGTGCCTGGGGGCGTGCTTCAAGGAGGTTCCCCAGGCCGATTATGACCGGCAGATTCGCAAGATTAAGTCGTTTCTAAACGGTAACGTGGGCCGGGCCGAAAAGGAGCTGCACGAACGCATGGAAGCGGCGGCAGCGGAAATGGCTTACGAACGGGCGGCCGATTTACGTGATCAGATTCGTTATATTGAGGCTACCGTTGAAAAACAGAAGATCATTTCTAACGACCACATTCCCCGAGATATCTTTAATTTTTATCTGGACAAGGGGTGGTTGTCGATTCAGGTCTTCTTTATCCGTCAAGCCCGGTTGATGAAGCGTGAAAAACGGCTTTTTCCGGTGGTTAACACGGCCGAAGAGGAATTGGCCAGCTTCATCGTGCAGTTCTATCAACGCAAGAATACGGTGCTCCCGCGCGAGATTCTGGTGCCAGCCAGTATTGATGGTGAGATGATTGAAGCGTTACTCCACGTCCCCGTGCGGACGCCGCAACGGGGAACTAAGCGTGATTTGTTGGACATGGCCGGTAAAAATGCCCGGTTAGTCCTAGAAGAAAAATTCCGCTTGTTGGAACTGGATGAAAGTAAGACCACTGGGGCCATGAAGGAGATTACCGACGCGTTAGGGATTGCGCCGGGGCATAAAATCGAGGCCTTCGACCACTCCCACATTCAGGGAGCCGATCTCGTGTCGGCCATGGTGGTGTTCGTGGACGGCCAGCCTAACAAGAAACTTTATCGAAAGTATAAATTAAAGACCGTTGATCACGCCGACGAAACGGCCAGTACCTTAGAAGTCATTCGGCGGCGGTATACGCGGTTATTAAAGGAGCATGCCCCATTACCGGATCTAATTTTGATGGATGGGGGCGACATTCAGATGAATGCCGTTAAGGAAGTCCTCGAGGACGAATTAGATCTGCATATACCGGTGGCGGGGATGGTCAAAAACGATCATCATAAGACCGCCGATCTGTTGTTTGGGCCGGCCGATCAGCACGTTCACTTGGATCCGCAAAGTCAGGGCTTCTATCTGGTTCAACGGATCCAAGACGAGGTGCACCGGTTTGCCATTACCTTCCACCGTCAAGTCCACACTAAGCATTCGCTAAGTTCGAAGCTGGATACGATTCCGGGTGTGGGTCCCAAGACCCGCAATAAACTGTTGCGTAAGTTTGGCTCGACCAAGAAGATTGGGGAGGCCAGTGTGGAAGACTTGCAGGCGTTGAGCATTAATAAGACGGTGGCGCAGACCATCTTATTGACCCTGAAGGCCGAGACGGCGGAGATCAAAAAGCCCCGCACACCGACGAAACTTTGACGCCGCACCGGTTTGTCGGTATACTGACAAGCGTGTGCCGGTGACGACCACGTCACTGAACTGATTAAGAAAATGAGGAAATTAATATGTTTGTAGACCAAGTTAAAATTAATGTGAAAGCCGGTAACGGCGGTAACGGAATGGTTGCCTTTCGGCGAGAAAAATTTGTTCCTAATGGTGGTCCAGCCGGTGGTGACGGTGGCCGCGGCGGTAACGTCGTGTTTGTCGTGGATCAAGGCTTACGGACGTTGATGGATTTTCGCTACCAGCGAAAGTTTAAGGCGAAAAACGGCGGTAACGGGGCCATTAAATCGATGACGGGTCGCGGCGCCGACGACCTGATTGTGCAAGTTCCCCAGGGAACCACGGTAGTTAATAGCGCAACTGGCGCCGTTATTGGCGACTTAGTTGGTGATGACGATTCCGTGATCGTGGCTCACGGGGGCCGCGGTGGGCGCGGAAACATTCACTTTGCCTCACCGAAAAATCCGGCACCAGAGATTGCCGAAAATGGGGAACCTGGTGAAGAGTTTGAGGTTCAGTTGGAATTGAAGGTGTTAGCCGACGTCGGGCTGGTTGGCTTTCCGTCCGTTGGTAAGTCCACGCTCCTGGCAACCGTGACGAGTGCGAAACCGAAAATTGCGGAATACCACTTCACCACCTTGGTTCCTAATCTGGGGATGGTTCGCTTACCCGATGGTCAAGACTTTGTCATGGCCGATTTACCTGGATTGATTGAAGGCGCCGCTAACGGAATCGGCTTAGGGTTCCAATTTTTACGGCACGTGGAGCGGACCCGAGTGATTCTCCACGTCATTGATATGAGTGGCGTGGAAGGACGCGACCCGTATGACGACTTCGAAAAGATCAACCGGGAGTTACAGGCCTATGATCCGGATATTCTCAAACGACCCCAAATTGTGGTGGCTAACAAGATGGATATGCCCGCTGCTGCCGCCAACCTGGCGACGTTTAAGCAACAGCTAGGTCAAGATGAGCTGTTGGCGGATACGCCAGAAGTCTTCGCCATCTCGACCATCACCCATGACGGGTTAACGCCGCTGTTGCAGCGGACGGCTGAGGTGCTCGCACAGACGCCGAAGTTCCCGGTCAAGGACGCTACGGTCAAGACGGCCGAATACGATTTCCACCAGACACCGGACTTCACCATTACGCGCGATCAAGATGGCGTGTGGATTCTGGGCGGCGACAAGCTCGAAAAGCTCTTTAAGATGACCGATATTAACCACGACGAAAGCCTGTTACGGTTTGCCCGGCAAATGCGGGGGATGGGCGTGGACGATGCCTTACGGGACAAGGGTGCCCAAAATGGTGATACGGTTCAGATTGACGACTTTAGTTTTGAATACATGGCCTAAGGTCGAAAATTGAAGTAAAACAAAGGCGCTTGGGTGCTGAGCCTGAACGTCAAAAGCGACCACTATTCCTCAATTGGGGAATAGTGGTCGCTTGACGTTAAACGGGCTAAATTATCGGTTAGTACCCATTGTGAGACCGTAATTGACCCTAGGAGGAGCTTCGATCAGGCGCTGGGCGCTAGGCAATCGGGTTCTAGTTCCATTGTTAGTTGAGTTGAGCGGTTAACCAGCCACTGGGCGGAACCACCTGCTTTTGCTTGGCGGTGTAGGCACCGGCAAAGGCGATCTTAATGCGCTTAAACGTCGGGGCCTTTCCTTGGCTAGCAAGGCCGGTCGCGTAAGTGTTAAGCCGACCATTGGCGGGGATCGTTTTGCCGGCGCTGGCGTCACTGAGCTGAGTGGTGGCGTTTAACGTGTGAGTGCCATTTCCCAGTTGAATTCCTTTGATGCCGTCGGTGGTGAGATCCTGATTGCGGTGATTAATAATGGTAAACTTGATCTGGAGCGTGTAGTAAGGACTCTTGATGGTACTGAGGTTCAGCGCTTGAGCGGCCATCTTCTTCGCGTCGGTAGTTTCAGCGACGTTACGCATTAATCGGACCGTCGTTAACTGATAAGTAAAGGCACCACTCTTGATGGTGGTTTTCGGATGACGCACCCGGGCCAGAGTTAACTTGGTTCCCACCCCGTCGTAAGTGTATTGTCCTTTTTGGGTGAGGTTTCCCGACTTGACGTACTGGCGACTCTGGGTCTGAGCCCGTGTAGGGTGGAAATTTTGTTTAAAGTGAGTAGATGATGAGGCCGTTACGGCAGCGTCGGGACTAGCGGCGCGATAATGGCTGGTTTGGGAACTGGCGTTTTTAAAACTCGTATGACTTTGCTGGGATTGTTGGTGACAGCCGGTGAGCCCGACCAACAAACAACTCAGACCTAATAACCAGGTGATGCGTGAAAAATGCATGGTAAGCACTCCTTTAACCCAACAGGAGACATTGGGGAATTAGTCGGTAACCGTAGAGTCGTTGAGGGGGCGGTCCCGCTAGGAAAAGACTGGCGGTGGGACTGACTTGTTGGGTTCGGGCACGAAATTGATCGAGGGTCAGTGGCCGCCCCGGTCCCGTGATGAGATAAAGTCGCTCGGCGTGGACTTGCAGGTCTTGGATGGGTTGATTGGGTTGAGCCTCTAAGTACAACCGCAATTGTGGTGCCAGGTCGCTGGTTGACCGGTCAAAATCGATTAAGCGCACGGGTCCCACCTCCTCTTGGATACCCCAATTATACCGAATTTAGGAGCAGAACCCTAATCTTATTCTCCGTGGACCGGCGAAGACAAAAGTTGCGATTTGCCCCAAAATCCCCTAAAATAGTGAACGGACTTTAAAACGATTAGATAGGAACGAAAAAAATATGGAAATTGAATTTTTAGGAACGGGTGCTGGGTCACCTGGTAAGTTTCGGAATGTCACGAGTACGGCGTTACGCTTGTTGGACGAACGAAATTCGGTCTGGTTGTTTGACGTCGGGGAGGCCACGCAACATCAAATTTTACGAACAACGTTAAAGCCACGAAAGATTGATAAAATTTTTATTACCCACTTGCACGGGGATCACATTTTTGGGTTGCCGGGGTTATTGAGCAGTCGGTCCTTTCAAGGGGGCAATTCGCCGCTGACCATCTATGGGCCCAAGGGGATTCGCGATTTTGTGGAAGTCAGTATGCGGGTCACTGAAACCAAGTTGGCGTATAAGATTCGTTACCAAGAAATTAGCGGGGATGGCTTGATCTTTGAAGATGATAAGTTTCAGGTCTTCGCCGCCCATCTAGATCACCGCATCGCCTGTTACGGGTACCGCATCGTCGAAAAGGACCATCCGGGCGAGTTAATGGTGGACCGGTTGCGGGCCGATCAGATTCCCGCCGGCCCACTTTATGGCCAGCTTAAGGCCGGCAAGACCGTCACTTTGAGCGATGGTCGGGTAGTTAATGGGCAAGATTACTTGGGGCCCGCACAACCGGGGCGGATCGTGGCCATCTTGGGTGATACTCGCCAAACGCCGAATGCCGAGAAGTTGGCGCGCAATGCCGATGTTTTGGTTCACGAAAGCACCTTTGCGAAGGGCGAAGGTAAATTGGCCCGTTCCTATTACCATTCCACCAACGTTCAGGCGGCGGAATTGGCTAAACGTGCGCACGTAAAGATGTTGTTACTAAACCATATCTCTGCGCGTTACACGGGTAAATTAGCCGCGGAATTACAGCATCAGGCCCGTGAGGTGTTCGCGAACACCCGGGTTGTAAAGGATTTTGATGAGATTCCAGTACTGTTTCAGAAAAAAGCGGGGGCGACTAAGGCATGAAGAATCAATGGCGGATTATCGTGACCATCTTATTGGTCATTGTGGTGGCAGTCTTTGCAATTTTAAACGTTGAATCGGTTCCCGTGTCGTTTGGGTTTACCACGGTTCACTGGCCTTTAATTTTGTTATTGTTGGTGTCCATCCTCATCGGCGCAATCCTGGTGATTTTATTTTCAACTATCACCTCGTTGCAGCATAACCGGGCGTACAAGGAACTCGAAAAAACGAGTCAAGCGCGCATTGCGGCGTTAACCGACGACAATCAGCGTTTACAAAAGCGTTTGAAGAATTCGGGTAAACAAGCCGCCGGGCAACAGGATAAGCAGATTCAAGACCTGGAAGCTCAGGTTAAGGCGTTACAAGCCCAGCTCGCAGCTAAATAAACACGTTGAAAACGAAGAGTGGCGCGTGGTCGTCACTCTTCATGTCTTTTAGAAAGGATGACAGTGGAATGATTGCGGCCCAATACCATTGGAACAACCAGCACGTGGATCAGCCGTCCGCAGCGGCGCAGACGTTAGCCAAGGCGGCTCAGGTGTCGCCCATCGTGGCTCAGATTCTGCAAAACCGGGGGATCGATACTTTAGAAGCGGTGCGGGCCTTCCTGACCCCGGGACCGGAGCAACTGCACGATCCCTTTTTACTCCACGATATGCGTAAGGGACTTGACCGGATTGAAGACGCCATTGCCGCGGAGCAACAGATTACCATTTACGGGGATTACGATGCCGATGGGGTTACCAGTACGTCAATCATGTACGAAACCCTGAATGAGCTGGGCGCTAAGGTCAACTATTACATCCCTAATCGCTTTACCGACGGATACGGGCCCAACGTCGCTGCGTTTCAAAAGCTCATCGCGGCGGGGACTCAGCTGTTGGTAACGGTCGATAACGGGGTTGCGGGTAACGCGGCAATTGCGGCTGCTAACGAAGCGGGGGTCGATGTGGTGGTGACCGACCATCACGAACTACCCCAGGAGCTGCCGGCAGCCTATGCCATCATTCATCCGCGGTATCCCGGTGCCGAATATCCGTTTGGAGGGCTCTCCGGGGCGGGGGTGGCCTTTAAGGTGGCCCAAGCGCTACGTGAAGAGATCCCGCAAGACCTGTTAGACTTGGCGGCCATTGGGACCGTTGCGGATTTGGTGCCCCTGACCGATGAAAATCGGGTACTGGTCTACTTTGGTCTGGCGTTACTCAAGCAAGACGAGCGGCCCGGACTGCGGGCCTTAATGAAGACGGCGGGGATTCAACCAGACGATTTAACGGAACAATCGATTGGGTTTGGCATCGCTCCCCGGCTGAATGCCTTGGGACGTTTAGGGGATGCGGGACCCGCCGTAAAACTCCTCACGACGTTGGACGAAGACGTGGCTCAAGATCTAGCCCAACAAACGGAACAGAAAAACCGGCAGCGACAGGAATTGGTTGCCGAGATTAGTACGGCGGCATTGGCCCAAGCGGCGGACGCGCAGCACCAGGACCGGCAAGCCCTCGTGATTAGTGGTCACGATTGGCACGAAGGGGTCTTGGGAATCGTTGCCAGCAAGGTCGTGGAACGAACGGGTAAACCCACGCTGGTCTTAAATATCGATGCTCAGGGACGAGCTAAGGGGTCGGGCCGTAGCGTGGCAGCCTTTAATCTCTTTGCGGCGTTAGACCAACATAGGGACCTAATGACGGCTTTTGGGGGGCACCACATGGCAGTGGGTCTCACCGTCCCGGCCGAGCAATTAGCGGCGCTAGCAGACGCTTTAGAAGCGACTGCTGCTGCACAACGGTTAGCTGACCAAGGCCCCAGTGACGTTACCGTGGCGGCCACGTTGGCGGTACCGGATGCAACGATGGCGTTGTATCACGATTTGGGGAAATTGGCGCCATTTGGTACGGACAATCCCCAACCCTTATTTGCCTTTGAGCCGGAAAGTGTGACTCAGGTCAAGGCCATCGGTAAAACGCACGATCACTTGAAATTTCAGCTGCAGACGGGCAACAGTCGGCTTAACGCCATTCAGTTTGGCGCGGGATCCCAGGCTGCGGCTCTCGAACAGGCCGACCAGGTCGCCGTTTTGGGGACCTTAGAGGATAACGTCTGGCAGGGTCGTCATTCGCTTCAGGTAATGGTGAAGGACTTACAAACGCAGACGGCGGCCGTCGTTGTTGCGCGGACGACCGTGTTACACCAAGCGATGTTTGCCGAAGCGGGAACCTACGTCTTTTTTCACCAAAATATCTATCAGCAGTTGGCTTCCCGGCTGCCGGCCACGGGCACGGCGGTGCTATATACGGGCCAACCCTTAGCACCAATCACGGACGAACAACCGGTTTACCTGGTTGATTGTCCTGATCTGACGACGGACTTGACGACGGTCGTGACCCAGTTGGCGCCCCAGCGGATTATAGCTTATCTTTACGAGAAAGAAAGTCTTTCGCGTTTAGGGATGCCTTCTCGCGCACAATATGCTAAACTATTTAAGTTCGTTGCAACACACCAACACGTCGACGTGGGTCATCAATTGGCGCAACTCAGCACGTTCATTCAAATTCCCCGCACGCAACTGGTCTTTATGATCCAGGTCTTCTTCGAATGTGGGTTTATCTCGATTGCGCACGGCATTATGGATGCGGTCGCCCAACCGGGACATCAAGATTTGACGAGTGCGCCGAGTTATCAGTTACGGCAACAACAAATGCAGACCGAACAAGACCTGCTACTTTGTCCGGCCCAGGCGTTAACGCAGCGCCTCCAGGACCTCATCGACCTAAAATAAAGGAGCTAATTTTAAAAATGGCCATTGATTTTACGAAATACATTGCAAGCGTTCCCGATTATCCAGAAAAGGGCGTTATTTTCCGCGACATCTCGCCGTTGATGGCGGACGGTGAGGCGTTCCACGCCGCAACTGATCAGATCGTGCAATACGCGAAGGACAAGGCGGTCGAAATGATTGTCGGGCCCGAAGCCCGGGGATTCATTGTGGGTTGCCCAGTGGCTTACGAACTTGGCGTGGGGTTTGCCCCAGCACGGAAGGAAGGTAAGCTACCCCGCGCAACGGTTAAGGCCAGCTACGATCTCGAATACGGCACGTCCTCGCTATACCTGCATAAGGATGCCATCAAGCCGGGACAACGGGTGTTGGTCACCGACGATTTATTAGCCACGGGTGGCACGATTGGCGCAACAATCAAGCTGGTGGAAGACTTAGGCGGGGTAGTCGTCGGTACGGCCTTCCTGATTGAGTTAGACGCCTTACACGGTCGCGATAAGCTGAAGGGTTACGACGTCTTCAGTTTGATGAACTATTAAGCTAATTCTAAGTGAGCAGTGGGTCCGCTAGTTAGCGGGGCGCACTGTTTTTTTGTGTCGTGGAGGGAAATTAGCTATTTCGAAGGGGTTAGGGCCAAAAGCCTTGGAAATTTATGCTATCCTCAAGGGTGGAAATCATGAGGAGGAAAAACAAATGTCACCAGAATATGCAACGGCCATTCCGGCGGCCTGGTATTGGCTGTGGGTGTTGCCCGTTGGCTTAGGACTCATCTTTACTTGGCGGTATCAACGGGATAAATGTCGGCTGAGTAACGGGTTATGGTTCTCGGCCACTCTATATAGCTTTTTAGCGGTGTTAGCGATGTCGATTTTGGGAACGGAAAATCGGTGGTTAATCATCGTCAGTGTTGGGCTATTTGTCATCTTACTGATGGTTATCGGACTCGCCTTCTTGTTACAAGCCTTTTTGCTTTTGTGGAATGCGTGGCTGGTGTGGCGCCGGGAACAGCACACGCTTGCCAATATGTTGACCCTCTGGCTGGGGTTGGCCATTTTATTGTTACCCTGGGTTAATCATTTAGCAGGACAGTTTTTGCCGGCACAAGTCGACGAGTTTTTAGTGATCTTGGTTAATTTGGGGATCTTTTACGTCGCGTTTTGGTTTTACAATTATCTGACCATGTTAGTGGTCTATCAATTCAACCATCCGCGGTGGCGGCAGGACTTCATCATTGTTTTGGGAGCGGGGTTGTTAAACGGTGACCAGGTGTCGCCACTGCTGCAACAACGGATCGATCGGGGGCTGGCGTTTTATCGTAAGCAACGGGCGAAGACGGGACACCCGGTTAAACTGATCTTTTCGGGGGGCCAGGGTGCCGACGAAACGGTGCCGGAAGGTCAAGCGATGTTGACTTACGCGCTGACTCAGGGGTTGCCTGCAGCGGATGGATTGGCAGAGCAACGGTCGACCAGCACCTTTGAAAACTTAAAATTTAGCCAGGCGCTGATTCAGGCTAGTGGGATCACAAAGCCACGCGTCATTTTTGTCACCAACAATTACCATACGTTTCGGGCGGGGATGATTGCCCGCCAAGTGGGATTAAAGGCCGACGGAATCGGGTCGCGCACGGCGGGATTTTTCTTGCCAAACGCGGTCTTACGGGAATACATCGCCATTTTCGTGCGGAATCGTAAGTGGCACGCGGTGGCTTTGGGGCTGATGGTGATTCTAAGCGGGCTGCTAGTCTGGTTACCTACGTTAGGGGCTTAGATAGTTCACCGCGCTTACCCGAGGAATTAGTTGTGTTGCGGTAAGGTTCTCTGCTAGGATAGAACCATCCAGAAGACGAGATCACTCTACCATCCGCGGGGGAGTGATCTTTTTTTATGGAAATTAAACGTTCCTCGCTAAACCTAGTCGTCGTGATGGGGGACGGAAACTCAGGGGTTAAATTAGGTTCGCCGAATTGTATTCATCAGGAATATATGTGGTTGTTACACGATTGACTTATTAAGCGTGTATAATCAATCATGACAATCCGAGATGAAGGGACGAGCAGCCGATGAGTAAAGTTATTGTGAATTATCAGGCGACGGATCCGTTAGCCCACTCTTTTCGCTTGCAATTAAGTCAGTGGTCCGCCGCTAGCTGGGATTTCCCGGCGTTCATCTTTCATGAACAACAACCCGCGGTGGCTTTCGATAGTCGCCAGGCTAACCGACTTAAACGCCATTTACGGCGGGAAATCAAAGAAAATCAGAGCTACTTAGTGGTGATTAGCCGTGAAACTTGGCAGTCTGAATGGGTCAATTGGGAAATTAAGACGGCGGTCCAACAGGATAAACAGCTCATGGCTGCTAAGTTGGATACCACCAGCATGACGCCGCTAGCCCTCTTCGAAGCGGATCCGTTATGGATTGACCCGTTTGATCCGGGAGCTTTGTTGCAGCGTTCAATTTAATTTAAAATCGGGTCTTGCATTTATATTCATTATTGGTAGAATAGATTAAGTAATGGAGAGTTGGCAGAGTGGTAATGCACCGGACTCGAAATCCGGCGAACCGGCTAATACCGGCGCGCAGGTTCAAATCCTGTACTCTCCTTAAGAAGCTTCACCACAGACAGTGGCCATCAAACAACGGTTTGGTGGCTTTTTTGTTTGGTTTTGGCAGTTATGAAATCAAAAAAAATCACGTTTTCGTGCTGAATCTTCGCCACGAAAACGTGATTAAATACGCTGTTAGATGTTAGATGGTGCCACTGTATTTCCAACCGTGCTTAACGTGCTTGTAGAAGACGGTCTTATTGCCGTGCTTAATGGTCATCCAGACCTTTAGCTTGCTGGTCTTGGTGCCGTGAGGGAGTACGGCCTTGCCGGAATACGGCGTGGTTTGAGACGTGATGGTCGTGGCGTCGAGCTTAGACGAGTTGTACGGGTAGAGGGTGCTGTAAGAGCGCCAGTATTCTTCTGTCGCTACCTTCTTGTGGTACTTGACCGCATAAGCCGTTTCGTGTTCGCCGTTGACGCCGGTTTTCTTGACCTTTAAAGGCGTTAGGCTGTTTTTAATCTTGAAAGCGACCGTCTTGCTGGGCTTATTGAGCGCCTTATTTAATTTATAAAAAGAATAATTCCACTGGCGGTTGGTCAGGTACCCCGTCCGGTAACTCTTGGTAAAGCCGGTGTATTTCGCCACGCGATAGTTTGCCTTGTGGACCTTGGCCGCAGAGGCGTTCTGTGGTGCCACAAAGACTAACCCGGCCGACAGCGTCGCTAAGGCCACTGCCCATAATTTAGATGATGTCATGAAGATTCCCCCCGTTAAAATGTCAGCTTTTTAGGTCGTCGGGTGTGGACCCCGGCAGCAAAACCGGAATAATTAGCTCCATTAAACCATGAGACTGCGGAAAATTAAAGGGGCAGGAATCCAAAAGCTAGTGGATTTAGCCGGAAATTCCCGCGGGATGCCATTTTTGTAGGCGAACCGCTTTCGGGCTACCCGGCCGCTTAAATCTGAGTGGATTAATCGTTGAACTATTTAGCTTGAATGTTGTAAATTTTGTGATGGCGTCGCTAAGCAACGGGCACTTGCGGTAAACTAAGGCTAAAACTAGTTTTAATGGAGGGCGCTATGGACCTAAAAGAACTGTATTCACCGATTTTTATTCGGCATCTGGGAGAAGCGATACAACGAGAATATCCGTTGGTTCAACCCGATCGGCTATTAGCCGATTGTTTACGTGCTGATTGGCCAAAGCTAAAATTAATGGAACGACGTGACCGGCTAGTGAACAGTCTCCACCGGCAATTACCGGCCGATTTTGAACAGGCGGCTCCCATTTTGCGGGCGATTGCCCCGCAATTTACGGGATTAGCGGCCGTTTGTTTACCCCAGTATGTGGCCCAGTACGGGTTGGCGCATTGGGCCACTGCCATGGTCCTGTTGAAAGAACTGACGCGTTATTCCAGTAGTGAATTTGCGATTCGACCGTTTTTGATTCACGCACCGCAGGCCACTGAGACCCAGATGCTGCGGTGGGCGCATGACCAGGATCCGGCCGTCCGGCGCTTGGCTAGTGAGGGGTTACGCCCCAGGCTACCGTGGGGGATTCGGCTAACGCAGTATGTGACCGACCCCGCGCCAATCTGGCCGGTTTTACGGGAACTCATGACTGATGAAAGCGAGTACGTGCAAAAGTCGGTCGCTAATAATCTCAACGATATCAGTAAAGATCATCCCCAAGCCGTGATCGACTGGGCGCAAACTTACTGGGGACAAACGCCACAAACGACCTGGATACTGACCCGGGGATTGCGGACCCTGTTTAAGCAGGGAAATCCCGCAGTCTTGGCCTTAGAAGGGTATGCCTTGAGCGCCGCTGATCACCTGACGGGTTGTTCGTTGACCCCGATCGAGCAGACGGCGAGTTTAGGAACGACAACGACGCTTCAATATACTATGACGGCCGAGACTGGCCGGTCACTACCCGTTTACTTAGGTTACCGGGTGCACTACGTTCGACAACGTCAAGGAACGACCTTTAAGGATTTCTACATTAAACGCACAACTATCCGGCCTGGTGCAACGGTAAGTGGTCAGGTGACGCGTCCTTGGCGGCAGCTAACGACCAGAAAACTATATTCGGGAGACCACGTGATTGAGTTACTCGTGAATACGCGGGTGGTGGCGACTGCTCACGTGAAATTAACGGTGGAGCAGACACGTTAAGGTCGTCCGAAGCAACGAGTGGCTGTGAATCGGCAATTGGCAACAAATGGAGCCTCTAGGTGAGCGCTAGCAGATTACCTTCACGGTAGCGGTACCATCCGCGGGAGAATTACGATTGGCCGGTCAATCTTTTTTGTCGGAACGGTCCCCCAGGATTGAAATTATGGTAAACTTACCAAGGAGTTTATAAACTAACGCAAAGATTAGGGATGTGGGTAACTGTGAGTGGTTTTATTGGTGAATTTTTTGGAACGTTGATTTTAATTGTTTTGGGAACGGGCTCGTGCGCGAGCGTGAACCTGAAGAAGACCTACGGGACCGGCAGCGATTGGACCTTTATCTCGCTGGCCTGGGGTTTAGCGGTAACTATGGGGGTCTACGTGGCCGGTAACTTGGGATCGGATGGTCACTTGAACCCAGCCGTGACGATTGGGTTTGCGGCGTTTGGTTTCTTCCCGTGGGACCAGGTATTGCCCTACCTATTAGGCCAATTTCTGGGGGCCTTTGTGGGCGCCGCGCTGGTCATCATCCAATTCCGGCCGCATTTTCAAGCCACGTCGGCGAAAAACGGGAACTCCGTGGGCATCTTCGCTACGCGCCCGGCGATCGCTAATCCGGTCTTTAACTTCCTGTCCGAAACCATCGCGACCTGGGCGTTTATCTTCATCCTGTTGAATCTGGGTGACTTTACTCAGGGGATGAAACCCTTCATCGTGGGGACCTTGATCGCCGTGATCGGGATGGGGCTAGGGACCACCACCGGGTTTGCCATCAACCCGGCCCGGGACTGGGGCCCCCGGTTGGCCTATACCATCTTGCCGGTTCCGAACCGTGGTAGTGCCGAATGGTCGTACGCCTGGGTTCCCATGTGTGGTCCCCTGGTAGGGGGCTTATTGGCCGCCGGACTACAGGTTTTATTAAAGTAAATCAATTAAAAACTCATGATCGTCGGTTGACGGTCATGAGTTTTTTTGCGGCATAATTAGGTTAAAGTTGGTTATAAGCGGTGACTTCGGCGTGGAACCCGGCGGCATTGTCGGCCGTTTGCAGGGTCAGGGTGGTGACGCTGCCGTTTCCCGGGAAGACGGTTAACGGGTCGAACTGCGAACCAAAGCGCAGGGCTAAGGAGCGAATGTAGGTGCCGTGCGTGACCACCAACAGTCGCTGGCCGTCTTGTCCCTGGTCCAACAAGGTTTGTAATCCCCGGTTAACTCGGTTTTCGAACGTTTGACCGTCTTCGGAGAGGTGCAGCGGGTCGGCAGCGTGCATCGCGTCGCGGGCCGCGGAAAAGGAGTCATGGGCAATGATCTCGGCTTGGGTCTTAAAGCCCAATGGTCGGGCAGCCGTAATCCAAGAGGCGGTGTTATCGGCGCCTTCAAAAGAACCGAAGTAGACTTCTCGGACATCTTTCAGCTGGGTGGGTTCCGCCTGACTAAACTGGTTCGGCGCAATCACGTGGTGGGCGGTATCGATAGCTCGCTTCAGGTCGGATGAATAGTAGTGATCATAATGGACGGTTTTTAATCGTTGTCCGGTTTCATCGGCGGTTTTTAGCCCCGCCGCGCTTAGTGGCGAATCGGACCAGCCCTGTAGGCGGTCTAAAATGTTAAATAAAGTTTGCCCGTGACGCACGAAGTCAACGGTAAGTGTTTTCATGAATAGATTCCTCCTCAACGATTGTGGTTACTCATAGTATACCGGTTACCCGATTATTTTTGAATGGGGGTGGCCAGTCAAACGCCTTAAACTGAGGGAATTTGGCAATTAAATTAAAAATGTAACTTTTTTTCAGTTTTTAGGCTTGAAAAGTGTAAAACTTTTTCATATAATAATGCTTGTTTGATAAAAGGCATTAGGACTTTTCACCAAGGAAGGGAATTTAACCATG
The DNA here is from genome assembly GCF_032190635.1 of Levilactobacillus zymae. NCBI lineage: Bacteria > Bacillati > Bacillota > Bacilli > Lactobacillales > Lactobacillaceae > Levilactobacillus > Levilactobacillus zymae. The sequence goes on from NZ_JAVLAS010000001.1 coordinate 1,410,113, forward strand.
AAAATTGGATTAGTTGGATTAGGGAAAATGGGGTTAAACTTAGCCCAAAACATGATGGATCACGACCAAGAAGTTGTTGGATTTGACTTAAACCAAGATTTTGTCGACCAAGCTGCTAAGCTGGGTGCTGAAGCCGCAACGTCTTTGGAAGACCTGTTGAGCAAGTTACCATCACCTAAGATCGTTTGGTTGATGCTGCCGGCCGGCAAGCCAACCGAAAGCACGATCGCCACGTTAACGGATACCTTAGCCAAGGGTGACTACATCGTTGACGGTGGGAATTCCTTCTGGAAGAACTCCGTGGAAGACGCCGCAAAGGCCGAAGCCAAGGGCATTAACTTCTTCGACTGTGGGACTTCTGGTGGCCAATCCGGTGCCCGTCGCGACGGTAACTTTATGATCGGGGGAACTTCTCAAGAAGCCTTCGACGCCGCCTTGAAGCCCGTCTTTGAAGGCATCGCCCAAACTAACGGTTACCTGTACACCGGTGCTGCTGGTTCCGGTCACTACCTGAAGATGGTCCACAACGGGATCGAATACGGCATGATGGAAGCCATTGGTGAAGGCTTCGACGTGCTGGAACACAGCCAATTCGACTACGACAACGAAGCCGTTGCCCGGCTGTGGAATGCTGGTTCCGTAGTTCGTTCATGGCTCATGGAATTGGCTGAGGAAGCCTTTGCAAAGGACGCTAAGTTGGACGAAATCCGGGGCACGATGCACAGTTCTGGTGAAGGTAAGTGGACCTTACAAGAATCACTGGACCAACAAGTGCCAACGCCAGTCATTGCCCTTTCTTTGATGATGCGTTACCGTTCCATGGAGGACGACACCTTTACGGGGAAGGTCGTTTCCGCCCTGCGGAATGGCTTCGGTGGTCACGCGGTCGACAAGGCCTAACGCACCCACCTTTTAACTTAACTTAATATGATTAAAAACGCGCTTAACGGTTAACTGACCGTTGGGCGCGTTTTCGTGTGGTATGCTGAGAGGCGTTAAAAGTAGAGGAGATGGCAACGATGTTAACTTATCAGGTTACCCCAGAATTAGCTTTGGCGGTTCCGCGGCCCGCCAAGGATGCAGCCGCCTTATTTGCCCTGATTGAGCAGGACCGCGCCGCCCTAGTTCGGTACCTGCCGTGGGTGGCGACGACCCGCACAGTGGCCGATGAACAAGCCTTTTTACGGCTGGTCAATCAGCATTTGGGACAGGGCACTTCTTTGAACTTGGTGGTGTGGTTACCCCAGCAAATCGTGGGCATGATCAGCTGTAACCGGTTTGATCCCACAAACCAAAGTGCCGATATTGGGTACTGGTTGGGGGCACCCTTTCGGGGACAAGGGCTCATGACCCAGGCAGCGCGGGGAATGTGCGATTTGGCGTTTCGGGATTACGACCTAAACAAACTTACTATTCGAGCGGCCGTGGATAATTTGGCCAGTAATGCCGTCGCTCGGCGCGCTGGCTTTCAACCCGAGGGGCGGTTGCGGCAAAACGAACGCTTAGCCGACGGGTATCATGACGAGTACCAGTACGGGTTGTTGCGGGAAGAGTGGCGTTAAGATTAAAGGGTTTTGGCGTAAATCAAGTCGGTCTGGGGGTCACTGCCCAGCGTAAAGGTGTGTTGACCGATTTGCCGAAAGCCTTGCTTGTGGTAGAAACCCTGCGCGTTAAGGTTATGTTCCCAGACGCCGAGCCAAATTTGGGTTTTATGCTGCTGATGGGCTTGGTCGAGAGCAACTTGAAAGAGCCGCTTCCCGAGGCCTTGGTGTTGAAAGGCCGTCCGGAGATAGATCCGTTCGATTTCCAAGTCGTTGGGACCCATGGCCTCCGTCTGGGCGGTACCGGTGTTTAACTTTAAGTAGCCGGCCACGGCTTGGTCCTTCAAAATAAAAAAGAATTGCGAGGCGGGATTTTCCAATTCCTGAGTCAGTTGAGCCGATGAGTAGGCGGTGTCCAGGTAGGCTGCTAAATCGGCCGGGGTGTTTTGGTCCCCAAATGTCGCGGTGAAGGTTTCACGGCTGACGGCCTGGAGCGCGGATAAATCATCGCGGGTGCAAGGTTTAAGTTGAATAGTCATTAAAAAACTCCTTTATCATTAATAGTGGCGGGTTTGGCCTCGTTGAACGGCTTCCCAGTCGGTAGCCACGTTCAGCCGGGCGCGTTGCAATAAGTGGCCCAATTGAGCCTGTTCGGTCGGATTAAGGCCTTGAAGGGCCACCTGAGTGGAATAGGCGTTTTCGGCTATGACCCGAGCATAGATGGGCTGGGCTTGGGGGGTCGGAAATAGATGACGAATCTTACGGTTGGTGGCATCGGGACGTTTTTCAACGAGTCCTTGCGCCACCAATTTTTGCACGGCCCGGATGACCGTTGACCGTTCCACCATGATCAGCTTACCCAGATCCTCCTGGATGATGCCGGGGTGTTCGCAGATGCGTACTAGGTACAGATACTGGCCCTTGGTTAACTGGTATTGCTTGAATTCAACGTTGCTAATTGAGTCTAACGCGCGAGCAATCATGCCAATCTCGCGTAAAACGTCAGGCATCGGACGCACTTCCTTTCGGGAACGGACCTAGTGTAACATAATTTTGATGCAAATACATCAAAATGTCTATAAAAAAATACCGCCCAGTGATCTGAGCGGCGATGTAAGGCGGTCAGCTAGGCTGGATCGCCCATGATCATCCAGAGAATGAGGTAGGCAATTAGGCCCGGAAAGGCGGGCGTGATTGCCAGTAAGACGAAAATGATTCGTGCTAACGTGGGGTTCCAGCCCCAATGTTCGGCCAACCCGCCGATAACGCCAGCGATGACGCGGTTATTGAGGGAACGGTGAATATTTTTCATAGTGGCGCACTCCTTTAAGCGAAATTAAGATTGGAAATCAACTTTATTGAAGAAATCGACGTGGATGTTGTCGTCCGTAATTTCTAGCTTGGTGATGCTACCGTTGATGGTGGCCACCCCCAGATCGAGATCGGGGGCGTAGCGGTCAACGATGGACCGAATCGTCATGCCGTGAGACACGACTAAGACCTCGTCGCCGTCTTTAGAGTTGGCGCGGAGCTTGTCAAAGCCACGGTCTAGACGCTTCCAAAACATGTCGTTATTTTCCGCTTCGCCGTACAGGTCCGCTTGGTGAATCAGGTCGCGAGCTTTTTCCAACCCGTAAGTGCCCAGCACCGCAGACTCAGAGGTTAGCTTGACTTGGGCGCCGACGAATTGCCACATCTGATTGAGATCGTTGCCTTCAAAGTAACCATGGCACTGTTCCCGAAACTCGGGGTACTGGTAGCTAACAATGTTCATGTTGGCCGGGTTTTGCCGCAGCGCGATGCGCGCCGTTTCGATGGCGCGCCCGGAGTCACTACTGTACGCGGCAACGAAGGGGATGTTTTTTAACTGTTCCCCGGCCCGTTGCGCGTCGGCACGCCCCTTAGCAGTTAGGGGGGAGTCAATCCACCCCTGAACCTTGTTGTAGTGGTTCAGCATGGTTTGTCCGTGACGCACAAAATAAGCAGTAATTTTTTTCATAATTGAGACTCCTCTTCATCGACATAGGTACAAGTTAAGTATAGCAACTCACCTAACAGAACGCTAAGGTTTTGGCGGCCAAAATCCTGACGTAAGACGTTTTACGAAGACAAAATAACCGCTTTAGGGGGTAAACATGTTATGGTAAACCTAAAGCTAGGAGATGAGCGTATGGACTTAACACCATATCGGTATGACGGTAAACAAAGTATGGATCTCACGCAGTGGCCGACGCAGGAAATCGCGGCGAATGCAGACCAGATTCGTGAAAGCGATCTGATCATGCTACAAAAGCTGCAGCGACGATTATTTGCGCAAAAGGAAAACGGGGTGGTGGTCATCTTACAGGGAATGGACACCGCCGGTAAAGACGGCCTCATTCGGCACGTTTTCAGTGGCTTAAATCCGTCGGGGACGCGCGTGGAAAGTTTTAAACGACCCACGTCGGTAGATTTGCAACACGACTTTTTGTGGCGCATCAACCAGGCGTTACCGGCTCGCGGGGAGATCGCCATCTTTAACCGCTCCCAGTACGAAGACGTTCTGATTAGCCGGGTTCACCCGGAGATCCTAGTGGGGCAACATTTACCCGACGTTCACGCGACCACCGATGTGACCGACAAATTCTTTAAGCGGCGGTACCACGACCTGCGCCACTACGAACAATACTTACGGCATCAGGGAATTGTCACCTACAAGTTCTTTTTACACCTGTCTTACGATGAACAAACGACGCGACTGGCCAAACGGTTGGCGTTACCCGAAAAGAACTGGAAGTTCGATCCTAGTGATCTTAAGGAACGACGCTATTGGGATGCTTATCAGGCAGCCTATACCCAGATGCTGACCCATACGGCCACTGAGAAGAATCCTTGGTACATGATTCCAGCCGACAATAAGCCCACGGCACGGTTACTGGTTGCGACGATTTTAGCGAATAATCTCGCCGAACTGGATCCACGGTACCCTGAGGTCACACCTGCGCAACACCAGAAACTTCAAGAAGTCTTGAAGAAACTGGAAGCGGGAAAACTCTAGAGAAATTGTAGCTTACAAAAAGCGTTTTGACTGGGAAATCACGAATTGATTAACCCGTAGATTGTTGGTGATAATAACGGGAAAGCTTGCCGAGAATCCCCGAAAAATGGTAAGGTTAATGCCAGTAATTTATGGCTTTCAAGGAGGATAAGCAACATGACCGTAACGGTGGGAATTGATCGAATGGGGTTCTACACTCCCAAATTGTATTTAGACATGACGGCGTTGGCCCTGGCACGGGGAGTAGATCCTGCTAAGTACCACGTTGGTATCGGTCAGGATAAACAGGCGGTGATTCCACCGACTCAAGATGTGGTGACGATGGCGGCTAACGCAGCGACACAGATTTTAACGCCGGCGGACTTAAGCGACATCAACATGGTCTTGTTCGGAACCGAGTCGGGCATCGATAATTCTAAGGCTACGGCGGTCTATTTGGCTCATTTGCTGGGGTTGTCAGCTGACACCCGAGCCGTTGAGATTAAGCAGGCCTGTTACGGCGCCACGGCCGGTCTACAGTTGGCGGCCGACTACGTGCGCGTGCGGCCGACGGCGAAGGTTTTGGTGATTGGAGCTGACGTGGCGCGTTACGGTCTCCGAACGGCCGGCGAGGTGACCCAGGGTGGCGGGGCCGTCGCGATGTTGGTAACGGCGAATCCACAGATTTTAGCACTCGATCCCATTAGCACTTACCACACGGCCGACGTGATGGATTTTTGGCGACCGTTGGACCGGACTGAAGCCTTAGTGGACGGGAAATATTCGACCAACGTGTACTTGGACTTTTTCAAGGAGACTTGGGCGGCTTATCAGCAACAAACGGGACGGACCATTGCCGACTTTGCGGCAATGGTGTTCCACTTGCCATTTACCAAGATGGGCCGTAAGGGTCTGCGGCAGGTCTTGCCGGAAGCGACTCCCGCGCATCAGCAGGAACTCACGGCGGCCTTTGAGGCTAGTCAGCTGGATAACCGTAACGTGGGGAACCTGTATACCGGGTCACTATATCTTAGTTTACTATCACTGTTACGACACGGTGCGTTGCAATCCGGTGAGCGGATTGGTTGTTTTAGTTACGGTTCGGGAGCCGAAGGTGAATTCTACAGCGGCACGCTTCAGCCACACTATCAAGTGGGCTTTGATGATGACGCACTGACCTCGTTACTCGCCGATCGGCAAGCCGTCAGCGTAGCGGAGTACGAAGCTATTTTTCAACAACAGCTACCTAATAACGGACGGGATGTGCAATTACCCGTGGGGGCAGATACCGCGACCTTTTATTTGGCAGGACGGCAGCATCAGCAGCGCCAGTATCGCCGACGGTCGTGAGATTGTTACGAATTTAAAGGATAACCGCCATCTGGAGGCCTCTTTATAATATACTTAATATTAAATTACGGACAATTAAGAAAAATATATCGCTAAAAGTTAACTTTTTCGCTATAATGGACCTACCAAAGAGAAAACGAGGAGATTAACGTGACGAATATCTATTTAGCAGGACCTTTTTTTGATGACGAGCAATTAGAACGAATCGGTCGGGCCGAAAAGGCGTTGGCCGCCAACCCACAGGTCAACCGGGTCTTCAGTCCCCGACTAAACGAGGTGCGAGACTTTGAGATGGGGACGCCGACGTGGTGTGCTAAGACGTTTAAGATGGACACTGATCAGATCGATGCCGCTGACGTTGTCGTGGCCCTAGCGGATTATGTGGATGATCAGGTCGATTCGGGGGCTGCCTTTGAGATTGGGTATGCTTATCATAGTCATACCCCGGTGGTTTTGGTGCACGAGAAGGATAACATCGTTAACCTGATGTTGGCCGAAAGCTTACAAGCCTACTTGACCCAAGCAGACGCGTTAGCGACCTACGACTTTGCCACGTTACCGGCGAACCGGTACGAAGGCGAAGTCATCTAACGACCAAGCAAAAAGCGTTTCTCACCAATTTGGCGAGAAACGCTTTTTTTAGAAAGTAATTTAATGGACGTCGTCACGGAAGAGGCCCACAACTTTACCTAAAATGGCGACTTGATTGAGAATAATCGGTGCCATGGTGTCATTTTCCGGTTGAAGTCGGTAATGATCGGCTTCCTTAAAGAATCGCTTGCACGTGGCTTCGTTGTCCTCGGTCATGGCAATCACAATGTCTCCGTTGTCGGCAGTTTGCTGGCGCCGCACGATGACCTGGTCACCGTTTAAAATCCCGATGTTGATCATACTTTCACCCCGAATGGTCAGCATGAAAAGCTGATCTTCACTGCTCTCAAATTCTGGGGGCACCGGGAAGTAATCGGTCGCCTCTTGGACGGCTAAAATGGGTTCGCCGGCCGTGACGGTTCCCAAGACGGGAATCTGGGTCTGCTGTTCGTGAACACCTAGTTCTTCTAAACCAGCTGCCGTGACCTCCAGAGCCCGGGGCTTAGTGGGGTCCTTAGTCAGGAGCCCCTTCTTTTCCAGACGGGCGATGTGGCCGTGAACCGTCGATGTTGACGACAGTGAAACGGCTTCGCCAATTTCTCGAACAGTTGGCGGGTAGCCTTTCTCATTAACTCGTTCCCAGATGAACCGGAGAACGGCAAGTTGTTTACTCTCAGATGCTTTTGTCATAGTGTTGCCACCTCGTTCGTCATTCGTAGTATAGTTTAACCCAATTCTAGCATAGGTAGCGAACGTTTTCAAACAGATGTTCGGGTTAATCGGTTGAATTCTGAAATTAACCCTGATATGATAGGGTGTGTTTTGAATCAACTCAATCACTAATTATCAAAATTACCGAAGGAGTGTGGGGCGCTAATGGCAGAAACCACGATGGATACATTACTCGTGCGCATTAATGAACTGGCGCATAAGGCCAAGAAAACGGAATTAACGGCTGCCGAAAAAGCCGAACGGGCTGATTTACGGCAGCAATACCTGAAGCTTTTTCGCGAAAGCTTCAAAAGCCAGGTCGAAATGATGCAGGTTTACGATAAAAATGGTAAAGAGGTCACGCCCGAAAAGGTTCGCCAGGTCCAACGGGACAAAGGATTACGTGACGATTAGGGTAGTGGGGTGAGTCTTTTTGGAGATTCACTCTTTTATTTTGGGTTAAGTTTGTGTAAAATTGTCTAATGAATGCTTTTGTAAGGGAGGGAAACGTCTTGTCAACTGGAATTTGGATCCTTATCGTGATCGTCGTCGGAATTGCCTGTGCCGTCGGGGGCTTTTTCGGTGCTCGCAAATACATGGAAAACTACCTGAGAGACAATCCGCCTATTAATGAAGATCAATTACGAGCCATGATGTTACAGATGGGGCAAAAGCCATCGCAACGAAAGCTTCATCAAATGATGAATGCCATGCAACAACAATCCCGTAATACTAAGAAATAGCTTCGTTAATGGAAGACTCGTCGCCAGCGGTTGGTGACGAGTTTTTTTGATTGCTTTTTTAGCGGAGTTCGCTAGAATAGTTAAGTCTGCTATAATTAGTTTCTAATCGTATTTTAATTTAAGGAGGGATGCTGGGTGAGTATCTTTAAAAAATTAGCGTGGTACTTTCGCCTTGAGTGGCGACGTTACTTGGTCGGAGTCATCGGGCTATTATTAACGGCCATCATTGCTATCGTACCGCCCCGAATTATCGGGAATATGGTCGACAGTATCCACGGACGGACGATGACCGGGTCACTATTAGCGTTTGATCTAGCGTTGGTGACCGGCGCGGCGGTGGCCCAGTATGTGACGCGCTACATGTGGCGTAATGCCATCTGGGGTGGTGCGGCACGGTTGGAACAGCTTTTAAGGGATCGATTGTTCCAACACTTTATGCGTATGGACCGCACCTTCTATCAGCGTTACCGAACGGGAGACTTGATGGCTCACGCCACTAACGACCTGGAAGCCGTGCAACGGGTGGCTGGCGGGGGAATCCTCCAATTTGCCGACGCCATCATTACTGGGGGAACCACGTTGATTGCCATGATGGCCTTGATTAACTGGCGGTTGACGTTACTAGCAATCATTCCGTTTCCGTTTTTGGCGGGAGTGTCTTGGTTTTTGGGGCAAAAAATTCACCGGGCGTTTGGTAAGTCCCAGGCAGCCTTTTCGCGATTGAACAACAAGGCTCAGGAAAGCATTAGTGGTATCAAGGTGATTAAGGCGTTAGGCCAGGACCAAGAAGACATTGCCGACTACAATCGACAGATTGCGCAAACCATTCAGATCAACCGGCACGTCAACCACTTAGATTCGTTGTTCGATCCGGGGATTACCCTGATTATTTCCATCTCGTACGTGGCCACCATCGTGCTCGGGGGAACCTTTGTCATGCAAGGGACCATCACCATCGGTAATCTGGTCTCCTTTATCAGTTATCTGGCCATGATGGTCTGGCCGATGTTTGCCGTGGGGATGTTATTTAATACCATGGAACGGGGCAACGCCAGCTATGACCGGGTCATGGAACTATTGAACCAGCAAAGTAAGGTCATTGACAAAACGGATGGGTTAACGACGCGGCCGCAGGGGGCCCTGAACTACCACGTGACGCAGTTCAACTATCCCGACGACGAACAGACCAGTCTACACGATATCAACTTTGACCTCGCAGCCGGCCACACCCTGGGTATCGTGGGCCGGGTAGGTGCTGGTAAGTCGTCCATCATGAAATTAATTTTGCGCGAATTTGACGATTATCAAGGTGAAATTAGGTTTGGGGGGCACCCCATCAAGGATTATGCGCTAGACAGTTATCTGCCGGCTATCGGCTACGTGCCGCAGGAAAGCTTCCTATTCTCGGATAGCATTCTGGAAAACATTCGGTTTGCCCGGCCCCAGGCAACGGAAGCCCAAGTGGTCGCTGCGGCGAAAAAGAGTGATCTGGCCCACCAAATCGCCCAACTGCCGGCCGGTTATGCCACCCAGGTTGGTGAAGACGGCATCTCGCTGTCCGGGGGCCAACGTCAGCGGTTAGCGATTGCCCGGGCGTTATTGATCAATCCGGAACTCCTGATCTTAGACGATGCGTTGTCCGCGGTCGACGCGGAGACCGAAACCGAAATTCTCACGAACCTGCGCCAAGAACGGGCCAACAAGACCACAATCATCGCGGCGCATCGGTTAAGTTCGGTGATGAACGCCGACGAAATTATCGTGATGGATCACGGTCAGATCATCGAACGGGGGGGGGGACCATGCCAGCTTAATGGCCACCCACGGTTGGTATTACCAGATGTTTACGCAACAACAATTAGAAACCCGCGTCAAGGGAGGCGAGACGAATGGCCACGAATAAAACGACGGAATCGGTGTGGGCGCACAGCATGTCCACCAAGGAACAGCTGACGGTGATTAAACGGTTGATCAAGTTCGCTGCGCCTTACAAATGGTTCTTTATCGGGTCGATTCTCTTTTCGGCGCTGATCAGCGGAATTAACGTGTTCTTGCCGTGGCTGCTCCAATTGTATATGGATCATTACCTGCGCCGCGGTTCGGCCACGTTAGGTATCATGTGGCTGTTCGCTGGGCTTTACCTGTTCGGGATGGTGGTCAAGGCGTTGACCCAGTATTGGCAGAACTACACCAGTACCATGGGCGCCGAGTACATGCTAGAAGGTGTGCGGCGGCACCTGTTTGCCGATTTGCACGGTAAGGGGATGCGCTACTTTGACCAGACCCCCGGGGGCTCGATTCTGTCCCGGTTGATGAACGATACCATGACCTTCTCGAACTTTTGGGCGCTATTTAACACGCTGATTTTTGCCGTGTTTGCGGTGATTACTTCAGTCGTTGCCATGGCACTGACCGACTGGACGGTCGCGTTAGCCACATTGCTGCTGGTGCCATTCCTGCTCTTTGTAATTTGGTACTATCAGAAGTTTAGTTCGCGGGTCTACCGGCGGATGCGGGAACGCTTGAGTGAGCTCAACACGAAGCTTAGCGAAGCGATTACCGGCATCAGCGTAATTCAGGAATTTCGGCAAGAAAAGCGAATGGCAACGCGGTTTGAAAAGACCAATGAAGCGTACTACGGCACGCGGCGGGCCATGATTCGAACCAATTCGTTACTCCTCAGTCCCATGATTAACCTGCTCTACGCGTTAGGGACGGTGATTGTGCTGGGACTATTCGGCTTACGCGGTATGCACGAGGTTGTGGCGGCCGGGGTCGTGTACGCCTTTATCACCTACCTGAATAACTTTTATAGCCCGATGAGTCAGATGATGGATAGTCTGAGCGACTTTCAAAACGGGATGGTCGCCGGTTCGCGGGTCTTGAAGATTCTTGACGACCGAACCTTGGCGCCGCAACAACACCCCGTGGCTGGGGCTCAGATTACTCAGGGAAAGGTCGAATTTCGGCACGTGACGTTTGGTTACGACCCTAAGCACCCGGTCTTAAAGGACGTGTCCTTCGTGGCCGAACCCGGGCAAACCGTGGCGTTGGTCGGGGAAACCGGGTCGGGAAAAACCTCGACGATTAACGTTTTAATGCGCTTCTACGAATTCCAGAGTGGTCAAGTTCTGATTGATGGGCGTGACATTCGGGAGTATCCGGCCGCAGAATTACGGGCTAAACTGGGACTGGTCCTTCAGGAACCGCAACTCTTCTACGGGGACATTCAGAGTAACATCCGGATGTTTAATCCCGCGATTACCGACCAGCAGGTTCACCGGGCGGCCCAGTTCGTGCAGGCCGATGAGTTTATCGATCGGTTACCTCAGGGCTACGCGACACCCGTCTTGGAACGCGGGACCGAATATTCGGCCGGTCAGCGCCAATTGATCACCTTCGCGCGGACCGTGGTGACCGATCCCAAGATTTTGATCTTAGACGAAGCGACGGCCAACGTCGACACCCAAACGGAAACCATGATCCAGACTGGGTTGTCCCGCTTACGGGCCAATCGCACCACGGTAGCCATCGCGCACCGATTGTCCACGATTCAAAACGCCGACTTGATCCTGGTCTTGCATCAAGGCCACATTGTCGAACGCGGAACCAATGATGAACTGATGCGTCAACGGGGTTATTACTACGAGATGATCCAACTGCAAAATGCAGCGCACGCTTAACCTCTGAATTGCACCGAGTGAACTGTCGAGGTGCGGTTTAACGGTGCTGATCAGAACGTAAAAAAACGCGTCTGGGAGTTTTCCCAGGCGCGTTTCGGGTTTCACTACTTTTTTTCCAGTTTCTTTTCAGCCTTTTCCTCAGTTTGTTCAAGTTTTTGGGCTTTAGCGGCTTGTTTTTCGCCCGTGACGTCCACGTAATGGAAAGTTGGGTCAATTTCGCGGTCCAATTGGTCGAAGGCCCGTTGCATTTGTTGCTCAACTTGGGCCAAGCCCGCTTCGTCGAGTTTGAGCTTGCGATCAACGGTGATGGGCTGCCCGTAAGCTACGGTGACTGGTTTACGGGTGAGTAACTGTTTAAAGGTCAACGGCCCTTGGTAGACCGTAGGGATCAAGGGAACCTTGGCCATCTTGGCAATCACGGCCGCACCGCCCTTGAGCTCGGCGGAGTGCCGACTACCGGACGGAAAGATGATTAACGATAGGTCGCCTTGGCGGAGAATTCGGACTGGTGTTTTGATGACCGAGGGCCCCGGATGATCCCGATTTACCGGAAAAGCATTGGCATGATTCAAAATCCATCGTAAAATTGGATTTTGGAACAACTCTTCTTTCGCCATAAAGCTAAACTTCCGGGGACTGGCCCCCAACGCAAAGTAGATGGGGTCGAACCAAGTCCGGTGGGGACCCACTAAGATGTAGGGCCCATCCGGTAAGTCTTCGCGGTGCAGGTATTTAGCGTGACCGTTGATTAGGGCCAACAGCACGCGGATAAACCCGCGTAAAAACGAATAGAACATGGGTGACGCACTCCTCTCACAGTGAACCTTTATCTGTCTAGTATGCAAAAAAAACGGGGGGGTTGCAAGCAATCTCCCCATAATTTGAAAGGATGGGATGCCGGAATGGGGCAACCACAGTTACGTCCGGGCGAACGAATCGACCAACTTTACAGTCAGGATATTCAAATCATTCAAAGTCCCGAGGTCTTTGCATTTTCTTTAGACGCCGTACTTTTGGCGGCGTTTGCCAAGTTGCCAACTAAGGCCAATAGTCATACGGTAGACCTCTGCGCCGGAAACGGTGCCGTGGGACTATTTATGAGTCAGCGAACCAAGGGACAGATCGCCGAGGTAGAGCTGCAACCACGCTTAGCGGACATGGCCCGCAGAAGCGTAACGCTCAACCAACTAGACGGGCAGATGACGGTCTATCAAGGGGACTTGGCCGAGGTGAATCAATGGATTCCTAAGGATTCGGTGGACGTCGTAACGTGCAACCCGCCGTACTTTGCGGACCTACCGGATAGCCAGAAGAACCCCAACCGCTACCTGGCTATCGCTAGACACGAAATCACCACCACGCTGGCTACGGTCGTTGCGACCACTAGTGGATTACTTAAAATGAACGGTAAGGCCTACTTCGTCCACCGCCCCGATCGGTTATTAGAACTTTTAGCGGTTATGCAGGCCCATCGACTAGCCCCCAAACGCATCCGCTTGGTCTACCCCAAGCCGGAAAAGGAGGCCAACATGGTGCTGGTGGAGGCCATTAAGGACGGTAAACCCGGCGGTCAGCGCTTTTTGGCTCCCCTGACGGTCTACGATGCCACCGGTCACTATACGGCGGAAGTGGGGCGACTGTTGTATGGCTAAGGCCTATTACTTTTACGTCTTGCTCTGCGCGGATAATTCGTTTTATGGTGGGTTCACGACCGACGTCGCTCAGCGATTTGCGACCCACCGTGCGGGTAAAGGGGCTAAGTATACCAGGGCCCATCCGCCCGTGCGGGTCCTGTACCAGGAAGCCTTTAAGACCAAGCATGACGCGCTGCACGCCGAGTGGGCCTTCAAGCACCAATCGCGACAAAAAAAAGTGCGTTTTTTGCGGGCTCACGGGGTTACCCTCCCGCAGTGAACTTTCCGAAAGCGTTCCCGTGAAGATTTAAAGGGTTTCATGATAAGATAGGAACGTAGTTTAGTGATTTAGCACGCAAAATACTTAAGGAGGAACCGACTGTGAAGATTATTGCTTATGGAATTCGCGACGACGAACGACCATACTTAGAACAATGGTCGCAAGCCCAAGGAATTGAAGTGAAGGCTGTTAGTCAGCTGTTAGATGATACTACGGTGGACTTGGCTCACGGATATGACGGAGCAGTGGTTTATCAACAAAAACCGTATACGGCGGCCGTGTTAGATAAATTGGCGGCCCTAGGCATTACCAATCTGTCCTTGCGTAACGTGGGGGTCGATAACGTCGACGCCGATGCCGTTAAACGCAACGGCTTTAAGGTGACGAACGTTCCCGCCTATTCACCGGCGGCGATTGCGGAGTTTACGGTAACCGAACTAATGCGGTTACTGCGGCGGACACCGACGTTTGACCGTAAACAGGCCCAGGGGGATCTACGCTGGGCGCCGGACATTGCCGACGAGTTAAATTCGATGACCGTGGGGATTGTGGCGACCGGCCGGATTGGTCGTGCGGCGTTAAAGATCTACCAAGGTTTTGGGGCGAAGGTGATTGCCTACGACGTTTTCCACAATCCGGAACTGGAAAAGCAGGGGATTTACGTGGATACCTTAGATGAGCTCTACGCGCAAGCCGATGTGATTTCATTGCATGCTCCGGCCACTAAGGATAACCAGCATATGTTAAATGATGCGGCCTTTGCGAAGATGAAGACCGGCGTGTGGATCGTTAACCCGGCACGAGGAGCGCTGGTGGATACCGATGCGTTGATTCGGGCTCTGGATAGCGGAAAAGTCGCGGGGGCAGCGTTGGATGTGTACGAAGATGAAGTGGGAATTTTTAACACCGATTTCGGTAGTTTCGAGGCCATTCCAGACGAACGGCTGAAGAACCTGATGCGTCGCGATAACGTGTTGATCAGCCCCCACATCGCCTTTTACACCAAGACGGCCGTGAAGAACATGGTTCAATATGCGTTAAATAATAATAAGCAATTAATTGAAACGGGTCAGGCGGAAAACGAAGTTCAGTTTTAGCTAGCCACTAAAAACACCATCTCCGGTCAAATACGACGGGGATGGTGTTTTTAGGTGTCTCGATTAGAGTTGCATCACGCCGCTTAGGGCGAGTAGGAGATTCTGTAGCTCGGTGGGGTCCTCGACGGTTTGGTCAGGGGTCCAATCCCCATCGGGCATTTCAAAGTTGCGATGGTTAAACCAAAAGGCTTGCCAACCGGCTTGCTTAGCGGCCCGGATATCTAGGCTGTAGCAATCGCCCACGTAGACGGTTTCGCTAGCGCGGAGATTGAGCCGCCGATTCATCATGGTGAAAATCTGGGGATCGGGCTTCGCGACGCCGGCTTCTTCAGACGTCAGGATAGTGTCGCGGTCGATCCAGCGGTGCATCTGCAGACGCATCACCTTGGCTAACTGATAATCCGTTTTACCATTGGTAATGATGCCCAGCTGATACTGATCTTTAAGTTGATCGAGCGCTGTCGCTAGACCGGGAAACAGCTTGATGTCCTGAAGACCTTGCACGTAGGCTGCTTGAAAGGCCGCTGCGGCTTCCGGGGTTACCGGAGGAAGGTCCTGAGCGTGCAGAGCGTTGTTTAACCGCGTGAGGTGCCAATCTGCCGTTCGTCGGGAAGTCAGGGGCTTGGCCAGCTGACCGCTTTGGCGGCGATAGGCTTGAAACGTCCTGGTTAGATCAAAGCTAGTTGGCACCTGAATAATCGGCGCTAAGGCGGCGACAAACGGCGCCTTTTGGTCATAGAGCGTGTCATCAACATCGAAGACGACCGCTTTTATCATGTGCATTTCCTCCTGTCTAAGTTCCCTAGCAGTTTATCATACCTCCGTTAAATTGTCAATTTTTTCTAAAGTTTTTACGGTTTTGGCTTGTGTTTCGGTGGGGGCTTTTGTATAATAACTGTCGGTGCGTATGCGCCAATTCACACCTTGCGTGATGGTCGCGGGGGTGCTCGTGATGAGTTCCGTGACCAATTGAGCGCCGGGGAGGAAATCAAAAACTATTTGGAGGCATTTTATCATGGCTGTTATTTCAATGAAACAACTGCTCGAAGCCGGTGTCCACTTTGGTCACCAAACGCGTCGTTGGAACCCAAAGATGAAGCAATACATCTTTACGGAACGGAACGGCATCTACATCATCGACTTACAAAAGACGGTGAAGTTGATCGACGCTGCTTACAACTATATGAAGGACGAAGCATCTAAGGGTGCCGTGGTTCTGTTTGTCGGGACTAAGAAGCAAGCTCAAGATTCCATCGAAGAAGAAGCTACCCGTGCGGGCCAATACTACGTTAACCACCGTTGGTTAGGTGGGACTTTGACCAACTGGGAAACGATCCAAACGCGGATCAAGCGTCTGAAGAGCTTAAAGAAGATGGCAACTGACGGGACGTTTGACGTCTTACCTAAGAAGGAAGTTTCCTTGTTGAAGAAGTCTCAAGACAAGTTGGAACGGTTCTTAGGCGGGATCGAAGACATGCCTAAATTGCCTGACGTGCTGTTCATCGTTGACCCACGTAAGGAACAAATCGCGGTTCACGAAGCACAAAAGTTGAACATCCCGATCGTTGCCATGGTTGATACCAACACCGATCCAGATGACATCGACGTTGTGATTCCTTCTAACGATGACGCTATCCGGGCCGTTCGCCTGATCACTTCCAAGATGGCTGATGCCATTGTTGAAGGTCGTCAAGGGGAAGACCAAGTTGACGAAAAGACTTTCGAAGGTAAGAAGGATGACGCTGCCAAGGATGGCCAAGCTAAGTCTGACAACTCGATGGAAGACATCGTTAACGCCGTTGAAGGCGACAACAAGTAATTAAATGCAAGGTTCCCGGTTCGGGAACTTTCCAAATACACGCTTTAAAGCACCTTAGGCTGGCTTAATAAGGACCGTTAATGGCCTGAGATTAGGTCAGCCTTTTTTAGGCGCTAACGTTATGATTATAAAAGGAGGCCATTACACATGGCAAGCAAGATTACTGCGGCACAAGTTAAAGAATTACGGGACAAAACCCAAGTTGGGATGATGGATGCCAAGAAGGCCTTAGTTGCTTCTGAAGGCGACATGGACAAGGCCATCGACTTCCTGCGTGAAAAGGGAATTGCCAAGGCCAAGAAGAAGAGTGGTAACGTGGCAGCTAACGGGTTGGCTAAGGTTGTCGTGAACGGCAACGACGCTGCCATCATCGAAGTTAACTCCGAAACCGACTTTGTGGCCACTAACGACACGTTCAACGGCTTAGTTGACACGATTGGTGACACGATTGCCAAGCAAGAACCAGCTGGTTTGGACGCTGCTTTGGCTTTGAAGACGGCCGATGGTGAAACCATCCAAGAAGCCATCATCAAAACCACGCAAGTGACGAGTGAAAACGTTCAATTACGGCGTTTTGCGGTTGTTAAGAAGACCGACAACCAAGTCTTCGGCGCTTACTTACACCAAGGTGGCCAAATCGCTGCTGTGGTGGTCTTAGATGGTGCGGATGAAGCGACGGCTAAGGACGTTGCGATGCACGTTGCTGCGATCAACCCAGAATTCGTTTCTAAGGACGACATTCCAGCCGACCGCTTAGCTCACGAACGCGAAGTCTTGAAGCAAGAAGCCTTGAACGAAGGCAAGCCTGAAAAGATCGTCGAAAAGATGGTTGAAGGTCGTTTGCACAAGTTCTTATCCGAAATCAGCTTGGCTGACCAACCATTCGTCAAGGATGGCGACCAAACGGTGAGCCAATTCGTGGCTAGCAAGGGTGGTAAGTTAGTGACCTTTGTCCGTTACGAAGTTGGTGAAGGCATCGAAAAGCCAACGGTTGACCTGGCCAAGGAAGTCCAAGACCAAATCAACGGTTAATTTTTGAGCTAAAAGCGTAGCCGCAGCTTGCGGTCTACGCTTTTCTTATGAGCAGATTTTAGGAACAGGGTGATTTCGTGGGCCCTGACTATCACTAATTCGGGGAATATGATAGAATTGTTCTCAGAATACAATAGGAGGAAACGCAATGGCGGACGTAAAGTATCAGCGAATCATGTTAAAGCTCAGCGGTGAGGCTCTCGCCGGGGATAAGGGATTTGGAATTAATCCTCCCGTCATTAAGACGGTGGCCCAAGAAATCCGGGACGTCTACAATCTGGGCGTTCAAATCGCAATCGTGGTCGGTGGCGGTAATATGTGGCGGGGCGTTGCTGGTTCCCAGATGGGGATGGAGCGGGCCCAGGCCGACTATATCGGCATGTTGGCGACCATCATGAACGCCTTGGCCCTCCAAGATAATCTGGAATCCATCGGTGTGCCCACCCGAGTGCAAACGTCGATTGAGATGCGGCAAATCGCTGAACCCTATATTCGGCGGAAGGCAATTCGACACTTGGAAAAGGAACGGGTTGTGATTTTTGCTGGGGGGACAGGGAGTCCCTACTTCTCTACGGATACCACGGCGGCATTGCGGGCAGCTGAAATCAACGCGGATGCCATCTTGATGGCCAAGAACGGCGTTGACGGTATCTACTCGGCAGATCCGAAGAAGGATCCTAACGCGGTGAAGTTCGACCAGTTAACGCAGTTGGACATCATCAACAAGGGGCTTCACGTGATGGATACGACGGCAAGCTCATTCTCCATGGATAACGATATTCCGGTAGTGGTCTTTAACCTCAATAAGAGTGGCAACATTCGCAAGGTGGTCGAGGGCGCTAATATCGGAACGACAGTTTATAGTAAGGGGTAAGACAGATGGCAGATCAGATCATTACCACAGCAGCAAGTAAGATGAAAAAAGCGGAAGACGCTTTGAAGCGCGAATTGGGAACGATTCGGGCCGGTCGGGCCAACGCTAGCATTTTAAACCGCGTCATGGTTGACTATTATGGCCAACCAACGCCGTTGAACCAAGTCGCATCGATTACGATTCCGGAACCCCGGATCTTGATGGTGACGCCGTTTGACAAGTCGGCGCTAGATAACATCGAAAAGGGAATTCTGGAGTCCGACGTCGGCATTACCCCTGCCAACGATGGGACGGCCATTCGGTTGGTCATTCCACAATTGACTGAGGAGCGGCGTAAGGAAATCGCCAAGCAAGTTAAGGCAACGGCCGAAGAAGGTAAGGTAGCGGTGCGTAACGTGCGACGCGAAGCCATGGACGGCCTGAAGAAGGGCCACAAGGCTGGCGATTACACCGACGACCAGCTGCACAACCTAGAAGACCAAGTTCAAAAGGAAACGGACAAGGCCATCAAGGGTGTGGACGCCATTGCGGCGGATAAGGAAAAGGAAGTCTTGACGGACTAGTCACTAGTAAGGAGTGTTGACTCATGGCAGAAGATAACCAACAAGAAAACGTTGAAATTACCCCGGGTTCTAAGGAATTTGGGAAGATGGTTTTTCGGTTAAATAACCCGGTAAACGCAGAAAATGTTTCGGTACTAAACTACAACGGGGCAGAATTGGAACAGATTCAAGACGGGGTATACGCGCAACCCGCCTTTGTTAGTGATGATTTTAACCTGTTCTTTATTGTCACGCAGCTGATTGGTGACGACTGGATTGTCGCTTTCTCGAAGGCTAAGATTGAAAACGACAATGAGATTACCGACTTGTCCGACCCAATTCCTACGGGCGAAGGCTTGAACATGTTGGGTCAAGTCAGTGCGGATGACGCCAACAACTTGCTGAGCTATTTTGGCACGTTAGTGGATGCGAAACGCGGTGAATGGCGGTTAATCGAGTAGTCGACTAAAAGCTAAAGTTTTCGCTCAATTTGGGGGCTAGGATAGTATCCTGGCCCTTTTTTTGTTAAGATGAGAGGTTGTAAGAAGAGCAATGGAGGTGCACTGTGTTTTCATTTTTAAATAAAGATCAGCAAACCGGTGAGGTGGCCGAATTGCAGCTGGACGAGCAGAATATTCCCGCCCACGTTGCCATCATTATGGATGGCAACGGTCGGTGGGCGCAACAGCGTCACTTGCCCCGAATTGCGGGCCACAAGCAGGGGATGAACACGGTCAAGACGGTTGCCAAGGCGGCTAGTCACTTGGGCGTTAAAGTGTTGACCCTTTACGCGTTTTCCACCGAGAATTGGAAGCGCCCCACGACCGAAGTGAACTATTTAATGAAGTTACCCGTCGATTTCTTTGGGACTTTTGTCCCGGACTTGGTGAAAAATAATATTCGCGTCAAAGTCATGGGTTACACGGACCAGTTACCCACTGCGACCCAAAAGGCCGTTCACGACGCGATTGAAGCCACGCAGGCTTGCACGGGGATGGTGTTAAACTTTGCGTTGAACTACGGGGGGCGGGCCGAAATTGTCACGGCCGTCCAATCTCTGGCACGCCAGGTTCAAGCGGGGCAGCTCGATCCGGCGACCATCGATGAGGATCAGATCGGTCAGCACCTGATGACCGGCGATCTGGGCGCTCTCCAGGATCCTGATTTACTGATTCGAACGAGTGGAGAAGAGCGCCTATCGAACTTCATGTTATGGCAGGTGGCCTATAGCGAATTTGTCTTTATGGATCGGCATTGGCCCGA
Organism: Levilactobacillus zymae; assembly: GCF_032190635.1. NCBI lineage: Bacteria > Bacillati > Bacillota > Bacilli > Lactobacillales > Lactobacillaceae > Levilactobacillus > Levilactobacillus zymae. The sequence goes on from NZ_JAVLAS010000001.1 coordinate 1,430,289, forward strand.
TTTCGACCAGACAACGCTGGAACAAGCGATTTATCAATATCAACAACGGCACCGTCGTTTTGGCGGGCTGACTAATTAAAACTTTGTGATTGAGGAGCGTAGAATATGAAACAACGGGTTATTACGGCAGTGGTGGCGTTAATCATCTTTATTCCCATTATCATTGCTGGTGGCATTTGGGTTGATATTGCGGCCTTCGCCTTAGGGCTGGTGGCGTTATCGGAAATTTTGGTGATGCGTAAGAAGCTGCTGGTCAGTCCGGAAGCCATCATTTCGGGGATTGGGATCTTAGCAGTGATTGCGCCGGAATCGTGGTGGCGGGACTTACCGGGACACCTCAGTCCCTGGTACATCGTGTACTTATTTGTGTTATTACTGCTCTTACGGACGGTGGTGTCACGTAACCGTTTCTCCTTTGATGATGCCGGGGTGATCACCCTGAGCATGTTGTACATCGGGATTGGCTTTCACTTTTTCATTGCTGCTCGGGCCATTAGCCTGGTGGCGTTACTCTACGCATTATTTATCGTGTGGGTGACCGATTCTGGGGCCTACATGATTGGTCGTAAGTTGGGCCGCCATAAGTTAGCCCCACACATTAGTCCCAATAAGACCTGGGAAGGATCCGTCGGGGGCACGGTGGTCGCTACGCTGATTGTGTCCATTTTCTGGGCTTTCTTCCCGTTTGGCCACTACAGCTTACCCACGATGATCCTCTTAACCCTGATCTTTTCCATTGTGGGTCAGTTCGGGGATTTAGTCGAATCGGCGCTGAAACGGTACTATGGCGTCAAGGATTCCGGCCGAATTTTACCGGGTCATGGGGGGATCCTAGATCGGTTTGATAGTTTACTGTTAGTACTGCCCGTGATTCACCTCTTTGGCCTGATTTAATTAGAAGACGTTCGCTTGCGTCCACGGTGGGGCTTAGGGTATGCTAAGACACAGCGAATTAGGCGTTACGGTGCCAGGTTGCACCAGGCGTGTATTATCGACTAAGACAACGAACTGAGGAAGGGACGAAATCTGTGATTAAAACGATTATTACCTTTATCATTGTCTTCGGGATCCTGGTGATCGTGCATGAATTCGGACACTTTTATTTTGCCAAACGGGGTGGAATACTGGTCCGTGAATTCTCCATTGGGATGGGGCCGAAGCTGGTCTATCATCGGGGTAAGGACGGGACAACCTATACCTTACGACTCTTACCCGTGGGCGGGTACGTCCGGATGGCCGGAGCCGAAGATGACGAGGAAGAACTTAAACCCGGGACGCCGGTCAGCCTATTTATCGGGGCCCACGACACGGTGGAACGGATCAATACCAGTAAGAAGTCGACCTTGTTTAACGGTATTCCGCTGGAGGTTACGGCGACGGACCTGGAAAATGAGTTATGGATTGAAGGTTATGAAAACGGTGATGAGTCCGCAGTTAAGCGGTATTCGGTCGATCACGATGCCACGATTATTGAATCGGACGGCACCGAGTTACGGATTGCACCCAAAGACGTTCAATTTCCGTCTGCGTCGTTAGGCCGGCGGTTAATGACTAACTTTGCTGGACCGATGAACAACATTTTTTTGGCCATTGTGACCTTCATGTTGATGTCGATTGCCCAGGGTGGGGTGGCCACGGGAACTAATCAGGTTCAGGTGGCGAGCTCGCCGGTGTCGGTCGCCCAAACGGCCGGGGTGAAAACCAACGATAAGATTGTGGCCGTTAACGGTAAAGCAACCAAGGATTGGACGGCTCTGAGCCAGGCGATTCAGCCCCGCGCGAACAAGCGGACCACGTTAACCATTCAACGTGATGGGAAGCCCCGTCAACTGACGGTGACGCCAAAGGGTGAAAAGTCTAATGGAAAGACGGTCGGGATGATTGGCATTACCCAGGCGAAGGATAAAAACGTCGGGGCCATCCTATTATCCGGGTTTACGCAGACCTGGACCATGACCAAGCTGCTCTTTGGGGCGCTGTGGCACATGGTGGCGGGCCACTTTAGCCTAAACGATTTAGGTGGGCCGGTGGCCATTTTTGCCACGACCTCACAGGCGACGCAGTTCGGGTTGGTCGGGATCTTGAACTTCCTGGCGTTTCTATCCCTGAACCTGGCCATCGTCAATTTATTACCAATTCCAGCCTTAGATGGTGGTAAAATATTATTAAACCTAATTGAAGCCGTTCGCCGCAAACCACTATCGGAAAACGTGGAAGCGGGGATTACCTTGGTCGGGGTGGCCTTCTTGGTCCTCCTGATGTTGTTGGTAACCTGGAACGATATCGAACGCTACTTTATTCGGTAATTACGTTACGAGAAGGGAATATTGGATTATGAAGCAATCAAAACTACTCATTCCAACCTTGAAAGAGGTCCCGAATGATGCAGAAGCTCTCAGTCATCAGATGATGCTGCGAGCCGGTTATATTCGACAGGTCACCGCGGGGATGTACGCTTATCTCCCACTGGCCTTTCGGGTACTAACCAACATTGAAACGATCATTCGCGAGGAAATGGATAAGATCGACGCCGTAGAAACGTTGATGCCGGCGGTCTTACCCGCTTCTTTGTGGAAGGAGTCCGGACGTTACGATACTTATGGCCCCAACTTGTTTAAGTTTAAGAATCGTCACGATAGCGACTTTATCTTGGGTCCCACCCATGAAGAAACTTACACCATGTTGGTGCGTGACGCCGTGAAGTCGTACAAACGATTGCCTCTTGTGATGTATCAGATCCAAGCCAAGTACCGGGATGAGGATCGCCCACGTTACGGCTTGTTGCGGGGGCGCGAGTTTATCATGAAGGATGCCTACTCCTTTACCCTAAACGACGAAGATCTTGATCGGATTTACGGTCAGATGGAAGCCGCTTACGAACGAATTTTTGACCGCATTGGCCTGAATTATCGGGCCATTGTAGGTGATGGGGGCGCGATGGGCGGCAGTGATTCTAAGGAATTTTCCGCCATTGCTCCCGTAGGCGAAGACACCATCGTTTACTCTGATGCTTCCGATTACGCGGCTAACTTGGAAATGGCCAAGAGCCTGTTCATCAGTAAGAAATCGCACGCGCCACTAGAAGACCTCAAGAAGATCGCCACGCCAGGAGTCCACAGCATTGACGAATTGGCCGACTTTTTGAAGGTTAAGCCCAGCGAATTAGTCAAGACCATGTTTTACATGGCTGACAAGGATCAACCCGTCTTAGTGTTGGTTCGTGGTGACCACGAAGTCAATGAAGTGAAGCTAAAGAACTACTTAGATGCCGACTTCTTAGATCCGGCCACGGCCGAAGATGCACAGAAATACCTGGGAGCCAACTTTGGGTCGTTAGGACCGGTAGGCGTTGGGGATGACGTCAAAATTTTGGCCGACCAATATGTGGGTGACATGGTCAACGTGGCCGTGGGGGCCGACGAAGATGGTCACCATTATCTGAACGCCAACGTTGATCGGGATTTCCGGGTTGACGCTTATGCCGACTTACGTAACGTCCAGGCGGGAGATTTGTCGCCGGACGGTGCCGGGGTGTTGAAGTTCACCAAGGGAATTGAAATTGGGCATATCTTTAAACTGGGAACCCGTTATTCCGATGCATTGGGCGCTACGGTGCTCGACGAAAACGGGCGGCAACAACCAGTGGTGATGGGCTGTTACGGTATCGGGGTTAGCCGATTACTATCCGCGGTTGCGGAACAAAATGCCGATGAACACGGGTTGGTTTGGCCCCGGAACATTGCCCCGTACGACATTCACTTGATTCCGGTCAACTTAAAGAAGGCGGATCAAGCGGACCTTACGGCTGAATTAGAACAACAATTAACCGCTGCTGGTTACCGGGTCTTGACCGACGACCGGAAAGAACGGCCGGGTGTGAAGTTTGCGGATTCCGATTTGATCGGGATTCCAGCCCGGATTACGGTCGGCAAGAAGGCCGGCGAAGGCATCGTTGAAATCAAGATTCGTAAGACCGGGGAGACGGTCGAAGTCATTAAGGATGAGGTGGCTAGCACCATCGAAATCCTCTTTAAGGATAACGACTAGTTGCCCCACGAAAAAGACCAGCGATTGGGGCTGGTCTTTTTTCGACGGAAAACAGATTAGGAAGGGGATTCCTCGTGGACGAAGATCGACATAGCTTATTTGAAAAGCTGCTACAACAATTAGATCTCAGCCAACTGGCTGACCAAGAGAACTTTAAGGCGGCCACCCTCGAACGGTTGACCGTGCACGAACAATCGCGACGGTGGCATTTCCAACTGCAGTTTCCAGAAATTTTGCCGTACCAGACGTTTGCCACGCTTCAGCAGCACCTGCAACTGGCCTTTCACGAGATTGCCACGGTGTCGGCTGCAATTCAGACGACTAATCCGGCATTGACCAATCGGCTACTGGGTGATTACTGGTTATGGGTGGTCCAAAATAGTGGGCTGACCAACAATTTAGTGCAGGAACTGCGCCAGTCGCAGGTGCCAGAACTGGATGCCGACCAGCGGGTGCTACTGTATGCCCAAAACGAAGTCATTAAGGACTTCCTACAAAATCAGGCCTTAGGACCACTGGAAGACACCTACCGGCAGGCCGGGTTTCCGAAATTTAACATTCAGGTCATGGTCGACGAATCTAAATCGCAGGCCAAGATCGACGAATTTAAGGCGCAACGAGAAAAAACCGACGCGCAACTCGCACAACAAGCTGCCGCGGCGATCGAAAAGGCCAATCAGAAACGCCAAAGCCAGCAGGCTAACGGCGAGGTCCAACCCGCTAGCGGGCCGACCCAGATTGGGAAGACCATTAAGGGCGATCAACCGATCACCCGAATGGTCGACATCACCCAAGAGGAACGCTCGGTCGTGGTCGAGGGCTACGTTTTCGACAAAGAAATTCGGAAACTCCGGTCGGGGCGGCAACTGCTGACCTTAAAGATCACCGACTACACTTCCTCCATCGTGGTCAAGAAGTTCTCCCGGGGGGCCGAAGACGAGGCCCAGTTTGCCGGCGTGGAAGAAGGCAGTTGGGTCAAGGTCCGTGGGAGTGTTCAAGAAGATAGCTTCATGCGTGATTTGGCTCTGAACGCCTATGACATCAACCAGGTTAAGCACGCCACCCGCCAGGATACGGCCCCGGCCGACCAAAAACGGGTCGAACTCCACCTGCACACCACCATGAGCCAGATGGATGCGACCAATCCGATTGGCGACTTCGTGTCCCAGGCCAAGAAATGGGGGATGCCGGCGTTAGCCATCACGGACCATGCCGACGTCCAGGGTTTTCCCGCGGCCTTTAATGCGGGCGCCAAGGCCGGCGTGAAGATGCTTTACGGAGTCGAGGCTAACCTGGTGGACGACGGTGTGCCGATTGGCTACAACAGTGCGCATGTGCCCCTAGACGGCGCGACCTACGTGGTCTTTGACGTGGAAACCACCGGACTATCGGCCATCTACGATAAGGTGATCGAACTGTCCGCGGTCAAGATGGAACACAAGAACGTGGTCGACCAATTCGATGAATTTATCGATCCCGGCTTTCCGTTGTCCGAACAGACCACGAACCTGACCAGTATCACCGACGATATGGTGGCCGGGTCCAAGAGCGAAGAGGAGGTCTTCAAGGCCTTCCGTGAGTTCTGTGGCGACGCCATCATTGTGGGGCATAACGTCACGTTTGACGTGGGCTTCATGAATACCGGTTATAAGCGCCATGGTATGGACGAGATTGCCAACCCGATTATTGATACCCTGACGCTGGCGCGGTGGCTGTACCCGACGCTGAAGAGCTACCGGTTGAACACGTTAGCCAAGCGCTTCCACGTCAGCCTGGAACACCATCACCGGGCCGTCTACGATGCCGAATCGACCGGTCATTTGAATTATCTGTTCTTAAAGGACGCCGAGGACCGCTACCACGTGCAGTTCCACGACCAATTGAACGACCACATGACCGATAACGACGCCTATAAGCACGCCCGACCGAATCACGCCATCATCCTGGCACAGACCCAAGCCGGGTTAAAGAACATGTTCAAGCTGGTGTCCGAATCCAACGTGAAGTACTTCTACCGGGTACCCCGGGTGCCCCGCAGCGTTTTAGAGGAGTACCGGGAGGGCCTGATCGTGGGTTCCGCCTGTTCGTCGGGGGAAGTCTTCACCGCGATGATGCAAAAGGGGAAGGTCGAAGCCGAGGCCAAGGCCAAGTACTACGACTACCTGGAAGTCCAACCGCCGCAAGCTTACCAACCGCTGCTGGACTCGGGCTTGATCGCTGACGAGGAACACTTACACGAAATCATCAAGAATATTGTGGATTTGGGTCATGACCTGAATAAACCGGTCGTGGCGACCGGGGACGTGCACTATTTGAACCCTAACGACGCCATTTACCGTAAGATCCTGATCCATTCGCAAGGGGGCGCTAACCCGCTAAACCGGCAGGAATTACCGCCCGTCCCGTTCTTGACCACTAACGAGATGCTGGACCAGTTTGCCTTTTTGGGACCGGAAACGGCCCAGGAGATTGTGGTGACCAACACCCACAAGATCGCCGACGAGATCGACGAAGTTCATCCGTTGAAGGACAAGCTCTACACGCCGCGGATGGATGGCGCCGAAGATGAAATTCGTGAACGGACCATGGCCACCGCGCACGCGTGGTATGGCGATCCGTTGCCCGAACTGGTTCAACACCGGGTCGACCGGGAACTGAAATCGATTATCGGTAACGGGTTCTCCGTGATTTACTTGATTGCCCAACGACTGGTAGCCAAGTCCAATAAGGACGGGTACTTGGTTGGGTCCCGGGGGTCCGTCGGGTCCAGTGTGGTGGCCACGCTGACCGGGATCACCGAGGTCAACCCCTTACCGCCGCACTACCGTTGCCCGAACTGTCAGTACTCACATTTTTACACCAAAGGGGAATACAGCTCTGGTTACGATTTACCCGAAAAGAAGTGTCCACAATGTGGCACGTTGATGATCGGCGACGGGCATAACATTCCGTTTGAAACCTTCTTAGGCTTCAAGGGAAACAAGGTGCCCGATATCGATTTGAACTTCTCCGGGGACTATCAACCGATCGCCCATAACTACACCAAGGTATTGTTCGGCGAGAAGAACGTGTACCGGGCGGGGACGATCGGCACCGTGGCCGATAAGACGGCTTACGGGTACGTCAAGGCCTATGAACGCGACACCGAGCAGACCTTCAGGGGCGCCGAGATCGACCGCTTAGCCAAAGGGGCGACCGGGGTTAAACGAACCACCGGCCAACACCCGGCGGGGATCATCGTTGTGCCGGACTATATGGATATCTACGACTTTACGCCGATCCAGTACCCGGCCGACGACCAAAACGCTGCTTGGCAGACCACCCACTTTGATTTCCATTCGATCCACGATAACATTTTGAAAATCGATATCCTGGGTCACGATGATCCGACCATGATTCGGACGCTCCAAGATTTGTCTGGGGTCGACCCGACCACCATTCCAATGGACGATCCGGGGGTCATGAAGTTGTTCTCCGGGACCGAGTCGTTAGGGGTTACACCGGAACAGATTCAGTCCAAGACGGGAACGTTGGGTGTGCCCGAATTCGGGACTCGTTTCGTGCGGGGGATGCTCGAACAGACCCACCCGCAGAACTACTCCCAGTTGCTTCAGATTTCTGGGTTGTCTCACGGGACCGATGTGTGGTTAGGTAACGCCGATGAGTTGATCAAGAACGGAACCGCCACCATCGCCAACGTGATTGGGTGTCGGGATAACATCATGACCGACTTGATCAACTACGGGTTAGATTCCGAAACCTCTTTTCAGATCATGGAACAGGTACGGCACGGCCGGGGAATCAAGGATGAGTGGCAGGATAAGATGCGCGAGACCGACGTGCCCCAGTGGTACATCGACTCTTGTTTAAAGATCAAGTACATGTTCCCGCGGGCCCATGCGGCGGCTTACGTCCTAATGGCCTTGCGGGTGGCGTACTTCAAGGTCTACTTCCCAATTATTTACTACGCCGCTTACTTCTCCGTGCGGGCCGACGATTTCGACGTCGTGGCCATGTCGCAGGGTAAGACGGCGGTCAAGGCCGCCATGAAGGCCATCAATGACCAAGGCATGGATGCTTCGGCTAAGGACAAGAACCTGTTAACGGTTTTGGAACTCGCCAACGAAATGTTGGAACGTGGCTTTGACTTTAAGATGATCGATCTGGAAAAGTCCGATGCGGCCGATTGGATTATCGATGGTAACACTTTAATTGCGCCGTTTCGGGCGGCTCCCGGATTGGGCCTAAACGTGGCAAAGCAAATCGTTGCCGCGCGTAACGACCGACCATTTATCTCTAAGGAAGACTTAGCTAAGCGGGGGAAGGTCTCGAAGACGTTGATTGACTTTATGACCGAAAACGGTGTCTTGACTGGCTTACCCGATGAGAACCAACTGAGTTTGTTCGATGATCTGATGTAACCCCCGATTTGCGGGATTTACCCCGTGGGAAGCGCTTACAAAATGCTAAAAACGTGCTATACTGAGGTTGAGGAAATGAATGACTTAATCACAGACAATCACGAAAGCGGGTGTTCCCCATGTTACGGCAATTCGTTCGATTACCAGACGGTTGGCTCTTCTTTGCGGGATATTGTTTGATTGCACTAGGGTACGTGTTCTGTGGTCTCATCGCCAGTGTTGCTGCAACGCCATTTTTGGCCCTGGTCATTGCGTACTTCTTCGTCGCCTTTATCCTGACCTTAATCAAGGTGTTCGGGCTACGGCGGTTAGAGTTAACGCAGCTGAATTTTCTAATTTTTGAATTTATTACGATTGCAGGGTTTATCATTGTCTTGGCAACTTGCGAGTAAGTTGCAATTACGGCGTAGTTGTAGTAAAGTTAAGAATGTAATTAAACTCGTTTTTAAATGAGTGAGCAGCCATGCTCACTCTTTTTAATGGATAAATATAGGAGGCGGAATATAGTTGAGTACAGTCATCGAGACCGTGACGAGCTTGGTCCAACCGATCGTGGCCCGTCACCAATTCGAACTGGTCGATGTGGAATTCGTAAAGGAAGGTAAGAGCTGGTACCTGCGCGTCTATATTGATAAACCCGGTGGGATTAACATTGAAGAATGTGCGCTGGTGAGTGATGAATTGTCTGAACAGCTAGACGCGTTGGATCCCGATCCGATTCCGCAAGCATACTTCTTAGAAGTGTCTTCACCCGGTGCCGAACGGCCGTTGAAGAAGCCGGAAGATTTTGAACGAGCCGTGGGCCAATACATTCACGTATCACTTTACCAAAAGATTGGCCAAAGTAAGGTGTACGAAGGCACATTGGAGAAGCTAACCGCTGAGCAACTGGATTTAAAGGTAAACCTTAAGGGGCGTTTCAAGACCTTCGAGATTCCGCGATCCGCCATTGCTCAGGCCCGGTTGGCCATTAAGTTCTAAAGTTAAGGAGCGAAAGACAACATGAGTAGAGAATTACTGGGCGCCTTAGACGTCCTCGAAACGGAAAAGGGTATTAAAAAAGAAGTTGTGATTGAGGCCCTCGAAGCTGCTTTGGTTTCGGCCTACAAGCGCAACTACGATCAAGCCCAAAACGTGGAAGTTACCTTTGATCAACGTAAGGGCGACATTCACGTGTTTGCCGTCAAGAAGGTCGTGGACCAGGTGTACGATTCACGGTTGGAAGTTAGCTTGGACGACGCCTTAGCAATTAACAAGGGCTATGAATTGGGCGACGATATCAAGTTTGAGGTGACGCCGAAAAACTTTGGTCGGATTGCGGCCCAAACGGCTAAACAAGTCATTATGCAACGGGTTCGTGAAGCTGAACGAAACATCATTTACGATCAATATAGCCAATACGAAAACGAAATTGTGACCGGGGAAGTGGAACGTCAGGACTCCCGTTTCGTTTACGTAAACTTAGGGAAAGTTGAAGCCGTGATGGGTCGTCAGGATCAGATGCCTAACGAGACTTATCGGATTCACGACCGCATCAAGGTTTACGTGACCCGGGTGGAGAACGCTACCAAGGGGCCGCAGGCCTTCGTGAGTCGGACGGCTTCGGACTTGTTGAAGCGTTTGTTTGAACAAGAAGTTCCTGAAATCTACGACGGGACCGTGGAAATCATGGCCATCGCCCGTGAAGCTGGTGACCGAGCCAAGGTTGCCGTACGGTCGAACAACCCCGATATCGATCCCGTGGGAACCAGTGTGGGTCCGCGGGGCCAACGTGTTCAAACCATCGTTAACGAACTGGGCGGCGAAAACATGGACATCGTCGAATGGACCGACGACGAGGCGAAGTTCATCGCCAACGCGTTGAATCCTGCCGAAGTACTGGACGTCATCTTTGACCCGAACAACGAACGGGCTTGTGAGGTGGTTGTGCCGGATTATCAATTGTCCTTAGCCATCGGGAAACGGGGTCAAAACGCCCGGTTAGCCGCAAAGTTAACGGGCTACAAGATTGATATTAAATCAGAATCCGAAGCATCTGCTATAATGGAAGCGGAACAGGAAGCGGCCGCAACGCCTGACGCCACGCCAACCGATGCGGAGACGCCGGTTAGTGATGAGTCGACTGACACGGTCACCACTGACGCCACTGCGGCTGATGAGTCGGCGGCTTCCGCGGCCCCGGTTGAAGACCAACCGGCCGCCACGGATGACGACAATCACGATCAACCGGCTGAGTAAGCGCGGCTAAAGGAGGTTTTGGAGCCATGAAACAGCGAAAGATCCCGATGCGTAAAGACATCGTTACGGGGGAAATGGCACCCAAGAAACAATTGGTACGCGTGGTGCGTAACCAAGCCCAAGAAGTCAGTCTGGACCCCACGGGCAAGCAGTCCGGTCGGGGCGCCTACATTAGTTTAGACGTGGACGTGGCGAAGCGGGCTAAAAAGGAACGAACTTTCGATCACGTTTTTGGCGTCAAAATCGACGATCAATTTTACGATGATTTGATTGCTTACGTGGATCACCAACAGGCTCGACGGGAACTTTTCGATCATGACTAATTCTCAACGAGCTTTACAGTTATTGGGCCTTGTGCGGCGAGCAGGTAAACTGGTCACCGGCGAAACCTTCGTCTTAGCTGCGGTCCGGGACGGCTCGGCCAAATTGGTCTTACTCGCGAATGACGCGGGGGCTAGTAGTCAAAAGCAGTTCCGCGATAAAACCACCAGCTATCACGTGGCCTTGAATGAAACGTTTACGAAGGATCAGTTGAGCACGGCCATTGGGTCAGCGCGCACGGTCCTTGCCATCACCGATCCGGGATTCGTCCGGAAGTTACAACAATTACTTGCTGACTAATCCGTGACGTTCTCGTGATCGGATTTATTAAGGAGAGTGATGATATGGGGAAAAAGCGCATTTATGAACTTGCCAAAGAAATTAATGTCTCCAGTAAACAACTTATCGCGAAGGCAGAGGAAAAGGGCTTTCCGGTAAAAAACCATATGTCAACGCTCGGCGAGAATGAAGAACGTCAACTGCGGGCTGCTTTTCGGCCTAAGACACAGCAGAAACCGGCTTCTCCGCGGTCAGCCGCTCGGCAAACGGCAGCGCAACCGCGACAACGGACTGCTCAGTCAGCGGGTCATGCGGCACAGTCAGCGCGATCTACGGATCGCCGTCAGTCCCCAGCAGCCTCAACGGCAGCTCATTCTGGACATTCGTCGCAGAGTGGGCGGCCAGCGGGTCAGCAACACAATAAAAATAACGGCCAGACCGGAAAGCAACGTGGGACATCTAACTCCGGTACCGGCAGATTTGGTGGAAGCTTGAATAATAATACAAATAATAATGGTCGCCGTGGCGGTAACAACAGTCGTGGTGGGCGGAACAACCGCAATAACCGCAACAATCGTCGGCGCAACAATAACAACAACCGTTACAAGAAAAATCAACGGATTAAAGATGTGAACCAGCATAAGGGTGCCCCAGAACGGAAGAATAAGGCGTTACCAGATGTGTTATTGTACACGGATGGGATGAACGCCCAAGACCTGGCAAAACTATTGCACCGGTCTTCCGCTGAAATTGTTAAGAAACTCTTCATGCTCGGGGTCATGGTTAACCAAAACCAATCCCTGGATAAGGACACCATCGAAATCTTGGCTTCCGATTACGGCATCGAAGCCAAGGAAAAGGTGCAAGTGGACGTTTCCGATATCGATAAGTTCTTCGATGCTGAAATGGCTAACACGGACCATCAAGTTACGCGGGCGCCCGTTGTGACCATCATGGGCCACGTTGACCACGGGAAGACCACGTTACTGGACCACTTACGGCACTCCCACATTACGGCGGGTGAAGCCGGGGGGATCACGCAGGCCATTGGGGCGTACCAAGTTCACTACAATGACAAGTTGATTACCTTCCTGGATACGCCAGGGCACGCGGCCTTCACCGAAATGCGAGCTCGTGGGGCGGAAATCACCGACATTACCATCTTGGTCGTTGCGGCCGATGATGGGGTGATGCCACAAACCATTGAAGCCATTCACCACGCGAAGGCTGCTGGTACTCCAATCATCGTGGCGGTCAACAAGATTGATAAGCCAGGGGCTAACCCGAACCACGTGATGGAACAGTTGACGGAATACGAATTAATTCCTGAAGACTGGGGTGGCGATACCATCTTCGTGAACATCTCGGCGAAGTTTGGGAAGAACATCGATGAATTACTCGACATGATTCTCTTACAGTCCGAAGTTATGGAATTAAAGGCTAATCCGGATCAAAACGGGGCCGGTTCCGTGATTGAAGCGCGGTTGGATCAAGGAAAAGGGTCCGTGGCTACGTTATTGGTCCAACAAGGAACCTTACACGTCGGTGACCCTATCGTAGTTGGGAACACGTTCGGTCGCGTACGGACCATGACCAACGAACGGGGCCGGGCCATTAAGTCCGCCGTACCATCCACGCCAGTCGAGATCACAGGGTTGAGTGACGTGCCAGAAGCCGGTGACCGTTTCGTGGTCTTTGACGACGAAAAGACGGCCCGGGCTGCGGGTGAAGAACGGGCCAAGGAAGCCTTGGTTAAGGAACGTCAAAATACCAGCCATGTCACGTTGGACAACCTGTTCGATTCCTTAAAGGAGGGCGAAATGAAGGAAGTCGACGTGATCATCAAGGCCGACGTTCAGGGTTCGGTTGAAGCCTTAGTGGGCAGTCTGCAGAAGATTGACGTTTCCGGTGTACGGGTGAACATTATTCACTCCGCCGTTGGGGCCATCAACGAAAGTGATGTGACCTTGGCGGAAGCGTCCAATGCGATCATCATCGGGTTCAACGTGCGGCCAACGCCACAAGCGCGTTCTCAAGCTGATAGTGACAAGGTCGACATTCGCCTGCACAACGTCATCTACAACGCCATCGATGAAATCGAAGCGGCGATGAAGGGGATGTTGGAACCGGTCTACGAAGAACAAGTGATTGGCCAAGTTGAAATTCGGCAAATCTATCACGCTTCCAAAGTCGGGACGATTGCCGGTGGGATGGTCACTGCCGGTAAGATTACGTCCGACAGTGACGTTCGGCTGATCAGAGATGGCGTCGTGATCTATGAAGGTAAGCTGGGAAGCTTAAAGCGCTTCAAGGACGACGTTAAGGAAGTTAAGCAGGGCTTTGAATTAGGATTAACCATTGAAAACTACAACGACATCAAGGTTGACGATGTGATTGAAGCCTATGTCATGAAAGAAGTTCCGGTTAAATAAAGAACGGAGGCACAACGTAAAATGGCACAATATCGAGTTGGTCGCTTGGAACAAGAGATCCAGCGTGAGGTCACGGACATTCTGTTAAAACGGGTCCGCGACCCTCGCGTCGAAGGCGTTACCGTTACGGGTGTGGAAGTTACGGGTGACTTGCAAGAAGCCACCATCTATTACAGCATTTTATCGGATAAGGCCTCGTCCGCTGAGAAGACGGCACAGGGCTTGAAGAAGGCCACGGGACTGATTCGTTCCGAACTAGGGTCACGGTTGAGTATTTACAAGACGCCGGAACTCTTCTTCGAACAGGATAAGTCTGTGCAATACGGTAGCCGGATCGATGAACTGCTAAATGATCTCCACCACCAAGACCACGCGTAAGCCGGGTAGTTGAGAACTTGAGGACGCTGATCAGCACAGATCAGCGTCCTCTTTTTGAAATGGAGGACTGAAAGTGAACGGAATTATCCCCCTGTATAAGGAACGGGGCCTCACAAGTTTTGACTGTGTCGCGAAGCTCCGACACATTTTGCATACCAAGAAGGTCGGCCACAGTGGGACGCTAGATCCCGGGGTTGACGGTGTTTTACCCATTTGCATCGGGTCGGCGACCAAGGTTGTTCCGTACCTGATGGCGTCGGGGAAGGTTTACCGGGGCCAAGTCACGTTGGGTCTAGCGACCACCACCGAGGATCTCGAAGGTGATGAAGTGGCCCGACAGGTGTTGTCCCAGCCGTTCTCACTGACTGACCTACAAGCTGCGGCGGCCCAGTTAACGGGAACCATCCAGCAGACGCCGCCCATGTATTCGGCGGTTAAGGTCCGGGGACGGAAGCTTTACGAGTATGCACGGGCGGGCGAAACCGTGGAACGGCCGACGCGGACCATCACGGTAACGGCCTTCACATTGCGGGACGCGGGAACCTTTGATGCGCAAGCTGGAACCCAGACCATTGACTTTGAGGTCAGCTGCTCCAAGGGAACCTACGTCCGGACACTAGCGGTGGACCTAGGAAAGAAACTAGGCGTTCCGGCCGTGATGGCCTCGCTAACGCGACTTAAGAGCGGTGGGTTTACCCTGGATCAGGCGGTGACCTTAGAGCAGGTCGCAACCGCCGTGGCCCAAGATGACCTGGCCACGGTTTTACGACCGATCGACTACGCTTTGCAGGATTACCCGCACGTGGCGTTGTCCGAGAAGCTTTGGGGGTTAGTTAAAAACGGGGTGTTTTTGAGTCCCGCTGAAATTGAAACGGACCCCAGTATCGTTCCTACCGTTGCGTTGACTTACCAAGGGGCCACTAAGTGTCTCTACCAATGGTCGGCCACTAAACAACAATATAAGCCGTTGAAGATGTTTACGGTGGAGTAAAGTGAAGGAGTGAATAGCCGTTTATGGAAGTTATTCGAATACATCATCCATTGGATCCCCGGAAAATTCCCGCAGATCCAGTGGTCTTAGCCATGGGATTCTTTGATGGCGTGCACTTGGGCCACCAGGCCGTGATTAATCGCGCGAAGGTTCTGGCCCAAAAGCGGGGCGTCAAGCTAGCCGTATTGACGTACGACCATCATCCGGCGCTGGTTTACCGACCGTTGACTAACGACGACCGTAAATATTTGAGCCCAGAACCACGTAAATTGCGGCAGTTAGAACGGTTGGGAGTTGAGCGGGTTTTTTGGGTGAACTATACCGGTGAATTCGCCGCGCAGACGCCGCAAGAATTTGTGGATCACTACCTGGTGCCGTTCCACACGGTTGTAGCGGTCGCGGGGTTTGATCACACCTATGGCCCCAAGGACGTGGCGATCATGGACCGGCTCCCCGAATATGCGCAGGGACGGTTTGCTGTGGAGACGGTGCCGGCCGAAACGCTAGCAAACGGTAAAGTTAGTTCGTCACGAATTCGGGCAGCCATGAAGGCGGGTCAAGTTGATCTGGTGAACCAGCTGTTGGGCTATCCTTATCGCACCACGGGCTTAGTGGTGCACGGAGAAGCCCGGGGGCGGACCATTGGGTACCCAACGGCTAACGTCTTAGTCCCGGAGAATCAATGGCTCCCGGGAATTGGCGTTTACACGGCTCGGCTGAAGGTCGGGGCCATCTGGTATCCCGGGATGATCTCGGTTGGGCGCAATGTGACCTTTGGGGAGCATCGCCCCATTACTGTGGAAATGAATTTATTGGATTTTCACGGCAACCTTTACGGCGAGTCCGTAGCCGTTGAATGGCACCACCGATTACGCGGTGAGGTAAAATTCGACAATGCGGACGGCCTGGTGGCGCAATTAGCCCAAGATGAGGCGGATACCCGCGCGTACTTTGCCCAGGTGGCGCGCCACGAATAGACTGATGGCCAACCCTGATGAATGATTAGGGTTGGCCATTTTGCTGTGCTAAACTAACGGTCTGGTGGGGAAACTTAAGCGTTAGCCGCTTAACGGAAAGACCGGATTCCCTGGTTTGCCGGGTTAAATCGGGCCGTAAATTAAAAAATTAGCACTTAACCTAAGAGATTGCTAAATTTCTTGCTGGATTTCTTGACTTAAAAACGCGATTTTGCTACATTATATATGTGTCTTAGCACTTGGAAGATTGAGTGCTAAAAAAGGGGTGATTGTGATGCTGTCAGAAAGACAGATGATGATTCTGCGAGCCATTGTCCGTGATTTCACCAACAGTGGTGTTCCGGTGGGATCCAAGGCACTAGCTAAGCAGTTACCCATCCACGTCAGTTCGGCCACGATTCGTAATGAAATGGCGGCCTTGGAAGACCAAGGGTTGATTCGGAAGACCCACTCGTCTTCTGGGCGGATTCCGTCCGTCGAAGGTTATCGCTACTACGTGGATCATTTGGTTAAGCCAGACCCGTTGCGGCCTAATGACTTGAGCATGATCCAATCGTCACTGGGCGGTGACTTCCATAAGATTGATGAGATTATCTCCCAATCGGCCACCATTTTATCGAATTTGACCAGCTACACGGCCTTTACCTTAAAGCCAGAACTCAAGGATAGTCGGTTAAGTGGCTTTCGGTTGGTCCCCTTAGGCCACCGGCAAGTCATGGCGATTTTAGTTACCGATAGTGGGGACGTGGAAAATCAAACGTTTGATGTGACCGAAGCGGTGACAGGTGAGCAGTTGGAAGCCGTTGTCCGCTTGATTAACGATCAGTTAGTCGGGTTGACCTTACCGGAAGTGTTGCAGAAGTTACGGACCGACATTCCCGCGAAGATTACGCATTACCTGCAAAGTCCGCAGGGATTCTTGGATATCTTTGGGGATGTCTTGACTCGGGCGGCGCAGGAGCGTTTCTACGTGGGCGGTCGCTTGAACCTGTTGAACTTCTCACAGGATAGTGACGTTGATTCTTTAAAGGCGTTGTATTCGTTGATTGATAAGACGGATGATATCGCCAACGTCTTGGGTCAGCCACGGGATAACATTTCCGTGCAGATTGGTAACGAAATGACTAACGACGCATTGCGTAATTATAGTTTGATTACGGCAACCTACGACGTTAATCAGCACGGTCGCGGAATGATCGCCATTTTAGGACCTACGCGAATGCCATATTCGCGAATGTTAGGTCTGGTTGGCGCGTTTCGTGAAGAGCTCGCGAAAAAACTACTCGATTATTATCGTTATTACGACGAGTAACAGAAAGGAAGGGGTTCATTCGTGGCTGATAAGCAACCGAAATCTGCTGACGCTAAACAAGTCCAGCAGGCAACACCAGATCAACCAGCAGCGGACGTGAAGACCTCAGCGTCGAGCGCCGCTGAGCAACCAACCACTAAGGCTGAAAAACAGGCCACCAAGCCGGATCCTCAGGCAGCCGAGTTAGCGGAGCTGAAGCAGAAGTCTTCTGCCATGGAGGACAAGTACCTCCGGGCCGAAGCCGAGATTCAAAATATGCAAACGCGGTTCCAAAAAGAACAGGCGACGTTGATCAAGTACGATGGTCAACAGTTGGCTAAGGATATCTTACCGGTGATTGATAACCTGGAACGGGCGCTGGCCGTTGAAGCTAAGGACGAAGCGGCAACGGGGTTGAAGAAGGGTGTTCAGATGACCTACGATCACTTGGAAGATGCCCTGAAGCGCAACCATGTGACTGAAGTGGTTGCGTTGGGTCAAAAGTTTGATCCGACCTTACACCAGGCCGTTCAGACGGTTCCGGCCAGTGATGACCAACCGGCTGAAACGGTGGTTCAGGTGCTCCAAAAGGGGTATCAGTTAAAGGACCGGGTATTACGACCGGCCATGGTGGTTGTTGCACAATAAATTAAAAATCTAACAGTAAAAGAGGGAATTTTTGATGGCAAGCAACAAAATTATTGGGATTGACTTAGGGACGACGAACTCCGCCGTTGCCGTTTTGGAAGGTAGTACACCAAAGATTATTGCCAACAAGGAAGGCGCCCGGACGACGCCATCCGTTGTGGCCTTTAAAGATGGGGAAACCCAAGTGGGTGAAGTGGCCAAGCGTCAAGCCATTACCAACCCGAACACGATTTCATCCATTAAGAGTCACATGGGTGAAGCCGGCTACAAGGTTAGTGTGGACGGCAAGGACTACACGCCAGAACAAATCTCCGCGATGATTTTGCAACACTTGAAGTCGTTTGCTGAAGACTACATTGGTGATACGGTTTCGCAAGCCGTGATTACGGTACCCGCCTACTTCAACGATGCTCAACGGCAAGCCACGAAGGATGCCGGGAAGATTGCGGGCTTGGACGTTAAGCGGATCATCAACGAACCAACCGCTGCGGCCTTAGCTTACGGCTTGGACAAGCAAGATAAAGACGAAAAGATCATGGTCTACGACTTAGGTGGGGGGACGTTTGATGTCTCCATCCTGGACTTAGGGGACGGTGTCTTTGACGTTCTGTCCACTAACGGGGATACCCATTTAGGTGGGGATGACTTTGACCAAAAGATCATGGACTGGTTAATTGCCGGCTTCAAGGATGAAAATGGTGTTGACTTGTCCAAGGACAAGATGGCCTTACAACGGTTGAAGGATGCGGCTGAAAAGGCTAAGAAGGACCTCTCCGGAGTGACGGAAGCTTCCATTAGCTTGCCATTTATTTCTGCCGGCGCTAACGGCCCACTGCACTTGGAAAAGTCCTTAACGCGGGCTAAGTTCAATGAATTGACCGCTGACTTGGTTGAAAAGACGCGGATTCCAGTGGAAAACGCCTTGAAGGATGCCGACTTACAAGCTTCCGATATCAACGTGGTCATCTTAAACGGTGGGTCCACCCGGATTCCAGCCGTTCAAGAAGCCGTTCAAAAGTGGACGGGTAAGGAACCAAGTCACTCTATCAACCCAGACGAAGCCGTGGCCTTAGGGGCTGCCGTTCAAGGTGGGGTCATTACCGGTGACGTGAAGGACGTTGTGCTGTTGGATGTTACCCCATTATCCTTAGGGATTGAAACCATGGGTGGCGTCTTCACTAAGCTGATTGATCGCAACACGACCATTCCAACGAGCAAGTCTCAAGTCTTCTCTACGGCGGCTGATAACCAACCGGCCGTTGATATCCACGTCTTGCAAGGTGAACGGCCAATGGCTGCTGACAACAAGACGTTAGGGAACTTCCAGCTGACGGACATTCCAGCCGCCCCACGTGGGGTTCCTCAAATCCAAGTGACCTTCGATATCGATAAGAACGGGATCGTTAACGTTTCGGCTAAGGACATGGGGACCAACAAGGAACAAAAGATCACCATCAAGAGTTCCGACGGTCTGTCCGACGACGAAATCGAAAAGATGATGAAGGAAGCTAAGGAAAACGAAGCGGCCGATAAGCAACGTAAGGAAGAAGTCGACACCAAGAACGAAGTCGACCAACTCCTCTTCCAGACCGATAAGACCTTAAAGGAAGTTAAGGGCAAGGTTTCCGACGATGAAATCAAGAAGGCTGAAGACGCACGGGATGCTTTGAAGAAGGCCCAAGAAGCCAACAACCTGGATGATATGAAGACCAAGAAGGATGACTTAACTAAGATTATCCAAGACCTCTCCGTGAAGTTGTATCAACAAGCCCAAAATGCTCAGGGCGGGGCCGCTGGTGCGGCCGGCGCTACTGGGGCCCAAGGTGCTCAAGGTAACGACACGACGAACAATGGTGGTAAGGATGATAATACCGTTGACGGTGACTTCCATGAAGTTCACGATGACGATAACAAGTAAGCCAAGCCAACTTTGAGAATAAGTTAGGGCAAAAAGTCAGAGTCCGCGGGGCTTTGGCTTTTTGTTTCGAGGTATGCTATTCTTACTAGTAGTTTTTTAATATCGGGATTTGATTGGGAGGAAAACGATGGCGCAAAAGGACTTATATGGTGTACTTGGTGTCTCTAAGGACGCCAGTCAAGACGAAATCAAGAAGGCCTACCGGAAATTATCCAAGAAGTATCACCCAGACCTTAATAAGGCCCCTGATGCGGCGGAAAAGTTCAAGGAAGTCCAGGATGCTTACGACGTCTTGGGCGATAAACAGAAACGGCAAAACTACGACCAATACGGGTCGGCAGACGGTGCGCAAGGCGGCTTCGGCGGCTTTGGTGGCGGCCAAGCTGGCGGTTTTGGTGGTGGCGGCTTCGGCGGTGGCGGTTTCGACGACATCTTCAACCAATTCTTTGGTGGGGGCGGTCAACGGAACCCGAACGCGCCACGGCCGGGTCGGGACCTGCAGTACCAGATGAACTTGACCTTTGAAGAAGCCATCTTTGGTAAGAAAACTAAGATCACCTACACCCGTGAGGCACAGTGTCACACCTGTGGGGGGAACGGGGCCAAACCCGGCACCTCACCGGTCACCTGTCACCAATGTGGCGGCTCCGGTTACGTGACCACGGTCACCAACACGCCGCTGGGCCGGATGCAAAGTCAGCAACCTTGCCCGGTTTGTCACGGAACGGGTCAAGAAATCAAGGAAAAGTGCCCAACCTGTGGTGGTTCTGGTCACGAAGAACAACGGCACGAAGTGGAGGTCACCATTCCCGCTGGGGTGGATGACGGCCAACAAATGCGGTTGCAGGGTCAAGGTGAATCCGGCACTAATGGTGGTAGCTACGGGGATCTCTTTATTATTTTCCAAGTGACGCCTAGCAAGGACTTCCGGCGCGATGGCACCGAAATTTACTTTGACCAACCGATTTCGTTCATCCAGGCGGCCCTGGGTGACGATGTCCAGGTCAAGACCGTTCACGGTGACGTTAAGTTGAAGATCCCTGCCGGCACGCAGGGTGGCACCACGTTCCGGTTACGGGGCAAGGGTGCCCCACGGTTGCGCGGCAACGGCAACGGTGACGAGCACGTCACCGTGAAGGTTGTGACCCCGAAGAACCTGAATAAGGGTCAACGGGACGCCTTACGGGCCTTTGCCAAGGCCAGTGGCGAGAACGTTTCCGGGACCGGCAAGGGGAACTTGTTCGACAAAATGCGCGATAAATTCAATGAATAAATAGTAATTGATGCAACGACTGGTGTGGGTTTTAACCAGTCAAGGCTACTGAAAGTGTTCAGTAGCCTTTTTTTGGTCACTCAATTAACTAAAGATTCCAAAATGAAAAGAAACTATTAAGGTTGAGCGGTGTTATTTGCAATCCGGTTTTGGCAATGATAACCTCAGACTATAAGCAATGACCGGAAACTTCGGGATTGCCTGCGCGCCTCTTGCTTCTCGGGAGAACCAAGAGCGACGTATTTGATCGACACCGACTACGGGGACGTTAGGAATGTTAAGTCGGGAAATTTGGGGGTGAAAACTCATGCGCACAAAGTGGCTGGCAATTTGGCATCAGCCAGTGGTCGCCTTCATTGGCTGGACCGTTTTCTACTTTGCGATTTTAATGGCGTTGGTTTATTTGTACGGCTATAGTGGCCTGAACAGTACGACGTTTATCTATAATGAGTTTTAAACGGAGTAATTGAAAATTGAATTCTTTGGGGGGATAAAGATTGATTGAGAACATGATCACGACAATCGACCGAATAGCAACACAAGATCCAGATCGACTGGTTTACGATGATTTGGGTCACACGAACACGTACGGGGAATTGAAACAGTATTCCGATGCTTTGGCGGCACACTTAGACGCCATGCAACTGCCACGTGAAGCCCCCATTTTAGTCTACGGGGACCAAACGTTTAACATGATGGCAACGTTTCTGGGCATCGTCAAGAGTGGGCACGCCTATGCACCGATTGATACGCACTCACCACTAGAACGGATTACCACGATTAACGATATTGCTCATCCGGCAGCGGCCATCGCGGTGGCCGCCTTACCGACCGACCTACCAGGGACGGCGGTCATCACACCAGAAAACTTACAAACGATTTTTGAAAAGCCGGTGACGGACTACCGGGTGGATCACGCGGTCAGTGGGGATGAAACCTACTACATCATCTTCACGTCCGGAACCACGGGGAAACCCAAAGGGGTCCAAATTTCACACACTAACCTGTTAAGCTACGTGAACTGGATGTTAAGTGACGATTTCGACCTGCCACAGCAACCACGAACACTTTCACAAGCGCCATATTCATTCGACCTGTCCGTCATGGATTGGGGGCCGACCTTAGCCGGCGGTGGGACGTTGGTGGCGTTGCCTAAGCAGGTAACCGATAATTTCAAAGTCCTGTTTGAGACCTTGCCACAGATGAAGTTGAACGTTTGGGTTTCTACCCCTTCGTTCATGGATATCTGCCTATTGGAGCCGACGTTTGACGCCGCACACTATCCGGACCTGCAACGGTTCCTGTTCTGTGGTGAAGAGTTAACTCACGCCACGGCGCAGACCCTGCATCAACGGTTCCCGCAAGCCCGGATTTTCAACACTTACGGGCCAACGGAAACCACGGTGGCGGTCACCCAAGTTGAAATTACGGATCAAATCCTTGCCGATTATCCCCGGTTACCGATTGAGTACGCCAAGGACGACACGACCATCACGGTGGTGGACGATCAACTTAACGAGGTACCGGCTGGCACCGAAGGAGAAATCCTAATCAGTGGGCCGTCAATGTCTAAGGGTTACCTGAATAACCCCGAAAAAACGGCCAAGGCATTTATCACTTGGCACGGCCAACAAGTTTACCGTGCGGGTGACTTAGGGGTGCAACTAGACAACGGTTTGATTATGTACCGTGGGCGAACGGACTTTCAAATCAAGCTCCACGGCTACCGGATCGAATTGGAAGAGGTGAACCACTACCTGTCCCAAGAAGAGCACATTCAGGTGGGGGTTGCGGTACCCAAATATAACCGTGACCACAAGGTTAGCCAACTAGTGGCGTGGGTCGTTCCGGCCGCTCAAGAACTGAGCGGTTTGGCACTGACCAAGGCCATTAAAGAAAATCTGCAGGGTGGCGATATGATGGAATACATGATTCCACAACGGTTCGTCTACAAGGAAAGCTTACCGATGACCCCCAACGGCAAGGTTGACATTAAATCTATTATTGCCGAGGTTAATCAGTAATGCTGTCATTTGAACCATACGGGAACCCCACTTACTTCGCCTTACTAGGGGTGGCCCTGCTGCCATTAATGATCGGCTTGTTATACGGCAAACGCTCACGACTATACGAAACGTTGATTTCTATCTTCTTTCTGGTCTTAACCTTTGGGGGACCGAAGTGGACGCAGGGGATTGCCCTGATCATCTACATTTTGTATGAAGTGATGTTGACCTGGGGGTACGCCGTTTACCGTAAACAAAAGAATTCGGGACCAGTTTTTTACCTGATGGTGATCCTGGCAATCCTGCCACTAACCGTGGTGAAGGTCACGCCGGCCGTGGAAAATGGCCAAGCGTCGTTAATTGGATTCTTGGGAATCAGTTATCTGACGTTTAGAGCGGTCCAAACCATGATGGAAACACGGGATGGCACGCTTAAGGACTACCAAGTCATGACGTTCTTGCAATTCATGCTCTTCTTCCCGACGATTTCATCCGGGCCAATTGACCGTTACCGGCGGTTCGAGAAGGATTACCGGTCGGTGCCGGATCGGGCGACGTATCTGGGCATGATTCAAAAAGGGGTGCGCTACATCTTTGTGGGCTTCCTGTACAAGTTCTTATTGGCTTACTACTTCGGGTCCATTCTGATGCCGAAACTGCAGGTCATGGCAATGCATTCTCGCGGCGGGTTTATGGACCTGTCGTGGCCGGTGCTGGGGTACATGTATGCGTACAGTGCCGATTTGTTCTTTGACTTCGCCGGGTACAGTTTGTTTGCCGTCGGGACCTCGTATCTGATGGGGATCGCGACGCCGATGAACTTTAAGCAACCTTGGCGCTCACCGAACATCAAGGACTTCTGGAATCGGTGGCACATTACCTTGTCCTTCTGGTTCCGGGACTTCATCTATATGCGGTTGGTCTTCTGGTTCATGAAGCACCGGGTGTTCAAGAGTCCGCGGACCACGGCCAATGTGACCTACATTATTAACATGTTGGTCATGGGATTCTGGCACGGGGTCACGTGGTACTACATCACCTACGGGCTCTTCCATGGGGTGGCCCTGGTCGTCAACGACGCCTGGTTGCGCTACAAGAAGAAGTACCGGCAAAGTGTGCCGCACAACCGCTTTACGCAGCTGTTCGCCATTTTCTTAACGGCGAACTTGGTCTGCTTTAGTTTCCTGATCTTCTCAGGATTCTTAAATACACTCTGGTTTACCAAATAATAAAAATATGGAGTATTCAATTTCATTTAGGGGGAAATTATCATGGATGTAAAAGAAACTGTTTTGTCAATCTTATCAGATTTAACGGGGAACGATGTTAGTGGTGCGATGGATGATAACTTGTTCGATAGCGGGTTATTAGATTCCATGGGTTCCGTGCAACTCTTATTGCAATTACAAAGCCAACTGGGCGTTAGCGTACCAGTTTCCGAATTTGAGCGGTCAGAGTGGGACACGCCCAACAAGATTGTTAAGAAAGTCGAAAGTCTGGCTTAGCCAATGGCGAAGCGACTGCTACGGATCTTTGGTCCGTTAATTCTCGCGGCAATTCTGGTTCTGGCGATTTTGGTATCACCGGTGACTTTCGGTTTTAAACACGTCAGTGCGGGTGAGGAACGGCAAGCTGCCGTTTCACTATCACCCAACGTTCTAAAGGGGAAGCGGATTAAGGAAGCGGCCTTAAAGGAAAACTATGTCCCGTTTTTCGGGTCTTCCGAATGGTCCCGAATTGATCCCATGCACCCCTCGGTTCTAGCCCAAAAGTATCATCGGGATTACCGTCCATTTCTCTTAGGGGCGCGGGGGACGCAATCGTTAACGCAATTCTTCGTGATACAAAACATTCAGGGCGAATTGCGTAACAAAAAAGCGGTCTTCGTGGTTTCGCCCCAATGGTTTGTGAAGGACGGGACCCGGAAGGATGCTTTTGCCTTCTACTACTCACAACTGCAGACGGCAGAATGGTTGTCCCATTACCGCCACGATGCAATCGACCAGTACGCGGCTAAGCGGTTATTACAAATGCCGGTCGCCAAGTCTGATCACTTCATCTATGCGGCGCTGCAACGCGTGGCTTCCGGGAAGACGTTGACCGATTATCAACGCTTCTATCTGCGGACTAAGATGAACATGCTGACGCAAGAAGATCAATTCTTCTCCGGAATCAACCTCCCATCGCAGAACTGGAACAAAGTTAACCAGCAAGCAAAGAAGTTACCCACTCAATATTCTTATGCCAAGCTGGATCGACTAGCCGGTCAGATTGGTCAGGAACAAACGGGGAATAACCGTTTTCGTATTAGTGATTCCTTCTATAACCAAGGTCTTAAGCAAGAACTGAAAACTGGGAAATTACAAGGCTTCCAACGGAACTTGAGTTACACCAAGTCCCCAGAGTTTGGTGATTTCCAACTAGTGCTTGATCAGTTTGCACGTTTAAAGACCAACGTCATGTTCATCATTCCGCCGGTTAACGACCGGTGGGCGAAGTACACGGGCTTATCGCAGGAAATGCTGCGGCAGTTCGATCAAAAGATTCGTTATCAATTGCAGTCACAAGGATTTAACAACATTTGCGACCTCAGCAGTAAAGGTAACGTCCCGTACTTCATGACGGATACCATTCACTTGGGGTGGCGGGGTTGGTTAGCGGTTGACCAAAAGGTTGATCCGTTCTTAACTAAGTCGCAACCACAGCCCAAGTATCAGATTAACGATAAGTTCTACTCGCAGAAGTGGCAGCAGCTGGATCCAACTCAGTTAGCAACCTACGAAGCGACGACGAAATAACGATTAAAGGAGGGGTTAGCCACGGCTAGCCTCTCCTTTAGTGTTTCGGACACGGGGTTTGTACTTCCCGAGCAGGGTTGGTATAATTATCGAGATATGGTGTTTAGGAAAGTAGGAAAATAAATGGACCTGGAAAAATTAAAGCAACATCAAAAATACATTCGTAACTTTTCCATCGTGGCCCACATTGACCACGGGAAATCGACCCTGGCGGACCGAATCCTGGAAATGACGGATACGGTGTCCAAGCGAGACATGCAGGATCAGATCCTGGATAACATGGACTTGGAACGCGAACGGGGCATTACCATTAAATTAAACGCGGTCGAATTAACTTACCACGCTAAAGACGGTCACGATTACGAGTTTCACCTGATTGATACCCCGGGGCACGTGGACTTCTCTTACGAGGTTTCCCGGAGTTTGGCGGCCTGCGAGGGCGCTGTTTTGGTGGTGGACGCTGCGCAGGGGGTCGAAGCGCAGACGTTGGCCAACGTGTACCTAGCGTTGGATGACAACCTGGAAATCGTGCCGGTTATCAATAAGATTGACCTGCCATCGGCGGATCCGGACAAGGTCAAAAAAGAAATTGAAGACGTCATCGGCTTGGATGCTTCCGATGCCGTTTTAGCCAGTGCTAAGCAGGGTATCGGGATTGAGGATCTCTTGGAACAAATTGTGGCTAAGGTACCGGCACCCACTGGTGATTTGGACGCGCCGTTAAAGGCTCTGGTCTTTGACTCGGTGTATGATGATTACCGCGGGGTGGTGTTGAGCGTTCGGGTTTACGACGGGACCGTTCAACCGGGTGACAAGATTCGGATGATGAATAGTCAGACCGAATACGAAGTGACTGAAGTCGGGGTCAACTCGCCAAACCCGTTAAGCCGGGATTACCTGATTGCTGGTGACGTGGGGTATATCACGGCCAGCATCAAGGATATTACGGAAACCCGAGTCGGGGATACCGTGACTAATGTGGAAGATCCAGCAGCGAAGGCGCTACCGGGTTACCGGGAAATGAACCCGATGGTTTACGCTGGGTTGTACCCCACGGATAACGCTAAACTAAACGATCTACGAGAAGCCCTCGAAAAGCTGAAGCTTAACGATGCGGCTCTCGAATTTGAACCCGAAGCTTCGCAGGCCCTGGGCTTTGGATTTCGGTGTGGCTTCTTGGGGATGTTGCACATGGACGTGGTCCAGGAACGTTTGGAGCGGGAATTTAATCTTGATTTAATCACCACGGCGCCGTCCGTAACCTACCATGCTTACTTGACCGATGGCACCATGAAGGAGGTCGAGAACCCAGCAGAAATGCCGGAAGCTTCGGCCATCAAGAAGATTGAAGAGCCGATTGTGAAGGCGACCATTATGGCACCCAACGAATACGTGGGAGCGGTGATGGAACTTTGCCAACACCGACGGGGCCAATTCCTGACCATGGAATACCTGGATGATTACCGGGTGAACATTATCTACAATATGCCATTGTCCGAAATCATCTTTGACTTTTTCGATAAGCTGAAGTCTAATACGCGGGGTTACGCCTCGTTAGATTATGAGATGAACGGGTACCAGGAAAGTGATCTGGTCAAGATTGACTTATTGTTGAACGGTGACAAGGTCGATGCGTTGAGCTTTATCGCGCACCGGACGTTTGCGGCACAACGGGGCCGCGAGATTGCCAGCCGGTTGAAGGGAATTATCCCACGTCAGAACTTCGAAATTCCAATTCAGGCGGCCATTGGGGCGAAGATCATTGCCCGGACGACCATTAAGGCCTACCGTAAGGACGTGACGGCGCACCTATATGGTGGGGACCGTACGCGACGGATGAAGTTACTGGAGAAGCAAAAAGCCGGAAAGAAGCGCATGAAGGCCGTGGGTCGCGTGGATATTCCTCAGGAAGCGTTCATGGCCGTTTTGAAGACGGACGAGGACGAAACCAAGTCATAGCTAGATTAAAAAAGTTCCGCTGCGGGTGGCTTAGAAGCCAAACGGCAACGGAACTTTTAGTTTATTGAAACGGCTAAGCTTTAAATAACTTAACATAACAAAAATTATCTCAAGTTAGCTGCATGATTACGCTGATTCGGTGTTTGGGGTTGCAAGTTGAGAAGCGACTTAGTAGACTGTATTTGCGGGTGTGCTCCACACCAAGTTCATGTAAAACGCGGAATTGTGAATTTTGAAATGCTGGTATGGCGGCTTTTCTTTAGTGTATTCCCCACATGTGTGGGGGTGATTCCAAATTCAAGAGGTTTTCATTGAACATATTCCGGTATTCCCCACATGTGTGGGGGTGATTCTGAACACATATCTTGATTGTTCTTTATGTGTTCGTATTCCCCACATGTGTGGGGGTGATTCCATGCAATCGCATATATCCAAAAGAGTTCTTGCGTATTCCCCACATGTGTGGGGGTGATTCCCATAGATAAGGAAAGGGTTAGTGATAAATATGGTATTCCCCACATGTGTGGGGGTGATTCTACCCATTTCCGTAATACCCAATTGCCGACTTTGTATTCCCCACATGTGTGGGGGTGATTCTACTAAAAAGGGGTTGACGAGCTTCTTAGATAGGTATTCCCCACATGTGTGGGGGTGATTCTGAAGCTATTACTCAAGTATTGGGGGTTGAATAGTATTCCCCACATGTGTGGGGGTGATTCTATACGGATTGCCGGTTGTCTTATCAATTGGCGGTATTCCCCACATGTGTGGGGGTGATTCTCAGATAGCCCCCTATTAAATCACCGGCATTTCGTATTCCCCACATGTGTGGGGGTGATTCTAATACCTTTTGCTCCCCACTTCTTGAGCCGCTGTATTCCCCACATGTGTGGGGGTGATTCTATGAGTAAAAATACACTTGCGTTAGAAATTGGGTATTCCCCACATGTGTGGGGGTGATTCCTGAATGGCGGCCTCTATGCTGATCCGGTGGAGGTATTCCCCACATGTGTGGGGGTGATTCCATGCAAAGAAACGTTGGTTAGAGCGGCAACAGGTATTCCCCACATGTGTGGGGGTGATTCTAAGCAACCCTTTTTTAAAATTCTTTTTAAATGGTATTCCCCACATGTGTGGGGGTGATTCCGAGTGTACTAAAAAGGGGGCGGCCGGTTGGTCGTATTCCCCACATGTGTGGGGGTGATTCCAAAAAAATTAAAGATATGACTTGGGAGTTAAAGTATTCCCCACATGTGTGGGGGTGATTCTTGCATAAGGGTCATGGGCGGTCATAAATTCTTGTATTCCCCACATGTGTGGGGGTGATTCTAATCACTTGGATAAGTTAAATCCTCGCTATTCGTATTCCCCACATGTGTGGGGGTGATTCCTAGCATCTAATCAGCTAATTAGCCAATTAGTCGTATTCCCCACATGTGTGGGGGTGATTCTCGTAATCAATATATAAGTGTTCCCCGATCGTAGTATTCCCCACATGTGTGGGGGTGATTCCATTGGCTTCTTCGGCAACGTGGGCCATCTCTGGTATTCCCCACATGTGTGGGGGTGATTCTGCAAACGGCCTATGACTTCACGGTTGGCTCTAGTATTCCCCACATGTGTGGGGGTGATTCCGAAGTTCATCGCATGGGCTATCCCAAAACAGAGTATTCCCCACATGTGTGGGGGTGATTCCTGATTATCTTCTCGGAAAAAATAGCACGCCTTGTATTCCCCACATGTGTGGGGGTGATTCCGATTGCATCTTATTGCCCAATCCGGTCAAGTCGTATTCCCCACATGTGTGGGGGTGATTCCGTCGTCTAGATGATCAATGATGTTAGCTTCTCGTATTCCCCACATGTGTGGGGGTGATTCTAATTCAGGCTAGACAGCGGTTTCGGGAAGCACGTATTCCCCACATGTGTGGGGGTGATTCCAAGACAGGCAAAGATACCTAGACTTGTATCGAGTATTCCCCACATGTGTGGGGGTGATTCTAACATTATAGACTGGTGATTTAAAAGATGTTGGTATTCCCCACATGTGTGGGGGTGATTCCGTCTGGTGCTATGGTTAATCGAGTTTTGCGTCGTATTCCCCACATGTGTGGGGGTGATTCCACATTTTCAGATTGCAATTTCACAAATAGACTGTATTCCCCACATGTGTGGGGGTGATTCCACTTACATCAGCCTCCGTTAATTTATCTAAACGTATTCCCCACATGTGTGGGGGTGATTCCTACTGTCCCATTAGCTGCAGCAATCGTGTCGTGTATTCCCCACATGTGTGGGGGTGATTCTATTCTTCAACGAAGGGTTACCGGAGCAGTAAAGTATTCCCCACATGTGTGGGGGTGATTCCATCTCCCCAAAATTGGGGACATCTTTCAGCCGGTATTCCCCACATGTGTGGGGGTGATTCTGATGAGATTGATCGTCTATACAGTATCAGCGAGTATTCCCCACATGTGTGGGGGTGATTCCAGAAGGTACGGGTTATCTCAGTCCCAAGGCTGGTATTCCCCACATGTGTGGGGGTGATTCCAGAAGCATTACAGCCTTATGCCAAGACAGTTGGTATTCCCCACATGTGTGGGGGTGATTCTACCGATTGGTCACCGTTACGGTCCGTGATTTCGTATTCCCCACATGTGTGGGGGTGATTCCACGTTCGATGATTGAGGTTGATGTATTGGTACGTATTCCCCACATGTGTGGGGGTGATTCTTTCATTTTTCTATGGGTTAGGCTACCTGATTCGTATTCCCCACATGTGTGGGGGTGATTCCTCTTTAGCCAGCTGATCGTCGATAGTGCCGTAGTATTCCCCACATGTGTGGGGGTGATTCTTTGAATACGTGTGTGGTTCGATTCCACACCAAGTATTCCCCACATGTGTGGGGGTGATTCTAAGCATACAAGTACGCCCGTCCATAGATGTCAGTATTCCCCACATGTGTGGGGGTGATTCCGTCAACGGACTAGACGATTTCAAACGGGCTAAGTATTCCCCACATGTGTGGGGGTGATTCCGGTATCAAAGTTGTTAGCACCAGATAGGTGGGGTATTCCCCACATGTGTGGGGGTGATTCTAACGTCTCGTGAAATATGTCCATCGTCTTCTAGTATTCCCCACATGTGTGGGGGTGATTCTTGATTCGCTTTTTTCCATAACTTCCTCCTACTTGTATTCCCCACATGTGTGGGGGTGATTCTCCAATTGCATCTTGTCCATTTTCAACATCAAGGTATTCCCCACATGTGTGGGGGTGATTCCAAGGACTACGTGAAGCTGGTCAGAAAGTCTGGGTATTCCCCACATGTGTGGGGGTGATTCTACAACAATCAGGTGTAATGTATCGAGAACTATGTATTCCCCACATGTGTGGGGGTGATTCCTTCATAAAAAATTCCTCCTCTATGTAATCCAGGTATTCCCCACATGTGTGGGGGTGATTCTAAACTATTACCTATTTGTCAAGAACTTTTTTAGTATTCCCCACATGTGTGGGGGTGATTCTACACCCAACTTGAAATGCCTACAGGAACTGCAGTATTCCCCACATGTGTGGGGGTGATTCCATTAGCGGTAAAGGCCTTAGTCCCTTTAGCTGGTGTATTCTCCACATGTGTGGGGGTGATTCTGATTATGACCGTGTATAAAAACGTAAAAGACTGGGAAAATGTCGGGATTATTGAAGTGGAAGGTGATACCATGAAAGAGATAGCTACCGCTATCCGCAAGCTAGAGAGCTACTATCTCTTTAAGCACCATGACTATATGGCTGTGAGTGGAGAAGGCGATCGATACTACTTCACTGAAGGCGTCGCGGGCTTTCACTTCGT
Source organism: Levilactobacillus zymae (assembly GCF_032190635.1). Classification (NCBI taxonomy): domain Bacteria; kingdom Bacillati; phylum Bacillota; class Bacilli; order Lactobacillales; family Lactobacillaceae; genus Levilactobacillus; species Levilactobacillus zymae. The sequence goes on from NZ_JAVLAS010000001.1 coordinate 1,462,118, forward strand.
GGAGGGCTAGTGGCTCACTATCTTAAGCAAGGGGGTGAGCGGATGCTACTAGGGATTATTGAAATTGTTATCGCATTAATTGGTTTACACATTTTATTAGGTATTTTTTTTTAAGAGTTCGGCCAACGCCGGGCCTTTTTTGGTTTTGAGGGTTGCTACTATATGGGTACACATATATATAATGAAATTGTACCAGACAAGAGGTGAAAACCTTGAAGCGCTTTAGACTAAAAAGACCCAGAACCATCACGCTGACTTTTAAAGTCAGACTGATAATCCTGAGCCTTGACATAGTTTTAAAGTGGTAGTGCTATCTACCATGAAGCTACAACCTTCCTTTTCTGATACTTTATTATATCATAAAATCCGTAAAGATAGGAGCGATAGAAGTGAAGCTGGTAGACTCTAAGCACGTGAAGATCACGGTGCGCTATACAACCCGCCGCGAGTTCTGGAAGTCCCTTGCTGTGGTTGTGGGGGTAATCGTGTTCATATGGTGGTGGCACCTATGACACAAAAAAGACAAGTGAATCACAGCTAAGGGCGTCGGCTAAGTGGGCTGAGAGCCACAAGGAAGAGAAGAGATACATTTGGTATAAGTCTAAAGCCAAGGCTTTTGTTAAGATGGCAACGGCTGAGGATTTACGGGCACTAGCTGAGATGATTAGAGATAAACGAAATAAGTTTTAGGGGTTCTCACACTGGTATGTGTGGTATTCCCCACATGTGCAAGGGGAAAAACTTTACCTTTATTAACTCCGCTGAGTAGCCGGAAGAACCGTTATGTACGTGGGAGAGTTTCCCAGATAATTGAGTGACTAAACCCTCCGGACAGTTTGAATACCTAACCATAGTCTGCCTTAATTAAATTCATTATAATGAATCTAATGTAACGGGGGATTTAGTTAGGGGGGAGCACGATGTTAGGGTACGTATTAGGACGTGATGGCGATATTCGCGAGTTTGTGGCGACCTTGAAACGCCTATACGGTGAGCTGGACTATAATGAAATTCGGCTCGTGCGGGAACTGCTGGAACTGACGGCCCATCCGGGATACGTGGTGAACATGGCCGAAAAGCTTAATCTCACTTCTAGCGAGCTGAGCCACTGTTTGCGGCATCTGCGCGCTTGTGGGTTGATCGATTATTGGTCCGATAGCGAAAAATCAACCAAACACTTAGGTATTCTTGCCAAATAGTAAAAGGCCGTCGTTTACCGTAACGACGGCCCTTTACACGTTTGAGAGCGACTCCTTAACTAGCGCTGCTATTTTTCCCAACCACACAGTTTGTAATGGTGCTGCTTAGCCCATTTTAACGTCACTCGCTTGGTTTTGACCGAATGGTTGAGTCCCCGGCAACTACGTGAATAGTGGTACTTCTTTCCGTGTTTAGGGGCAATGAATACTTTGGTAGCCTTAGCCTCTGCGGTCAGTTGGGGAGTGGTCACTGGGGCCAGCATTCCCGTTAAAGTTAGTGTGGAGACCACCAATAATGTGGCCTGGCGTAATCGTGTAGGCATTGAAAACCCCTCCAAAATAAGATTAAGGTGTGGCGGCTTTCCCACCAGACATCTCGTGGTTCACCGTTCCATCCATTATATTTATCATATCATATGTTGTAATCGGTTTCTCAGAAAGCCATAACCCAACGCAGAAAAAAACGCCAGTCCGCCGACTGACGCATAGGTTAGGTTGAGTTTAGAAGTCAGTATGGTTAGCCCTCGCGGTTGGCGTCTTCCTCTAATTCCAACCAGATGGTTAGTGGGGATGGAATATAGTCGGGCCAGTCTTCCATCTTTTTCGCACAGCGACTCAAAATGTGACTTTGTCCGTCCGTGTCAAGATCGGTAAAAACCGCTAAGGCCACGGGATTATCACTCAGATCGGTCATTAGGGTGGGAACCGTGTGTTTCCACTCTTCGAGGAGGTCCTGGTAAATGACGATACGGCGGGCTTGGTCAATGGCGGCATCCACCCCCGCAAGGTGGAGTTGCTTGATTAACCGGTCATATTCGTTGAATACGGCCGTCTGGGCCCGCTGCCAATCTGTTTTGGTGAAGGTCACTTGTTCTTCTTTCATAGTTAAATTCCCTCTTTAACGGTTATGTAGCGTTCTGGTAAAGCCTAAAAGGTTTCAAGCTCTACAATAGTATAGCATTTTAACGTAAAATAGCTAACCACGAACGGTCTAGTCCCCTCTTGGTCGGAATCAGTGAGTCTCTTTCTTGAGTAAATCAACGATTTCTTTGAGGTATTTTTCTTCGGCGGAAGGTTCGGCCGCGGCATCGTCCTTCGGTGCGGGCAATAAGCGGTTTAGAAACTTGACCAGCAAGAAAACCACAAAGGCGATAATCAAGAAGTTGATAATAGAATTGATAAAGGCCCCGTAGCGAAAATGAGCGTCGCCTACCGTGAAGACTAGGTTAGAAAAGTCAATGCTGCCGACGAAGATACCCAGCAGGGGATTAATTAAGTTTTTGACCAGTGAGTTCACGATGGCGGTGAAGGCAGCCCCGACGATCACCCCAACGGCTAAGTCCATCACATTGCCCCGCGCAATAAATTCCTTAAATTCTTTCAGCATAAAGTGAAACCTCCCTTATTGATAACTTAATTCTTAACGATTTTAGGTCAAAATGCAACCTAAACGCAAGGAAGATAGTGCTTCGGGTTCAGAGATTGGACGATTGAAAGGTGGCAATTAATGACCATTTAAAGCTAAAATGACTAAACGATTGGGTACGAAAAGACTAGGGGAATGCGCGTCTTTCCCGTATAGTAAAGATAACCTTACTAGACAGGAGCGATGATGGATGGCGTTAGACCAATGGCCCATTGATCCCGACTTACTTGACGATGATTTGGATAATATTTTAGACTTCGAGGCGCGCTTACTGTGCATTTTTGGCAGTCCGTTGACCGACCAAGAGATTGCGGATGCCGCGAAGATCCCGCTAGCGGTGATTGTGGGGATCCGGCAGCACGAGGTGGATTATCGGGATATGAAGCTGACCGACGCGTTAGCCCTAGACGATGTTTATGAGCTAGCTCAGGAGGCTTATGACGAACCCACGAAATAAGCGCAGGGGTGACGGCCTACCCAGCGGTGATTACGCGGGCGTCACTTTCTACCAAACTACTGACTAAAACAGGGTTCCGGAAAACCGGGTCCAGCCGCGTTGTTAGACCCGTTTTTCCGGACCTTTTTTGCGGATTATTGGTTTCTAATAATGGATGATAATGCTATAATGAAAGTGGTTTCACGAACCGATAAAACGGGTAAAGTTGGCTTTCATCAGGTAGCCAGATTGTGAACAATTTGCTTGCTTTTTAGGGTGAAATCTATTATTATAGTGAATTGATACATTTTAAAGCGGTTAGACAACCGAAACGGCACTCACCGTTAACCAAACCGAGTAGATTGTCATTAGGAGGTGATTACCATGCTGAGTCGAACTAAGGAATATTTACGGCAACATAATTATCGTTATGAAAAGTCGTACATTCGGCCATTGATGGCGCCAGAGAGCGTCTACGTCTTTAAATTCGGCCGTCATTCGCTCAATAATCGGGTAATCATTCGTTACGGTCATACGTGGACTGGGCGTCAGCGAATTAACGAGATTGATTTGCGGCTGCACAAACAAAAGCATCCCCGGGTGTTCCAAAATGAAGCGGATATGCTCGATTATTTAGAGACGCATCTTGCCCGCCGGGAGCAAAAACAGGTTGACCACCCGACCGATACCGAAAAGGTCTAAGGTTGGTTTCATCAATTTTAAGGGCTAATGGTGAGCCGGCGACAACGTCACATTGTCGCCGGCTTTTTCAGTTTAAGGAGGAGTTATCACGATGCAATGGACAGAAGTGAGCGTCATTACCACCAACGAAGCGGTGGAGGCCGTCAGCAATATCTTACAAGAGGCGGGAGCCAGTGGGGTCAAGATCGATGACGCAGCCGATTACGAACATCTCGAACCGGGCAAATACGGTGAAATTGTCGACCTCAAGACAATCCCTCACCGCACCAGTGGGGCCGAAATTACCGCCTATTATCCAGAAACCGTTTTTATCCCCGAGATTTTACCAACCATTAAACAACGGGTTAGCGGTTTAGCACAATTTGGGTTGGACCCAACTCCGGGGACGGTGACCTCTAAGGCGGTCGCCGACGAGAGCTGGGCGACCGCTTGGCAGAAGTACTATCATCCGGTTCGCGTCACCCGCTATCTGACAGTGACCCCCAGCTGGGAGCCCTATCAGCCCGTTCAGCCCGGTGAACACGTGATTCGGTTGGATCCGGGGATGGCCTTTGGTACCGGGACGCACCCGACTACGGTACTGTCGTTAACGGAGCTAGAAATGGTGGTCCGCGGTGGCGAAAGCATGTATGACGTCGGTACTGGCTCCGGGGTCCTAAGTATTGCGGCCAAGTACCTGGGGGTTGATCAGATTAAGGCCTTTGATCTCGATGACGTGGCGGTTCGTTCGGCGAAGACCAACTTGGACCTCAACCCCGTTGCAACCGACGTGGTAGCCGAACCCAACGATCTACTCAATGGAATTCACCAACCGGTGGACCTGGTGGTGGCCAACATCTTAGCGGAAATTATCGTGCCACTGGTGCCCCAGGCCTGGGAAAACCTGCAACCCGGTGGTCACTTCTTAACGTCCGGCATCATCGCCGATAAGTTGGATTTGGTAATTGCTGCTCAGGAAAAGCAGGGCTTCATCATCGATAACGTGCTTCAAATGAAAGATTGGCGCGGTGTAATTGCCCACAAACCGACGGAGGATGAGTAAACCCATGCAACGGTATTTTTTAGACGCGACTTGTCAAGATGGTCAACAGGTTGTTCTCCCAGAATCTGTCACGCACCACTGGGTTACGGTCTTACGGGCCCAGGTGGGGGCAACGGCGGAGTTCGTTGACCACACGGCACACTTGTTTCACGGCCAACTGGTGGCCGTAGCCGATCGCCAAGCTACGGTTCAACTCACGGCCGTCGCGACACCGGCCGTCGAGCTACCGGTCCACACGGTGATTGCCTGCGGATTACCGAAGCAAGAAAAAGCGGAATGGATTACCCAGAAGGCGACCGAAATGGGGGTTGATCAGATCATCTTTTATGCGGGTGACTGGTCGGTGGCGAAGTGGCAGGGCAACAAGGTTGCCAAAAAGCTGGCCCGCTTAACCAAGGTCGCCAACGGGGCGGCCGAGCAGTCGCACCGGTTGGTACGGCCCACGGTTAGTTACCTCCCGAATTTGGCAGCGGTGCTGCAAACGCCTAATGATGGTGTGTTGCTGGCTTATGAAGAATCCGCCAAACAGGGAGAACATCGCGCGTTGACCACTCAATTAGCGGCCATGACCCCCGGACAGACGGTGTTAGCCGTTTTCGGACCCGAGGGCGGTATTAGTCCGGCCGAGGTCCAAACCGCGCAGGCAGCCGGGGCGACGCTAGTGGGGTTAGGCCCCCGAATTTTACGAACCGAAACGGCGCCGTTGTATTTCCTAGCGGCGGCTTCGACACTTTGGGAATTATAACCCACGCGGTGCAGATGAAATCCCGGAGAAAACATGCTAAAATGGTTGCAATCATAAAGAGAGTAAAGGTGGAAGTTGGATGGTATTTCTTGAAAAGATGGGGTGGCGGTACTGGCTCACGGGACTGATGATGGGCATCGTGTTACCCGCACTGGCCACCTGGCTGAAGATTAGTACGGTCATGCGGTTTGGGGGCCTGTTGTTAGTGATTAATGGTGGGGTTGCCATTGCCGTGGGACGACTCGTCGCGTTAAAAAAACGGCCGAGATGGTTATTACTCGTCCTACCGGCCCTGTATCTTTTGGGAGCCTATGGTTTCTTACCCGCGTACACGCGGTACTTTGCTTTAGTCTACCTGTGTGTATCCTATCTGGCCTACGGGTTAACGGCAACAACGCAAACAGTACAATCAGAATCTAAAAATTAAGGGTGGTGGCGTCCAATATGACCAAAGAACGTGTCTGGACGGCTGAAGAAGTAATTGCCAGAGTCGGAAAATATATGAATGCGCAACACGTTGAAATGGTGGTTAGAGCCTGTCATTTCGCTACGGTGGCGCACCGCGATCAAACACGGCAATCTGGCGAACCCTATATCATGCACCCCATTCAGGTGGCGGGCATCTTGGCCGACCTCAATATGGACCCCGAAACCGTTTCGGCGGGTTTTCTGCACGACATTGTGGAAGACACGGGGGTCACGCTAAGTGATGTGCGGGAACTGTTTGGGGACGACGTGGCGCTCATCGTGGATGGGGTCACCAAGTTAGGAAAGATTAAATACAAATCCAATAAAGAACAGTTAGCGGAAAATCACCGCAAGCTTTTATTAGCCATGTCCAAAGACATTCGGGTCATGATTGTGAAGTTAGCCGACCGCTTGCACAACATGCGGACCTTACAACACTTACGGCCGGATAAGCAACGGCGGATTGCCAATGAGACGTTGGAAATCTATGCACCGTTGGCCGACCGGTTAGGGATTAGTACCATTAAGTGGGAACTAGAAGATATTTCGCTACGGTACTTGAACCCGCAACAGTATTACCGGATCGTTCATTTAATGAATTCTCGGCGGGATCAACGGGAGCAGTACATTGCGGCGGCCATCAAGGTCATCCAAAGTTCCATCAAGGACTTGCATTTACACCCCGAAATCTACGGCCGGCCGAAGCACATCTACTCGGTCTACCGGAAAATGAAGGACCAACACAAGCAATTTAGTCAAATCTATGACCTGTTAGCGATTCGGGTTATTGTGGATACCATCAAGGACTGTTACGCGGTCTTAGGCGCCATTCACTCGCAGTGGAAACCCATGCCCGGACGGTTCAAGGACTACATCGCCATGCCAAAGGCTAACATGTACCAATCCTTACACACCACGGTAATTGGTCCTGAAGGTAAGCCGCTCGAGGTACAGATTCGGACTAAGGAAATGCACGCCGTTGCCGAATACGGGGTTGCGGCTCACTGGGCTTATAAGGAAGGCGTTAAGGACAAGGTTCAGGCCACCAATACCGGCGAAAAGCTGAACCTCTTCAAGCACATCATTGAACTGCAAGAAGATACCGACGACGCCGCCGACTTCATGGACAGCGTCAAGGGAGAACTTTTCGGCGACCACGTTTACGCGTTTACGCCCAAGGGCGACGTCCTCGAATTGCCTAAGGGGGCCGGACCGTTGGATATGGCCTACGCCATCCACACGGAGGTCGGCCACCACACGACCGGGGCCACCATCAACGGGAAAATCGTGCCGTTAAACTACGAGATTAAAAACGGTGATATCGTCGATATTCGCACGTCGAGTAGTTCGGCGGGGCCCAGTCGGGACTGGTTGAAGCTGGTGTCGACCCGGCGAGCTCGTAACAAGATCAAGCAGTTCTTCCGGCTCCGTGACCGGGAACAAAACATCACCCAAGGTCAAGAAATGGTGGAGCGCTTGATTCGCGATGCCGGCTACGATCCTAAAGCCATCATGACCAAGGAAAACGTGGATAAGGTGATCGCTAAGTTGCATTATCAACACGTCGATGACTTGTTAGCCGCCATCGGGTTTGGCGACCTCCAACCACAAGGGGTGGTCAATCGCTTAACCGACGACGTCCGCCAAGCGGCCGAAGATCAACGCCGGCGGCAGGAGGAACGCGAAATCCTGGAGGAACACCAATCCATCAAGAACGATTCGGATACCGACAAGAAGGACCGTAAGAAGCAACCGGATGGCGTGGTCATCGAGGGGGTCGATAACCTGCTCGTGCGGCTGAGTCACTGTTGTGCACCGGTACCTGGTGATCAGATTACCGGGTATATCACTAAGGGTCGTGGGGTGTCCGTTCACCGGGTGGACTGCCCCAACGTGCGCCACGCTGAAGAAAGTGGCGAACGGATCGTCCCGGTTCGCTGGGGGGATGAGCACGGCGACGGTACGAACTATCACGCCGACATTGAGGTTCAAGGTTACAACCGTAACGGATTACTAAACGACGTTTTACGGATGATTAATAATTCCACGAAGGATCTAACGTCGATCAACGGTAAGGTGGACCATAATAAAATGGTCATCATTGCGGTCAGTCTGGGGATCCGTAACCGGTGGGAATTACAACGAATCGTGGATAACATCAAGAATATTCCGGATGTCTACGTGGTTAAGCGGCCGTTCCGCTAGAAAGGAAATTCAGTCTTATGCGTGTTTTATTACAACGAGTTCAGCAGGCCAGCGTCACGATTGATCAAAAAGTTGTGGGGGCCATTGACCAGGGCTATTGCCTGTTAGTGGCGGCCGAGGACAGTGACACCAGTGAGCAGGTCGACTACCTGGTTCATAAGATTAGCCACCTGCGGGTATTTAGCGATGCTGCAGGGAAAATGAACCTGAGCATTACCGACGTTAACGGAAGCATCTTGTCCGTGTCGCAGTTCACCCTGTACGCTAATACCAAGAAGGGCAACCGACCGAGCTTCGTTGCGGCCGGTGAGCCGGCACACGCCCAGGCGCTTTACGAGGAGTTTAATCGGAAGCTAGCGGCGACGGGAATCCCGGTGGCGACCGGGGAATTCGGCGCCGATATGCAGGTCGCACTGGTTAACGACGGGCCATGCACAATCTGGTTTGATACCGATGATTAATTCAGGAAGCTTAGGGGTCGGGAGAAATTTCCCGGCTCTTTTTTAGGAGGACAATGGGATGCGTTATCAGCAACTATTTTGGGATTTTGACGGGACGTTGGTCGACACTTACCCGGGGATGGTGGAGGCCTTCACGACGGCTTTAACTCAGCTGGGGGTCAATGATTTTGAGATCGATCAGTCGGCCATCTACAAGGCCATGCGGCAGCACAGTTTAGGAACGGCCCTGCAACAGTTTAGTGCCGAATACACGCTGAACCGTGACAGTCTAAACGAGCGGTATCAGCGGTTGGCGGCACCCAAGTTGGCCCAGGCCGTGGCCTTTGCCGGGGCTGCCGAATTGCTCAACACCGTGACCAGTGCGGGAGGGCGAAACTTCTTGCTCACCCATCGCGATGAACGGGCACTGGAGCGGTTAGCAGCGTTGGGACTAAGGGATTACTTCAGCGGCGCCGTCACGGCCGCGGATGATTATCCGCGTAAGCCGGACCCCACTAGCCTAAACGCCCTGTGTCAGCAGTACCAGGTGGACCCGCACACCGCAATCATGATTGGTGACCGGAATTTGGACGTCCAGGCGGGCCACCGTGCGGGGATGGCGGGTGCGTTGTTCGATCCGGAACACCTGATCGTTGATGAGAGTCAACCGGAAGTTCGGGTCACCCGGTTAGCTGATCTCCAAGACTGGTTGACCAGTGAAAATTAATGAAAAAAACGCGTTAAACGGCCGTTCCTATTCGTTAGGAACGGCCGTTTAACGCGTTTTAAGTTGGTTCTAGGCATCATTACCCCTGGGCAAGCAGATTGTCGACAGCCCCGCCGTAAGTCTCACCGAAGAGGTTCAGGTGGGCTAACAGGTAATAGAGTTGGTAATGGGGCAAGCGTTGGGCGTAACCCGCAGGAAAGGGATAGGCCGCGTTGTACCCCTTGTAGAAGTCTTGGGTAAAGCCGCCAAAAATGGTGGTCATGGCTAGGTCGAACTCGCGGTCCCCGTAGAGGGTATCCGGGTCAATCAGCGTGGGGGTACCGTCGGTAGTGAACAGGTAGTTGCTCGCCCATAAGTCCCCGTGTAATAGTGCGGGGGTAATCTGACGACCTTGATTTTCGGCAACAATGTGTTGACGCACGCGGGCGTACCCAGCTGCCCGTTGAGCGTTCCACAGGCCGTGCTGTTGAGCGCGTTGTACCAGCGGATCAAGGCGTTGCTGGAGATAGAAGGTGGTCCAATCACTTTGCCAGTGATTGTTTTTGGGTAACTTGGCCACCAGATTATCCTGATCGAAACCGAACTGTGGTGCGGTGACGTGGTGGACGCGCGCCACGGTTTGCCCCAGGTCATACTGACTGCCATGCCCCGTTGCGAGAAATTCTAGGAGCAGGTAGGCGTCACCGTCGATACTCCCGGTACCGAAGACTTCGGGAACGTTCGCAGCCTGGCCAAGGGCTTTTAACCCGGCCACCTCGTGCGCGTAGAAACTGGCCGGCGTGTGCGGTTGAACTAGCAGAAAGTAGGGCCCCTCGCTGGTTTCTAAGCGATAGGCTTGATTAATATCGCCACCGGAAACGGGGGTGGCAGTCGTGACTTGTGGGACTGGTAACTGGGCCAGCCAAGTTGCAGATAACATCAAAATCACACTTCTTTCTTTAATGTTGCGTTTGAAAATAGTGGGTCAAGCCTCGGACCACGCGGTTCGCCACGGCTTGTTGATAGACGGCACTGTGGATGTCGTTAAAGTCCTTCTTGGTATTGATGTAGCCCATTTCAAGGAGGAGGGCCGGCCGACTATTATCGCGAATGACCTCGAAATTCCCGAAACGAATGCCCCGGTTGATTAACGGCAAGTCATTCATTTCACCGTTGATGGCTTGAGCCAACGCGTAGGAGGAACGTCGGTGATAGTAGTAGGTGGTGGTTCCCGAGGCGAGATTATCCGTGGGGGAGGAATCAAAATGAAAGCTGATGAAGGCGTTGGCCTGATGATCGTTGGCTAGTGCCGGCCGGTCGGCGAGACTGACCGTGGCATCCGTCGAGCGGGTCATGATGACGTGAGCCCCCTTGGCGCGTAAAGCCTTGGCGACACGTTGGGCCAGTTCAAGGGTGTAGGTCTTTTCGTCGTGCTTCTGGTCGATCGAAAGGGCCCCCGAATCGCTACCACCGTGGCCCGGATCCAAAACGATGGTGGCCTCCGCTAAATTCGTGACGGTTTTAAGGTGGCCGGGATGGTCCACTAACCAGCTGGCGACCCAGCCAAAGTGATTTTGACTATCGCGGACGTGATACCAGTTGTTCTTTTCGTTTAAGATCGTTAAGCGACTGTTCTTTTTCACCTTATGGGTCACGGTATAATTGAGCCCCGGTCCTTGGCGTAAGTTCAGATTGCTAACGGTTGCGGTAACGGCGTTGCGTTGCGTGAAGGTCCAGAGCAGACCCCCGGCAATCAGAAGGATAATGAGACCAGCCACCAGACCGGTCCAGTTCTTGGGTTTAAGCTGCATGGGCGTTACTCCTTGTGTCAAATTGGGTCAATTATACCACGTTGGGTGGCCCCGGAGAACTTCCGGGCGAGTCCTTGACTTTTGTTAAGCGATTCAGTATTCTAAAGAGGACTATTATATAGAAGCCAATGAGAAAGAACAGTAACTAAATACCCGTTTTTAGAGAGGTCGTGTAGCTGGGAGCGGCTAACTCGGTATTGGTGAAGACACTTTTGAGGCTAATGACGTTCATCGTCATTCGTTTGCAACGTTATCCTGCTGAGAAAAATAAAAGGTGGTACCGTGCATACCTGCGCCCTTGTCAATTGACAGGGGCGTTTTTTATTTTGCAGCGGTAGAGGAAGGGAAGACTGTTTATGCGCTACCAACGACCTAAAGGCACGGCGGACATCTTACCAGGTACGTCTGAAACCTGGCAGTTCGTGGAACAAACGGCGCGGGAGTTATTCGCCCGTTACCGGTTCGACGAGATCCGCACGCCGATGTTTGAAAACTTCGAGGTATTCTCCCGCACATCTGGGGATACTTCCGATATTGTCACCAAAGAAATGTACGATTTCAAGGATAAGGGTGATCGGCACCTTTCCTTGCGGCCAGAAGGCACGGCCGGAGTGGTTCGGGCCTTCGTCGAAAACAAGTTGTACGGTCCGGAAACGCAAAAGCCGTACAAGGTCTACTACATGGGTCCGATGTTTCGGTACGAACGGCCCCAATCCGGCCGGCAACGGGAATTTCACCAGATCGGGGTGGAAGCCTTCGGTAGCAACGCCCCCGAATTAGACGTCGAAGTCATTGCACTGGGGATGAACCTGCTCAGTAAGTTAGGCTTAAAGCACCTGCGTTTGGCCCTCAATACGTTGGGCGACCAAGAGACGCGGGCGGCTTACCGGCAAGCGCTGATTGATTTTTTGGAACCCCACTTTGATGAATTAAGCGACGATTCCAAGGTGCGGTTACACAAGAACCCGCTGCGGGTCTTAGATAGCAAAGACGCCCACGACCAAGAAATCGTGGCCGATGCACCGTCAATCTTAGACTTCTTGACGCCCGACGCCACGACCCACTTTAACCAGGTCAAGGCCAGCTTAGACGCCTTAGGCATTGATTACGACGTCGATGCCACCATGGTACGGGGGTTGGATTACTACAACCACACGATCTTTGAGATTATGGCCGATTCACCGGCACTGGGCGAAGGCTACACCACGGTGTTAGCCGGGGGTCGTTACAACGGCCTGGTCGCAGAACTCGGCGGTCCCGAGATGCCCGGTGTGGGCTTCGGGATGGGCGTAGAACGGTTGGTCCTGTTGATGCAGGCCGAACAAGTTCCCGTGCCGAACGATCACCCGTTAGACGTTTACGTCGTGGGAATCGGGGACGACACCTCGATCGAAACGCTAAAGCTGGTTCAGGCCATCCGACGCGCCGGCTTAACGGCCGATCGCGATTACCTGGGGCGTAAGCCGAAGGCCCAGTTCAAGACGGCTAACCGCTTAGACGCCCGCTACACGTTGACCATTGGGGACCAGGAACTGGCCAATCAAACGGCCAACCTCAAGGCCATGGCGACGGGTGAAGAGGTCAGTGTGCCGTTAGCTGACATTTATCAGGATTTCCAAGCTGTGGTGGCGCAGAAGTTCACCACAAAATAAGAGGGGATAGGTTAGATGGAAAAGAATTTGAAACGCACCACGTACGCCGGCTTAGTCGACGAACAATATCTCGACCAAACCGTTGTGTTAAAGGGTTGGGTGCAAAAGCGCCGGGACCTCGGGGGCTTGATCTTCGTTGATTTGCGTGACCGCGAAGGGTTAGTGCAACTGGTTTTTAGTGAAGAATACAGCCAAGATGCCTTAGCCGTGGCGGAACAACTCCGCAGCGAATACGTCATTGAAATCCAAGGAAAAGTCGTTGCTCGGGTTGCTAAGGAAATTAACCCCGACATGCGGACTGGGAAGGTCGAAGTCCGGGTCACGGGCATCAACCTGTTGAACAAGGCCAAGACGCCACCGTTCGATATTAAAGATGGTATCACGGCTTCCGACGACCTGCGGTTACAGTACCGTTACCTCGACTTACGCCGGCCGGAAATGCAACGCGGGATCATGTTGCGTAACCGGATCGTCCAATCCGTGCACAGCTACTTCGACAACAACGGGTTCGTGGATATCGAAACGCCGGATCTGACCAAGTCCACCCCAGAAGGGGCCCGCGATTACCTGGTCCCTTCACGGATCTACCACGGCCACTTCTACGCGTTACCCCAGTCGCCGCAACTGTTTAAGCAGTTGCTGATGGGGGCCGGCTTCGACCGGTACTACCAAATCGCGCGTTGTTTCCGGGATGAAGACTTGCGGGGCGACCGGCAACCAGAATTCACCCAGATCGACTTGGAAACGTCCTTCTTGACGGCTGAAGAGATCCAAGACATTACCGAAGGCTTAATCGCTAAGGTCATGAAGGATACCTTAAACGTCGACGTGCCGTTACCATTTCCACGCATGGACTGGGACGACTCCATGGCCCGTTTCGGGACCGACCAACCAGACGTGCGGTTCGGCATGGAATTAAAGGATTTGTCGGCGATTATGAAGGAGACCGACTTCAAGGTCTTCTCCGGTGCCGTGGCGAACGGCGGGCAAGTCAAGGCCATCGCCGTACCTGGTGGGGCCGACCTGTACAGTCGTAAGGACCTTGACAAGTACGCTAAGTACATCGAACGGTTTGGGGCCAAGGGCTTAGCCTGGATGAAGGTTACCGACGACGGCTTTAGCGGCCCGATCGCCAAGTTCTTCAAGGAAGGCGACTACTTCGACCAGATCACCAAGGCCACCGGCGCCAAGACCGGCGACCTGCTGCTGTTTGCGGCCGACTCCAAGCGCGTGGTGGCCCAGACGTTGGGTTACCTGCGGGTAGCCATTGCCAAGGAACAGGACATGATTGATCAGAACAAGTGGGCCTTCTTGTGGATTGTTAACTGGCCACTGTTCGATTACGACGTGGACTTGAAGCGTTGGGTTCCCGCCCATCACCCGTTCACCATGCCAGCCGAAGGCGATGCGCACTACTTGAACGACGGCGAAGACCCACACAAGGCCTACGCGCAGAGTTACGACATCATCTTAAACGGGTTGGAACTCGGGGGCGGCTCCATCCGGATCCACACCCGTGAGCTGCAAATGAAGATGCTTAAGGCCTTGGGCTTCACGCCAGAACGGGCCGAAAAGCAATTTGGCTTCCTGTTGAAGGCCTTAGATTACGGGTTCCCGCCTCACGGTGGTCTGGCTATCGGGCTCGACCGGTTTGCCCGCTTGCTGGCCAAGCGCGACAACATTCGTGACGTGATTGCCTTCCCGAAGAACTCGAAGGCCACGGAACCGATGACCCAAGCGCCAAGTACCGTTGCGCAAAAACAATTGGACGACTTGGACTTAGCGGTCACCGAACTCGACGACGACCCAGCCAAAAAATAACGACAGTTTGCTGAAATAGCGTTGTCATGGAGGAATCGTTCCTAACCGAGCGGTTCCTTTTTGGCGTCCAGGCTTGAAGTTTGTGGTCGAAAGTCGTTTAATTAAAATTAAATGAGAATTACTAGACGGCGGCAATGACGCCAGAAAGTGGGGATTTGAATGACTATAGAAACCGCAACGTTTGCCGGAGGCTGTTTTTGGTGCATGGTGCAACCGTTTGAAGAGCACCCGGGAATTCAGAAGGTTTTATCGGGTTACACTGGGGGGACCGTGCCCAATCCGACCTATGAGCAGGTTAAGGCGCACACCACCGGACACACCGAGGCCGTGAAAATTTGGTTTGATCCGGCGGTGGTGACCTATGCGCAGCTGGTCGAACTTTACTGGCAACAGACCGATCCTACCGATGCAGGTGGGCAATTTCAGGACCGTGGGGACAACTATCGACCGGTAATTTTCGTCGACGGGCCCGCCCAACGCCAAATTGCCGAGGCCTCAAAGCGCGCGCTGCAGGAAAAAGAACAGTTTGACCGGCCAATCGTCACGCAGATTCAACCGGTGCAACCGTTTTACCCAGCTGAGGAACGGCATCAGCAATTCTATAAGAAAAATCCACGACGGATGGCCGAGCAGGAAGCAGGCGGCCGGGCTGCTTTTGTGGCGCAACATTGGACTAAGGAAACTAATCATTAGAACCACCTAAAAGATGGTGAATTCCGTGGTCGCTGTGGCCGATAAATGCTATACTAAGCGAGCGCTATAGCAATGAAAAGTGAGGTCAGATTTTAAATCATGGATGATGTGCAGCAGCTTTTTAAACGGCATACCTATACAGCCAAGTTTTCCGTCGCCTTTTTTTACGGGATTCTGGTGTCAATTGCGGTGAACTTTTTCTGGACGCCCGGACATATTTACTCGTCTGGGGCCACCGGGTTGGCACAGCTGATTAATACGTTGACAGGACGGTACGCGCCGTTTCAAGTGACGACGGCCCTGGGGCTGTTTCTGATCAACGTGCCCTTGTTCGTGTTGGCCTGGAAACAAATTGGCAAATCCTTTACCGTTTTTACCTTTATCTGTGTCCTGTTTGCCTCGGTAATGATTCGGGTGATTCAGCCCGTCCATCTGACGACTGATCCCATTATCTGTGCGATTTTCGGGGGGGCGGTCAACGGATACGGTACCGGATTTGCGTTGAAGAACAGCATTTCGACCGGGGGCTTAGATATCATCGGCATCGTGGTGCGGCGCAAGACCGGTCGCAGCATGGGGTCGATCAACATGGCCTTCAATAGTCTGATTGTCATCAGTGCCGGGTTCGTTTACGGTTGGCCGTATGCGTTTTACTCCGCGTTAGGCCTCTTCGTGAACGCCAAGGTCATCGACATGACTTTTACCCGGCAACAGCGGATGCAGGTGATGGTGATCACCAGTCGGCCCAAGACCGTCATCGATAGTATTCAAAACCATATGCGCCGGGGAATCACCATCGTGCACGGTGCCGAAGGGGCGTACCATCACGATGAAAAGACGATTTTATTTACCGTGATTACGCGCTACGAAATGGATACGCTAGAGGTGGCCATGGACGAGGCCGATCCCAAGGCCTTCGTCAGCATTTCCGATACCGTCAAGGTGCTGGGGCACTTCTACGAACCGAAGTGGTAAAGTGACAGCGAGACCGGCGACGGCTCGCTGTTTTTTCGGGGTTTCTTAAAGCTTCCTAAATTTCTCTAGGTTCTGGGGGGGAATGTGGTATAATTTTCGGTGTTGTGAGCTGTAAAAATA
Source organism: Levilactobacillus zymae (assembly GCF_032190635.1). Classification (NCBI taxonomy): domain Bacteria; kingdom Bacillati; phylum Bacillota; class Bacilli; order Lactobacillales; family Lactobacillaceae; genus Levilactobacillus; species Levilactobacillus zymae. The sequence goes on from NZ_JAVLAS010000001.1 coordinate 1,478,559, forward strand.
AGACGTATTGGTGATGAACGTGAAAGAAATTTATCTCTGGTTGGTCCGTTGGGTATCGCATTTATGCGGTCATCGGCGGTTAACCGACGTGGTGTATCTGATGAGCTTTGGGGATAACCTGCCCTTCATTCGGGCCGTGGCCCAAGCCATGAAGAGCTCCCAGCGACTAACCGTATTTTATCGGCCACAGCAAGCCGCTGCGGCCGCTCAGCTCGCGCAACAGGGGATTCACGTGGTTATGTTTCAGGATAATCTTCGGTTTGTGGCAACCGGGATTCCCCGGATCATGCGCGCGCAGACCCTGTATTGCGATAACTACTACGCGTTCTTGGGCGGGTTAGCCCACCCACGGGGGATGCGGATCGTCCAGCTCTGGCACGCAGCCGGCGCCATCAAGAGTTTTGGCTGGGATGATCCGACGACGGCTCAGCGCTCAATGAGTGATCAACGGCGGTTTCAAGCCGTTTATGACCATTTCGACGAGTACGTGGTGGGGGCTCCGGCGATGGGAGATGTGTTTGCCCACGCCTACCGGGTCTCTCCCCAACGCATGCAAATGTTGGGGTATCCCCGTTCGGACCGGTTACGTGATCCGGACTGGCTTGCGCAAACGCGGGCCAGGGTGGCCCGGTTAGCTCCGGAATTGACCGGGCACCGGGTGATCTTGTATGCCCCGACTTACCGCGAGGGCGTGACCTTTACGCCGCCGCGCGGCTTAGCGGCGGCGTTAACGGCCGATCCAACCGCGCGCGTGGTGGTCAAGCTCCATCCCGTCTTGGCTACTCAGGCCACGACGTTGCAACATCAGTTGGGGGATCAAGTGGTGGTCGCCCAACATCTCAGTACCACGGAATTGCTGACGGTAACGGAAACGTTAGTCACGGACTATTCGTCGGTGGCCTTCGATTACAGTTTGTTACCGAATGCCCACAGTTTATTGTTCTACCTCTTTGACCTGCCGACCTATCAACAAGAACCGGGCGTGCAGGCGGACTTTTTGAACTGGTTGCCCGGTCGCGCCTTACGGGATAGCCAAGAATTGGCAGCGGCCATCGTGGCCGACCAACCGACGGACCTGACCCAGTTCAATCAGCGATGGAACACGTATAACGACGGCTTGGCCACACAACGGGTCGTCGCACGTTATCACGGGCTGACCCACGATAACGATTAAAATTTAAAGGAGTGCAGTGCCTTGAAAGAGGTCATGACCTTATTCAAAGAACAGGTCTCAAGTCTGGGAATTATTTTCCGGATCTCCCGGTATGAAGATCAAGCCAGTTACCAAAGCCATTATTTAGGGTTGATGTGGGAGTACCTGTATCCGTTGATTCAAATTGCCATTTATTGGTTAGTGTTCGGGGTTGGCTTGAAGCACGGTCAACCGTTGAACGGGGTAAGCTATCTGCCGTGGATGGTGATTGGGATTTCACCATGGTTCTTCATGAACCGGTCGACGTTAGACGCTTCGAAGAGTATTTACCAGCGGGTCAACATGGTGGCCAAGATGAAGTTTCCGGTTTCGGCGTTGCCCACAATTAAAGTGGTCAGCAATCTGAGTTCATTTTGGACCATGATGGTGTTCTCCATCTTTATCGGTCTTCTCAACGGCGTTTACCCGAAGGTGGCCTGGTTCCAATGGTTGTACTACTTCTTTGCCATGATTTGCTTATTAGTGGCCTTAGGGATCTTCAACTCATGTATCAGTGTGCTGGTGCGGGATTACCACATTCTGTTACAGTCCGTCATGCGGATGCTGTTCTACGTGTCCGGTGTGTTGTTTAACTTTGTGACCACGTCGTTCCCGGCACCGTTCGTGCACCTGTTGGAACTCAACCCGTACTATTACATCGTTAACGGGTTTCGGGAATCCTTCCTGGGGACCGGCTGGTTCTGGCAACGACCGTTACTGACCTTGGAATTCTGGGCGTTTGTGTTCTTTGTCCTACTATTAGGCTCACACTTACACTACAAGTTCCGGTCACGGTTTGTGGATTTAATTTAGTTGAAAGGAGCAACTCAAATGACGAACAGTCGACAACGCCTTGTCCAGTCATTGAAGCTGGTTGCTCGCTATGGGCTCATCGTGTTGAACGGTGGGCTTATTTGTTTACCAATTAAGCGACGACAAGTGCTGTTCGAAAGTTTTAACGGTAAGGACGTTAACGATAACCCGGCGGCAATTTACCGGGCGCTGGTTCGAGCTGACCCGCGTTACCAAAAGACGGCTTACTTCAGCGTCAAGCCTAGCGAGTACGCCACCTTACACCGGGCTTATCCCGAGATCCAGCTGGTTAAACGCTTCACGCCCCGGTGGGTGCGATTGATGGCGCGGGCCGAATTTTGGGTCTTGAACTCCCGGTTGCCCAACTGGTGGCACGCTAATCGGCATACGACGACCATTCAGACCTGGCACGGCACGCCCCTCAAGAAGTTGGGGGCCGACATCGCCCACGTGGCCATGAAGGGGACCACGACCGCGCAGTACCATGCCGATTTTGTGACGGCGGCCAATTGTTGGGACTACCTGATTGCGCCTAACCAGTATTCGCAAGACATCTTTCAGCGGGCGTTTGGCTATCGGGGGAAGTTTCTGCCAATCGGTTATCCCCGAAACGACGTGCTGTACACGGCTAATCGGCCGGAAAAAGTGGCGGCGATTAAACGACGGTTGTTGGGCGCGGTGTCGGGGCCGGTGGTGACTTACGCACCGACCTGGCGAGATGATACCGCCGTGCGGCCCGGCGTCTACCAATTTGATTTACCATTTGAATTGGGGGAGTTTTTCCGGCACGTCCCAGCTAACACTCACCTGGTCATTCGGCCGCACTACCTAGTTAAGGATCAGATTGATATCCGGGGGTACGAAGATCGGGTGACCATTCTGGCAGAGGCCGATATTGCCGAAATTTATTTAATAACCGATCTCTTGATTACGGACTATTCGTCGGTGATGTTTGATTTTGCCAACTTACAGCGCCCCCAGCTGTTCTTTGCGTACGATTTGGCGCACTATCGCGATCAACTGCGGGGATTTTACTTTGAGTATGCTGCCCAAACGTTACCGGGACCGCTGGTTACCGACGCTTCGGCGTTTTATGCGCAATTGGATGCCTGGCATCAAGCCGGGAAATTTCCGGCTTATGCGCAGCAACAGGCCGCCTTTTACCACCGATTTTGTGAGTGGGAGACGGGAACGGCCAGCCAACAGGTGGCACAATTGATCATGACGGGAGAGGAGCAGACAAAATGACGGACTTATTGATTGGGTCCCATGTGAGTATGAAGGGAAAAGCCATGTTATTGGGGTCCGCACAGGAAGCGGCCCAGGACGGGGAAAACGTCTTCATGGTTTACACGGGGGCCCCGCAAAATACGCGACGTAAGCCCATTGAGGAACTGAATGCGGCGGCAGGTAAGGCCTTCATGGCCGCACACGACCAACAAGCCGTGGTGGTTCACGCGCCCTACGTGGTCAATCTGGGTAACACTAAGAAACCGGAAAACTTTGACTTTGCCGTGCAGTTCTTGACGGCCGAGGTGACCCGGGCGGCCGCGATTGGTGCGCACCAGATCGTCTTACATCCCGGTGCGCACGTGGGAGCCGGGGCCCCGGCCGCCATCGCTCAGATTGCCCGGGGATTGGACCAGATTCTGGCCGCGACGCCCGACGTCCCCGTACAAATTGCTTTAGAAACCATGGCGGGCAAGGGGACCGAAGTCGGCCGGACCTTCGAGGAACTGGCCAGCATCCTGGCCCAAACGGCCCACAACGACCGGTTGTCGGTCTGCTTTGACACCTGTCACACCAGTGACGCTGGTTACGCCATTGCTACCGATTTTGACGGTGTTTTGCGTGAGTTCGACCGGGTCATTGGCGTGGAGCGGATTAAGGTGGTCCACCTCAACGACTCGAAGAATCCGCAAGGCAGTCACAAGGACCGCCATACCAACATTGGGTTTGGAACTTTGGGGTTTGACGCACTAAATGCTGTGGCGCATCACCCGCTATTAACGGCCGTACCGAAGATTATGGAAACGCCACCGGTCGGTCCCGACCGTAAGACCGGCGCCGATCCGCACGGCTACGAGGTCGCCATGTTGCGCCATCAACAATTCAATCCGGATTTAACGGCGGATGCTCTGGCGGGCCAACCGGTGGACGCCTACCTCACGCGTTAGGGTGTTCACTCGGGTTCTAAAAAAGCAGAAGGGAAATTCTCGATTTTACGAGAATTTCCCTTCTGCTTTTGTCTATTGTTCCTGGGTATCCCTGCAAGAACGACGTTGGTCAAATGAGTTAAGGTCGGGACAGTCCGCTGGTGCGTCTCCGCTAATCATCCAGGGGGTGGGGAATCAGGTCGTAATCGACACTTTCCATGATCAGCGTGGCGGTCTCTTCAATGGATTTGTTTGAAACGTCGATGACTAAACAACCAATTTTTTTATAAATTTTTTGGGCGTAATCTAATTCCTCTTGAATCTTACCGGTATCCGAATAGGCGCTATCGGCGGGCAGCCCGTAGGAAATCATCCGTTCCTGACGAATTTTGCGCAGAATCTCGGGACGGTTGGTGAGACCGAAGATGCGTTTGGGGTCGACCTGCCAGAGTTGATCGGGTAACTGGGTTTTGGGAGATAGGGGCAGGTTAGCGACGCGCAGGTTACGGTTGGCTAAGAACAGGGATAGCGGGGTCTTAGAAGTCCGCGAAACCCCCAAGATGACGATGTCGGCCTTCAGGAGGCCGGTGGGGTCCTTACCATCATCGTAAGCCACGGCAAACTCCATGGCGGCGATGCGGTCGAAGTAGGTGTCGGTTAGGTTGTGGACCAGGCCGGGAACGCCTTCCGGTTTGAGACCGGTCGCAGATTCCATCACCTGCATGGCGGGCTGAATGCAATCGAAATGCTGTAGGTGGTTGGTTTGGGCGAATTCACGGACGTGTTGACTCAATTGGGGATTCACTAACGTGTGAAATAGCATGGCCTTTTGCTTCTTCGCCAGGTTTAGAATGCCCTCAAGGATTGAATCCGTTTGGATAAACGGGAAGCGTTGGTAGCTAACGTGAACGGATGGAAATTGCGACACGGCGGTTTGGGCCACGGTTAACGCGGTTTCGCCGGAGGAATCGGAAATAACAAAAATTGTAATGGGCGACATGGGTTTAGCTCCTCTACGGTTTTTCTTTAGTTTACTCCCTGACGTAAAACGGTTCAAATTTTATTTAAAAGCATTATTGACGCCGTTTGAGTGTTTATGTATAATGGTTAAGAACCGTAACGCTGGTGGAAAGATTCCAACCAGCGTCATTACTTGTGCTCGGAGGGAGGGAATTTCAAATGGCAAAGACAGTCGTTCGCAAAAACGAGTCTTTTGACGACGCTCTTCGGCGCTTCAAACGTACGGTTTCCCGTAGCGGTACTTTACAAGAATACCGTAAACGTGAATTTTACGAAAAACCAAGTGTGAAGAAAAAGTTAAAGTCAGAAGCAGCGCGTAAGCGTAAAGCTAAGAAGCGTCGTTTCTAATAAAAAATCTCTGATGTTTAGGCATCAGGGATTTTTTTGTACGCTATTTTTGTAAAACGACCTTGCCCATCATGTGATGACTGCCGACTAACTTATGCGCGGCCATCAGGTTTTCAGCGTTAATGGGTTGAATGGTTTGGGTCAGGGTGGACCGTAACGTCCCCTCGTCGAGAAGCTGCCGGACTTTCTCGAGGATCTGGTGTTGGCTGATCATGTCCGGGGTCTCGAAATACGACTTGGTGTACATCCACTCCCAAGCAAACGTGGCCCGCTTATCTTTCAGCGCCCGCAAATCGATGGGGGTATCACTCCCCGTGATTGAAACAATGTGACCGCTGGGCTTGATCAGGTCGACGATTTCGGGCCAATGCTGGTTCAGATTACTGAGCTCTAGAACGTAGTCAACGTATTGATACCCTAATTCGCGAACCTGAGGCACCAGGTCCTCGCGGTGGTTGACCACGGCATCACTACCGTGGTCGCGGGTCCATGCGCTGGTCTCCGGGCGTGAGGCCGTCGCAATCACGGTTAATCCCGCCCAGTGGGCAAGTTGGGTGGCCACGGAGCCGACGCCCCCAGCCCCGTTGATTACCAGTAACGTTTGGCCATGATTATCGGCGTGTGGATCGATGCCCAACTGTTCAAACAAGGCTTCCCAGGCAGTGAGTGAGGTGAGGGGCATGGCGGCACTCTGCGCCGGGGTCAATTTAGTCGGTGCGTGGCCGACGAGGCGTTCATCAACCAATTGATACTCGCTATTGCTACCGGGGCGCTTAAACGATCCGGCGTAAAAAACGAGATCACCGGGTTGAAAGAGGGTCACGGCACTGCCAACGGCCGTAACAGTACCGTAAGCGTCCCAGCCAATCACGGTGGGGTGCTGGGGGTCTAGGGGATCGTGGTTGCCCCGGACGGCCAGGTCTACGGGATTGACGGAGATTGCCGTTACCTGGACCAATAAATCGTGCGCTAGTGGCGTGGGTTGCGGTAGGTCGAAATCAACTAATCCGTGGGGGTCGTCTAACGGTAAATGTTGCGTATAACCAATTGCGTGCATACCAAATAAGTCCTTTCTATTTGTAAGGATACCGAACTGTTTTTAGCGTACTCAGTTTGATACGAAAACGCAAGTCACACGGTCCCGAACCTGACGCGCCGGGGAATAAGTAGTAAACTAATAAAGTAACTTAATTTAGGAGGAATTCAACATGAGTTTAGAAGCCCAACTGAACACGGATTTAAAGACGGCCATGAAGGCCCACGATAAATTGACCTTAAACGTGGTCCGGATGATGAAGGCGGCTCTGACCAACGAAAAGATTAAGCAGGGCCACGACCTGACGCCCGACGAAGAGTTAACGGTGGTTTCCCGGGAACTTAAGCAACGCAAGGAATCCTTAGACGAATTCCAAAAGGGCAACCGGGACGACTTGGTCGCCGGCGTCAAAGCTGAAATTGCTATCGTGGAGAAGTACGCCCCGAAGCAATTGAGCGCCGACGAAATCACGAAGATCGTTACGGACAGCATTGCCAAGGTTGGCGCGACTGGCATGGGTGACTTTGGTAAGGTCATGGGCGCCGTCATGCCACAAGTTAAGGGCAAGGCCGATGGTAACCTGGTCAACCAGACCGTTAAGGCACAACTCAACAAGTAAGTCGTGAAGCCACTGCCGGGCCCGTTGCTCGGGGTGGCTTTTCTGGTGAGGAGGGTGGCTAATGGCATTACAGTACGAGCGATTTCACACGGTCAGTCCGGCGATTCGGGCCCTGCTCTTGCAGGCCGATCCCGAGTGGTCCCAGGTGATGACCTATTTACCCCAAAGTACCGGTTTGGCCCTGTTTTGGCGGCGAGAGCTGGTCGGGGTGTTGGTCCTCACGGTGCGCCCCCACCGTGTCCTAGAGATTACGAACCTAGCCGTGGTGCCCGCTAAGCAGCGCCGCGGCATCGGACAAGCCGCCATCCGGTTTGCCCAACAATGGGGGAGTGAACACGGGCAGACCACGTTACGGGTGGCCACCGGTAGTACTAGTTTGGGGCAGCTGTACCTGTATCAAAAGTGTGGGTTACGCATCGTGGCCGTCGAACCGAGTTACTTTACCCGTCATTATTCACTACCCATTTGGGAAAACGGGTTACGACTCCGCGACCGGCTCATTTTGACCCAAGCGTTGTCTCCGGAGAATCAGGGGAGCTAACTCCCGGTGGATTTTAACGGTCAATCCTTTTACAATCCCCGGTGGTATGCTAAAATTCAAGTATCAGTACACTTAATTTTTGAAGACAAAGGAGCAACTGTATTTGACTGAAAACGCGATGATTGAAAAAGAATATATCTTGGAGCATCCGGCCGACGAAGCGGCCCTGTTGGGTGCCCAAGATCAATTTGTCACTTTACTGGAAGAGGGGCTGTCCGTCACGATTCGGCCCTTTGGCAATTCGATCAAAGTTGCGGGTGACGCCACCGCGGTTGACCAGACGCTCACCATCTTACGGAATATGAGTGCGTTATTGGCTAAGGGGATTCGGTTGAACAGTGCCGATGTCGTAAGTGCCATGAAGATGGCCGAACGGGGGACGTTGGAATATTTCCAGGATCTGTACACTGAAACCTTGATTCACGATGCCAAGGGCCGACCGGTACGGGTCAAGAACTTCGGTCAACGGCAGTACATCGACGCCATCAAGCACAACGACATCACCTTTGGGATCGGTCCAGCTGGGACCGGGAAAACTTACCTGGCCGTGGTGATGGCGATTGCGGCGCTGAAGCACGGTGACGTTGAAAAAATCATTTTGACGCGCCCCGCCGTAGAAGCGGGCGAAAGCCTAGGTTTCTTGCCGGGGGACTTAAAGGAAAAGGTTGATCCGTATTTGCGGCCCATCTACGATGCGTTATACGCTATTTTAGGCGCCGAACACACGACCCGATTAATGGATCGCGGCGTGATTGAAATTGCACCGTTGGCCTACATGCGGGGACGGACGTTAGAGTCGGCCTTTGTTATCTTGGATGAAGCGCAAAACACGACGAATTCCCAGATGAAGATGTTCTTAACGCGATTAGGCTTTGGTTCGAAGATGATCGTGAACGGCGACATCTCCCAGATCGATTTACCGCATAACGCCCAATCCGGTCTGGTCCAAGCCCAACACATCTTACAAAACGTGGGTCACATCTCGTTTGTGACCTTCAGTGCCGACGACGTGGTTCGGCACCCCGTTGTGGCCAGCATCATTAATGCTTATGAAGCCAACGATACTAAACCAAATGGAGCTAAGAAATAATGGATTTAGAGATTTACGACAAGACCCAAGCCGGCGTGCCGGCCAAGCACGTGCAAATGATTGAAGACATCTTACAGTTTGCGGGGAAATACCTCAAGTTGGCGGACAACACCGAGATGTCGGTGACGCTGATGAATAATGAAGATATCCACCAAATTAATAAAAAATACCGGGGAGTTGACCGAGCGACCGACGTCATCAGTTTTGCCATTGAAGACAATGAGGACGCTGATGACGACTTCCCGCTGGTCATGGACGACGAACTGGCGGCCGAGATTCCCGAAAACATCGGGGATATCTTTGTGTCGATGGACAAGGTCAGCGAACAGGCCGACTACCTCGGGCACTCCTATGAGCGAGAACTGGGGTTCCTGGTGGTTCACGGCTTTCTGCACTTAAACGGTTATGATCATATGAAGCCCGAAGACGAGAAGGTCATGTTTAAGTTGCAAGCCGACATCTTAGATGCCTATGGCCTCAAGCGATAAATCCACCCGGCAAACGGGGAAAAACCGCGCTTTTCGTCAATCGTTAGGGCACGCCGTTGACGGATTGAAGGCCCTTTATCGGTATGAACGCAACTTCCGTAAGCACCTGCTGGTAGGGAGTCTGGCCATCATTGCCGGGATCATTTTACGGCTGACGCTGAACGAATGGTTGTGGTTGACGCTGGCCATTTTCTTGGTGCTGATTGCTGAAACGCTCAACACCATCGTGGAGGCCGTGGTCGACCTCGTCGTGGGTCAGACCTATCACGACTTGGCTAAGCGGGCCAAGGACGTGGCGGCGGGCGGCGTGTTATTGGCCGCATTGTTTGCCGTGGTCGTCGGTTGTTTAGTGATGTTACCGGCGCTGAGTCGCTGGTTTTAAGGAGAAAAAGTTATGGATAATCCAAATTATAAATCGGGTTTCGTGGCCATCGTGGGCCGGCCAAACGTGGGGAAGTCCACGTTTTTGAACCGAGTCATCGGTCAAAAAATCGCCATCATGTCGAACACGGCCCAGACCACCCGGAACAAGATTCAGGGGATCTACACCACCGATGACGCGCAAATCGTGTTTATCGATACGCCGGGGGTCCACAAGCCCAAGACGGAACTGGGCGACTACATGGTCAAGTCGGCGTTATCCGCACTAAACGAAGTTGACGCCATTCTGTTCATGATTAACGCCGCCGAAAAGCGCGGGGCCGGGGATAACTTCATTATTGACCGTCTGAAGAACGCTAAGGCGCCGGTCTACCTGTTGATCAACAAGATTGACCAGATTCATCCCGACGACTTGTTAACGGTCATGGACCAATACAAAAAGGCCTTACCTTGGAAGGCCGTTTACCCAATTTCGGCGCTGGAAGGCAATAATGTCGACGAATTTCTGGGCGACCTGGTGGACCAGATGCCGCATGGTCCCCAGTATTACCCCGAGGATCAGCTGACGGACCACCCCGAACGGTTTGTGGTCAGTGAACTGATTCGCGAAAAAATCTTCATGTTGACGCGCGAAGAGGTGCCGCATTCCGTGGCCGTCGAAATCGAAAGCATGAAGACCCAAAAGAACGACCAGGTCCGCATTGAAGCCACAATCATCGTGGAACGGCCGACCCAGAAGGGGATTATGATCGGTAAGGGGGGTAGTATGCTCAAGAAGATTGGGACGCTGGCCCGGCAAGACATCGAACACCTGTTGGGCAGTTCGGTCTACTTGCAACTGTTCGTGAAGGTTCAACCCGGTTGGCGCGATAAATCCAGCCTGTTGAAATCTTACGGCTACCGCAAGAGTGATATCTAAAACTAATCGTTTAAAAACGGTGTTCGCGGGTCCGGCCGGCGAGCACCGTTTCGTTTGAGGAGGGATCCCATGGCTCATCACGTCACAGATTTTCACGGCATCCTGCTGTTTCGGCGAGATTACGCCGAACGGGACTACCTAGTCAAGTTTTTAACCCAGGAGTTTGGCAAAAAGATGTTTCTGGTTCGTGGGGCCAAGAAACGCGGGTTCAAGATGACCGCCGATATCTTGCCGTTTACCGTGGGCAGCTACGTGGGCGACATCGCCGATACGGGGTTGTCTTACATTCGTACGCCCCGGGAAACCAGCCAGTTTCAGGGCATCGGCGAAGACATCTTTAAGAACGCCTATGCGACCTACATCATGAGTCTAGTGGACGTGGCCTTTCCGGATAGTCAACCGCTACCGGACTGGTATCACCGGGTGTACCGGGCATTGGAACTCATCGATGAGGGCCAAAATCCGGCCATCGTGACCAACATCATGGAGATTCAACTGATGCCTGCCTTTGGGGTGGCCCCGCAGTTACAGGGCTGTGCCATTTGCGGTCGCACGGACCTACCGTTCGATTATTCGGAAAGCTACGGGGGGCTACTGTGTCAACAACACTGGGCGGCCGACCCGCACCGGTTGCATCTGAGTCCGCGCACGGTCTACTATCTGCGCCAATTTTTGGTGATCGACCTGGATAAGGTCCATCAGATCAAGGTTAAGCCCAGCACCGAACACGCCTTACGCCAGCTGATGGATGAAATCTACGCGAGTCAAATCGGGGTGCATCCCAAGAGTAAGCGGTTCTTGGACCAGATGCAGTCTTGGGCGCCACGGTTACAAACGCCACCGGTTAATGGTGATTGACAAGCGTGGTCGAGACGCTTATGATTAATCACAGTTAAATAAGTCGGCAAAGATGAATGAATAAGTGTCAGAATTAACGACCTAGCGACTTCGGGACGGTGCAAGCCGAAGCGTGATTCTGAGACGTTGGCGCATTCGGAGTCGTTTCCAAGTAAGCTGCTAGTCGCTGACTAGAAGTAGGGTGGAACCGCGAAATTAATTCGTCCCTACGTGAATCTCTTTAGTGTAGATTCGCGTGGGGACTTTTTTGTGTGCTTATTTAGATCAATAAGGAGGAACGCATCCATGACAGAAAAACTGTCCATGCAAGCGATTATTTTAAAGTTACAGCAGTACTGGTCCGCACAGGGCTGCATGCTGATGCAAGCTTACGATACCGAAAAAGGGGCCGGGACCATGAGCCCGTACACGTTCTTACGGGCCATTGGACCAGAACCCTGGAACGCGGCGTACGTGGAACCTTCCCGGCGACCTGCCGATGGTCGTTACGGGGAAAACCCTAACCGGTTATACCAACACCACCAGTTCCAAGTGGTCATGAAGCCGTCCCCCGATAACATTCAGGAACTCTACCTGAACAGTTTGAAGGAACTGGGCATCAACCCCCTCGAACACGATATTCGGTTCGTCGAAGACAACTGGGAGAACCCATCCATGGGTTGTGCCGGGGTTGGTTGGGAAGTCTGGCTCGACGGGATGGAAGTCACCCAGTTCACCTACTTCCAAGTCGTTGGGGGCCAAACGGTGGATCCCGTGACCTCCGAAGTCACCTACGGGTTGGAACGGCTAGCGTCCTACATTCAGGACGTGAACTCCGTGTTCGACCTGGAATGGGGCGACGGGGTGAAGTATGGGGACATCTTCAAGGAACCCGAATACGAACACTCCAAGTACAGTTTTGAGGAAAGCGACCAGGCGATGTTATCGCGGCACTTCGACGAATACGAAGCGGAAGCCAAGAAGCAGATTGCTAACGGTCTGGTGCACCCGGCCTACGATTACGTGCTCAAGTGCAGTCACACCTTCAACCTGTTAGATGCTCGCGGCGCCGTTTCCGTGACGGAACGGGCCGGCTACCTGTCCCGGATTCGGAACATGGCCCGGTCGATCGCCAAGGCGTTCGTGGCCGAACGGAAGAAGCGTGGCTTCCCGTTGATCAAGGACGATGCCTTGCGGCAAAAATTATTAGCGGATTCTGAGGAGGCAAAATAATGGCACACACATTTTTACTAGAAATTGGGTTAGAAGAAATGCCAGCCCACGTGGTAACGCCAGCCATCCGGCAACTTCAGAAGCGCGTTGCCGATTACTTAAAGGACGAACGGATCAGCTATGACACCATCAAGCCGTTCTCGACGCCCCGGCGGTTAGCGTTAGAAATCACGGGCTTGGCCGACAAGCAAGACGACATCAGCGAATCCGTCAAGGGTCCGGCCAAGAAGATCGCCCAGGACGCCGACGGTAATTGGACGAAGCCTGCGATCGGGTTTACCCGCGGTCAGGGCTTAACGCCCGACGATATCGTCTTCAAGGAATTTAAGGGGACCGAATACGTTTACGTCGATAAGTTTATCGCCGGTAAACCGGTCGCCGAAGTCCTGGCCGGCTTACGCGAGATCATCATGGCGATGACCTTCCCGACCATGATGAAGTGGGGCACCCACCACTTCGAATACATTCGGCCAATTCGTTGGCTGGTGGCGTTACTGGACAGCGACGTGATTCCGTTTAGCATCTTAGACGTCACCACCGACCGGTTAACGCGCGGCCACCGGTTCTTGGGTAAGGAAATTTCCTTAGCCACGGCGGCCGATTACGAAGAAGCTTTGACCAGCGAATTCGTGATTGCCGATGCGGACAAGCGTAAGGAACTCATTAAGAAGCAGATTGCAAAGATTGCGACGGATAATGACTGGACCATTAATGTCGATGCCGGCCTCCTCGAAGAAGTCAACAACTTAGTCGAATGGCCAACCGCCTTTGCCGGGAGCTTCGATCCGAAGTACCTGACGATCCCCGAAGAGGTCCTGATCACGTCCATGCGGGACCACCAACGGTTCTTCTACGCCCGGAACCAGGACGGAAAGTTGTTACCGAACTTCATCTCCGTACGAAACGGGACCGATCACGACCTGCAAAACGTGGTGGCAGGGAACGAAAAGGTCTTGACGGCCCGCCTGGAAGACGCGATGTTCTTCTACAAGGAAGATCAGAAGAAGACCATTGCGGACTACGTGGAACGCCTGAAGAGTGTTAGCTTCCACGATAAGATTAGTACCATGGCCGAAAAGATGACCCGAGTGGAAGCCATCGTGACGGTGTTAGCCGATCGGTTGGGGCTTAACGATGCGCAAACCAAGGCGGCCGTCTGGGCCAGTCAAATCTATAAGTTTGACTTAGTCACCGGGATGGTTGGTGAATTTGCCGAACTCCAAGGGGTCATGGGGGAGAAATACGCCCTCTTAAACGGCGAAGATCCCGCGGTGGCCCAAGCTATTCGCGAACACTACGAACCAATCTCGGCCGACGGAGCCTTACCAGCTTCTGTGCCGGGGGCGGTCTTAGCCTTGGCCGACAAGTTCGACAGCATTTTGACGTTCTTTGCGGCGGGGATGATTCCGAGTGGCTCCAACGACCCGTATGCTTTACGGCGTCAAGCCACGGGGATTGTGCGGATTGCCACCGATCAGAACTGGTCGCTGCCAGTTGCGGATCTAGCAACGGCCTTTATCTCGGCCGAAGAGGTTGCTAACGTGGCACCGAAGTTGGATCAGGCCGGTCAAATTGATGCCGTCGTGGACTTTATCAAGGAACGGGTCCGGAAGATGTTACGCGGTGCCAAGGTGCGCCACGACATCATCGACGCCGTCTTAGGTGGTAGTAGCAGTGACATCACCGACCTCTTCACCGCAGCGGACATTTTGACGACCCACGCGGCCGACGAAAACTTTAAGGCGGTTATCGAATCATTGACGCGGGTTATTCGGTTGTCCCAAAAGGCACCGAAGGACATCGCTAGCGTGACGATCGACGCGAACAAGTTCGAAAACGCCAGTGAGGGTGAATTGCACCACGGAGTTGATGACGTGGCCCAGGCAGCCCCACAAGGCTTAACGGCGCTATACGCGGCCCTAGTGGCGGTTCAACCGGCTATCGCGGACTACTTTGAAGCCACGATGGTCATGGCCGATGACGAGGCTGTGCGGAACAACCGCTTGGCTGAGTTGACGCGGTTAGCTAAGTTAGCCTTAGAATTGGGCGACTTGGACCAATTAGTGGTGAAATAATTTAAATTTAAATTCAACTAAAAATCGGACCGTTACCCGGCTGAACTGGGTGACGGTCCGATTTTGGCGTTAGGGTTGGGTTAACCGGGACAAGTCTTGAATGAGGGTGTGTGCGACCATTGTGGGGGATTCGGGGTCGGTTTGAGCTAACCAGGTGTTTAGCGTGGTCCATAAGCCCCCCAGGAGAAAGTTGGGAAGATATGTGGGAGTCATTTCATTAGTGAGTCCCAGATCCTGGGGAGTTAAGTGCACGTGTGCGCGGGCGAGCAGTCCCGTGAATAGGTCCTGACGAATCAGCAAGAGCAACCGCGCCCGCTCGGACCACCAGAATTGGAAGAAAAAAGTTATGGTGGCAGTTAGGTCGGCCGACGCGGGGACCTGAGCTTGGCGTGCGGTCTGATATTGTTGCCACAAGCGATGGCCATAAAAGGCCAACAACTCATCCTTATTCGCGAAAGACCGGTAAAAGGTGCGCCGGGCGAGTTGGGCCTGAGTGGTCAGATCCGTGACCGTGATTTCACCGTAATGGTTGTCAGCCAGTAAGGTAAATAGGGCGTCGACCAGTAGTTGGCGGGATTGTTCAGCTAAACGTTCTTGTCCGTTCATGAGAGACCTCCTGTCACAGGTGTTACCCGTTTCGCGGGTAAAGGACCTGTTATGAGTTAAGTTTAGTATACCTGAAAAGGGACTGAGTGTCACAGCTGCGTCACGAGAACACAGATGTGACTGACACGAGAACGTTCAGGGACGGTAAAAAGCGGCTGGTTGAATAATTATTAAATAAAATACTTTAACTTAAAATCCAAGCACGTTCCCGTGGCTCAAGGAAAACCAACTTAAAAATCGCCCACGTTAATGGTGGACGATCCGGATTTAGTGTACTAACTGCTTAAGGGCCACGATCTTGAAGGCGGGCTTGGTGACGTATTTGGTATAGCCCTTGTAGAAGTGTAACTGGTGTTTGGAGACAAGCTTTACTTTATAGGTCAGCCGTTGGCCGGCGAATTGGACCGTGGTCCCCTTAGGCGAATATTGAATGCCACTTAAGCGGTAAACGTGATGACCCAGGGCTTGGTACTTTAACTTTTTTAAGCCGTACCCCGGTAGTTTGGCGTAAGTGGCTTTAGCATTAGTGGCTTGTAGTAAGTTCCCCGTACCCTTAGTCGCCGAATAAGTGATGTAGGCCTTGTTGTCGCCGGCCCCGTTATGGTACCAAGTCTTGCGCAAACTCTTGGGCGTCCCCGCATGCCAGGTCAGCGTCTTCGCGTTGGCTTGTATTGTGGTTCCCGTCCACACGGCAGTGCCGAGCAGGAGGGTTAACCCCAGTCCGTTGATTAATTTCATGATGAAAAACTCCCCGTAGATTAGCAGCTTTTTCGGTCGTCAGAATTTGGACCTCGTTAAGTATACCAGGAACACCGACCACGCGATAGGCGCTAACTAGCGGGATGATGGGGGACCGACCGAAAGCTGAAAAAAACTTTAAGGTTAAGTTGGTGACTTTGCAAACCAAGATGACCATGCTAACCTTAGAAAGGAAATTCGCCTAGGACTGATAACCGTGAGATGTGGGGGAACGGGGACCTGGGCACGAGGGGGAGTCAGTAATTTGCATTACTTACAAAGTAACACAGTCTCGACCCAACGAGGAGGCCAAAACTGATGGGTAAACGGTTATTTCAAGTCCTAGGCCCCGTCTTATTGGCGGGAATTTTAGTGTTGGTCGTGCTATTTTCACCGGGAAACTTTGGCCTCAAACACGTTGGGGCGGGCACCGAAAAACGGGCGGCGGTATCGTTGTCCGCCAACGTTTTAAAGGGTGAACACATCAAGCAGGCCGCCTTTCGGGGAAACTACGTGCCCTTCATGGGGTCGTCCGAATGGTCGCGGTTTGAACCGACCCACCCGGCGGTCTTGGCCCAGAAGTATCACCGCAACTACCGGCCCTTTTTACTCGGGGCGCGGGGCACGCAGTCGTTGACCCAGTTTCTGGTGATGCAAAACCTGCAGGGCACCCTGAAAAATGGTCGGGCGGTCTTCGTGATCTCGCCGCAGTGGTTCGTCAAAGACGGGATGCGGCCGGACGCCTTTGCCTTCTACTACTCTCAGCTGCAAACCGTGGAGTGGTTGCTCAAGGACCGGCACAGCGCCATGGACCGCTACGCCGCCCAACGGTTGTTACACTTGCCGGGAGCCCAATCAGATCAGCTGTTAAAAGCGGCGCTTCATCGTACGGCGACCGGCCGGACACTGACGGCCCATCAGTTATTCTACTTAAAACTTAAACGGCAGTTACTGACGCGTGAAGACCAGTTCTTCTCGAGCGTCAACCTCCCGTCGTTTAACTCGGTGCACGTGGCGCAGCAGGCGGCGTTGTTGCCCCGTCACGAGTCGTATCAGGCCTTGGATCGGTTGAGTGTGCGCTTGGGGCGCGAACAAACCAGCAATAACCGGTTTGAAATTCGGAATCAATTCTATAATCAAGGGTTGAAGAAGCCGGTTCAGCAGGGCAAGTTGCGCGGCTTTCAACGCGACCTCGACTACACGCGTTCGCCCGAGTTTGCGGATTTTCAGTTAGTCTTGGATCAGTTTGCCCGCTTACACACCAACGTTTTATTTGTGATCCCACCGGTCAACGCTAAGTGGGCCCGTTACACGGGGCTTTCGACGACGATGTTGAAGCAATTCGACCGCAAGATTCGGTACCAGTTGCAATCGCAGGGGTTCACCCACGTCTGTGACCTGAGTCGTCAAGGTAACGTGCCGTACTTCATGGCCGACACGATTCATTTAGGCTGGCGGGGGTGGCTGGCCATGGACCAACGGGTGAAGCCGTTTTTGACCCAACCGCAGGCGCGCCCGCACTACCAACTGAATGATCAATTCTACACGCAGGCGTGGCAACAGCTACCACCGAACCGACTAACCCAATACGCAACACAACGTTAATTAGTGAGGCACCCGGACCGTTTAGCCGGATGCCTTTTTAGGTGGATAAGAGTCGCGGAATCTGGCACTCTTTTGATAGAGTGAGCCTTAGGAGATGAAGCGAATGTCACTAGGAGCAACACTAAAAATGGTGCGGCAACAGCACGGCTGGACCCAAAAGCGGGTCGCTACGGGCCTATGTTCCCAGTCGCTATTGTCGGCCATCGAACACGACCACTACCGACCCAACGCCCAACTGTTCATGGCCTTGTGCCGTCGGTTAGCGATTTCGCTGGACCAGGTGAGTTTGGCCCAAGGAGTTATGGTGAGTCCGATGGCGGCGGTCAATCAGCGCTTGGAACAGCTGTGTAACCGCCACGAATACGCGGCGCTGAAGGCTGATTTACTCGCGCCGACAACCGTGGCACAGGTGGTCACCGACGCGCAAACCCAGGCCTACTATTATTACCTGGGCGTGGCGGAGTTTCAGGTGGACCCCTCGTTGACGGCGGCCGGGGATCATCTCAGATTAGCGGTTAATTTGGGACGTCGGCGCCACCCCCTAACGACGATGACGCGATTGAGTTGGGCGGCGTTTGCCTTGGTGACGCAGCGTCAGGGCCGCCCGCAAGCCGCTAAGCGGGCGTTGAGGCAGGCAATCACGGGGATTGAACGCGCCGCTTACGAAAAAAATTTAAACATTGTGTTTTACCTGGCGGCACTGATGACTTGCGACCAGCCCGTTACGGCGACGCAGTGGCTCCAACGGGGCATCGCCTTTGCGACCCAGCACGATACGCACTATTTGTTGGCGAATGATTATTACTTATTGGCACAGTTAGCGGCCCGTCAGTCTGATCCAACCGGTCAACGGGATGCCCAGCAAAAGTCCCAATTTTTGACCGACCTGTTTCACGAAAAAGTCTATCGGCCGACCGGATTATCAGAATTCTGATTTTGATTGGCGCGGCGTGACGCGTAGAGTGGAACCATCATTAAAGGAGGTTGCTTTCGATGACAAATCGTTTATTCCGTCTGACAATCATGGTGCCCGCGACAGTGACACAGGTGCGTCAGCTATTACTCACGCCTGACCGACTACCACAATGGAATCCGGGGATTGGGACCCTGACGGTGCGCCCCAACGGGTGGGTAATTACGCGTTCGGTTCCCGCCCTGAACCGGTACGAAATTCTGACCGTAACCGCTACGACGCGGCAGGTCGTGTACCACAGCACCGCAGGCCGCTTGACCTACCAACTGCGGTTCGATTTAACCCCACGGGGGACCCGGACGCAAATCACCGAAGAGCTAGTGCCAACGACTTCGGCCGTCAGGGGATTACCTCTGACGCTCTTAATGGCCAACGCTAGATCCGCTTTTCAGGCAAACCTGCAGAATTTAGCGGCGTTGATGACCAGGACGGCGCGCTAATGAAGTTAACGTTAACGTCTCTTTTGCGCGTCATGGTTAGCTTGTGGGTGCTGGGCTGGGGATTACGGGTCCTACTGCTAATGATTGGCTTGGGGATGGGCTACTGGTGGTGGCATCGCCGGTAGCCGGAGAAATTTTGGCGAGACCGCGTCGTTGATTAATCACCGAGACTTGAAATTATCGGTGAATTATGAAATGATTAAAAATAAATGAGAATTCATTTAGAGGGGAAGTCATTAGATGAAGATTCAAGAAGGCTACATGCCGTTCCACGGATTTAAGACGTACTACCGGATTGTGGGGGAACCCAATCCCGATAAGGCACCGCTGCTCCTGCTCCATGGCGGGCCGGGATCGTCGCATAACTACTTCGAACTGCTGGACGATTACGCCAACACCGGTCGCCAACTGATCATGTACGACCAAGTCGGTTGCGGTAAGTCCTCGTTACCGGAAGATGAGGGCGTCTACGTCAAGGAAACCTGGGCCGAAGAGTTAGTGGCGTTGCGCCAATACCTGCACCTGGACCAGGTCCACATGTTAGGCCAGTCCTGGGGCGGGATGCTCGAAATGCTATACCTGACCAACTACAGTCAAGCCGGGGTCAAGAGCGTCATGATCGACGGCTCGCCCGCGTCCATCAAGTTGTGGACCCAAGAACAACACCGGTTGATTTCCTACCTGAGTTACGAAGACCGCGAAGCCATCGCCGAGGCCGAACGGACCGGCCACTTCGACGGTCCCAAGTATTTAGCGGCCAACGACCGTTACATGGAACGGTACTGTTGGGACGATCCCGATGAAAACTCACCGGAACCCCTCCGGCGGCCGACGAACGGTCAGCGGGCCAGTCGCATTGCCGAGGGTCCCAACGAGTTTACCGAAAACGGGACCATCAGTGACTTTGAATTAACCGACCAGCTCCATAAGATCCACGTGCCGGTGCTGGTGACCAACGGGACCGACGATCTGTGCACGCCACTAATTGCTAAGTCCGTGTACGACCACATTCCGGGGGCCAAGTGGCATCTCTTTGCCAACAGTCGGCACCTGGCCTTGCTGGACCAGCATGATGAGTTTATCCAGGTCTTGGACCAGTGGTTGACCACTAACGATTAGCCACCCAGGGGGTTAAGGACGGTTAATTTGTGAGCATTAACGTCAAAAGTGGTCATTATTCCTGAGTTTGGAATAATGACCACTTTGAGGTTAAACGACACTAATTGCCGGGGATGCACGCTTCAGTACGGTTGTTGCAAAGCTTAGTTTTAGATTCGGCCAAGCGCCTAAGGGAAAAGTTGAGTCAACCGAAGGGGTAGCCCAATCCGTTTGATACGGGAGGCAACTTGATTGCTTTTTCTCGCCGGCCGACTATAATAATTTAAACTATCAATTTAACAGGAATCAGGCGAAAAGTTAAGCGTTTTGCTTGGCCGTTTTTCGGCTTCGTGGTATTATATATCATGTATTTCTACGCACGAATTCCAATCAAAGAGTCGCACTTTTCGGGTTCCCGGGGTGCGACTTTTCAAGGCTAGCGTGCGGGACTTAACGCGGAAGGGGGCTTACGATGGCGAAGATTCCGGAAGACGTCATTGAAACCGTCCGTACTGCGACCAACATTGCTGATGTGGTTGGTCAGTATGTTCAGTTAAAGAAGTCCGGGAAAAATCTCTTTGGTTTGTGTCCCTTTCACGAGGAACGAACACCATCTTTTTCTGTTTCGGAAGATAAGCAGATTTTTCACTGCTTTAGCTGTGGACGGGGCGGTAACGTTTTTAAGTTTTTGATGGAACTGGAGCATGTGAGCTTTCGGGAGGCCGTGGTTAAGGTCGCCGATTTTAGTCACGTTGATCTCGATACTGAATACCGAGAAGAAGCCAATGCACCGGCCGTAGATTCCAAGACCGGGCAACTGATTGAACTGCACGAACAGGCGGCGAAGTTGTACCACCATATCTTGGTGAATACGGAGATGGGACAGCCAGCGTTAGATTACCTGCATCAGCGGGGATTAACGGACGACACCATTGAGCAATATCAGTTGGGATTTGCGCCGGAGCAACGGTTGTTAAAACCGTTCTTTGATCAACGGCAGGCGGATTATCAGCTGTTACGCCAAAGTGGGCTTTTCATTGAAAATACGCAGGGGGAATTACGCGACCGGTTTACCGAGCGGGTGATGTTTCCGCTGCGCAATGCGAGCGGTCACGTGGCAGCCTTTTCCGGACGGGTGTTGAAGAAGACCGAGGATCAGCCCAAGTACTTGAACAGTCCCGAAACGGCACTCTTTACCAAGAGTCGGTTACTCTTCAACTTTGATTTGGCCCGACCGGCCATTCGCCAAGCTGGCGAAGTCACGTTATTTGAAGGGTATATGGATGTGATTTCGGCGGCCCAAGCGGGGGTGCACAACGGGATTGCTTCGATGGGGACCAGTTTGACCACCGAACAGATCTACGCGATTGAACGCACCACGGATAAGATTAACGTCTGTTACGACGGCGATACGCCGGGGCAACGGGCGACGCAGCGGGCCATTGGTCTGTTACAGCAGCACAGTCACCTGCAGATTAGTGTTATTCAGTTACCCGAGGGTCAAGACCCGGACGAATACCGGCGCGCGCACGGTGACGAGGCCTTTCAACAAGTGATGCAAAGTGCCAAGGAAACGCCCATCCGCTTTCAGTTGCGGTATTTACGGCGTGACCGGGCCTTGGACACCGACAGTGAACGGCTGGCTTACCTCAACGACGTGATGCCGTTACTCGCGCAGGTCAACGAACCGGTGGCGTTAGACCTATATCTGAATCAGCTGGCCGATGAGTTCCACTTAGATAAGTCGGCACTGGTCGCCCAGTTGAAGCAGGTACAACAAAGCACCGCGGCCCAACAGGAACGGCAACACGTTGCGACACCGGCACCCTTAACGGCACCCGCCACCGTGCACCAACAACGGCGGCCGCTGACACGGCTAGAACGGGCGGAACGGCAATTACTGTATTGGTTGTTGCACGACCGCAACGTCTGGACCAAGGTTAGCCAGGTTCCCGGTTTTTGTTTCGTGCACGACGATTATCAAGTGATTTACACCCTGGCCCAGGGTTATTTTCAAACACACCAAGCGTACCAAAGTGCCCAGTTTACCGATTTCATTCAGGAAGAACGACTCCAGCAATTGGTAATTGAACTGGAATCGACCATTTCTTTAGCGGCGGTCACCCCGCGAGAAATTGATGACTATTTGAAGGTCATTATGGATGAGGCCCCGTTAGATGCGCAGCTTCGCGCGAAGAAACGTGCACTAACGGAGGCATCGCGACTGGGCGATGCGGCCCAACAGCGCCAACTCGTTATCGAGATTGTGCAGTTGGAGCAACAACGACAGGCAAACAAACAAGTTTAGTCTAGGGGGTATTTTAATGGCAAAAAAGACCACGGATCAACCAATGTTTGATCAAAAGGCATACAACAAAACGGTGCGGGCATTAATTAAGAACACCAAAAAAGCCGGCCACATGACGTACGATGAACTCACTGATAAGGTGGCTTCACCTTACTCGCTGGATGCCAAGCAGATGGATAAGTTATTAGAGACGATTTCCGATGCCGGAATTAGCGTGGTCGACGCAAAGGGTGAACCAGACCCACGGGCCGTTAAAGCTCAAAAGGCGGTTTCAAAGAAAGAATTAAAGGAAGCTTCTACCACCACCGGGGTCAAGATTAACGATCCCGTGCGGATGTATCTGAAGGAAATTGGGCGGGTCAGCCTGTTAACGGCGGACCAAGAAGTGGCCTTAGCCTTACGGATCGAAAAGGGTGACGAAGCGGCCAAGCAAGAATTGGCCGAAGCCAACTTACGGTTGGTGGTCTCCATCGCGAAGCGCTACGTAGGTCGGGGGATGCAATTCCTGGACCTGATTCAAGAAGGGAACATGGGACTGATGAAGGCCGTTGAAAAGTTCGACTACCGGAAAGGGTTTAAGTTCTCCACGTACGCGACTTGGTGGATTCGTCAAGCGATTACGCGGGCGATTGCGGATCAGGCGCGGACCATTCGGATTCCGGTTCACATGGTTGAAACCATCAATAAGTTGATCCGGATTCAACGGCAACTGCTCCAAGACTTAGGGCGGGAACCAACGCCGGAAGAAATTGGGGCCGAAATGGACATGCCAACCGAAAAGGTGCGGGAGATCTTGAAGATTGCCCAAGAACCCGTTTCGTTGGAAACGCCAATCGGGGAAGAAGACGATTCGCACCTGGGAGACTTCATTGAAGACCAAGACGCGACGAGTCCGGCCGATCACGCGGCTTACGAACTGCTCAAGGAACAACTCGAAAGTGTGCTGGATACCTTGACCGACCGGGAAGAAAACGTGCTGCGATTACGGTTTGGTTTAGACGACGGCCGGACGCGGACTTTGGAAGAAGTCGGCAAGGTCTTCGGCGTCACCCGGGAACGGATTCGGCAAATCGAAGCCAAGGCACTACGGAAGTTGCGCCATCCATCTCGGAGCAAGCAATTAAAAGATTTCTTGGAATAAATAAAACGCGCCAATCAGCTCGGGCTGGTTGGCGTTTTTTTTTTGCTAATTTTAAACTTTCACTTAAGGAAAATGAGCCGATCAACTTTTAATTGACAGAGGAATTAAAATCCGGTATTCTATGATAGTCAGTTAGTTAGTTGAGTAATTAACCAATGTAGAGGAGTAAAAAATATGAAAATTTTGGGGAAGTTAGTGACGACAATGGCGGTCCTAGGCGGTATTTTGATAGGTGGTGCGGTTGTCTTACCGAGTCTGACCAAGAATCGCAGTTCCGAAATCGCCATGGCCATCGATAACGTTAACCCGTTGGTGACGACAGAGACCGTCTATACCGCAACTAGTGTTCAGCCCGTTCGGGAATTTACCGGGGGAGCGGGCGAGAAGGAATATGAATATCGGCTAGTAACGTATAACGCGAAGGGCCAAGCCCGGACCGTAACTTTCGATGCACAGTGGCGATTGAAGCGGGGGAAATACCTGGCGATTCGCACGAAGGGTCAAAACGTTGAATCCTGGCAGGCGGTGGCCCGTGAGCACGTGCCGAGTGGGGTCCGGCAGAATATTTTAATGGCGTAATCTTGAAGCGAGTTTGGCGGCTAAAGCGGCTAAACTCGTTTTTTAGTTACTCATTATCCGCTAAGTCAGGTGACTTTTGGTTGTTATCGTTTACATGAAAAATTAATCGCTAATAGAGGTGTTTTATTGAGTAAATAGTCTTGAATTTTAGGGTAAAGGGGATATAATGTGTCTTGTTTAAATGTGAATTGATTTTGGGGGAAAGGAGGACCTTTCGGTGAAAGCTAAACCGAGTTTAGAGCAGGCTTTGTGCATCGTCGCCTTATTAGGGATTCAGGACCGTCAGATTCCATTGCAAAGCCGTTTGGTGGCTGAACGGCTAGGGATCTCAACCAGTTATCTGAAAAAGATCGTTCAAAAGCTAGCCGGTGCGCGCATCGTGCGAACCGTGCCGGGACGTGATGGGGGGATCGTGTTAACTAAGGATCCCCAGCACATTACCTTACTAGACGTGTTCGATGCCATTGAGGGGCGTCAGCCGTTTATTAAGAACACGGGATTGGTTAACAAGGTGTTTGGGCTAGACCATAAGGCTGAGTTTATGCGGACCTTTCAGCTGAAAGATTTTCGCGACCAACGCCCGGTAGCCAATGTTTTAGCGGTCTTTAACCAGGCCGAGGAACGCTACCGCCAACAGCTGGCGTCACTAACGATTGGCGCGGTCTTACCAACGGATGGATGTCAGGCTTTACAGTTGGACTGGACGCGCTGGTTGACCCGGTAAGGTCAGCAGCCATCAACGAGAGAATTGAATTTTTAGGAGGTTTTTCGATGAATAAGCACTATATCTGGAACGTGCTCGGCTGGTTGGTCATTGTCTTACTAGCCGTCCTCACGATTCCCAATATGAGTAAATTAGTTGCCGACAAGGGGCAAATTACCGTCCCGAGCAGCTATCAGAGTACCCGGGCCACCAACATGCAAAAGCAGTGGGGGCGGTCTCAACGGGGGACCACGGCCGTGGTTGTGGTCTTTAACAACGGTGACTCGGCGTTAACGGGTCACCAGAACACCGCTATCGATAAAACGATTCAGCGGATTAAAAATCATGAGGATCAGTATCAAATCCGCTCAATAACGGCGGCTAGTGATAGTTCTACGGCCGCTTCGCAACTGATCTCTAAGGATAAGAGTACCCAATTGCTACAGTTGAACGTTCACAAGTCGTCGAGTCATTCTATCACGACGATTCGTTCAGAGATCACCAAGCTGGCTAAGACCAGTGGGGTGACCACCTACGTCACCGGGGCAGATGTCTTGAACCAAGACTTCTCGGATGCCACGCAGGCCGGGGTCCAGAAGACCGAAATTATTGCTGCTATTTTTATTTTCTTAGTTCTCTGGTTGGTCTTCCGGTCGCCGATCACGCCCCTGTTTTCCTTACTGACCGTAGCGGTTTCGGTGATTACGTCGATTTCCGTAGTCGCCAACCTGGTGGACCGGTTTAACTTTCCGTTCTCCAACTTCACGGAAGTTTTCATCGTCATCGTGTTGTTTGGGATTGGGACCGACTATAACATTCTGCTGTATAACGAGTTCCGTGAGCGGTTAGCCAACGGTAAGGACCGCTATACCGCGACTAAGGAGGCCATCCGAATTGGGGGCCGCACGGTGCTGTATTCCGGGTTATCGGTCTTAATCGGGATGAGTGTGTTGGGCTTTGCCAACTTCTCGCTGTACCGTTCCGCGGTCGGCATTGCCGTCGGGGTCGTGGTCTTACTAGCGGTTCTGTTAACATTAAACCCGTTTTTCATGGCAATTTGCGGGCCAAAAATGTTTTGGCCGGTTAAGCAGTTCCAGGGTGAGGGCGATAGCCGGCTCTGGCACAACATGGCTAAGCATTCGATGATTCGCCCCGTCATCACGTTGATTCTGGTCGGCGTTGTCTTTGTTCCACTGGCCCTGACCTCGCACGGGACGCTGGATTACGATAACCTGGTCGAAATTGGCGACAACGTGCCCGCCAAACAAGGATTCAAGGTCGTCCAGCAACACTTCTCCAAGGGGACGGCCGAACCGACGACGATTTATATCCAGAGTAATCATAAATTAGATAATGAAAAGTCGCTCCTTTTGATTGATCGGCTGACTAAGCAATTGCAGCAATCCGACGGGGTCAAAACCGTGGCCTCTGTCACCCAACCCGGGGGGAAAGCCATCAAGAAACTGTACGTTCGTAACCAGATGAGTTCGGTCACCACTGGTTTAGTGCAGGCCCAAAAAGGGGTCAACAAGATTAACAAGGGCCTCAAATCCGCCAACAATAAGCTGGGGAAACAAAACGTTTCCGGCTCCGTGAGTCAGGCCAAACAGCTTGCCAGTGGGGCCCAACAGGTCAGCAGTGGGACTAAGCAACTTCAATCGGCAATCTCGCAGGTCTCAACCGGGGTTAACTCGTTGAACAGCCAGGTCTCTTCGGCTTCGGGCGGACAACAAGCAGCGCAATTGGCTCAATTAGAGTCGGCGCTACCGCAGTTGAATGCCGCGATTCAACAATTGAACACCCAGGTTTCCGGGAGCTCAACTAGTGCCAGCGGCGTCACCGGTTCACTGACCACCATTGGGAGTCAGACGCAAGACATTGCGACCCAATTGCGCAACATCCAAGGCGCAATGGGCAACCTACCGTCCGTTTCGGCCTCGAGTGTCGCCGCGGCCTTTACCGCCGCCGGAGCTCCGTTGTCCGCGACGCAGCAGCAAGTCTTGGCTGGCGTCTTAGCCAAGCAGGCGGCCGCCCAACAACAACTGAAGTCGACGTTGTCCAGTTCATTGACTAAGATTGGCAGCGACGCGACGGCCATCGGTAACGCGGATCAGAGCGTTGCCAGTCAGTTACAAACGCTGCAGGGCTCGACGAGTCAACTGCAAAGCGCTGTGGCCACCTTAGCCCAGAAGTCTAACGTGGTTCTGCCGGGAGCGGCGACCGCCTTACAAACGGCTAGTTCGCAGTCTAGTCAGTTGGCTAGTGCGACGAGTCAACTGCAAAGTGCCATGACCACGATTAACGGGCAGATGCCGACGTTAGTTTCCGGGGCTAGTCAAGTGGCCAGTGGTAACCAAACCATGGCAACTAAGTTAGCGTCGATGAGTAAGCAACTGGCGACGTTGAAGGCCGGCTTAGGGTCGGCAACGACCGGTTTATCCAGTGTATCGAGTGGGGTTGGGTCGGCGAACGGCTACCTCAAGGGCTTACAAAAGTCCGCGGCGGCGCAAACCTTCTACATCCCGACCAAGCAATTACACGGCAAGTCGTTTGCCCCGGCGTTGAAGACTTACTTGTCACCGAACAAGAAGTTGACCAAGCTGACGGTGGTCTTAGACGATGATCCGAGTTCCGCGGCCGCGATGGCGCGCCTGCCTAAACTGGAAAAGGTCGTCACCGGTTCACTGAAGGGGACGAGCTTGGGGAATGCCAAGGTGGCCTTCGGGGGTAACACGTCACAGACCAACGACATCAACGAGATGGCGTCCGGGGACTTTACCCGCACGGTCATCATCATGTTAGCTGGGATCTTTATCGCTCTGATGGTGGTTACCCGTTCGCTAGTTCAACCAATCGTGATCGAAGGGATTTTGCTTCTGGCCTACTCCGGGGCCTTAACGCTAGTTCACTGGTTGGCTAAGCCAATTCTGGGAACCAACATGCTGACCTGGAACACGCCGTTCTTCACGTTTGTGATGCTGATCTCACTGGGGGTTGATTACTCGATCTTCCTGATGCGCAAGTACCGGGAGTACCTGCACGAACCGGGGGCTACGAGTACCAAGATGCTTCAGGCCGCTACGGTCATTGGGACCGTGGTCATCTCGGCCGGCATCATCTTGAGTGGGACGTTTGCCGCGTTGATTCCATCCGGCGTCATGACGCTGATTCAGATCGCGTTGGCCGTGATCTTAGGGATTGTCTTATTGATCATCCTGTTGCCAATCGTGATGCCCGCGGTCATGAAGATTACCTACCCGTACCCGTATTCCGGGCTTGCTCGGCACGCGAATGCCGAAACCCGTGAAGCGGAGAAAAAAGAGTAGTTGCGTTAAAAAATAACGGGAACGCCTGAAAATTGGGCGGCCCTTGAAGGTAGCTGGTTTTGCGACTGAAGTGGTCGGAAAACCAGCTACCTTTTTTCTAATTAGCCCCATCGGCGGTGGGTATCTAAAACGCGCGACTTAGCTTATACTAGACCATAAGCAGTCAAGATAGAGAGGAAGTTACGACATGGATGCAGACCATTTATCACGGCGCCTAGCGACCGTGGCCCACTATATTCCCCAGGGAAGCCGGTTGGCCGACATCGGGACCGACCACGCCTACCTCCCCGTAAATCTTTTAAAACGGGGCGTGATTCAAGGCGGGGTGGCCGGCGAGGTGGTGCGCGGCCCGTTTGAAAACGCCCAACATGAGATCCAACGCGAGGGTTTTAGCGACCGGCTGACCGCCAGATTGGCCAACGGGTTACGGGCCATCGAACCGACCGACCACATCGACACCGTTGCCATTGCGGGGATGGGCGGTACGTTAATCACTAACATTTTGACCCAGGACTTTGACCGTCTCACGGGGGTTAACCGACTGGTGCTTCAGCCGAACGTGAGTGCCAATCAGATTCGGCAATTCTTGATGACCCACGGTTTTAAGTTGGTTGCCGAAGAGATCTTAGCCGAAGACGGCCATATTTACGAAGTGCTGGTCGCCGACCGGACCACGGAAGCGGTCAGTTACACGGCCGACGAGTTACGATTCGGGCCATTCCTACTGGCGGCGCCTAATGACGCCTTCATCGCTAAGTGGCAACACGAAGCGTCACGCACCCGCGAGGTCTTACAACAGATGCAGGGAGCCAAGCAGGTGCCTACGGAGAAGGTGGCGGCGTTGACCGCCGAATTACACCAAATTGAGGAGGTCTTGGCCCATGCGCGCGCGTGAGTTAGTGGAACGCTTCGAACAGTTTGCCCCGAAGTCCTGGGCGGAACCCTGGGACGTCCCGGGCTTACAATTAGGGGACCTAGACGCCCCCGTGCATAAGATCCTGGTGACGCTAGACGTCCGGCCGGAAACGGTCCAAGAGGCCATTGACGTAGGCGCCGACTTCATTTTTGCGCACCACCCGGCGATGTTTCACCCGGCCAAGACGCTGGACTTGCGGGTACCGCAAAACCAGATGTACGCCACGATTTTAGCGCACCACATCACGGTTTATGCGGCTCACACTAACCTGGACAGCGCCCCGGGGGGGATGAACGATTGGCTGGCCGCCGCGTTGGGCCTGCAAAACTGTGAAGGCCTGGTTCCCAGCAACGGTCAGGGCGCCACGCCGGCGGTGACCATGGGCCGGGTGGGCGAGCTAGCGCAGCCTACCACGGTGCGGGCCTTTGCCGAGCACTGTAAAACGGTCTTCGGCTTGACCGGTTTGCGGCTGATCAGTCACACCCCGGCGGCTCCCGTTCAGCGGGTGGCCGTCTTAGGCGGCAGTGGCAGTGAATTTTATCCCGCAGCCTTACAACACCACGCCGACGTGTACGTGACCGGTGACGTGTCCTATCATCCGGCCCACGACATGCTGGCGGCGGGGCTGAGCGTGATCGATCCCGGCCACCACATCGAAAGTATCTGTCAGCCCCACCTGACCCAGCTCTTTACCACCTGGGCCGGCGAAAATAACTGGGACGTTGCCATTCAAGCCACGGCCCTGAACACCGACCCGTTTACTTTTCTTTAACCGGACCGGCGTGTAAACTAACCATGTGATTAAATTAAGTTGAGGAGTGATTTTTTTGGCAAAGTATGCAAACCTGATTCCCCGTTTCTTGGACTACGTGAAGGTCAATACCCGCTCGGATCCCCACTCGACGACGATTCCGTCGACGCCGCGCCTGACCGAATTTGCCAACCGGTTGGTGCAAGACCTGACCGCGATTGGCTTACAAAACGTGCACATCAACCCGCAATCGGCTTACGTGTACGCGACGCTGCCGGCGAACACCGACAAGGACGTGACCAAGATCGGGTTCATTTCCCACTTCGATACCGCGGACTTTAACAGTGAACACATTCAACCCCAAATCGTGGAAAACTACGATGGACATTCCGTGATCAAGCTAGACGCCGCCGGTAAGTACACGCTGGACCCGGCGGTCTTCCCGAACCTGAAGAACTACCAAGGGGACACCCTGATTACGACCGACGGCACGACTTTGTTAGGGGCCGATGACAAGTCCGGGGTCGCCGAAATTATGGCGGCCGCGGAGTATCTGTTGGCACATCCGGAAATCAAACACGGTGAGATTGAAATCGGCTTGGGTCCCGACGAAGAAATCGGGACCGGGGCGGATCATTTCGACGTGGCCGACTTTGGGGCCGATATCGCCTACACGGTCGATGGTGGTCCCCTGGGTCAATTGGAATACGAAACCTTTAATGCGGCGGACGCCCAGGTGGAAATTACCGGGACTAACGTGCACCCCGCCGAGGCCAAGGGCGTGATGGTCAACGCCTCGCAGGTTGCTATGGACTTTCACGCGAAGTTACCGGTCCATGACCGACCGGAAAATACGGCGGGGCGTGAAGGATTCTTCCACCTGTACAGCATAACCGGTGACGTGGATTCGGCGCACTTAAGCTACATCATCCGCGACCACGACCGGCAGATCTTCGAAGACCGCAAGCAACTCTTCCAGGGCGTGGCCGATCAACTAAACCAAGCCTTCGGACAGGATCGCGTTCAGGTCACCATCAAGGATCAGTACTACAATATGCGTGAGGTGCTCGAGAAGGACATGCACGTGGTGGACCTGGCCAAGCAAGCCTTAGAAGAGCTCGACATTCAGCCGTTGATCTTCCCGGTTCGGGGCGGAACCGATGGCTCAAAAATTTCCTTTATGGGTCTGCCAACGCCGAACCTGTTTGCCGGGGGCGAAAACATGCACGGTCGGTTCGAGTACGTTTCCGAACAGACTATGGAAAAGGCCACCGACGTTTTGATCAAGATCGTTTCTTTGGCGGAACAGCAGGCTTAAATTAATTAGTCAAAATTGGTCAAATTATTTTGAATTTAGTTTAAAATCAGTTAGAATATGAATGAAAATTGAGGTTGACCGTGGGTTGCCTCTTTTTTAGTCGCAATATTTAATCTAAATTTGAAACGGAGGAATCCTCATGGACCCAGAAAAAATGACTCAAGCTTTGACCGACGCACTGGGCGAAGCGCAACGCATTGCCGTGACTCGCAAGCACCAGGCCGTCACGGTCGCGCACCTGTTTAAGTTTCTCGTCCAACCCGGAGAACTGGCCCGGCAATTATTTCAAGATGCGGGTGTCGACGTCATACAACTGGACGCCGAACTTGACCGGGAGTTAGACGGGATTAGTCAGGTGACCGGTAGCGGTGTTCAGTACGGTCAAACCTTCTCCAATAATTTAACCGAACTTTTACAACAAGCGGATCAGCTCCGTGAAAAGTACCATGATGACTACCTGGCCATCGACACGGTGGTCTTAGCCGTGATGCACTTGACCGGTGAAAGTCTGACCGACTACTTGAAGCAGCGGGGGTTGACCACGAGTCGCCTCAAGCAGGCCGTCGACCAACTCCGCGGGGGCGAGCGGGTGACCTCGAAGAACCAGGAAGACCAGTATAAAGCCTTAGAAAAGTACGGGACCGACCTGGTCAAGGCCATGCGTAGCGGTAAGATCGATCCGATTATCGGCCGGGACGACGAAATTTTGGCCGTGATCCGGATCTTGTCACGCAAAACCAAGAACAATCCGGTTCTGATCGGAGAACCCGGGGTCGGCAAGACCGCCATCGTGGAGGGACTAGCCCAACGGATCGTGCGCGGGGACGTGCCCGATAACCTGAAGGACAAGACCATCTTTTCCCTGGATATGGGGTCCCTGATTGCCGGGGCCAAGTACCGGGGGGAATTCGAGGAACGCTTGAAAGCCGTCTTGAAGGAAGTCACCAAGAGTGACGGGCAGATCATTATGTTTATCGACGAAATCCACAACATCGTGGGTGCCGGCAAGGCCGAGGGCAGTATGGATGCCGGTAATCTGTTGAAACCCATGCTAGCCCGTGGTGAGTTGCACCTGATTGGGGCCACGACGCTCGACGAATACCGTCAGTACATGGAACAGGACAAGGCGCTCGAGCGGCGGTTCCAACGAGTGGTGGTTAACGAACCCAGCGTGGAAGATACCGTCACCATCCTGCGGGGAATTCGCGAACGGTTCGAAATTCACCACGGGGTGCGGATCCACGATAACGCGCTGGTGGCCGCGGCCAAGCTGTCCGACCGTTACCTGACCGACCGCTTCTTGCCCGATAAGGCCATCGACCTGGTCGACGAGGCCTCGGCGTCCATCCGGGTGGAAATGAATTCGGCGCCCACGGAACTGGATCAGGCCCGGCGGCAAATGATGCGGATGCAAGTTGAACAGACCGCGTTAAAGCAGGAAACCGATGCGGCGTCGCAGGCCCGGTTGCAGGAACTGAAGAAGCAATTGGCCGATACCAAAGAAAAGGTCGACCGGTTGAGCGCGCAGTGGAACGACGAAAAGTCGGCCATTCACCAACTAGGTGACAAGAAGACCGAACTGGATCAGGCCAAGCGCGACCTGACCACCGCCGAGAGCCAATACGACCTGACCAAGGCCGCCGAGTTGCAACACGGCACGATTCCCCGTTTGGAAAAGGAACTGGCGGGCCTAGAAGCTCAGGACCAACAGAAGCACTGGCTGGTGTCCGAGTCCGTCACGGCTAACGAAATTGCGGCTGTGGTCAGTCGAATGACCGGCATTCCGGTTACCAAGCTGGTTCAGGGCGAACGAGAAAAGCTACTGAAACTCGCCGACCGCTTGCACGACCGGGTCGTGGGCCAGGATCAGGCCGTGAGTGCCGTGGCCGACGCCGTTTTACGGTCGCGCGCCGGTCTGCAAGATCCAACCAAGCCGTTGGGGTCATTTCTCTTCTTAGGGCCGACCGGGGTCGGGAAGACCGAACTAGCCAAGGCGCTAGCCGCCAACCTGTTTGACAGCGAAGACCACATGGTACGGATCGACATGAGTGAGTACATGGAAAAGGAATCCGTGTCGCGCTTGGTCGGTGCGGCCCCCGGTTACGTGGGTTACGAAGAGGGTGGTCAACTGACCGAGGCCGTCCGGCGCAATCCGTACACCATCGTGCTGTTTGACGAAGTGGAAAAGGCCCACCCCGACGTCTTCAACCTGTTACTACAGGTCTTAGACGACGGCCGGCTGACCGATAGTCAGGGGCGGACCGTGGACTTCAAGAACACGATTCTGATCATGACGTCGAACTTGGGGTCGGATATTCTCTTACAGGGGACCGACGACCAAGGCCACATTAAGCCCGAGGTCCAACAACAGGTGGCCCGACTTTTGCAGACGCACTTCCGGCCGGAATTCTTGAACCGGATCGACGACACCATCATGTTCACGCCGTTAACGCTGGCCGACGTCCAACAAATCGTGGTCAAGCTGATTGGCCACCTGGCGACTCGCTTGCACGACCAACAACTGGATCTGACGATTACGCCAGCCGCCCAAGCCTGGATTGCCAAGGCGGGTTACCTGCCGGCGTACGGGGCCCGGCCACTGCAACGCTTTATCACGATGCACGTGGAAACGCCGCTGGCTAAGGAACTGATTGCCGGGAAGATTCCCGCGCACAGTCTGATTACGATTGACGTTGCCGACGATCACCTGAGCTTTACGCATAGCGTGCAGGTGACGGCTAAAGATTAGCGGTACCGCCCGAGAGTGGGAACCACCATTGGGAGCGATTTTACCCTGATCGTGTTTTAAGCTGATGGATCTCAACTAGGTATCGAAGCTTGCCGCTAAAGACAGTTGATTTAAAAGGTGACCGTGATTCCAATTCGGAAATCACGGTCACCTTTTACGTTAGAGCGCCCCCATTAGGCGGCCGAGGGCGGAGTATCAAAAAAATGATACACAGCATTTACAGGGAATATACGTGTCCTTTACAGGGAGTCCTTACACTGAAGATGATTCGCCGCGTGGTCCAATGGCGCGGATCAGACTAGCTAAGGAGAAAAGTAAATGACGATAAAAACGGCGATTTTTGGTCATCGGGGGTATCCAGCCCGGTTTCCCGAAAATAGTTTGGTGGGGTTTAGCTATGCGCTAGATCACCACATTGACGGGTTGGAGTTTGACGTGCAGCTGACTAAGGATCGCGTCCCCGTGATCCTCCATGACGCAACCCTGGAGCGGACCAGCGACGGTACGGGATGGTTGAAGCAGTATACGTTAGCGGAATTACGCCGGTTTCATTTGGCGCGGGGAGAGGCCATCCCCACCCTGGTGGAGCTCTTGGAATTGGTGGGACAACGTGACGTTCAATTAAACCTGGAATTTAAGACCAACCAGGTACGGTATCCGGGAATTGAAAAGATTGTTTTAGAAACGCTACGTGACTTTTCTTTGGCGCGTCCCGTGATCTTTTCGTCGTTTCGGTTAGCTTCGTTACGGGCCTGCCAATCATTGGCCCCCGACGAATCCTATTGTTGGTTAGCCGATCATCCGGTGGTGAACGCGGCAGCTTTTGTGGCCAATCAACATCTTAGTGGGCTGCATTTAAGGCATTACCAACACGCTGCTGTGACGGAACGTATCTGGACGGTTGACGACCCCCGGCTAGCCTGTGAGTTGTTTGCTCAACCCGTGGCCGGTATCTTTACCGATGATTTTATGACGATGCGCCGGTTGCGTGACCGGGTATTACAGGTTAAATAAGCAGTTGGACTTTGGCGATCCGCTAGCACGGCGGGATCGCTATTTTTTTAAATCGTGGTTGAACAGGCGTTCGTTAAACCAGAACGGTGGGGATTTTCTGGTATAATAAAGAACAGTAAGAAAGGAGAGAAGCGACGTGTTTGTGCCATTACAGGTCTTGAGCACCTACAGTTTATTACAGAGTACCAATCGGATTACCGAATTGGTCCAAACGGCGAAGCAACGGGGCTACACGGCGTTAGCTCTAACCGATCAAAACGTGATGTACGGCACGGTGGCCTTCTACAACGCCTGTCAACAGGCCGGCATTAAGCCGTTGTTAGGCTTGACCCTCAGCACCCAGGGCGTGGTGGTGACGGGTGACAGCGCCATGGACTGGATTTTTATCGCGCGTGACTTTACGGGTTACCAGCATCTCATGCAACTGAGTACGGCCTACCAGGTTGCCCAAGCCCCGGTGAATCTGGCGCAGCAGACCGAGTGGTTAACCCACGTGGACGTCATTGCCCCGGCAAATAGCGAAATTCATCAATTATTAGCGGCAGAAGACGCCACCAAGGCGGGCCAGGTCGTGAGCCAATTACGGCGGTGGGTCCCCGACGATTGCCTGTATCTGGGAATTGCGCCGGACATGCCCGTGGCCGTCCAAACGGGATTAAAGGAATTGGCGCAGCAGACGAACACGTCTTTGGTGGCGGTCAGCCCGGTTCACTATTTGAATCGCGAAGACCAGTTTGCGGTTAACGTGTTACGCGCCATTGCGGCTGGTGAGACCATCACCGATCCGCTGACCGCTCAAGGACAACTAGGTCAACACTGGTTAGTTCCGGCTGCCGATCAAGTTAATCGTTACCGCGAACTGCCGGATGCTGTGGCCGCTACCGAGCGGTTGGCAGCGGCCGCCAACGTCACGTTGCGCTTTAAACAGCCGCAACTCCCGCAATTTCCAACGCCGCAACGGGTATCTTCACAGGTCTATCTGCGCCAATTGTGCGAACAGGGGCTGGCCACCCGGTTACAAACGCAACCGGACGCGGACGTTAAGGCCTACCATGAGCGCTTAGCGCGTGAGTTAGGTGTGATTCATCGGATGGGGTTCGATGACTATTTCCTAATCGTCTGGGACGTGATGAACTTTGCACGCCGCACCCACATTCAAACGGGGCCGGGGCGGGGGTCGGCGGCCGGTTCGTTGGTCGCCTACGTCTTGGCCATCACCGAAGTTGATCCGCTGCGCTACCATCTTTTATTTGAACGGTTTTTAAACGAGGAACGGGCCCAGATGCCCGATATTGATCTGGACATTCCCGACGATCGGCGTCAAGAAGTTCTCCAGTATGTCCATGATAAGTACGGCCATCTACGGGTCGCTCAAATCATCACCTTCGGGACCTTGGCGGCTAAGGCGGCGTTACGTGATGTGGGGCGCGTGTTGGGGGTTAGCCCCTACGAGATGAGCGACTGGAGTGCGGCCATTCCTAACCAGCTGCACATCACCCTTCAGGCCGCTTACCAACAGTCACAGCGGCTACGAAACCTGGTTGCCGACAGCGACCGTAATCAATTGTTGTTTGCGACCGCGCAACGGTTGGAAGGCTTACCCCGCAATTATTCAACCCATGCGGCCGGCATTGTGTTAAGTCAGGGACAATTGACCGATTTGGTGCCCTTACAACCCGGCAGCGAGGGTCTGTTAATGACCCAGTATCCTAAAGATACCGTGGAAGCCGTGGGGTTATTAAAAATGGACTTTTTGGGGCTACGGAACCTGAGCATCTTGGCGAACGCCTTGCGGTTGGTTCAGAAGCAAACCGGTCAAAAACTTGATCTTAATCAGATCGATCTGAATGACCCGGCGACCCTCAAACTTTTCGCCCAGGGAGAAACCAACGGGGTTTTCCAGTTTGAATCGGCGGGTATCAAGCGGGTCTTACGCCAGCTTCAGCCGGACAGTTTTGAGTTAGTGGCGGCGGTCAACGCCTTGTACCGGCCAGGGCCGATGGAAAATATCGACACCTTTATTCGACGTAAGCGCGGTCAGGAACCCGTGACCTACGCGGCCGACGCGCTAAAGCCCATCTTGGGGCCAACTTACGGGGTACTGGTCTACCAGGAGCAGGTTATGCAAGTGGCCTCGACCATGGGGGGCTTTACCCTGGGGGAAGCCGACCTGTTGCGGCGAGCCATGAGTAAGAAGAAAAAGCAGACCATGGACGCGATGCAAAAGCAGTTCGTCCGCGGGGCCGTAAAGCGGGGGTACGCCCCGGACGTCGCCCAACGAGTCTTTGCCTACATGGACCGTTTTGCCAACTATGGTTTTAACCGGTCTCACGCGGTGGCCTATAGCAAGCTGGCTTTTCAGCTGGCTTACCTGAAGGCCCATTACCCGGGGCCCTTTTATGCGGCCCTATTGAATTCGGTGATCAACGTACCGGCAAAGACCAAGCTGTATTTAACCGAAGCCAAACGCCACGGGGTAAGCATCTTACCCCCCGACATTAACCGCTCAACGGCCTACTTTAATCTGCACGACCAGGCCATTATCTTCGGCCTTAGCTCAATCAAGGGGGTTCGACGCGACTTTCTCCGTGCCATTTTGGCCGAGCGCCACGAACACGGACCGTTCAAGATGCTTCACGAGTTTCTGGAGCGCACCGCGGCTAAGTATCGCAAGGAAGACCTACTCGATGCCATGGTTTACGCGGGGGCTTTCGATCATTTCGGCTACAACCGCGCAGAGTTGATTGCGGCCATTCCCGAATTTTTAAGTACCGTCGAACTATCGGGGAATAACGTTGAACTCTTCACGGCCCTGGCACCGAAAGTTAAACCACAACCAGATTTTGATCTGATGACGAAATTGACCCAGGAGGAGGCCGTCTTGGGGGCCTATCTCTCCGGGCACCCGGTCGAACAGTACCGGGACTTACGGCAGCAACGGCACGCCACGCCCATCAGCGAATTAAGCAGTGTGACTCAGGCCACGGTGGTGGTTTACGTGACCGGGATTCGTAAGATTCGGACCAAGCGCGGAGAACCCATGGCGTTTTTGACAGTTAGTGACGAGACTGCCGATCTGAGCATCACCGTTTTTCCCAACCAATACCGGCGCGCAGCGGAATGGTTAAAGACGGGGCAGGTGCTCGTGGTTCAGGGCAAGGTAGAACGTAAACGGGGGCTACAGCTAGTTGCTAACCAGTTACAATTGGCGCCGCAACCGGCCGTGCCGGCCACGTTACTGGCTGGCCCCCGGTGGTTTATTCGGGTGGATGCTCAGCACGATAATCAGCGCGTGGCCACCCAACTCGCCGAGTTATTGACCCAAAATCAGGGTCCGGTCCCGGTTATCGTGTATCAACCCCAGACCGATCAAAAGCGGGTGTTGCCACAGCGACAGTGGCTCCGGGCGGATGCGCGGTTGCAAGACTCATTAGAAACCCTCATGGGCGGGAAAAATGTGGTTTTTAAAAATGGGTAGACCAATTTAGTTAAAAATACCTCTAGACTATTTACGAAGGCTTTGGTACGATTGTACCAATGATTAATAAAAAATAGTTCTGGAGGTTTTTTCATGCAACTCAACGTGAAGGTTTACTCAGATGGTGCCGAATTATCTGCCATGAAACAGGTGGCTGCTCAGGGAGTCGTCCAAGGCTTTACAACGAACCCTAGCCTGATGAAGGCGGCGGGGATCACGGATTATTTGGCTTTTGCCCAAGAGGCCGTGGCCACGTTCCCGGATCAATCGATCAGTTTTGAAGTTTTCGCCAACCAGCCGGACCAGATGCTAAAGGAAGCCCAGGTCCTAGCTAAATTGGGGCAACACGTCGCCGTAAAGGTGCCCATCATTCGGGCGACCGGTGAAGATAACACGGACGTGATTACGAAATTATCGCAAGCCGGGGTACAGGTGAACGTGACGGCCATCACGACGTTAGACCAAGTCAAGTTAGCCGTAGCGGCCTTAGACGAACAAACCGGGGGAATTGTGTCGGTCTTTGCCGGTCGCGTGGCCGATACGGGGGTCGATCCACTGCCGTTGATGCGGGCAGCTGCAAAAGTTTGTCACACCAAGGCGGGCGTGGAACTGCTCTGGGCCAGCACCCGTGAAGTCTTTAACATTGTGCAGGCCGACCAGACCGGTTGTGACATTATTACGGTACCACCGAAGATTTTGGCTAAGTTACCGAAGTTTGGGAAGGATGCCTTCCAGATTTCCGTGGACACGGTGAAGACCTTCGACGCCGATATTGCGGAATTGGGCTTCACTATTCCGACGGAGAGTTTAAAGACGGTCTAAGTGGCGTTAGATTATCTAACTATAATTAATAACTAACCTTAATCATCAATCTATCATTTAAGTGTCAATCGAAAACGCTTACTTTGAGAATTTGGCTACAAAGTCGCTGAAATTCAGGGAACATAGCAGACATAAATTTTTAAAAGTGCTAAAATACTTTTGGAATCAAATTTGTGCCGAAGCTTTTGGTCTGCCGAGATTTGCACTCGGCGGATTGGATTCGTGCCAATTCTAAAGGAGAGATTTTTCTAATGAAGAAAACCAAGATCGTAAGTACCCTTGGTCCTGCAAGTACTGACGTTGATACTATCGTTAAGTTGATTGAAGCCGGCGCCAACATTTTCCGGTTCAACTTCTCCCATGGTGATCACGAAGAACACCTTGGCCGGTTGGAAAACGTCCACAAGGCTGAAAAGATTACTGGTAAGACTGTCGGCATTATGCTGGACACGAAGGGTGCTGAAATCCGGACGACCGTTGAAAAGGGCGGGAAGCTTGATTTCCACACTGGTGACGAATTCCGCATCTCCATGGATGCTTCCCTTGAAGGGACGAAGGAAAAGATCGCGGTTACTTACCCAGGTCTGTTCGATGACGTCCACGAAGGCGGGCACGTACTGTTCGATGACGGTCTGTTAGACACGGTCGTTGAAAAGAAGGACGATGCGACTAAGGAATTAGTTGTGAAGGTTCAAAACGACGGTGTCTTGGGCTCCCGTAAAGGGGTTAACGCACCTGGCGTTTCCATCAACTTGCCTGGGATCACGGAAAAGGACTCCGACGATATTCGGTTTGGTTTGGATCACGAAATCAACTTTATCGCGGCTTCCTTCGTACGTAAGCCACAAGATGTCATGGACATCCGTGAATTACTCGAAGAAAAGCACATGGAACACGTCCAAATCTTCCCGAAGATCGAATCCCAAGAAGGAATCAACAACTTTGATGACATCATCAAGGTTTCCGATGGGTTAATGGTTGCTCGTGGGGACATGGGGGTTGAAATCCCAACGGAAAACGTACCGTTGGTTCAAAAGGCCTTAATCAAGAAGTGCAACATCTTAGGTAAGCCAGTTATCACGGCAACCCAGATGTTGGACTCCATGCAAGAAAACCCACGTCCTACGCGTGCTGAAGCCTCTGACGTGGCCAACGCCGTCTTTGATGGGACCGACGCTACCATGCTTTCTGGGGAAAGTGCTAACGGTGAATACCCAGTTCAAGCCGTAGCGACGATGAACCGGATCGACATCAAGGCAGAAAACGCCTTGCCAGAATTTGGTCGCGATAACATCAACTTTGACAACGGTGACGTGACCGAATCTATCGGTGCTTCCGTTGCCCGGGTTGCCAACGAATTGGGCGTTAAGACCATCGTGGCAGCGACTGAAAGTGGCTACACCGCTAAGATGATCTCCAAGTACCGGCCTAACGCCAACATCCTGGCCGTTACCTTTGACGACCGGACTCGTCGTGGTTTGATGGTTAACTGGGGCGTTTACCCAATCGTGACCGAAAAGCCAGCTAACACCGATGAAATGTTCGACTTGGCTGCTGCCAAGGCCGTTGAAACCGGCTTAGCTAAGGAAGGCGACTTGATTCTGATCACCGCTGGTGTGCCAGTTGGCGAACGTGGGACCACGAACCTGATGAAGATCCAATTAATTGGGTCCAAGTTAGTTCAAGGCCAAGGTGTCGGTGACGACACGGTGATTGGCAAGGCCATCATCGCCAACTCCGCTGCCGAAGCTAACGCTAAGGTGGTTGAAGGTGGCATCTTAATCGCTAAGAACACCGACAAGGACTACTTGCCAGCAATCGAAAAGTCCAGTGCCGTGATCGTTGAAAACGGTGGGTTGACTTCTCACGCTGCCGTAGTGGGAATCTCCATGGGGATTCCGGTCATCGTTGGTGCTACGGGTGCCAGTGACAAGATCTCTGATGGCGAATTGATTACCGTTGATTCCCGTCGAGGCATTGTTTACCACGGTGCTTCCAACGCGCTTTAAGCTTAAAGATTAAATTTAATGGAACGGACTCGCCAATTGGTGGGTCCGTTTTTTGGTGGTGGGTTTAAATTCCCTACAAAATTTCGGCCAGGTCCCTCGCTAGTTGGGCGGTTTCCGTGTAAAATACAAGTTAGTGACTTTGAGAACGGAGCCTCGGCAATGGTCGAGGAGAAATGAGGATAGTATGGATAAACTATTAGGACGAGTGATCACGGGTAGTGTCACCGACGAAAACGAAACGGATTACTTCGTACAGGCGAGTGGCACCACGTTTCGGCTAGCCAAAAGCGAAATTAAGAAACCCTTGAAAGCCGGCGCTACGTTTAAGGGGTTTGCCTACGAAAATGAGGACCACCACCTGACCATCACCCGGGAGGCCCCCCAGGTGCAGGTGGATCATTACGGCTGGGGAACGGTGGTGCGTAGCCAACGGACGCTAGGGGTCTTTGTCAACATCGGCTTACCCGATAAGGACATGGTGGTGTCGCTCGACGATCTCCCTAGCATGATGGAGCTTTGGCCTCAGCAGGGCGACCGCTTATTGATTGCGCTACGTGAAGACAACAAGCAACGACTTTGGGGGGTGCTGGCCGATACCGACATCTTCCAGGCCATCACCCAACCGGCGAAGAAACGGATGGAAAATGCCAACGTGACGGCCACGGTATATCAAGACAAACTGGTGGGCACCCGGGTGATGACCGACCACTACGAACTAGGTTTCATTCATCCCAGTGAACGGGAAGTTGAACCACGCTTGGGCGCCCAAGTCCAAGCCCGCGTGATTGGGGTGCACGATGATGGTACGTTGAACTTGTCGCTCAAGCCCCGGGCCTACGAGGCCATCGACGACGATGCCGCCATGTTATTGGCGGCCCTGGAACACAGCGAAGCGGGACACTTGGAATTTAGTGACAAGAGTTCGCCGGCCGCCATTAAGGCCTACTTCGGAATCAGTAAAGGCCAGTTTAAGCGCGCCATCGGTCACTTGCTAAAGGCCGATAAGATCACGCAACACGACGGTCAGCTGTGGCTCAAGACCGCGACAGAGTCGACGGACGAAGCGACGGACTAACCCCTTTGGGAGGCGGGCATATGGCGACCTTTAACGACGCGATTGCGGACTTTACCCACTACTTGAC
This sequence comes from Levilactobacillus zymae, assembly GCF_032190635.1. Taxonomy (NCBI): domain Bacteria; kingdom Bacillati; phylum Bacillota; class Bacilli; order Lactobacillales; family Lactobacillaceae; genus Levilactobacillus; species Levilactobacillus zymae. The sequence continues at coordinate 1,521,023 of NZ_JAVLAS010000001.1, forward strand.
GGTCGAACAAGGGCTGGCGGTCAATTCCGTGACCAGTTACGCCCAAGAACTACGGGCACTGGCCGCGTATCTACAGACACAACGGGTGGCAAGCTTCTTAACGGTCGACCGGTCGCAACTGATGGCCTACCTGGCGGCCCTGACCCAGCAAGGGAAATCCCGCAACTCCGTGATTCACGCGGTATCAGCCCTGCGCAAGTTTTACCGTTATCTGGTGCAGACTCATCAACTGGCGGCCAATCCGATGGCCAACGTGGCGGCCCCCAAGCGCGCCGAACATCTGCCGGCCGTTTTAACGGTTGCGGAGGTCGATCGGCTGCTGGCCACCCCGGATACCGCTAACAAATACGGGCTGCGGGACCGGGCCATGCTGGAAGTTCTGTATGCCACCGGCTTGCGGGTTAGCGAATTAGTTCATTTGAAGCTAGGCGACCTACACCTCGAGATGGGGCTTTTGCAAACCTTGGGGAAGGGCGATAAAGAACGCATCGTCCCGATTGGCGACGTTGCCAGTGACTGGGTTCAGCAGTACTTAAAGACCAGTCGGCCGCTCTTACTCAAACAACGGACCAGTCCGTACCTCTTCCTTAATGCACACGGGGGTGGTCTAACCCGGCAGGCCATTTGGCAGAAGATCAAGCATTACGTGGCCTTAGCCGATATTCATAAGGACGTCACCCCCCACACCCTGCGGCATTCGTTTGCCACGCACATTTTAGAAAACGGCGCGGATTTGCGGGTGGTCCAGGAATTACTGGGGCACGCGGATATTACCACCACCCAGATTTATACCCACATTTCGAAAAAACGCTTGGCGGCGGTTTACGATCAATACCATCCCCGAGCGTAGTTTGTGGTTCGTATCGAAGTGTGGTAAGGTGGGTGGACGTGAAAACGGAGGGAAAGCATGTTACTCAAGTATCGCAGTGACTATCAAAAGATTGCGATGGGGCTGATGAGCCTGCTCCCCAGTTTTAAGGACTGGGATCGCTTGCAACGCGAATTAGCTTGGTATCAGGGAGGCGATGACCGAACCCTGTTTTTATGGAAGGACCAGTACGACGATTTCGCCGGGGTCCTGGGCACCGAGCGCCAAAGTAACTACGTGATTGTGCGACTGGTGGGCTTAATGCCCGATAAGCAGTCCACGGCGAACGTGTGGCAGATGCTCGATCAACTCGCGACGATGGCTCCCCAACAACGCATCATGGGAACCCTCGCCACATCACAGATTATTGCAAAGTGGGAATTTCACCATGGACAAAACCACCTCGACCGGCCAGCCACTGATTCAGGTCAGTGACTTTGAGGGCCCGTTAGACCTGTTATTACATTTAATTAAAACCAACGAAATGGATATTTACGATATCCGCATTACAACCATTACCAGCCAGTATCTGACTTACTTACACCAGATGCAGACGCTACAACTCGACGTTGCCGGTGAGTACTTCGTGATGGCGGCCAACCTGATGGCCATTAAGGCCAAACTGCTGTTACCAAAGCCACAAACGGTTGATCCCGTCGACGAAGACGAACCGGACGATCCCCGCACCGATTTGGTCGCCCAACTGGTTGAATACCAGCGCTATCAGCAGGCGGCTGCCGAGTTAAAGGATCGGGCCTTGTTGCGGCAACAGCACTTCACCCGGCCGGCCATGCCGGTCCCGGCCGATACGCCGTTGACCGTGGCTCCCGGCGTCACGACCCTCGACTTACAGGCCACGCTAGTCCGACTGGCCCACCGAGCCAATGTGGCCCAGCCGGTGACGCAGCACGTGGAATCGGAACACTTTACCATTAAGCAACAGATGCAAACGGTGCTGAGCCGGCTGGCCCGGTTGCGGCACCCCATTACTTTTGAGCGGTTATTTGGCCGCACACCGGTTCTTGACGAGGTGGTCACCACCTTTCTCGCGGTGCTTGAATTGGCCCGACAACGACGGGTAGTTCTCCATCAACCCAGCCGGCTCTTGCCCCTGGAGATTAACGCGATGGAAGGGGGAGAACAATATGACGCCACTGGCACAGATTGAAAGCCTATTGTTTGTGAGCGGAGACGAGGGGATGACCGTGGCGGACCTCGCAACCGTGACCGGGTTATTACGCCCGGCCATTTTAGCGACCCTCGAACGGTTAGCCGAGAAGTACGCCGCCGATGAGGATTCGGCGCTGGAGCTGATGGTGAACGACACCACCTACCGGTTGGTCACCAAGGCCGCGGCTAGTGATGTGATCCAACGGTACTTTGAAAGTCCGTTAAGTACCACGCTATCGCCGGCTTCGTTAGAGGTCCTGGCCATTATCGCTTACCGGCAACCCATCACCCGGATCGAAGTTGACGAGATTCGGGGCGTGCAAAGCGCCTCGACGGTGCAAAAACTGGTGCTCCGGCGTTTGGTTGAACCGGCCGGGCGGCTGGATGAACCGGGCCGGCCCAAGATTTACCGGACCAGCGACTACTTCTTAGACTACTTTGGCTTAAAGCAGCTCAGTGACCTGCCGCCGTTACCGGAGGCGGCCACGCCGAGCGAAACCGATGACGACGGGGACCTATTTTTACAGGCCTTTAATCAGCAATTAAATTCAGGAGATGACACGACATGGAACGACTCCAAAAAGTCTTAGCCCACGCGGGGGTAGCCTCCCGGCGCCAGGCCGAAAGATTGATCACTAGCGGTCACGTTAAGGTTAACAACACTGTGGTGACCGAACTGGGGACCAAGGTTGGGGTGCACGACGCCATTTTGGTCGATAACGTCCCGATTACCACCGAAGCGCCCGTGTATATGCTGTTGTATAAGCCGCGGAGCGTGATCTCGACGGCTCACGACGACAAGCAGCGCAAAACCGTTGTGGATCTGATTGAAAACGTCCCCCAACGGATCTACCCGGTGGGGCGGCTGGACTACGATACGTCGGGGTTACTACTACTGACCAACGACGGGGAACTGGCTAACCGGTTGACTCACCCTCGCTACGAGGTGGAAAAAACCTACGTGGCCCGGGTCACCGGCGTACCCACTAACGATGCCTTACGTCAATTACGGCAAGGGGTCACCGTCGAGGGAGAACAGTATGCCCCGGCTAAAACTAAAATGTTGAGCTATGATCAGAAGAAGAAAACGGCCATCGTGCAGTTGACGATTCACGAAGGTCGTAACCACCAGGTGAAAAAAATGTTGGCTGCGGTGGGCTTTCCCGTGGAAAAGTTAAAGCGTGAGCAATACGGTTTCCTGACACTGAAGGGATTGCAGTCCGGCGATTCCCGCCACCTAAAGCCCGAAGAATTAAAGGAATTAAAACGGCTAACGGGACTGGCAGAATAAGGCAATCAAGTGAAAAGCTTGACAAACTCGGATTGAGTTTGTATATTAAACTTGTAATAAAATAGAGGTTCATCTTCAAGGCAGGGTGGAATTCCCGACCGGCGGTAAAAGTCCGCGACCCACGGCAACGTGGTTGATTCGGTGTAACTCCGAAACCGACAGTAAAGTCTGGTATGCAGAAGATGGGACGTTGCTCTTTACGCATCCTGACGTAATCAACAAGGTCTTGCCCTTCTGCGGCGAGGCCTTTTTTCGGTTCTATGTCAACTGTTGTTGGTAATTCCATTTATAAAATTGTCTAATCCTTTGAGATTAGGCAATTTTTTTTGAGCCCAAATGCCAGATGAATCCTTAATCTAAAGCTTGTGAAACAGCCAAAGCCGTACGCAACTCGCTTTATTACCTTGATTTTGTTATTAATACCCTCCATTGGACCATTTGAGAATTCATATCTCAATGCATTATCAACCGATTCTCGGTTCTCAACCAGTGCGTTCAACGCCTTCGTCATTTCTTCTGAGCCATTGTCTTTTCCGTCTAGAACTGTTTCTAGTCGAGCGATGTCACGGTACCTAACGGCACTCATGACCGTCTGTAACTGGTTATATGCTTCGCGTAATTCTTCGTTGATATCAAGAAGATATTCGACTACGCTATTCTCAGTTTGGCTTCCAGGAATGTTAGTGTAATTAGAGTACTTCTTTAAGTCCAACTTCTCGTTGGGCTTAAAGAACAGTCGCCAGTAACGCTTTAAAGCCTTATATTTCATGTTTGAAGGCGCATAGGATTTCATGATACGAATCCTTACTCGAGTGAATCCCCGCATCACGGAGTTAACGATGTGGAACCGATCGGTTACCACAATCGCATTTGGAAAAATAGATTCAGCTAGTTTGGGATAAGTGTAGTTCATATCTGTCACAATGACTTTGACGCTTTCTCTAGCTTTCTTCGTATAACGTTTAAAGTAATTCTCCAAATCATAGAGTGTCCGCGATTCCAGAATGTCCAAGAATTCACACCGAATACCATCCATAAATACAAAGCTCATGGATCCCTTTGCGTCTTTGGTAGACTTGACCTCATCCATGTTAATTACAGCCGGTAACCAGTCAAAACGCGTTTTGACGTTGCCCTGATAGCTTCTCATGATTCGCAGGACCGTTGTACTTGAGATGCTTAATTCGGTAGCGACATGACGCATCGAAACTGTTTCACTTAATTTTAGAAAACAGGCAAGTTTGCTTGTGTTAGAGATGGTGTGGTTTCGTTGAACTAGTGGTGTTTCCGCAAGAAAGTATTGTAGGCAGTGCTTACACTTGAAGTCCCGCTTTTTAAGATGAAGCTGGACATCCCGTTCGGCAGTTCGAGGCAATTTAACATTGGCCCAGCGCCAGCCATATTTGATAATACTTTTTTGGTTTAAGACACCACATTTGGGGCATGCTTTTGGACGATAGTCCAAAATTGCCTGCACTTTAAGTGGGCCCATCATTTCCAAGGGGTTCATCACTTTTAACTTTTTGATGTTGGGGTCTTTTATCCCCAGGATAATTTTAGTATCATTAGTCATAGGATATAGTCACTTTCTCTTTCTTGAAATGTGGTAGTGGATGGATATAGGTCTGCGACTATATCCCTTTTTTGTACATTTTTTTACATTCTTTGATTATACAAAAATATCCGTTGCCAGTAATCAAATTCATTTGATTACCAACAACAGATATTTTAGAACCCTTTTTTCGTGGCCGCGTCGTTTGAGATGACCGCAAGGAGGAACCGGATTATGGAAAATCGTCAACAGGGACTGGGCGTTCGGGCCATGGTGGAAATGGCGCTCTTTGCTGGGGTGGCTTACGTATTAATGTTTATCTCCATCCCCATTATTCCGATCGTACCGTACATGAAGTTAGACCTGAGTGATCTCGTGGTCTTGCTGGGAATGAGTATTTTCGGGGCAGGCGGGGCCGTGTTGATTGCGGCCGTTAAAGAGTTGTTGTATTTTGTCTCCACGGGCATGGACATCGTGAACTTTATCGGAGTCCTGACCGCCTTTATTGCCGATTTGGCTTTTGTTTTGCCAATCAATGCGCTCCTGAAAGGTAAGCCCCACACACTGTCCCGGCAAATCGTCGCGGTGATCGGGGGCACGGTCAGTCTGACGGTGGTCTTATCCCTGGCTAACTGGTGGATCATCACGCCACTGTACCTCAAGGTTTGGGGGATGTCGCTGGGGTTACCCGTGAACCAACTGATCTTGCTGGGGGTCATTCCGTTTAACCTGGTGAAGGGGATCGTCTTGGGCGTCCTGTTCATCTTGGTGAATCGGCGGCTGGGAGATTGGTTAGCCCGGCACCAAAATTAACGCGTTAATGACGAATTACTGATAAGGGGACCGTCGCTGGGCGGTCCCTTTTTGAGTATGGTAAACTATAACGGACAATGGAGACGAGAGGAGCGTTGGTGGTGAATCCGCAAGACTTATTACACCTGCTGAGTGACCGCCAAGCCCGGCGGTTACGGGTGATTGAAAATTTATTACGGGGGCGTAAAACGGTCTCAACCCTGTATTGGGGACAACGCTACGGCTTACTTTATCTGTTAAGTCTGGATAAGCAGTTGGCACGTGGCGACCTCGATGCCGTGGCTCAGGTCCTGGTGACCCACAAACTGGCGACCTGGACGCCAGCCGAGCAACCGCAGCTGCGGTTAACGCCGCTGGGAGTGGCGCAACGAAACCAAGCAGCAACGGTACAGCCGGTCACACAAGCGGTCTGGCCGCAGGTGGCGTTAAACTTGGCCCGGCAGCGGCTACTGCTGAGCGTCCAGGTGGTCTCGCAGTACGCCCACCAAACGGCACGGTACTACCCCTTAACCACGGATCTTGCCACCCAGCAGGCCGTGCGGCAGTGGTTTCATCAGGCTAAAGCGCCGGACCTCGCCGATCAGGTCTTGACGGCCCTGACCGGCAGCCTAAAACGACTTCCGACCGTTACGGCACTGGTAACTACGGCCGGGTTTAGTGGGTACCAGCATCCGGGACTGACCGACCAACAACTGGCGCAACAGCTACACCAGACCCCCTGGGAGATTTACTTACGCCACGTGGACGGCGTGGTTCAGATTGCGCAAGATGCCCGGCAGGTCGATCATCCGTTGCACGCCTTATTGGCCCCGGCCTGGCAAACGGCGGTGACGCGTAGTGCCCAGGCCACGCTGACGGCGGTAACCACCACGACGTTAACTCTCGATCAGGTCGCCACCCAACGACAAATCAAGCCGAGCACCGTACGTGAGCACCTCTTAGAGGCCGCTATCATGCTACCCGTCACGGCTTTGCCGTACGAACGACTCTTACCGGTTAAAACGCGACAAGCGCTCTTAGCGGTCCTGCCGGCACAACTGGATGATTGGGAGTATACCGCGTTACCCACCGAGCTACAGCAACAGATTGACTTCTTTACGTTTCGACTCTTTGCAATTTTACGGGATAAGGAAGGTGAGCGCCATGGCAGAACCCCTCACGACTAGCTTGCAAGCCGTCTTTGGGTATTCGCAATTTCGTGCCGGACAGGCGGCGGCCCTCACCGCGCTAGAACGGGGTCAAGACACCCTAGCAGTGCTACCAACCGGGGCGGGGAAAACGCTGATTTATCAATTGTATGGGTACCGGCATGCCGGGTGTGTGTTGATTGTGTCGCCGTTACTGGCACTAATGACCGACCAGGTGAACCGCATGCGGTTAGCCGGGTTTCGACGGGTAGCGGCAATCACCTCGTTGACCAGCTTCGGGGAACGGCAAACCATTTTAAACCACCTGGACCGTTATCAATTCCTATTTTTGTCCCCAGAAATGCTGGCCCAACCGGCAATGTTGGCTCGCTTACAGCAATTGACCTTAAGCCTATTGGTGGTTGATGAAGCCCACTGTATCGTGCAATGGGGCCCCGACTTTCGCCCCGATTACCTATTATTGGGGGCGATTCGCGAGAAGCTGGAGCGCCCGTTGATCCTCATGTTGACGGCCACGGCCGATCAAGCGACTCAAGGAGAAATTGCCAAACAGTTGCGCACCACGCCCACCGTCGTGACGGAATCGATCAACCGGCCGAATATTTTCTTAGATGTGGAGCACGTCGCTAACCAGGCCGCTAAGCGCGAGCGCTTGTTAACATTGGTGACCCAGTTAGTCTTTCCCGGGGTGATCTACTTTTCAAGTAAGCAGCTGGCTAGTGAAACGGCCCAGTGGTTGCGCGACCAGACCGGGCTAACGGTGGCGGCTTACCACGCCGGGCTATCCAGCGAAGATCGCTTTAAGATTCAGCAACAATTCATGCAGGGAGATCTGGCCATCATTTGTGCCACCAGCGCCTTTGGCATGGGGATTGACAAAAACGATGTGCGCTACGTGATTCACTATCATCTGCCGGCCGATCTGGGGAGTTATGCGCAGGAGATGGGGCGTGCGGGCCGCGACGGGCAACCCAGTCTGGCGGTTCTCCTTTACGCGCCAGGTGACGAACGGCTCCCCCTCACGTTAAATCAGGCCAATCGCCCGGATGACGCCACGATTCAGCGATTCTACGCGCACCCGCAGGCCTTCAGTCAAGATGATCCGGGCGTTGCCCTATTGACCTTTTACCAGCAACACGGAATCTCGGCTTCCGCCGTGCAAGCGCTGTTTGAGCGGCGGGAGCGAGAACGCGCCCGGGCACTCGATCAGATGTTGGCTTACGTACACGAGCAACGGTGTTTACGGACCAGCTGGCTAGCGGCTTTTAATGAATCCGCGCCGACCCACGATCAGCAGTGTTGTGCCCCGGCGTCGGTGCCGTTGGATTTGGCCGCGTTGGGCCTCCAGCGAAAACCCCAAGCGCAGAGCCCTTCGGCGGCAGCACAGCCGGATTGGCTCACCCAGCTACGTCAGCTATTTTTATCCAATAATTAAGGAATTCGGGTAGGGAGTATGGTATGATTACGGGTGAAAGTTTTTCAGGGAGGTTAGATGATGAGTCAGAAACGTGACGAGCAAACGCCCAAGGAGCAAACGTCGCGGCCGTGGGAACAGTCGTTTGCTGATGATCGGGACGATCAGGGAAACCTGTCGCGAACGAAAATGCGGCGACAAAATCATAGTAACACCATGGTGACCGTTATTTTGGTGGCCATTATCATCGTGATTGCGGCGGCTTCATTGGTATATGGGTTAGCTCGGCAAAGTTCGGTTAACCGGCCCCAAAATACGGAAAAGGTGGCCGCCGGAAGTTCAAGTTCTTCGTCGAAGAAGGCCGCTAGTTCCAGCAGTCATCATAAAAAAGCGGCAACGGCGTCTAAACACCGTGCCAAAACAGAATCGACGACTGCTAGTTCGACGGAAACGGCGACTAGCAGTTCTTCGGCTACCTCGGCAACGACGGCGACCAGTGCGACGTCTGCTAGCAGCACGAGTAGCAGCTCAACCACTAGTACTGCGGGTAAGAAGTACACCACGGTCCAAGCGGGGCAAGGGGTGTATCGGGTTGCCACGAATGCGGGCATCTCGGAACAAAAATTATTAGAATTAAACGGCCTATCGTCCGGTGCCACGGTTCATCCGGGACAACGGTTACGAGTTCGGTAAGATTAAATACTTAGATTAGGAGTTAATGTGGTTATGGCTAAGCAAGGGTTACAGGTGGCAATCGACGGACCGGCTTCTGCCGGGAAGAGTACGGTGGCAAAAATTGTGGCACAACGTTTTCATTATATTTATTGCGATACCGGGGCAATGTACCGGGCGATTACGTGGAAGGCGTTGCAGGCTGGCGCGGATTTAGACGACGAGGCCACGATTAAGCAACTACTCGATCAAATCACGATCCGGTTTGAACCCGGGACGCCGACCCAAAAGGTGTTTGTGGATGATACGGAAGTGACGCTGGCTATTCGGCAACCGGACGTGACCAACTCGGTCTCCCAAGTTTCTGCATTACCCGCCATTCGGGCGGAATTAACGGCACGGCAACGACAAATTGCCGATGCTGGCGGCATCGTGATGGACGGTCGAGATATCGGTTCGACCGTTTTACCGCACGCCGAGGTCAAGATCTTTATGGTAGCGAGTGTGGAAGAACGGGCCCAACGACGGTTAAAGGATAATGCCGCTAAGGGCATTGAAACGCCATTGGCCACGCTTAAGCACGAGATCGAGGAACGGGACCGCAAGGATTCAACCCGGAAGGTTTCCCCGTTAACCCAAGCGGCGGATGCGATTCGCTTAGATACCACTGCCTTATCGATTGAACAGGTGGCGGATCGGATCGCCGAAATTATTAAAGAAAAAGAAATGCGACAGAAATAGGCATTTTACTAGCTTTTATCGCTATAATCAGATAAAATGGTGTTTAGAGTTGTCGCAAGGAGGAAATATTCGCATGAGTGAAAATGGCACGAGTCAAAACAATGATAACAATGATTTGCTGAACGCGTTGAATAACGTGGATAACGTGAAGGTCGGCGATGTTGTTAAGGGTGAAATCTTAGCAATCGACGACGATCAACAAGCAATTGTTGGGATCGGTGAAACTGGAATCGAAGGGGTCGTTCCGAAGAAGGAATTGTCCACGAAGCCAGTTGATGATATTAAATCAGTAATTAAAGTCGGGGACGTTTTAGACCTCGTCGTAATCTCACGTATCGGTAACGATAAAGAAGGCGGGAGCTACTTGCTGTCGCAACGTCGTTTGGAAGCCCGTAAGGTTTGGGACGACATTCAAAAGGAATTCGAAGCTGGTCACACGTTGACGGCCCCAGTAACCCAAGTGGTTAAGGGTGGTTTAGTGGTTGACGCCGGTGTGCGGGGTTTCGTCCCAGCATCTATGGTTTCGGATCACTTCGTTGAAGACCTGTCACAATTTAAGGGTCAAACCCTTGAATTTAAGATCGTGGAAATCGAACCTAGCGAAAACCGCTTGATCTTGTCCCACCGGGCCATTGTTGAAAAGCAACGGGCTGCTCAACGGGAAGAAATCATGGCGAAGTTACAAGCTGGTGACACGGTTGAAGGCAAGGTTGCACGTTTGACGAACTTCGGGGCCTTTGTTGACCTTGGTGGCGTGGACGGTTTGGTTCACGTTTCCGAAATTGCTTACGAACGGGTTGAAAAGCCTAGTGACGTTCTGAAGGTGGGCCAAGAAGTTAAGGTTAAGGTCTTGTCCGTCGATCCAGAACGTGACCGGATTTCACTGTCCATCAAGCAAACCTTACCAGAACCTTGGGACGGGATCGAAGACAAGGCGCCACAAGGTAGCGTCTTAGACGGAACCGTTAAGCGTTTGACGAGCTTTGGGGCCTTCGTTGAAGTGTTCCCTGGCGTTGAAGGCTTGGTTCACATTTCCCAAATTTCACACCAACACATTGCGACGCCAGCTGACGTCTTGAAGGTTGGTCAAGAAATCAAGGTTAAGGTCTTAGATGTTCGGCCAAACGATCACCGTTTAGCTTTGTCCATCAAGGCCTTGGAAGAAAAGCCACAATCTGGTGACGAAGGTCACGACAATGGCGGTAACGCTAGTCGTCCTCGGAACAACCGGAACAACGGTGGTTCTCGTCCACGGCGGAACAACTGGAACTCTGCTGAAACTTCGACGGCTAACGCCCCAGAAGAAAGCACCGGCTTCTCTTTAGGTGACCTGATTGGGGACAGCCTGAAAAAGGATATCGAAAACCAGGAAAACGACAAGGACTAATTTAGATTAGCTTGTTGTTCAAAAGGGGTCTAGAGCGAAACTTGAATGGGTTGCGTTCTGGCCCTTTTTCTGTCATTAAATGTAAGCAAGGTAAACAAATAAAGGAGGGATTTACGATGGCTTATCCCGTAGTGGCCATTGTTGGCCGCCCCAACGTAGGGAAGTCGACGTTGTTTAATCGAATTGCCGGTGAACGGATTTCCATCGTCGAAGACACCCCCGGGGTAACGCGTGACCGGATCTATGCACCAGCCGAATGGTTGGGAACGGAATTTCGGATGATTGATACCGGGGGGATCGACATGGGTGATGAACCGTTTCTCACCCAGATTACCCAACAAGCTGAAATTGCGATCGATGAGGCGGACGTGATTGTGTTCGTGGCGAGTGCCCCGGAAGGGATCACGGATGCCGACGAGAAGGTTGCTAAGATTCTTTACCGGTCGAAGAAGCCCGTCATTTTGGCCGTTAACAAGGCGGATAATCCGGAAGTGCGTGAAACCATCTACGATTTCTACGCTCTCGGGTTTGGTGATCCGTACCCGGTCTCCGGGGTCCATGGTTTGGGGCTAGGAGATCTGCTGGATGCGGTGATCAAGGAGTTCCCCACCGAAGACGGGGCGCCAGCCGACGACTCGATTCGCTTTAGTCTGATTGGCCGACCCAACGTGGGTAAATCCTCGTTAGTGAACGCCATGTTGGGCGAGGAACGGGTGATTGTCTCGAACATTGCGGGAACGACCCGCGATGCCGTGGATACTAAGTTTACGGCGGACGATACTCGGTTCACCATGGTCGATACGGCCGGGATCCGGAAACGCGGCAAGGTTTATGAAAACACCGAACGGTATAGTGTCATGCGGGCCATGCGCGCCATTGACGATTCCGACGTGGTGTTAGTGGTTTTAAACGCCGAAGAAGGAATTCGCGAACAGGATAAGCGGGTGGCCGGCTACGCCCATGAAGCGGGTCGGGGCATCATTATCCTGGTCAATAAGTGGGACACCTTGAAGAAGGACAATCACACGTTGACGGATTTTGAAAATCTGATTCGGGCGGAATTCCAGTACCTAAGTTACGCGCCGATTCTGTTCGTTTCAGCCAAGACCGGGCAACGCTTGGCGCAGTTACCGGCGTTGATTAAACGAGTGTCCGCCAACCACAATCAACGGGTCCAGTCGGCCACGTTGAACGACGTGATCATGGATGCGATTGCGTTGAATCCGACGCCATCTGACAACGGGAAACGGTTGCGGGTCTACTACGCCACACAGGTGGCCGTGGCACCCCCGACTTTTGTGGTCTTCGTCAACGACCCGAAGATGATGCACTTCTCCTATGAGCGTTTCTTGGAAAATCAGATTCGTGAACACTTCGATTTCGAAGGGACACCGTTGCATCTGATCGAACGGGCCCGGAAGTAACGGCGAACCCCGTGATAACAACCTTTTGCCCAAAAATCGGGTAAAATGATAAAAATCACAAAAAGTTCAAGGATAATTGCTAAAAAATGGCGTTATCCCTTGTCATATAAGGCTTCCTGTGCTATCTTTGATAAAGAAATGATGCGGTTTCCCCGTATTTGTTTCATCATTTTTGGACCACTCAAAAATGATCACTAGATGGCCTACATCTAATCTTCTGTTCAGGAGGTGAATTCAAAATGGCAAACAAAGCACAATTGGTTAGCGATGTTGCAACGGCAACTGGCTTAACTAAAAAGGACGCAACGGCTGCAGTTGATGCAGTCTTCGATTCTGTCCAAGCAACGTTGGCTAAAGGCGAAAAGGTTCAATTGATCGGCTTTGGTAACTTTGAAGTACGTGAACGTGCAGCTCGTAAGGGCCGTAACCCACAAACTGGACAAGAAATCCAAATTCCTGCAAGCAAAGTACCTGCATTCAAGCCAGGTAAAGCTTTAAAGGATGCTGTTAAATAATTATAATTAACTATTTAATGGATAAAGGGCCAGTCCGGTCGACGGACTGGTTTTTTATTACCATTAAGCTTCAACCCATGAGCAACCTTGAGGAGGCTGAAAATACAGATGAGTTACGCACAAACCGCGTTGGATCAACTGGAAAAAGGACAACTGGATGACTTTAAGAAGCAATACGCCCTGGCATTACGCCACGACGATGACGATACCTTGTTCAGCCTGGCCGAAGAACTGTACTCCTTAGGTTTTTTGAATCAGTCCCGGCGCATTTACGAGAAGCTCTTAACAAAGTACCCGGACGAAGACGAATTACGCACGAATCTGGCCGACATCGCTATCGATGAAGATAAAAACGATGAGGCCTTAGACTACCTGAACCAGGTGCGGCCGGATTCACCGGCTTACGTGCAGGCGTTGATGGTGGCAGCTGATCTGTACCAGACCCAGGAACTCTTCGAGGTCAGCGAACAGAAGCTGCTAACGGCTCGTAAGTTGGCGCCTAATGAACCGGTGATTACCTTTGCGTTGGCCGAGCTATACTTCACCATGCGGGAATTTCGCAAGGCCATTCCGCTATATCTGGAACTCATCACGGCGGGAACCACTACGTTGTCGCGGGTGAACCTGGTAGAGCGGCTAGGAGTGGCCTACGCTAATGCCGGCCGGTTTGAGCAGGCCATCGGCTATCTAAAGCAGATTCATCCGGGCGATATGACCGCTGACGTGAAGTTCGAAACGGCCTTCACCTACCTGCAGTTACAGGAACGACCGGCGGCCATTCACCTATTCGACGAACTGAAGGACAGCGATCCACACTATACATCGCTGTATCCGTATCTGGGGCAGGCGCTCGAGGCCGAAAATCGCCTACCAGAGGCCCTAACGACGCTGCAGGAGGGTTTGGGCGTCGACCAGTACAACGAAAAGCTGTGGCTGCAGGCGGCGCACGTGGCCACTAAATTGGATGACGAGGAGTTGGCCGAGCGGTACCTGAAAAAGGGGCACGACCTGGATGCCGACGATCTCAGTGCAGTTATCCAATTGAGTAACCTCTACGTTAAACAAGAGCGTTGGGACGAGAACCTAGCGCTGGTCCAGCCGTACCTGAAGGACGAGGGGGCCGATCCGCAGTTGTTTTGGAACCTGGCCGTTACGGCTCAGCACCAGGAAAATTACGCGCAAGCTCGTCAAGCCTACGACGCGACGGCACCGTTCTTCATGGATCAGCCGGACTTTTTGAAGCCCGCAATTTACTTCTACCGGGAAGAAGGGGCCAACGAACAGGCCCGTAAGCTGCTCCAAGCCTACGTCCAGTTAGTCCCGGACGATGCCGAAATGGCCGCTTTATGGGATCGGTATCAAGACGAAAATTAACGAATCACGCAGGAATCGACGCCTTGAGCTGGCGGCGGTTCTTTTTTGTTAGAAATTTGCAAGTGAAGTTATAAAATAAAAATTACTTTAACTTATAACTTTCTAACCAAGCAACCGCCCAACCCGCGGTTGCCAACCTAGAAACTAAACCGACCAAACCCAGTTCCTTTTTAAACAATTAAACCGTAACTAAAACTTACTACGTAACCGGATCAACCGGCGCTTAGCATTCAATTCGCTGCAGGAATCTGTTAAACTGACAGAGGAAGACTTATCGAGAATTTGGCAGAAGGGGAAGACGGTATGCAACTAAAACAGTTACCACGGGACTTCGAACTGGCCCGGCCGGTTTTACAAACCATTGAACGGGCGGGGTACGAGGCGTACTTCGTGGGTGGTAGCGTTCGGGACACGATTTTAGGTAAATCGATCCACGACGTTGACATTGCCACGAGTGCCTATCCCGACGAAATTAAACACTTATTTAAGCGCACGGTGGATACCGGCATTGAACACGGGACCGTCATGATTTTGGACCACGGGACGGGGTACGAAACCACCACGTTTCGTTCCGAATCAACCTACACGGATTTTCGGCGCCCCGACCAGGTGACCTTCGTACGATCGCTGGCAGAAGACTTAAAGCGCCGCGATTTTACCATTAATGCCCTGGCGATGCGAGAAAACGGGGAAGTGATCGATCTTTTCGATGGCTTGAGCGACTTGCGGAATCGTCGTATCCGGGCCGTAGGGGATCCCCAGGAGCGGTTCCACGAAGACGCTTTGCGGATGATGCGAGCGGTTCGGTTCGCTAGTCAGCTGGACTTTGAGATTGTCCCCGCTACGGAAAAGGCCATGGCCGACCATGCGGCTCTGTTGGCTAAGATTGCGGTAGAACGGATTCAGGTGGAATTATTAAAGCTGCTAATGGGTCAAACACCGCAACGGGGGTTGACCAGCTTACTCACCACTCAGCTCTGGCGGTATTGTCCGGACTTCGAGCACCAAGAGACCGCCCTAACGCAGCTCACCCAGCGGCTGACCCACGGTGTGAGCTGTGAGGTTACGGCTTGGGCCGTTTTAGGCTTAAGCTTTGGGTTGGATCACGACCAGACGACCACCTTCTTGAAACACTGGAAGACCTCCAATCAGGTGGCCACGGACGTTCAAGCCGTCATGACTGCGGCCCGAATTCTCCAGACCCGGACTCTGGACGCCTGGGAGCTCTACCGTTGTGGGGCCAGTCGGGTTAAATTGGCCAACGAGGCGGCCGTGATTTTAGGCGCTGCGGACCGGGCCGATAGTTTGGTACAGGACGTTGCCGCGTTACCTATTCAGCAAAAACGTGAGGTGGCCTTGACCGGTAAAGACCTCATGCAGGCGGGCATTCAACCGGGCCCGCAATTGGGACAACTGTTGGCCGCCCTTGAACGCCAGGTCGTCACGGGGCAAGTGGTGAACCACAAGGATGCGTTATTGACGCAGGCCTTAGCTTTAGCGAATTCGAAATGAGAGAGTAGTGACGAAAACTTATGCAAACTTTACGAGCGGAAAATTTACACCGGACTTACGGTGAAAAAACACTATTTGATAATTTAAACTTCATCATCAACGAGCACGACCGCATCGGGTTAATCGGGGTCAATGGTAGTGGGAAGACCTCCCTATTAAACACCCTAGCCGGGGTGAATAACGACCAGACCGGAACCATTAGTACGCCCAAGGATTACACCATTGGGTACTTAACCCAAAAGCCCGACCTAGATGAAAATTTGACGGTCATGGACGCCGTTTTTTCCGGGGATCAGACCGTTTTCGTGACCATTCGCCAATACGAAGCGGCGCTGGCCGCTTACGGGCAACATCCTGAAGATGCTAAAGCCCAAAAGCGCTACCTGGATGCCGAAGCCAAGATGAACGAAGAAGATGCGTGGACCGCCGAAAGCGACGTGAAAACGATCCTAACGCAGTTGAAGATTACGGATCTCTCGCAATCCATCAAGACGCTTTCTGGGGGACAAGTTAAGCGGGTTGGGTTGGCCCAAGTGCTGATCCAATCACCGGATCTCCTCCTGTTAGACGAACCCACCAACCACTTGGATTTCGATTCCATTGCCTGGTTACAACAATACTTAACGTCTTACAAGGGAGCGCTACTGGTCGTTACCCACGACCGGTACTTCTTAGACCAGGTGGCCAACCAAATCTGGGAACTGGACTTCGGAAAATTGTATCAGTACCCGGGAAACTACCAGGCCTACGTGCAGGAAAAGGCAGAACGGGTTACCCAGGAAGCCGATGCGGAACAGAAGTCTAAGCGCCTTTATCAACAAGAGCTAGCTTGGATGAAGGCCGGTGCTAAGGCGCGGTCAACCAAGCAAAATGCGCGGATCAACCGGTTCCACGAACTGGCTAGTCAACAGGGCACCCGCCAAGTCCAACAAAACGTTTCCATCTCGCTAGGACAGCAGCGTTTAGGTAAGAAGGTCATTGAACTCAAAGACGCTAATTTAAAACTCGGCGATCACCTGATTCTAAAGGACTTCAGTGACCTGATTCAGGGTGGCGAGCGCATCGGGATCAGTGGGGAAAATGGGGCCGGCAAGTCCAGTCTCCTCAACGTGATTGCCGGAAAGTTGCCCCTGGATTCCGGCATCATCGACGTGGGGGAAACCGTGAAAATGGCTTACTATACCCAGCAGATCGAACCGATCCCCGAAGATAAACGGATGATTAACTACCTCTCAGAGGTTGGGCAAAACGTCACCGACAAGCAGGGCAATTCCGTCAGTGTGACCGAGTTATTGGAACAGTTCCTATTCCCCCGGTTCATGCACGGCACATTAATTCGCAAGCTCTCCGGGGGCGAAAAGCGCCGATTGTATCTACTGAAGTTGTTGATGGAACAGCCGAACGTCCTCTTACTGGACGAACCGACTAACGATCTGGATATCAGCACCCTGACGGTTTTAGAAGACTACATCGCGCAGTTTGCCGGGACCGTTATCACGGTCTCCCATGACCGCTACTTCCTGGATAAGGTGGCCGACCGTCTGTTAATCTTTGACGGTAACGGACAGATTGAACGGTACTCCGGTCAATTCAGCGATTACCTAACCGCTCAGCAGCAGGCCCATAAGCCCGCCGCGCCGAAGCCGAAAGCCGCGCCGAAACCAGCCGCGACCGCTAAAGCGACCACTAAGAAGAAGGTCAAGCTGACCTACGCCGAACAAAAGGAGTGGGAAGGCATTGAGGGTGTCATCGACGGTCTGGAAGCCAAGAAGGCTGCCGTTCAAAAGGACATGAACGAAAATGGCGCCAATTACGATAAGTTGGCGGATTTACAACAACAATTGGATGATTTAGATCAGCAATTAGATCAAAAGGTCGCTCGTTGGGAATACCTCAGCGAATACGCCACGGATTAGGGGGAACTCACGGTAATGTTAGAAGATGCTTACCTAGACTTAGAACGCACGGTCCTGGAACAGGGCCACGCCAAAACCGACCGTACGGGTACCGGGACCGTCAGTCTCTTCGGGTACCAGATGCGGTTTAACCTGCAAGAAGGGTTTCCGTTACTGACCACCAAGAAGGTCCCATTTGGGCTGATTAAGTCGGAACTCTTATGGTTCTTACGCGGAGACACCAATATTCGGTTCCTGTTACAGCACCATAACCACATTTGGGACGAATGGGCCTTTCAACGGTACGTGGATAGCCCCGACTATCACGGCCCCGACATGCACGACTTTGGCCGCCGTGCCTTAGTCGATCCCGCCTTCAACCAGCAGTATCAGGCCGAAAAAAAGGCTTTCTGCGACCGTATCTTGACCGACCAAGCCTTCGGGGATCATTACGGGGACCTGGGGTTGGTATATGGGAGTCAGTGGCGTGCTTGGCAGGGGCACAACGGTGAGACCATCGACCAGTTAGCCAACGTGATTCAGACCTTACGAACGCATCCCGATTCCCGGCGGATGATCGTGTCGGCCTGGAATCCCGCCGACGTGCCGTCCATGGCGTTACCGCCGTGTCACACGCTCTACCAGTTCTACGTCAACGACGGTAAACTGAGTTGTCAACTGTACCAACGCAGTGGCGATATCTTCTTAGGTGTACCGTTTAATATCGCTAGTTATGCCTTACTGACGTCGTTAATTGCCAAAGAGGTGGGGCTAGAAGTCGGGGATTTCGTGCACACCTTAGGGGATGCCCACATCTATCAGAACCACCTCGACCAGGTCAAAACGCAATTGGCGCGGACCCCGAAGGCCGCACCGCAACTCTGGCTTAATCCGGACAAATCCAGTATTTTTGACTACGACATGGCTGATATCAAGGTGACCGGTTATGATCCGGCACCCGCGATTAAGGCCCCCGTCGCCGTTTAGGAGGAATTGGCATGTTGATCTATCTTTGGGCCGAAAGTCGTGGTGGCGTGATTGGGTACCGGGGCCAACTTCCCTGGCACCTGCCGGCCGATATGCACTACTTTAAAACCACCACCACGGGACATACCGTGATTGCGGGCGCCAAAACCTTCGCGTCGTTTGGCCGTCCGCTACCGCACCGGACGAACGTGGTCGTCAGTCACCGACCGGCCGGGGAGTTTCCGGCGGGCGTCACGGTGCTGAATTCGTTAGACGCCGTGCGGCAATACGCCGCCGCCCGCCCACACGAGTTGCTGTACGTGGTTGGCGGCGCTCAGCTATTTACCGGGTTAATGGCCGACGTGGACCGATTATACCGGACCACCATCGCGGCCGACTTTCCTGGCGATACTCGGATGCCGGCCATCGACTACGCTCAATTTACCAAGATTGGGGAACAGGTGGGGGTCCGCGACGCCGATAATCCCTACGATTACGTTTTTGAACAGTTTGAACGTCGCTAAACTAAAAGGCCGCCCACGTAAGCACGTGAGCGACCTTTTATGTCGTCTAGGCGTATAACAGAATGGAGAAGTACATCAGGCCGGTTCCCAGCATGACGAAAAGGTGCCAGATGACGTGGCCGAAGGGGACCCCCTTGAAGCTGTATAGGATGGCCCCGGCCGTGAAGGCGACGCCCCCGGCGAATAATAGGCCAAAGCCCACGGGCCCCAAGCCCGCATACAGGGGTTTGATCCCGAGGAGACACATCCAGCCCATCACCACGTAGATGATGGTGGACAGAATCTGGTGCTGCCCCAACCAGATGGCCTTATAGATGATGCCCAAGACGGCCATGCCCCAGATCACCCCGAACATGGTCCAGCCTAGCCAGCCCCCGATCACCAGTAAGCTATAAGGCGTATAGGTGCCGGCAATCAGCAGGTAGATGGCGCAGTGGTCAAAGATTTGAAAAACGTGCGACGCTTTGGTGAAGACCAAACTGTGAAAGAGCGTCGAGGCCAAGTAGAACAGCACCATAATGGCGCCGTAAACGGCAAAGGTGGTCATCCGTAAGCTACCGCCCTTGGCGTGGGCCTGGAGCAATAGGATTACCAATCCGGCAATGCTTAGGCCGGCCCCAATGCCGTGGGTCACGGCGTTGAGGACTTCATTAACGATGTTATAGGTGCGACTACGCGGTGGTTTCAATGAACATCCTCCTTAAATTAAGCGATTTACGGGACGACAGCTGAAAAAAGCAGATAATTCTGCTATACTGTTACCGTATGTTTCATTACGCATATTGTAGCATAAACCAAATTTTTGGTCAGAAAGAGTGGGATCTCCATGGCTAACATTAAAATCGTCACGGATTCATCGGCCGGGTTAACCGACCAACAGATCCAAGATTACCACATCACCATCGTACCGCTGACGGTGATGATCGACGACACGATCTACGTGGAACGTGAGTCGATTACGAATAAAGAATTTATCGATAAAATGAAAACTTCGAAGACGTTGCCGAAGACCAGCCAACCACCGTTGGGCTCGTTCGTCGAGACCTTCGATAAGCTCGGTGCGGACGGGAGCAGTGTGATCTGCTTTACCATGCTAGAAGCCATCAGTGGCACGATTCACGCGGCCGAACAGGCGGCGAACTTATCGAAGACCGACGTCACCGTGGTCGATAGTCAGTTCACCGACCAGGCCTTGGCTTTTCAAGTGATCGAAGCGGCGAAGTTAGCGGCCGAAGGGGCCGACAAGGCGACCATCTTGCAACGGGCCGATGCCGTGCGGAATAACACGCACCTGTTCATGGGTATCGTCACGTTGGAAAACATTCTCAAGGGGGGCCGTTTGGGTCGCGCCGCAGGAATGCTGACGGCGCTGCTGAACATCAAGGTGGTCCTGGAAGTCACTGGGGGCCAACTGAAGATCCGCGCGAAGGGTCGGGGCATGAAGACCATCGACCGGTACTTTAGCAAGGTCTACGATCAGATGAAACAAACACCGGACATCATGTCGGTGGGAATTTCCCAAGTGGAAGCCTACGATAGCGTGGCCAGTGTGCAGCAACACATCCACGAATTTTTACCGAACAAAGACATCTTAGTGCGTGAAACGGTGCCCATCATCGCTACGCACGGGGGCCCTGGGGCGTTTGCCTTGATGTACTACACGGACCCCACTAAATAAGACGATACACGCATCACGAGAAAAGGGGTGGCCTTAGTCACCGCTTTTTCTTTATGGAGGGGGTTAAACCTGTGAAGAAAACCAAACATTTGGGCCGGTGGCTAGGTGTGGGGCTCTTCGTCGTGTTGGTGGTCATCGTGGCCTTCACCTACTGGCATCCCGGCACGCGGACCGTCCAAACTACTAAGCCCACGACCAATCGACGGTCGACGGTGCGGTTAGTGGCTTTAGGCGATTCGTTAACCGAAGGCGTCGGTGACCAACAGAAAAAGGGCGGCTATACCGAACGAATTGCTACCAAGATTCGGCAAACCGACCACGTAAAGGTGATCATGCATAATTACGGGCTAGCCGGTGACCGCAGTGATCAGATCGAAAAGCGGTTGGTCAACAGTGACAAGATGCAACACCAGGTCACCCAAGCGCAGGCCATTACCCTGACGGTGGGGGGGAACGACTTATTGCAAACGTTGACCCAAAACGTTACGATTAACCAGCAGTCGCAGTTGAACCAGCAACTCACCCAGGCCGAGAAGACCTACGCTAAAAAGTTAACCAGCCTATTGGCCACGGTACGCCGGTATAATCCGCGAGCGCCCATCTATCTATTTACCATCTATAATCCCATCTACGTTTACTTTGCGAACCTGACGCAGATCACGGATGCGGTGGATAACTGGAACGCCAAGACCAAGCAGACGGTGCGCCTGCAACGACGCTTATACGTGGTCGATATCAACCGGGATCTATCGGTAGGGCAATTCAAATCCGTGACTCAGCAGGCGCGCTTGAAGCGTGCGGCCCAAAAATCAAACGACGGGGAACTATCCCTGGCAAGCTTCCAGAAACAAATCCTGGCGAGCGACAGCAGTAAAGAATTAAACGATTATTTATCGCCGGCAGACCATTTTCACCCCAACGCCAAGGGGTACCGGTTGATGACCCAGAAATTATTTGCTAAAATGCAGGCTCACCAACAGTGGTTGCGGAAATAAGGAGGTTGCGCATCTATGACACAAGAACCCAAACGGTCCAATCCCCAACCGACCACCACACGGAACTGGTGGAAAACGGGGGTCATCACGTTAGTCACGTTAATCGTGATTGGCTTTGTCTTCGTCGGGGTTAAAGCGTTAGCCCCGACGAAGGTGGCCGCAACGGCCCAACCGGCCAGCGGGGAGACCACCAACGTGAACATCACGTTAAATAAGAAACAAGTTAACGCCTTAGCCGATTACTACATCAACAAGTCGTTGTCCGGCCAATCGTTAAAGTACCGGTTTCAGGTGACCGATCACGCCATGCTGACGGGCTCAACCGAGGTTTTGGGGGCCAACGTGAACTTCGCGTTGCTCTTTAAGCCCACGGTGCTGGCCAACGGTGACGTTAAACTGACCGCCCAGAAACTATCCATCGGCTCGCTACCCGTACCCGTGAGCTTCGTGATGAATTACATCGCGAAGAACTACCCGCTGCCTAAGTGGGTGGCCATGGATAGTGGTCAGAAAACCATGACGCTGCACCTGACGCGGATTGGGAACGGCAAAAAGTTGTCGTATGCGGCCAAGCAAATTGATTTATCCGGCCCCGGGAAGTTCGTCTTCCAGGCCCGGATTCCCGCCAAGTAGTCAGGAGGCTCACTATGCCCAAAACGTTTTATCAGTTTCTGATGACGCAACGTAACCCAGAAAGCTACGATCCGGTGGCGACATTTGCGAACAATGCCTTTCTGGATAGTGCGTTTCCCAAGCAAGAAACCGAATTTGATAACCTATCCAAGTACCTCGAGGAAAATGCGAGCTACCTGCCGTCGATGACCATCTTCGACGACGCGTGGCGGCTCTACCAGGAATTTCTGGCGTAACTTAAGAATTGACCAAACAGCACGACTAAAAACACGATCATCCCGCCGGGGGTGGTCGTGTTTTTTCGTGGTAGGGCAAGGGCGTACCAGAAACAAGCGGAGAAAGTAAACGCTATATTGACATTTTTATAAATTCTTATTAATATTAATTATACTTAATACTAACATTAGCTGTATTTTGAGCATATACATAGTTTAGCTAACAGATCATCAAAAAACCAGGTTGATGACGGATTCCCGTTAAAGCGCGCCTGGTGGGGTTAATCCGGCCTAATGGTCGATTCTGCTAACGATTAAATCGGGTAAAGGTTTAATCTGTCAGGATCGTCATGACAGTCTCGGCCGGAATCGCCCAACTCCAGCGTAAAACCAATTTAGTTTAAAGGGTCAACGAGCAGACGTTGATCCGGGCAAGTAACGGATCTTCTAGGCAACCGGTCACTTAGTCTCAAAATATAGTGCGGCACTTAAAGGAGTATCTCGCAGATGAACCTTAAACACTTAACAACCATCGCCCTTGTCGGGAGTGCCTTAGGGACCTTAGCGGCGTGTGGGTCCACTAAAAAGGCCGCGCCGACGGCTTCCTCGTCGAGCGCCACGAGTCGGGTCAGTTCAACTCGTCAGTCGAGTAAACCCACCTCAACGACGACCACCAGTTCAGTGGCCAGACAGCATCCGGCCACCCCGTCCAAGCAAGTCATGAACTTCGCCCAGCTTAAACGGGGGGATTATCGGAGCTTAGCCGGGACCTGGGATGAGGTGGTGACCGGCGTCAACCCACACGATGGGACCGGGATTAGCTACCAGAGCGTTTTAGGCACTAAGCTCGACGTCACCGCCAACCGCATCCGCGCCGACGGGGTGCAACTCGCGGGTCAAACCTTAACCGCCGACCAGCAAAATCACCCACTCGTGTTTAAAACGACGCCTGACCACGCCTTAGAAGCCCAGATGTCAGATGCAGCACATGCTGCCATTAATTGGACCGTGACGTTTTATCCCAAGGGCTCTAGCGACGCTTTTTTGAAGGAAATTGGTTGGGCCCATAGTTCCCAAAACCTGATCAGTATCTGGACCAGTAATAATTCCTACACGCAGGTTTACGCGCAACGTCCCGCACACCCGGCAACGACTGCGGCGACACTGCTCAACGTCAAGCAAATCGCGCGTAACGACTTCAGCAGTCTGGTGGGTACCTGGCGTAACCCGCACAATCACCAGACGCTAATTGTGACGAGTAAAGTTCAAGCACGACCAGCCGGAAGTTCGGCGGCGGCCACCCAGGGGGTCGTGGTGGGCGGCCCCCTGCAGAACGGCCATCCCCGGGTCATCGTAACCGGCACGGTCCAAGATGGCGCCATCCAGGGCGGCCTGGGGATTTTTGATCCCAAGGCCGAAGGTGCCACCTTTGCGCCCCTGGGAATTGTGCCCAAGGGGGTTCAGCTGTCGACGGATGATAACTCGGATACGTCGCGTGATCGGTTGATCGAAGGTGGTGGCCAGGGCGGCTACCGCAGTCAGGCGTACTACCGCGAATAAGGGTTACGGTGAAGGGAGATGACCAGAGAAACGCCGGGGGGCCAACGGGAAAGCGGTCTAGCTCCGACCTCTACATACGGCTAAAACGGCCCCGGGGCAGCCAGAGAAGTTCCGGTCGGCCAAAAGCTTAAATTTCAGGGCAGCATGCTTATAAGTGCTAAGTCAGTTTCAGGACTAGGAGGAAGTTAGCATGACAGTTAAAACAGCACTGCGTTCCACAATGGTTTTATTAGGCGTCACCACGATGAGCCTGAGCCTAGCCGTGACGGGGACCACCCCGGCAGCGGCCAAAACCAAGGCGGCTAAGGTCCTCACCACCACGACCTACCAGAAAAAGCATAAGGTCCACGTTCAGGGTGGTTGGATGTACAGCACGCCTCAGCTCACGCACAAGACGCATCACTTGACCAAGTCGCTCTACACCAAGTTCTACGCCACCCAGCAGGTGAAGGTTCGCCAAGCCAACGGCAAGACGGCGACGTTGAACTACCTGATCTCCCAGAACGGGCAACTCAAAGGTTACGTGCAGAGGACCAACGTGCGTAACCAGTGGGGCTACGGCAAGTATAGTGTTGCGGCTTACCGGAAGAACGCCTTGATGGTCTTGAACAAGGAACGGGTAAAGCGGGGGTTAAAACCGTACAAGGCCAGCACCAAGCTCAATAAAGTGGCGCAATATAACAGTAACCGGATGCCCAAGCTGGGTAAACACTTCAAACCAAATTTGAAGCACACACCCCACGCCGGCTGGTTCTATAACGACTACTTTGCGCCTAAGGCTAACCCCATCATTCACTATCAGAACGGGGCACAGTGGGGCCAAGGCAGTATGAATGCTTGGATGGGCTTAACAGATCGCTGGATCGACTACGGGGCAAAACCATACCTCTTTAGTAAGACCCACACCCACATTGGCTTTGGCGGCACCCAACGCGGCCAAAAGATCTACATGTTCGTGGTGGTCAACCACAACTAATCATCATTTAAGGAAGCAGACGTCGGCCATGGCCCAGGAAGTTCACAGCTGACAACCAGACATGGTTAGACGGTGGAAAGTACCAGCAGAAATTATCATGAGGAGGACTTTTAGAATGCAACTTAAACACGTGAGTTTAGCATTGGCAATTGGTTTGGGATTGGGGAGCGCCTGGGTATTAGGCGGTCAAGCAGCAACGGCTTCGGCGAATAAGGGCTATAAGGATTACAACTCGTTCCCGAAGCCCATGCGGGGTACCTGGCAGGAAAAATCACACAAAGAGTATTACAAGGGGAAGTACAACGCTAACTGGACCTATAAGTTCAATAAGAACTCCTACTCAATGATTGTCCGGGTTAAGGGGAAGAAGGTTAAGACCATTCATTTCCCGAAAAAAGACATCAACGAAATAGCTTACATTTATCGGCTTAAGCAATACCACATCCAACCTAAAGTGACTAAGAAAAACTACACCTATGCCGGGATCATTGATCTAAAGCCGGTCATGCACCACGGCAAGAAGACGCTGGCCGTCGCGTCACCTTTAGATGGCTCATATACCTATTATTACAAAGTTAAAAAGTAGACATCGCCTGCGGCTGACAAGCATACCTAGTGGTGGGGTATAAAGGAGAAATCAAGCTATGCATAAACTTAGCACTATATTGGGGCTAGTTGTCGCTACCGGTTTTCTAGGGACCTGGGCTCTGACAACGGACACAACGCCAGCAGTGGCCGCCAAATGGCCCACGGTTAGTCTCTATGACAAGAGCATTTACGATAGTCAGGGAAATTTCAAGGACTGGCACGCGTACGACGATTTTGGTGGCACCTCGTTAAAACTGTTGGCACCCAGTAACTATAATTACAAGGGTTACCGGCGGCAGAGTAAGGCAGCGTTTAGTAGTCGCTATAAGTACAAGGTGGCTAATCCTAAGGGGAACATGTTTCGGGTGAGCGGCCCCGACGACATTAACCGGGAGCCTTACATTGCCAACACGAAACTTAAGGTGACCCACCACTTAAAAAATTATAAACACACCACCTGGACGCGTACCAAGTATACGTTCATTAAGCATCGAGGAAAGTGGCAGGTTTACTACTTCGTTAAATCGAAGAAACACGTCAGTGGCTGGGTCAAATTGACCGATTTACGGTTAATTAGTCCGAAACAAAAACGGATTTCCCGCGCCCGTCTGTTGAAGGATCCTGATAGAAGTTATGAGGTCGATCAGGTTTATCGGCTGTTAACTACGCGAGAACGCAATGAATACGCTGGCAATACCAGCTATATGTGCGACGCGGGTGTCGACGGGGATGTTCCCCGAGATGTGATGTATTCGGACTTTTATTTGTCACGGAAGTAATTTTTAAATCACCATATCGATCGTTCAAATTAAACTGAAAGAAGCTAAAATGTGATGAACAAACGATTAAAACCGATGATCTGGGCCCTGCTCCTATTGGTTACCGCCGTCATCGGAATTGGCGCGACGCATACGGTAACGGTCCAGGCCGCCGTCAAAATGAAGACGGTCAAGACTATTCCCAAGAAGATGCGGGGAACTTGGTACCACTACTACAAGGGTCAGGGCTTCTATAAGGTCGTGATCAAGAAGCACCAATTTAGCGACGGCTTCACCACGCAAAAGCTAGACAAGTTTTCAGGCTTGAATATTACGAAGTTCTCAGAAAAACATAAATACACGAGTTATGCTTTTCGTAAGCGGACGTCTAGTGGATTGAGTGCGGCGGTGTCTTACGTTCCCTATACCAAGAAGATTAACGGCAAGAAGCACCGCGTCCTCGTGGAACCCGTGCAAAGTACGGATGAAAAACCCGCAGTATACACCCATTTTAAGACAAAGCATACTTATGTGATGCCCTTGTCGTTTCAATTGAAGCGGATGGCGTAGGGGATTAATGGACGACGAGAAACAGGTAGTTTTCATTCTTAAGGGGTAATGATCATGCATAACCGCATCAAGAAACTTTTATTGTTAGGATTAACGCTGATTTTGGCTCTTCTAATTGGTGGCTCAACCTCCGCTAGTGCGAAGACCCGTTTTACTAAAACCACGACGCCCAAGTCCCTTAGAGGAACGTGGGATTGTCTTCAACGTTGGGACAAAGAGGATAAGGATCTCACCCCTTTGCTTTGTGAATTAAAAATCACTAAATATGCGGTGGCGTACAAATTTAAGGAATATCCAAACGGTAAGTTTAGGACTGAGCTTACTTGGCGCGGAAATAAAGCGTCTTGGGATAACAAAAAGCATAGTGATTTATTAGTTAAGGCAAATTCTATAATTAATCCGAACAGAAATTAAAAAGCCCAAAGCAATCACTTGGGAGCGTAAAATATCTTGTGTAAACGCTGATTCATTTATGTAATAGAAAAGGGAACGTCTTCCCTGTATGATTAAAGGTACCTACACCACAATCACAAAGGAGACGTTCCCATATGAATGAGCTTAGCACAGAAATCATGTCAGCACTAGCGAAAAAGGAAGATGTTGGTGAAATTATTCGTCAGGCCGTTGAGCAAGCCGTTAATGGCTTGCTTAAAACTGAACTCACAGCCTTCCTAGGCTACCAGGCATACCAACGTCCAGATCAAGCTACTAATTACCGTAACGGTGTTTATGAACGCCAATTGACGACAAAATACGGTGAGATTACCGTTCAGGTCCCACGGGACCGAGCAGGTCAATTTGAGCAACAAACGATTGATCGTTATCAGCGACGGACTGACAGCCTGGAAGATATGGTCATTCATCTGTATCGTCGGGGAATTACGACGAAAGAAATTGCCGAACTGATGGAAAAGATGTACGGCAGCTATTACACCCCAGCCACCATGTCGAACATTACGCAGAATGTGGCCGAACAGGTCGAACGTTTCCATCAGCGAAAGTTAGCTGATAAGTACGCAGTCGTGTACGTCGATGCGACTTACGTGCATCTACGGCGGGATACGGTGGAGAACGAAGCGGTCTACATCATGATTGGCATTCGTCCCAATGGACGTAAGGAAGTTCTCAACTACACTATCGCACCAACCGAATCAAAGACTATCTGGGAGGAACAACTCCAAACAATCAAAGACCAAGGCGTCCAGCAAGTCCTTTTATTTGTGGCCGACGGTGTCATTGGCTTAACCGATGCAGTCACACAATACTTTCCCAAAGCAAAGCTCCAGCGTTGTCTCGTCCATGTAGCTCGTAACTTTACAGCCAAGGTTCGGGTCAGTGACCGTAAGCCGATCAATGATGCCTTTCGTGATGTTCGCCAATCAGCTACGGCAGTAGCTGCAAAACAAGCCTTAACGGTTTTTATCGATAAGTGGGGTAAAAAGTATCCTAGCCTTAAGAAGCTTGCGCAAGAGGAGAATTTATTTACCTATTACGCTTTCCCCAAGGCCGTTCGTCATAGTATTTACTCAACCAACCTAATCGAATCTTTTAACAAGGTCTTCAAATCCAATCTCAGGAAGAAGCAACAATTTCCAAACGAGGATTCTCTAGCAAGGTTTACCGTCACTCAGTGTTTAGATTATAACGACCGCAATACCAATCGGACGCATCGCGGTTTTGCCAGTTGCCGGGACACTTTCGACTCAATGTTTGAGTAAACTAACTTAGAAGACTAGTCATACAAAGACGAGTTTACACAAGATTCTTGACACACCCAATCACTTACAATGGTAGTAGCTAATTCCAACCAATATAGGGAGTGATTACTTTGGGTACATCTACTTTATCACGTTTTCAACGTGGCGCACTAGCACAACTGGTCAATGAGGGGAATAAATCTTACCAAGTAATGGCTGACGCCTTAGGCGTCGCCAAAGCTACGATTAGCTATGAGTTGGACCGGGTTAAACCTTATGATCCAGAATTAGCTCAGCAAGATGCAGATCGCAAAAGGCGGAATTGCGGTCGTCGTTCGATGCTGACGGCAGCATTAGCGACTTTAATTACCAATCACTTACGATTAACCTGGTCACCAGAAACCATTGCGGCCGCTTATAACTTGAGCACTGCGTCAATTTATAATTGGCTTAATCGTGGCTGGCTCCCCTTCAAATTGACTGATCTACCCAATCGGAATGTCCGCCAGCACCGAGTGAGCGAAAATCGTGGGAAATTTACAAGTGGGACTTCCATCGAACAACGGCCAACAACTGTTAATCAACGGTTAGCTTTTGGTAGATTGTAAAATTAATCCGAACGCTGTTCGGACAAAAAAGATCAGCTTCCTTTAAAATGGTGTTTACCACAAACCCATCTTTTAGGAGCTGATCTTTTGTCTAGTATAACCTATTCCGAACGAATTAAAATCGAAACCTTTTGTGAACTAGGGCTGTCCAATATCCAAATGGGCGTTCGGCTGAACCGATCACCGTCAACAATTTCTTATGAATTATCTCGATGTCAACCTTATCAGGCTGAATTAGCACAAACAGATGCCGAATACAAGCGATCACGATGTGGTCGGAAAACTAAGCTGAGCGATGAGTTAAAGCAAAAAATTCTCAACCATTTACGTCTAAGCTGGTCACCAGGAATGATTGCTCACGAATTTAAACTAGCTACTAAATCTATTTATAATTGGCTAAATCAGGGGAGAATTGATTTCTCCTTGAATGATCTACCTGAACATGGCGTACGCCAACGGCGTAACGTTGACCAACGATCCAAATATAATCAATCTTTGGGGCGATCAATTGAACAGCGTCCCATGATGATTAATCAACGTAATCGCATCGGCGATTTTGAACTAGATACAGTCGTTGGTCCTCGTGGGCATAGTAAGGCAGTTTTATTAACTTTAATCGATCGAAAATCACGGTTCCTTTGGGCATACCGGTTAAAAGATCGAACGACAGCGAGTGTTAATGAAGCACTGACTAAGTTCCTAACAACTTTTAATGGACCGGTGCACAGTTTTACTGTGGACCGTGGTACTGAGTTTAGTGGGCTAGTATCATTTGAATCACAATATGGTATTAAGACCTATTACTGTCATGCTTATACGCCAGCTGAACGTGGTAGTAATGAACGCTTTAATCGGAATTTACGTTATTTTTATCCTAAGGGGACTCGTTTTGAGCACATTAGTGCTCAAGATTTAACGACGACGTTACTCCAAATTAACCAGCGACCGCTTAAAATACTCGACTGGCAAACACCGTATCAGGTTATGCTGACCAATTTGTCCAAAAATTCGGATTAAATTTGCAATCTACCTTTTGGTCATTGGGAAGTAGATACGGTGCTTTCTAGTCGAAGTGAGTCACGATCATGTCTGGTTACATTCGTAGAACGTAAGACCCGACTTCTATGGGCCATCAAAGCCCCTAATAGAACGGCTAAGGCTCTAAACACCGCCTTTGGCAAGTTTATGGGGGCCTTCGGTCCCCAAGTAAAATCCATTACTGTTGATCATGGTAAAGAGTTTGCCAATTATCAGGCCTTAGAACAGGATTATCAGATCAAAGTTTATTTTTGCCATCCATATTCACCATGGGAGCGAGGTTCCAATGAATATTTTAATAGACGGTTACGCTGGTTCTTCCCGAAAAAGACCAATTTTAGCCAAGTAACGACTGATGAGATCCTAGCAGCACTTGAACTAATTAATCAACGACCATTAAAAATACATCATCAACAGACTGCCATTGAAAGATTCCGGGCTTGTTCGGATTAAACTTGTAATTTGCCGCAACATAAAATATTGTCTTGAATAATCCGGATGATCTCTTTGTCAGTAGTTAATCGTCATGTTTCCCAGAGGTAACATGACGTGCTAAACTAAATCTAGGAGAAATTCCGATTGTGGGTTATTTGAAATGGTTCGAGAAACTGAACTTAAGCAGCTAATTGACCAGATTAAACATGACAAAAGCAAGTGGCGAATTAGTCGTCGTGGTAAAAATTTGATGGCGATGGCTACTTTAGGAATTGATGCAGATGAAATTCTAAATGAAATCTACGCGGGGATTGCCTGGCAAGATTACGTTAGTGGACCGGAAAAGGATAACCATCACCCACCAATTCCCGGTGATATTTGGATTTTTGGGATGGTCCTAGACGCGACTGAGTGTTATTTGAAATTTCAACTTAAGGCACACCACATCGTTTTTTGGATTTCAGCCCATCCGGCAGCCTATCCGCTACACTATCCCTTTAGATGATGTCGGTGACAATACCTTAACTTTTAACGGGGAGAAATTTAACGATGAAGAAAACTTTTTTTAATCCGGAGACCGAAACGACGGGCGATTACACTGAAGTTTGGCAGTATGAAGTTGTCCCGATTAAAGACGTTAAGGATCTCCTGGTGCGCACTCATTATTGGCAAGATGCAGATGGCGAACTGTGGTTAGACTTTAACGATCCTAACGAAAATTTCAGAAGTATTTTTACGGCTTATCGAGCGCGAAAAGGGTACCTACAACCCCAGCAGATTAAGACTCTCCGCCATCAATTAGGCTTATCCGTGCGCGAATTTGCACGTCGGTTAGGCCTCAGCTATGCCAAACTTTCTCAGATTGAAAACAATAAGCGTATCCAGACGCTTTCTCAAGAAATTTCCTTTAGAAAGGCCCAGCAGGATTATCAGCAACAAGGCTTCTTGACCGCCTACCCGGCGCCCCAAGACCCGGGGACCCTGTTGACCCAGGCGCTATCAGCACGATCGATTGAAAATTTAAAGCCTAGACGCCAAACTTATATGACGCATGAGTTGGGTCGGACGAATTACTTTGAAATTGGTAAACTTTCGGGAGGGATGGCCTAATGCCGGCTTTAGAATTTACAGGCTATACGGTGGAAGAACAACGTTATCAGCGAAACAAAAAGTTTAAGACCACGGGGCGACCGCTTGACCTAAAACCGCGGTTGACCGTGACCACCACCCTTGAAGGTGACACAATCAACGTGCTGCTTGGGGTCCACGTTGGGACTTTAGCGCACGATCCGTTTGCGGTCGTCGTTCAGCTTCAGGGTGAATTCTTGTACCACGCCAGCCAAGATCGTGCTGGGCTAGGCGTGGACACACTGATCAGAAATAATGCTGTCGCAATTTTATACCCGTATGTGCGGGCGTTGGTTTCAAATTTGACTAATGCGTCTAACGATTATCCAGCGCTGATCTTACCGACCATTGATGTGACCCAGGTCTTAAAGGAACAGGCGCAGTCTGCGAAGACGGCCGATTAGGCAAAAAAATTAAACCAGGTATCCAGTCGTCCGTTTCAAAGGGACTGTCGGGTACTTGGTTTGTGTTAGGCGTTGATTAGTCAGTTGTGGTCCGCGCCTGGCCCCTAACAGTTGGGCGAAAACCCAGCGAGAAAAACTGAAACCGGCAAAAAGAGAAACGGTTAGGGTTAGCGTGATGGGGATGACATCATATTATCTTTCTGGATCAGCGATGAAGGCTCGCCGCTATACTCGCCAAAATCATGGTATAATGGGCTTAAATTTAAGGAGGGACATGGATGACATGGGATAGTTCCAAAACTGAATACGAGTTAACTAAGTGGTTTACCCCTAGTAAACCGGCCACTAATAACTATGTAGATCGTGGTCCTCTCGATCGGACAATTTTTCGAGAATTTGCTCAGCAAGGTCGTCAGGTATTAGTTTATGGGCCAACGGGTGCTGGCAAAACTAGTATGGTGCTAGATAATCTGGAAAAATTAAAGACGCGTTACCAGACGAAAAGTATTCGCGTCACGATGACTAATACCACGACTGTAGAAAGCTTTATCGCTGAGGTTGCCTACAAACTACAATTAACACGGATGGTCCAATCCGTGGAGACAAAAGAAACGAGTGTCAACACAAGTGCCGCGTTAAAGATTATTAATTGGGTATCTGCTAATTTAGGTGGACAAAAGAAACAAATTCAGCAGGATATCCGGGAGCAATATACAGGACCCGACGACTTTACAATCTTGGAGGAAGCGTTATTTAAACGAAACACGATTCTCGTGGTTGATGATATGGAGAATTTAACGGGGACGGCCGACGAGTTAAGAATTCGGTTGGCAGAAATCGCCAAAAATATGTCTGATGATGCCGTAAACTATGAACAGTCCTACGCCAAAATTGTTTTTGTGGGGATTGCGACCACGGCTGAACAGTTATGGCACGACGTTGAGTCGTTAAAAAGTCGGCTGGCCACGATTTCAGTACCTTATTTAAACGCCCATGAAAGCCAAAAGATTATTCAAACGGGATGGCAACAGGCCCAGTTGAGTGGCTCGATTAAGCAGGTTGAGAAAACGGCATATATTGCGAGTGGTATTGGTAAGGTCGTTCACGAGCTTGGCCAGAAAACGGGGTATGCTGCAGTGGATGATGGGAGCCAGGTTATTCGGGACCGGTACACTGAGGATGCTATTCACGAGGTGTTTGAGGTCAATGAACTTGATTATGAAGAACAATTAAATAAAGCCAAGAATAAAACGAGCACTAAAACTACGGTTAGAAATTACGTTCTGTATGCCATGGCGAATGATGATCGGACCAAAATGACGATTCAGGACATTTTAAGAGCGGTAAATGAACTCCGGGATGCCGATGACAAAAAGGCCAATACGATTAGTCCGGCCTTAACACAATTAAAAAGTGCTAAATTTGACATTCTGAGTAATGATCGTAATTCTTGGCAGTTTAAGGACCCCATGTTTAAAGCCTATGTTCGGGAACATAAGGATGAATTATTACTAAAGAAAAATGATTAGGAGAACGGAACCTCACCCGAAGTCTCTAAAAACAGGAAAGAAATTCTCGATTTTAAAATTAAACCAGGCACTCAGTTCTCCTCTTTAAGAGAAGAATTGAGTGCCTGGTTGTCGTTTCATCAGTTAGTTTGATGCTTAATCTGGCGTCCGCGCCTTCGCCGGGCCCCACCACTTCGGCATTAGCTCGTCTAGCGTGATAGTTTGGCGGGTCGCATAGTCCACCATGATCTGCGTATCCCGGTTAGCCGGGTTGAATTCGAGCAACACCTCGCGGCAAACGCCACAGGGCATCCCGCCGACGCCGGCCGGGGCCGTGTCCCGAAACGAGATGATGCGCTGGACCTGCGTTTCGCCGCTATGGGTGAACATGTCCAGTAAGGCCACCCGTTCGGCGCACAAGTTGAGCGCCCCGCAGGCACTCTCGACGCAAAAGCCGGTGTAAATCTGCCCGGATTGACTTTGTAAGGCACACACCACGTTATGCGCGTAGATGAATTGGTTGACGTCCTCGGGGTGGTAGAGCGGTTTAGCTGCTTGGTACAGTTGTTCCCAGATATCCATGAGCGGCACTTCCTTTAAGGTTTACGCTTAAATTACCATAGCGTCGTTGGTCCTGACAAGGCTCACCACGTGAATTCCTCGTAATACACCTTGTTGGCCGCCACGTGTTGCTGGAACAACGCTTGCGTCCAGGCGTGCCCCAAGGGTCGGGGGCCCGATAGCAGGTAGGTGGTATTCGGCGCGACGACTTGGGCCACCGTGGTCGCCACGGGGAACCGACCGACCTGTAAATGGACCGTCAGTTGCGGTCGCTGTTGGGCTAATCGGCGCAGTTCATCGGCGTAGATCAGTGCGGCCGCCGTGTGGGCCGTGTAGTACAACGTGATGGGTTTCGTGGGGAAGGCCGCGATGATGGCCAGCATCGGCACCACGCCGGAACCGCCGGCGACTAGGACCAACCGGTCGTGGGCGTTTTCTTGAATCGTCGGGGCAAACCGACCGTACCCGCCTTCCAACCGGGCGGTGGCGCCCACGGCGAGCGTTTAAATCTGGCGGGTGAAGTCCCCGTCGCCGCGAATGGCGAGCACGATTTGCCCGTCCTCAGAGACGGCATTGACCACCGAAAACGGGTGGCGTTCCTTTAACCCGTCGTGGTGCGGAAAGTTCACGAATAGGTGCACCGTGAGTTGGTGGGGATGGCGGACCTGTAGCGTAAATTCGTAAAAATTGGGCGCCAATTTTCGTTTAGCCGTCAGCTTGGCGGCCGGTAAGCGCCAGACGTGGGTAATCTTCTGGTAGAGGTACGCGCCCGCCACGACAATCGTGTAACCGTTAAACAACCAGATGTAGCTGGTGATGCTGGTCACGTACCCAATCAGCTGTACGTGAACGAACACCAACGCTAAAGCGACCAGGTTTAGCCGGTGCAGCCAGATAGATAGTTCATGATGAAAGAGCCGCTCGAGTTGCCGTTTTAGCCGGGTCAACAATCGCGACCGACTGGTCAACCAACCGGCCAGAAAAATCAACGAATAAGCCATCAGAGCGACGAACAGGTCAAAGGCCCAATCGCCGGTGCGTTTGATCCACCCGAACGAGGAGGTCTGGGTTTTGTGGAAGTAGGCTAGCACTAAGGCCAACAGGCTAAGCAGGCCGTGAATAAAGTAGAGGCTGGGCAGGCCGATCAAACGGTCCAGCCACCGGGGACGCGTCGCCAGATACACGGCGGCCAACCACCAGACGTAGGCGATGGATCCCAACTGAATGGCGAAGGCCTCACCGGCGTAAATCGAAGGTAACCCCAACGCGAGTGCCTGAATCAAGGGTAAGGGCAGGAGAAAAAGAATCACGGCCCAGATCAAGCCCCGCAGATAAGATAACTTAGGCGTCATGGCTGACGCCCCCCCTCGATGCGAACCATTTGGGCGTGCGGGCCGGTGGTCACCAAAAGCCCCGATAGCTGGTGCTGGCGGCTAAAGGCTAAAAAGCGCGACCGGCCCATCGCACGGCGTCAGGGTGGGGCAGACCACGGTGGCTTGTTGGAGCGAGGCCGGTGCCTGCCGGACGATATGGTCACCGTGCTGGCGGGTGCCCGACGTGGCCACGGCCGCGTTCTGCAGGCGATAGGCGTAGGTGGGCCTGGTCGGGTCCAGCGGGTTTTCGATGCCGACCCGCCAGTAAAAGGGACTCCCGGGCGCCACGCCGGTCTGAACGTCGCCCGCGCCGTTGATGGCCGCGGCCACCAGGTCGCCACGAGTCAGCGCCGGCTGGAGATACTGCTCAAAGACCCGTTGAATGGCCCAGCCTTTGACCAGACCGGTCGGATCGTAATGGCCCGCAAAAAACGGGTTGAACGCCCCCGCCGTTTGATCTTGCGCTCGCACGGCCCACCCGTAGACGGTTTGAAAGTCACGCGTCAGTTGGGGTGCCGTCAGCTCTTGGCGAGCGAACCGGCGGACCAACGAATCGGAACGAAAGGGAGAAAACTCGTGATCCAGCCGGTCGAGTTCCTGCTGAATCAATTGGCGGTAAGTGGCCACGCGTTGGGTGGAAAGGCCCATCGCCGGGGTGGCTTTTAGTTTAACGGTAAACGGCATGGCCATGGCTTCTAAGGTAAACGTGTGTGTTATCATGAGCTACACCTCCGCTTGGTCTAAGGCGTTTTGCAGGGACCCGGTAAAGCCCTTATAGGTCTCGCTAGCGCCCGAGACCAGTTGAATCTTGGCGCTTTGTTTCTTCAACGCTTCGGCCTTATAGGTCGGCAAAACCTGACTGTTGATCTGCTTGTCGTGTTGGTTGTCGTTGGGGTATTCCAAGACGTTAATAGTCGTGATTTTACCGTTCTTGATGACGGCTTGGACCTGGACGTCGCCCCATTGGGTGGACGTAGCCTTGCCCGTGTAGGTGCCGTTCTTGTAGGTCCCGCTGGTGGCGGTCCTAGTGTTGGCGCTAGACGCTTGCGACGAGCTGGTTGCTGAACTGGACGAGGCACTGGATTGGACCTGATTACCCGTGGCGGCGGTGACGTGGTCCTTCACGAAAAGCCAATAACCGTCGAGGGCCACGGCTCCGGCAACGGCAACTGAGAGAATTCCTGGAATTATTTTTTTCATCAGCAAAACACTCCCTTGATCTTTTGACTCGTAGTCTAATCAGTGTTTGTGACCAAAGTGTGGTCGAAAGGTTAAGAAAGAGGTGAGTTCTCATCCTTGGGGGACTTGGGAGTGGCCAAGAGACTTACGGCGCGCTAGCGTTGCGCGCTTTTTCCAGGAGGCGTTTCGTGACCGGGAACTTTAAGGTTCGGTTAGGCTTAAGCGCGGTTCCCGCCATGAAATTTCCACCGATAGAAGCGAAATCCATGAAACTGCTTTCGCGGTGGTGTATCATGGTCGTATGTATCAGGACTTAAATATTGAAGAGCGAGGTAATTTCATGGAAACGACACAGTTAAGCAACGGCGTCACCATCCCCATGTTAGGATTCGGGACCTACTTAATCGACAGTAAGGACGTCCCCGCGGCCATCAAGACCGCCTTGGATGCCGGTTACCGGCATTTAGACTGTGCGCACATTTACGGCAACGAACCCGCCGTGGGTGCGGCCATCAAGGCGTCCGGCGTGGACCGGTCCGACCTGTTCATCACGTCGAAGGTCTGGAATGCCGACCAAGGTTACGACAAGACCTTAGCCGCCTTTGACAAGACGCTAAGCGACCTGGAATTAGACTACCTGGACCTGTACCTGATCCACTGGCCAAACGAAAAAGACTTCGACTTGACTTTAGACACTTGGCGCGCCCTCGAAACCCTTTACCAACAAAAGAAGGTGCGGGCTATCGGGGTCTCTAACTTCTCGCAAGACCAACTGGAAAAGGTCTTCGCCATGGCCAAGGTCAAGCCGATGGTCAACCAAATCGAACGGCACCCGTACAAGGTCCAAGCCGCACTGGGCAAGTTCGACACGGACAACGGCATCGTCAACGAAGGGTATTCCCCAATTGGTCACGGTCACTTGATCCTAGAGGACCCCGTGATTACCAAGTTAGCGGCTAAGTACGGCAAGACGCCGGCCCAAATCGTTTTGCGGTGGCAAGTCGACACTGGTTTCGTGGTCTTCCCGAAGTCTTCGAAGCCGGCGCGGGTCAAGGAAAACTTTGAAATCTCTGGGTTTAACCTGACCGCCGATGAAATCAAGGAAATCAACGGCTTAGACCAAGATAAGCATTTAAACTACGACTAAACCGTTTAAACGTTAGTCAACGAGCACCGTTCGACCTGATATGGTTATCAGGTTGGGCGGTGCTCGTTTTTGGGTGACATGATTTGGGCTCAGTTTGACTACGGTTTAGAATTTTAGTCATCATTTTCTTCTCTGCCAATCCAGCCCTTTACAGCGCCCCCTAAAACCTGCTATAAAAGAACTAACACTTTACCAAAAGAGAGGACCTTACCCATGCAACGAAAATATCGTGATTACTTTGCCTACCTGAAGACCATCAACCCGGACCCCAACGCGTCGTTTATCGCGGTCAGCCCGGCCAACGTGCAAAAGACCGACCCCGAGAAGTTTGCGACGCTGACCGCCCGAGCCGGTCGGCGGTGGGGCGTCATCCTGTTTCACGCCCTGTACGGTAACAAGACCACCAAGAAGACCCACGTTCCGTACGCGGTGGTCCACGACGACACCTTCGCGCACGACTGGGACGGCATCGACCGGGGCGAATTTGACGCCGACGTGGCCATTTTAGTTCAGTGCCAAATGCTGCAGGTCAAGGAAGTTCAAGGCTTAACGCGGCTCATTATGCGTTATCCCGAACCACTGGCGAGTCTGGCCGACCTGCGAATCAAGGGCATCGACCAGATCAATCCCGGTTAACCTTAACCGGCCTTGACAGGGGCCAACCAGAACATTATAGTTAGATTAAGAATTAATGAGGAGCTCATCATATGACATTATTGGGAATCACGTTAAACGGTAACTCGCGTTTCGCCTTTTGGTATTTTCGCTAGTGTTTGTGCCCGCTACTGAGGTGCAAACACGATTCTGTGCTTTGCATCGATGCGGCGTGCCAAAAGTTTTTTGTGAGGTCCCAACGCCCATGGATGTATTTCAATCCAGGGGTGCCATTATCGGATTTTTAAGCAACACACCCTTGGTTTAACCAGCTAAGGGTGTGTTTTTTATTGATCATATTGCTGCCACCATTGATCCACAATCTGAGGAGGAATGCTTATGTCCATTAGTCCCGAAAGCTTAACCCACCACATGAATCGTGCCATCGCCGGAATTCAACCGTCCGACATCTTGGCCTTCAACGCCGAAATTGCCAACATCCCCGGTATCGTCCGCTTGACGCTGGGCGAACCCGATTTCAATACGCCCGAACACGTCAAACAGGCCGCCATTCGCAGTATCGAAAACAACGAGAGCCACTACGCACCGTCTAACGGGACGCCGGCGTTGCGGCAGGCCGCGGCGAACTTCTTAGCCACCAAATACGACCTACACTACGACCCGGCCACCGAAGTCATCGTCACGGCCGGGGCCACTGAGGGAATTTACACGGCGTTAACGTCGATCTTAAATCCTGGCGACGAGGTCCTGATCCCCACGCCGATTTTCCCACTCTACATCGCCGTGGCGCAGGTCAACGGGGCCGTGCCAGTCTTCATGGACACGTCGGCGGACGGGTTCGTCTTAACGCCCGAAAAGCTAAAGGCCACCTTGGCCGCCCATCCCAAGACCAAGGCCGTCGTGCTCAACTTTCCGTCGAATCCGACCGGCGTAACTTACCGGGCCACCGACTTGCAGGCGTTAGCCGCTGTCTTGGCCGATCAGCCGGTCTTCGTCTTATCCGACGAAAGCTACAGCGAACTGACCTACGGGGCGACCCACGTGTCGATCGCACAATACCTACCGGACCAAACTATTCTGCTCAACGGGGTCTCCAAATCCCACGCGATGACCGGTTGGCGGATTGGTCTGATGTGTGCGCCAAAGGCCATCACAGCCCAACTGGGCAAGATTCACCAATTCACGATCACGTCGACCACCACGAACGCCCAGGCTGCGGCGACCGAAGCGCTGGCTAACGGTCTCGATGACGGACAAAAAATGAAACAGGAATACCAGGCGCGCCGCGATTACCTGGTGGCCGCGCTGGACCAGATTGGGTTCAAGTCGGCGAAGCCGGAAGGGGCGTTCTACCTCTTCAGTAAGATTCCGGCTGGCCTGCCGCAAGACAGTATGGCCTTCTGTCGCGAACTGGCCCACGAGGCCCGCGTGGCGTTGATTCCCGGGAGTTCGTTTGGCCCCGGTGGGGAAGGCTACGTGCGGATCAGTTACGCCGCTTCCATGGCCGACTTGAAAACGGCCGTCGAGCGGATGACGGCTTACGTGGCGGCGAAGGGCTTAACCAAGGAGGAATCGTAACGATGAAAATTTTAATGTACAGCGTACGGCCCGACGAACAGGCCGCCATTCACGACTGGGCGGACCGGCATCAGGTCCAGGTCGATACCAACGACTTGGAGTTTCACCCGGATACGGCGCATCTGGTCCAAGGGTATGACGGTCTAATCATCCAACAACGTAGCGCCATCGGGGATGACCCCAGCGTCTACCAGCAGTTGGCCGACTGGGGCCTTCAGCAACTGACCAGCCGGACCGCCGGGGTGGACACCATCGACGTGGCGGCGGCCAAGGCGGCCGGGCTAACGGTGACCAACGTGCCGGCCTATTCTCCGAATTCGGTGGCCGAAATGGCGGTCGCCCAGACCATGCGGCTGATTCGCAACCTGGAACTGTTCGACCGGCGCATCGGCCAGCAGAACTTCCAGTGGGCCGGGCTGCAGGCCCGCGAGATTCGCTCGTTAACCGTCGGCATCATCGGGGCCGGCCGCATCGGGGGCGTGGCCGCCCGGTTGTTTCACGGGTTAGGCGCCAAGGTGATTGCCTTTGACCCGGTCCACCACACCGAATTAACGGACGTGTTAACCTACGTGGATACGAAAGAAGACCTGTTGCGCCAAGCCGACGTGGTGGACCTCCACGTGGACCTGAACCCCACGTCGCAGGGGTTACTGGACGCGGCGGCGTTCAAGCAGATGAAAAATGACGCCTTCGTGGTCAACGCCTCACGGGGACCGGTCATCGTGACGGCCGATTTGGTCGCCGCCTTAAAGGCCGGGGAACTGGCCGGGGCGGCGCTCGACACGGTCGAAGGCGAAGCGGCGTTATTTAACCAGGACCACTCCGACGACATATTACAAGACCCGTTGATCGCCCAGTTGATGCAGATGCCTAACGTGATGATCACCCCGCACGTGGGTTTTTACACCAACCTGGCCGTCAAGAACATGGTCGACATCAGTCTCGATGACGTGTTGACTATCGTGCAGGGCGGGACCAGCGACCACACGATTTAAATCAAACATCATGAGCCCCACCCCTAAACGCTGACTTGGGGTGGGGCTTTGCACGTTAATCGATCTATAAGAATTATTTTTAAGTTATAACGATATATATGCTTTGTGTCAAGGGAATGCTAAACAGTTGACATTCAATGTTATAACATTAAAATGTAGATTAAATT
Organism: Levilactobacillus zymae; assembly: GCF_032190635.1. Lineage (NCBI taxonomy): Bacteria > Bacillati > Bacillota > Bacilli > Lactobacillales > Lactobacillaceae > Levilactobacillus > Levilactobacillus zymae. Next base: position 1,562,695 of record NZ_JAVLAS010000001.1, read on the forward strand.
GATGCTTCAGTTAAACAGGCATGCCTGGTGAAAGGAGTTAATAACTATGGATAATGTCAAAGATGATCTCAAGCGAAACGTCATTCAGGTTGGCAATTCTATTGGGATGACGATTCCCAAGAAAATTGCTGACGAAATGGCACTTTCCACTGATTCAAAAGTCCAAATCGTGCCCACTGACCAGGGCTTCTTGGTAACCAAACTGGAGAATGCGGATCCTGATTTTGTGGAAGCCATGAACTACTCATTTGATAAGTATCACGAAACCTTGGAAATGCTTCGTAAGGGCGACGAATAATGCGTTATTTATCAGCGAATGAACTCGTTCAACTCAACCAAAAGGTCCTTTCGGCGTCAAATCAAGTCTCACAAATTCGAAATGCTAAGGGATTAGGCTCAATCGAGGCCTTACCGCGTCAATCATTTTTTGGCACCGAAGCCTATCCCAAGCTCTCTCAAAAACTAGGAATCGTTTTCATCAAAATCATCAATCTACATCCCTTTGCTGATGGGAATAAACGGACCGCAGTCCTGGCTTTATCGGTTATGGCGCGGTTAAATAACTATGATTTAACTTTTTCGATTGTTGACTTAAATGATTTTGCTTTAATGGTTGCCCAATTGGAGGATGGCCAATTAGATTATGACCAAGTTTTTCAAACGATTGCGACGCACTTAAAACAAAGATGATTTGATTTATAAGATCTACGCAAAAGCGGGGCCTTAATTTCACTCATCACTGTAAGCTAAACACGCTACCCCAACGTTATCGAAACCGTCAGGGTAGCGTGTTTAAATTTATTCTGGTGGCGTTTCCCGACCCAACCGGGAGCGAATCCGGCTCAACGACACGGGCGTCATCCCCAGGTAGGTCGCAATCTCGTGGAGCAGCACCCGATCGAGCACCTCGGAATTGTCGGCGACCAAGGCCTGATAGCGCCCGGTCGGGGTCCTTTGCAGCTGGGTGTAGACCCGTTGACGGTAGGCCATGAACCGCTCGCACAACCACCGATTGAGGCTGGTTTCGAATTCCGGGTAGGCTTGCCGAAGAGTATCGAAGTCCGTCTTAGATAAGACCAATAGCGTCGTGGGTTCCAGGCTGGTGATCGCCGATTCGCTGGGGCGCTGCAGGTAGAAGCTTTCAAACGACGCGACGGGTTGGTTCTCGAAGAAAAACTGAAACGTGATGTCCCGGCCGCTGGCGGTGGTCCGCCACATGCGCAAGCTACCCTGAACGATCAAATAGAGGTTGGTGGCCACGTCGCCGGCCGCTAGTAACGTGGTCTGGGCGGGGATTGAATCCGTTTTAAATTTAGATTGAACGCTGGTCCAGTGCGCCGCTAACTCGGGAAACTGGGCCCGTAAATAGGCGGGTAATTCAATTGCCATGGTTTTCACTCCATCCCTTAACATTTGTTAATGCGTGACCGGGGGCCCGCGGGTAAACTAAAGCCATCAAATTCGATAAAGAGGGCTTTTAACTATGAAAACAGTGATTATCTTTGACCATCCCGACACGGCTGCGGCCAGTGAAAACGTGCCTCACCACCGGGCCTTCCTCGCGGCGTTGGCCCGCCAGGTCACCCAACAACTTGCAGTGCAGCACCAAGAAGTCGATCTGATCGACCTGCACGCCGACCGCTTTGACCCGGTGATGTCGGTGGCCGAGCTGGGCCGTTGGCGTCAGGGCAAGCCGGTCAACGACCAGGTGGCCGATTATCAGCAGCGCCTGTTAGCGGCCGACCAGATCATCTTCATGTTTCCGGTCTGGTGGGAGGTCATGCCGGCGATGACCAAGGGCTTTTTGGATAAGGTCTACGCCAAGGGGCAACTCTACGCGGCCCCCTCGATGGAAACGAAACTGGTCAAGCACCCCCAGATTCGGATCATCACCACCATGAGCACACCCAACTGGGCGTACCGCTGGGTGTTCGGTGCCCCGTTGATCAAGGCACTCCGGTGCGGGACGTTTTATAAGACCCGGCTGTGGCACGTGCGGTGGCAAAACTTCGCTCAGGTCGAGAAAAAATCGTTAGCTCAGCGACAACAACTACTAGCTCACTTCACCTTAAAATAACTGACTTTATCGAACGGGCGCCGGATAGCGGGGCCCGTTTTTGGGTGAGCGCCGAAAGACCGGTCCGGCTGGTGAATGGGGAGCAGCAGGAATGGCTTTGAGCGCACAGAATGGAACTGGCATTAGCGAGATCCACGAAGCACCAGCTTAAAGCTAACCTATCGTTATTATGCGCTTAATTTTCAAATGTTGGTGAATTCTGGTTCACGATTAGTCACCAAACTAGGCGAAAGGGCCACTTTAAGTGGTTAAGGAGCTAGTTAAAAGACGTTCATTAACCTTTTGCGGTCTGTTTTCAAACAATTTAAACTTTTTGAAAAAAGTTAACCGTAAGCCATTGTATTTCAATTAGAAATAGATTAATATCTCATTAAAGAAAACGAGATATTCTCATTTTCCTTGATTTATGTTGGGAGCTGATGCGAATGGTACCTGATGATTCGAAGAAAATTTCGATGATCGAAGTCTTTGCGCTGTCGATTGCGACGGTGGCTCCGACCGGGGCGATGGCGTTTAATACCACGACGGCTGCTTCGGTTGCGGGGGTCAATATTCCAATTTCATTTTTAATTGGGGCGTTGGCCCTGTTGTTAGTGGGTCTGTGTTTTGCGCAGCTATCACGGCAGATTGCCAACGAAGGTTCCGTCTACGCGTATAATCGTGAGGCTTTAGGTGAGCGGGCCGGGTTTATGACCGGCTGGGCGCTAACGTTGACCTATATTTGTTTTTCGGCCGGGACGGCGGGGCTGACGGCTGATTTTGGCAGTACGTTTTTAAGCCACTTTGGTCTACACGTGGCGCCCAGTTTTTTAGGGATTGTGTTTACGTTGTTGGTTTGGTTCATTATGTTCTTTGGCCTGAAATTGACCAGTCGCATTGCGTTAGTTGCTGAAATTATTTCCGTTTGCATCGTGATGTTTCTCTCGGTCGTTATTCTATTGAAGACCCCATTATCGGCTAAGCCGTTTATCGAACACCATAACACGGTGGGGGTGGGCCAAGGGATGGTTTACGCCATTCTGTGCTTCGCCGGTTTTGAAGGCTCCAGTACCGTCGCTGTGCGGGCCCGTGAACCTAAAAAGGCGGTGCCCCGCGCCATCTTAATCACGATTATTGGGGCGGCGATTTTTTACGTCTTTGTCAGTTATGCGCAAGTCATCGGATTTGGCGTTGCCCACGTGAAGAATCTCGCGACGGCCTCCGCGCCTTTAAACACGTTAGCGGTCACCTATCTGGGCAACGGAATGGCCACCGTGATTGATCTGGCGACCCTGATGAGTTGCTTTGCGGCTTATTTAGGGAGCCTAAACGCCTGTGCCTTTATGTTCTTTGCCCTCAGTAATCAAGGTTATCTGCCGCGAGGACTGGGGAAATTTGACGTCAAGTTGAACAGTCCTAAGAATGCGGTCAATACCGTGGCCGTGATTTGTTTAATCCTTTATGCCTTGATTGGGATACCGTTTGGTCCGGAACAGCTTTATGCGAGTCTAGCGACCATCGGGGCCCTAAGCTTACTGATCGTTTATATGTTGGTCTGCGTCGGCACGTTCTTTTACTTTCACCGGAGCACGACTTTACACTTTTCCATCTGGCAGCACGCTATCTTACCGGCCGTGGGACTACTCATCTTGGTTTTTCCGTTGTGGAGCAATCTCTACCCGGTTCCCAAGTACCCGATGAATCTGTATCCGTACGTGGTCATCGTGTGGTTGCTAGTGGGCGTGTTGATGGGGCTTCATCATACCATTAAGGCCAAGCCCACGACCAGGGGACTGGCCAACTGGGGTAAGTGGCAAATTCTATAATTAATCCGAACAGAAATTAAAAAGCCCAAAGCAATCACTTACAATGGTAGTAGCTAATTCCAACCAATATAGGGAGTGATTACTTTGGGTACATCTACTTTATCACGTTTTCAACGTGGCGCACTAGCACAACTGGTCAATGAGGGGAATAAATCTTACCAAGTAATGGCTGACGCCTTAGGCGTCGCCAAAGCTACGATTAGCTATGAGTTGGACCGGGTTAAACCTTATGATCCAGAATTAGCTCAGCAAGATGCAGATCGCAAAAGGCGGAATTGCGGTCGTCGTTCGATGCTGACGGCAGCATTAGCGACTTTAATTACCAATCACTTACGATTAACCTGGTCACCAGAAACCATTGCGGCCGCTTATAACTTGAGCACTGCGTCAATTTATAATTGGCTTAATCGTGGCTGGCTCCCCTTCAAATTGACTGATCTACCCAATCGGAATGTCCGCCAGCACCGAGTGAGCGAAAATCGTGGGAAATTTACAAGTGGGACTTCCATCGAACAACGGCCAACAACTGTTAATCAACGGTTAGCTTTTGGTCATTGGGAAGTAGATACGGTGCTTTCTAGTCGAAGTGAGTCACGATCATGTCTGGTTACATTCGTAGAACGTAAGACCCGACTTCTATGGGCCATCAAAGCCCCTAATAGAACGGCTAAGGCTCTAAACACCGCCTTTGGCAAGTTTATGGGGGCCTTCGGTCCCCAAGTAAAATCCATTACTGTTGATCATGGTAAAGAGTTTGCCAATTATCAGGCCTTAGAACAGGATTATCAGATCAAAGTTTATTTTTGCCATCCATATTCACCATGGGAGCGAGGTTCCAATGAATATTTTAATAGACGGTTACGCTGGTTCTTCCCGAAAAAGACCAATTTTAGCCAAGTAACGACTGATGAGATCCTAGCAGCACTTGAACTAATTAATCAACGACCATTAAAAATACATCATCAACAGACTGCCATTGAAAGATTCCGGGCTTGTTCGGATTAAACTTGTAATTTGCCAGTGAGCGTTATTTTTATCAAAAAGGAGAGCTGATTTAAATGTCGAATCAAACTAGAATTGTTCGCTTGAGGGATGGTCACGCCGTATGGACTCGCTGCGAGGGCGAGGGCCCAATTAAGTTACTGTTGTTACACGGCGGGCCCGGGATGACGCATGAATACCTAGAACCCTTCTCCGACTTTATTCAGGGAAAACCCATTCAGATTATTTACGTGGAAGAACTGGGGTCGTATTACTCTGATCAACCAGATGACCCGAGCTTATGGAACATCCCGCGATTCTGTGACGAAGTAGAAGATGTCCGCGCTGCCTGGCAACTCGATAATTTTATCTTGTACGGGCAATCGTGGGGAGGCATGTTGGCCATGGAATACGCCATCCGGTATCCGCAGCACCTGAGCGGCCTGATTGATTCCAACATGGTTGACGATCTGCACGACTATGAAACGTATATTAATCAGCTGCGAGACGCGATGGCTCCCGCTGACGTGGCCTACATGAAGGCAAAAGAGGCGGCTAATCAGACCGATGATGCCCATTACCAGGAACTGGTCTTGAAGCTTTATCATACCTGCATTTGTCGGTGTGATCCTTGGCCGGATGCGGTTAACCGGTCGTTTGACCGCCTAAATGAACAGGTTTACGTCACCCTTCAGGGGCCAACCGAGTTTACGATTACGGGGTCCCTAAAGACCTGGTCAATTCGTGATCGGTTACCGCAGATCAAGGTTCCTACGCTGGTTTTAGGCGGAAAGTACGATAGTATGAATCCGGCGGTGATCACGGCCATGGCCAAGCGGTTGCCCCACGGAACGGCCCACATTTGTCCGCAGGGGAGTCACTTCTCCATCTGGGATGACCAGCAAGATTATTTTGCGGCGATTGAGCACTTTCTTCAAGCGGTAGCACCACAAAACGATTAGGCGATTAAGCAGCAGTTGTAACGCATGATGCCGATGTTAATGACGAGTAAATTAGGCTTTTCGGTCATCCGCGACCGGAAGGCCTAATTTTGATGCGGCCAGTGCCAGGACTTCCTGTGGTAAGATAGTCCTATCGTTTGACTAAACTAATCAGTATCGGAGGCACCTTATGGCAACCGCAACCACCACGCTGGCGGACCTTTCCCAACCGGTTCACCAGCAATTACACCAGTATCGTGTACAACAGATTCAAGCCGTCTTGACCCTGCTCGATGAGGGCAACACGGTCCCGTTTATCGCCCGTTACCGCAAGGAACGCACCGGGACGTTGGACGAGGTCGCCATTCGTGAGATCGAAGACCAGGCCCACCGACTCCAAAAATTGAACCAGCGCCGCCAAGACGTCCTGAAGTTGATCGCGGAGCAGGGGAAACTCACCCCGCAACTTAAGCAGCAGTTGACCCAAGCGACCGCCTTACAACAAGTCGAGGACTTGTACTTACCCTATAAACAAAAGCGCCGGACTAAGGCCACCGTGGCTCGTGAAGCCGGGTTGACACCCTTAGCCCAATGGCTGCTGACCTTTCCGCAAGGGGGCCTCGATCAGCGGGCCCGCACGTTTATAAACACAGACCAGGACCTGCCGGATGTCGCCGCGGTCTGGGCCGGGGTCCACGAGATCCTGGCCGAAACGTTTAGCGAGCAGGCCGCCTTTCGGGAATGGATCCGTCGCTACACCTGGCAACACGGCGAACTCACCAGCAAGCTCAAGCGGCACGCCGAAGATGAGCAACAGGTCTACGCCACCTACTACGACTTCCACCAGCCGTTAAAACAACTGCCACCGTACCGGGTCCTGGCGGTCAACCGCGGGGAACGTGAAAAGGTCCTCACGGTCGGCATCGCCGTGGATCCCACGTCGATCTTACAATACGGGCATTTTCGGTTGGTCGGGCAACACCGCGGTCCGGCCGTCGCTAAAATCACGGCCGCGTTTGCCGACGCCTACAAGCGGTTCTTAGGTCCGGCCATCGAACGCGAACTACGCCGCCAACTGACCGATACGGCCGATACCCATGCCATTCAGGTCTTCGGCAATAATTTATACCACCTGTTGATGCAAGCGCCGCTGAAGGGTAAGGTCGTGATGGGATTCGACCCGGCGTACCGGACCGGCTGTAAACTGGCCATCATGGACGCCAACGGCCGGTTCTTGACCAAGCAGGTGATTTACCCGCACAAGCCCGCCAGCGCCAAGCAACGCGCCGCGGCTGGTCCCGAGTTCAAACGCCTGTTGGCCCAGTACCACGTCGAAATGATCGCCATCGGCAACGGGACCGCCAGCCGGGAATCTGAGGAGTTTGTCAGCGATATTCTTAAGACCCTGGATTACCCGGTCTATTACGTGATCGTCAACGAAGCCGGCGCCTCCGTGTATTCGGCCAGTGCCAACGCGCGGGCCGAATTCGCCGACCTGCACGTCGAAGAACGCTCGGCCGTTAGCATCGGGCGGCGCCTACAGGACCCCTTAGCCGAATTGATCAAAGTCGACCCTAAAGCTATCGGGGTGGGGCAGTACCAACACGACGTCCCCGAAAAGGCTCTCGACGAACAGCTGGACCGGGTGGTGGAAACGGCGGTCAACCAGGTCGGCGTCAACGTCAATACGGCCAGCCCGGAACTTTTGACCCACATCTCCGGGCTAACGGCGACCACCGCGCAAAACATCGTGACCTACCGTAACGACCACGGGGCCTTCAAAAACCGGCAAGCCCTGAAAAAGGTGCCTCGCTTAGGACCCAAGGCCTATCAGCAGGCCGTGGGCTTTCTGCGGATCATCGCCGGGAGCGACCCGTTAGACAACACGGACATTCACCCGGAAAGCTACCCGGTCGCCCGGCAACTCTTGACGGACCTACACGTCACACCCCAAGCCATCGGCACGCCCAAGTTGCAGCAACAGTTGGCGCAGTTGAACCGCGCGCAGTGGGCCGCCCAACTCGACGTGGGATCCGCGACGTTGGCCGACATCTGTGACGGCCTCAGTAAACCCGGCCGTGACTTGCGGGATAGCATGCCAGCGCCGTTGTTACGGCAGGACGTCTTGACCATGGCGGACTTGCAACCGGGGATGGAACTCCAGGGGACGGTCCGCAACGTAGTCGACTTTGGGGCGTTCGTGGACATCGGCGTCAAGCAGGACGGCCTGGTCCACATTTCGCAACTGACCGACCACTACGTCAGTGATCCCAGCACGGTGGTCACGATCGGCGACGTGGTAACGGTGTGGGTTCTGAGTGTCGACGAACAGCGGCAGCGAATCCAGTTGACCATGCGGCAGGCGCCCCAGGCCTAAATTTTTCATTAAATCGCCCGTTGATTGCGGTAATCTGTTAAAATAGAAAGCCTTGGCGTTAGGGCGGCGCAAGCGTTAGCCGTCTAAGACCGCCAACCGACCCAGAAAGTGGTGAAGATTGAATGACGGAAAAAGAAAAAATGTTGGCGCTCATTGCCAAGAAGAAGCAAAACGGCCATAACACGCAACACACTGCGGCCAAAAACGACCGCAAGAACATGCGCAAGGGCCCCAAGATTTTCAACAAGTAGGGCTAAAATCAGTTCCAGTAGGACCAGTCGGGGCACGGCTGGTCCTTTTTTGGCGAGCCCCCGGATCGGCAGTTACGGGCGGCATGTTCTTTAGCGCCCAGATAACGTATAATGAATTTAGCAACAGCTAGACCAGCTAAAAAGGAGAAATAATTATGAATGCCAAGCAGAGAAACCGCCGACTGCGGGGCGGCGGGGCCCTCATCATAGGCGTCCTCCTGGGGTTAATGTCGTTAATTGGTAGCGCTAACACCTCGGCGAAGGCGGCTAGTGTGGTCACGCCGCTACCGCCCACCGCGTATTACGCCGTGAAGGACGGGCAACTCGCCGACCTGACCGCGACTGGGATGACGGCTGCTCACCCGTTAGACCAAACCACGCCCACCACCTGGACGGCCACGGCCCAAACCGACGTGCCCACCGCGACCGGCCAGACCAATCGGTATCTCTACATAAGCAGCGCCCAAGATGGCGTACAAGGGTGGACGGCCGCCACTAATCTGCGAGCGGGCCGCACCTACCAGACGACCGCACCGCAAGCCGTTAAGGCCCAAAACTACGTGGTCGTGAAGTCGTTTAAAACCGCCCCGGTGCCGACTCGCAAGGTTTATCGGCTGGTCGGGCAGCGGCGGCATTGGCAAGCCCGGGCAAGCTTGCAGCGGGACAAGACCTACCGGGTCACTCAGCGCCGGACCTATTACCAAGCCGGGAAGGCCTATACCTACCTGCACGTCACCAGCGGGAAGACCACCGGCTGGGTCTGGCAAGCGGATTTGAAACGCGGGACCGCCTACAACGTGGCGCACCACCAAGCCGCCATTAAGGCCAAGCTCCAGAAGTACCTCAACTCGGTGACTAAGGATGGGACCGCCGCAGTCGCCTTTTATAACCTTAGTCCTGTCAAGGGCAGCCGCGCGGCCAAGGCGTCACACGCGGCGGTTTACCGGCAGGGAAAACTGGCCGTTAACGCGCGGGGCAGTCACGTCACCACGTCCGCCAGTACCTACAAGCTTTACATCGCCGCGTATTTGATGCACCTCAAACAACGGCACCGGTTCTCCTGGACCCGCGCGAACCGGGCGGGGATGACCCGGATGATCGTCAAGTCGGCCAACGATTACCCGGTCAGCGTCTTGCAACGCCACGGCCGAACGTCCATTAACCACTGGGTAGCGTCACAGGGCTATTACGGCCACCCATTCAGTGCGGTGCGCGCCTCGCGGACCACGGCGAACAGCCTGGTCAAGGTCTTAAAGGACCTCCAGCTGGGGCAGCAGGCCTTCAACAACCGACAAGACCGGGCCTTCATCTTAAGTTTGATGAAACGGCAGGTCTATCGCCGCGGCATCCCCACGGGGGTGGCCAGAGCGGACAAGGGGACGGTCGTGCGGGATAAGGTCGGGTTCTTGAACGACAACAATGGCGACGCCGGCATCGTGACGCTGCCCAACGGCCAACGGTACTTGCTAGCTATTTTGACTTGGGGCCGCGGCCAACATGGATTTAGTGGTTACCCCCGGATCGCGCGGATTGCCGAGCACGTGCAGAAAATCGTTTATTGAAAATGTTATTACTAGTAAAAATCTTTCAATTCCTTGCGCCATCATGACAACGTAAAAAATTTGCTCAGCGTTTAAGTGAAACTTTGCTGCGATAACGCCCGTTTCAAGAAGTCCGGGGTCTGTTGGTATTGGAATTCGGCGAGTTGGGACCGACTCATGTCGAGACGCTCAAAGATCCAATCTTTGAACAGCCCCATGACGCCGTATTGATGGTACCGAATGGCCATCTTCTATTGCGTGGTCAGGGGACGACCGTCCTGTAGCCGTTCCACGGCAGCTTGCGCCATTGAATAACTATGCTGGTTGACGTACCCCTCAATGGCATTTTGCGACTTATCGGTGAAGGCCCGTTGATAAAAAGTCTTGCGTTTTTCAAACTGAGCCATCATGCGGTCAATTTGTTGGGGACTAAAGGATTGCGGCTCGTCCGCCACGACGGCAGCGTAATCCTGAAGATAGATCCAGGCCGCCAAATCGTATTTGTCCCGAAAGTGGTAGTAGAAAGCCTGCGGGGTCGCCCCCGCCAGCTTGGCCAACTGGGTCACCCGAATCCGTTCCATGGGAATGGTGCGTAAAAGGTCTTCTAGGGCCGTCGCAAAGGCCCGCTGACTGAGCGTTTTCAGTGCCACATTAACCCCTCCTTGTTTGTCATTTACTGTATTCTATAAAGTTTCTTGGCGGATAGTCAATTTTATCAGGTGCGACTTGGTCTTCTCAGCGGCATAATGGCCTCAACTATTAGAAACGAGGTCTTGGTCTTATGAATATTTTTATTACAGGCGCTACCGGACAACTGGGAACTTATGTGATCGATTATCTCAAGTGCTTCGCCCCACAAGCGCAACTGTTTGGGCTGGCCCGCAGCACGCAAGCGGCCCAAAAACTGGCGAAAAAGGGGGTCATCGCCCGTCGCGGAGACTACGCGGAACCGGCCAGTCTGGTCACGGCCCTGACGGGGATGGACCGTCTCTTGTTCATCTCGGTGCCCCAGGCTGAACTTCAGGCGAACGTGGTCACCGCGGCTCAACAGGCTAATGTTGGGTTCATCGCCTATACCAGCATTAACGGCATTGCCTATCCCAAGGTCGGGTTAGAACAGAACCACCGTCAAACGGAGGCCCTGATTACCGCAACGGGCATCCCGCATACTTTTCTCCGAAATAGCTGGTACCTTGAGATGGAAACGAATCCCTTCAAGGCAGCTTTGGCAACGGGCGTTTACGACACCCTCAGTCAGGGGAAAGTCTCTTACGCCACCCGTCAGGAATACGCCGAGGCCGCCGCGCGGGTGATTGCCAATCCTCAGTTTGGTGCGGTCGTGGAACTGGGACGGGATGCCTTTACCCATCGGGAGCTTGCGCACGCGTTAGCCACCGCCACGGGGCAACCACTAAGCGTTCAACAGGTCGATGCGGCCACTTATCAGGCCTGGTTAGCCCCGTACACCGCCACCAACTTTGAAACTGCCATGCAAGCGTACGTTCAGCACGGGGACAACGGGGAAGCGGCAGTCACCCAAACGACCTTCGAGACGGTCCTCGGCCATCCGTTGAATTCACTGGTGGACGCTATCCGCACGATTCTCTAACCACCGCCACGACTCCTGATGGTTTAAATCGTTATCGCACAAATAGCCGGTAAGGCGGCTCTCAACGGCCGCTTTACTGGCTATTTACAATTTTGAAGTACGTAAATTGTGATCAATAATGATCGCGAGCCGAATATAAATACAACGTGTCATCTTCGATCCGATAAATCAACCGATGCTCGCCGGTAATCCGCCGCGACCACTTGCCGGTCAGCTCATGTTTGAGGGGTTCAGGCTTACCTTGTCCCGAAAAAGGGTGACGAGCAATGTCTTTAATCAGCGCATTGATTTTGCGAATTTTTTTCTTGTCACCCTGGTCTTGCCAGTACCTGTAATCTTGCCAAGCATCGTCTGACCAATAAATTCCCATCTCAGTCATCCTCGGGGTCTATGAGGGCATGTTGTTTGCCTTGCCCCTTGGCAAATTGGGCATCCCCGCGCCTAATCTTGTCCATTAGGGGTTGGTTCGAAAGAATGCGCACGGTCTCGGTCATCGCATCGTAATCGTCTTTAGACAAAACCACAACGTCATCTTCTCCTTTTTTAGTGGTGACGATCAGTGGTTCGGAGTCTTCATTGACCGCCTTCATAAAGGATTTGAGGTTTTGCCGAAAATTTGTGTAGTTAACAGCGTCCATTCGAAATCACTCCATTCTGTACGCTATATTGTACAGTCCATGCGAACCAAAAACAACTTTTTAGCTTGATAATAAGTTAGTCAAAACTCTATCCGCAACCTCGAGACTTTCTGATTTGTAGAATGCTTACAATTCTTTAATGACAGCAGGCAACAAATCTCAACTAGCTTCCAAACCGTCCATTCTATATAATTGACCTGACAAGTTCATTAGGAGGTCAATCGAATGCAGGTTAATGACTATCAGGATTTACGCGTTCAGCGTACGATTACCAGTATTTACGATGCGTTTAAACAACTCATTTGTGAAAAAGACTATTCAAAAATTACCGTGACCGAGCTCGCGCGGTTAGCACGGATCAATAAAAAGACGTTTTACCGTTACTATCCGACGTTGGACGATCTCCTCCGTGAGCTACAGGCTCAGTACTCGAAGGCCTACCTCGACGAGATTGCTGATTTACGCTACCCACGTGATTTGGCCAAGAGTGTGGCAGCCTTTTTTACCTATTCTGCCAGCCAAGGCGAGGCTTACGACCGAATTACCACTTGCACGGTGGGGTCTTACGTGGGCATTCGGCAACAAATGATCAATGATGTGATGACTAAAACCTGGGGACAATCCCCGGAATTTAACCAATTAGCCGACTGGCAAAAACAAATTTTATTGAATTTTGTGGAACAGACTGGGCTAAAGGTTTACACCACTTGGGTGGCCAACGGGCGAGTCGAACCGTTAGCCGATGTGATTCGGGCAGCCACGGCATTGATGCAAGGTGGGGTAACTCAGTATTTGAATTTAACTAAATAGATGGCCGTTCAGACGGTGATTATCGAATTTTTTCGATAATCACCGTTTTTTGGTAGTTTTATGCGTCACATTCCTCAAAAGGGTGGCATATGTCTCGCTTTGAAAAAGAGTGCCCATTTTTTTGCCGTGGGGTTCCTTGCATAATAAAGCCATCAACTAAATCACGGAGGTTATCAGAAATGTCAATACAACTTAATGAAGAACAAGCGGTCACTCAGGTAGTTCACCAGCAGGTTCAAGGGATGCTCACCAAGAATTTAGCGTTACTGGATCAGGTCATTGCCCCGAATGCCAAGTTCTTTCACATTACGGGACAAGTTCAAAGTAAGACGGAGTGGTTACGCCAGATTCGGTTAGGCCGAATGCATTATTTTAGCAGTCGGGAGGTTTTGTTTCAGGCTACTGTGACGGGTGATCAGGCTCAGGTCATTGTGCGTAACGAACTAGATGCCCGCATTTACGGGTTCCGCAACACTTGGCCGTTACAATCGCAAGTCAAGTTAGCTAAAGGACCACACGGCTGGCAAATTATTGAAGCTCACGCCTCGATGTATTAATTAAGGAGGAAACATGACAAAAAGAAGAATGGCTATCGCGACCATCGCGCTACTCATTGCGAACTTTATGGGGGGCTTAGACGCCACCATCGTTAATACGGCTTTACCGGCCATTACCAGCGACCTTAACGGAATTCGACTCATTGGTTGGATCAGCTCTATTTTTTTACTGGGAACGGCGGTGACCACGGTCTTATGGGGCCGCGTCGGTGAAGCGATTGGCAACAAACGAACTTTTCAGATTTCAGTGATTCTTTTTATTGTTAGTTCGTTGGTCGGCGGCTTGTCCACCAGCATGCTGATGTTAATCGTCGCCCGAGCCTTCATGGGAATTGGTGCCGGGGGAATGGTCTCGATTCCGTTCATCATTTACGCCGATCTGTACGCCAACCCAGCTGAACGGGCCCGTGCTTTAGGATGGGTGACCGCATTTTACACCTTATCGACCGTTGTGGGACCACTAATCGGGGGATGGTTGGTCGATACGCTCTCGTGGCACTGGGTCTTTTTCATTAACCTACCCATCGGGATTATTTCATTACTCCTTTTACAATTTTCCTACCGTGAAGGGAATCGTGCGGCCACACAAAACCGCTTCGATTATTTAGGTTCCGGCCTGTTGATTGCGACTCTGGTCGTCTTGTTATTCGCCAGTGACTCAATTGCGACCAATATCGGTCAAACACTAGTGTTGGTCATCATCGGTTTAGTGCTCATGGGCGTCTTCTATCACATCGAAAAACATCAAACCCACGCCTTAGTGCCCGTTGAACTACTAAAAAACTGGCAGATTCAATCCCAGAACGTCATCATGTTCTTAATTAACGGCTTTTTCATCGGGTACAGTGTTTACGCGCCAATGTGGGCGCAAGGGCTCTTAGGAACCAACGCGACTTACGGGGGGCTGACTCAAATTGCCGGGTCCGTGCTACTGCTTATTGGAACGCGCTACACGGCGCACCTGATGGAGAAGCTTCCTTACAAACGCATCGTCATGCTAGGCAGTCTTAGCGTTTTATTGTCAGCAGTCGCCATGACACTGGCGACCCAATCCGCTCCTTATTGGTGGTTGTTGGTTAGTGGGGGCTTTAACGGCCTGGGAATGGGGCTGGCCTTTATCCCCATGCAGGTGTCGTTACAAGACGGTGTACGGCAAGACTTAATTAGCGTCTCAACCACATTCGGCTTACTTTTTAGAACCTTGGGCCAGACGTTTATGTCCGCCATTTTTGGGGCAGTTTTGAGTCTAAGCACGGCTAGTCAGGTCGGAGGTCGGCTCACCACGCGGATGATGAACCAATTGACCGACGCTAGCTCAGCTCGTCATTTACCTCAAACCCTGTTACCCCAATTACGGACCATTTTATTCAACGGTTTGCATCTGATTATGGGGATTGGCTTGGTCCTCGTCATTTTAGCCATTTTCATCAACCTCACCCGGAAAGAACCCGCCAAACAACCCCGGTAAAACAATAAGCGTCGTTTCCATCAAAAGCGGGGCATAAGTCCCGGTATCAAAATCATTGACCATTTTTTCAGAACTCAATTCACGAGATAATGACATTGTCATCAAGAAGGGAAGTTACAAATTATGAATACTCAAGAAATCGCAGATCGGTTAGCTTTGAAGGAACTTGTTGATTTATTTTCTAATTACTCGGACACCAAGGAAAATGACAAGCAGGTTCAGCTGTTCACCCCGAACGGTCGCGTTAATATCATCAATGATGGTGAGGTCACGTTTACACTAGACGGACGGGAGGCCATTCTAAACGCCTTTAGTTCTTCCATGGATGACTATTCCGCTGTCTTTCACATGAGTGGTCAACAAACCGTTAGTTTTAAAGACGCTACCCATGCGGATGGTATTGCCTACAATTACGTAACTCTGGTTAAGACCAACGACCAAGGACAAGCGGTCACCACTAACGAAGGCGTGCGCTATCAAGACCAGTACGAAAAGATTGATGGTCAGTGGTACATTGCCGAACGTAATTCCAACTTTATCTGGCATACGGAGGAGGTTCACTAACATGCAAAATGGATTAATTATTGGGGCGACCGGTTCAATCGGCCGGGCCGTGCGAAAAATGATGTTGGCACAAACCGACGTCCATTTAACCCTCTATTCCCGGCGGGCCAATCGACTCAAGCTGGACGCTAAGCGAGAAACAGCAGTCGCCGGCAGTGTTTTAGATGATGACCAGCTAGATCAGACCATTTCCGGCCAGGACTTCGTCTTTGTGGCACTGAGTGGTGATATGGCCAACTTTGCCACACATATCGTGGCGTCCATGGAACGGGTCAACGTCCACCGACTGATTTTCATCACCACCATGGGCATTTACCAAGAAATTCCGGCGTGGTTGGGCGACTCACCGGAGCCATACCACAATCCCATTTTGAAGTCTTTCCGGCAAGCGGCTGACCGGATCGAACAGTCGTCCTTAAACTACACCATCATCCGTCCCGGCTGGTACACTAACGGTCCCATCAATTACGAAATTACGCAAAAGGGAGAACCCTTTGGCGGCCACGATGTTTCGCGTCAGAGCATCGCGGATTACGTGATTCGTTTAATCAACGACTCAACGCTAGACAACCAAGCTAGCGTCGGCATCAATACACCAGAATAGAAGAGGAGATACAATCAATGAAAAATGAACTCACGTTAAACAATGGTCTCAAAATGCCCTTACTGGGATTTGGCGTCTTCCAAATTCCCGACTTCGAAGACTGCAAACAGGCCGTTTTAACGGCCCTACAACAAGGTTATCGCCTGATTGACACGGCTGCCGCGTACGGTAACGAACGTGCAGTGGGCGCCGCCATTCGCGAAAGTGGCATCCCGCGTGATAAGATTTTTGTGACAACTAAGTTATGGATTCAAGATGCCGGTGAAGAAGCTACTAAGGCCGCTATTCAGGCGTCCTTGGATCGCTTGGGGCTGGATTATCTGGACCTCTACTTGATTCATCAACCATTGGGCGACGTTTATGGCTCATGGCGGGCCATGGAAGCAGCCTACCACGATGGCCGCCTGAAGGCCTTAGGGGTTGCCAACTTTGAAAATGATCGGGTGCAAGACCTGATGATGCACAACGAGATTAAGCCCGCTGTTGATCAGATTGAACTCCATCCATTTTATCAGCAACCGCAACGGGTTCAATGGCTTCTGGACCACGATATTGTTCCAGAAGCTTGGGGACCGTTTGCCGAGGGGCAACGGGGCGTCTTCACTAATCCCGAAATTCAAGCTATCGCGACGGCTCACGGT
Source organism: Levilactobacillus zymae (assembly GCF_032190635.1). Classification (NCBI taxonomy): domain Bacteria; kingdom Bacillati; phylum Bacillota; class Bacilli; order Lactobacillales; family Lactobacillaceae; genus Levilactobacillus; species Levilactobacillus zymae. The sequence continues at coordinate 1,579,559 of NZ_JAVLAS010000001.1, forward strand.
AAAACTAACGGTCAGGTCATTTTAAAATGGCTGAATCAACGTCAGATTGTCGTAATTCCTAAGTCCGTGCACACTGCGCGGATTCAGGAAAACGCTCAAATCAACGACTTCGAACTGACCGCAACTGAGATGCACCGCATGGCCGCGTTGGACGAAAAGCAAAGTTTATTCGGTAATGCCCATGATCCAGAAGCAGTTAAACAACTGGGAAGTTTCAAGTTCAATTATTAGGTAGATTAGTCGGTTACCCCACTTCTACTCACTAAAAAATACCTCTTAACGTTTATTGATTGGTTAGTAACCATTAAATAAATGCAAAGAGGTATTTTGTGATTAAATTTTCGTTTAGTCAACCGTCACTAACCTGGTAACTCACGACCAATTCACCCAACTATCAGGATTTCGGAGAGTTGTTCCGGTTTTGATCTCGATAATCCTTACCATAGATAAATTTGTGAAGCTTGAAGTACTGTGCGCCCAGTTTCCGTTCGTTCTGATTATCCTTGGGGTGGTAGTATTGCCGACCTTCGAGACCCTGGGGCATGTAGTTTTGCTGGGCAATCTGGTGCGGTTGCTGAAACGGACTGTCGATCAAGCCGCCGCCCGTGATTTCTTCCGAATGTTTATAATGCATGTCGCGCAGGCCGCGGGGCATCGGGTGCAGGTTCGGGTGCTCGGTATCTTGGTCCAGCTGCGCCCAGGTCTCATCAAACGACCCGGACTTGGGCGAGATACACATCAGCATCGTGGCAAACATTAGCGGATACTTGGCCTTGGGCATGCCCACCTTTTCGGCTTGGTTGGCAGCGACCACGATTTGCGTGACCTGTTGCGGGTTGGCCAGGCCAATATAGGTGTAGGGAATCTCCCGTAAACGGCGGACCACTGAGGGCAGGTCATCGTTTTTGAGGAGGACCGCCAAGTAGTACAGGGCGGCGTCGGTATCCGAGCCGGCCATCGAGTCCGAGTAGGCGGCCAGGTAGTCGTAATGTTTCGTCGCCTTGCGGTCGTAACTGAAATGCTGTTGCCGGGCAAAATGCTGAACGGCCGCCACGGTGAGCTTGGTGCCGTCGATGGCGTGCAGGGTCTCCAGGATGTTTAAGGCTACCCGGAGATCTCCATCGGCCGCGGTGGCAATCAGGTCGAGGGCGGACGCTTCGACCTGGTCGTCATCCCACTGGTAAACCGTGGTGACGGCCCGTTGTAAGGTGGTCTTAATGGCCGCCTCGTCGAGTGGTTGAAATTCGAAAATTTGGCAGCGGGAGCGAATGGCCGGAACGATGGACATGATGGGGTTCTCGGTCGTGGACCCAATCAGCATCACGTGACCGTTTTCCAGGTGGGGCAAAAGAAAGTCCTGCAGCGTCTTAGTCATGCGGTGAATTTCGTCGATCAGCAAGACGAACGACTGATGGGGGTATCCGGCGATGGCGTCCGTGAGCTTGGCCTTATTTTCGGTCGAGGCGTTAAACGCGACGAACGGATACTTGTTGTGAGCGGCAATGAGCCGGGCCAAGCTGGTTTTACCGGTTCCCGGGGGACCCCAGAGAATTAGCGGAATGTTCACGTGTTGGTCAATGATTTGGCGCAGGGGCTGCCCGGGGTCTAAGAGAGCGGGTTGTCCCACCATCTGATCCAATGATTGGGGTCGCAGCTGATCGGCGAGAGGGGTGTTAAAGGCCAATTGAAGGCTCCTTTCTGGTTGTCTTAACCGTAAGTTATAGGATTAGCATAGCACGAACCGCCAGTCTTGATTTGATTTTGGCTCGCTTGGGCAGGGGAAAATGAAGGGTTAAGCTGGCGCCATGGAAATAACCATTAAAGTGGGGTAGTCAGACGACTAACGTTAAATTTGATGATTTTTTGAAACAGAAATTACAGGCCTCTGAGATTAAAGCGGGGTTTGAAAAAACAAAATGGGCAACTCGTTCGAGCCGTTGCGGCCAGACAAACTAAGCAGCAGAAGGCGGCCGATAAAGCGGTATCTCCACAATTGCCCCGTCGCTCAAACTAAGTTGGCATGCTGGCACTAAATAGATAAAAGATCGCCTGAAATCAGCATTCAGGCGATCTTTTTATTTTGTACCCGCGGTTACCCTAACCCTAAGCACTGGCGAATATCGTTACTAGAAACCGTTTCACCGCGACTCGCTTTCAGGTTAGCCATGGCATCGCGGCAATCCGTATCGTCCGCCGTTCGGGCCAAAATGGCCGTCCGCAGATACGTAGGCACCGTAACACCGTGAAAATCAGCCATGGTTTTAATCTGCCGGTATTGATTATTGGTGAATTCCAGCGAAACATCTTTGGTCTTAGGCATCTTCATCACGTTTCTTCCCTATGACGGTTCAACCAAATAAGCCAAACTATAGTCGTCAACGTAGTGGCCGTTCAAATAAAACGCGTCTCTGGCCCGTCCCTCAACTTGAAAGCCTTGTTGTGCGTAGAACTGGCGAGCGGCCAGATTGGTGGCCAAAACGTTTAATTCGATGCGATGAATCCCTTGCCGGCGCGCTTCGGTTTTCAAAGCGGTCATTAACTGGCTACCGACGCCCTGATGTTGGGCGGTTTGGGCCACGCCAATCCCGATATTCCAGGTACGGTGCATTGACGGGTAGGGCGACTGGGGGTTCCACGAAATCATCCCCAGAACCTGAGTGCCCCGCACGGCGACCAATTGACTGCCCGCGGGGTAATGTTGCCGATAAGCCGCCAGACTTTTAAGGCGGATGGGCCCGGGACTGTTGGTCGTATTCCAAATGGTTTGGTCGATAGCAAACAGTTGGGGTAAATCTTGTGGTTTGGAATACCGAATTTCAATCGTTGGCATGTCACTGGGCTCCTTTGGGGGTTACAGTTTCTTCAACCCATCCCGCTGCTCCTCATCGATCATGTGGGTGTACAGCCCGGTCGCACTGGTCGAATTTTGCCCCAGCTGGGTGGCCACGAGTTGCTCGTTTTTAGTGGCCAGGTAGAGCTTCGAAGCCAGCGTGTGCCGCAGCTTATGCGGCGTGATGCGGACCTTGAAGGCCGCCGAGTACTTGGCGACCATCTTTTCGATGGTGTTGGCCTGCATGCGTGATGCCTGACCGCGGTAGATGGTCAAAAATAACGCCCGGTCCCCGGGCGCCGCGTGATACAGGGCGGCGCGTTGGTCCACGTAGGCCTGAATGTAGGGCATGGTCCAGGGGGCGATCGGCACCGTATCGCGTTGGCCGCCCTTACGAATCACGCCAATCGTGCTGGTCTTCAAGTTTAAATGCCGCAGGTCCGCGTTGGCGGCTTCCGAGACCCGCAGACCACTCCCCAGTAAGAGGGCGTTGATGGCTAAATCGCGGACCTTGTCGCGCCGAAAGTAGCGTTTTTGCGTTGGGGTCAGTTGCGCTTCGTATTTCTCGTCGATGAAGGCCAGGTAGTCGTGGTCGGTATTACCCAGCATCAGCTTGGTCTTGAGGTTGGCCGCCCGAGTGGCGTAGGTCTCGTTGGTCCGCACCAGGGCGATCTTATGCATCACGTTGCGGTCGAAGTAGGCCTCGCCGTGCTCGTCTTCCGTATCTTCGGTCAGGTACTTGAACAGCGACGACAGGGCGTTTAACGACCGGTTGATGGTCGGGTGTGACCGACTCCCCGGGGCGCCGTTGGCCTTGGTCTGGTTCAACAGGGCGGACTTGTATAACTCCACGGTTTCCTTTTTCAAATGAGCCAGGACGTCGAGTTGGATGTCGGCCGGTTGTTTGGCCGGCGTCAGGCCTTCTTGAATCAGCCAGGTGAAGAAGCGGCGAAACTCCGTGAGGTACTGGTACAGTGTGGCCGGTGACAGGGGAATCGTGGCCTTGGCCTGGTAGTACTCTTGCACGAACCAGGGCGCGGTGGCCAGTTCTTCATCGATCAATTTTAAGTAGTGTTGTTTTTCCATGAACCGGGCCTCCAAACGTTTGTTCTAATGGCTTTATGATACCAAGAAACCGGCGGGGATGACAACCAAAGGTTCTGGAAGCTTGTGGGCAACCTTCCATAAGTAAAACTAATGAATGACTAGTTTATTTGGAATTGGTGGCTGAGCGTTGAGCGGGTAAACTAGGATCTATCAATTAAGTCTAACAATGAAGGAGATTTTAAAATGAAAGCAGCAACGTTTATGGCCCCCGGCAAAATGGTCGTCAAGGATTATGCCAAACCCGAAATTCAAAAACCCACGGATGCCGTCATCAAAATTGTAAGAGCCTGTGTTTGCGGTTCCGATTTATGGTGGTACCGCGGCATTTCCCAACGTGAAGCCGGTTCAACCACCGGGCACGAGGCCATTGGGGTCGTCGATGCCGTGGGGACGGACGTCAAGGACGTACAAGTCGGCGACTTCGTGATTGCCCCCTTCACCCACGGTTGTGGTCATTGTGCCGCTTGCCTAGCGGGTTTTGACGGCGATTGCTTGAACCAAGAATCGGGGGGCAACGGGGGCTACCAAGGCGAATACCTGCGTTTCACCAACGCCAACTGGGCACTCGTCAAGATTCCCGGCCAACCCGCCGATTACTCCGACGAAATGTTAAACAACCTTTTAACTCTCGCAGATGTGATGGCGACCGGTTACCACGCCGCGGCCAGCGCCGAAGTGAAAAAAGATGACACCGTTGTCGTACTAGGTGATGGGGCCGTGGGCCTATGTGGCGTGATTGCGGCGAAGTTATTGGGCGCCAAGCGCATTATTGCGATGAGCCGCCACGCCGACCGCCAAGCCTTAGCCAAGGAATTTGGGGCCACGGACATTATCGCCGAACGCGGGGACGAAGCCGTGGCCAAGGTGATGGCCTTGACCGGTGCTGGTGCCGACGCGGTCCTCGAATGTGTCGGAACGGAGCAATCCATTGACACCGCTGTTAAGGTTGGCCGTCCCGGAGCCGTTGTCGGGCGCGTGGGGGTCCCCAAAAAGTCAGAAATGAATACCAACAACTTGTTCTGGAAGAACATTGGGCTGCGAGGCGGCATTGCGTCCGTGACGTCCGACGACCGGAAGATTTTATTAGATGCCGTCCTTAAGGGCGATATTCATCCCGGCAAGGTCTTCACGCAGCGTTTCACCCTGGACCAAGTTCAAGCGGCCTATGAAGCCATGGACCACCGACAGGCGATCAAGTCGTTGTTAGTCGTCAGCGACTAAAAGGAGCTATCCTGATGAAAAATGTCTTGATTATTGGGGCCACGGGAACCATTGGGAGCGCCGTGCGTCAAACTCTTTTGAACGAAACGGATGACCAGTTGACCCTGTTTGCCAGAAGCACCGGCCGGCTCCAACCCAGTGACCGGGAAACGGTGATCGCCGGGGATGCGACCAACGATGCCGACTTAGACCGGGCGCTGGCCAACCAAGAGGCCGTCTTTGTCGCTCTGAGCGGCCCGTTAGGTCAATTTGCCCGTAAGATTGTGGCGGCGATGGACCGTAACCAGGTCTCACGCTTGCTGTTTATCACGTCAATGGGCATCTATAACGAAATTCCCGCTTCCGTTGGCAGTAACGGGAACCTGAATCATAATGGTGTCTTACGCCCGTACCGGGAAGCCGCTGACGTGGTGGAAACCTCGGACTTGACCTACACCGTGATTCGGCCGGGCTGGTTCACCAGCGGTCCCGTTAATTATGAAGTCACGCGCAAGGGCGACCCCTTTGGCGGGCATGACGTGTCGATCAGCTCCATTGCCGACTTTGTTAAACGAGCCATCGCAGATGATGGCTACTACGCCCACGACAGTGTGGGATTGAATACGAAATAGCCCGTAACGACCCACATTAGTTGAGTTTAATGCTGCTCCTAACAATGTAGGCCTAAAACACCAAAAGCTGAGAAAGGTTCGGGAAACCGTGCCTTTTTCGTTCCTAAGAAGGACTGTAAACCCGCTAATGTCCAAAGAGGTTATGCTGAGGATGGGTTACGGCCGCTAGCTGCTCACTGGGCGTTCTCTAAGTAGCTAAAAAACGCAACCCGTTAAAAGGTTGCTATAATTAAGAAAAACCAACTTGAGGTGTAGCCCATGTTCCAACAGATGCAGTACTTTATCGCCATCGTTAAAAATCATAGTTTTACTCAGGCGGCCGTCGACTGTCATATTTCCCAATCCGCCATTTCCCAGCAAATGAAGGAATTGGAAAACCACCTGGGTGTTCAGCTGTTGACGCGGCAGGGGCGGAGCTTTGCGGTCACGGCGGCGGGGCAGTACTTCTACACGCATAGTCAAGTCATCTTGGCCGACGTGGACCAACTGGTGAACCAAACCGTTAAAATTGCCCAGCCAGACACCGTTAACTTGCGCATTGGTTATCTGCGGAGTTTTGGCGCCACCGAATTTCTTCAAACGGTAGCACAGTTTACCCAAGCCTTCCCGCAGGTCAAGGTCACCATCACGAGTGGCACCCACGAGGACCTCTACGAGTTATTAAGAACCGGTCAAATCGACTTGAATTTTGCCGACCAACGCCGGGCACTGTCTAACGAGTACCAAAATGAATTTTTGACGGACAGCGACTTCATGGTGGCGGTCAATCAGGGTCTCCCCGTCACGACTGACCAAATCGAAAGCGCCGACCTGGCTGACTTACCCTGCATCCTGCTTGGTGCCAACCCGCAACCAGCACCGTCGGAAGAGGCGTATTACCGAGAAATCTTGGGTGTCCAGAGCGACTTTGTTTCGGCCCAGACCTACGATGAGGCCCAAATGTTGATTGCGGCCAACCAGGGCTACTTGGTCATTAACCGCCGGACGCAAGCCCAGCTGGATCACGCCATCGTTAAGCTGATTCCGTTAGTTAAGGGCGGGCGTCCATTACGGCAGAATTATTACGCCTACTAGAAGGCCGACAATTCGGGGTACTATATCGAGAGCTTTGCGGAAATGTTGAAACGGAATTTTGTATAAGTTGACTTTTAATTAATTCTCAATGGAAAGATGATATGTATGACTAATAAAACACTAATTATGTACTACTCCTGGTCTGGCACGACTAAACGCACGGCCCAGGCTATTGCGAACGCCGTGGCTGCGGACGTCGTTGAACTAACAGTCCCCAGTCAGACCTTCCCAAGCGATATGTTTGCGACTTCGGATATTGCCAAGGACCAGCTCCGCACGGGAGCGTTGCCGCCGTTAACCAACACATTACCCGATTTTAAGCCATACGCCACGATTCTGATTGGCGGTCCCGTTTGGAGTGCGATGGTCGCCACGCCGGTGCGACACCTACTGACGGATTTAGCCACGTACACGGGCACCGTCGCGCCGTTCTACACCGACGCGGGGACCGCTGGCCAATATGAACAGGACTTTGCCAGTCTGGTGAACCAGGCGACCGTGAAACCCGGACTCGAGTTCCACGGGCAGTCCGCAGATCAGCTAGCCGCTTGGGTCCGCACCGTTACGGGGTAGGCGGCTGGGCTAACGCGGTTCATGGAATGCCGAAAATCCGTTGTCAATTGAGGTTGTTTAAGCTTGAAAAACGCTCGTCCATTCGGCGGAATGGCGGGCGTTTTTCTTGTTAAATCGATTCAAAAAAGAGGCTGCCATCTTCAGCAGTACTCTGGTCAATATCAAGTTTAGAATGGTATTTGTGATGCCACATCATGCAGTCAGGGGTATTCAACCAAGCGATTATAGGACACCCGTTGTTTTAGCTGATTGTACACGAGCGCCAACCGCTTTGTATTATCGTAGATCATTATCTCATCACATTGAGCCGCAATTATCGGTAAGTTAAGCAGTGATTGGCGGAACCGTTTCGTAATCAGTTCTGGCACAACTCCATGGCCGCCTTGTTGATTCGTCGAGTTCCTTTAACGGTCCTGGGTTGTAAACTGTACAGACTAGATTTCCCCGCGCCACTCACACCTGCAATCAAGATATATTTGAACTGAGTCATTAGCGTTCAAAACGCTTTTGGGCAATCAATTTATCTTGTCTTTTTGCCAGAGCATAATCATAGAGGACGGCGTAAACAGCTTGTTTTTGGGGATCGGCTGCTTTAACAACTGCTAGTCGTAGATCTTCTAGGTCCTGTTTAAGCGCCCAGGCAAAAGTTTCTTGGTCAAAACGTCTATCGAGCATTTTAATGACCTTCTCAGCATCCATTCTGTATGGTAATTATAACATGCTTCGTTTGCGGACCCATTCTCATTATATTTATAGTAGAAAACGGGGCGGGGGCCTGCCCGGCGCCCAGCTGTTCGGTTCAAACGCATCGCTATGGCCACCCGAGGCTTGTCAGGTGTAACCGGTTACGCGACAATGAGAACAGCACACTGACCCGAAAGGATGTTACCTCATGGAAATCACGTTTAACGAAAGTTTTGCAAGTAATCTCGCCCAAGCCCTGCACCAACCCGTCATTGGTTTGCCCTTAGACCTTCAACTGGGAGATTTGTATCGGTTTGAAAACGCCCAGGCGCCCTTTTGGACCTTAAAGGCTCAGTACGACCAGGATGCGACGAGCCCGGACTATTTTAGCACCAGCGTCCAGAAAATTAAGGAAGTTCAGGCGGCCATTGCGGCGGGAGAACCGCTGCGCGTCTGGTGGAGTGAAACGCCCGATGATTTGAGCGGTTTTTATTGGTTATGTGACCAACTCAAGGGCCACCTCAATCAATTATCTCAGGTGAAGGTACCCATGACGGCGCCAAAAATTGGCGAAACCTTGGGCTTTCGGGAATGGGCGAACCTCGGTGAAATCGGTGTTGACGAGATTCCCCAATATTTGCCCACGACCAAGGACGTGTCGTTAGCCGACCGCCAAGTCTACGAGTACGTGTGGGCGAATCTATTGGCGGAGAATGCACCGGTTAGAGCCACGGTCAACGGCCACCTCATCGGGGTCGATGAAGCCTTCTATGACGGTCTGCTGGTGCGACCGGCTGGTCAAGATTGGTCACCAATTCGCATCGTGGGCGAAACGTTGGGGCAGTACCCAATTGGCGTTCCCGACTGGTGGTACTTGTATCGTTTGGATCAATTGTCGCGGTAAGGTGATGGTTATCAAACCGGCACTGAGTTAAAACAATAATAAAATGGACGACAACTTATGGACCGTTAAAGCCAATAGTTGTCGTCCATTTTGATTTAAAAGAAAATGAGGCGGGATGCTGCTAAAATTGCCTAGCGCTCACTCTGAATACCATTTTAAGGTCTAACCAAGGCCTGCTAGTGGTCTGTCTGCACGATTTAGTTAGACGCCGCCCTTGATCAGATTCCAAATGGCCTCAAACCGGTCGGTATATTCGGCGTCGTTCCAAGAGCTTTTAAAGTTGGGCAACGTAAAAATAGCAAACGTGGCGAGAATCATCTCGGCGTGGTCGTAATCGTCTGCTGGTAAGCCTAGAATCTCGTTCATTTGGGCGTAGGCGCCCTGCAGAACTTGGCTAAGGGCGGCCGGATTTTGGTCGATATACTTGGTATTCAGGGTAAACATCTTGGAATCGGAATTATAGGCGTCCTTTTTGGCGTTGACGAAGGCCCATAGCCAGGCGTGTAACCGCTCCTGACGGGAGCCTCGTTGTGGAATACTAAGACGGTTGAGAATTTCGTCCTGAAACCAGGCCGCCGCAACGGCCGTCCAGAGCGCCTGTTTATTGGGAAAATGCTTGTACAACGCGCCGTGGGTGATCCCCAATTCGGCACTGAGCTGGGCCAGTGAGATTTCGGCATTGTCCTGTGCGAGGATGAGGGCCTCGGCCGCGGCTATGATTTGTTGTTTAGAGGTTTTGGCCATCGTTAAGCACCTGCTTCTTTCTAAAAAAAGTAACTTTATTTGATTTTTGTTACTTTTTAGTTTAGAGTAAGGCCAACGTAAAAGCAACTAAATTGATCATAAGCGAGGTGCCGAGATGCAAGCAGCGCAGTTAGACAAGTACGATAAAAATTTCCAACTTAAAGTACGGAATATTCCGAAGCCCGTGCCCCAACCAAACGAAGTCCTGGTCCGGGTCAAATACGCGGCCGTTAATCCGTTAGAGGCCCTCATCGGTACCGGCAGTGTGCGGGTACTCCAGGGATATCGCTTCCCGTTAACCATGGGCAACGAATTTTCGGGAATCGTTGAGGCCGTTGGCGCCAACGTGACCGCGTTTAAACCCAACGATGCGGTTTACGCCCGGATGCCCTTGGCGAAGATTGGGGCGTTTGCCGAGTATCTGACCATCGATCAAGCCGAACTCGCGGGGATGCCCAGTCAGTTGGATTTTGCCCACGCGGCGGCCGTTCCACTGGCCGGTCTAACCGCCTACCAGGCCTTTCACGACATCCTAAAGCCCCGGCCGGGACAACGGCTGATGATTCTCGGCGGCTCCGGGTCGCTAGGGCAATTAACCATCCCCATGGCTAAACAGCTTGGGCTTACCGTGGCGGTCAGTGGTAACCAGCGGGGCCAAGCGGGGGCCTTGCGGTTAGGTGCAGATCAATACTTTGATTACCGCACCGAAAACTACTGGGACCGATTAGCCCCGGTCGATTACGTCCTGGACACGTTAGGGCCAAAAGAGTTACCGCACGAACTGGCCGTCTTGAAGCCAGGGGGCACGTTGCTGTCCCTCAAGACGGGACCCAATCGGGAGTTTGCGCAACGGAACGGTTTTGCGTGGTGGCAGACGCTCGCGTTTTCTCTGGTCGGGCGGAAGGTGGACCAGCAGGCCCGGCAACACCACGTAGCTTACCGTTTCCTGTTCGTGAAAAGTAGTGGCGCCCAATTGGCCGAGGTCACCAAGCTGGTGACTCAGGCCCACCTCGAACCGGCTATTGACCCCCATGTCTTCACGCTGGATGAGGCGAACCAGGCACTAGACCTGGTGACGACCGGGCATCCTAAGGGAAAGGTCCTGATTGAATTTTAACGGACCACAGAAAAGATTCTAAGCATCGCTATTACCAGATGGTCCATCAGTCCTAAAGCAAAAACGGGCCCCAACATCCTGGCACCACGCTAACGGCGGGTGAGGTCGTGTTGGAGTCCATTTTTTTGCTTTAATGTGGTGTCTGTCGAGCCACTTTACGGGCTTCCTGGGTCGTTAAGACGTGCCAAGACAGCGGTACCGTGACGGTTGTTCGTTCACTAATTAGTTGATGATTATTGTGGTCGAAGGCGAGAAGCCGGGCATAGAAGGCCGACTTAAACACCCATTCTCGCCGGGTAGTGGTCACGCTGGGGCGGCTAACTGCTTGACGGCGAAAAGTCGCGCGCTTTTTCGTTGCTGTTACTAGCTGCTTTTGGTCAGGAACAAAGTGTGGTTGTGGTTGGGATTGAGTCGCCGTTGTACGGTAAATAAGCACGTAATTCTGAGCCCGAGTCCCCAGGCGGCGAACGATGAGAAGGTTGTTCGGTATGGTCGCTGGACCCGCCGAATAAATTCGATGGGTCGTCTGGACCGTGGTTCGGGGGCGCATCCCCCAATGATCAGCTAAATTGGCGGATAGGCCCCCGATACAGCAAGCTAACAAGAACAGTGTGAGAGTTCCGGCTAGCTGGCTTAATTTTGGCGAACGAATCAGGAACCAGGCCATAAACGTTAAACCAGTTAATCCAATGATCAAGGCAATCAGCATATTAATTCTCCCCCTTAGGCTTTAGCCACCACGCCACCCCTAGACCAACTACCGCAAAGGCCAACCCAATGCAAAAGGATATCCTAAACCCAGCCATCGACGCCGCGAGGGTTTGACCAGCATAGGTCAACGGATTCGTTACCTTCAACTGACCGGTGGGCATGTGCTGACTGACGATGTTCTGTGTCACGGAAGACAACAGTGCAACGGCAACGGAGGCCCCTAACTGACGCGCCATATTGTTAGCGGTGCTGGCGTGGGCAGCCATTGATTGGGGAAAAGCATTCATCGCACTGATGGTTAGCGGCATCATGACCAAAGCAATCCCAATGAGGCGGAGTGCGTAAATGATGGCAATGAGTCTCGCGGAAGTCGTGGGCGTGATAAACGCAAAGGGCAGGGTCCCCAGCGTTAGCAGACTAAACCCGAAAAGGGCTAACCGGTGAACGCCCACCCGATTAAACAAAAATCCGGAAACGGGGGAAAGCCCGCCCATAAATAAAGCACCACCTAGTAACGTCACACCAGACTGGAAGGGCGTTAAGCCTAAGATGTTTTGAAGATACGTTGGTAACATCATTTCAACGCCATACATGGCCATCATGACCAGCACCACCAAAACGGTCGGAAGCGTAAACGCCTTATTCAAGAAAACCCGAACGTTTAGAAAGGGGATGTCCAGCCGAAGCTGGCGACGAATAAAGACGAAAATCAGGAGCAGGCCGACGATTCCAGGGACGAGAACCTTGGGGATGTTCCACCACCCGACCGTGGCCACATTAGTTAGACCCAGCAGGAGACTCGAAAAGCCGACTAGGGATAAGCTTAGTGAGGTGAAATCACGCGGGACGGCTCGATTAGGCAGCACATCCTTCATCTGGAAAATGGCGAGAATCAGCATGCAGACTACCAAGATAAGCGGAGCCAAGAAAATATTACGCCAGGAATGACGGATGAGTAGCCCGAAAAGTCGGTGGTTACGACTCAAAATCCACCCCGAAAGAATGGGACCTAAGGCGGGAGCTAAGCCCACCACGAGCCCTGAAAGTCCCATGGCGACCGCCATCTGTTTGGGCGGGAAAATGGTCGCAATAATCGTTTGCATCAGAGGTAGCAGAATGCCAAAAGCGGCTGCGGCCATGATTCTCTCGGTAATGAAGAGCCACCAGTCATTGGTAGCGGACGGTGCAGCGTAAGAAATCAGCATCCCTGCCAATAAGAGCACATCCAACCCCAGCAAGAGCCACTTGGTCGGAAATTTAATCGCTAAATACGCTGAAAGCGGAACAACCGCACCATTAACCAATAAAAACCAGGTTGTAGCCTGTTGCGCGGTGCTGAAACTAATCTGGAAGGCCTTCATGAGGGCTGGCATGGCGGTTGCCATCGTCGTCTGCATGAGTGATCCGGCAAAAGTGGTCGTCAACGTGATAATAAGAATGACTGTTGCGTGATACGTTTTTCCATGAATATCCTGTGACACGGGTCATGACCTCCTCAATGGATTGATTACCCTTGAGGCTACCCGTCTCGTAACGGCATTGCTACAACAAAATCCGTCATTACGTTGTAAATACAACAAGATGACGGATTTTGTTGTAAAATTAGGGAAATAGGGGGCTATCATGTACTCGAAAAAACAAGCGGCAACTAAAAATCAATTTGAGACGGCACTATTGCAATTGTTGACGGTTAAAAAGTTTGAAACCATTACTGTTCGCGACGTGACCGAGGCTATGCATTACGACCGCAGCAGTTTCTACCGCTACTATGATGACAAGTATGCTTTGTTGGAGACTATTGAAGATCGGTTAATTACCGACATTAAAGCTCACTATCACGAAGTAGCTGATTTGAACGGACGAGTTGACGTAACCGTTGACCAACTGACAGCCCTGCTAGGGGTATTTGATGAACCAACGATGGCTAAACAGATGGCGGTCCTTCTGGGTCCCAACGGTGATCGCTTATTTGAGGTCAAACTGACCAAGATGTTTTCCGCGATTTTTTACGGTTCAACTAAGTCAACCGTCAAGAAAACGGCAGGAACGGAATTAATCGAGCAATACCTCGCCAATTTATTCATTCAGACGATCCGTTACCAAACGTCACCGAACCGTTCACTATCCACGGAGAAACTGGCGCAGCAGTTGAACGACATTTATTTTAGAGGCTTTGTCACCTCGTTACATCGTGGATCTTAGGAATGAATCGTGCGTTCAGACTTCAATGTAAGCATACGTATTCTTAGGAATTAATTTCCGGTATCGATGAACAGTAAATCATTTGGATAAAGTCTCGTTATAGGCTTTGAAAGGATGACTTCTTTAGTCCCACTGAAGGAACTGTGATGAAGGAGACCGAGGTTGATACTCACCTGGCTAAGACCAACTTGAAGAAAGTTATCGTTAAAACGGTGGCTAGTTCCAAGACAACCACTATCATCTACTACTTAGCAACTAAGGGAAACGGTTAAGACTTCCGTCAATAACGGTGACTATTGCCAATGCCCAGTAGGCTAACTTTAATTAAAGATATGAATGTTTTATCAACCCATGTTAGTGAAGTAATCCGAGAGCTCAATTAATGTACGAATTGGATTCTTTTTCCGTTTTTGAACCTGATTTGAATTTGAAAGAGGCGAGAAGACTTGTTTTGCTAAAGAAGAATGGCTGAAGGGAAATTTGAGCACTCAAAAGAGGATAATCTGTGTAAGCTGACAATTGGGGAGAACCAGGAAAAAGTTCCCATTGATTTAATTTTTAGCAATGAGCAAGGGAAAGAAAATAGAGGAAAGATTATCAACACAAAACATTTAACCAATGTAATCCGTATCAGTCATTCAGGAGATGCTACAGTTTCATTAACTTTACTTTTGTTAAGCAAAATAATCCTCAATTGTCAAATCAAGTGCAACACTAAGAATCTATTCTTAGAAGTGGTCTAGTTGCTAAGCTAGTTCAGGCATTAGATCGGCTGGGCAACGATAGTTTAATGAACGCCGCAGCCGGTTGTTTAAGGTATCCTGAGCCAGCTGAATATCAATGAGTGAGGCCAAAACCAAGGATCTACCCTTCGGGAAGAACTCGCGCAAAAGGCCGTTAGTGTTCTCATTGGTTCCGCGTTCCCATGGTGAATAAGGATGGGCAAAGTAGATGTCCGTTCCCGCCACTTGGCTCAAGCTTGAGAACTCGGCACCGTTATCAAAAGTAATGGTTTTAAAGTACTCAGTTCCATAGTCATATAAGGTGTTCTGGAGGGCTTTCAAGCAAGTGTCGGCATGATAATTGGGAAGTTTAACGATGATTTCTAAACGACTAACACGTTCAGTCAAAGTCATTAATGCTGGCTCAGATTCAACTCGTTTACCTTTGACCAAGTCACCTTCCCAGTGTCCAAGCTCTTGACGTGCTTGAACCACAGTGGGACGCTCTTCGATTGAATGGCCCAGATTCTTCTTATTGATTCGGTGATGCTTTGTTCCGGGACGTTTGACTCGGCGACGGAGTTTAGCTGGTAGGTCTGAATTACGGATAGTTAAACGCTGGTCATCAATGTATCGATACACCGTCGGTGTTGAGGGACAGACAACTCCTGGGTAATTAGTCTTGAATTGGTGAACAAAAGTATCCACACTATGCATTCTGGGGCGAGCTTTTAAAGCTGTAACCAAAGCATTACAGAAGGTTTGACAGTGATCAAAGAGTCCACGATAACAGCTGTTTAGCCGGTGCTTACGATAAACTGCTTCGCCAGTTTCCGCCAGATATGACTGTTCGAAGATACGAGTATTAGCGTTAATCTGTGTTGTTGTCCCCCGTCTTAATTCACGCGAAATCGTACTGGGATTACGATGAAGAGCCTTGGCAATCCGGCGGATGGACCAATCTAAGCCCCTTAGGGCTTCAATTCGACCACGTTCAGCTAAATTGAGTTGGTGATACTGATTAGATATGATATTCTTAATTCGGGTCATGAAGATACCTCTTTCTTGTTTGTGGTGAATTAAGAATAGGTCTTCATGGCCTTTTTGACTAGTCTGAATAAAGAACTGGTCTAGTAGAGCAGGTGTTGCACTTCAATTTTAAATCGAGGTAAGCAAAATAATCATGTTCAGGGAAAGTAAAGTTATGCCAACTGGTAGAAACGAAAGTAAAGTTATGACAGTCAAAAGGATATTTATTATTTCGTTTCACAAACACTTCCACAAAGCATATTTTTAAAAAGCGAACTTTCAGCTAAGCGCAGTCGATAATCAATCAGCTTTATTCTCATTATAATTTTTGTGTTGCTTATAATCGAAGGGCTTAGTCTGTTCAATACTCCCACCTGGTGACTTAACTGTTGCAAATCATTGGATCTTTTAATACTCCGGTGAACTATAAGATGAGTGAAGCTACCGTTCTGAATCCGATATTTAAAAATATTTTTTCAAGATAAATGCTGATTCATCAGCGTTTTATACAATCAAAAAGATCGAGCCAACAAAAAAGTTGCAGTTTTGGGTTGACTATAATCGAATGACCGTTTATTATACAGACATGCGATATAAAGATAACAGTAAAAAAGAGGCTATCTATCAGGCAACTATTCTTCTCTTAAATAAAGACGGCTTTTCAGCAACACCGATGTCAAAAATTGCGAAGCACGCGGGTGTTTCTCCTTCAACGATCTATGTGTATTTTGAAAATAAAGATGATATGTTGAAGAAGCTATACCTCGATACCAAACAAAAAATGGGTGCTAAAATGTTTGCAGACACCGATGGAATGGACATTAAAGCCAGTCTTGCCAAAGTGATTCGTAATTATATTGATTATATTCGGGAAAATAAGGAAGCCTTCTTATTTCTGCAACAGTTCACTAATTCACCTTATATGAGTGAATTAGATGATCGGGAAGCCAATAATTATTTTACACCGATGTATCAACTTGTAAAAAGAGGACGGCAGGAAGGAGTTTTTAAAAACGTAGACGATGATGTTTTGTTTGCCTACATTGAACCGCCGATTACTGAAGCAGCAAAACGTTATTTTAGAGGAGAATTTGAGTTTACTGACGTACGGATTAAGTCTTTGATTGAACTAGCTTGGAGTGCTATTAAAAAGTAGCACTTTCCTTTTACCACTATAATGAACGTTCATTCGATTATTATAGAAACTGTCTGCGACAATCTTTTTCTCGCAAATAATATAGCTAACCAACAGAATGGAGAAATTATGATGCAAAAGAAAGTAACTTTTAAGAACAATGAACATGAAATGGCCGGAATCCTATTCTTTCCTGATGATTTTGATGAGGCCCAACAATACGCAGCTTTCCCAGTTGCTTCACCTGCTGGTGCCGTTAAGGAACAGATTGCAACCAACTATGGTTCACGACTCGCCAAATACGGATTCATCGCACTAGCTTTTGATACGTCACATCAAGGTGAAAGTGGCGGTACACCACGTCAGTTGGAAGCTCCTTACGAACGGGTGGAAGATATCAAATGCGCCATCGACTATTTGGTAGATTGCAAATTTAATCCGAATTTTTGGACAAATTGGTCAGCATAACCTGATACGGTGTTTGCCAGTCGAGTATTTTAAGCGGTCGCTGGTTAATTTGGAGTAACGTCGTCGTTAAATCTTGAGCACTAATGTGCTCAAAACGAGTCCCCTTAGGATAAAAATAACGTAAATTCCGATTAAAGCGTTCATTACTACCACGTTCAGCTGGCGTATAAGCATGACAGTAATAGGTCTTAATACCATATTGTGATTCAAATGATACTAGCCCACTAAACTCAGTACCACGGTCCACAGTAAAACTGTGCACCGGTCCATTAAAAGTTGTTAGGAACTTAGTCAGTGCTTCATTAACACTCGCTGTCGTTCGATCTTTTAACCGGTATGCCCAAAGGAACCGTGATTTTCGATCGATTAAAGTTAATAAAACTGCCTTACTATGCCCACGAGGACCAACGACTGTATCTAGTTCAAAATCGCCGATGCGATTACGTTGATTAATCATCATGGGACGCTGTTCAATTGATCGCCCCAAAGATTGATTATATTTGGATCGTTGGTCAACGTTACGCCGTTGGCGTACGCCATGTTCAGGTAGATCATTCAAGGAGAAATCAATTCTCCCCTGATTTAGCCAATTATAAATAGATTTAGTAGCTAGTTTAAATTCGTGAGCAATCATTCCTGGTGACCAGCTTAGACGTAAATGGTTGAGAATTTTTTGCTTTAACTCATCGCTCAGCTTAGTTTTCCGACCACATCGTGATCGCTTGTATTCGGCATCTGTTTGTGCTAATTCAGCCTGATAAGGTTGACATCGAGATAATTCATAAGAAATTGTTGACGGTGATCGGTTCAGCCGAACGCCCATTTGGATATTGGACAGCCCTAGTTCACAAAAGGTTTCGATTTTAATTCGTTCGGAATAGGTTATACTAGACAAAAGATCAGCTCCTAAAAGATGGGTTTGTGGTAAACACCATTTTAAAGGAAGCTGATCTTTTTTGTCCGAACAGCGTTCGGATTAATTTTACAATCTACCATTTAACCACATTGCCTTACGTCGATAACGAACGAATTGGTCAATTTGGTGTCTGCGCTGGTGCTGGTTATTCCATGCACACGGCTATGACGGATCGGCGAATCAAAGCAGTTGCGGTCGCTAGTATGAGTGATCCTGCATCATGGATTCGTGACGGCTTTGACGGTAAAACACCAGTTGAAACCCAATTGGCTTTGTTGGAAGAGGCATCAAATCAACGGACGCGTGAAGCTAATGGCGCCGACCCAATCTATGGGACGTTTGTTCCAGAAGAAGTAACGGCTGGTATGCCAAATACCTTGGAAGAAGCTCATGAGTACTATCGGACGCCTCGTGGTCAACACCCACGTTCAACGAACCAAGTATCAATGATGTCGATTGACAAGATGACAGACTTTTCAACGTTCATGTTTGCTGACAAATACTTGACCCAACCTATTCTGATGATTGCCGGTACAAACGCTGACACGCTACGCTTCTCAGAAGATTTACTCGAAAAGGCAGCTTCTAAGAATAAGGAATTGTTTACGATTGAAGGTGCGACCCACGTCGATCTTTATGACAAGCCGGAATATGTCGACCAAGCAGTCGCAAAAGCAGCCGCTTTCTTTAAGGCCAACCTGTAAATTTAAAGAAAAAAACGGAAAGGGATTGATTAGCCATGACAGAGCCAACTAGAAAAATTGCACTGATTACGGGAGCTGACCGCGGTATTGGATTCGAAACTGCTAAGGAATTAGGCCAGCAAGGATATGTCGTATTAATTGGGAGTCGAAATGTAAAACGGGGCCAAGTTGCCGTAGAACAACTGAAAGCATTAGACATTGTTGCCGATACTTTAGAGATTGATGTCACTGACCAGCAAACAGTTCAACGGGCAGCAGATCAAATTTCCAATACGTATCAAAAATTAGATGTCTTGATAAATAATGCTGGCATCGCACTGCCGGATGATGAACTTCCAAGTACCGTGAGTGTCGATGTTTTACGTCAGACCTTTGATACGAACTTCTTTGGGAGCTTTGCTGTTACGCAAATTATGTTGCCCTTGATTCGTAAGGCAAAGGCAGGCCGTATCGTCAGCTTATCTTCTTCAGTCGGATCTCTAAACTGGCAAAGTCACCCCATCGAGGGTGCACCCATCAATCCAGCGTATGCGGCTTCTAAGAATGGCGTTAACGCGTTAACGGTCATGTTTGCTAGAGAATTGAAGGGCACAGCAATTAAGGTCAATGCAGCCGATCCAGGGTGGACTGCCACGGATTTAAATGGATTTAATGCGCCACGTAGTGTAGCCGAAGGTGCCCAAATTGTGGTCAAACTAGCGACCTTACCAGCCGATGGCCCTTCCGGACAATTAATCAGTGAATCTGGGAAAATCGCCTGGTAGCTATTAAACAGTGAGGTGGGTATGAATGAACACTCAAGTGGTTTATTTTTCAAATAGCGGTCATAACAAACGTTTGGCTGAGAATATTGCTAGGCACTATGGGACCTCAGCAGTTCCAATCATACCAGTTGAGGATTATCCCATGAACTACAACGAATTAACGGCGCAAGCTAAACATGAGCGCTTTCACCATGTTGAGGTTCCTATCCAGCCGCTTTCTCTAGATCCAAAGGCCGATGTATTAATCTTGGTATCGCCCATCTGGTATGCGGATTTACCACGATCAGTCGTGTCTTTTTTGAAACAACTAAAGCACACCTATGCACGTGTTACTTTCACAAGTGATAAGTTCATGGTCGGGTTTGGTACTTGTGGTCAAACCCTTCGGCGATATTTAAGTTCACCCACAGTGATTAATAAGGTAGCTGCTAATAGTACGAACTTTTCGCGAATAACAGCCATTCTAGACAACTAATTCAAGGGCCCGGTAAATAACCGAGCCCTTTTTGTATCACTATTCTTTAAAAAGATTTGATTTAGTACTTGCGTTGAAGTGAACTCCAAGGTTTATAGTTTCATTATTGATTAAAGCAAAAGGAGTCGATCAGATTGAATATGAAATTACCTAAAGTGTATATGGCGGTCGTAAAATGTAGGAAAATGGCAATTAGAAATTGTCGGTTTTCCTACATTTTTTGATATCATAAATCACATTGGAACCAAGGAGGTTATCGATGTGAGATACGATATTCGAGAAGGAGTGCAGACTTACGTGAAAAATAATTTAAAGCCTAACTACGCTGCCCTAGCCCGACAATACGGGGTT
The DNA here is from genome assembly GCF_032190635.1 of Levilactobacillus zymae. Classification (NCBI taxonomy): domain Bacteria; kingdom Bacillati; phylum Bacillota; class Bacilli; order Lactobacillales; family Lactobacillaceae; genus Levilactobacillus; species Levilactobacillus zymae. Next base: position 1,599,901 of record NZ_JAVLAS010000001.1, read on the forward strand.
GATTACCGCACCGCCAAACGAGCATTTCAAGAGGCCCAAGCCCCAATAGCGTTGAAGAAAACGACTAAGCGTCCCAGTAAGCTTGACGCTTACCGAGACATTATTGAAGATAAGATTGAGCTTAACTGTTCAGCGATGGCTATCTTCAAATTCATTCAGAAGAAGGGATTTACTGGCCAATACACGATTGTCCGTAACTACTGCGCCGGTCTCAAAAAAGAAAAAGTTCATAAAGCTACAATACGTGTTGAACACACGCCTGGACTATCAGCTCAAGTGGATTGGAAGGAAGAAATGACGCTATATTCACGCGATGGGAAGCCACATCACTTCAATGTCTTCCTGTATGTTTTACCATTTTCAAAGTTGAAATTCATTACGTTAGTCTTCGATCGGAGTCAGGATACCCTGTTCAGTTGCTTAGATGATGCCTTCGAAGCAACTGGTGGCGTTCCTCATGAAATCTGGTTCGATAACATGAAGCAAGTCGTTGATCACTCAAAGTCTAATTTTGGAAGGGCCGTGTTCAACGAACGATTTAAACAATTCTGTCAAGATGCCGGTTATAAACCAATTGCTTGTCGGCCGTTAAGGCCACAAACAAAAGGAGTCGTGGAAGCCTTGGCACGAACCATCGAACGTCTCCGGCCATATAATTATGAGTTCGATGATGGCGTAGATTTGATTCATATCGTCGATGAACTCTGCGATGATTTAAATCACGAAGTGTCACAATCAACGAACCAAGTTCCTTTAGATAAATTTGAGTACGAAGAAAAAGAGTACCTCCACGAACTACCGGCTAACCTGCTAGATTCCTTCTTCGAAGAAGACATTACCCGTGTCGTATCGAAGGAATCGATGGTTAACTTCCGTAAGTGCAAGTACTCTGTAGATCCGCGTTACATAGGTCGGACAGTCAACATTGAACTATCTGATAATGCACGCCAACTTCAAATCTATTATAACGGAGAACCAATCCGTTCGCACGACATTACGACTCAAGCCTTAAATTATCATGAGGATGACCGCGTTCAAATCCTAAAATCCGACCTCCTTAAAGGTCGGAATGATCAAGAAATTAAGGCATTTATCGCAGAACATCTATCTCAATATGACGAAGTGTGAGGAGTAAATAAATGAATAGTAAATTCCAGGAATTAATGACCAACTTAGATACTTTGGGTTTAGCCAAGATGCATGCGTACTTACCAAACTTTCTTGATCAAATCAACGAGCAAGAACTCTCATTTACAGAGGCTATGCTTAAGCTCACTGACGTGGAGCTTGAATGGCAAGAACAACGTCAAGTTCAACGAATAGTTGAACGAGCAAGGTTCCCCCAGAATAAATCTTTGAGAACTTTTGACTTCTCATTTCAGCCCAGTATTAATCAGCAGAAAATAAAGAGTTTTAGCGACTTAGCGTTCTTGGAGAAACAAGAAAACTTAGTCTTTATCGGTAGTCCGGGCGTCGGTAAGACGCATCTAGCCATTGGAATAGGCATGGCGGCCTGTCAGCAAGGAAAACGAACCCTATTTATCAACTGTCATGACCTCTTACTAAGGCTGCATACGGCTTACGAGAAGGGCGCCCTAGACCGTTGTATTAACCGTTATGCACGATATGACTTATTGATTATCGACGAGATCGGCTATTTACCAGTAGAACATGACGAAGCCAACCTTCTTTTTCAGTTAATTAATGCGCGATATGAACGACACTCAACGATAATTACTAGCAATAGCGAGCTTTCAACATGGGTCGAGATTTTCAAGAATCCAACAGTCACCGCTGCCATTCTAGACCGCTTAGTTCATCATTCCCATATCATCAAGATAACTGGAAAATCATACCGCCTAAAAGCAACAAACTAACCGCCAAAAACCTACATTTTTAAACCGCCATTTTCCAACATTTCTACGCCGCTATTGACACCTAAAGGGCGTGGCGCAGTTTCCGATGGCCAAGATACTAATTTAACGGTATCTCCAACCCGTTTCATTACAAAAGATGCTAAAACATTGGTCATCTATTTTTCTCATAGTGGAAATACTGAATACCAAGCCCGAATTGCACAGGCTGTCCTTCACGCAGATAGTTATGAATTAGTGGTCAAAACACCTTATCCTACAGACTATGAGGCTACGGTCAGTCGAGCAAATCAAGAACAAGCGGGGGCTTTACCTCACTTACGCGTTGAGGATTTACCGGACTTCACACAATATGATCTCGTACTATTCGGGAGTCCGATTTGGTGTATGACGCTGGCTAACCCCATGCAAACATTTCTGAAACAATTTGGCCAACAAATGGGCGGCAAAAAGGTCGCGGAATTTACAACGCATGCGGGATATGGTGCCGGCACGGCGCAACAAGTCTTACAGAAGCTGACGCCAGTTTCTACAACTATTTTATCTGACTATACGGTAAAAGATACTGAGATTGAAAAAACAACGACTCAGTTTAAGACATGGCTTCACCAGACGGAGGAGAAATAACAATGAAAAATGTATTGATTTTAGCTGCGAATGGTCAAATCGCTCGGATTGTTGAACAACGAATTCTTAATGAACCAAAATTTGATCAAATCAACTTAACTCTATTCTTACGTGATGCGTCCCGGTTAGCTCAATACACGGATAATCCACGTGTAACATTAATTGAAGGCGATATTACCGATCCACAGTCGATAAGCACGGCCATGGAAAATCAGGACCTGGTTTTTGTAGGAGTCGTCGATCATGATCCTCAAAACCGGATTACTAATAACGTTATTCAGGGTATGCAGGCAAAGCATGTCCAGCGCGTTATTTCTACAAATGTATTGGGGATTTATCAAGAAGTTGGTGGAGAGTTTGGTCGCTGGAATGCCGAAATGATTAGTCATGGAATGGAGCCTGCCGTTATCTCAGATCGCTTACTAGAAGGTTCAGGACTAGATTACACAACTCTTCGTTTACCATGGCTAAACGATCGAAATGAAATCAATTATCAAGTGACGGGTAAGAATGAGGCGTATATCGGTGTCTCTGGTTCGCGACAAAGTGTTGCAGACGTTATTTTACAGATTATCGCTGAGCCAACGAAATATAGCCGTACAAGCATTGGTATGGCTGATCCTAGCACTGAAGGAGAAACTCGCCCGGTTTATTAAAAGACTAAACGACGAATTATATTGGAGATTATTAATAGCGCTAAAAACTCATTTGGAAAGCGTTATTTATGAATACGCCTGAAAGGGGTGGACCTTTATGAATAAAAGAACACTAGGTAGTACCAGTCCACTGACTGTCGATGCCATTGGCCTGGGGTGCATGGGTATGAGTTTTGCCTATGGCGAACCAAAAACTGAAGCGGACATGATTCGGTTGTTACAACAAGCTGTAGAGTTAGGCGAAACAACCTTTGATACAGCAGAGGTCTACGGGCCTTTTACGAACGAACGCTTATTAGGAAAAGCCTTCAAGACCTATCATGATCGAGTTACGATTGCGACTAAGGGTGGAATCAAGATCGTTGATGGTAAGCAGGTAGTAGATGGTGATCCACGTGGCCTAGTAGCTTCGGTTGAAGGGTCCCTAGAACGATTACAGGTCGATGCTATCGACATGTATTACTTGCATCGGGTGGACCCTCAGGTACCAATTGAGGACGTGGCGGAGACCATGGGTCGCCTAATTAAGGCTGGAAAGATCAAGCACTGGGGGCTATCAGAAGCTGGTATTCAAACGATTCGAAAGGCCAATGCTATTCAGCCGTTAAATGCTGTTGAAAGTGAGTACTCACTTTGGACCCGAGAACCCGAAAAGGAACTGATTCCAACTTTAAAAGAACTCGGTATCGGGTTAGTTCCCTTTAGCCCGTTAGGAAAGGGCTTTTTAACGGGTAAGGTGGATCTGGATACGGAATTTACTCAAAACGATGGCCGCCGAAAATTGCCACGTTTTCAAAAGGATGCTCTAGCAGCCAACATGAAGCTAGTAAATTTATTGAAGCGAATCGCTAAAAGTAAACAAGCAACACCGGCCCAGATTGCGCTAGCTTGGCTACTAGCACAGCAACCCTGGATTGTGCCAATTCCTGGTACCACTAAGCTTTCACGACTACAGGAAAATCTGGGTGCAGAAAAAATCGTCTTTAACGCTGACGAACTAGCTAGTATTACAGAGGCTGCTGATCAAATTCAGATTATTGGCAATCGATATACCCCTGAATTAGCCAAGCGTGCTGGATTATAAAAAAATCAAAATAAGTTGTGAATTTCGCTTGCGTTGAAGTTAGCTCCAAGGTTTATTCTGTATTCATGTTGTTGAGCAGCTCCCAAAGTATTGAGCTTTAAACTTATTAAAATAATTTCGATAAGGTGCTTGCGTTGGAGTTCACTTCAAGGATTATGATTTATCACAGATAAGAGATATCACTAAAATATTTAACGAAATGGAGATTTAAAATTATGACGATGAAATTACAAGAAGTTGCTGTTGAAGATTTACCTAAAATTAACGATAACCCCTGGGGATTAGTTTACCAGGATGCCATTACCAAAAATGAACCTGGTAAAGTGAATATTCACCCAATCAGTTACAACTTAAATGGCTTGAAGATTGCTGCTAACGTCTATACACCAGCCGATTATGATCCAAAGAAAAAATACCCAGCTTTAACGGTCGCTCATCCAAACGGCGGGGTTAAGGAACAAGTTGCCGGTCTATTTGCACAGCGGCTAGCTGAACATGGGTATATTGCAATTGCCGCTGATGCTTCTTTCCAAGGTGCCTCTGAAGGATCACCCCGGATGGTCGATAATCCAGCATACCGGGTTGAAGATATTCACGGTATGGCGGATGCGTTATCACTGTTCCCTGGAGTTGATTATGATCGCATGGCTGCCTTTGGAATCTGCGGTGGTGGTGGCTACACATTACGTGCCGGACAAACCGATAAGCGGTTTAAAGTTGTTGCGACGTTATCCGCGTTTAATTCAGGTTTAGTTCGTCGGAATGGATTCATGGACTCCGAGGCCAACACAATCCAGGAACGACTGCAGAAGGCCTCTGAAGCCCGTGAAAAGGAAGTACGTGGTGAAGGTGTTGACTACACGGCCGACTTAAAGAAATTGACACCTGAAGAAGCCGCTAAACTGCCATACGATTTATATCGTGAAGGTTATGATTATTACGCCCAAACCCATGCTCACCCAAAGTCAACGTTTGTCTACACGCAAAGCAGCTTCATGAATTTAATGACTTTTGATGCTTCTGTCAACATGGATCTGATTAACGTGCCATTATTGATGATGGCGGGATCACAAGCTGATACATTCTACTTGACCGAAAAAGCCTATGCTAACGCAACTGGTACGACGGATAAGGAATTATTCTTAATTCCCGGCGCACACCACATTGAGACTTATTGGAAGCCAGAATATGTCGAACAAGAGCTCAACAAGCTGCTGGATTTCTTGAGTACCCGGCTCTAATTTCAAAAATAGCATCGTTTTCAAAGGGTCACGAGGACTAACTCCTTGGGGCCCTTTGTTTAAATAAACGCTGTGGAACTGGTTTTAAGACCCAAATAAATAAAATTGTCGGTACCTTAAATAGGAGTATGATAAACTATGAAAAAATTGTCCATCACCATAACAGCCTTGATTCTCATAGGGGTTGTTATCTTAATTGGTGGGGGTTATTCTAAAGCCAAAAGCTCGAGTGGCGGGAAAACAAGTATGAATCGCACTCATGCGGTTATAAACAAGAAACCAACGGGAAAATCCCGTCAATTAATTATGTACTTTACGCTTTCTGGAAATACTAAAAAGGCTGCGATGGCCCTGCAACGAGATACTGGAGCAGATATCATCCGAATTCGTCCCCGGAAAGCCTATCCTTCAACCTACGATGCAGCAGTCAAGGTTGCTAAAAAAGAGCTGGCAACCAACACCCATCCGGCAATGGCAAATAAGCTCCCGAATCTAGCTCAATACAAAACGATTTATATTGGATTTCCAACTTGGTGGCGACAACCACCAATGATTATTCATACGTTGTTTGACACGGCAAATTTCAAGCAAAAAGCGATTGTTCCTTTCACTACCAGTATGGCGTCACCAATTAGTAGCTCAATGCCATATTTACGGCAAATGACTAACAGAGATGGCGCCAAGCTGGCTAAGGGAATTCGGTATACGAATAACGATCATTTAAGGAAATTCTTGGTCAAGAATAAGCTAGTCAGAAAATAGAAATGAGAGGGTCAGTATGAACATTAATGGTGTCAGTAAAGAATTTAACGTTTCTAAAGATACTTTACGTTACTGGGAACGAATAGGGCTACTACCCGAAATTAAGCGTAATGCTAGTGGCTATCGGGACTACTCCGAACGAGATCTTAATTGGGTTTATTACATTCAGGTTTTACGAAACGGCGGTATGTCAATTGAGTCATTGATTGAATTCGTGAAATTATACCGTGAGGGCAATGCCTCTAACGACGTCCGAAAAAGTCTTTTAGTCGACCAACGTGACGCTATGCTGGAACAAATTGCCCAACTTCAAAAGACCGTAAATTATCTCCAATTTAAAATCGATCACTTCGAGGATCACACGTTAAACTATGAAAAAGAGAAATTAGCATTAGACGATAAGTGACGTCTAAGTACATTCTTGCGTTTTATTTTTCTTAAAAGTCACTAACGACTAAATAAAGATGTCCTTTCAATATTGGCATACAAGCCAATATTGAAAGGACATCTTTATTATTTCTAGGGCCTGTCTTAAAAGACTAATTTTGAGTATTCAGCGCCTCCGGGCCAGTCAGAAACGGGCTGGAACGGGGTGGGCACGGCTTCAAGCCCATAGCCCAGGTCTTGAAGACCGACCTTTGTCTAGGCCGGCAAAGGACACCGGCCAACACAAATTTCACCCCTGAGCCCACTTCTGACTGGCCCTCCAGCTTATACGAGTTATAACAATAAATAAACTGGATTCTTTTCAGTAAAGGGTAATGGATGATCACTTAAATCGGTGATCGAGTTTTAAGACAGACCCTAGAAACAGCAAGTAAATTTGTTAAATAAAGCGTTAGAAAGCTTAACCCATATAGAAGGTTCGCCAATTCCCAAGGTAGTCACAATACGAACTGAAAGTGAGCTATGGATTTTTCAACAATATCCTGTAAGAAGGATTACGGAGAGGGGACTTTAGTACTCAGAAGATAATAATTTATGTGAAATGACAAATAGAAAGGGTAAGTAGGCAGGTGGCAGGTACTAAAGAGGAAATATTTTAATTAATTATCTCAAAATCCGAATGTTAAAATATCATCACATTTATTCAATTCTTAGCAGTGAGCAGGGTAAATCAAAAAAGGAAATAAAGGTTATTTATAAAATAGGTATTCAATAAAAATGTCCCCGTGCTAGTAGAAAGGGTGATTCTAGAAATTTCATTACAAATTATCATAACTTTACTTTCCTTGAACAATAGTTATTCGATTAAACTTAGGTCAACTAGTCTTATTTAATAGTGTCTTTAAAATCCACATTTTAATGAAAGTAGTCGTCGAAAACTTTTCCCGGTCCCTTGAAGAAGTCAGCTCCTAGCTGGTAATCACTAGTGCCTAATAAATGGCTCATGACCACCAAGTTTAAACGAATATTTGGGACAGTCTTGTTGGTCACCAAATTCACTACAATCGTTGATTTAACAGCGTTTATAGCCAGTTTCAGTGGCAAAATCTGGTAACTTTCTACCATAATATATCATTTAACCAGAATAGCTACAGCTGACCATCAAACCAATTGAAATCACGTAGCTTAAGTGCTTCAACATGGTTCAACTCTGGCTGCAACACTGGTTTTATTCACGACAACCGACTTACTAATTTTAGCCTGATTGGCGGTTGCGTGAACCGCTAATGCTGCGACAACCATCAATGTTCTTAACGCCGGCAGCAGCTAATGAATTCATATTTACCGTGACTGCTGAGGCAACAGCTCGTAAATCCCGTCAGCACGGTGTTTAGCTCAGTTGACATCACAGACGTTGATTCTGACGACACGTTCACATCTTAGATGGGTAGTTCTGCGTCTAAATGCGCTCAGCAACGCCTGTAATTTTGTGGTTTATCTGAATTTAACGACCACGTGGCTTCGGTCGGTGAGTTGATCTTGCGACCAGGTTTGTCCCACACATCTTGCGCCATAGAACCCGAAACTTGTCCGGACATGGCTCACAGTTGCAACCAAAAATAATTACGGCTGAGATGACCAGAAAAAGCAACTGAATGGATGCCAAGCAAAAAAGACATACATGGTACCAAGAGGGCTGGCCCTAAATCCGACCGAAAATAACTTTCTTTTACTACTTTACATAATATATATTATCAAAAGTAGTAAATTTACACCGCTGGCACTCCCAAAGCTTGTCTGATTTCAATTAGCCACCATTTTCATCGCCGTCATCATGCCGAGTTCAACTTACAGCTCATTTCAAACAAAAAATCCGTGGCCAGTTTTCTCACTGACTCACGGATTTTAACTGAACGTTTAAAGTTGGTTCCAATCCAATTCCTCTAAAATGCGCCTGGTAATTGGCGTTAACTTGGCTGGTAACTGCTGCCACTCAAAATAACGCACGTCACTGGTCTCATTACTGGTTTTGGTGGCTCCGGTCACTTGCAACCGATATACCGTGGTCACCGAATCAATCTGATCACCGTTGGGATATTGATACTGCATCTGCGACCCACTAATCACACCTAACAGCCGCGGTTGTTGACCACGGAGACCAGTTTCTTCGTGAAGTTCTCGTATGGCGGTCGTGACCAAGCTTTCGTTGAGCTCTTTAGAACCCGCTGGCAGGCCCCAAAGCCCGTTATCTCGGCGTTTTACCAGCAATAGGTGTTCCGCTTGCGTGACCATGGCTGCCGCGCCAACGACGATCAGCGGCCGTGGTCCAACCATTTGTCGCAAGTCTAAAACGTAACCCATCCACATCACCATCCTTAAAGTCCAGTGTAGCAGACTTTAGGACCAATTTTGCCGAATAAAGGCTTCGCGGCCGCCCATTTCCTCGATCTGGTAGCGTAAGGGGTTGCGGCGATAAAAATCCTGGTGCTCATCTTCGGCCGGATAAAACGGCTGGGCCGCTTCAATCTGGGTCACGATGGGCGCGTCAAATTGGCCACTGGCGGCCAATTGGGCTTTAGAGGCTTCCGCCACTTGCCGTTGAGCCGGGCCATTAACGTAGATCACGGGCCGGTAACTGTCCCCCCGATCCTGGAATTGCCCGCTGGCATCGGTAGGATCGGTCTGACGCCAATAGATATCGACGAGCTGAGCATAGCTGATGATTTGGGGGTCAAAAGTAATCTTAACGGCCTCCGTATGGCCCGTGGTATGGGAAGCGACTTGGGCGTACGTGGGATTAACCGTGTGACCACCCGTATAACCAGCCACGACCGCCTTGATACCGGGTTGAGTGTCGAACGGCTTCACCATACACCAGAAACAGCCGCCGGCAAAAATTGCCGTTTCCACCGTTGCTTTAGTCATGCTGAGCACCCCCTTGGGATGTAAACAGCTGGTTAAAATCGCCGTATCCCGCGGCCGTTAATTGACTGGCCGGAATAAACTTAAGGGCTGCTGAATTAATGCAGTACCGCAATCCGCCACGTTCTGCAGGACCGTCGTTGAAGACGTGCCCCAAGTGGGAGTTGGCGTCCCGACTGGTGACCTCTTGACGAACCATGCCAAACGAGTGATCCGTGTGCTCCACTACGCTTTGCGGGTCGATGGGTTGACTAAAGGCCGGCCACCCACACCCGGAATCGTATTTATCCGTGGAACTAAAGAGCGGTTGGCCACTCACCACGTCCACGTAGATACCAGGTTCAAAAAATTGGTCGTACTTCCCGGTAAACGCCGGTTCAGTCGCCGCGTGTTGGGTAACCGCATATTCTTCGGTGGTTAACCGCTGCTTTAAGGCTTCCGTCGGTGTTGGTTGATCTGATTGCGTCATAAAAATCCCTCCTAATCAATTGCGCACAACTAATTAGTGCTACTCTTAGTGTACAAGCTTTTGGTCAAATAGCAACTATTTGACCCGCTAAATTTTCCCAGAAAAAAACGCTCGACCCTAGAGTCAAGCGTTCCCATTATGAGTTAATCCGATTCCCCAGCTGGGGTGTGATACCGTTCTTCAACCCCTAAGATATCGACCTTCTGAATTCCCACGGACCGGTCACGGTAGTACATGACACTGTCCTTTGACGGATTGTGATTCAACCCCATCGCGTGGCCTAATTCGTGTTCGGCTACGTGCTCTTGGTCCGCGCGAGAATAGTCAAAAGCGTTCATCAATTCTGGATTCAACGTGCTAATCACGGCAATCAGGTCATTGTGTTCGGCCCAGTACTGGGTAACCCCAACGTTGTCCCCCATCTCGGCAGCCTGACGCCGTGAATCCGTGTCCAAATCAATCTGGGCGTTGCGCTTGGTGCCCGGTTCGAATTTAAACGCCCCGGTCTTGTTCCACGCTCGAATCGCGTCTTGCCAGATGTCGCGGTAATAGGTGGACTTGGTGGTGATCACGTAAGTGGCATGATCGTGAGCAAACCGTTGCGCGCCAAACGGCGTAACGGACGCGGCAGCGACGTTGGTCACGCCAGTACCACCAAATAAACCTAACGACACAATAAAGATAATCAAGGTCCGTACCCAAGTTATCTTGCGCATGATAACTCCCTCTTTCACTCAAGGGGTTCTCCTGCGGCTACCATCACCCCACATTGTAGCAGGATTTAACTCGCCGTTAAGTTGAAACCGCTTTCGCGAAAGCAAACGGAAATGTCATGCACACAACTAAAACTGTTGATTATTTTAGTCAACGAAAATAAAAATGTTGACAGATTTAATCAACACTTGTAAACTCAGGAGCATTGGGAGTGATCAGTATGGATTTAACGAAATTAACCCTAGCGGACTTACAACGTGGGTGGACGCTGGTAGAACAACGGCCCTCGTGCTTGTATTGCGAGTTGACCTGGCCAGCCGGTACCGCGGCGACCACGATTCAGCAGCATTTGGCAACGGCACACGGCGGGGCCTTAACGGCGCTCATCGACACCGATAGCCGCTATAACACCCTGACGGCCAAGCAACGTGACCTACTAAAGGCCTTTGCCACGGGAATTAAAGACCGTGAACTCGCGGAGCAGACCGGGGTGAGTGCGGCGACCATTCGGCACCAAAAATTCACCTTTCGAGAAAAGGCGAAGCAAGCCAAGCTCTATCTGGCGACCTATCAGGCCGTTTTTGCCCAAACCGATCCCCACGAACGACTCTTGGACGTGCCCCAACACCCGCAGGATCCCGATGACCGCTGGCTCATCACCGAAGATGAGTCCGCTAAAATACTACAACGCTACTTTGATTTTACCCACGACCCGTTACAGCTCAAACGTTGGCCCAAGAAACAAAAGGCCGTCATCGTCATCTTGACCCGCATTATCGATGAAATTCCGGCCCATCAACAATTTACCGAACCCCAGATCAACGCCTACCTACGGCCAATTTACTTTGACTACCCCATGGTGCGGCGTTTCCTGATTGAATACCACTTTTTACAGCGAACCCCGGATGGGACCGCTTATTGGCGGACCATCCCCACTCGAAAGGATTGACCACAATGCCCGAATTACAGTTAACGCGCTTGCCGCGAAAACAAAAACGCCTACTGACCACCTTAGCGCGCGTCACCAGCACCATCCCCGACGGCCAACGCTTCACCGAATCCCAAATCAACGACCATCTACGCCCAATTTATGCCGATTACGCATTGCTACGGCGCCTACTCATTGACTATCATTTCTTAGCACGCACACCAGACGGTACGGCTTATTGGCGCTTGGCTCCAGAAAGGACCGCTTAACTATGAACGATCAACAAAAACAACGACTACGCGCGGCGTATAAGTTTGCGCCCACCTATTACGGCGTGATCCAGATTGAAAATACCCGTAACCACAAGATCTTTATCGATACCGTGGCGAACCTGCATAACCGGTGGGGGTATTACCAATTGAATTTGAATCAAAATTTCTACCACGGCACACCGTTACAAACCGATTGGTTAAAAGACGGTGCGGCAGCCTTTACCTATACGGTTCTATGGAAGGCCGATGCCGCCGACGTGGTCAATATGCGCCAGACGCTCAAAACCTTGCAGGATAAATGGTTACGGAAATTGACCCCCTTCGACGACCGGGGCTATAACCACCGCCCCTTACGCTGGGCGTACGACAACCAAGATTAGGAGACCCCCATGACAACCTTAAATACCAACTTTACCCCGATCGACATGGCCACCTGGCCGCGCCGGGAATACTTCTACTATTTTACTAAGATGGCGCCCATGGGCTTTACCGTGACGGTGACCTTAGACATTACCGCCACGCTGGCTTGGAGTCGGACCCACCACGTGAAGTTCAACGCCGTTTACCTCTATCTAATTAGTCGCTTATTAACGCGGCATCCCGAGTTTCGGGTGGTCCGTGAGTCTCAAACTCAGCAGCTGGTGATCTACGACGTGTTACATCCCTCGTATACCGTGATCCACCCCGACCACACGATCTCTAACCTGTGGACGGCCTACGATCCGCTCTTTACCACCTTTTATCAAAACTATCTGACCGACCTGGACCAGTACGGCGACGTTGCCGGTCCCATGCCCAAGGCCCCCCAGTCGGCTAATCTGTTTACCATTGGTAGCCTGCCTTGGTTGGACTTTACCAGTTACACCCCATTGCCCTTTACCCCTTTGACCACCTACACGCCGGTCTTCCAGGCCGGGAAGTTTACCACTTCAAACGACCAGACGACCTTGCCGCTATCCTTGACCGTCCACCACGCGGTTAGCGATGGCTATCAGGCCAGTGCCCTGTTAAATGAGCTGCAGGCCATGTGTCAGCAGCCCGCAACCTATCTAGGCTAGCTCAGGCGCCGTTTCCTATGAGAAACGGCGCTTTTGGGTCTATCGGAGAGTCAGTCATCATCTGACCATTGCTTTTGACCGCATTTTGGCGGTAAGGTGAAGGTATCGGTGTTTGAGACGGAACACCCACTACGCTTAAAAAAGAAGGAATCTGTGATGAAAGAACAAGCCATTGCCATTACCCGCGATCAATTAACCCTTCGGGGGACGTTAACCCGCCCAGACGCCCCGACCGATCGCCTCGCCATCTTGATGCACGGGTTCACGTCGAACCGGGGGATGACACCGGATCAGCTACTTTACCAACTCAGTAACCAGCTCGTTGCCCACCAGATTGCCACGTTACGGTTCGACTTTAACGGTCACGGACAAAGCGACGGGCGCTTTCAGGACATGACCGTGGTTAACGAGATTGCCGACGCGGAGGCGATCCTCCGGTATGCTCGCCACTTACCGACCAGCCATCACCTTTATTTAATGGGCCATTCACAGGGGGGCGTCGTCGCCAGCATGTTGGCCGGGCTTTATCCCGAAGACGTCCAACACGTGGTATTAATGGCCCCGGCGGCCACCTTAAAGACCGATGCGCAACGGGGCGTCCTGCAGGGCGTCACCTACGACCCCCACCACGTGCCGGACACGGTGCCAATTACGCTAGGGGAACACCTGGCCGTGGGGGGCGCCTATATTCGTTCGGCCCAGGTTCTCCCCATCTACGAAGTGGCGCAACGTTACACCGGTCCCGTGACCCTGCTGCACGGTGACCAGGACCAGGTAGTGGCCTTACAAGCTTCTGAGCACTACCGCGACGTTTACCCCAACGCCACCTTACACGTTTTACCGGGGGCCGATCACGGCTTCCACGGTGCCGCTCGCCAAATGGTGATCGACCTAGCCGTCCAAGCCGTGATGGCTGAAAAATAGGTGGAACGCTAAACCGCCGCTTCCCGAGAACAGGAAGCGGCGGTTTTTCAATAGCATGAACGATGCAATTTAGTCACTAACCACGACAAACGACTTGATGGCCTCACGCTGAGCCATGGCTTGGTAGGCGGCGTCGATCTGATCCAACGAGAAGCTCTTGGTGAAGACCTTCCCGGGATTGATTTGACCATCTAAAACGGCCTTAAGTAAGCGTTGCTTATCGTAGGTCGTCACGGAAGCGGGCCCGCCGGCTAAACTAAAGTTGTGGTAGAACGGAGCGGTCACGTCCATCTTGGTGGTGTGTGGTAAGCCGACCCGGCCAATCACGGCTCCCGGACGGCCAACCTGCATCGCCGTTTCGGTCGACAGTTCCGTGCCGACACATTCGAGCACGGCATCGGCCCCGGCACCGTTGGTCAGCGCCATGATCTGCTTGACCGCGTCGTCACCTCTGTCGGCCACGTTAGCGGTCGCGCCAAATTCCTTGGCCAAAGCTTGCCGATCGGCGTGCCGACTGGTAGAGATGATTTGCTTAGCGCCCAACATCTTGGCAGCAATGATGGCACACTGACCCACGGCACCGTCACCCAAGACGACCACCGTGTCTCCGGCCTTGACGTGCGCGACCCGCGCGGCGTGGTAACCGGTGGCCATGACGTCGGCAAGGGTCAGCAAAGACTTTAACATGCCTTCGCTGTAATCGCTAGGCTGCCCCGGCACCTTGACTAAGGCCCATTGACCGTGTTGGAACCGCACGTATTCGGCTTGATTCCCGTTACTGAAGTTATCCGTGTGGGATTGGCACACGCCATCGAAGCCCGCGAGACAGGCCGGACAGTGGCCACAGCCGTGGGTGAACGGGGCGATGACGAAGTCGCCGGGTTTGACCGTGGTGATGGCGTCACCGACCGCATCCACGATCCCGATCGATTCGTGACCGGAGTTTTCGGAATCGGCGGCCTTGTCGTCTAATCCCCGGTAGGCCCAGAGGTCGGACCCACAGACACAGGCCCGCACCACGCGAATAATCACGTCGTCGGGTTGTTGGATCGTGGGTTTTTCGATCTCGTTGACTACCATTTGACCGGCTTTAGCAAAAACTGCTGCTTTCATAGAAAAAATCCTCCCTTTAGGTTGATTAACTCAATTATAAGGACTCGGGGTCCTCACCGGTAAATGCCCTTTAAGCATATTGGTATGCTAAATGAACATACCAGCTACCGTTTAATTATAGCCGACTAATAGTTAAAAGTCCGTGAAAAGGCCTTCATTCCCGGTCGGCGCATTCATCGGCACCCGAGAACGCCCAGGATGACTAATTTCCCGTGAAGTCGCCTAACGGGCGTATACTAAGGTTAATTTATGGGGGAGGAATCTTAAATGCAACTAAAACTCACGTTAGCTGGCCTGGGGCTGCTTGGCGGACTACTCGGTCTCACCGTTAGTGCCGTCCCCACGGCCGTCCAAGCAGCGACCTGGCGCACCGGGACGCCCACGAAGGCCCGGGGCACGTGGCGCTACCGGCAGGGTAAAAAGCACTACACCGTCCGCATCAAGAAGACCGGCTTACGCTTCGTGAACAACGGCCACACGGGGACTCAGGGGCGCTCCGCCCGGTACCGCTATCTGGGCGATCACACCTACCTGGTCAAGGAGCGTACCGCGCACACCAAGAAGTTCCGTCAGACGACCTTCAAACTCAAGGGCGGCGCACTCTACGTCCTGGGCCGAAAATACCAGCGGGTGGCGCATTAACTGTGATGAGAGTGGGACAAAAGGCGTTCAGCGGAACTAGCTGCCTTTGGGCGCACGTTTCGACACCAAATATTCGGAGACGAAGACGAAAAGGAGTCTGAGACTTTTGTCCCGGACCCTTTTGTTTTTACCCTGTGCGTCACCGGCTAGAAGTGCTACAGTAATGGCAGATCTCCGATAGAAAGAAGTCCTGTTCACATGTCATTGGTAACGCCCCTGGGACAACGCTTGACCTACGTTCACGACGGCCTGACGCTCCCCGTTTACCGGCACGGACCGGTTACGGGAGAAGCGGTCTTACTCCTCCACGGCTTCCCCGAAACGGCAGCCAGCTGGAACGCCGTGGTGACGCGGCTCACCGCAGCCGGGTATCAGACCTGGGTTCCCGTCATGCGCGGGTATGCGGCCACCGCGACCCCGGCGGGCCGGCAAGCCTACACCACGACTCATCTGGTGGGCGACCTGACCGCCCTAATCACTCACTTTCATCTCGCCCGCGTCCACGTGGTGGGTCACGACTGGGGCGGCTTTTTGGCGTGGAAACTCGCTCAGTTAGTTCCCGCTAAGCTCCGTTCCCTAACCATCCTTGCCACGCCCCATCCGTTAGCACTGGTCTGGGCGTACCGGCATTCGACCCAGCTGCTGAACAGTGCCTATATCGGCGCCTTTCAAGTACCCCGGATGGGCGACTGGTTAGCTTACCGGTTATTGCCGCACCAGCTCCGGTCTTCCGGGTTAAGCGCGACCGCCACCACCGCGTTACTGGCCGCCTTTCCTACCGCCGCGAGTTTGCGCGGTCCCGTGAACTGGTACCGCGGGATGCTGGTGCCCCATCAACCGACGGTCCCTGATCCGTTGATCCATGTGCCAACCACCTACGTTTGGGGTCGCCACGATCCGTTCTTGGGTGCGGCCGCGGCCCAGAAAACCGCCGCGTTCGTGACGGCCGACTACCGGTTCGTGGTTCTGAACAGCGCCCACTGGTTACCGGAGGAACGCCCAGTGGCGACCAGTGCGGCCATCCTAGAACGTTTACAGCGGGCCTAAGCCCAAAAAGAGTCCCCCCGACGACTAGTCATTAGCCGTTAGGGGGACTCTTTTGAGTCAATCAGTCGTCGCAAGGGACGATCAACTCGTTAATTGGTGGCCTGGCGCTGAAAGAAATCGTGAATCTGTGCCAAAAACTGCCGTTCAAATGGGGCAGCGTAGTGCTGCTCACGCACGATTTTTCGAGCAGCGGTATTGGTCGCAACCTCCCCGTAAACAAAGTCGGCATCGCCCCGTGCATTACGGGGACGTTCGATTCGCGCCACCTGTCGGCCATCCCGGCGATCGACGGGCACGAAATAGTCGGCGCCGGCATGGTTGGCCACCAGATAGATCATTGTGGGCATGGCCCCAGCTCCTCCCTGCTTCTTCTGGCTGGGTCTCTAGTAGACCACATCCGCGAGCGTTAGGCGACCTGGACGCCACCGCCAGATTAGTGACTTTCATAACCAACGCCAAAAACGCCTACCAGACACAATGGTCTGATAGGCGTCGGATTAAACGTTAACGATTAACTTTTAGCCTTCGAAAGCGGCGGTCAATGGTGGGACCACTTGCTTCTTCCGGGAAACAACACCTGGTAAGCTAGCCCGGTTTTGCGCTAACTTCACGTTAAAGGCCTTTTCCACGGCAGCCCGAGTGGCATCGTCACCCACCACGATGAGTTCGGAGTCACTGGTCAAGACGTTGGTGGCCAAGGCGATGAACAGGTCGTAGCCCTTGTCGGCGTTTTCGGCAGCCATGGCCTTTTCTATGCCGGCTTGCCGGTCCAAGACGTCCTGTAAGTCAACCGTGTTGATTTGGTCGATCCGCACGCTCTTACCAGCCATGTCGAAGGACTTGGCATCGGCGTCGATCAATTCTTGGTCACTCTTAGCGGCCAAGTTAGTGCCGGCCTTTAACATCGCAATCCCGTAGCTTTGGACGTCGATGTCGGCGATTTCGGCTAATTCACGCACGGCTTCGCGGTCGACGTCGGTCGTGGTTGGCGACTTCAGGAGTAACGTATCCGAAATGATGGCGGATAACATCAAGCCCGCCAACTTCGCTGGGATTTCGATCTTAGCTTCGTTGAACATTTCCACTAAGATCGTGCTGCAGCAGCCCACGGGTTCGGCCCGGTAGTATAACGGGGCAGCCGTTTCGAAGTTACCAATCTTGTGGTGATCGACGACGGCGTCAACAGTGACTTGGTCGCGGTCGGCAACACTTTGTTGGGCTTCGTTGTGGTCGACCAACATCACGTGGTCGGTTTCGTTAGCCACCGTCTTGACAACCCGGGGAGCCGGTTCATCAAAGTGGTTTAACACGTAGTTAGTTTCCATGTTCGGATCGCCCAAGGCAACGGCTTCAACGTCTAAGCCCTTTTGGCTTTGGTAGTAAGCAAACGCCTTAGCCGCCACAATGGCGTCGGTGTCCGGGTTTTGGTGACCAAAAATCAATACTTTACTCATGGATAAAAACTCCTTTAACGAGATAGTTTGAATGGTGCTTAGTTGTTACGCAATTGTTTAAGCCGCGAGATATAGTCATCGGTATGCAAGTACCGGTCGAACTGGGCCAAAAAATGGCTAATTCGCGGGATCTCCGCCTTACCCTTGCGGAAGACAAAGGCTAAATCAAAGCGGATGTTGGGATCAAAATGGGCCGTCCAGGTTGTTGGTAAGGCCTCTTGACCGATCATGAAAGAATTTGGGAGCGCCGTGGAAGCCAGGGTCTGCATCGAAAATTGCAACAACTGGGTTGGCGTGGTGAAGTTCGCCACACTCTTCGGAAAGTCGGCCAGCTGATTCTTATAGGCTTCGTGCAGCGTCTGGTTGAGGTAATACCCCTCCGGATACATGACCCAGGCTCCCGTCGTGGTGTCCTTAAACTTTACCCGGCGTTTCTTGGCCAACTGCTCATCGTGGTGGATGAACAGCAGGTCGTCGGAAATGATCTTCTTGGATTCGTAAGGCTTCCAATTCTTGATCGAATCGTCCGGCAGATACATGATGGCCAGGTCGATACGGTTGTTTTCCAGCTGCTCCCAAATCTCCTTACGCGTTAACATGTGAAAAGAAATCCGGATCCCTGGGTTATTCTGGTACGACCGAATGGCAAAGTCTTCAAAGACCGCATCTTCAATCGAAGCCAGGAGTCCGATGTTAATTTCTCCTTGCGTGGCACTCGTGGCCTGCTGGATCTCATCGGTGGCTTGGTTCAGAATCCCGTAAATCTTATGGGTTGCCGCCAGCATGGTGTACCCGGCATCTGACAACCGCAACTTCTTCCCAACGGAATAGAACAACGGTGCCCCCACCGTACGCTCAAGCTTCTTGATCTGCTGGGTCAATGCGGGTTGGGTGATCCCCAAAATCTGAGCGGCCTGCGTATAGTTCATGGTCTCAGCCAACTGTAAAAAATACGTTAAGGTCTTGGAAGAAAAGATACTTTCCTGTTTCGTCTTCATCGCGCTTACTCCTTATGACTGGGGTGCGAGGAACCTCGGCGCACTTATCAGTCTAATGGTTACCATTAATCATAATGATAGCCTGGATTTCGGGAAAGCGCAAATAATTCTGCTTATAAATACATTCATGAACACTTAATTCAGGACCAACTCCGTGGGTTTAACCCGCAACTGGACCGGAGTACCTTCCACGTCCGTGTCGACCACAAACGACCCGTTAGCGTAACGGCCACTGAGGGGATGCTCCGTCGGGATGACATCGTGCGTCCGTTCGCGACTGGTGATGATTTCCAGGGCGGGATTGCCACTCGGAATCGTGAGGAAGTCGACCACACGGTGTGGTTCGCGTTTTAACTCCCGGAGAATCAAGACCCCGCGGCGCGCTCGGCTGGTAACGGATAATTCCTTCATTGCCAGGCGCTTAAAGGCCCCTCGTTGGGTGACTAAGGCGATGGTATCGTTGTCGGTGACCAGCGCTAAGTTGACCACCTCATCGTCGTTGCGTAAGTCCATGGCCCGTACCCCGGTGGTCCGGGCGCCGTTGACCGAGACTTCGTCGATGGCGTAACGCAAGGCGTAGCCGTTCTTGGAAACTAGCAGGATGCCGCGTTGATCATCGGGATCGGCCAGGTAGGTGACCGCCACAACCCGCGCGTCTGGGTGCTTCAGCTTCTCGTAGACCGCGGCGCGCTTCTTGTAGGTCCGTCCCGGCGTGAGCGCGTCAAAGGCAGTCTGCTTGATGTACCCGTCACTGGTAGCGATTAAAAAGTGCCCGGTCTCTTTAAGACTCTTGAAGGCAAAGGTGCCCACGATTTCCTCGTCGGGTGCCAGGCCAATGGCTTGACTGATGTGTTCCCCGGTTTCCTTCCACTTCACGTCGGCAATCTCGTGAACCGGTCGGTAGATTAAGTTCCCCTGATTGGTAAACATCATCAGGTGATCGAGGGTACTGAGCTGTTCCATGAAGATCGGGTAATCCTCATCCTTTAAGCCGTTTTCGGCCGCATCCGAGGCCGTGTACGACCGGATGCTGGAGCGTTTCAGGTAACCGTCATGGCTGACCATGACGATGACCTCTTCGTCGGCGACCGTGACTTCCGTTTTGATCTTCAAGTCTTCAATCTGGTCTTCGATGGTGGTCCTGCGCGGATTCCGGTATTCCTTGGCCACGGCCTTTAACTCTTTACGCAACACGGCATTTAGGGTCTTAGGATCGGCCAAAATTTTGTGATCGGTTTCAATCGCCGCGGCGAGCTTCGCCGCTTCAGCTTCTAACTGGGTCACGTCGGTGTTGGTCAACCGGTACAATTGTAGGGCCACGATAGCGTCGGCCTGCTTTTCGGTAAAGTCGTAGGCCGCCGCCAGGTTATCGCGGGCGTCCTTACGGTTCTTCGACGCCCGAATGGTCTTGATGACCTGATCGAGGATCGATAACGCCTTGATCAACCCACTGACGATCTGTTGCCGGTCCAAGGCCTTCTGTAAGTCGTACTTGGTCCGCCGGGTGATCACGTGTTGCTGATGCTCCAGGTAGGCGGATAGAATGGCCTTGAGGCCCACGTGCTCGGGGCGTTGGTGGTTGATGGCCACCATGTTGAAGTTGTAGGTCACCTGCAACTCGGTGTTCTTAAACAGGTAGTTCAAGATTCCTTGGGCGTCGGCGTCGCGTTTGAGCTCGATGGCGATCCGTAACCCGTCGCGGTCGGTCTCGTCCCGGACTTCGGCCAAGCCTTCGACCTTTTTACCCAGGCGAATTTCGTCAATTTTCTTGACCAATTGGGCCTTGTTGACCTCGTAAGGGATCTCGGTGACGGTGATTTGACTCTTGTTCCCCCGGAGTGGTTCAATGGCCGTCTTGGAGCGGACCACGATGCGGCCGCGGCCGGTCTCGTAGGCCTTGACGATGCCATCTTTCCCCTGAATGATGCCGCCGGTCGGAAAATCGGGACCCTTCACGAATTCCATCAAATCGGCCAGTGTGGCCTTGGGGTGACTCAACAGGTAGACGCACGCGTCGATGGTTTCACCTAGGTTGTGCGGCGGAATCTCCGTGGCATAGCCGGCCGAGATCCCGGTCGAGCCATTGACCAACAGGTTGGGAAAGCGGGCCGGTAAGACGGTCGGTTCGTATTCCGTATCGTCAAAGTTTAAGACCATGTCGACGGTATCCTTATCGATATCGCGTAACATTTCTCCCGATAGCTTACTGAGACGGGCTTCGGTGTACCGCATTGCGGCCGCCGGGTCCCCGTCCATCGAGCCGTTGTTCCCGTGCATTTCCACTAAGGGTTCGCGGACCTTCCAGTCCTGACTCATGCGCGTCAGGGCCTCGTAGATCGAGCTGTCCCCGTGGGGGTGAAAATTCCCCATGACGTTTCCGACGGACTTAGCCGACTTACGGAACCCCTTATCGTAGGTGTTCCCATCCTTATTCATGGCGAACAGGATGCGACGCTGAACGGGCTTTAACCCGTCACGAATATCCGGTAAAGCCCGCTCTTGAATGATGGATTTGGAGTAGCGACCGAAGCGGTCACCCATGACCTCTTCCAACGTTAGTTCTTGAATCTTTTGTCCTTCACTCACGACTGATTGCTCCTTTCACCCTAGGATTGACCCTTAGTTTCGGCGCCCGTTAAGAAATCCTGGTCGTCGTCTTCTAAGGTAAATTGGACGTTATTTTCGATCCACTTGCGCCGTGGTTCGACCTTGTCGCCCATTAACGTGGTAACCCGCCGTTCGGCTAAGGCCGCATCGTCAATTTGCACGCGAATCAAGGTCCGGTTATCGGGATCCATGGTGGTTTCCCACAGCTGTTCGGCATCCATTTCCCCCAGCCCCTTGAACCGCTGCAGGTGGTAACCGTGATTGGCGATCTTCTTGGTTTTAGCGACCAGCTCGTCGTTGGTCCAGGCGTAGTCGATTGTGGCTTTCTTCCCCGTCCGTTGGATCCGGTACAGCGGTGGCAGGGCGATGTAGACCCGGCCGGCGTCGATCATCGGGCGCATGTACTTGTAAAAGAAGGTCAGTAACAGGATCTGAATGTGGGCCCCGTCGTCATCGGCATCGGTCATGATGATGATCTTGTCGTAGTTGGCGGCGTCGATGTCAAAGTCCGCGCCGACCCCGGCCCCAATGGTGTAGATCATGGTGCTGATTTCTTCGTTCTTCATGATGTCTGGTAACTTGGCCTTTTCGGTGTTTAAGACCTTCCCCCGTAACGGTAGGATGGCCTGGAACTTCCGGTTACGGCCTTGCTTGGCCGAGCCCCCGGCGGAATCCCCTTCGACTAAGAACAGTTCGTTCTTGGCTGCGTTCTTGGACTGCGCGGGGGTCAATTTCCCGGATAATAACCGTTCGTGCCGCTTATGCTTCTTACCGTTGCGGCTTTCGTCTCTGGCCTTGCGGGCGGCTTCTCTGGCTTGGCGGGCCTGCGTGGCCTTGCAGATCAACATTTTCCCGAAGTCGCCGTTTTCCATTAAGAAATAGGTTAGCTGTTCGGCCACGACCCCGTCCACGACGGTTCGCGCTTCCGGCGTGCCCAGCTTTTCCTTGGTCTGCCCCTCAAATTGTAAGAGGTTTTCGGGAATCCGTAGGGAGATAACGGCGGACAGCCCTTCTCTTAAGTCGGAGCCTTCCAGGTTCTTATCGCGATCCTTTAAGATGCCCACTTTGCGGGCGTATTCGTTAAAGGCCTTGGTCCAGCCACTGCGCATCCCCGCTTCGTGGGTTCCGCCGTCCTTGGTGCGAACGTTGTTGACGAACGATAACAGGTTTTCCGTGTAGCCGTCGTTGTATTGCGCGGCGACCTCGACTTCGATGCCGTCTTTTTTACCATCAAAATACAGGACGTCGCCTAACGTATCCTTATCTTCGTTGAGGTAACTGACGAATTCCTTGATGCCGTCTTCGAAGTGGTAGGCTTCTTCGCGTTCCTGGCCGGCCCGTTCGTCGGTCAGGGTGATCTTGACGCCCTTTAACAGGAAGGCCGATTCGCGCAACCGTTCCGCCAAGGTCCCAAAGTTGTAGACCGTGGTGGTGAAGATCTTGCTATCGGGTTTAAAGGTCAAAGTCGTCCCGTTATGGGCCCGCGTATTGCCTAATTTATTGAGCGTACCTTGGGGATGGCCCCCGTCGACAAATTTTTCTTGGTAACGCACGCCGTCCCGCACAATGGTGACGGTTAGGGCACTCGACAAGGCGTTGACCACGGAGGCGCCAACCCCGTGCAAACCACCGGAGGTCTTATAGCCGCCCTGGCCAAACTTCCCTCCCGCGTGCAGGACCGTTAAGATGACTTCAGGGGTCGGAATCCCGGAGGCGTGCATCCCCACGGGCATCCCCCGACCATGATCCACGACCGTGATGCTATTGTCGGCATGGATAGTCACGTTGATTTCTTTCCCGTAACCGGCCAAGGCTTCATCCACGGCATTATCGACAATTTCGTAGACCAAATGGTGCAGGCCCCGACTGTCGGTTGAACCGATGTACATACCCGGACGTTTACGAACAGCTTCCAACCCCTCCAAGACTTGAATGGAGGAGTCGTCATATTTTGGTTTTGCTTTCGCCATACGTAAATCTCCCTTTCATTTCCAAACTCTTTTTTAGCGTACTCCCAGTTTACCGCAACACGAACGTATGTTCAATGAAAGGGGTCAAAGCCCCGCCGGGAGTAGCCATAACCACATTATCATACCACAGCGACCGCTGAACTGCCTAGCAACTCTTAGATTATTGGCGTTCGAGATAAAACATGCTAAAATATAAATCAGCTTAATCGACGTCGCGGCCAATGGCCCGATGCCACGCATAAGAGCGGAGGAATGCACTGTGAAACTCGTGAGCTTACTAGTACTAGCCTATCTGCTGGGCGCAATTCCCAACGGGGTGTGGGTTGGTAAGGCTTTCTTTAAAACTGATATTCGTCAGGCCGGCTCCGGCAACATCGGAACCACCAATACCTACCGGGTGTTGGGGCCCTACGCCGGGTCGGCCGTCATGATTCTGGACATCGCTAAGGGGACCGTCGCGACGCTGCTGCCCACCTGGGGCCACGTCACCACCTTTCTGGGGACGGCCACCCCGTTACTCTTCGGGTTGTTCGCCATTCTCGGCCATACGGTGTCAATCTTTAATCACTTTAAGGGTGGCAAGGCCGTGGCGACCTCGGCGGGGATGCTCCTGGCCTACAACCCGTTGATGTTTGTCATCGCCGCGGGACTGTGGGTCAGCCTGATTTACTGGACCAGCATGGTCAGTCTGGCCAGTATGATCGCCTTTACCCTGATCATGATCATCTCACTTTTTTTCCACGATATTTATTTAACGGGCATCGCGGTGATCTTGACCATCTTTGTCTTCTACCGGCACCGCAGTAACATTCAACGCATCCGGCAGGGCACCGAATCGATGGTCCCCTTCGGCCGCGGTTACAAGCAACGCCAGACGAAATCCTAAACTGATTACGACCAAAAAACGTCACCCCCGCGGGTGGCGTTTTTTTTGGTTTAAAAGTAAGTGACCTGATACCCAGCTTCGAAGCTCTGGTGCGCGGCCAAGTGATTGATGGCGACCTTAGTGGCCAACTCGCCGGTAGCGTGCACGTCATCGGCGAGACCCCACCAGGGTTCCAGACAAACGAACGGGGCCTGCTTCGGGTACGGTGACCAGATGCCCAGGTACGGTGCCTTGACGGTCAGGGCCACGCCGTGTTCATCACGCGGGGTGCCTAACATGACCGTGGTCTCATGATTGTCGAGACTTAAGACCTGCGCGTCGTGGGCAAACAACTCGTGGTCTAGGGTTAACGGCTGCGTCAGGTCCAACGGCACGGGATGGCCGGTATCACTGTACGGACCGACTAGCGGGACGCGGGAGTAGACCTTTTTAGGTGCCACCGTGACCTGGTAGTCCTCGAACCGGTTAAAGACGTTCCCCAGCGGGACGTTAAACCCGGGATGCGCGCCCAGTGAGAATGGCAGCTCGGCGTCACTGGGGTTATCGACCGTGAAGTGGACCCGTAGCTGGTGGTCAACTAGCTCGTACTTGACGGTCAACGCAAAGTCAAACGGGTACTTTTCTCGCGACTGGTCGTCACTGGCGTAGCGGAGCGTCACGGACGTGGTGGTTCGTGACCATAACCGAAAGGCGTTGTCGCGAGCGAAGCCGTGTTGGGTCATGTGGTAGGTCTGGTCGTTAACGCGGTACTGGTTGTCCTGTAGCCGGCCAACAATCGGAAAGAGGATGGGCGCGTGCCGCCCCCAGTAGACGGGGTTGGCCTGCCACATGTATTCAAGGTGACTGGCGTTATCCTTGACGCTGGTGAGTTCGGCGCCTTGCGGGTCGATTAAAACGGTAAGATAGGTATTGCTTAGGGTTAACATGGTAAGTTCCTCCCAACAATTATGTAGACCAAAACCCCGACCTGATTCGACCGGGGACTTGGCAAAAAGCGGTTTAGCAATTTAGCGGTTTACAAGATGTAGCGGGACAGGTCCTTGTTTTGAACGATGTCGCCAATCTTGTCGTTGACGTAGTTTTCGGTGATGGTGACGTCGCCCGTCCCCATGTCCGGTCCTTCGTATAACAGGTCTTCCAACAGCTTTTCGAGGACGGTCTGTAAGCGCCGGGCCCCGATGTTTTGGTTCTCGTGGTTCAGTTCAAAGGCCAGTTCGGCGATCCGTTCGATGGCTTCCATGGTGAAGGTCACCTTGACGTTGTCCGTCCCGATCAAGGCAATGTATTGCTTGACCAGCGCGTTGTTGGGTTCCGTCAAGATCTTGACGAAGTCTTCCTTGCTGAGGTCGTTGAGTTCCACCCGAATTGGGAAGCGCCCCTGCAGTTCGGCGATCAAATCGCTGGGCTTGGATTCGGCGAAGGCCCCGGCGGCGATGAACAGGATGTGGTCCGTGTCGATCGTGCCGTACTTGGTCTTGACCTGGGTCCCTTCGACGATCGGTAAGATGTCACGTTGAACCCCTTCACGGGAAACGTCACCGCTGTTTTGGCTGCTGCCCTTGGCGATCTTATCGATTTCGTCTAAGAAGATGATCCCGGTATTTTCGGCCCGTTGGATGGCGTCGTGGTTGATGTCAGCGTTGTTGACCAACTTCTCGGATTCTTCGGCGACCAGGATTTCGCGGGCTTCGGCGACCGTGACCGTGCGCTTGATGCGCTTCTTAGGCATGATGGACCCTAAGGTATCGTTCAAATCGATGCCCATCTGGCCCAGCATGTTGTTATCGGTAGCGTTGGCCTGTTGCGGGTCGTCCATCTCGATTTCGACCATGTGGTTTTCCAGTAAGCCCTTGTTCAGCTGGTCGGACAGCGATAACCGTTCGTTGCGGATATCGTCGGTGACCTCTTCATCCTGCTGGTTAGGCATGGTTGGCGTCTGGCCGTTTTGCATCTGCGAGAACATGTTCATCATGTTGGCGAAGTCGTTATTGTTCTTGTTTTCCTTCTTCTTCGCCGGGGCCAATAACTTGACCAACCGCTTGTTGGCAGCTTGAACGGCGTCGGCACGGACGTTCTTGAATTGGTCCTTCTTTTCCATGGACACGGCCACCTCGACCAGGTCCCGGACCATCGATTCGACGTCGCGACCCACGTAGCCGACCTCGGTGAACTTGCTGGCTTCGACCTTGGTGAACGGTGCGTGGACGATCTTAGCTAACCGGCGGGCAATTTCGGTTTTCCCGACCCCGGTCGGTCCGATCATCAACATGTTTTTAGGCGAAACTTCTTCTTGCATAGCCGGGTCCAGTTGCATCCGCCGGTAGCGGTTGCGTAGGGCGATGGCGATGGCTTTTTTCGCGGCGTCTTGGCCAATCACGTATTGGTCGAGTAAGCTAACGATTTCTTTGGGTGTTTTATTAATGGCGTCCACAATCAATCCCTCGTTTCTTAGAGTTCTTCTGAAATGACGTTTTCGTTGGTGAAGATATCGATCCCACCGGCAATGTGAATGGCACTTTCGGCGATTTCCTTGGCCGTCATGTCGGGCGCGTGGTGGTGCAACGCGGTGGCCGCGGCCAGCGCGAAGTTCCCGCCGGACCCGATGGCTAAGATGTCGTCGTCGGGGGCGATGACTTCGCCGGACCCGGAGACCAGTAACATCTCGTCCTTGTCCATGACGATCAGTAAGGCTTCCAACTTTTGTAAAGCTTGGTCCGACCGCCACTGCTTAGCGAGTTCGACCGCGGCCCGTTGGAGGTTGCCACTGTATTCGTTGAGTTGGCCTTCGAACTTTTCTTCCAGGTTGAAGGCGTCGGCGACACTGCCGGCAAACCCAACGACCACCTTGTCGTTATAGATCCGCCGAATCTTGTGGGCGGTGCCCTTCATGATGACTTTTTCTCCCATGGTGACTTGTCCGTCACCGGCCATGGCGTTGTGCCCGTTATGCCGCACGGCACAAATCGTGGTGGCTTCAAATTTTACTGGCATATGCTCCGTCTCCTTATCTCATTAACGTTGTTTTGGTTTAGTCTCTTTAGCTTCGGTCGCTCGCGGAAAGAACTGACGATAGTCCCGCTGCAAATGTTCGCGTGTGACGTGCGTGTAAATCTGGGTGGTCGATAGACTGCTGTGACCCAGGAGTTCCTGGACCGACCGCAGATCCGCCCCGCGATTTAACAGGTGCGTGGCAAACGTGTGCCGCAGCATGTGGGGATGAATGTCGGTGGTTAAGGTACTGCGCTTGATGATCTGGTTGAGCAGGTAGGTGACCCCGGCCGCGGTCAATTGCTGGCCCCGGTGGTTCACGAACACGTAATCGTGGTCCTGCTGGTACTGGGTCATTAGTGGCGTGCGGGCGACTTGGAAATACCGTTGCAGTGCGTCGCTGGCGTAGTGGCCAAACGGCACGTAGCGTTCCTTGTTGCCCTTCCCTTCGACCAGCATCATGCGGTTGTCGAAGTCCACGGCACTTAGCGTCAGATTAACGCACTCGCTGACCCGCATCCCCGTGCCGTACAGCACCTCGAGGAGCGCGGAATCGCGCGTGGCCAACTGGGCGTTGGGGTTTTCGCTTGCCGCCGTGAACAACGCGGTCATCTCCCGTTCGTAGAAGAAGCGCGGCAGGTGATCCTGGTGCTTTTTCAGCCGTACGTAGGCGAACGGGTCGTCGGTGACCTCCCCGTTGCTCAACAGGAAATGGTATAACGACCGCAACGTGGACAATTTCCGCGCAACGGTGGTCCGCGCGTAGTGCTGGTCGTACAGGTGACTCAGGTAGACCTCGACATCAAGCTGGTCGATCTGCCCCCAAGGCTTGGTCCCGCCGTTAGCCGCGAGAAACTCACAAAATTCGTGTAAGTCTTCATGGTAGGCCTTGACGGTTTCGGGCGAATACTGCCGTTCACCGCGCAGGTAGGTCATAAATCTATTGATCTCGTCTTGCACTGGACATCCCTCCCGCACCTGTAATGCTAGCAAACGATTTCTGAAAACACAACTAACTCGTTAAACCACAAAAAACGTAGGCTCTATACTTTTTCCTGTTGATGAACTACCAATGTGGTAATCTATTAACAGGATTTTTTTGAAAAAAAAAGAGGCCCACAGGTCCCCACACACAAAAAAATCCACCCACTACAGCATCATCAAAGGATGTGAGAAACCATGAACCCTATAGATAATAATATAAAATTTTCACTCAGTATTAAAGACCCAAATGTTATTTTTTTCAGTTATAAGCATCAATTCATAAAATCAAAACCTGCTAAAGTCTATGTTGCCAATGTAAAAGCCACTTATACAAGGTGTCCTCAATGTGGTTTTGAAAACTTTAGTCATAACGGACACTATGTGTCACGCGTTTCATATCCGTCGGCCAACGCTAGTGAGCCCGTCTATCTTGAACTTCATAAAGAACGATTAATCTGTAAAAATTGTGGAAACTCGGTAATGGCAACAACAGACCTCGTCAATAAGTATTGTAATATTTCCAAAGCTACCAGACAAAAAATATTCATGCATCTTCAGGATGATCGTACTCAGACTAGTATTGCTTTAGATAATAGTGTTTCTCCCAGTACCGTTTGTCGCTATTTAGACAACTATGATGATCTATTTCGGAGAAATTATCATTCTTTACCTGAGCACTTATCTATGGATGAATTTCGTGGTGTTGGCGGCGATTTCCACTTTCTTTGTATTAACGGTGATGGTGATCATGAAATTCAACAGATCCTACCGGATCGCTTTAAACAAACTATTATTGATTACTTTAATAAGTTTGACAGCACCGCTAGAAAGCAAGTAAAGACAGTTTCTCTGGACCTTAATAGTTACTATCAAGATATCGCCAGATTGGTATTTCCAAATGCCAAAATAATTGTCGATCGTTTTCATATTGTTGCGATGATGACTAGATCTTTTAACCAAAGTCGCGTTCAAATTATGAAAGAATACAAGAAACAATCCAAGGAATATCGGATGCTTAAATTCTCCTGGAAACTTTATTTAAAACACTTCGATGAGCTTGAGATTAAAAAAACATTTTTCGATCGACACCTTAGGAAACAAGTAACTCAACTCGAAAGAGTTCAGTTAGGTCTAGATGTTGATGAAAGACTGTTAAATACTTATAACGCCATGCAAGGCATTATGATATGTCTTAAAAATCACGACAAAGATGGTCTTGTTCAATATTTATATAACAACGATAAGCTTAGCTCGCAAATGAAAGATGTTTTAACCACATTTAAAAAGAATCTTGAAATAGTCCTCAATGCCAGTGAATCAAAGTATTCTAATGGTCCAATTGAAGGGATCAATAGAATGATTAAGCAAATTCAAAGAACTGCCTTCGGTTTCCGAAATTATCACCACTTAGTTTCAAGAGTTAAATTACAACAAATGAGAACCAAACCAAACAAAAAGACACTGTTAGAAGTTGCATAACTTCTAACAGTGTCCCAAATTCATCTATCAACAGGATTTGACAAAGAGCCAAAACGTAAACCCCGCGGGCTTACGTTTTTGGCATTTATTTCTGAGGTGCTTCTTCGTAGTCGCCGTTGGGGCAGACAATCTGACTGCCGCCGCGGATCTTCTTTAAGACCAGGTAGTGCCCGTCCTTCGGGCAATCCCGGCCGACCGGCTTATCCCAGGAGACAAAGTCACAATCCGGATAACGCGAACAACCGTAGAAAATCCGGTTCTTCTTGGACTTGCGTTCGATGACTTGGCCCTGGTGACAAACCGGGCAGGTCACGCCGATTTCCTTGACGATCGGCTTGGTATTGCGGCAATCGGGGAAGCGTGAACAAGCATAGAACTTCCCGTAACGCCCCATCTTAATGACCATTGGGGCCCCACAAATATCACAGTCGAAACCAGCGGGTTCATCGCGAATCTGAATCTTCTCGATGGCGTCTTCGGCGTGAGCGACTTCCGTGGAAAATGGCTTGTAGAAGTTGTCGACGACCTTGACCCAGTCCTGCTTACCGGCTTCGATGCCGTCCAACTCGTCTTCTAGGTCGGCCGTGAAGCCCACGTTGACGATGTCGGGGAAGTAGTCCTTGATAATCTTATCGACGATCTCCCCCAACTCGGTGGGTTCAAACCGCCGACCGACGAGCTTTACGTAGTACCGACGTTGAATGGTATCCAGCGTTGGCGCGTAGGTCGAGGGCCGGCCCACGCCGTTTTCTTCTAAGGCCTTAATCAGGTTGGCTTCGGAGTAGCGTGCCGGCGGCTGAGTAAAGTGTTGGGCCGGATCGGTCTTGGCCAGGGTAACCTGGTCGCCGATTTCGAGGTCGGGTAACAGGTTATCCTTTTCCTTACCGTCCTTGTAGATCTTCAAGAACCCTTCAAACTTCATCTTCGACCCGTTGGCCCGGAAGGTCACGCCGTTTTGTTCGATGGTCACGGCCATGGTATCCATCACCGCGTTGGTCATCTGACTGGCCACGAAGCGGTTCCAGATCAACTGGTATAACCGGAATTGGTCCCGGTTCAAGCGATCCTTGAGGCTGGCCGGGGTCCGGTAGACCGAGGTCGGCCGGATGGCTTCGTGGGCGTCTTGGGCGCCTTCAGGCAGCTTCCCCTTGATGGGTTTGGTCGCCGCGTACTCGGCTCCGTACTTTTCGTGTAAGAACGTCGAAGCTTCGTGCTTGGCTAAACTCGAAATCCGGGTGGAGTCGGTCCGCATATAGGTGATAAGCCCCTGCGTGCCTTCCTTACCCAGGTTAATCCCTTCGTAGAGCTGTTGGGCGGCCATCATGGTCTTACGCGTCCGGAAGTTCAGCTTCCGGTTGGCGTCCTGTTGCATGGAACTGGTGGTAAACGGTGGTTGCGGGGAACGCTTCCGTTCCTTACGTACCACGTTGGTGACGTCGAAGGCCTGACTCTTGTCGAGCTGACTTAAGATAGCTTGCACGGCGGCGTTATCCTTTAAGCCGTGCTTCTTCCCCTTCAAGCCGTAAAAGCTGGCGTCAAATTGATGCCGGGCCTTCTTGAAACTTCCGTCGATGGTCCAGTATTCTTCGGGCTTAAAGGCCTTAATCTCGTTTTCCCGTTCAATGATCAGCGCTAAGGCGATCGATTGAACCCGGCCGGCACTCAGGCCCTTCTTGACCTTCTTCCACAGCAGTGGTGAGATCGAGTACCCCACCAACCGGTCCAGAATCCGGCGCGCCTGTTGGGCGTTGACCAAATCCATATCGATGGTCCGCGGCGTCTTGAAGGCTTCCTTGACGGCGTCCTTGGTGATTTCGTTAAAGGTGACCCGGTTCTTATCCGTCACGTCTAAGTTCAAGATGTGGGCGAGATGCCAGGCAATCGATTCCCCTTCTCGGTCGGGGTCAGACGCCAGGTAAACGGCCTTGGCCTTCTTGGCCTCTGACCGCAAGCCCTTGATGACGTCGCCCTTCCCCCGAATGGAGATGTAGTGGGGATCGTAGTCGTGGTCAAAATCGATGCCCATGGAACTCTTCGGCAGGTCGCGCACGTGACCCAGACTCGGGACCACCTTGTAAGTCCGCCCCAGATACTTTTCAATGGTCTTGGCTTTGGCGGGTGATTCCACAATCACCAATTTTTTTTGCGTTTTTTTTCGTTTATGGGTGCTGGTTTTAGTTTTCGCCTTGGTTGGCAATGCGCATTACTCCCTCAAAAGGTTGGACGGGACCCCACTGATACCGGGGTTACTCAGCCCAACGCATTTATTTATCCGGCGAGTGACAGGCTCGCGAATCTTTTCACTATAATCCCACACATGATATTTCAAGTCAGGGGCGCTTGTCAACTAAAAGTTCTTCCATTATATGTTCCGAATTAAGGATGGGCTTGGCCCCCGCGAGGATCAATTCGTTAGTCCCCACCGAATTTTTCCCGTCGATATTGCCCGGCACGGCCAGGACGTTACGGTTCTCCTGTAACGCAAAATTGGCCGTGATTAGCGACCCAGAATGGTGAGCGGCCTCCACCACCAGGACGCTTTGGCATAATCCGGCAATGATCCGATTCCGTTCCACGAAATGGTGCTTGGCTCCCCTGGCGTCCCAGGGGTACTCCGAGACCACCAGGTGGGCTTGGCACAATTGATCCATTAACGCGCGGTTCTTGGCCGGGTAGCAGCGCCCCAACTCGGTCCCCACCACCGCGATGGTGGTCCCCCCGTGGGCTAAGGCCACCTGGTGGGTCAACGTATCGACCCCCTGGGCTAACCCCGAGATCAGGCAGACCCCCTGACGACTGACGGCCGGTAAGAGCTGGCGCATGGCCCGAAAGGCGTAGTCCGTGGGGTGCCGCGACCCCACCACGGCTAGCGGCGGCCGGGTGACCAGGTCGAGTCTCCCCTGAAAATACAGGACCACGGGCGGTTCGTAAATCTCACGCAGTAATGCCGGGTAGTGGCGATCCGCCAGCGTTACCGCCCGACACCGGGTCAAGCTGGCCGTCACGGCGTGAGCCAGGACGTCGGTGAACAGCTGGCGGCGCAGGGCCATCGCCCGTTTAGCCGGCAAATGGACGGCGGCTAACAGGTAATCGAGGGTTTCGGGCGTCAGGGGTAACAGCTGGGGATGATCGACCAGCCACCGCCAGCAGACCAACGCACTATGCCGACCGACACCAGCTATTAAGGGAAAACGCAATAAAAAATCACGGGCTGTTAAGGGCAATTCGCCCACCTCCTAAGGATTAGCTTTAGGAGTAACTCCGTGATTAGTCGGTCATTATTTGACGAACCGGGGCAAAACTCCGCCGGTGAATCGGGGTGACCCCCAGTTTCCGGAGGCCGGCGAGGTGCTCGGCGGTCCCGTACCCGGCGTTTTGCGCAAAGCCGTACCCCGGATAGAGACGATCGTAGCTGGCCATCAGGTGATCGCGGTAGACCTTGGCCACGATGCTGGCCGCCGCCACGCTGGCACTCTTGGCGTCACCCTTAATCAGCCGCGTCTGGGGCAGCGCTACGGGGATTTGCATGGCATCGACGATCAGATGGTCGGGCGCCAGTCCTAACCCCAAGACGGCCCGCTGCATGGCCACCCTGGTCGCCTGGTAAATGTTCAACCGATCGATCAGTTCCCGGTTGGCCACGCCAATGCTAACGGCCTGAGCCCGGTCCAAAATGATCGGGTAGAGTCGTTCGCGTTCCTTGGCCGTGAGTTGCTTGGAATCGTTGACCAGCGGCACGTCGAAGTCCGGCGGTAGGATCACCGCGCTGGTAATCACCGGCCCGGCCAGTGGCCCGCGGCCCACCTCGTCGATCCCGGCGACCAGTTGTCCGGCCTGCCAGAGTCGCCGTTCGTAATACAGCCGGTGTTGAAAGGCCGCCTCGGCCTCGGCCTGCTTGGCCAACCGCCGTTGGATCTGCTGGTAGAGTTGTTGGGCGCCCTTGCGCGGATCGGCCTGTAAGGACGTCAACCGCGCGTCGGTGGCCGTGGTCACGTCGTGCAGGTCTTGGCGCAATTGCGCCAGACTGGGACGCTTCGGAGTCGACTCGCCGGTGGCTTTAGGCATTGCCGTCACCGTCTCCGGCCTTGGGGGCTCGGTCCAGCGTAAAGCCGCCGAGTTTCTTATGCCGGGCGTCTAAAATCAAGCGTTCGCTGGCCCGTTCGTAATCGTCGCGCATCCCCAGATTAGCGGTGATCTTTAGTAACAGGTCCACGTCGCTTAACTCGAGGTCGGCCGCGGTTAGCCGGTAACGTTCCTGTACGGCGGCGGAGTGATACTGGCGGAAGAACCCTAAGGCAAACAGGGCCACGTCGTCTTTGGCGTACAGTTTTTCCTTGATGGCACCGGTCAACGCCAACTTTTGGGCCATGCTTTGGTCTTTGAACTTGGGCCATAGGATCCCCGGCGTATCGAGCAGTTCCAGGTGATTGCTGGACCGCAGCCATTGTTGACCCTTGGTGACGCCGGGGGTGTCGCCGACCTGGGCGGCCTTACGCCGCACGAGGTGGTTTAGTAACGTGGACTTCCCCACGTTGGGGACACCGACGGTCATAGCACGGACGGGCCGTTCTTTGAGCCCCTTGGCCTGCTCGTTAGCCAGTTTATCGGCCAAGATGCTTAGCGCAAGCTTGGTGATCTGCTTAGGCGTCACGTTGGCCCGGGAATCGATGGCGATCGCCGGTTGGCCTTGTGCATGATAATAGGCCAGCCAGGCCGCGGTCTGTTGCGGGTCGGCGAGATCCTTTTTGGTTAAAATGATTAAATGCGGTTTGTGTTGACTGATCCGGGTAACTTCCGGATTACGGGACGCCGCGGGAATCCGGGCGTCGACCAGTTCGAAGACGATGTCGACCAAGTGGACGTTTTCTTCCATCTGCCGAATCGCTTTGGCCATGTGGCCGGGGAACCATTGAATGGTACTCATAAGTTGTACTCCTTTGTAATATCAACGTTTCTAGCACGTTGTCTTATTGTAAAATACGATTTTGTGCCCAATTTGTGCCATGTGGCCATTCCAAATTGGGCACAAAATTTAATGCACACTAACTTTTCAGTAAAGCTATGGCTTTTAAAATGAAATTCGTTATTTTAGCCTTTTTCGTCAACGACTCTAACGAAAAAGGTAAAACGGAATTAATTGACAATCCCATTTTACCATTTTTAACACTATTTAAGATAGCTGTGTTGTTTCCAATACCAGAACCCCTCAAAGAGAAACTAATCCGGACTAATTTGTGTGTCGGCTTAATCCCCCTCAGCTGCCCCTTACAATGAGCAAGAACGGATGATCATTGTAATGGGCGAAATATTCCGGGATCTCACCTTTATAATCTTAGCTCCCGTGAATCACTATCCGGGTGGCCTGTGCTAAATCTTGAATGGGGCGAATTAAAACCCGGTTATCAAAGATGAGTCGGGGCAGTGGTAAATCGGTGAGCCACGACTATTCATCCTGTTGTAAGACGGCTTTGATTTCCGGCAACGTGTAACAGCCGGTGGTCAAACCGCGACTGCCAATCGTTAATAAGAAGTCATGAGTCTGCGAATTACTAGCTAACAACCGAATATCGCCCGTCAATTGAATCAAGGTCATATCATCGGGTATAGCGTTAATTCCGTCATCGTCAATCAGTCCTCTTCACTAGACATGTCCAATACTAGGGCCGACGAATTCTTGGATGAAAATTCGCCGATTCTCGCTAAACGCAAGACGAAGTGATTAAGGTTAGTATAACGGGAATAGCGACGGTAGACAAGCGGGTCTAAGAAGTGACGGGCAAAACGATTGAGAATAGGAAAAATTAATCGTTTTACAGAAATTAGTGGGAGTTTGGGGCGGGAACGCCCCATGAGTATAGCGATTCGCGTAGGCGAATCGCGCGACCAACAACCCAGCCAATCAATGATTGGTTGGGTTGTTGGATGAAATATTAATATATCATTGTGTCCATTGGAACCATATTACCATCTGCATCGTATTCAGTCGCTTCATGTGCCAATTCATGTCCTGCATAATAATCACGTTGCGATTGGTTGGCTTTCTTAAACCATGTATCAAAATCAGGAAGTGATGACCCGTTCTTATACCCAGGTTTTGGACTATAAACTCGCATATCGGTTAATTTAACCCAACCCGCGGCCTTATTTTTAGCATTGGACTTCACATAATACCAAATCATCCAATGACCATTGTGTTTAACTGCCGTGAATTTAGTACGCTTCCATGAATTCTTGGTATAGTTACCCAAATAGTGATTGGTCTTCAATTTGATATTATTATATGGTCCCGTCATCGTATAGGTGTGGGCTTTCTTGTTTCGAACTTTATACTTATAGTACTTATGGGTTGGGGTTAAACTCCACTTAGTACGTCGTGAATATTGACCTTTTAATGTGGCCGCTTGAGCCGTCACATTATCGGTATTTCCATTAACACCCAACGTGCCAATTCCGGTACCAACCAGCATTAACCCAACACCCATTAAGGCGATAACACTATTCATTTTCTTCATGCGGCATTACTCCCTTTTTCATCATGTTTTTCAGGACGTTCCCTTCCTACTATGTATCTATTCTCACGTTAATGACCAGGATTTCACTTTTATAGTCTTGAATGGTTTCCATAACTACTAACCTTCTTCTAACCGGTTGTTTAGGACTAGGTGGCATCATCAAGGTACAGGGTAATTGAGCCTTTAAATCAGTGCTCTTCACTAGACACTAGGTCCGACAAGTCCTTGGATGAAAATTCGCCGATTCTTGCTAATTGCGAGACGGGGTGAACGAGAACAGTGTCGGAGAACAAGCGGATCTAACGAGTGATAAAACGATTGAAGCCAAGAAAAATCAATTGTTTTACAGAACTAGTGGGGGTGGGGCGGGAGCGCCCCATATGATAATAGCGATTTGCGCGACAAATGACCCAACCAATGATCGGTCGGGTCATTGACTGAATATTAGTAGCTAAGATTTTGAAGTGGGACTTGTTCGCCTTTATAATTAAGTGTAAATGGGCCACATTGAGCCGCTAACCTGTAGTATCCGCGTTGAGATTTTGATAAACCTTTATACCAAGTATCAAAATCGGCGGCTTCATGCTTAGTAGCTTTGCCGGGCTTAGGACTAGTTACTTGCATATCGGTTAATTTAATCCATCCGGCTGCCTTATTTTTGGCATTAGATTTCATATAGTAATAAACCATCCAACTACCATTGTGTTTGACTTGAGTGATTTTAGTTCGAGTCCACTTTTTAGTCTTATAGTTCTTTAAATAATGAATGGTCTTTAATTTTACATTCTTAGATGGACCACTAATAGAATAAACTCGACCTTTTTTATTAGCAACTTTATATTGATAGCGACTATTCATAGCATCTTTAGAAATTCGACTATATCCAGTTTTCTTGGCCGCTTGTGCCATCACATTATCGGTGTTTCCATTAACACCTAAAGTTCCAATCCCGGTACCACCCAACATCAACCCAACGCCCATTAAGGCGATAGCCTTGTTCATTTTCTTCATCCGTCATTACTCCCTTTTTTCCATATTTTCAGAACATTCCCCGTGATCTTGACAGTTATTTCTTGTAATAATAATTATCTCCTGAGACATCCCCTGTGTGAATATCTGAGTACGTGAGAAGTTTTAGCGCTTTTTTTCCGTGATGCTTAACCACTTTGTAAACGGTGTTGTAGTCCGTCATTCGCTCGAGACCGCCAATTAGCCACTTACCATGTTTTTTATTTTTAAGGCAAATTACAAGTTTAATCCGAACAAGCCCGGAATCTTTCAATGGCAGTCTGTTGATGATGTATTTTTAATGGTCGTTGATTAATTAGTTCAAGTGCTGCTAGGATCTCATCAGTCGTTACTTGGCTAAAATTGGTCTTTTTCGGGAAGAACCAGCGTAACCGTCTATTAAAATATTCATTGGAACCTCGCTCCCATGGTGAATATGGATGGCAAAAATAAACTTTGATCTGATAATCCTGTTCTAAGGCCTGATAATTGGCAAACTCTTTACCATGATCAACAGTAATGGATTTTACTTGGGGACCGAAGGCCCCCATAAACTTGCCAAAGGCGGTGTTTAGAGCCTTAGCCGTTCTATTAGGGGCTTTGATGGCCCATAGAAGTCGGGTCTTACGTTCTACGAATGTAACCAGACATGATCGTGACTCACTTCGACTAGAAAGCACCGTATCTACTTCCCAATGACCAAAAGCTAACCGTTGATTAACAGTTGTTGGCCGTTGTTCGATGGAAGTCCCACTTGTAAATTTCCCACGATTTTCGCTCACTCGGTGCTGGCGGACATTCCGATTGGGTAGATCAGTCAATTTGAAGGGGAGCCAGCCACGATTAAGCCAATTATAAATTGACGCAGTGCTCAAGTTATAAGCGGCCGCAATGGTTTCTGGTGACCAGGTTAATCGTAAGTGATTGGTAATTAAAGTCGCTAATGCTGCCGTCAGCATCGAACGACGACCGCAATTCCGCCTTTTGCGATCTGCATCTTGCTGAGCTAATTCTGGATCATAAGGTTTAACCCGGTCCAACTCATAGCTAATCGTAGCTTTGGCGACGCCTAAGGCGTCAGCCATTACTTGGTAAGATTTATTCCCCTCATTGACCAGTTGTGCTAGTGCGCCACGTTGAAAACGTGATAAAGTAGATGTACCCAAAGTAATCACTCCCTATATTGGTTGGAATTAGCTACTACCATTGTAAGTGATTGCTTTGGGCTTTTTAATTTCTGTTCGGATTAATTATAGAATTTGCCTTGCCTAAAAATTTAATGAAAGAACCCAGTTGTTTCAATCGAATTTAGGTTCAATAATCTGCAGCATTAAGTTTAATTGCAGATTAAAAACGACCCACCTGTCTTTAATTGAGTATTCGTGTGACATTCGCCCCGCAACCGCAGTAACCCCCGGTATAGCAACCTTTAACCCCCCTTGGGTGCACTCAAGTTGCGCGAAAATAACTTGCTATTTGCGAAATGCTTTAACTTAGTTGCTTGTGGGAGCGCTCCCACTAATCGATAGTAGATTTAGAACATTGACTACGGTTAGGAGGAAACGCTCATGTTAACTGTTCAGCACGTTAAAACTTATATTCGGCGAAGACCCATTGTCAAAGACATCACCTTTACGATTGCCCCCGGCAGCATCGTGGGCTTAATTGGGCCTAACGGGGCCGGCAAAACTACGCTGATGAAAACGATTCTAGGATTGACCAAGTTTAGTGGCACCATTCAGATCGCCCAAGCTCCGGTCACCGAAACGGACCACCAGGCATTGCGGCGTGTAGGCGCCCTCATTGAACACCCCGCCATCTACCCCTTTTTGACCGGACTGCAAAATTTAGAACTTTACTCCCAGGACCCGACCGACCGGCAACAACTAATTACCACACTAGGAATGGACAGTTATATTCGGCAAAAAGCCAAGGGGTATTCTCTAGGGATGAAACAGAAGCTGGGGATTGCCATTGCCTTTCTTAACCACCCCCAATTGATCATTCTCGACGAACCTATGAACGGTCTCGACGTTGAAGCCACCATTGGCGTCCGCCAACTCATTCACCAATACGCCGCTCAGGGAACGGCCTTCCTGATCTCCAGCCACATTTTAAGCGAGCTCCAGCGGGTGATGACCCAGGTCATTCTGATCAATCACGGCCAACTCATCGTCAATCAACCCCTGGACCAGTTTAATCAATTGCATCATCAGAACTACCAATTTCGCACTACCGCCCCGCAGCAGACACGTCAACTGCTGGAAGCCCAACGGATTTCATTCACAACTCACCAGTCCTATTTCTCCGTGCGCCGGGAAACCATCTTTGCGCTACAGGACCTGCTGGCCACCCACCACATCTACTTAGAAGAATTAGCCCCCGTTGAGCGTAACTTGGAACAAACGGTAGTCGCCATTTTGGCGCAACAACGGGAGGCCGCTCATGAAAACTAGCCTCAAAGAAGAACTGTTCAAGTTCACGCGGCAAAAAACGCCCGTTTACGGCCTACTCACCTTACTGGTGCTCATGAGCTATAGTGCTTTGACTGCGCCGATTACCCCCACGCAACTCATTTTCGAATTTGGGGCCGTTCAGTGGGTCACGATTATTATGATTGCCGTTAGTTCAGCGTTTCTGGCAATGGAATACCGCCAGCACACGATTATCCTACTAGTCGCTAAACATCCACGGCGATTCCAAGTTTATCTGGCTAAGCTACTGGTGCTTTGGCTCTACAGTCTTGTCCTCACGGGACTGGCGACAATGTTTACGGTCGTCCTTAAAACAATCTTTGTGGGTCACCGCTACGGGTGGTTCCACCCCGTCGCCCATCACCAGACGCTTTTCGCGTTATTAAGCGGTAACGTGTTGGGGACACTCCTCTATACGTTATTCATCGTCGCCCTGTCCTTACTATTAACTACCCTCGTTAAAAGTAACGCGATTGTGATTGGCATCGGGCTGACGCTGGGGTTCATGGGCGCGGGCTTTTCGGTGGCTTTTATGCACGCCTTTGCCGCCCAAGTAGCCCTGATTCGGTGGAACCCGCTGAATATGATTTTTATTACCCAACAATTAGCCAACCCGCCCTACGCAGCCATTTCACACCTCAGTAACGGGCAGGTGATCAGCGGCACCCTGCTGTATACCGTGGCCTTTATCTTGATTGGGTACTGGCTATTTAAAAAACGGCCAGTTTAGATCGACCGTTAGGAGGGAAATTCAAATGCGACTCAGTTTACAACAGGAGTTTTACAAGCTCCGCCACCGCAAAATCGTTTGGCTAGCGCCCATCATTCTCCTCGTTCTGATGGTCATGACCGGCTACACAATAGGGTATAATGAAACTAAATTGTCAATGGCCACTAGTTACGATGCCCCTGATTGGCTCATGCTGATCTTAGTCGTGGTCGGCGCCACTACCTTCTCCATGGAATTTCAAAATCACGCCATCTTAACTTTACTGTACAAGGCGCCCGCCAAACGAGACGTGTACCTCGCCAAATACATCGTCATTCTGGGGTACAACGTTTTCCTGCACGGCGTTGCTATCTTATGGACAATGCTCCTGTGCCAAACGCCCCTTAATCGCCCCGTCGCTTGGTCAACCGTCTACCTTTACCACCAGCCGCTCTGGGAAAACCTGCTCAAAACCATGGCGGTAGACGTTGTGACCACCACCTTGATCATTAGCCTAATTTTTCTGCTCTCGTGCCTGATTAATAATAATGCAGTCGTCATTAGCGTGAGTCTACTCGTGGTCTTTATGGGCCAGTTTGTGTCGTCTAATCTGCTGATGGCCAACCGGGGCGTATGGTTGTTGCGCTGGAATCCCTTTAACATGACCAACTTAACGCGGGAGTACTACAACTACACCACCTATTACGCCACCAGTCACCTGCAAAACTCACAACTTTTACTAGGTACCTTACTTTACACGGGGCTCTTTGTCGTGAGTGGGTATCTCATCTTTAGAAAAAAGCGTTTTTAACGCCGCCGGAGGTTATCACCATGAATCAATTTCCCCAACAACTCAAAAAACTTAGAAAAGCCACGAATACTACCCAGGACGACCTAGCTAGTCAGTTATTCGTGACCCGCCAGGCCATTTCCAAATGGGAATCCGGAGACTCCACGCCCGACCTGACAAACCTGATCAAGTTAACCGATATCTTTAACGTCAGCCTCGACACACTAGTTTTTGGTCGTGACGAGCAGGACTCAAAGGTCGATACGAGTGAATTCGTATTCGATCCCAAGCGGAACCGTTACGTGCGCCGGTTCGGCAACATGAACTTTTGGGATTTTTTGGCCGGTTATTGGTGGGTCCTAGTGATTCTGGCTTTTATCATCGGATTCTTTTCAATCTTCTGGGCGGCGTCGATACATTAACTCCCGTCCTCACATCACCCAAAACCAGGGGAACAACAGAAACCGCCACAGCACACACCCTAACGTATCCCCGTATGCCGGTTCCAACTTTTCTCGCTGGTTCTCGAGGGTGACGGCCGGAAAGCCAATAAGGAAAAACAATGTGCCAGAAATCCTGGTGTTACTGTTCAACCGCCAAAGGTCGGCAATGACCCAGATCAACGTAATCACGTAAACCAGCCGAACGCCCCACAACAGGCCTTTAATCTTAGTCAGCGCGTTCATGGTGCCATCCCCCTTCTAGATCCAGCATACCGAAAGTTACCGACCAACGCAAAACGCCTCTCAGGTACAATGATGTCATCTGGGAGGCGCTTTGCTCTCTAATTGTTGCTATCACAAACCGAACCGACTAAAAAAGCGGACCCCGCAATTAATTTGCGAGGCCCGATTCTTTAACTACTTTTGCCACAAGAACTTAATCAATAAGCGGTTGACCTGGGCGTTATCGTGTAACTTACTATGCTGGGCGTTGGCCCCCACGATGCGGCGTTCCTGATACGACTTAGCCCGGTCGGCCACCAGATAACGCAGCGACTTGGACGACGCGTTGCTGACGCGTCCGTCCGAATGGGTGCCGTTGTTCAGGTCGCCATAAATGTTGAGTACCCGGGTCTGGCGCGGATAGCGTTGCCGCAACGCCAGTAATTGCTGGTAGTCGCGGTCCATCTTCGTGGGTTTCCCCGCCGCCGTTAATTTCATCCGGTTGGGCTCGTCGTTCATCCCCAGGATGCCGTTAAAATGTCCGGCGATGTCGACCTGCCGCTGCAGTTGTGGCAAGTGACTATTCTGCGCGTTCTTCAGCAGGTAAAAGGCCATGGCCATGTTGCCCATCGAGTGCCCCACCAGGTTGAACCGGGTGATGTGGTAGGTTTTCTGTAACCCGGTGATCACGTTTTTGGCCCAATTAGCCGTGGTTTGATAATCGCCATCGCGGTTAGCCGTGAATTGGACCGCCACGATGGGATGATAGTCACCGGCCTGAAACCGACCGCGCCAGCTGACGTGACCGTCCTTAGCGACGGTGGCGTGCAGGACGGTGCGGGTCACCCCAGCCTTTTGCGCGGCGCGAATCATCGGCATCTCGGCGTTGGCACTACTCCCATACCCGTGAAAGAACAAGGTTGGGACGTATTTGGCCCCGTCGAGTTTAGTGGTGCTGGCTTGCGGGCCCGTTTTCCCCCGCGCCGCACACCCCCCTAACACCAGTAACATCAACATTCCCAGGCCGAGCCAGAAACGGCGGTCGCGTAATCGTGATAACATCGTGACGATGACTCCCCTCACCATTAATTTATTCATTTTAGTATACGGCGAATTCAATCGGGCGTCACGCTATCACCCCTGCTAGTGTTATTTTGAAAAATTCTCAGTTAGTCCCCCGTGAATGGGTAACCGGTCTCGGGGATGGGCCCAGAATGGTAATGACCATGCAAGATCGTCTAACGTTAATCCGGTCGATCTTTCTGTTGGTCGCCATGGCGTCGTTCGCCCACCTACGTGAAAAACTAACTGCCACAAGCTTCTGACGGCCAATCTGTTCCCTAATTTGATGGGACGTGGATCGGCCTTTTTACTTATCTGCAATGGCCCTCACAGGGTAGCCGTTAAAATACTCCCCGCTACAATCAGCACCAAGCCGCTAACGGTCAGTCGTAACTCCCGGGAACTCTTCTTTTCGTGGAGAATGAAGATGGCCCCTAAGGTCGAAACCACCACGCTCAGCTGGGTGATCACGAAGACCGTGGCGATACCAGCCGCCTGGGCCGCAAAAATGTAGGCCAGTGATGACAGGCCAAAGACCAACCCAATCAAGCCGTTGCCCCAACTGGCCGGTTCGGCGAAAGCTCGCCCCTTAGTTTGCCAGAAGACGTAGACTAACGCCCCACACAAGATTCCCAGCATCTCGGGAAAGAAGAGTTGAATTCCCGCGGCATGGATCGTTTTGGGTAAGGCGCTGTAGGCCCAATACCCGATGGTGGTCGGCACTAAAATTGCCAACCCGGACATTAACGAAGATCGCCCTGTGCTTTTAGTGTCCGTGATCGCGGTTAGCGCGACCCCCGCCACCACTAAAATGATGGCGATGGTCCCCAGTAACCGGGCGGTGGTCCCGGCCCATTCGCCAAAAATCAACACCCCGATCAGCGACGTACCGACGATTTGCAAGCCCGTGGAAATGGGCATGGTGCGGGTCACCCCGATGCGGGTGAAGGCTACGAACTGTCCGACTTCGCCCCAGGCCCACAGGAAGCCCGCTGCAAAGCTCAACCAAAAGTTCAGCCCGTGAACGCTCCCCGCCAAGAGTCCCACCAGCACACCGACCAGGCCGGCCCCCATTCCAGTACCTAGAATCTGATTGGTAGGGCTACCCCCAACTTTGCGAGCAATCAGCGGTTGTATCCCCCAACCCAGTGCCGGAATTAATGCCATTAGAATTCCCATACACCCACACACCCTTTCTGCAGCGTCACCACTCAATACCTATGCTATTTTTTCCATTAACCAATGACCTGATTAGACTTTCAAGATCCACTATAACCTGACTTCTGCGGCGTCCCAACTAACGCGGGGTTAAAAACGACACAAAAGAAACCTGCCAAATTAAC
The DNA here is from genome assembly GCF_032190635.1 of Levilactobacillus zymae. Lineage (NCBI taxonomy): Bacteria > Bacillati > Bacillota > Bacilli > Lactobacillales > Lactobacillaceae > Levilactobacillus > Levilactobacillus zymae. The sequence goes on from NZ_JAVLAS010000001.1 coordinate 1,644,550, forward strand.
AAAAAATCGCATTTTCCGCTCCCATTTTGTTGGTTGGGTAATGAGGGCTAGTATTTGCATTTAAGTCATAATAAGCTATTATGTAATAAACGCTTAATTTGATGCAAAGAAGATGATTTTAATGACCCAAAAATCCCGCCTCGCCCAAATCATGACCCACTTGCAGCAACGCCAAACGCTTAGCCTCCACGATATCATGGCCCTCACCGGCACCTCCCGGGACACCGCCCGCCGCGACATCATCAAGTTGGCCGATAGCCAGTTAGCCGAACGCAACTACGGCGGCATCAGCCTGCCCAACACCTTTAATAAGCTGGACCAGTACCTGGACCGGCAAAACGACCTGCTGACGATCAAGCGCGCCTTGGCAAAACGGGCCAGCACCCTGTTAGCCGGCCAACGGTTACTGTTTCTCGACGTTTCGTCCACGGTGACCTGTCTCCCCCAATACCTGACTACTAAATCCGCGGCTCCCGGCCTACTGGTCACCAATTCGCTCGACGTGGCCGACCAAGCCCTGCGCCATGCCGCCTACCGCACGCGCATTCTGGGCGGGCCGCTCAACGCCGAACAGCGGTGCGTTCAGGGCCCCGATAGCATTTTAGACCTCACCAAGTTTCATTTTGAGACGGCGGTGTTGAGTTGCGCGGGTTTGACGGCTGACGGGGTGTACTACGCCTACGAAGACGACATCGCCGTGAAGGCCGCCCTCAAGCAACAAAGCACGCAGCTCATGTTACTGGTGGACCACACTAAAGTGAACGTGACCCACAACTTTCGGCTCTTTAAGCCCAGCGACTTCGCCACCATCGTGACCGACCAACCCTTACCGGCCGAAATTGCCGCCCAGATTCCGGCGGACCGGTTGGTGGTCCTTGAAGGAGGAACTACTAATCATGACTGACGACCTACTAACCACCCAACGCAACATGCTAGCGCTGATTCAAAGTGGTCTGGCGTTTACCCAGGACCCGTTCGACCGGGACCGCTACCAAAAACTCCAAGCCTTTCTTCTACAACAAATGGCCCTCAATCCCCAGGTGAACGTGGCTCAGTTGAAAACGGCGCTGGCCCAAGACACCGGGTACGTGACGCCCAAGGTCGACGTACGCGCGTTGATCCTAAAAGCCGACCGCATTTTGCTAGTACAAGACGTGCCCACCCAAACCTGGGCACTGCCCGGCGGTTACGCGGACGTCGGCTATTCGCCCCGAGAAAACGTTGAACGCGAGGTCCGTGAAGAAACGGGACTGGCCGTGCGGACTCGTGGCCTGTTACACATCTTTGACACGGCCCAGCGCCCCGACATCCCCCAGGTCGCCCAATTCTACAAGTTAGTCTTTGCGTGCGAGCCGCTGGAGGGCCACTTCGAGCCCAGCATGGAGGTCGACCGGATCGGCTATTTCGACTTAGACGCCCTGCCGCCGTTGTCGTTAAACCGGACCACACCGGAACAGTTGACCACGCTGATGCAAGCGCAACGCGCCCAGGTGCTTAGCCGAACCGACTAGTTATCCGTTCCCCCGTTAGGCGCGTTGCGGCACCAAATTCCCGTAAAAGTGTGATGTTTTCGTGACCACGACCTTGTGATTTCATTAAGCCCCCAAAGAAACCGTAAAGACCAGCCCCAAAAGGTGTTGTTCGCGCGTTTTCTGCGCTAGTATGAGAAGCATATTCAGTTACCCGCTGATCTCAATTCTCAAACGGAGGTGGTTATATGCGCTGGGAACCCTTACTCATCATCTTACTTGTGGCCAGTCTAAGTGGCCTGACCATTCTGACCACGGTGGTCAATCGACAACATCGTTGGTTTGTCTTAATCACCTTAGGCTACTTAACCGGTTTAGCCGCTATCGTGTTCACCCCCTTAGCCTTTACCGGCACAGCCGTCTATATCATGCCGCCCGGCACGGGGCGTGTGAACTTGACCCAACTCGACTTGTTTAACTTAGGCTTTGCCGAAAATATCCTAATGACCCTGCCGCTCGGCCTGCTGGTCAAATGGCTGTGGCCGCGCCTACCGCTGATCGGCGTGACCCTCTTCGGGTTCTTCGTCGGCGGTAGCATCGAAACCCTGCAATACGTCTTGTCTCATCACTGGTTGATCAACCGCAGTAGCGACATCAACGACGTCTTAGCCAACATGCTGGGTGTCTTGGTGGGCGGCGCCTTAGTGGCCCTGTACTACCACTTCAGACCGGTGCGCCAACGCAAGCTGACCGCCGCTCAGGCCAGTTAGTCCCTTGTTAACGACAACTCACAAAAGTCCCGTCGGTCAGCTCGACCGGCGGGGCTTTTGACGTAGTTGCAATCCAACAGCACCCAGCGTAAACTCAACGTATTACCTGCTTTGGAGAGGATGTTTGCATGTTACCTAGTTTAAAACGTGCCTGGCAAAACCCGTTAACGGCCTATTACCTGGCACTAGTACTCCTGATCATCATCGCGTGGTTTGCCCGGGGCTTTCTGTCACTGGCGTTGTTTACGGTGATCTTTATTTACCTGGCTAATGCCGCCATCATGGGGATCGAACGCCATCTACATCTGGGACATCTGTTGGCGACCCTGCTGGTGTACCTAATTTTTCTAGGCATCTTAGTGGCGGCTTTCGCCCAGATCATTCCCCCGCTAGTCGATGAGGTGGAAAACCTGCCACACGCGGTCAATCGCTTGATTCAAACCTACCCACAGCTGGAAACGTCGGCCAAGAAGGTGATCAAGAACCTCACCCAAAACGCGTCCGTCATCAGCAACAGTAAGACGCTCTTCACCTCAGGCATTGGCAAACTTTCCCGGTTGAGTTCCGGGGTCGAAACCATCGTGTTGGCGTTCTTCTTCAGCTTTATTTTTAACCTGACCAAGGCCCAACTCCAACGCTTCGTCCACGCCTTTACTAAGAGTCGTTTCGCGAAGTTGTTCGTACCGATGGGCGATCTAATTCTCAGTTTCGTCCAAATTTTCGGGACCGTGATTGAAACTCAGCTGTTGATTTGTTCCATTAATACGGTGTTGATGGTCTTAGGCCTCTGGATTCTGCACATGCCGAGCCTGCTGATCTTAGGAATCGCCGTGTTCTTCCTGGGCTTAATTCCGGTGGCCGGGGTCCTGATCTCGCTGATTCCGCTAACCATCATCGCCTTCGTGACCGGCGGCGTGCTACGGGTCTTGGAAGTCCTAGCCTTAGTGATTCTGGTGCACCTGTTTGAATCCTACTTCCTGCACCCCCGCTTGATGGCCAACGCCACCAACCTACCGATCTTCGTGACCTTCATCACCTTGATCGTCAGCGAGCAGATTTTTGGCACCTGGGGCCTGATCGTCGGCGTGCCGTTGGTGGCCTTCTTCCTGAAGGTCTTTGACGTCCAGCTCACGACGCCCAAGCAACCGCACCAACCGAAGAAACCCGTCTCAATATCTAAATAACATCAAAAAATCCCGTTAACCACCGACCCTCTGCGGTCTTGGTTAACGGGATTTTAACGTTTCAGCTTTAATTTTTCGCAGCCGCCTTGGTCTTACGAAAGACTAACCACTTGCTGAAGAAGTAGTTAGCTAAGACCACGACCACCTGGTCCACCAACTTCGTCAACATTTCGTTTTGCATGAGTAAGGAAACCCCGATCCACATAATGCCTTCGTCCATCACCAGGGTCAGTGCCCGCACGGAGAAGAACGATACGATTTCGCGACCCAACGCACGCATGGTAGTAAAGTGGGAATGAAAGACCCAAACCCGGTTGGTCAGATAGGCAAATAACACGGAGACGAACCAAGCCACGGCCACCCCGATTTGATAGTTCCAGTGCCACAGACTGGCCGTCATGAAGAAAACCACGAGGTTGACTAACGTGGTCAGGCCCCCGAAGACCAGGTAGGCGATAACGTCCTTATATTGGGCATACAGTTGTGCTAAGCGTTTCATGGTTGTGTCTCCCCCTGAATATAAAATCCGGTTATCCGTTTTCCTAGTCCGTTATACCCAACTCTCGCCAGAAGTACAAGCCAAGGCGTCGGGATACTAGAAAAACTTAAAGGTTGGATAGGCCACTGACCTACCACTGGTACTTACCAGTGTAGCATATGCCGCCCCTGGGTAGCTCGACCTTAGTGACTTGGTTCGGTGTTGCGGCCAGTTTTAAGATGTGGCGGGAGTGGTGGTCGGGTTGGTTGATTTAAGTTAAAGTAATTTTATTAATATTTAAGCTGTCATCATTCCATAAAAAAAGCCGTGAGGGCTACCCCTTTTTCGGCAACCCCTCACGGCTAATGCATTAAATTAAGCTTTCGTTTTTAAGCGGTGTTCCAGGTTTTGAATCACGTGACTCTTCAACACCACGTACAACAGCACGATTTGAATCGGTGTGGTCACGGCCTCTTTCATTAACCGCACGGGTAAAATGCCCCAAAGTGGCGTGTGGTACATGATCACCAGCCATTCGGAATTGAGCCCGATGTTGACCAGTACGACCACCAGTAGTTGCGCCACGATAATGCGCCACCACGTGATTGGTTGCCGGTAGAAGAACAGCGCGTAGATCAGCGAACCAACGATGGCCGAGATGGTAAACCCGACAAAATACGGGCCCCCGGTCATCAGCGTACCCACGATATCGACTAACGCCGCCGTCATCATCCCCCACCACGGGCCAAACCACTTGGCCAATAGCGCGGCCACCAGGAAGGTGAAACTCAAGCGCATAAACTGGTTACTGATGGTAAAGCGGCTGACTACCAGCTGCACCGCCATCAATAAGCCCATCGTGACCATACTCAACGTGTCCAGCTTGGGTAGCTGGGTTCTTACCATTGTCTTCATTTCAGACATCTCCTAAGGGAGTTGCCACATCGCTGCGGCCAATGCGGCAATAAGATCGCGGACCACGTGTCCTTCGTCCGGTGTTCACATTGCGTTCCACCAGCACTTAACGCCCTATTGCCTACTCCGTAAATTTTAATTACGAAGACAAGCATACCATATTTCGACGAGATTACCAGCCCAATTGCTTATTTAAATTATTATAACGACGCGTTTTCACACTAGTTTCATTTTGCACAATGTAAAATGATTGGGGAGCGGCGTTCTGGCCTGGGGTCGTCCAAGAGATCTTCGATTGGGCCCTCAAACAAGATCTGGAAAAGTTGCATTTGGCCGTTGTAAACGAACCGGATTCTAACACACAAGACGGTTACGCCGCCCTATATCACTATGCGCTAGTCAAAAACAAAATGCCTTGATTCAACGAAAGAATTTTATTCGTTGATGGCTCAGTCAAACTATCAACAATGGACTCCTAGTTAAAGGGGGGCTAGTTCTTAAAATTATCTTGTTTAATAACGAAGTCCCCCCTCTGAGACTGAATTGACTATTTAAACTTGGAGATTCACGTTGAAGTTTCTTTTCAACAGCTCAAAAGACTTTTAAAAAACTATAATTGATGATATATTATGTACTTAAAAGGAGCTGAGAACATGAAAATCTTAGATGTTCCAACTAGTAATATTAGCGAACTCAAACGGTCACCCAAAAATGTCTTTGATCAAGCCCAAGCTACTAATACCGGGGTTTACGTTTTTAATCGAAATACCCCCGCTGGCGTGGTTCTATCAGTTGCCGATTATGAAGACCTGGTTAAGGAAAACGAAGCGCTGCAAGATCAACTCCTCGAATTAAAAGCCTTAGAACGTAAGAATCATGCAGAACCCACTTTTACTGATGAACAGGTTCGGGGTAAGGCCCTAGCAAGTTCAAGGCCTAAGATTGACCCCAATGATGGCTGGGAATAGGTCATGACCGAAAATCAATATTACCAAATTCAATATCTAGCGTCTGCCAAGGGTGATTATGATCATCTTGACGGTTCCCAAAAAATTTTGATTGATAAAGCCCTAAACCGAATTCGTCTGCGGGGGATGCAGGCAGGGCAGCCACTACGCGGTGCCTTAGCAGGATTCAATAAGCTGAAACATAAAAGGGCCGGTCTCAGAATTATTTTTACCCAAGAAAATCAGCAGATTAAAATTATTGAAATTGTCGCTATTGGCAAACGTGAAGACAAAAAAGTTTATCATTTAGCCGAACAACGCATCAAAAAGTTGCCATCCAAAAAACGAAGCTAAACTAGCGAAAATGGGCTCCCAGTTAAGGGGGCCCATTTTTTAGGTTCTATGATATTTGGAGTCTGGGACAGAAGCCCCAGGCTCTTTAGCGTCTCCGAATATTTAGTGTCGAAACGTGCGCCAAAAGGCAGCTGGTGAGCATTAAAAAGAACATCCTCCAATCGAGAATGTCCTTCCTGCTTTTAATTGGATTCACTGGATTAATCAATGCTTAAGCGCGTTCGTAGTCCTTAATCCAGGCTAACGCCAACGCCTTTTCGCCCAGATGCGCCCCGATGACCGGTCCAAAATAGGAACGTTCTACGGGAATGTCCGGGTACTGCTGGGTAATCTTAGCCGCCCAGGCGGCCCCACCGTCGGGATCGTTGGCATCGATCACCAACGCCTTCAACGGGTAATCGACCTTGGCCTGCGCCTCGACGAAGAGGTCTTCCACGCGGGCTAAGGCCTTCTTGCGCGACCGTACCTTCTCAAAGGCCACGATCTCGTGGGTCTGGTCGTCAAAGGTCAGTAACGGCTTGATTCGTAAGACACTGCCGATAAAGGCCGAGGCGTTGGACAACCGCCCGCCCCGCACCAGGTTTTGCAAGTCGTCGACCACGAAATACTCCCCGATGGTCGACCGTAAATCGTCTAGCCGCGCCAGAATCTCTTCGGGGGTGGCACCCTTGGCCGCCATCCGGGATGCTTCGATGGCTAAATAGCCCATGAGTTTGACCGTAATCTGTGAATCGTAAGGAATCACCCGGATGTTGTCAATCGTGGGTGCTAAGTTCTTTAATTGGTTAACAAAGCCAGAAATCGTGCTGGCTAAGTGAATACTAATCACCGTATCGTAACCTTCATCCGCCAACTGGTTGTAGAGATTAATCATCTCACCCAAGGGTGGCTGCGAAGTGCTGGGGAATGACTTGGAATTACGTAGCCAGTCATAGAACTCCTCAGTGGTAATATCAACGCCTTCATCGTAGGAACGGCCGTCAATGATCACCGGAATCGGAACGACGTGAATCTGATAACGTTCCGCCTCTTCTGCGGACAAATAGCTGGTACTATCGGTGACCACAGCAATCTTCATGTTCTTACACCTACTTTTCACTTTCATTTATCCCCTAGAATACCATAAAACCCTTATAAGGACTAGGAATTGTCCGCTGCCAGTCTGGGCAACGCTAGAAAAACGACTAAGCCGGCCAAGAACAGGAGCGCTAACGACGCCGCGCCAATTCGCGATTGCCCGGTTAGTTGGGTGACTACCCCGACTAACACGGGCCCCAGAACGGCGGAGAATTTTCCTAAAATATTATAGAACCCGAAGAACTCGCTGGATTGGTTTTTGGGAACCAGCCGACCAAAGTACGAACGGGAGAGCGCCTGAATACCGCCCTGACTGGTCCCGACCAGAATGGCCAGCAACCAGAAGTCGTTGGCCGTGTTCAGGCGTAAGGCGTCCACACAGATAATCAAATAAACAATAATGGCAATCAAAATTCCGGTGCGGGCGCTGGTCTTTTGGGCCAACCAGCCGTAGAAGATGGAACACGGAAAGGCCACTAATTGTACCGCCAACAACACCATGATGAGCGTGGTACTAGTAATGCCGATGTCCAGGCCGATCGACGTGGCCATGGTAAAGATGGTATCCACCCCGTCAATGTAGCAGAAGTACGCCACTAAAAACCACGCCAGCTGGCGGTGTTGGCGCAAGTGCCGCACGGTCTGCCAGACCCGCGCCCAACTTTGCTTCAACGGCGCCGGGGTAGCGGAAAGTGCGTGTCGTTGGTGCACGTTTCTTAAGAGCGGAATGAAGAAGATCACCCACCATCCGGCGGCTAGCGCAAAGCCCCAGCGGGCCACCGCCGTGCTCGATAGGTGGCCAAAACCGTGGGTTAACTCGAGGATCATAAATAAAATAAAGGCTAAGACGCCCCCGAGATACCCAAAACCGTAACCGGTGCTGGAGAGTTGATCCATCTGCTCATCGGTACTGACGTCGGTCAAAAAACTGTCGTAAAATAGGTTTCCGCCAGAATACCCCAAAACCGACAACACGTAGATCACCAATAATCACTGCCACTGGTTGGGCGGCAACAGTGCCAGACCCAGCGTCATCAGCATCCCCAACGTGGTGAAGCCCGTTAAAAGTCGCTTCTTAAATCCGGGATAGTCAGCTAACGCCCCCAGAAACGGGGCTAGTACGGCGACTAGTAACGTCCCTAAGCTATTAGCATACCCCCAGAAGGCCGTGGCATTGGCCGCGGTAACCCCACTGGCCTGGGCGACCCCCTTGAAGTAAATTGGTAGCACGGCGGTAGTCACGATGATGCCGTACCCGGAATTGGCCCAGTCGTAGAAGACCCAACTCCACTGTTCTTTACTCAGCTGCATGGTGGACCCCCTTGAACGCCGCGGTCAACGCGTGACCCGGCAACGGTTCGGGGAACCGTACCCCTAAGAGCCGCGCAAACGTGGGGGCTTCGTCCACCAGGTCTGCCGTTTCAATGGTGTGACCCGCACGAATGGCCGGCCCAGCAAGCACCAGCGTCGTCCGGTAATCCGACTTATCCGGATCGTATCCGTGAACCCCGTGATAGCGGTCCGGTTGACCCAAGCTAGCCGGATCGACGGCTTCCACCACGGCCGGCCGGTTGGTCTCATCAGTAAAGTAGTAACCGGCCTGCGCCTCAACCAACCACTGACACTGTGGATCGGCCCCCCGTTGGGCTGCTTCGGCGCCGGTGTAGACCGTTTGGACGCCCGGCGTCGTTTCCAATAGCTCCCTTAAATGCGCCCCGTCGGCGAAGTTGCGGGTATAGACGTAGGTGCACCCGTCACAGGACTTAGCCCAGACGTGCCAATCGTTTTTGACCGTACCGTCCTTGGTCGGCGTCAACCACCCCCGTTGCGCAAAGGCCTGGTTCAGGTGGATCATGTGATCCACGTTAATCTGGTAGTGATCGCCTAACACCGCAAAATTGGTTTCGCTAAAGGTACCGGCCGCAATCGTGGCGTCAATCAGCTTGCCGACCCGGGCATCCAACCGCTTTAACGCCGCCAGTGCCTCAGTCGAGCGCACGCCATAGCGATGGCGCATACTGTCCATATCGACCAGGTGGATCAACGTAAGGGCCGGCCGCTTAGTATAGAGCGTGTCGGCCGCACAGGCGGTGATAAAGTCGTCCAATTCAGGTTGTTGAATGCCCCGCCGCAGGTGACCGTACTTTTGGTTCATCCGAAGTAAGAAGACCGGACTACTGGCTTTCAGCGAAACCAACACCTGGTTGGTCCAGATCCGATTAGGAAAGATTTCGGCCAGGTTATAACTGATACGACTGCCCGCGGTCACCGGCCACAAAAAGGCCGCCGTCTTCCGGTGCTGTCGCCGCACTAAGTCGTAGAGGGTTGGCACCTCAATGTCGCGTTGGTACCAGTACCAATCCGGCGATTGACGTTGGGGTTGTAGCTTTGTGTTGTTGATGATGCCGTGTTCTCGCGGATACTGACCCGTAATAATCGTGGTATGGGACGGGTAGGTTAACGTGGGATAGATTCCCCGGACTCGCTTAACCCTAGTCCCCGTGACCACCAGGCGACGCAGGTTGGGTAACTCGTCGAGATGGTCATCGAGGTCCCGACTACCCATGGCGTCTAAAGAAATGACGACTAATCGTGATTGAATATGGCTTCACTCCTTACTTCGCTGACATGGTTCGTTGTCGATCCATGCTTTTCGCTAACCGGTTTAATAAGATTTGTAATAAGTTGCGTTCGTCGGCCGACCAGTGTTCAAAAACCTGGTCCGCTAGCGCTTCAAACGCGGTGTTGATCGCCGCGGCGGTCTCGGTTCCCGTAGCGGTAATGCTGTATACAAGTTGACGTTTATCACGTCCCACGGCTTCCTTGGTGACCATTTCCTTAGTCACCAACCCCTTGAGTTGCCGACTAAGCGTCGAGGTGTCCAGCCGAGTCTGCTGCGCGAGAATTTCTTGGGTGTTGGCACCCCCACCGATCTGGTCCAAAAGTTGCCACTCTGAAACCGTTAAGTGATGCTGCTTGGCCATCCGCTGTAACAAGGTTTGTTGCGCCTTGGTGACCGTCATTAAGGCTGCTAGACTGGATTTCAACTGCCCTCACTCCTTTGGTTGCATTATACAGCGGATTCCTTGGCCGTCACAAGCACTAATTCAACCGGAATTATGGAAACTTTTTCGCGAGGAAACTTCTTTGCGCTTTAGCCCCACAATCGCTATACTTTAGGATGTATTGCTTTTTTGAACGCTGACGTGGGTTCCCCTAATTCTGGCGAGCAGTGGTCCCCATAAAATCCGCTTAGTCCAGTCCACGTCACGACTAACCCAAAATTAATTACCTAGAAAGGTGTGATTCGATGTCCTTTGATGGATCCTTCACCCACGCCATGGTTCACGAGCTGCAGCAGACCGTCACCACCGGGCGGGTCAGCAAGATTAACCAACCTTACGCTAACGAAGTGGTCTTAACCATTCGCGCTAATGGGCACAACTACCCGATCCTCTTGTCGGCCAACCCGACCTATGCGCGTATTCAAGTCACCGAGATTCCCTACGTCAATCCCCCGGTACCCACGAACTTTACCATGATTCTACGTAAGTACCTGCAAGGCGCCATCTTAAAGGGCGTCACCCAAGCCGCTAACGACCGGGTCGTTCACCTGGTCTTCACGGCGCGTAACGAACTGGGCGATCAGCAAGAACTCCACTTGATCGTGGAAATCATGGCCCGCCACAGTAACGTCATTCTGGTCGACCAGGCCAGCGGGAAGATCCTCGACGCGATCAAGCACGTTGGATCCGACCAAAACCGCTATCGGCTACTCCTGCCCGGTGCGCAATACATCACGCCCCCCAAGCAGGACCTCGACGACCCGTTTGCCGGGCCACGGGCCGATTTAGCGGCCACCATCCGCGAGTTCCCGAACCGCGATGTTTTAGCGGGGACCTTGCAGCACCAGTACCAGGGACTTGGTAAGGACACCGCCGCCGCATTGGCCAGTGCCCTGCACCAACCCGGCGACGTCAACGCACACTTCACAACGTTCTTTGATCGCTTCAATGATCCGCAACCCACGTTAACCGTGTCGCCGAAGGGCAAGACCAGTTTCACGGCCTTCCCGTACCCGGCCGAGGGTCAACAACACACCGCAACGACTCTGAGCCAACTACTCGACACCTACTACCAGGATAAGGCCGAACGAGACCGGGTCCAACAACAAGGTAGCGTCTTGATTCGGGTGGTTCGTAACGAGCTGAAGAAGAACCGCAATAAGTTGAAAAAATTGCAGCGAACCTTAGCCGAAACGGCCAACGCCGACGAGTACCGGGTTAAGGGCGAAATTTTAACGACTTACCTGTACCAGGTGAAGCGCGGTGACGCATCTGTGACACTGCCAAACTTCTACGACCACGAAAAGCCGCTGAAGATTGCTCTGTCCAACCAGCTGTCCCCCAACCAAAATGCCCAAAAATACTTCAAACGCTACCAAAAGGCCAAAAATGCGGTCAGCTACGTAACCACGCAGATTGAACAGACCCAGGCCAACGTCGATTACTTCGCCAACATCATGGCCCAGATTGAATTGGCCGCACCAAAAGACCTGGTTGACATTCGCCTGGAACTTCAGCAAGGCGGCTACCTCCGCGACCATGACCATCAGAAAAAGGCCAAAAAGCGGCGGAAACAACAGATCAGTAAACCCGACCAGTTCACGGCCAGCGATGGCACCAAGATTTCCGTGGGGAAGAACAACCTGCAAAACGACAAGTTGACCCTCCACACGGCCAAGCGCACCGATATTTGGCTGCACGTCAAGGATATGCCGGGCTCACACGTGATTGTGCACGCCGCCGACCCCAGCGAGCAAACCATCCTGGAGGCGGCTAACCTGGCCGCCTACTTCAGTAAGGCTCGTGCGTCTAGCACCGTGCCCGTCGACTATGTACCGGTTAAACGGATTCACAAGCCCAACGGCGCTAAGCCCGGCTTCGTGATTTTCACCGGGCAAAAGACGGTCTTCGTGACTCCCGAAAGTGCCTTGGTCGACCAATTAATGGCCAACAATTCTAAATAAGTATGCCGTCATCAAAGGGCATCCACTCGCCAGAACGCGAGTGGATGCCCTTTTTGTATTGACCAATTAAATTGTACGGTTGATGATTCGGTCCAGTTCGGCCGTATCACTCAAATTGTTTAGCTTTAACGCCTCACTGGACCCAAAGGCAATCGTTGCCCCGACTTCCTGGTCGGTGGTCCCGGGACGGTTCAAGACGTGGAGCTGCCGGAACGGGAACGCCGCGTTCATCAAGGCCACCCGTTTACTGTTCAGGTCGATCTTGATGGCCGCCAATTCGGCGGGATCGAGCGTTTCGATGTGTTGTCTTGTCAGCATGCGCACCCAGTTGATTCCCGTGACCTTACTGAGAAAAGCCATCTCGGTCAACCGCGTCGGCCGGGTACCGACACAGACCAACTGCTTAGACGTGGCACTCTTGGGCGCGAACAGGACCTGGACCATCCCGCGGACCTGGCGTTCGCTAACGGCTTTTTTGGCCGCCTCAACCAGGTTCAGTCGCTGGGCCTTGGGTAGTTCCGCTGGCATCCGAAAGGCCGTGATCTGGGCCAGGTTTTGGGTCATCCCCGGGGCAATCAAATCCATCACCCCGATGGCAACCTTTTGCTGCTCGTGAACGAACAAGCTGACCCCAATTGTGGCCATCTCTGGTAACTGATCGGCGGTTTCCTGATCCGGTGGTAGAACGTGGAGGTTCAAATCGAGTTTCTTGAGTTCCCGCGTCAGGTAGTGGCGGTTCCCCGGGACAATCACAATATCGGGGTGCTCTAGATGAATCACGTTCAGCACATCCCCCAACTGAATCGGGTCGACGTACTGCTTATCAGAGAATTCGGGCGCGACCCCCACCGCGTTCGGGTTGGTATTCATCAGGATGGTGTGATATCCCGCACGCTTGAGTTGCTTAAGCATCTCGGTGGTGAAGTACTCGGCCGACGAGTTGGATCCCAGTTGGTTCCCCCCGCGTCCCAGAACCAAGGCGGTTCGGTCGCCGAGTGGCTGACTTTCATTTTCGTATTCGAACGTATTGTAGTAGCCGCTGGCATCCTCGGGAAACTCCCCCGCCGTGGGTTCGATCATCTTGTAGGTCGGCTCCAGCTTAGCGGTGGTCGACAACCGTCGAATCTCGGCGGTATCGGTCTGCCAGATGCGGGCAATCATCCCGTCCCCAAACCCAAAGTACCTCGCCCGCTTCAGCGTAGCCAGATCCAGCGGATTTTCTTGAATCTGCTTTTCAATGGTTAAGAGGTGTTGTAGCTTCACGAAGTAGAACGGATCGATCTTGGTCAGTTCACTGAGTTCGGCCGGTGAATATCCGCGCCGTAACGCTTCGATGAGGACCAAAATCCGGTTTGCCAGGGGGTGAATCAACTGGCTAATCATCTCGCCGTCGGTCAGATTACTGACGGAGGGTAAAACGTCTCTGGGTGAGAACTGCGAGCTGCGGACCGACTTGAGCATCGCTTCCTCGACCGAACGACCAATCCCCACGGTCGAGCCGACCGCCTTCATGGCCGTGTTCAGGTGTTGATCCGCGTCGGGCACTTCCTGGAACGGCCAGAGCGGAATCCGCACGCTGATGTGATCGTTCATGGGTTCCATAATGGCCGTTTGCTTGACGTAACGACTGGGCAGCTTCACGTCGACCAAGCGTTGGCCTAACAGGAGCTCCCCGGTCACGATGGCCACGGGATACCCCACGGTCCGGGCCGCTAGGGTCACGCCGCGTGTAAAGTACGGCGCCACCTTGGTCACGTAGAAGTGCTGGTTGGCCGGGTTCAACGCGAAGTGCACGTGCAGGATACCCACCACGTTAAGTTCCGTGGCAATCCGAAAAGTGGCATCCCGGAGATCCTGGTACTCCCGGTCGTTGAGGGTTTGCGGCGGACTAACCACGATGGAGTCCCCGGAGTGAATCCCGATGGGGTCGATATTTTCGAGACCACTAATCAAGAGTTCCGTATCGACCCGGTCACGAATGGCGACCATTTCGATTTCCTTATAGCCGACTACGCTCCGCTCTAGGGTGCACTGGTCGAACCGCGACTGTTGAAAACCTTGGCTGAGCGCGGTTAGCATGTCGTCGACATTTTCACAGATGGTCCGGTTGGTATCGACCCGCGGTGCAACCGGCTTAACAATCAGGGGAAACCCAATCGCCTCAACCAGCCCCAACGCCTCGTCTTCGGTCTGCACGACCTGCGCTTCAATCACCGGTTCGTGGATTTCCTTGAGAGTGGCGTTTAGCGCCGCCGGATTATTGATTTGTTCGAGTGTGCTGGTGGGCATCCCTAAAACGGCAACCTCGTAGCGCCCCAAGTCCCCGTTTTCCTGGAGCTCTTGGGCGATGCGCAGCCCCCGCAGTCCACCCAAAGTAGGTAAAATGGCATCGGGGTGGTCCTTTTCGAGAATGTGGCGCACGTTAGCCGTCGTCACGGCCTGAACGTACATGTTGGTGGGCTGAATCTCTTCTAGGGCGACCGAGAAGGGATTGTTATCGATCACTAGTGTGCGGACCCCGTGCTTCTTAAACTCGGTCAAAATCTGCACGGTCGCACTATCTAGCTCGGTCTCGTGACCAATCTCGGTGGGCCCACTGCCAATAATTAACACTTTTTGTAACTGATCCCAGTTTTGCAAGTCTATCCCTCCCGTGAGGTCATCGCTTCCATAAATTCATCGAAGAGGTCGCGGCTTTCGTGGGGACCTGGAGCCCCATCCGCGAAGAACTGCACGGAAAAGGCCGGAAAGTCCCGGTGTCGTAACCCCTGCACGGTGCCGTTGATCAGGTCCACGTAGGTGGTGATCAGCCGGTCGCGGTCAATGGACTTCGCTAGGACCGCGTACCCCTGGCCCTGCGTGGCGTAGATGACATCGTTGGTAATGATGCGGCGAATCGGGTGGCTACTGCCGTGGTATTCCACCGGTAATGCCGTTAATTCCGCGCCGTTGGCCAGGGCGAATAACTCGTGGCCTAGGCCGATCGCAAACAACGGAATCTCGGCCTGCACCTCGCGAATCATGTCCAGTACGCCGGTCCCCAGATCTAACGGTGAGCCGGGACCCGTGGACAATAAGACGCCGTCCGGATCC
The DNA here is from genome assembly GCF_032190635.1 of Levilactobacillus zymae. Lineage (NCBI taxonomy): Bacteria > Bacillati > Bacillota > Bacilli > Lactobacillales > Lactobacillaceae > Levilactobacillus > Levilactobacillus zymae. Next base: position 1,659,866 of record NZ_JAVLAS010000001.1, read on the forward strand.
AGGTTCAAGACGTCCTGGGCACTAGCCGTCCACGGCAGCACCGTGACGTTGCAGCGCCGTTCGGACAATTGCCGCAAGATTCCGTGCTTTAACCCGAAGTCAATCACCACCACGTTTTTACCGGTATCCGGGTTGGAATACGGCTTGGGCGTGGCGACCTGATCGACCTGCCGGTTGGTTAGGACCGTGGCGTTCAACTGGTCGAAGGCGTGCGCGTCGGCCACGTCGACAATACTGCCCTTCATGGGTCCCGCCTGACGCAGCTTACGAATCAGGTGACGCGTATCGATGCCGCTGATACCGGGAATATTGTGTTGCTGGAGAAACTCGTCGAGCGATAGGCGCGATAGCCGGTTCGTCGAGATATTGGTCAAGTCACGGACGACCATCCCCTTAGCCGTAGGTAGGATGGATTCGTAACTATCGTGGTTGATGCCCACGTTGCCAATGGCCGGCTGGGCGAAGATGATAATCTGGTTGTGATAGATCTGATCGGTAATCGTTTCTTGGTACCCCAACAGATTCAAGTTAAAGATGACTTCACCACTGGTGGTTGCTCCGGCACCGAATCCTTCACCCGCGTAAGCCGAGCCGTCTTCTAAAATTAAATAACGTTTTGCCATGCCACATCGGCCCCTTTATCTAGCTAGGTGCTTACGCCTTTAAGATTTCCACTGCGTCGCGATTGTCAATCTCACTGACGGAGACTTTAATCCGTTCGCGCTGAGAACTGGGAATATTCTTGCCCACAAAATCGGCGCGAATTGGCAGCTCGCGGTGCCCCCGATCGACTAAAACGGCCAGGTTAATACTCTTGGGCCGCCCTAAGGCCATCACGGCACTCATGGCCGCTCGAATCGTCCGCCCGGTGTATAACACATCGTCCACTAAGATGACCTTCTTACCGGCCACGGGAAAGTCGATGTTGGTCGCCGTCACTTCCGGTTCAGTCTGGGCATCGTGTTCGATGTCGTCGCGATACGGCGTGACGTCGAGGTCGCCGACCGGCACCGTCACGTTTTCCAACTGTTGTAACCGACTTGCAATCCGGCGCGCCAAATAGACGCCTCTGGTCTTGATTCCTAGAATGACCAGGTCGTCTACCCCTTTATTTCGCTCGATAATTTCGTATGTAATCCGGGTTAAGGCCCGTTGCATGGCCATTGCGTCGACAACTACCTTTGGCATTATATTGTCCTCCTCGAAAATTTAGGTTGGTCGTAGTGAGGGAAACGGGCGGGCTTCTTCGGCAAAAATGGTGAAGAAACCCGCCCGCCCAACTACCGGCAAACCCGTTTGATATCGTTTGATATTAAGTTTAGCATAAAAAAACTAAATGGCTTTGTCAACCGGCAATCCCGCTTGGCGCCGTAAGCGTTGGACGGTGTCGTGAAAAATCGGCGGTACCGGGCAGGTAAAGTCCAGTTGTTCACCCGTGGTGGGCTGCTTAAAGCCCAGTTCGCGCGCATGTAGGAATTGGCCGTGGCCCTTCAAAGTCTTCTTGGGTCCGTACAGCGGATCGCCGGCGACCGGATGGCCGATGTAGGCCAGGTGGACACGGATCTGGTGAGTCCGCCCGGTCTCCAAGCGACAGGCGATCAGGGTGTAGTCGCTGTAGCGTTCCAACACCCGAAAATGGGTCACGGCGGGCCGCCCATCGGCTACGACGGCCTGCTTCTTCCGGTCCTTGGGTGACCGGCCGAGCGGCGCGCGAATCACGCCCTCATCTTCCTTAAAGTTCCCGTGGACGATGGCCAGATACTCGCGCAGATTGGTCTTGGCGTGGAGTTGGTCGGATAAGCTATGATGGGCGTGGTCGTTTTTAGCCACCATCAATAGGCCCGACGTGTCCTTGTCGATGCGGTGGACGATGCCGGGCCGTAGCTCCCCGTTAATTTGCGATAAGGGGCTGTGGTACAGCAGGGCGTTGACCAACGTGTGGTTGGGGTGCCCCGGCGCGGGGTGGACCACCATTCCCTGGGGTTTAGTGACCACGATCACGTCGTCGTCTTCGTAAACGATGTCTAAGGGGATATCCTCGGGCGTTAGATCAATCGGCTGCGGGTCCGGTAAGGCGATGCGCACCAGCGCTCCCACGGCTGCCACGTCCTTAGGCCGCACCGTCTGACCGTCGACCGTAATCTGGCCGGCTTCGATGGCTGATTTGGCCTGGGACCGGGAAATCTCGGGTTCCTTGACCGCTACCAGCTTATCGAGCCGTAATTTTTGATCCACCGTAAACTCTTTAATGTCCATGTTTATTGGTTAGCCTCCCGTCGATCGGCCAAAAAGACGCCGATCATAATCAAGATGACCCCCACCGTCAGGCAGGAATCCGCAAAGTTAAAGATTGGAAAATTCACAAAATCAAGTTGGAACATGTCGACCACGTAGCCCTGGGTCAGCCGATCGATGAAGTTACCGACCGTGCCGGCCATCATGCAGGCCAAACCCAGTTCGTCGATCCAGTGGTCTTTTTGGTGCCGGTAGCGCCAGAAAAACCAGCCCATGACCCCCAAAGCCACGATGGCAATCACGGTAAAGAACCACATCTGGCCCTGTAAGATGCTCCAGGCCGCCCCGTCGTTACGCAGATGGGTCAGCGAGAAGACGCCGCTAACGACCGGATGCTGGCCCCCCAACGCAATATTGGCCACCACCGCGTGTTTAATCAGTTGGTCGATCACGATTAACACGATAATCAGAATGGAATCAAAAATCAGCATGGACCGAAATCCCCCCTTTTGAGTTTAGTCATTGGCTAAAAGTATACCAGAAAAAACGCCTTCCCGCGGCCTTAACCTGGCAATTTCACCGGTAAACTTCTCGACCGGAGCGACTGATCCGGCAACTCGTTTTCCCTTTCCACCTTTCACGGCTTCTCGACGCTGGTTGAAGGCCATGAAAGCCACTCGTCACAAGGGCGTCACGGTCCCCCTTGCGGTCTCTTCGCTAGACCCTCGGGTGTCAGACACCGCCCCCAACCTGAAAATTCTAACCAGATAGCTTTATAATGTAAGCGCTTACTGATATAATTAACTTATCGTTAAGAAAAGAGGAGTTATTAATGACTAAAGTATTAGTAATTTATGCTCACCCTGAAACGAAAACCTATTCAACGACGGATAAATTCTACCAGCAATTTATCACGGCCTACCGCACCGCGCATCCCGAAGACCAGATCATCGAACACAACGTCTCGGAATACATGCCGTTCCCGTTGGATAAGATTGCCGTGGCCATCTACAATAAGGCCCTGGTTACTCAACCGCTAAATCCCAACGAAGAACGGTATAAGGCCGCCCGCCAGGCCTGGATCGACGAATTTGTTGCCGCCGATAAGTACGTCTTCGTCAACCCGATGTACAACCTGTTTGTGCCAACCGAAATGAAGAGTTACCTCGACATGGTCATGCAAATTCCGGACACCTTCCACTACACCCAGGAAGGGACCATGGCCGGTGTCTTAACGGGCAAGAAGGCCATTCACTTGCAGACCTCCGGTGGCGACTATCACGGAACCGCTGGCGGCCCAGATCTCAGTCACCTAGACTTAGGTCACCAATACTTACAAGCCGTCTTGCACGTGATGGGCGTGGACGACTTTACCGGCGTTTACGCCGAAGGCATGGATCATGACCCAGCGAATGCCCCTGATATCATGGCCAAGGCCTTCAGCCGCGCCGAAGAAGCGGGACGTAACTTCTAATCTGAAACTTTCCGAATTTAAAAAACACGTTTTCCAACCGCCGTGGCGGACCCGGAAAACGTGTTTTTCGTACTTACTAGTGAGTAGAGCGCCGACCGCGTTCCAAGAACCAGTAGAACGGCATGGCGATGACCAGGCACCCCAGCCCCATGACCAGCTGGAAGACCGAGGCCTTCGACAATAGCCAGAGACTGACTAGGACCGCCAAGACGGGTAAGACCGGCCCGAACGGCACCCGGAAGTGGCTGCCCTGTTGAACCTTGCGCCGCCGAAAAATCAAGACGGCCAAGATGGTCGGGATGTACTGGGCGAAGCGCGACACCACCGAAATGGCCGCTAACGTCTGGAACGTCCCGGAAATCGCCAGTGGATAGGCAATCACAAACGAGATCAGCATGGCCACGGCGGGCACGTTTTGCCGGTTGCGGTAGCCGACGATCTTGGGCATCACGCCGTTATCGGCCATCGATGCCCCGATCCGTGGCAGGTAGAAGGACTGCGCCGTGGCAATCCCTAAGATCGACACGATGGTTCCTACGGCCACCAACGTTTTGCCGGCCGGGCCAATCATCCGTTCCAGGCCGTCTTGAATCGGCGCGCTACTGGTGGCCAGCTGCGGCCCCAGAACCCCGATGGAGACCACCTGAATCAGGATGTAGAGTAACGCCACGACCGCTAAAACCACGATGATGGCCAACGGAATCGTGCGTTGCGGGTTCCGAAATTCCTGCGCCGCAATCGCCAAGGCTTCAAAACCGGTGAAGGCGTAGAAAATCAAAATGGCCGCGGACCCAAACGAACCGCCAAAGCTACCGGTGGTTACCACGAACGGCGTAAAGTGCGCGCCGTTGATGAAGAAGACGCCGACCCCCACGAAGATCAGTAACGGGATCAACTTGGCAATCGTGACCACGTTATTGACTAATTTAGTCAGCGTTACCCCCGAAACATTAATCAGCGTCAGGGTCCCTAGCAAGGCTAAAATCATCAGGTCCTTCCACAACGGCTGGTTAAGAACCGGAAAGATGGCTCCTAGTGCCGTGGTAAAGGCGTTAGACATGGTCGCCCAGGCAATGATACTGATGGCCCAGACGCTAAAACCGACCTCGTAGCCCACAAAATTGCCGAAGGCTTCCTTGGCGTAGAGGTACGGCCCCCCGTTTTCCTGAAAATAGGTTGCGTCTTCGGCGTAGCACAACGCGATGGAGATGATCAGTAACATATCGAAAATAAAGACTAAAATGCTGGCCGGTCCAATCAGTTTTTCCGCTTGACCCGGCAATAAAAAGATTCCTGACCCAATAATTGAATTGATGCCCAGTAAGATCACACTGAGCATCCCAAACTTGGCTTTCACCATACCATCTCCTAAATTAATCAACTCCCATCACTGGCTTAACCGGTGACGAAATTAATTATTATCCAGGAAGCCCCTGGCGTCAACTTGAACGATTGGAGTGGGCCCCATCACGCGCATTAATTCGTGCTAACCGGGTCGCCGTTGCCGCATCCCCTGGCGTTTGAATCATGACGATTTGCTGGGTGGTCGGCACAATCAAGGGTGTCTCTACAAGATATAGGTTCCCCCATTGACTGTTTAATAACAGGCGTTGAGGTGTCAAATCTGCAACGGTCAGCCGTTGCCAGGGCCTCTGAAAAGCTGGGTCAGTTTGGACGGCTTGAAAGACTTGGTACAGGTCGACCGCCGACGCATCTTGACTGTAGACCTGCCGAAAACGAGCCACCTGAGTCGCAACCACTTGGTCCCAATCTTGAAAAAGTTGCCGCCAGGCGCGCTGATGAAACAAATGCCAAATCAGATTATTTTCGAGGGCCGTTACTGCCGGCGTAAATTGATACAACCGGGCATAACTTGGATTGGTCTGTTCAATTTGAAAATGCGCGCCCAACACGTAAGCCGGCCGGGGGAGCTGCGCCATTAATAAATCCGTTAAGTCCTTAGCCGTGGTCGCCAGCGCCGGTGGTAACTGTCCCGCTAAATGAAAGACATAGTGCGTCTCGGCGTTCGAAAGTCGCAGGGCCTGACAGAGGGATAGTAGGACCTCGCGGGATACCTGGCTTTTAGCCCGCCCCTGCTCGATTCTAGTGTACCAGTCGCTACTAACGTGCGCTAACGCGGAAACCTCATCGCGCGTCAATCCCGGCGTTCTTCGCCGGGAGGTGGGCGTAATGTCAAAATCGTTCAGCGTTGCCGTGGTGCGTTTATACCGTAAAAAATGGCCTAAAACCTGTTCGTTCATGTGTAAACTCCTTTCAGCCTAGGACAACTGATCCTAGGGTCACCTCACTCTACCTAATCGTGTCTCCAGCAACGATACTATAACCGTACTTAAATTTTAGGAGGTCACTATGATGACAATTAAAATCGGAATCAACGGCTTTGGCCGCATTGGTCGGTTGGCTTTCCGGCGGCTTTGGGAATTACGGGACACCCACGATGTTCAGGTCGTGGCGATTAACGACCTGAGCGATCCGGCCATGCTAGCTTATCTTCTACAATACGACTCGACACACGGCCGCTTCCAGGGAACCGTCACGGCCACAGCTACGGTAATTTCGGTCGACGGCCAAGAAATCCCCGTCTACGCACAGGCCGATGCGCGCCACCTTCCCTGGGTCGCCCAGGACGGCGTGACCATCGTGCTGGAATGTACCGGGTTCTATACCTCGGCACGCAAGGCCCAAGCCCATCTCGCTGCTGGTGCCCAACGGGTCTTGATCTCGGCTCCCGCCGGTGACGATGTGAAAACTATCGTGGCGGGCGTCAACGATCAAACGTTAACGGCGAACGATCATCTGGTCTCGGCAGGGTCGTGTACCACCAACTGTCTCGCCCCCATGGCCGCGGCACTCGACGCCGAGTTTAAGCTAATTGTAGGAACCATGACCACCGTTCATGCCTTTACCGCATCACAAACGATTCTGGACGGTCCCCACAGTCAGACCCGCCGGGCAAATCGCACCGCTTCCACCAATATTATCCCCCATTCTTCGGGTGCCGCTAAGGCCATTGGGTTAGTGCTCCCACGGCTAGCTGGCAAACTCACCGGCCACGCGCAACGGGTACCGGTGGTTGACGGGTCGTTGACCGAACTGGTTAGCGTCGTCCAGACGCCCCATCTCACCGCGGAACAAGTCAACCAACATCTCTACCCGTATACTCAGACCAATCCGGGATTTTCCTGGACTTCTGACGAAATTGTATCGAGCGATATTTTGGGCAACCCAGCCGGTTCCATCTTTGACGCCACGCAAACCACCGTCGTAACAGCTGGGACGACCCAGTTGATCAAAACCGTGGCTTGGTACGATAACGAATACGGGTTTACTTGCCAGTTGATTCGAACGTTACTGCACTTAGCCCAACTTTAACCATACTCATTATAAAAGGGTGCTCAACCGGCACCCTTTTTTCAACTTATTATTCCCCCAAGGACTAATCAATTTACCAGAGAACCAGACTTTATGAACGGTCCCGTCGTAAGTAGCCCCAGAGTTGCTTCAACGTCTGGTAAAGAATGCCCAACGTCACCAGGGCGGAGTCCCCGCCCAGGCCTAGGACTACGTAAACGTTGCGGGTCCGCTGCGCCCAGCCAAAGCTTTCGACGTTTAACGCCCACAGCCCCAGCGACGCAAGAATCAGCACGGCCCCGTCCAGCCCAATGAGCCCGATGGTCAGTGCCAACGCCGTTAACGAATTCGAGTCCAGGTCCCGTTAGGCAATCAGCTGGCGGGCGAACTTCTCGCAGGCCATAATCGTGACCATGGTAACCGCCCCACCGAACACCGCGACTAAAATGGCGCCTATGATTTTCAGTCCCATCGGCTTTCGACTCCTTTACGCTAGTTTCGTTACCCCTAGTTTACCCGGAAACGTGGCGTTTGTCTGGTCTTCCGAGGAAAAATCGCTAGTTCGCCTTAAATTCGGCGTTTAGCAACCGCCTCAGGAAGTGATGACCACTCCTCACGACGACACCCCCAGCACTGAAAAAATGAGACTTGTTTTTTCGCCGCAAGTGGGCAATGATATGAGTCATACGCAACGCCAAATTCTCGAAAAGTAGGTGGCAAGTCATGTCAACACGTCAACCGTTATCCGCCCACCGCATCGTCATCAAGGTCGGCACCAGCACCCTGGTCTATCCCGACGGCGCCATCAATCTGCGGGCCATCGACCAACTGGCCTTTGTGGTCAGCGCCCTGCGCCATCACGGCCGCGAAGTCGTCCTGGTCTCGTCGGGGGCCATCGGGGTCGGCCTGAACTATATGGGCTATCACCAACGTCCCCAGGCCATTCCGGAACAGCAGGCCATCGCCGCCATCGGCCAGACCGAACTCATCGCCATCTATAAAGAACGCTTCGCCACCTACGAACAAAAGGTGGGTCAGGTTCTCCTAACGCGCGACATTTTCACCTATCCCAAGAGCCACCGTAACGTCTTGAACACGTTTGCGTCGCTTTTACACCAAAACGTGGTCCCCATCGTTAACGAAAACGACACCGTGGCGGTAGACGAACTGGACCACGAGACCAAGTTCGGCGATAACGACCAACTCTCGGCCATCGTCGCCACCAACCTCGGGGCGGACCTGTTGATTATGTTGTCGGACATCGACGGGTTTTACACGGGCAACCCCCAGGCCACCAGTACGGCTAAATTACTTTCCCACATCGCCATCATCGACGACCACATCGACGACCTCGCCGGTGGTAGTGGGAGTCGGTTTGGCACCGGTGGCATGGTCACCAAGCTCAAGGCGGCCGAGCGCATGTTGGCCGCCAACGGTCAGATGATCCTGGCCAACGGGGCCGACCCCACCATCATCTTCAAGATCCTAGCTGGCGATTCCGTCGGCACCCTGTTTGGCTAACCCCGACGCCTAAGGAGGCACTGATATGACGACCATTGATTTAGCAACTCTGGGCCAAAACGCCCAAACGGCCAGTTTCGCACTCGGCGACCTGACCGCCCCCCAGAAGAACACGATCCTGCAACGCATGGCCGACGCCTTACTGACCCACCAGGACACCATCCTGGCGGCCAACGCTCACGACCTGGCTAACCCCCAAGTTCCTGCCAAATTTGTCGACCGCTTACGTCTGACCCCCGCGCGGATTCAAGCCATGGCCACCGGACTGCGGCAGGTGGCGGCGTTACCCGACCCGATTGGTAACGTCGATCACGCCTGGCGTAACGCCGCGGGTCTCCTGATCGCCAAGCAACGAGTCCCGCTGGGCGTCATCGGCATGATCTTTGAGGCCCGGCCCAACGTGACGGTCGATGCCTCGGCCCTATGCTTTAAAACGGGGAACGCTGTAATCCTCCGCGGCGGTAAGGAAGCCCTTCAGTCCAACCTTGCCTTAGTCACGATTTTGCGCGACGCCCTGACTGCGGCTCAGATCGACCCCAACGCCATCCAGCTCCTCCAAGACACCAGCCACGAAACGGCGGCCAAATTCATGCAACTGACCGACTACATCGACGTGCTGATTCCTCGCGGTAGCGCCCGGTTGATTCAGACCGTGTTGCGCCAGGCCACCGTTCCGGTCATCGAGACCGGGGCCGGCAACTGCCACGTTTACGTCGATGCCGCTGCCGAGTTGCCCATGGCGACCGCCATCGTGGTCAACGGCAAAGTCCAGCACCCCGCCGTTTGCAACGCCACCGAAAAGCTCCTGATCCATCAAGCCATCGCAGCGGACTACCTGCCCACCATCGTCCAAGCCCTGCGCGCCCAAGGCGTCGAGGTGCGGGGGGATGCGGCCACTCGCGCCATCGTCCCCGACGTGATTCCCGCGGTAGCCACCGACTGGGCAACGGAATACAACGCCTTGATTATCGCCATCAAGGTCGTGCCCTCCGAGGCGGCCGCCATTCAACACATCAACCGGTACACCACCCACCACTCCGAGGCCATCGTCACCAACAACTACCGCGCCGGCAAGCTGTTCCAGCGACGGATCGACGCGGCCTGCGTGTACCTCAACGCCTCGACGCGCTTCACCGACGGCTTCGAGTTTGGTTTCGGCGCCGAAATCGGCATCTCGACCCAAAAATTACACGCCCGTGGACCGATGGGCCTCGCCGAATTGACCTCGTACAAGTACGTGATCGACGGCGACGGCCAGGTTCGCGCCTGACGCGAACTAAAAATGGCACCGTCACCCCGTTTCCGGTTGACGGTGCCATTTTCGTTTAACGCCTTAATCCTGCAATCGGCCTCAGGGTTGCCCAATAATCGTGACCAGGGTCTTGCCACCCACCGTGTACCGACTCCAAAAAAGCGTGTTCGGGTCATCCGGGTCGCCGTCCGTGCGGAATGGACGGTGCTGATTAACGACGGTCAACCGATACTTCAGCTTGCCGCTCTGATGGACCCGCTGCATCCCCCAGCCAGGGACCTTTTGAGCAAAGTAGAGCTGACGCGTGTTGCCCCGATTAGTAGCCTTTTGAATCTTGACTTGAAACTGTGGCCGTTGGTCCCCATTAACGGCGTTCGGGTTTTTAAAACGGGTGAACTCGGTGAAACCATTACTGGTAATCTTTAACTGGGAATAAACCTTGTCATCTTGATTGGGATTGGTCGTAAACTTCATCTGCCGCAAGGTCCCCAGACTCAGCGCCGGTAAATAAGCGGGCCGGGCAATGCGTTGGTAATCCTGTGGCCGAGTTGACCCGATCGCGCCACTGGTGGACAAAAGCTCGACGTGTTTCGGCCGCCCTTTATTTAGAAACTTATAATCAAGCTGACCTAAATAAAAGCTAATAGCGGGCTTTTCGACGGCCGACCCTTTGAACTTATTTCCAATGACGACGGTGCCTTTGGCGAGTTGCCGCGTCTTCTTGGTGTTGTTGGCGTAGAGAAACACTACTGGAGTTGTGCGTTTGACCTTATAATATTTATAATTGTTAAGGTCATAATCTTGAACCACCTGGCCGCCAATCTGGTAACTTTTGGCCTGGGCCTGACTGGGAAACATGCCGCCTAGGGCCACGAGCAGGGACGCCAGGGCGATGACTTTGAACATTGTTTTTGGGGTCATGTGTTTAATTCTCCTCATCTCTAATATTTTTAACAACCTTAGTTTAGCCGTTAGTCGCTAGTCAGCTCACGAAAAGGCAAAATTAGTTTGGCTGCGGGTCATAATTGAGCTGGATATCAGTATCGCTACCGGTCAGTTCCCCTTAAAGTTCCCCTTAAAACCATCTGTCAACTCGACAACCTAAAAAAGTGGCATCCACAACAGGATGCCACTTTTTTAATCACTCTAATTTTAGAACAGTCCCGTAATCGTCCCGTCGGCCGCGATGTCCATGTCGAGCGCCGCCGGATGCTTCGGCAGGCCCGGCATAGTCAACACGTTCCCGGTCAAGGCGACCACGAAGCCGGCCCCCAAGCGTGGCGAGAATTCGCGCACGTGGATGGTGAAGTCCGTCGGGGCCCCCAACTGGTGGGCGTCGTCGGTCAGCGAGTACTGGGTCTTGGCCATGCAGACCGGTAAGTGGTCCCAGCCGCGCTTGGCAAAGGTCTTCAATTGCCGTTGCGCCTTACTCGACAGTTCCACCTTGGCGCCCCCGTAAATCTTCTGGGTGATGGCCTTAACCTGCGTTAACAGGTCCGTGCCCGGTTCAACCAACGGCGTAAAGTGACTTTCCTGGTTGGCCGCTTTGACCACGGCTTCGGCCAAATCGGTGGTCCCGGCCCCGCCATCGGCCCATTCGGTCGTGGTGGCCACGGCCACGTTTTGGGCCTTGACGATGTCGGTCAACGTTTGGATCTCCGCGTCGGTATCGCTAGTGAAGCGGTTGATGGCTACAACCACCGGCACACCGTACTGTTGCATGCTGTGGATGTGCCGTAAGAGATTGGCACTTCCCTGTTTTAAGGCTGCCAAATTCTCGGTCTCTAAATCGGCGCGCTTGACGCCACCGTTATACTTCAACGCCCGGACCGTGGCGACGATGACCACGGCGTCCGGCGTTTTGCCTAAGACGGGGGTCTTGATGTCCATGAACTTTTCGCCCCCGAGGTCGGCCCCGAAACCGGCTTCCGTGACGGCGTAGTCGCCCAACTTCAGCGCCGTTTGGGTCGCTAGAACCGAGTTACAGCCGTGCGCGATGTTGGCGAACGGCCCCCCGTGGATAATGGCCGGGTTGTGTTCCAGCGTTTGGACCAGGTTCGGCTTGATGGCGTCCTTGAGGAGCAGGGTGATCGCCCCGCCGACCTTCAAGTCACCGACCGTGACGGGTTCCTTGTCGGTGTTATACCCGATCAGGATGCGATTGACCCGGCGCTTCAAGTCGGTCAGGTCTTCACTCAGACACAACACCGCCATCAATTCGCTGGCCACGGTGATGTCGAACCCGTCTTGACGCGGCACGCCGGACGTCCGGCCGCCCAAGCCAATCACGGTTTGACGCAAGGCCCGGTCGTTGATGTCGAGCACGCGTTTCCACACGATCTGCCGCGGGTCTAAATGTAATTCGTTTCCTTGTTGGATGTGGTTATCAATCAGAGCCGCTAGGGTATCGTGAGCCTCGGTCAACGCGTGCATGTCGCCCGTAAAGTGCAGGTTGATGTCTTCCATCGGGACCACCTGGGCGTGGCCACCCCCGGTCGCACCCCCCTTTAAGCCCATCACGGGGCCTAAGGACGGTTCCCGTAAGGCTAAGACGGTCTTGTGACCAATTAGGTTTAAGGCATCCCCCAACCCGATGGCCACCGTCGACTTGCCTTCACCGGCCGGCGTAGGGTTGATCGAAGTGACCAAGACCAGTTTACCCAACTGGTGTTGCCCGGTCAGGGGCAGGTTAATTTTCGCCTTGGTATGGCCGTAAGGGTCGATCTGCTCGGGCGTTAAACCGACTTTGGCAGCAATCTTTTCGATCGGTTCCAACGGAGTGGCTTGGGAAATCGCAATATCTGTGTTCAAGGTCATTAAACTGATTCCTCCTCAGAATGCGGGTGATCGATGGCGGTCTGAATCAGACTCGCCAACTCGATGGCCGAGTTACGTGGTAATAAAAATTGATAGATGCGGCCCTGAGCGACGATACCTAACCGATACCGCGAGAGGGTCACGCTACTGATTTGTCGCAGTGGGATCACCAGGTGACGGTGATTCAAGACGGTGCTGACGGTCAGCACCTGGTGGGCCATGGTGATATTGCGAAAGTGAATCTCTAGCCAACACAGGCCCGCAAAGGCCACGAAGAAGGCTAAGGTAATCCAGTTAAAATGGGTAACTTCCAACCAGAAAATAGCGCCGATGAGTAGGACAATCAGCGTCCAGCTCCAATTAATGACGCTGCTAATGGGGTTGGGTTGGTACAAAAACCGACGTTCTTGGGTTATCATGACTTACAACACCTCACAAAAAGGAGTGATTCCTTTGTATTCATTATATACGGATGCCGCCACCCAACCGCAAAGCGGGTTAAGCGCGGGGGGCATTCTCTTGATTCATGACCACCACCAAACCCAACACGGCATTGCTTTGACCGCGACGACCAATCATTTGGCCGAGTTCGAGGTGGCCACCCTGGCCTTTACGCAACTGGCTCACGATTTAGGCGCCCAGTGCGCCACGACCACCGTGCTCTTTTACACGGATAGTCAAATCGTGAGCCAGAGTCTGGAAAAACGGTACGCGAAACATTATCAGCCGCAGGTCGACGCCCTCTTGGCCGCGCAACGACCCTTTCAATTGGTCCTCACGCAGTGGGTACCCGAGAAACAAAACCTGGGCGCTCACACCCTAGCCAACCAGGCCCTTCACGCCAGAGAAGACGTTAAGTAGGTGGTCAGCTGCTTTTCGTATTCGCTCCAATCCGGTGTCCCGCCGTACAACGCGGAGCCGGCCAGTAACCGTCCGATCTGTGGGCCGGTGGTCAAACCCGACGAGCCTAACCCGGAGGCCACTAAGAAACGCTCGTGTTCCGGTAACGGACCGAAAAACGGCGCGAAGTCGCTGGTATAAGCCCGCGTGCCGACCCGCACACCGGTAATATTCTGATCCGTCAACCCACTCATCAGGCGTTGAGCACTGGCCAACAGGTCGGCCGTGACCGCGGCGTCTAGGCTCAGATCAAAGTGCTTATCGTCTTCGTGAGTGGCCCCGACGATTAACTTCCCGTGGCCGAACGGCACAAAGTCCCGTTCGCCTTCGGGCATCAAGACGGGCATCCGCTCCTGTAGCGGGTAATCCTTAACCGCCAGTTCGATCAACTGGCCCTTTTGAGCCCGGACATCGGTCCGAACGTGCAGCGGGTTCAGTAATTCGGGTAACCAGGCACCGGCCGCGACGATGACCCGGTCGAACTGTTGCGCGCCTAACGACGTCACCACGTTCTCGTCAGCGTCCAGCTGAACGCGTTCGTGTCGGACGGTCAGGTTGCGTTGACTAGCCTGGGTTAGCAGTGCCGCAACTAAGGCCCCGCCGTCGACTCTTGCCCCACCACTGAGGAAGACCCCGGCTTGTGGGTTGGTCAGTAACGGCACCTTGGCTTGAACTTCCTGGGCCGTCAACTGTTGGACCGTGCCCATCGCGGGAGCAGTCTTGCGTCGTTCCTGGGCCAAAGCATCTAGGGCTTCCAGGTCTGGTAACGCAGCGCGGGTGACGATGGTCCCGGTCTGTTGATAGACCTCAGTACTTAGCTGCGCATCGTGGACCAATTGGGGATACAGGTCCGCCCCATCCTTAGCCAAGTGATACCACCGCTGATTACGGCGCTTGGACAACCACGGCGAGATGATCCCGGCCGCCGCTTTACTGGCTTGGCCGTTCCCGTCATCGAATAAGGTCACCTGTACATGTTGGGCGCCCGGTAACGTACTGAGATAGTACGCCGCGGTCGCGCCCACGATGCCGCCACCGATGATTGCAATTCGTTTTTGCATCTAAATTCGACCTCCTTATACCGCCAATCTGACACTCGCTTTCATTCTAGCATAACTTCTTTGGCGGCGACGACGATTCTGTCCGGGGTTGGGGGAAAAAGCGGTGAAAACTGCACGATTGGCCGGTTCAGCAGCGTTTAAGTTTGTTTAAACTCCCGGTCATCTTCAGGCTAGCGCTCCGCGTTCTCCCCAGCTCCACGGTGAAAACTTCCTATAATAGTTTCAACCAGTAAACGTGTTAGACTAAGAGTAATTCTAACAACCTGTAAGGAAGTGTCTACCATGACTGAAGCCGATTCCGCCAAGTATTCGATTACCGTAACGGCCGATGACGACGGCAACGTCAAATTGGCGTCCACCCTCGATGAGGGCCGCACCGTAAGCGCGCTGATGTTGTCGGCGCTGAGCACCATCAAGAAGAGTCAACCGCAATTGACCCAAAAGCAGTTTCTCGCTATCTGTAACGGCATCTGGGACTATGATCAAAAGTATTGAGTCCACGCAAAAGGGACGCCACCTTCACGTTTTCGTGTTGGTGACGCCCCTTTTTGACTGACTTTAAGTTACTTGAAAACCTTGAACCGGTCGGCATCGGCCATGAAGTCCTTGTCGCCCGCCGGCGCTTCGATGGACCCAAAGTCCATTTCGGCCCGTAGTTGCCAGCTCGCTGGGATATCAAAGGCGGTCCGCACCTGGTCATCGATCAGTGGATTATAGTGTTGAATGTTCGCACCCAAGCCATTTTCCGCTAAGGACGTCCAGACCGCGAATTGCGCGTTCCCTTGCGCCTGTTCCGACCAGTCACGGAAGTTGTCGGCGTACAGTGGGAAATTGTCCTCAAATTGCTTGACCACGGCGGTATCCGTAAAGAACAACACCGTCCCAAACGCGGCCTTGAAGCCGTTGACCTTGTCCGCCGTCTTGGCGAAGGCATCATCGTCCTTGACCACCTTACGTAGTTCGTCGTGCACGATGTCCCAGAGTCGGTCGTGGGCCTGGTTGAACAGGATCACGGCCCGGGTCGTCTGGTTGTTAAACGGCGTTGGCGCCAACTTGATGTTGGTTTTAATCAGGTCCGTTAAGTCGTCCGGCGTGGCGGTCACGTTGCGGCCTAAGGCGTAGATACTTCGACGTTGTTTCGCTAAATCAATTAATTGGGTTTTCATTAGGTAAAGTCCTCACTTTTTAGAATTAAGTTTTAGTTTAACCAGCAGAACATCTCTGGTGTGAATCTAGCATATCAACTTACTTTTTGAAAGTAAAGGATTTTAACTTGCGGGTCGTAAAAGTTGGGTGACCTGTTGTTGGACCCACTCACCGGTGTAGGTCGCGGGCGGTTGACATAACACGCCGAGTAAAAAGGTCCACACCGCCGCTACTTGGTCGGGCGCCACAGTCACCTGCGCCTGAGCACCCCACAAGGTCAAGACCGTCTTAAGACTCTGGGGCAGCGGCCAGGGCGCCGTTAGCACGAAGGCTACCGCGCGGGGGTGGTCCTGCTGATAGGCCAACAGGTTAGCAATTAAACGCTGAAGCATGGTGGTCGCGTCCGGTGAGTCCAACACCCCCGCTCGCAACGCCGCCCCCACCTCGTCTAAGATCTCCGCCCGTAACGTCGCCAGTAGACTGGCCTTGTCGGGAAAATGACGATAAATCGCCGCGGGCGTCACCGCCAAGAAACGGGCCAACTGGCGGAGCGATATTTGGTCCGCGCCAGCAGTCTCAAGTTCTTGCCGGGCGCGCTGCTGAATTACCGCGGCTAAGTTTTCCCGGTGATACGGTTGTTTGGTCATCTTAACGCCCTCCTTAGGCTAACACTGATGCCATCACTATTTTAAGCCTATATTATCACTGTTCACATTAAATGTAAACAGTGATAACATAGGCTGCTTTTAGCTAACCTTTACGCTTTTTTTACACGTTAAACCACTGAATGGGCTTACAATGAAGGTAATCATCCTATTAGAAAAGAGTCGTCCTTATGTCTGAAATCGTTTCTCGTCGCCGTTTAACCTGGCAATTCGCGGGCTTCTGGCTCACCTGGTTAGTGGTCCAGGTCGTCATCAATTCCCCCATCGAGCACCACTTGTCTGGTTGGTCCCAAGAGCTGACCCTCGATGCCATCAAATTAGTCGTCTGGCTGGGCGGTGGCTGGTGGTTCATCCATCAGGCCCAGCCCCAAACGCTCGCCATCGCCCCACGAGATCAGTGGCGGCCCAACTGGCACTTCACGGCCGGTTACCTCGTCTGGGGGGTCATCGTGATCTACCTGCTCGGCCAATTCTGGCTCGCCCACCACGGTCTACGCGTCAGTCATAGCTTTCTGTCCGAGTACTGGGGCCGCTACTTCGTGGTCGTGGGGATCACCGAGGAGTTCGTTTTCCGGGGGTACTTCTTAAACGCCCTGCTTAAACACACCAGCTTCGCTTGGGCCAACACCATTCAGGCCATCGCCTTCACCGCGATGCACATCCCCCGTTACCTCACCACTATTCCGCCGATGAGTCCCACGGCCTGGCTCAGTAACCTGGTCTCCGTTGCCCTACTGGGTGCCCTCTTCGGCTGGTTGTACGCCAAGAGTCGGTCACTCTGGCCCGGCATCGTCGTCCACATGACCTGGGATATTCTGGTCACGTTATTCGCGTAAGCTGGCACTCATTATCGAAGTCAATCAAAAAAAGAATTGTCCCGCTAAACGATTTCAATCATTTAGCGGGACAATTCTTTTTTATAGCTAAGTCTTATTGGTTAACCAAATATAATTCTGAGAAGGATGGTTAGATAAATCCCACAGATTTGCGAGTCCTTCTTCCTGTTATTTTTCTGGATTTTTGGCGCTAATCATTATATGCTCAGCGTAAGAAGTAGGAAGTAAGACGTAAAACAAAATAGGAGGTTGGCACCATGTTAAACAAACCAACCAGTTATCGTATTAAACTGTCTAGCAAAGGTCAGATGGTCCTCCCTGCCCAGCTGCGACATGACCTAGGCTTAAAATCAGGCGACGAACTACAGCTAACCGTTGCTGCCGATGGTTCTATGACTTTAGAAGCCAAGCCGCTTGATTGGAATGACTTAATCAAAGGGTTGCCCACCGAGAACGTTGACATTGACGAAAATGGTAATTTTGATAAAAGTCAATCTCCGGAATTCTATAAATGGATGAAGGGTGATGATCCCGATTAGCCCCGCGTCCTTTGATAACTTAGAACTAAACGATTCGATCATGATTCACCTACCCTACACCATGACCTCAAAAGGCCAAGTCAAGCATTTTAATCGACCGGCACTGGTACTACTACTCAAAAATAACCGAGCAATCGTTTTTCACTGTACGAGTAAATTTTCCACTAAAACGCCCGCCATTCAAGCGCGTTACTACAAAATTAATGATTGGCTGGCTGCCGGACTGAAAAAACAGTCATACATTGATGTCGGTCGTGCCTACTCCATTAATATTTCAGCAATTTTGCGACAACATCCTATTGGAAAACTCACTCTAAATGATCAATTAGGTCTACAGGAGTTCTTAGCAACTTGGCGTAACCAACAAAAGTGACGAAAAAACGACCTTAGAAATCAAAAAGGATTTCTAAGGTCGTTTTAATTGGTAGATTCAAAAATAAGCTCAGTCTTCAATAACTACTCTGCGGCCGTAGTGTAAACACAAGCATCGTCTTGGCACGTATCGGTGTCAAGGGCGATTTAAAAATGTCGGTTTGGCGGTCAACCGACGCCTTTTAGTCGATATTTAATCCCCAAATGTTGAGAATAACGTGCACCTTGTGTTGCCGGTAAGGCGTGACGGCCCATGCTTTTCCGCCAGACCAACTTAACCGAATTGGAACGCGCAGCCGAATACTGACTGTTAGCTGAAGCCATAACGGTAGTAGCCCCTAACATGCCCACCCCAACTACTAAGGCACTTTTTACATTTTTTCATAGTCTGCTCCTCCTACTAGTTAGGTTAGTGCTTTACCAGGGTAAATCATACAACCCTTCTTAACTATCATGAAAATGTATTCATTCCCCAGCATAGTAATCATTCACAACTAACAACCAATATCGTGACAAACTAAAAGTTGGCCCTAGAAACCGTTAAACGATTTCTAGGGCCAACTTTTAATAATCGATATTTAGGAATCAATGTCTCCAAATGCCTGAATAGGTTATTTAAGCACCGTCAGAGCATCCCCGTACCTCAGTAGCGGGTCGTCCCCGTATCCTCGTGTAGTTCGCCGTCCCACTGTTCGCTGACCACGGCGGCCGTTTCGCGGCGAAAGACCCGCAGTAACGTCAAGAGGCTTTCGGCGCTGTTTTCAACCGTCAGTTCATTTTCGGGCAACCAGTACACCCGGCCCTCCGTGCTAGCGTGCAACTCCCCGGTGAATTGGTCGCTTTGGTACAATAGTCCCAACTTGCGCCGGCCCCCGGCCACGTCGAACCACTCGCAGGTGCCGCAGAATTCGGCGGTGGTCAAGACCAAACCGGTTTCTTCGCGGACCTCGCGGATGGCGGCACTGAGCCCGCTTTCGCCGACCTCGACGTGTCCCCCGGGAAAACTATGCCCGGCCTTCCAGGGTACGTTGACCTTATCTTCGACCAGCACTTGTTTGGTTTGGGGATCACGCACCAAGACCATGGTGACTAATTCGACGGGTTGCGTTCGGGACATCTGAACCACTCCTCTAAGCTTTTTCTTCCATTATATCAGTTTCCGGGTAAACAAAAAGGAGGCTCACGGGCCTCCCTTATTTTGACGTTCAGTTTAAGCTTGACGTTGATTATTGTTTTTAGATTTCATGAGCAGGGCTTCGCCACCGTAGCACAGCACAGCCAGTGCCGCGAACGCAACCGGAAAGCCGACGGCCCAAAGCAGCGACTTCATCAGTACCAGACTCAACAACAGAACTGACAGCACTACCATCACAATTAAAACCAAAGTATCTTTTTTCATAGTTATTCCCCCGATTCCCCGAATATTTGTGGCCCCAACCACATTTACAGGGTAGCAAATTCGCCGAGGAGTTGCAAACTTCCACGCCAATCTTAATGAAACCTAAACTAACGTTTTACGAACGGTGGTCTAGACTTGACCCCGCCGGTTGACTCGCATGGTGCAACCGTTCCAGTTGCCCCCTAAACTCTGGGGCGTACTTTTCTTGATCGGAGGTAAAGGCGCTTAGCTTGGCGTTTAGGCTGATGGTGTAATCGGCGTGTTCGCCGTGCTCGCCTTCATCCAAGCCCTGGCGTTCCTCAACGGCGTTAACCCGCATTGGAATAAACTGCTTCAAGATCCAGATCAACAGGCTACCCACAATTGCAACAAAGGCAATCGTAAAGACCGTCGCCAGCAACTGAATTCCTAACAGGTGCCAACCGCCACCGTAGGCTAAGCCGTTCGTGGTCACGACCGAGTTAACGGACTTGGTGGCGAAGACCCCGGTCAAGATACTGCCGACGATGCCGCTAACCCCGTGACACCCGAAGGCATCCAACGCGTCGTCCACGCCCAGTCGTGGCTTGAGTAACGTGATGAAGCTATAGCTGGCTAACGTGGCAATTGCCCCAATAGCCATGGCCCCCGGAATCGTGACGTAGCCGGCCGCCGGGGTAATCCCGACCAGCCCACACAACGTCCCGGTGCAGACCCCGACCAACGTTGGCTTGCCGGTGGTCCAGACGTCTAAGATCATCCAGACCACCATCGATACACCGGTCGCTACCGTGGTGGTAATCGCCGCTTGCATGGCCACGTTGTTCACGGCTAGCGCACTGCCGGCGTTAAAGCCGTACCAGCCGATCCACAGAATGGTCGTGCCCAGTAAGACCCACGGTAAGTTGTAGTGGTTCTTGCTGTCGACCTTAAGGCGCGGTCCCAACCAGATGGATAAGATCAGCGCCGTGACCCCGGCGTTGATGTGCACGACGGTCCCGCCGGCAAAGTCTAGCACACCCAAGTTGGCTAACCAGCCGTCCGGACTCCAAACCAAGTGAACCATCGGGTAATAGATAAAGATGGACCACATGATCAAAAACGCCAGTAAGAACTTAAAATGTGTCCGACCGACGATCGCCCCAACGAACAATGCCGGCGTGATGATCGCAAACATCATTTGAAATAGGGAATAGTCGCCGATCGGAATCTTCGTGGCGGTCAGCCCGCCCAGATTGACGCCGGCCATGAAAATGTGTTTGAGGTTGCCCACAACGCCCAAGATGTTCCCGGAAAACGCCAGCGTATAGCCCAAGGCGATCCACAACACAATCGCGACCCCCGTCATAATAAAGACGGATAACATGGTGTTGACCACGTTCTTTTCGGTGACCAGACCACCGTAGAAGAAGGCCAACCCGGGAGTCATAAATAAGACCAAGATACTCGCAATTAACACAAATGCCGTATTTGCCAGATTCATTCGCAACGCCCTCTCTGCTCTTTATGTAATAAGTTCTAACACCAAAATGACGGTTTGTCATGCTGTTTTTCATTTTTGACGGCCATTCGATAGATGATTTAACAAAGAAAGGGGCCACAACTGCTAAAATATCAGTAGTTGTAGCCCCTTTATTATTTTATGTAATTTTTTCTCACATGCCGGTCATTGGCCTAGGCCGACTCCCAACAAGCTTGATGGTACTTCTCCTCGTAGATGGCCACAACTTCGCGGACCGCGCACAGCTTTTCCGCCTGGGCCAACGTCAGACTCGTGACGGCCATCCGGTGCTCCCGTAACGCCTTAAACTGATCCGCGGAGATTCCCGTGAGCCGACTCAACTCCGTGTTCAACAACGAACTCTCCAAAATAAAGCGAATATCCCCATAAACGCCAGTCATGCCATTTCCCCCATGAATTCTAATTTGTGGTACAGACCAATTGTACCCAAAATTAGCAGAAATTGCACGGATGATTAATTATTAATATTATTATCATGACTGGCCTGGTCGGTCGCCTGCGCCGTCCAGCGGATCAACTCTGGATACGGTAATAAGGCGTTAAAGATCAGTTGGCTATAGCTATAGAATGAAAGCATGTGTGGTTCTCCCCTATAATAAATATTTTTATCATTAATCAAGAACTCTTAGTTTTGGGTTCCCTAACTATTTTACCAAAGATCCTCCCACCGGACCACCCCAAAAAGGCCTAACCTCTAAGAAGTTAGACCTTTGCGTCATTTATTTAGTGAAATGCCGCCGAACTGCGGCCGGGATCATCTTGCGAATGCCGCCCCGCGGGTCCTTGACGTCGCCCACGTAACGCGGAATCAGGTGAATGTGGGCGTGCATCACCGTTTGGCCGCCGGCGGGGTTGACGTTGATCCCCACGTTGTAACCGGCCGGCTGATACCGCTGGTCCAAAAAGGCCTTGGCCTGAAACAAAAGGTCATCCATGGCTTGGCGGGTCTTGACCGGCACGTCGAAGTAGGTCGCGTAGTGGTCCTTCGGCACGATCAACAGGTGCCCCTTGCGGACCGGATGTAGGTCCCAAAACGCCTTGGCCAAGTCATTTTCCAGTACCAGATCCGTTTTCTGACAAAAGACACAGTCTGGTTGTCGCATGGCTAATGCGCCGCCTTGTGCCGGGGTTTCCGCTGGGCCCAGAACTGGAAGTAGTCCGTCCGCAGCGCCCCGTTATAGAGTTTGCGTTTCTTGGTGGCCTTTTGCCCGTAGAAGTGTTCGAACTCCAGGTCGGCCGTCAAGATGTACTTCGACCAATCGGTCAGGGGCTTAAAGACCTGCCCCATCTGCTTGTACAACGCGCGGACGCCGGCTTGGTCGCTCAACCGTTCCCCGTAAGGTGGGTTGGCCACGATGACCCCGTGATGCAGGTCGGTCGTGAAGTCCTGAACCGCTAGCTGTTTAAAAGTAATGTCTTGCGACAGCCCCGCTTCGGCGGCGTTACGTTTGGCGATCTCAATCATACTACCGTCGATGTCGCTCCCAAAGATCTGTAGCGGCGTGTCGTAGTCGGCCTTTTCGTCGGCTTCGGCGCGGACCTGGCGGCTGAGTTCGTTAGGGATCCAGTCCCACTTTTCGCAGAGAAAGTCGCGGTTATAGCCGGGCGCTAAGTTCCGGCCGATCATTGCGGCTTCGATGGGGATAGTCCCGGAGCCACACACGGGGTCGACGAACGGCATGTCGGCGTGCCAGCTGGTCAACGCGATCAACGCGGCGGCCATGTTTTCCTTGATGGGCGCGCCCCCTTTGCCAACCCGGTAGCCACGCTTAAACAGACTCGGACCGGTGGTGTCTAACGTCAAGATGACGTGGTCCTTGTTGATCATGACTTCCAGTGGATAGGTCGCCCCGGTTTCGGGCAACCGCGTCCGCCGGTGGTAGATGGCGGCTAATTTCGTGGCTACGGCCTTCTTGACGATGGCTTGGGCGTCAGGCACACTGTGCAGTTGCGACTTTTGCGACCGGCCTTCCACCGGAAAGGCGGCGTCCATGGGTAAGAATTGGTCCCACGGCACGGCCTTGGTGGCTTCGAAGAGTTCGTCAAAGGTCACCGCGTCAAATTCGGCCACGATGATCCGAATTCGGTCGGCCGTCCGCAGCCAGAGATTCGTTTTTAAGATGTCGGCGATGGTGCCGTCAAAGCGCACCCGCCCGTTTTCGACCTGCGTCTGGTACCCCAGGTCCCGTAATTCGCGACCCGCTAAGGCTTCCACGCCCGCTGCGGTGGCCGCATATAAATGAAATTTTTCCATATTGTCCTCCTGTTGTGCATTCCTCAAAGCGTCTGGCTCGAACCAGACATTTTTATCAGTTCAAAATGGTGCCGAAACGTGCGCCAAAGAGCACCAGGTTCCGCTTAACCCCGTTAGGCAGACAATCCCAACCCAGGATTATCCACCTGACGTCGTTAATGCTCACCAGCTAACCGCCCTTTGTCCCACTCTGATTAGACCCTAACTTTTGGCCATTTCGAGGAGACCTAGGATAATCCTATCATTGAATGGCGGGACTGACCACCATTCCCCGAAAATTTTGGTTAAAAAAAGAACGGCAGCCACCTAGCTACCATTCCTCAAGACTACTTTGCCGCCGGTCGTGTGGCGGCACTGGTCAGCTGGTCCCAGTAATCGGCCAAGCGTTCGGCCTGGGCTAAGGTGATATCCCCGGCCGCCAGGTTATGCCAAAGTAAATTATTGATCAGCTTGACCGGCACCCCGGTCGCCTGGGCCAGCTGGTACGGATTATTGCCCATGTGTTGTAAAACTAATTGAACCTTCTGACTCGTTTTCATCACTCACTGCCACCCCTTATGCTGGAAACACTTAGCGTTA
This sequence comes from Levilactobacillus zymae, assembly GCF_032190635.1. Taxonomy (NCBI): domain Bacteria; kingdom Bacillati; phylum Bacillota; class Bacilli; order Lactobacillales; family Lactobacillaceae; genus Levilactobacillus; species Levilactobacillus zymae. Next base: position 1,683,789 of record NZ_JAVLAS010000001.1, read on the forward strand.
AGGTAGCATAGATCACCCGTTAAGGCATAGCCGAAGGTCCTATAAATTTAGGCATAAAAAAAGTGGGAGCAAGCTCCCACCACCTGACTAAGTGCAAATCCCTGTAAGCCATGTTTTGTACTGACCGCTAACTCAGGCAGCTAGCGTCCAGCGGTAATCATCTATCTCAGACATTTCTGTCTGCCCCACGCATCGTTCGGTTCCTTACGTGAAGCTCCCCTACCAAAGTTTGGGTTTCCCGCTCGAGGGGTTTACCGCGTTCCACCGCCTAGGTTTCCCTAGACGTATCGTCACTGTGGCACTTTTCAGGGGTACTCAGGCATAGCCGCAGCCTTAGCCGTTTTTCCCCGCCGTAACGTGCAAAGCACGCCCGCCGGCTTATTTTTTCACCGACCACGAACACTACAGGCATCACAGCCTGTGCGAGAATGGACTTTCCTCAGCCGACATAAGCCGACCGCAATTACCCAGGATTTACACCGTCATTATAATTCTACAAACGATGTGACTCGTTTGGATCATTATCTAATTGAGAACCGAAAACGTGCCGTTCCAAATTGGAAAGCCGCTTTAAAATGTCCATGTTGGTGACATTCGAAGCTGCTGGACTGGCCGTTGTGGTTTGGGGTTGGCTGGCACCCACCTGCACTTGCTTGGTGAGTTCGTCAACCTTAGCCAACAACCGTTCGTTTTCTTCTTGAAGCCGTTGATTTTCCTTGACAAAGGTGTCGTAGTCCTTGATGACGTTGTCTAAAAAGCTATCCACGTCGTCAGGATCGTAGCCACGCATCTTTTGCCGAAATTGCTTTTGTAAAATTTCTTTAGGAGTAAAATTAACGTTTTCCATCGATCACTACACCTCGTTGTCTTATCGAACCGGCACTATTAATAATACCAGTCTTCAGTCATTTTGGGAACTATTATTTAAATTTTCTTGATACTCGTTGGCACTCTCCTGTAACCAATCCATATCAATCAAGGTTAAGGGGTACGGATGCCGCTCACGGTACCGGTCGATTGCCCGGTAATCGTACTGGGGCTTCCCACTTACCTCTAAATCATAAACCAAGACCGCTTCGTCCGTGTGGGTCAGCATAAATTCTTGATAGTTTCTTAATTGTTGGGGCCCGCGATAGGGTTGGCTACTAACGGCCTGGTGAAAATCCACCCGGCTGGCTAACTGCCCGTAAACGGCCTGGTTGTTTTCGTTCCACTGACTGCCGAATTCCGCAAACGGCGTCATCATCGCAATCTTCAGCTCCGGGTAGGTTGCCTTTAAAGCCAGCCCCACTTCGATTGCCCACTGTTCAACGCCCAATTGGCCGCCCGTGATCAACCAATCGACGCCATTTTCAATCTTTTCGATCAATAATTTTTTAAGCGTTGCCTTGATGACCAGTAGTTTCGGGTCTTCGGTGCCGAAAACGCCCAGTTCGTAACTTCGATACCCCGTCAGCCATAAACGACTCACGCCATCACCCACCTTATCACAAATTTACTTTCTACCTATTAGTGTAGCGAAAAACCACCCGGGGGGCAATTGATAAGGGACGATTCCCGGTGAAACGACGGGGACGTGCGGTTTAGAGTTTTTATTTTGAGGTGAGCTTGGTATAATGTCAATAACTGGGCCAGCAACACGAAGGAGTGTGAGGCATCATGACCATCCGGTATCCCAATGGGCATGCCTACCGAGCGCCGGCAACCACCCACGCCACCCACTTTTCCGATACGTATACCAACTACGGTAAGCGGGGCATGTCGTTGGAAGAAGCGCTCAACGAAAGTAATGTTTACTATGAAACGCACGGCATTGCGGTCGTGCACAAGAAGCCGACCCCCATTCGGATTGTCAAAGTCGATTACCCGAAGCGCAGTGCCGCGGTGATTAAAGAGGCCTACTTTAGCACCGCATCGACGACCGATTACAATGGCGTTTATCAGGGACGGTATCTCGACTTTGATGCTAAGGAAACCCGCAACAAAACCGCGTTTCCCCTGAAAAACTTCCATCAGCACCAAATTGACCACTTCCGCGCTTGCACCGCGCAGGGTGGCATCTGTTTTGCTATTATTAAGTTTGTGGCTCACCAGGAGGTCTACCTTTACCGTGCAGAAGACCTCTTCACCTTCTGGGATGATCAAGCTACCGGCGGGCGTAAGTCCATTCCCTACACCGAGATTGCGGCGCACGGGATCCTGATTACCCCGCATATTCAGCCTTTAATTCCTTACCTAAAGGCCGTAGATCAGTTGTTCGCCTAATCGCACCCTGACTACGTTTACTACACAAAGGAGATTACCATGTCTGGTCACAATGAACCGCGGGAAACCCGCATGAGTCGCCGTGCTGCCGAGCAGCAACGACCAGCCGCTGGCCCGCAAAAACCCCGTCGCAACGGGTGGCGGACCTTTCGCCGGATCCTATACGTCCTGGTCGCCATCGTAGTTTTGGGCCTATTAGCCGGAGCGGGGTTGTTCTTCTACTACGCGCAAAGTGCACCGAAAATTTCGCAAAGTGCCCTGTCTAGTGACGCTTCGACTCGCGTCTATGACGCCGACGGTAAGGTCATTTCCCGTCTCGGCGCACAAAACCGCACCTACGTTAAGGCCAAAAACATTCCGGTCTTATTGGCCAAGGCCGTGGTTTCCACCGAAGACCGCCGTTTCTACAAAAATAACGGGATTGATCCCGTGCGGATCATCGGGGCCGCCTTCGCCAACGTCACCGGCTCGTCACTGGGAATGCAAGGTGGCAGTACCCTGACACAACAACTAGTTAAGTTGTCGGTCTTTTCGACCGCCGCTTCCGACCGAACATTAAAGCGTAAGGCCCAAGAAGCCTGGTTAGCCCTAAAGGTCGACCACGACTACTCCAAGCCCCAGATTTTGGAATACTACATTAACAAGGTCTACATGGGTAACGGGGTCTACGGGATGCAGACGGCCGCCCAATACTACTACGGTAAAAAGCTAACTGAGTTAAACCTCGCGCAGTTGGCCCAACTCGCCGGGATGCCGCAGTCACCGGTCAGTTACGATCCGATCAAGTACCCGCAATACGCCAAGAAGCGCCGGGACCTGGTCTTACAATCCATGGCCAAAAACAAGGTCATTACCAGTGCGCAAGCCCAACAAGCCCAGGCCACTAGCATTTCGACCGGGTTAGTCAAGGACCACTCGTTGACCAGTGCCACCAGTGCGCACACCACCAAGGTGGTCGACGCCTACTTAAAGCAGGTCTACCAAGAATTGAAGGACAAGGGCTATAACACCACGACCGGGGGATTGAAAGTTTACACCAACCTGGATATGGGTGCCCAAAAGCACCTGTACAACATTGTCAATACCAGCAACTACGTCAACTTCCCGTCCAGTAAGTTCCAGGTGGGCTCAACGATTGTGAACCCGAATAACGGGAAGGTCGTCGCCATGATTGGGGGCCGGAAGACCGGTAACGTCACCTTCGGGTTGAACCGGGCCGTGCAAACCGACCGTTCCAGTGCGTCGACGGCTAAGCCGTTAATGGATTACGGGCCGGCCATTGAGCACCTCTACTACCCGACCTACGAACCCGTCAAGGATACCGCGTTTACCTATCCCGGGACCACGAAGAACCTGTACGACTGGGATCGTAAGTATCAAGGGACCATCACCATGCGTAAGGCCCTGTACGAATCCCGGAACATTCCGGCCGTGCGGACCCTACAAAACGTGGGGATCAAGAAGGCCACGGCCTTCCTGAAGGGCCTCGGAATGTCGTTTGACAAGACGTTGACCCTGCAAAACGGGATCGGGTTGTACATCTCCTCTGAACAGGAAGCCGCGGCTTACGCTGCCTTCGCTAACGGGGGAACCTACTACAAGCCGTACCTGGTTTCCAAGGTGGTCACCCAAGATGGTAAGGCCCACAACTACGCCTCGTCGGGAAGCAAGGCCATGTCCAGTGCGACCGCTTTTATGTTGACCGATATGATGAAGGACGTCATCACCAACGAAAACGGTTCTGGTCGTTCCGCCGCCATTTCCGGACTGTATCAAGCCGGTAAGACCGGGACGGACTCCTACCCAGACGATTACGCCGATCAGGTGCCCGATGGTGCCACGATGGACTCTTGGTTCACCGGTTACACCAAGAACTACGCCATTTCCGTCTGGACCGGTTACGATAAGCAGTTCCAGACCGGCCACTACGTCAGTGAAACTCAGACCTCGATTGCACAAGAAATTTATAAGTACGAAATGAGTTACCTAGCGCAACAGAGTCCCAACTCCGACTGGACGGCCCCGAGCACCGTCACGGCGACCAAGCAAAACGGCACGACCGAGTACTATGTGACCGGTCACGCCGGTACGGTCTCCGACACCACGGCAACCAGTCAATATGGCTCGACCAATACGACCAGTTCCTCGGCTTATAGCAGTAATGGTCAGGTCACCACGAATTCGAGTTCGCGAACCACGTCAAGCACCACTGAGTCCAGTACGTCGAAGGAATCCTCTAGTACGGAACAAAAGCCGACTGGCGGTGACGACGACAACACGGACAGCACCAGTACCACGAATTCATCTTCCACGACCACGTCTTCGGCCACATCCACTACTAAGGATGATACCAACAATCACACTAATGCTGCGTCCGACGCGGAAAGTTAATTAGCCGCAACTTAAAACGGACCACCCAGTTGACCATTACAGGTCAGCTGAGTGGTCCGTTTTGCCGTTTCGTGCAGCACGTTAAATCAGGTCTTTGAGCATGAATCGGTCCATGGTCGGGTGTTCGGCCACCCGGAGCGGCCCCGGTAACGGGCGAAAACCAGCCCGGTGGTAAACGTGCAGGGCCGCGGCTAACCGGTGGTGTGTTTCGAGGTACAGCTGGCGGTACCCGGCCTGTCGGGCAAAGGCTGCCACGTGCTGAATCAGCTGGTAACTTAGACCCTGCCCCTGCGCATCGGCCCGCAAGTACAGCTTCTGCAGCTCCGCCACGCCATGTGCTGCGTCATAGGCCGCTACTCCGGCCCCACCGACGACCCGTTGCGCGTTGACCACCACAAAATACTGCCGGTTGGCCTGGGCAGCGTAGAATTGGCTGAGTGTCGCCAACTCCGGATCATAGTAGGCCGTCCCGGGTAGCGCCAGACCCGCCGCTTGCAGGTCCGTTTGAATGATGTGGTACAGGGCCGAATCATCGGCCGGTTGGATGGGACGAATTTGCATGAAACCCCTCGCTTTCTTCATGGGGTTAGTTTAGCAACTATCAGTGAGTAAAGAAAGCCCCACATTCCCGTTTCAATGCGGCTGACCGTAACGATTCCACAAGTACGAGATTAACCATATTGTTCTGCTTTAGTCTACTAAATTGGCGACTAAAATCCGGTACTGATCGGCTGGTAACGCAATATTGTCTATAAACATTTTCATAAAATAGTCAATTTTTTAATCACTAAGCCCGCAAAAGTGTAGACTAAACTTAGATTCACGGGAGGATGATTTTCATGCAAAAATTGATTCAGGGGGCCCTAGCCGCCAGCGTCGGGTTAGGGTTATGGGCCGGACTCGCCACACCGGCCGCTGCTAGCTCACAATACTCCGCTAAACGATCGAACTCGGTCCGGCTAGTTTGGCGCCGCGCTATGGGCCGCCATGCCATGACGGCCACCCGGGGGGCACGGTACTCTAAGCACCTCGGTTTACGTTACGGCAATAACGCCGCGACGGTGACCTGGTATACCGACGCCCACGAGAAGCTCTACGAAAAAGATAAGCACGTTGCGGCTATCTACTATCACGTCACTAGCGCCGACGGTACCTTGCAAGGCTGGATCTGGCGCGGGTACCTTAAAGAAGGCGTTGCCAAGCCAAGCACCACGTCGACACCAGCCACTACCCAGCAGACGACCACGACGGTGGACCCCAACGACTTAGACCCCGACGACCTGCAATACCTGTACGACATTCAACACGCACCGGCCTACGCAGCGACTATCCGATCACTCTTTCCTGGGACCGTAAATGACCAGGACCTGGTCCAAGCGGCCGGGCAAGCCGCCTACACCACGGATGGTGAGGAAAGTCCCACCACGAGTGCGAGTGGACGCTTGATTCGCCTGCAAAGCGTCAATACCGCTAATCAACAACACATCGATCCTAGCCAGTACGCGCGTCTGCTCAGTGCGGCGGGGTATCCCGCTAACCAGCGCGCCAAGTTTACGGGCTGGCATATTGGGGTCGCTATTCACACGACCGAAACCGATGAAGGTATCAATCAAGGAGCCGTCTTCATCTACCTGCAGCCAACCGCATAATCCTAACGCTCAGCCTTCCAAGTACCGGCACTTGGGAGGTTGAGCGTTTATTTACGGGTTAATTTCATGAAAAAACTCGTACTCTGGGGATTTTTTGTGACTAATGATTCCAGCGCCGCACGCCAAAATTAAATTCATCATGTTTAAATTAAAGCCTCCTCATGAAATAAATATGCTATGATCATTTAACAAGGGGATGACGTGAGTATGACATCGTTTATTATCGCAATCATTTTAATTTATTTCATTCACGACCAATTTGAATTCAGTAAGATTACCCGTATCAGTTTCTGGATTATTCCACTTTCCACGCTTTATCAATTTTTCAATACGTTTGTTTTCAACCGGACTAACCTCTTGATTGTTGGCGGCTTAATTCTATTTTCCATCGCGATTGGTTACTATCAAGCCAGTCACACCAAGGTTCGTTTGGAAGAAACGTCCAATACTTTTTTCCGGGATGCCACCGGCCAGGAAGTGCCCCTATACAAAAAAGTGATCACCGCTCAGGGCGGGCGGCATTACCTGTATGGCTGGTTGCTCGTCCTGGTGGTGCAAATCCTGATTGAAGCCCTCTATCTTCACGAACCCCTAACCCCGGTCAAAATTTGGGACGTTTTTCTAGAAGAAGTCATAGCCGACCTCTTTAGCTTTAGTCGGTTCATTGATGGGTCGCACACCAGCTGGATTATCTGGGCCTTAGCTTCGTTTACCAGCTTCGGTTATACGTTCTGGATCGCCCGGTTGCACCCACTGGCCTACCGCAAGCTCTTCAACAAGGATAAGTTTGTCCGGATTACCGAAGAAAACTCGCGTAAATAAAGCACCATCCCGGCGCCTAGGCGGCGAGACAGTGCTTCCTCAAATCACGCTTAAACGGTCACGGCCGCTTAAGCGTGATTTTTAGCTTTAAGCTGATGGTAACTGGTCCAATTCCGCGCCCGTATACTCGTACGGCACGTGGGCCATTGATGGGACCTGGTCCCACTTGACCGGATAGCCGGCGCCGTGGGCACAGAACACCGAATCCGGCGTGTTCGGCAAGTCCGCCACCGGATCATAGGCCTGAGCCGCCACCACTTCGGCGGCGTTGTGGCACGGCCGGTAGCCGTCGATTAGGCATTCCAGCTGACCCTGTCCGTGGGTGTAAGCCCGGACCTCTTGGGAATACCCCTGCATTTCACTGACCGGGGCCACCCCGGTCAAGGCGACTAGGCCCGCGGCGTTCGGGGTGCTATCCGGCGTATCGAACTCGCCGTGCAAGCGTTGGATGTCACTCATGGCGCGGCCCAGTTGGTCTTGGCTCACCTCGAGGCGGAACCGGTACCAGGGCTCTAACAGTTGACACTGGTTTTGCGTTTTCAACATCATCAGCCCCTGCCGGACCGAACGCCAGGTGGCCTCGCGGAAGTCTCCGCCCACCGAATGAACGATGCTGGCGCGACCCGTGACCAGGGTTATTCGCACGTCGGTCAGTGGCGCACCCACCAAGACCCCCAGTTGGGTCTTGGCCTGTAAATTGGTCAAAACCTGATGTTGCCAGTTTTTCCCTAGAACCTCTAAGCTACAGTCGGCCGCCACCGTCAGCCCGCTACCGCGCGGCGTGGGCTGCATCAGCACGTGGACCTCGGCGTAATGCCGCAAGGGTTCGAAGTGCCCGACCCCTTCGACGGCGTGGGTGATGGTCTCACGGTACAGGATGCTGCCGGCATCGAAGCCCACGGTCAGGTGGAAACGATCCGCCAAAATCTGTTGCAGAATTTCCAGTTGAACGTCGCCCATAATCTGGACGCGTAATTCCTGTAGCTGACTGGACCACGACACGTGCAGTTGCGGGTCCTCATCCTCCAGCTCGCGTAACGCGGCCAAACAGGCGTGGAGATCTTCGGCTTGCGGGTCCAACGCGTAGGTCAGCACCGGTTGCATGGCCGGCGTTTCGGCGTTGGCTTGATTGCCGAGGCCCTGTCCCGGTTGGGTAGCGGTCAGTCCCGGAATCGCGCAGACTTCGCCGGCGTGGATCACCGGTTGGGCGGTAAACTTTTCACCATTATATTGACGGAGTTGGTTGGCCTTTTGGTCGCCCAAAACCACGTCTTTTGGCTTGAGCTCACCGCCAGTCACCCGCACCCAGGTTAGCCGCTCGTGCTTGTCCGTGTGCGAAATCTTAAAGACCTGCGCGCCAAACTCGGCGGGATACGCCGTGGCGGCGGTCCAGTGGTCCAATCCCGCCAGCAGGGCATCGACCCCGTCAACCTTTAGCGCCGACCCGAAATAACACGGAAAGACTTCGCGGCGTTGAATCAGTTGCCGGACCGTGTCGTCACTAAGTTGTCCGGTCTCCAAAAAGTCGGCCAGCACGTCATCGTCTTGCGAGGCCACGTCTTCGATGGTCGCCTCGCTCAACCCGTCCGTGGCGGTAAAGTCGAGGCAGCCCGCCGCAAAGTTGGCCTGGAGCTGGGCCAAAACTTGGGCCCGGTCGGTGCCGGTCACGTCCATTTTATTGAAGAAGATGAAGACCGGTACGTGGTAGCGCGCCAGCAAGCGCCACAGGGTACGGGTGTAGCCTTGAATCCCGTCGGTGCCCGAAACCACCAGGATGGCATAGTCCAAGACGCTGAGGACTTGTTCGGTTTGGGCCGCAAAGTCCACGTGTCCCGGGGTATCCAGCATGGTCAGCTTCAAATTGTGATACTGAAGATTGGCTTCGTGGGAAAAAATGGTGATGCCGCGCTGTTTTTCCAGCTCATCGGGGTCCAAAAAGGCATCCCCGTTGTCGACGCGGCCGAGTTGGCGTAACTCCCCGGAGCGGTACAGGAGCGCTTCGGATAACGTGGTCTTGCCGGCATCGACGTGGGCCACGATGCCCGTTACGATGTGTGTCATAGCATGACTTCCTTTAAGTTTAATTAATCGATTCATAAAAAAGAACTCTCATTTTAGTTTAGCAGATTCCCCGCGATTGCGACACTTTTAACCGCTTACGTCCCGACCTAGTGCTAAATTCACGGTTGTCAAGCCGCCCCGATTCGGGTATACTCACCTCATCAAATCAATTCCGATAGCGAACCGTGCGTTCGTCATGTTACTAGTAGACACTGTTGCTAGGCTGGAAGAGCCTAAAGGAGTGTCTTTTTTATGTTCAAAAATGCTAAAACTGCTTTAATTCTACTGACCGCCATGAACCTCCGCCTAGCCGTCACCGCCGTTACGCCTCTGTTCGGCGCCATCCAACGGGCGCTACACGTGACCAGCGCCACCACCGCCCTGCTGGTCACCCTGCCATTACTCTGTTTTGCCGGCGGAGCGCTTCTCACGCCGCGGTTACACCAGCGGTTCGGCGCTAAGCCCTTGCTGATTACGTTGACCGGACTGCTGGTGCTTGCTAACTTCCTACGTCCAATCAACGTCGTTTGGCTGTTGAGCGGCACCCTCCTGATTGGGCTCGCCATCGCCGGGTTGAACGTGCTGGTACCCATCATGGTAGCGCAAACCAGTTCGTCGTCCGCCGCCACGACTCGGCTGACCAGTGCCTACGCCGTCACCATGAACGTGGTCGCCGCTTGCGGCACCGCCCTGGTGATGCCGCTGGCCCAACGCTGGAGCTGGGCGGCCGTCTTACGTAGCTTTGCGTTGCCCGCCGCCATTACCTTAGTCGCGGCCCTCTGGGTCAAATTCCCGCGGCCGTCTCGTCAGTCCCCCACCACGAGCGAACACGGAAACCCATTGTCTCTCTTGAAACGCGACCGCACCGCCCGGTTATTAACGGTGTTCATGGGCCTACAATCGCTGATTTTCTACAGTTTGATTGCCTGGCTCCCCGACATTTTCTACGCCCTGGGCGCCACCACCACGCAGGCCGGCAACTTGCTGGCCGTCTTCCAACTGGTGGGCATCCCCGCCGCGCTGGTCTTAAACTGGGTGACCAACCCGCGCCATTTGCTCTGGGGCCTGGGGGGTGGGTATCTGGTGGGACTTCTCAGTCTGTTTTGGCCAGGCGCCGGTTGGTGGATCGCCGCCGGTGTACTGGGTTTTACCGCCGCATTGATTTTCAGTCTGGCCTTAAACCTCATCGCCACCAGTAGTGCGGTGGTGACTACGGTCGCCCACCGCTCGGCCCTGGCTCAATCCGTGGGTTATTTGCTGGCCGCCGCGGGCCCCGTGATTTTGGGAAACCTGCACGACGTGACCCAGACCTGGTTACCCGTTTTAGGCGTGCTGGGTCTCCTCAGTGGGTTAACCCTCACGGTGGGCTTGCACCTAAGTCGCTAAAAAACGCGTTACCGGTCAGTCAGCAACGCGTTTAGCGGTTAAATATCGTTCGGGTCCTCCTCGTGCCGGTCAATGGCCGGGCCAATCACCAGCGATTCGGCCAGCAGGACTTCGTTATACAGCTGGAAAACGAAGTCCTGATACTTAACTTCACTTTGCGAAATCATGTCTAGGTATTGCCGTTCCTGGGCGAAGGCGGTGATGAACGCCCGCATCTCTAGTTCCTTTTCGGCGCCGGTAAAGTCGGGGTGTCGGACCACCTCCAGCCAGGCCTTGGTGAAGTCGCGCACCCGGGTCTTTTGTTTCTGCGATTGCAGGTCAAAGATCACGGACGCCTTGACGTTGGGTGGCAGGTACATCTTCTGGACCGTCTCGATGGCCTGGTGCACCATGGTTGCGCGTACCTGGTCCAACTCCTGGGCCGCGTCCCGGTTGGTCACGTCCTTAGGCAGGATGAACCGAAAGACCACGGTTGGTACCAACAAGCTTAAGATAATCAACGTGCTTTCGGCCATCAGCACCAGGTTGAAATCGCCGTGCTGTACCGGCATGTCGGCCAGCGTATAGGCCAACGCCAACGTTACGGCCCCGTGGACTCCGCCCAGCGCAAAGATCCAGCCGGACCGGTTACTGAAGTGGAGCCGCAAGCGACCAAAGGCGTACCGGACCGCCACGTTGATTACGTACAGTAGGACACCGATGATCAACCAGTTGAGCGAGTCCGTAGTCATCCGGTCATCAGCGATAATTTTTAGGAACATGAACCCCAGGACCACGAAGACGATGCTGTTAAAGATCTCGGTGATCATGTCTTCCAAGTCGAGTCCCAGGTGAATCTGTCGCGAGTTTAACAACCGACTACGCTGGGCCTCCGCGTTACTGACCAACCCGGCACAGACCACGGCGATGATCCCCGAGACCCGAATGGCCTCCGAGGCGTAGTACAGCACGAACGGCGTGATCACGTACAACAGGATCTGCGCGTTTAACGGGTTGTACGAGGTCCGCATCAACAGCTGTCGAAACAGGGTCAACGCCCAGGCGACCACGAACCCGAACAACGCCCCGCCGACCGCCGAAATCAAAAAGTCGACGATGGTTTCTTGGTAGTTGATGTAGCCGTTGACGTACCACAGCGCGGCCATGTTCAGCAGGATGATCCCGGAGGCGTCGTTAAACAGCGACTCCATCTTGAGGAAGACCCCCTCCTTTTGCGGACTCCGCAGGCCATTCGGCACCGACTCCATGGCCGTGGCGTCGGTGGGCGTGCTGATGGCCGCTAAGATGAAGGCCAGCGGCAGGCTGACCCCGGCGGCCGCCCAGACGCCAAAGCCCGCTAAGATCAGGCACAGGATAACCAGGACCACGGTGGTTTGCAGGATATGGTGAAATTCGCGGCCCACCGCGTTTAACCGCGTGGCCTGCCCCTCGAAAAACAGTAACGGTGCCACGACCATCCCGATGAAGATGTCCGAGTTAAACGCCGCCACGTGGTGTCCCAACGCCGGGATCAGGTAAATGATGGCCCCGCCCACCAGGCTGATGTAGCTGACCGAGATGCGCGGAAAGGCCTGGGACAGAAAGATACTGATCACGGCGACCAGGACCAGAATAAAGGTTGAAATCATTTGGCTCATTGACAGGCGTCCCCCTTGATAACATGGATACTTAATTAACTAAAATATACCACACCTCCGCTCATCCCGGGGATGCAAGGCCTTGGGGCAGTCCGGCAAAAAAACATATTAAATGATTTATACATCAGTCTTCTATAGTAGTCCGTTCCAGCGGCCCCAGTAGTTCAGACCCTTACCGAATTTTTGGCGTTGACACCCGGCCGTAACCGGCCTACCGTAAGGAACAAGTTTTACAGTTGAACGCGAGATCAGGAAGAGTACGTTAACCGCCCCCGCCAAGAGAGCCTCCGGTAGCTGCAAAGGAGGTCCCCGGCCGTTAATCGAAGATGAACCTGAGAGCTAACGATCGGTGCCAGCTGGTCGTCCGACGCCGTGACCCGTTACCGTCACCGACTTTTGGCAACAGAAGTTACGGAGCGGCTGGGCGTGAGTCTAGTCCAAAGCGGGGTGGCACCACGGGAAATCGTCCTCATGTTTACGCAACATGGCGACGATTTTTTAGTTTGCAAAGGAGATGGCGTTCATGGTTCAGATTCAACATAAGTTATACCTTAGTTTGGCGGCGCTGGGACTCTTGACCCTCGCCGGGTGTGGGCAGCAGGCCAGCGGTCACAACGGCCATGGCAAGTACGCGGCCAACCAGACGTTAAACTGGACGGAGATCCAAGAACTCTCCACGTCCGACCTGTCCAAGGTCACCGATACCGTGAGTTTCACCATGTTACAAAACACCCAGGAGGGTCTGTACCGCTTAGACGCTAAGGGCCAGCCCCAACTGGCGCTTGCCACGCACACCCGCCTATCTAACGGCGGCAAGACCTACACCTTCGACCTGCGGCACAACGCCCGCTGGTCCAACGGCGACCCGGTCACGGCCCAGGACTTCGTGTATTCGTGGCGGCGGACGTTGACGCCCAAGACGGCCGCGCAGATGCAAAGTTACCTGTTTCCGGTGGTCAACGCCAAGGCCATTAACGCCGGCAAGCTGCCCGCCAGTGCGCTGGGAATCCACGCACAGGGCAAGTACCAGCTGGTGGTTAACCTGACTAAGCCGGTGGCCTACTGGAAGACCCTCCTGGCCTGGCCACTCTTCTACCCGGAAAACGCTAAGGTGGTCGCCAAGTACGGTAGTCGTTACGGGACGTCGTCGGCGCGCGTGGTTTCCGACGGGCCCTACCAACTGACCAAGTGGAACGGGACCGGCAAGACCTGGACGCTGGCAAAGAACCCGCACTACTGGAACCACGCGAACGTCCATCTGACCGCCATCAACTACCAGGTCAACGAAAGTACCACCACCAGCTACAACCTGTTCACCGCCAAGAAGGCCGACGAGACGCTGTTGAGTGGCCAGCAGGTCAAAAATAACCTGAACAATCCTAATTTCGTTAAACGCTTGCCCACCGGCACCCAACGCCTGGACCTCAACCAAAAGAAGGTGCCGGCCCTGCGGAACGTCAAAATTCGCCAGGCGTTATCGGCGGCCATCAACCGTCAACAGCTGGTCAAAAACGTCTTACAGGACGGCTCGGTAGCCTCGAGCGGGTTGGTGCCCGTGGGGATGGGCAAGAACCCTAAAACTGGCGAGGACTTTAGTCGCGAGGCCGTGGTCCAGTCGGCGACCGCCTACGACCTCGCCCGAGCCAAGGCGTTATTGAAACAGGGCTACCAGGCCACCCACACCCACCAGTTACACCTCACGCTGTCGGTGGGCGACGTGGACGCCACCAAGCAGACAGCCGAATTTCTTCAGAGTTCGCTGGAAAAGTTACCGGGCGTCAAAGTTGCGGTCAAGGCGGTGCCCTACGTCCAACTGATCAACCAGCAAAGCGCCGGGAATTACCAGCTTACGTTGAGCGGCGCGCAGTCCGTCATGGCCGACCCCAACGAATTTCTGGACAACTACCTTTCGCACACCAGTGACAACATTACCGGCTTTAAGAATGCCCAATTCGACCGGTTGATGGACCAGGCCGATAACCAGGACGGCAACCAACCGGCCGTCCGTTGGCAAAAGTTGGTGGCCGCCGAAAAGGTCCTTATGACCCAGCAGGCTACGATTCCCCTGTTCCAGCAAGCCAAGTCGCAACTCCTGCGCACGACCGTTAAGGGCATCATCTACAACCCCGCTGGTGTGCCGTTTGACTTCACCCACGCCTACATGGGGCAGGCTTAATGTCCAAAAAATAGAACGAAACAAGAGATCTTCGGTGAATGCGCCTTCACGCTAAAAACGACCATTATTCCCATTTTCGGAATAATGGTCGTTTTTAGCGTGAAAGAGCAAACAATACCTTTAAGCGTGCGTTTCAACGCCCTAGTTGCAAAATGGCTGAAGACGCAGACAAGTTTTGCTTTCAGGTGTCACTCTTGATGGAGTCGCTTTAAAATCTCCTGCAAACGTTGATGATACCCTAGTCGAGTGGTCAACTGCGTTAGTGCCGTGGCGTCGTGAGTATTCACCATCCCCTCGCGCAGTTGCTGGACGTACATCGTAAGATATGGTAATCGTCGGTCACGTGCCAAGGCCAACTCCGTTTCAACATCGTAGGCCACGTGACGAAAATCAACGGTGGGCAGTGTCACACCGTGCGTGGTCACGATAGCGTACTGGGCACGCAGGTCTGCCGTGAAGCGGGGCCAGTCGGGATAGGGCATCCCCACAGTACCGGGATTAATAATCAATTGTCCGGTACTGCTCCAGCGCATTAGCTGCTGGTGGGTGTGGCCGTAAACGGCCACGTCCGCCGTGAGCCCCGCCAACTGGTCGAAAGCTGGCTGGTCACCCACCGGCCGCAGCGTCTTGCCCCAATTTTGGGTAGGCAGGTTGTGGCTTAGTTGAAAGGTCAATCCGTCCACCGTCCGGGTCTGAACCAGGGGCAGTTGGTGTAGACGAGCAATGTCGGTTGCCGTCAGTTGGGCGCGCACGTAATCCCCCAGGATCGCCAGATAAATTTTACGCGGCCGGGCCAGTTGAATCGGTCCGTCGATGGCTTCTAAGAGGTTATCTTCCCAGTTTCCCCGGACGTACGCGGCAAGTGGCAGTTGATTCAGAATTGTTAGCAGGTCGTGGGCGCCGGGCCCGGGCAGAAAGAGATCTCCCAGCAACCAGAAAACCGTACAGCCAGCCCGCTTGGCATCGGCCACCACGGCCCTTAACGCCGTGACGTCACCGTGCACGTCTGAAATTAACGCAATTTTTGTCATGTCAACACCTCACCCCCTAGTTTGCCACAACTCGCGGGTTAGTAGGCCACTTTGCCCCCATTTTTCTCGGTGAGTCGTCAAACATCGACATGGTCAACGGGGACCAAACGCCCATCCGCGCAGCGATCGCCCATGGCATGTCATCCAAGAAGTTAATAACCTAATCAAGTTGCCTAGTGCTAACACACGGCTAACCGTGAAAGGAACAGTGATTTACCTGCTGGTCTGGTTAGGCCTCTATGGGCATTCTCGACTTACCGCTCACCAATTAAACGACCAACTTAATCGGCGTAAACAACTTAAATAGGCTAAAAAGTTAGGCCCCAAGTCCGTTTGCTCGTGACTTAGGACTGAGTTAGCTATACTAAGGGTAGGTACAAATTAAATGATATGAAGTTGAAGGGAAGTATGACCATGGAGGAACAACTAAAAGCCCATGCATTTTGGATTGACCCCTCTTTTGTCGAACACGCCACAGGAGAAGTGGTCCATCTGGTACCTCAATACCTAGAACCCAAAGATTATGAAACCTACTTCGCAACGCTACGAGGCCGGCACTATACGCTGATCCCACAAGCGGATGGCGGCCTGAAAGCTTTAGCGCCACTACGCGATAGCCGCTCGCAGGTCTCAACGATTACGCTAACACCCGTTGATGAGAATCAACCGCGAACGCCGGTGCAGCAATTAGCCTACGAACAACGGGATGCCATCGTTCGCGGACAACTGATTGGCTCGGCCGACTAACTTTAGCTTACTGACGAACCACTGGTCTGCGGACTGGTGGTTTATTTGTTTATTTGGGGGTGACAAAATCCTCCGAAATTTCGTTAGTAAGGGTATAACCCTAAAACTTTCGGAGGATTTTTTATGCTAATCAAGACGCAGTACGTGGCGCTACGCCTGAATCTTATTCAAAAACACCAGCTCAATCCGACCCTGGCGGTCATTTATAGCGCCCTCATCGATCGAATGTTTTCCAGTCGCCGGCAGGGCCACCGTTTTTTTGACGCATCTCGGCAGGCCTATTTCGCTAATTACGCTCAACCCGAAATGGCGACTAACTACTTCATTAGCCCGCGAACCGTTCAACGGGCCTACGATCAATTAGAGAAAATGGGACTTTTGCTTAAAAAACACCGGCGAAATGCTAGCGACTGCCTTTTTTTGCCCGAAATGGAAGGCTGGCTTTACGCCCACCAGGACAAATTGGCGCAGCCAGATTGGTCATTTTGGCCAGCTAATCACTTGACTTTAAACCAATCTTTTAAAAGCACAGTTAAGACGCTTAATACGAGCCAGCCCCTTCATACTTCCGCCCCGTCAAATTCAACTGGTGCTAACCAACCGGCATTGGACTCATCTCGGACAGCTCAGTTCACTGACCAATCGTCTGAAAAATTACTCACCCGCTTAGAATTCACGAACTTAACGCGGTCATTGACGACCGTGGGCGGTATCCCCGCAGCGACCGCTCAGCTGATGGCGGCTTTAGCCGATCACGACCACGCCCGACTCTATGAGATGGCACGGGTGATTTACCAAGCCAAAGCGGCGGTCTGTCGCATGGCCGAAACTCAGCTAGGTAGCCTCGGCCAATCAGCCACGCGATTAGAGAATAACTCGGTGTTGCTTGAAAATCTGCACACAGCGGTTGCCCGCATCATTCCCGCGGCCTACCGTAAAAATCGCAATTTCTGGCAAGGTTACGCCTATGTGGCTTTCCGGCGGTTCTTTGAAGAGGTGGCTAATGAGTGGCTACGAGAACAAAAATGCACGGTGGAAACGGGGTGAGGTTAGTCCCTTATGTGTGAGAAGTACGCAAAATCTGATTGGCGTTATCTAAGTCGATAGAATCACCCCCACACATGTGGGGAATACGAGATGAGACTTGATGGCCGTGACGATTGGCGGGAATCACCCCCACACATGTGGGGAATACATATGATAAAGGTAGATTGTAAAATTAATCCGAACGCTGTTCGGACAAAAAAGATCAGCTTCCTTTAAAATGGTGTTTACCACAAACCCATCTTTTAGGAGCTGATCTTTTGTCTAGTATAACCTATTCCGAACGAATTAAAATCGAAACCTTTTGTGAACTAGGGCTGTCCAATATCCAAATGGGCGTTCGGCTGAACCGATCACCGTCAACAATTTCTTATGAATTATCTCGATGTCAACCTTATCAGGCTGAATTAGCACAAACAGATGCCGAATACAAGCGATCACGATGTGGTCGGAAAACTAAGCTGAGCGATGAGTTAAAGCAAAAAATTCTCAACCATTTACGTCTAAGCTGGTCACCAGGAATGATTGCTCACGAATTTAAACTAGCTACTAAATCTATTTATAATTGGCTAAATCAGGGGAGAATTGATTTCTCCTTGAATGATCTACCTGAACATGGCGTACGCCAACGGCGTAACGTTGACCAACGATCCAAATATAATCAATCTTTGGGGCGATCAATTGAACAGCGTCCCATGATGATTAATCAACGTAATCGCATCGGCGATTTTGAACTAGATACAGTCGTTGGTCCTCGTGGGCATAGTAAGGCAGTTTTATTAACTTTAATCGATCGAAAATCACGGTTCCTTTGGGCATACCGGTTAAAAGATCGAACGACAGCGAGTGTTAATGAAGCACTGACTAAGTTCCTAACAACTTTTAATGGACCGGTGCACAGTTTTACTGTGGACCGTGGTACTGAGTTTAGTGGGCTAGTATCATTTGAATCACAATATGGTATTAAGACCTATTACTGTCATGCTTATACGCCAGCTGAACGTGGTAGTAATGAACGCTTTAATCGGAATTTACGTTATTTTTATCCTAAGGGGACTCGTTTTGAGCACATTAGTGCTCAAGATTTAACGACGACGTTACTCCAAATTAACCAGCGACCGCTTAAAATACTCGACTGGCAAACACCGTATCAGGTTATGCTGACCAATTTGTCCAAAAATTCGGATTAAATTTGCAATCTACCTAAAGCGTAGATTAATTTTTACCACAAGAATCACCCCCACACATGTGGGGAATACTCAGTCATTCGGTCAACTTGCTTATCAGGATTAGAATCACCCCCACACATGTGGGGAATACCGAAAATGTCGAGTCGATACAATGTCACAATCGGAATCACCCCCACACATGTGGGGAATACTTTGGCGTAAAGGATGAGAAGTGCGCACTTCTGGGAATCACCCCCACACATGTGGGGAATACCCGAAAAGCTAGGAGGATTCTGGGATATGAATGGAATCACCCCCACACATGTGGGGAATACTAAAATAATCGGATTGAGTTTCTAGTCTGGCTAGAATCACCCCCACACATGTGGGGAATACGTGGACACACTCCCCAAGGTTGGTGGCCGATCGGAATCACCCCCACACATGTGGGGAATACTGTTGGTATCTTCTACTTGACCAGGATCGTATAGAATCACCCCCACACATGTGGGGAATACTTTCCAAGCTTTGCTAATCGTCTTAGTCACTAGGAATCACCCCCACACATGTGGGGAATACCTGTGGCCTCTGGAGATGATTTCAAGGATGTCAGAATCACCCCCACACATGTGGGGAATACAGCGGATCAACGCACTCAAGAGGCAACGCCAAGGAATCACCCCCACACATGTGGGGAATACGCCAGTGCAATTAGAGCCTGGGCGCGTCATCTGGAATCACCCCCACACATGTGGGGAATACTTGCTTAAATGGGCTTTCATTATCGCCTAGTTGGAATCACCCCCACACATGTGGGGAATACTGGCAGAAACTAAAGAGTTGCGGCATGCCGGTAGAATCACCCCCACACATGTGGGGAATACCTCCTTTCTGACCTAATATTTTACCTAGTGCCAGAATCACCCCCACACATGTGGGGAATACCCATTAGTCGATTGTGGGCCTGAGTTCCAACTAGAATCACCCCCACACATGTGGGGAATACTAGTTACCAGCGCCACCTGCATTGGTTCTGCCGGAATCACCCCCACACATGTGGGGAATACCCAAGACACCGGTGCCGATGTTGACGACTCAATGGAATCACCCCCACACATGTGGGGAATACAAACACTAGTCACTCCTTTAGCAATTTTGTTCAGAATCACCCCCACACATGTGGGGAATACATTCTTATGTGCCAAAAAAATATCGCTGATAATAGAATCACCCCCACACATGTGGGGAATACCCACCGTTTAGTATAGAGATTACCCGTAATGCCGAATCACCCCCACACATGTGGGGAATACGTGGTCATTTTTCATGATCGTGATGCACATCCGGAATCACCCCCACACATGTGGGGAATACAGGTTTATTCTCTTTTTTCGTAGCTTTATCTGTGAATCACCCCCACACATGTGGGGAATACAACGGAATATTAGTCACTTCGATCTCTTCTGGAGAATCACCCCCACACATGTGGGGAATACTTTAACATAAGCAGCCTGTAACCGCTTGGATAGGAATCACCCCCACACATGTGGGGAATACCAAGGCCAGTAATATTTTTATCTGCCGCAGATAGAATCACCCCCACACATGTGGGGAATACAAAGTGGAAAAAACCGAGAAAATTGACCCCTAGGAATCACCCCCACACATGTGGGGAATACCTAAATAGAATTATCCCTATATCCCTTTTTCTAGAATCACCCCCACACATGTGGGGAATACTCTATTCTATCATTAGGAGTATCAAATGTTTTAGAATCACCCCCACACATGTGGGGAATACAAGTGGCTGTGCCACTGAGAGGCGTTGCCTTAAGAATCACCCCCACACATGTGGGGAATACAAGGTAATCCATCCTCACAGGCTGTTCGTGGTAGAATCACCCCCACACATGTGGGGAATACAAAGCTCTAGTTAAATTTTTATTTGACCGCGAAGAATCACCCCCACACATGTGGGGAATACTCCAAGGAAACAGTCGTCTCAAACTGGCCTTCGGAATCACCCCCACACATGTGGGGAATACTTGAACTAGCTTTCGATGATGAAGCCTTTTCAGGAATCACCCCCACACATGTGGGGAATACACTGTCTATGATGGTGAGCAGCCTATTGTCATGGAATCACCCCCACACATGTGGGGAATACTCATGCCACTTAGCGGATACTCCATAATATTCAGAATCACCCCCACACATGTGGGGAATACGTGAAACAAGTGATGAGGTGATTGAGGTGACGAGAATCACCCCCACACATGTGGGGAATACAGAAGACGATGGTATTCAATTAATCGATCATTAGAATCACCCCCACACATGTGGGGAATACCCACTACGGAGGGAGATGTGAAGTAATGCCGCAGAATCACCCCCACACATGTGGGGAATACAGGTGGCCGGAGTTAGAAGTTTCCGGCACATCGGAATCACCCCCACACATGTGGGGAATACTTATACTTGTACAACTCCGGTCGCTGGTACTTGGAATCACCCCCACACATGTGGGGAATACCCAAACGGCCCTAGCAGTGATGCTGGGGTTTTGGAATCACCCCCACACATGTGGGGAATACACTATGAGTGAAATTAAAGATAACAGCTTGGAAGAATCACCCCCACACATGTGGGGAATACGATTACCGCGTCGATACTCAGGACGGGGAAACGGAATCACCCCCACACATGTGGGGAATACCTCATTTCTAAGATCCCCTTTCCTTATCTATGGGAATCACCCCCACACATGTGGGGAATACCCCAGGGTTCAAAGATAATCATAAAGTCTTCAAGAATCACCCCCACACATGTGGGGAATACAAAAAGAATTTCAAAAAGTTGTTGATTATTCTAGAATCACCCCCACACATGTGGGGAATACTATTACTAATCATTTTTTTCCTCCTTAATATGAGAATCACCCCCACACATGTGGGGAATACTTGGCGAACTAATCCAGCAATATAATCGTTCTAGAATCACCCCCACACATGTGGGGAATACCATTCTGGGAGTTCAAATATTACCGGTCTTGGAGAATCACCCCCACACATGTGGGGAATACTGTTATAACTTCCTTTTCTTATCTATGATTATAGAATCACCCCCACACATGTGGGGAATACCGGGAAACATCGACATAGTCTAGCTCTTTCTTAGAATCACCCCCACACATGTGGGGAATACCTATTCTATGATAGTATGATAAGATGATAACAGGAATCACCCCCACACATGTGGGGAATACGCACGGGAGATGTCATCAAGACTGGACAAAGGAGAATCACCCCCACACATGTGGGGAATACACAATGAGAAAGGGGGCTTGTCTGAAGCTGATAGAATCACCCCCACACATGTGGGGAATACGATTCTCATTACGGAAATGAATATTTGTTATTAGAATCACCCCCACACATGTGGGGAATACAGCTGATGCTGTTAAATACGATCTTCCTTATTAGAATCACCCCCACACATGTGGGGAATACACTAAACAAATCCCGTTAAACCAGCATTCCTAAATTCGAAAATCACCGTTTTTTATTAACTTGTCCGCTAAGGCTAGGGTCGCCTGAGCGTCGGCTAACGCATGATGCGGATTCGTATTTTGAATTTTATACTGTTCCAAAACCGTCGGCAATCGGTAATTATCTAAAAATTCCTGAACATTTTTCACCGTTGGCATTAAATCGCGAAAAGTATTCGTCAAATTTGGTTGTTCAACAAGTTGATAACCAACGTTTAAAAATTTTTCATCAAAGCCAACGTTGTACCCAACAATTACCAGGTCCTGAACAAACTCGCGTAAGTCTTTCAATGCCGTAGCTAAAGCCACGCCTTGAGTCTGTAACTGCTCAGCCGTTATCCCGGTCAGTGCCGTAATCTTTGACGGTACCGTTCCCTCAATCTGAATCAACCGTTGAAACAATTCCACCTGACCGTTGGCGTTACGTTTTACCGCACCAATCGACATAATTTGGTCCTGTGCACTCTTGAGTCCGGTGGTTTCGAGGTCCAAGACCACCAATGGGGGTAGTGTTTGAACCGCCTTCGTTACGACAGACGCTACCGCTTTCTGTACTCGGCGTCGATGAGCCATGGTTTTCGCCTGATGGAACTTAGCAGCGCTACTGAACCCTGGTTTTATCGGTGTCTTCGGGTGCTTCAAATGCATCATCAAGGGAACCCCGTCATAGTTTACAACTTGACGGTCTTGACGTGTCGTTCGAAACGTGTAGCCCAACTCACTATTGGTGTTATAAGCCAGCGTGGCTTCACCATGACCAATATTTTGTACGATGCGGTCCCATAACAAGTCACGAATCCGCGCACTAACGTTACCCACATAGACGCCGGTTTGAATTTCTTGGGTCCATTTCGTTAAATCCCCCCGTAACGCCGCGGGAACCTTAGTTAACGTCACCACAATCATCAGTCATCTTCACCAACTTCTTGATACTGGACGCCCATCCTTTGTAGGCCCAGCTTATCGTCCCACAGACTAACCAAATCGGCCTCATCAACCTCGTCGGTCACGCCCATCAAGGTTTTTAAATCTGCGACCATCCGAGCTAACAGCTTGCCATTGCGAAACACATCGCGCATCGCCAAACGCGTTTTCGACCCGATATCCTTGTCTTCACCGTACTTGGCGGCCATTTGAAAGGCCACTGGAATCGAAGTATCCGCCTTGTACAGATCCGCAAAGTCGTACACAAAGGCCAAATCATGTCCCGTATGCACAAAACCTAAGCCGGGTGAGACCCCCAAGGCCGCAATAACGCTATAACTCAGTCCGTACAAAGCTTGATGAGCTGCGGTCAGCGCTTGATTAATCGGCGTTCCCGCTTCAAAGTCATTAGGATCGTAAGTCCGTCGCGTCCACGCAACGTGCGTTTTTAGGGATTGTTCCCGATACACACTCCTGACGCGAGCGCCTTCCTTGCCTCGCAACTCCTGCATACTTAGGCCAGACACATCTTGATCAGGAAAGCGCATCTGATACATTTTGCGGGCAACGGCCACACGAGAACGTTGATTCGAGACCAACTTAGCTTGGGCTTGTAATAACCGCGACGAATGGTTCAATGCACGACCGTGAGCGTATTCGCGCACACCCTGTTCACCGACCCATACGACTCCCGTTCCCGAATCGCCAATGAGTTCCATCGCCCGATGAGTCACATCCACACCGGGGCCGAGCATCAAAACACTAATCATCGCTGCGGGAATACAGACAATTCCCCGTTGATCTAATACCTGAATGGCACTGTCTTGACGGTTTAGCTTAGCGTGCTCCAGATAGAGAAAAGAAATCCGGTCGCGGACTCGTCCCAACTCGGATAGCTCGGGCTTTTTAGCGCCAATTTTCTTTTTCATCATCCGCTACCTTTCTGGAATTACCGTCATTAGGCCCATTCCAAATGCTTTTTCGCGACCGAGACCTTGCGTTAACGTAGTCTTAAACGTTTCAACGTCCGTTACCCGTAAAAGGCCTTCAAAGGTCACCCGACTAAGGCGGACATTGCGTTCCTTTTTATGGTGTAATACTGGCCAATCCCGCGCAACGATATCAAACGCTCGGCTGACAGGAGCCTTGGGTTCATCAACGATTTCTTGTTGAACTAACTCAAACCCACTCGCCGCAGCCCGCTCAATCAGCCAATTTCGTTGCTGGTCTACCGTAATGTGGGGCACAACCCGTCCCTGCTTTTGACCTGGACGACTAATCTTACGCGAAGGATTAGCCGTCAATCGAAATTGCATAATCTGACCCGTCTGAATCCTATCCAAGAATGAATCATAGGTTTTGATCATGGCCGTACCAGTAACCCCGTAGGTCACTAATTTTTGAATATCCGGCTTCTCTTCGCTGAGAACTAGTAAGTATTGTTTGCCCCCCAAGTTATCCAGTCGCCAAAGGTGGCGGCGACGTTCCTTTTGGGCAATCTCTTTCGGAAAACTCTGTTCAACCCAATTATGGTAAGCGCCTAAGTGAGTTAGGTCTTTTATTTTTTGACGATTACGACTATCCACTTCAACTCGTGATAGATACATACAGCTAACTCCCTTCTAAAGTACGCTAAACGGGTCATGTTCCGTGGCAACTTGGTCAACACCTTTAAGCAGTGGATTGGGCAGCGTTACCCGTTCCGTTGCCAACGGTCGAAACCCATAGCGGCGATCACGTTGATCAAATGACTCCACCCGGTCTCTGACCATGACCTGATGCTTATTTGGTAGTAGCGCCGCATCCGCATACATATCTAGCGTCACGGTCGTCGCCTGAGGATGCCACTTGGTATACCGTTTTTGGTACCAATCCGAGGCTTGCCAAGCCAGCTCTTTTAAAACCGCAAGCGGTGTCTGATCGGCAAATTCGCGAATTTGTAGCACCCCCGCGGGAACGCTGGCCCGGCGACCAAGAAATAGCTGGAACTTAGGATGTTGCAAGGCCTCATAAATCCGCGTCATCATGGCTTCATCCTCACTCCCCACGGCCACCATAAAAACGGCATCCTGGAGATAATCTCGATGCGTCAGTTTGCGGGTACCCTGCTTCCACTCAACCGTTTGAAACTCAGTCAGGGGTTTGCCTCCCTGGTCCACTCTGACCGCAAAGACCAGGTCATTGAGTGCCAGAATGCGATCATCGTCGCGGCGGTAACCCAGGGCCGCCGCAATCATCCCAATAACGGCACTCTTGGACGGAAAATCGCCAGAAGTTCGGCGTTCAAAGGTCGCCTGATTTCCATACGATTGTAAGGGCGCTGTCAGTCTAAGCGTTAGTGTCTTCATCCTGAATCGCCTCCGTCAAGCTGCCGGTGACCTTGCTAAGTAAGTCAGCTAAGTTCGTCGCCACTTCACCAATTTGAGAATCAGCCTTTCCCAGGACCACGTTCAACCGTGGCGTGTCGACAAATTGTTGGGTCGTTTGATACTCTGCTTCCAACCGGTCAATTGAAGCGGCAACGTAGCCATCACGTGAATCCACCGGCTTTTCGAAGGCCGAGACCAGGTTAACCGGCGTATCTGGTCGCAACGTGATCAGTACGTAGCTCGGCAAGGTCTTATTGGCAAACGTATTTTGTTTCCCCGTTGGCATTGACAAGAGGAAATCCTTAATGAAATCAGCAACACCGTGAACCGCATCTTCCGCATTTAAGTTGTGCACTAATTCGTTCACGTTCACGTTGGCGTAACGGTAAAGGGTCGATGAGTTGTATTCAATACTCCCCAGCATGGCCGCACCGGTTTCGTCCTCGCCTTGTAAATCATCCAAAGCCGTAAAGTAATCGTACTCTGGAACCACTTCGTGCGTAGAAATGGCATGAGCAACTTGCGCCGCTGCGTCCACGTTTAGTTCCGGATTATCGGCCACCATGCGACCAAATAACGCTAAGTCTAGGGATTGATCACCCTTTAGGACCTTCTTGATCTCTTTTTTATCAAGATCATCGTTAGCCAGTAAATACTGGGCTAATTTTTCAAGCTGACCGCGACTAATCAGTAACAGGGCACCCGTTTCATGCTCTTTATTCAGTTTAACGCCCGCCGCCTTAAAGGCCGCGTCAGTCTTAGCCCACGCCACATCGTCTTCTAACGTAGTGTCTTGTTGCTTCAGTTCGTTGACCAATAATTGTGCGGCTTCCTTAGTCCGCGTTCCCACGTTAACGTTATCTTCCCGGAAAGTTGAGCGGACGGCGCGCTTCCAGCTTTGTGAAGAAACCCGTGCTCGCGTCACACCACCGTACAGAGCCGTCTTCGGGGCACCCGTGTCATCCCGGTTTAAGTTAGAAGATGGAACCGTTTGTAAGACGTTGATGTCCAGGTATAAGTTTTTAGCAGTCATTAGTTTTTCTTCCCTTCATTTGTCGTAGAACCATTCCAGTAGTATTGCTGTCCCCAGTATAGGTGAACCTGATTTGCCTGACGGTTCCCCCACTGCGCGTTATACAGGTCCTGAGCTAGGGCCGCGTAATCAATCTTTTGTCCCCGATTATGGGACTTTAAAATGCTAATTAAATGGGACAACGAATTGATCATGCTCGTAATATTCGTTGTTTCCAGCACAGCGCGAACTCGGCGATCCAAGGCCACTTGCTGGCCCTCTTGACTTCGTAACTGAGCTAGGGCCTTGAACAACGCAACACCTTTGTCATCTTCGTCTTTAGCCTTAGCGGAGCCGTAAACCATGTGACCCTCAACCCCTTGCTGTTGGATAGCGTAAAACCGCAACGCGGCAAAGATTGCCGTTTCCGCATAGGTGGGTTGACCGGTCTTACTCAACATTCCTTCGTCCAAGTCAGCCAGCATGATGGGCCAAACCGCCTGTGCCCGGTGACCGGTCAACGTGGTGGTACTTCTCAGGCTCGCCAATACCGCTTTATTCGGATTACCTTCACGATAAAGCGCCCGGATGATGGTATCCGTTGTCTCCTCAACCGTTTTTTTTGCTTTATTTTCCATAAATCGTCATCACGCCTTCTTAGTTAGGTTCAAATGCCTGTGTACGTTGTAATTTAAGCGACTCTGCGCCGTAAAAATATTGAACGGTCGGTCCTTGCTGTCCTTAATTCCCGTAATATCGCGCGGTGAACTGGTTTCCAGGACGGCTTGTACAGCTTGACGTAATAGGCTTTGCAACTGCAACTTCCAGTCGTTGATTTTGACTTCCCGGTTATCATGACCCGTTAATTGCGCCAGCCAGTCTTTAAACGGTGCATCTAAACTTGCGTAGAACTGTGCACTCCATTTCCCCGCAAAGTCGCGCGAGTCAATATCGCGAATCTGCGCGATATCCGCGGCGAAGTGATAAAAATCCGTCCCAACATTCTGAGTCACCTCAACCGCGTCTTCAATTCTGACCGGCCAATGGTCTTCGATTTCCGGATCAAATAGCACGTCCGCCTGCATTTGCAAGTCATCAGCCACTTCTGCAGCCGGAGATTGAGACGTCGCATTCCCATCACTAACTAATGCGACCGAGGCCAAGGTCAAGGGCTGGTCATCAGCAATCACGGTGTTTTCTTGGTGCTTCAATCTCTGTAACCAATCAACTAATCCTGGTTGCCGCTCCGTTTTTTCGTCGTTGACCTTAACGTACTGACCAAAATTTCGCCACATCGAGATCCCCAGTGACCGTAATCCCTTGACGGCGGGTCTGAACTGCTTTTCCTTCTTATCCCACCGCCAAGTGGTCATCGGTTCGATCAGCGTATCTTCTGACGCAAACATGGGAATTCCCGCACTAAAGATATTAGGCTGTTGATCCACCCATTCAATATGTAGAATTCTCGACCAGGCCGTATAGAGTTCCGCTAAATTAGTCGGTTTAGCTTGCTTCTTGCGCTCGGTCACATAATCTTGCACCGTTGAAAATTCCCACACCGGCCGCTGAACTGCCGTAACGTCCAACTTATCGCCCACTAAAACCAGGTTTAACATTAAGGTTTCAAAGATCGTCTGTCCCTGCGCGTAGACGGGGCCTAACCGGTACAGCCAGCCCGCGGGATTCGAAAACTTTTCAGTGGTGACGACTTTGGTTTTATCCGTGACCCCCGTAAAGTTCTGATAAGTAATGATCCACCGTATCAGTTCATCCACCGATAATTGATTCTTTAGTTCCCCAGTCTTCGGGGCAAAAACAGGTTCTAAAATATCTGTTGTTGGTAATCAAATGAATTTGATTACTGGCAACGGATATTTTTGTATAATCAAAGAATGTAAAAAAATGTACAAAAAAGGGATATAGTCGCAGACCTATATCCATCCACTACCACATTTCAAGAAAGAGAAAGTGACTATATCCTATGACTAATGATACTAAAATTATCCTGGGGATAAAAGACCCCAACATCAAAAAGTTAAAAGTGATGAACCCCTTGGAAATGATGGGCCCACTTAAAGTGCAGGCAATTTTGGACTATCGTCCAAAAGCATGCCCCAAATGTGGTGTCTTAAACCAAAAAAGTATTATCAAATATGGCTGGCGCTGGGCCAATGTTAAATTGCCTCGAACTGCCGAACGGGATGTCCAGCTTCATCTTAAAAAGCGGGACTTCAAGTGTAAGCACTGCCTACAATACTTTCTTGCGGAAACACCACTAGTTCAACGAAACCACACCATCTCTAACACAAGCAAACTTGCCTGTTTTCTAAAATTAAGTGAAACAGTTTCGATGCGTCATGTCGCTACCGAATTAAGCATCTCAAGTACAACGGTCCTGCGAATCATGAGAAGCTATCAGGGCAACGTCAAAACGCGTTTTGACTGGTTACCGGCTGTAATTAACATGGATGAGGTCAAGTCTACCAAAGACGCAAAGGGATCCATGAGCTTTGTATTTATGGATGGTATTCGGTGTGAATTCTTGGACATTCTGGAATCGCGGACACTCTATGATTTGGAGAATTACTTTAAACGTTATACGAAGAAAGCTAGAGAAAGCGTCAAAGTCATTGTGACAGATATGAACTACACTTATCCCAAACTAGCTGAATCTATTTTTCCAAATGCGATTGTGGTAACCGATCGGTTCCACATCGTTAACTCCGTGATGCGGGGATTCACTCGAGTAAGGATTCGTATCATGAAATCCTATGCGCCTTCAAACATGAAATATAAGGCTTTAAAGCGTTACTGGCGACTGTTCTTTAAGCCCAACGAGAAGTTGGACTTAAAGAAGTACTCTAATTACACTAACATTCCTGGAAGCCAAACTGAGAATAGCGTAGTCGAATATCTTCTTGATATCAACGAAGAATTACGCGAAGCATATAACCAGTTACAGACGGTCATGAGTGCCGTTAGGTACCGTGACATCGCTCGACTAGAAACAGTTCTAGACGGAAAAGACAATGGCTCAGAAGAAATGACGAAGGCGTTGAACGCACTGGTTGAGAACCGAGAATCGGTTGATAATGCATTGAGATATGAATTCTCAAATGGTCCAATGGAGGGTATTAATAACAAAATCAAGGTAATAAAGCGAGTTGCGTACGGCTTTGGCTGTTTCACAAGCTTTAGATTAAGGATTCATCTGGCATTTGGGCTCAAAAAAAATTGCCTAATCTCAAAGGATTAGACAATTTTATAAATGGAATTACCAACAACAGTTGACATAGAACCCAAAAACAGCGGGGGTGTTCGCACTCTCTGAAATCCGTCGGTTTAACTGTTTAACGGCCACCCGACCCTTGCCCTTAGCCACCTGCTTATTAGCGGGAACCAACGCATCGTAATCCTGGGTCGTGACCTGATAAAAGGGATGGTCGCCAAAGAAGTCAAACCGATCAGCATACCGTTGTAAATAGCGGGTCACGATATCAGAAAAATGTCCCGTCTGATAGACTTGGGTCCAGGTGGCCAACAAGTCGTCTGCCATTTCCGATTCCTCGGTATCATCATCCGGATTCACGTCAATGGTTTGGAATGTATCGTCGTTAAGTTGCAACCAGCTATAGGCTTCACCCTCGGCATCAAATCGTGAATACACCGTGGTTAAAATTGCCAGTAACAGGCGTAGAATCGCCAAATCTTGGGATTTCATTTCACCCGCTAATTGGCGGTAATCCTGGGCGTGGGCAAAAAGCTCAATCAATGACACTTTGGTTTCCTGGCTAGTATCTTGCCGAATCACTTTGATCCACGGATCCGTTGTCAGGTTAAAATGTTGCTCAATCATGCTCATCCTCCTTTTCATAGCTCAATCCGAGCTTCGTTGAATACGTTAAAGACCACCTCCCCAGAGTTGTCGCGGCCTGGTCATCTAGCGATAAGGCCAACGCCCCACGTAACCAAGGACTTAATTGCCAATCGGCAAATTGGTCCCCCGTTCGCTGCTCCAACGTCGTGATCACTTGCGCCACCACTGAGCTTCTGGGCGTCACCGCCGCCGGCAACCTCAGCACCTGTTCGGCAATTTCTTGCGGTTTGACGGTATTTAATGGTCGCCCATCGAGCAAACAGTCACCGTGAGCCGTATGTTGCACTAAGACCACTTCGATTGACTCCTGAATATCCCGGACCGCCGCACTGGCATTTTGTTCATCCTTATCTAAGCTTTGGTCATCCCAGTCTAACCATCCGTGAATGGTTTGCCCCGCCTTAAAATTGGGTGGGGCCACTTGAAAGACCTTGGAACGGGCTTTTTCGCGATCACGATCATCCTCAAAGTCTTCCTTGGCCGGTTCAATTTCAGACACTTCGCTATCGGTCGCTGGGTCGTACACCTTTTGGACCAGCTGAGAAATGTCCCGAGGCAAGGTTACCGTTTCATCTAAGAAGTGGTCCGTTTTCATGAGTAAGTACTTTTCGTAAACGGCCTCATTGGCATCTCCGTAATCGCCCGGTCCCTGTATCCCTAAAATGAAAGTTTGCGGTTGCTGTAACGCTGCCGGCCGGGTAATTCGATGCCGGTGTAACCGGCCAATTCGTTGGAGAATTAAATCCATCGGTGCGATATCAGTGTACAAAACGTCGAAATCAATATCTAGGGATTGCTCCAGCACCTGCGTTCCAATCACAATCAACTTCTTCGGTCGGGTCCCGCCCTTACCGATCGCACGTTGTAGCGCTTGTTCTTGTTTAGACCGATCGGGGGCGAGAAAGGCTGAATGCAGGACCATCAGCTGAACGTCACCCGGATCAGCTAAAACCAACTTGGCTAATGCCTGAGCTCGTTTGACCGTGTTAACGATCACTCCCGCCACTCCACCAGCTTGAATCTTTGTCATGACGGCTTTGATCAAGGTGGCATCGTCTAAATCGAGTCGTTGAATCTGGACCGTGGTGTTCGATATTTGACGCTGATTAAAATCCGTTGTTTGCTTAATCATCTGACCATCTGCCAAGGTTAACAAGGGATAAGCCTGGGCTTGATCCCAACCGGCTGGGGCTTGTAACCCTTTTTTGTAGTGGCGCCCATATTTTCCCTTCAAGTAGGCATAAATCAATTTGTTGCGTTTAGTAATGGGAAGCGTTGCCGATAAAACAATAATGGGTACATGATAGGCACCTAACCAATTAATTGCTTTATATAGGTAACTATTCATATAGGCATCATACGCATGCACTTCGTCGATAATGACGACCTTGCCGCTAAACCCTAGGTGGCGGAGGAACAAATGCTTCTTCTTGAGTCCCATCAACAGCAAGTTATCGATCGTTCCTACCGTAAAGTCCGCTAAAATCGATTTTTTCCCCGAAAACCAATTATTCACGACCACCGCCCCGGCTTCGCTTTGGGCCTTGGTCTCAGATTGGTGACCCACTTGGTCATGGTCATACACGTTTGCTGCATCCGGAAGATTTTGAAAGTTTTGATTAAACTGCTTTTTCCCGTGCATCAAATTAATTGGTAGCTTTTTGCCCTCGGCATTGGCCAGCTGGCGGGCCCAGGCCACCACCCGGCTAAACATGGCGTTAGTCGTCGCCTGAGTCGGAAGCCCCATAAAGACCCCATTCCTACCCGTTTTAGCGGCTAACTGTTCGGCGGCAATCAACGCGATTTCGGTCTTCCCCACCCCCATGCCAGCCTCAACGATCACCATTCCTGGGTCCGTCGTGGCTTGAATAGCCTGGGTCATGATCAACTGTACGTCCCGGGCCGTGAAACCCCAGCGGTCAAAATAAGGGTCGCGGTGTTGCTTGGGATCCTGACTGTCGTTTACCGCCACTTGGTGGGATTCCCACTTATCCGTACGTTTCCACGTTAGAATGGCGTGTTGGTAACGGGCCGTTAAATCAACATCTTGATAAGACTCATCCAACCGAATCAACGGAAACAGCGGGATAGTCTGCGCGGCGTCTAAATATTCACTCGAAGCCAGCCAATCGGCCATAATCAAGAGGCCCTCTAAGATGACGGCCTGGGGCTGATTCACCGTCGGAATTTCCGTGGCATCCTGGTAGCCCGCAAACTCTAATCCGTAATCAAATAATCGTTGCTGAACGTCTTCCCAGTTTAATTTAATCCGCCGTTCACGTTCCCGCTCTTGCAGATCGTCTGGGATACCATCAATCTGACAATAATTGGCTGGGTAGTCCTTTAGCTGCCGTTTGGGCGCCCACCGTCCCGGTTTACCATGATGTCCACCAATAATGGCCCCAATGGCTGCTGGAACGTTGAAACGGTCACTTTCTAGCAAGGCCTCACCCGCCAATGCGTGCGGAGATTTTTGGGGAGAAGCTAACACCAAGTTCGTTAAATCGGCAAACCCGTGTCGACTCAATAATTCCAATAATTCGGCATCCAAAGACCGATTACCATCGTAAGACTTCTTGGTCTGAAACGCTGGCGTGGCCTTACCAAAATCGTGAAAGAAGCCGAGAAATTTAACCAGTTTTTGTATCTCTTCGTCTGGTAACGTGGTCGTTAAAAACTGCCGTTGTCCTTCGTCCAGCCAATGGTAATATAGCCAATTCATCACGTTTGAAGTATCGACCAGGTGTACAATTAAGGGGGCCCATTTTTGCTCTCCATTTTCTGTATTCTTTTTAGCCCAAAGGCTAGTCACATCTGCCGGTAAATTTCTGGGTTCTAAAATATCTGTTGTTGGTAATCAAATGAATTTGATTACTGGCAACGGA
This sequence comes from Levilactobacillus zymae, assembly GCF_032190635.1. Classification (NCBI taxonomy): domain Bacteria; kingdom Bacillati; phylum Bacillota; class Bacilli; order Lactobacillales; family Lactobacillaceae; genus Levilactobacillus; species Levilactobacillus zymae. The sequence goes on from NZ_JAVLAS010000001.1 coordinate 1,716,781, forward strand.
TATTTTTGTATAATCAAAGAATGTAAAAAAATGTACAAAAAAGGGATATAGTCGCAGACCTATATCCATCCACTACCACATTTCAAGAAAGAGAAAGTGACTATATCCTATGACTAATGATACTAAAATTATCCTGGGGATAAAAGACCCCAACATCAAAAAGTTAAAAGTGATGAACCCCTTGGAAATGATGGGCCCACTTAAAGTGCAGGCAATTTTGGACTATCGTCCAAAAGCATGCCCCAAATGTGGTGTCTTAAACCAAAAAAGTATTATCAAATATGGCTGGCGCTGGGCCAATGTTAAATTGCCTCGAACTGCCGAACGGGATGTCCAGCTTCATCTTAAAAAGCGGGACTTCAAGTGTAAGCACTGCCTACAATACTTTCTTGCGGAAACACCACTAGTTCAACGAAACCACACCATCTCTAACACAAGCAAACTTGCCTGTTTTCTAAAATTAAGTGAAACAGTTTCGATGCGTCATGTCGCTACCGAATTAAGCATCTCAAGTACAACGGTCCTGCGAATCATGAGAAGCTATCAGGGCAACGTCAAAACGCGTTTTGACTGGTTACCGGCTGTAATTAACATGGATGAGGTCAAGTCTACCAAAGACGCAAAGGGATCCATGAGCTTTGTATTTATGGATGGTATTCGGTGTGAATTCTTGGACATTCTGGAATCGCGGACACTCTATGATTTGGAGAATTACTTTAAACGTTATACGAAGAAAGCTAGAGAAAGCGTCAAAGTCATTGTGACAGATATGAACTACACTTATCCCAAACTAGCTGAATCTATTTTTCCAAATGCGATTGTGGTAACCGATCGGTTCCACATCGTTAACTCCGTGATGCGGGGATTCACTCGAGTAAGGATTCGTATCATGAAATCCTATGCGCCTTCAAACATGAAATATAAGGCTTTAAAGCGTTACTGGCGACTGTTCTTTAAGCCCAACGAGAAGTTGGACTTAAAGAAGTACTCTAATTACACTAACATTCCTGGAAGCCAAACTGAGAATAGCGTAGTCGAATATCTTCTTGATATCAACGAAGAATTACGCGAAGCATATAACCAGTTACAGACGGTCATGAGTGCCGTTAGGTACCGTGACATCGCTCGACTAGAAACAGTTCTAGACGGAAAAGACAATGGCTCAGAAGAAATGACGAAGGCGTTGAACGCACTGGTTGAGAACCGAGAATCGGTTGATAATGCATTGAGATATGAATTCTCAAATGGTCCAATGGAGGGTATTAATAACAAAATCAAGGTAATAAAGCGAGTTGCGTACGGCTTTGGCTGTTTCACAAGCTTTAGATTAAGGATTCATCTGGCATTTGGGCTCAAAAAAAATTGCCTAATCTCAAAGGATTAGACAATTTTATAAATGGAATTACCAACAACAGTTGACATAGAACCAATTTCTGTTCATATCGTATTACCCTCCGCTCATGAGACCGCAACAACATCAATTTGGGACCATTGCTTAATCTTTAAGGATTGAGCATCACTAAAATGTAAGCGTATTCTACGTGTAATCAATAACTTTAAATCAATTAACAACTTTATCTTACCACGATAATTCCAATAGTCAAATTATTTCAATTTATCAAATACCTATTACAAGTTGTCTTATATAAAGCCCCACATCCGTGGGGAATACAAAACACAACCAATTAACAAAAATCTAATACAACGGATCACCCTCACAGCAGTGAGGAATACTGCAATTTTAGCATTTTTCAATTGACCAGAGCAAGCGTCTACTACTCCTTCCCCAGAGAATTCGCCCTTAAGCCCTTAATGATTAAAAAACTAGATGGTTCGCTCAAAAATTAATTTTGAACGAACCATCTAGTTTTTAACCCTTTTCCCTAATCATCCGTCAACTTAAAGATCGGCACGTCCGGGATCGTCGCATCCCCCGCACCACCATCCCCACCGGTCTTGCGCCGCGGGTGTTGGCGTTCCTGTTCGCGTTGCACCTGGGCCGCCGTGGTCAGGTGCTTTTTCTCCCAGTTCAGCAGGATGCGATCCATATATTTCAGGTTGTACACCTGGTTTAAGACCGCCTCGCGCAATGCCAATTGGATCAACTCCGGCTTATAGTAGTCGACGTCCAGCCACTGACTAACCGTATCCATCTGAATCGGCGATAACATCTGGCCGAATTCCGTTTCAATCTGGTTAAACACCGTCGCACGCTGCGAATCCGGGTTAACCGCCGGCTGGGCCGCCGTGGCGCTGGTCGGCGCCGTCGAGTCCGTGGTGGCCGCCGGCGTCGGTTGGGTCGCCTCCGCGTCCGGCACGTGACTTAGCTTCTCCGCTAACAACTGGAAATCGTAACGGTCAACCTTTTGGCCCTGGTCGTTGGTCACCGTGTTGATGGTCATCAGCTTCTGGGCAATCATCTCGTGGAGCACCTCGAAGACGCGCTTGGTGTCCCACCCCAGGTTCTGGGCCAACACGTCACTCTCGGGCAGATAATCGCCGCGATCCAGCCAGCGCTTCAATTGCAGGTAGACCAACAGCTGATCCGTGGTCATCCCCACCTCCTGAAAGTGGTCAATTAAGAAGTTGGCCACGCTAGTCTGCCCCGCCTGTAAATACCGTCGTGTAAACTCATCCATCGGTGTCATCCTTTCCTAATAATAAACGGTCGAGCCCATTAGGCACTCGACCGTTTTTGATTTAACTTTGCATAAATTCCTTTAACCGCGTCATAGCCGTTAACAATTGTTCGCGGTCCGCCGCGTAACTCATGCGGATGTGGTGTGGCAAGCCAAACGCCTCGCCCGGCACCACCGCGACGTGGGCCTCTTCTAGCACCCGCGTCACGAACTCGCTGGTCGTGGTGCAGTGCTTGATGGCCATGGCCGCTTGCACATCGGGGAACAGGTAGAAGGCCCCCTGTGGCTTGGCTGGTAACGCAAAGCCAGGTAGCGCCGTCAATAACGGATAAATCGTATCCAGCCGTTCCTGGAAACTGGCGTTCATCTTAGCCACGGACGCCTGGTCGCCGGTCAACGCGTTTAACGCCGCGTACTGACTGACCGCCGCCGGGTTCCCGGTCATGTGCGAGAGCACCTTGCCCAACGCCGCCGTGACGGCCTTCGGACCAATCACCCAGCCGATCCGCCAACCGGTCATCGCGTAGGTCTTGGAGACCCCGTTGATCACGATGGTGTGGGCGGTAATCGCGTCGCTAAGCGTCAACATCGACGGTTCCGGTGCCGGCCGATCGTAGACCAGATCACCGTAAATCTCGTCGGACACGATCCATAAATCGTGAGCCACGGCCCAGTCACCGATGGCCTTTAACTCAGCCGGCGTGTAGACCACCCCCGACGGGTTTTGCGGTGAATTCAAGACGATGGCCTTGGTGGCCGGGGTCACGGCACTGTCGAGCTGTTCCGGGGTCACCTTCAGAGTTGCCGTCGGGGCCACCTCTAAGACGTGACCGCCCGCTAAACGAATCTGTTCGGCATAGCTCACCCAGTAAGGCGCCGGTAACAATACGTCGTCGCCTGGATCTAACAGGACCTGGAACAACGCGTATAACGCCATCTTGGCTCCGGTCGTCACCACCACTTGATCAGCCGTGATGGTCACAGCTTGAGCCGCCTGTAAGTGGTCCACCACCGCTTGACGTAACGGAGCGATCCCGGTCGTTGCGGTATAGCCGTCGACTTGGTCGGCTTCAATGGCCTGAATGGCGGCCTTTTTAATGGCCGTTGGCGTCTGGAAATCGGGCTGACCGACCCCCAAGTTGATGACGTCAACCCCGCTAGCGGTCAAAGCCTTGGCGCGTTGTGACGCTTGTAACGTAGCCGAGGGCTGGACGGCTCTGGCTCGTTGGGCTAATTGTTTCATAGGCACCCTCCTCATGAGTTAAAGGTTCGAAATTTGTTGGAGCACTTTCCCATTACTATATTGTAGCGTGAGGTAGCATAATTTACCACTCTTACTCAGGTAACTGATCTGCCAAGCTGGCTTGCCGTTAAAGATACTCAATGCGGCCGATAAGACCTTCTTGGGATTGCGTTGCCAGGCCTTCTGTAAGGCCGCATTCCGTGAAAGCCCGTCGCTTTGCTTCAGCACCGTCACGTTCTTGCCCGACTGCGGCACAATGGCGTAGACGCTTTGCTTGGCCTTATTGGTGCCCGCCACCGTATAGTAGGTGGTATCCAGGTTGGTCCAGTAGAACTGCGTAGTCTTGGTCAAATGTCCCGAGTTGCGTGCAATTTTCTCGGCACGCGTCTGAGCCTGGTTAAACGGATGGGTTGCCTTATGAATCGCGTAGCCGCCACTCAAAAGCAACACGAGAATCACCACCAGAACCCCCAATAAAACCCAATGCCGGGGTCGGCGGCGCCGTTGGTACTGTTGTCTCATCAATTTACCATCGTACTCCCTTGTGTTCAATCTGCGTTAATTATATCAAATTTCTGGTGGGGTCACGGGCGTAGCCGGCGTTTTTTCAAAAAATTTAATCAGTGCCTGCGTCAAGGTCCCCACGTCCCCGGTCACCCGGGGTAAATCGGCGGGTAAGGCCCGCAAGATACTCTGCCCGTATTGCCGCTCAACCAGGCGCTGGTCCAAGATGACCACGGTCCCCCGGTCGTTGGGCGTCCGGATTAGCCGGCCCACCCCTTGGCGCAGCTTTAAGGTGGCTGCCGGCAGAGCCGCGTTATAGAACGGGTTCTTGCCTGCGGCCTCTAGTCGTGCATAGTTGGCCTTGACGAAGACCCGGTCGGGCGAGTCGAACGGTAACCGGGTCACGATCAGTAACTCTAACTGGTCGGCCGGCAGATCGATGCCCTCCCAGAAGCTGGCCGCTCCCAAAAGAATCGAGTCGTGGCCGGTCACGAAGCGTTTAGTGATCCGTTCGCGACTCCCGCTAATGCCCTGGGCTAAGATCTCGCGTTGGGCGAATTCCGGTTGCCGGGTCAACTGCTCGTAAACCTGTTCGATCACGTTTAACGAATTGAACAGAATCAACGTTTGCTTGTGGACCGCGCCGGCCAGTTGCGTTAACGCACTAGTCAGGTAGGTCACGTAATCGTCCGGCGCCACGCGGCTGAGATTCGGCCCCGCGTCGGCCAAGAGCAATTGCGCCTGGTTGGCGTAGTCGAAGCTACTGCGCATCCGGTGGGTCACGGTCGCCTCGCGGTCCAAGTCAAACTGGTCGATCACGTACTGTGAACGCCCCGACGAAAACAACGTGGCTCCGGTCAATAACACCGGTTGAAAGGCCGCGTAGATTTGTTGACGCAGAAACCCTTGCGTGGCCAGTAAACCGCTGGCCAGTTCCAAGCTCCCCCGGTCACCGACGTGGTTGATGGTGACCCAAAAGAGACTACTAGATTTTGGCGCGGTGGCCTCATTAAAGATGGCTAATAACCGCTGCAACCGTTCGTCGACCAGGTGCACCCGGGTGTCCAACTGCTCGAACAAGTACCGTTGGGAGGCGACAAAGCGTTCCCGTTGCTGGTCGAAGTGCTGGCGAATCACGCCCAGTTGGACTAACAACTGGGTATCGCCGTGGGCAATCTGCGTCAATGTGGCCTGCAGGTCGTGGGCGTTTTGCGCCAAGTCGGCGGTCGCCACCAGTTCCTCGATGGGTGTATTTTGGGCGTTGCCGCGTTTAGCCGCCAGGAAGTTGAGAAATAGTTGGTTGACCACCGTGTTCAGGGCCTTCTCAATTTGTTGGCTACTCCGCAATAAGTGCTGTAACGTCTGCTGGGTGGCGCGGTCACCGTCAAATAAGGTTAACAGACTCGGCCCAATCTCGCGGCTAATATCGCGTTGAATATGGTGCAGTTCGTTTAAGATCTGGGCAAACTTAACCTTGGTCCGTCGTTGCCGCAGGGTACTGTCGGGTAAGTGTTGGGCCTCGTCAATCACCAGGTAAGGGTGCTTCAGTTGGTTGCCCAGCGCCGTGGCGTGTTCGCTCAAGTACGCGTGGTTGACAATTACGAACTGGGCCTGGGCCAACTGCTGGTCGCGGCGTCGTAAGAAATCGTCGTCATAAAACGGGTTATCCGCCGTGGCGGTGCCCTCGTGAACAATTTCCTGGAAATACGGTGCCCGATAGGTGGCCAGATGCAGTTCGTCGAGGTCCCCGGTGGTGGTCATGGTCAACCACACCAGCAACCGTAACTTCAACAGTTGGGTCTGCTTGGAACTTTCGTTTAAGCCTAACGTGACCGCAAAGCGCTGCAAATCCAGGTAGTGTCGGCTCCCCTTAACCACCGTGGCGTTAACGGGAAACGGCACAATCTGTCGTAATAAAGGTAAGGTTTGTTCCATTAATTGTTCTTGCAATAACGTGGTGGCCGTACTAATCACCACCGGTTGGCCGTTCTGCCCCAAGTAGGCCATCGGTAGCGTATACCCCAGACTCTTGCCGATCCCGGTCGGGGCTTCCACCACCATTTGCTTGACCGGGTGCTGATCGCCATGAGCGTAGTTATTATAGATGTAATTCATCATTTTCGCTTGTTCCGGGCGCCATTCGAGGTTTTCCGGCATCAGCTTTTGCTTTTGCTTCTTAGTCTTGGGGTATTTAGCTGGGGCCGTTAAGGGCGTCGGCGTGCTGGTTGCCGTCTGCCTTAGTGCCAACCCATTCTTAACGTACAGATAGTCCGGTAACTTGCGCGGCTTTTGCGCGTTAAGCGCCTGAGCCACCCGAAACAGGGTCGCCGTTTGTCGTGGCAGATCCGCCTGCAGGTCGATCATTTGCTGGAGGGTCACCAACGGTAAGGCCCGCAACCGCCGGAACAAGAAGATGAAGAGTTCGGCCGTGGCCGAGGCATCACTATCCGCGGAGTGGGGATTATCGTGTTCAATGTTGAAAAAGCCACTCAGATCGCGCAACCGAAAGCTGGGCGCCGTGGGCAGAAGAATCTGACTTAAAGACACCGTGTCCACAGCTTCGATGTCGAGTTCGGGATACCCGACTCTGGCCAATTCGGCGTTGACGAACGGCAAATCGAAGTTAACGTTGTGCGCCACGAAGACCGTATTCGTTAATAAGCTGTAAAGGGTCCCCGCAACGTCATCAAACAACGGCGCATGACGCACCCGCTGGTTGGTAATGCCCGTGAGACGGGAAATGGCCGCCGGAATCTCGCGGAGCGGATTCACGTCAGTCGTGAAGTGGTTAATAATTTGATTATGCTGGACGAAGACGCACCCAATTTGGATGATGCGATCGCCATCTTGCACACTGGTACCGGTCGTTTCAATATCAACAACCGCGTAGACCGTGTCTTGATCCATGTCTGCTCACCAATTTCTGCACAAATGCGATTATAACTGGCACTATGATACACCACTTTGCACCCCAGCGCTACGCATCTGGCCGCCAAAGCCCGTGGCTGGTAAATTTAGCGTTTTCCTAGTCAAAAAGCGTCCCGGGCTCGATTCAAATCTTATAGAAAACGTTAATTTTTTTACACTTTCAGTGATTTTGACCGGCAAAACTAGCGCAATAACAATCAGTAGAGTATGATATTCTGGTAGATTAATTCGAACAAGAAAGTGAGCGATTAGTTTGGGTAGAACGGGCAGAGGCGTTAGTAACGCCAAAATTATTCTTCTCGGGGATCACAGCGTCGTCTATGGTCAACCGGCCATTGCGCTCCCGCTCCCCTCAGTCACCACCCGCGTGGTAATGACCGAAATCCCCAGTGGGCAAACCATGGCCAGCCGCTATTTTGACGGGCCCATCGCTCAATTAAACCACCATCTGGCCGGCGAGGTCCAACTGATTGCCACGCTACTCGACCGGTTTCACGGCCACAACACCCCGTTTCACATGGCCATCACCAGTGATCTGCCTGCCGAACGGGGCATGGGGTCTTCGGCCGCCGTGGCGGTGGCCATCACCCGGGCCATGTACGACTTCTTTGACCATCCCTTAACGCGAGAAACGCTATTGGACACCGCGGCGATTGCCGAAAAGATCACCCACGGTCATCCCAGCGGCATCGATGCGGCCACGGCCAGCTCGGCCACCCCGATTTGGTTGCTCCCGCACCAGGTCATCAGTCAGATTCCCTTTAACCTCGACGGCTACCTGGTGATCGCCGATAGTGGCGTCAAGGGTCAAACCGGCCAGGCTGTCGCCGCCGTCGCCCGGCGCAAGACGGTCTTTCCGCAGGTCACCACTCATCAGATTGAACGGTTAGGTGAACTGACTTACGCCGCGCGTGATTACCTGGCGACCGGGGCCATCACCGAACTCGGTGGCGCGCTGACCCAGGCGCAGGCCCAATTAGCCGGGTTAGGTGTCAGTTCGCCCGAACTGGACCATTTGATTCAAGTTGCGTTGCAAGCTGGTGCTTTAGGCGCTAAACTGACGGGGGGCGGTATGGGCGGTTGCCTCATCGCCCTGTGTGCCACCAAGGCCAGTGCCGTGCGCGTCCAACAAGCCGTTTTAGCGGCCGGGGCCACGGCCACCTGGACCGAAACCTTTCACCATAAGGAGGAAGCATGATGACCACAGCCGTCACCGCACGGGCCCACACCAACATTGCACTGGTCAAGTACTGGGGCAAGGCCGACGCCACGTTGATGTTGCCCCAAACCAGCAGTTTATCCTTAACCCTTGATCAATTTTATACGGACACCACGGTGGCCTTTGACCCGACCTTAACGGCCGACCAGGTCACCGTCAACCAAGTCCGCCTCGACGAGCACGCGAGCCGCAAAGTCCGCCACGTGCTCGACTTAGTGCGCGCTCAGGCCAACCGCGCCGACTTCGCGCGGGTCAGTTCTACCAACCACGTGCCCATGGCGGCGGGCCTCGCCTCTTCGGCCTCCGCTTTTGCCGCGTTAGCCGGGGCCGCCAGTCGTGCGGCCGGCTTAGACCTGAGTTCCCGCGACCTTTCCCGGCTCGCGCGCCGGGGGTCTGGTTCGGCTACCCGGTCGATTTTTGGCGGGTTCGTTGAATGGCACGCCGGTCACGACGATGCCAGTTCGTACGCCGAACCCCTGATCGATCCGGTGACCTGGCCGATTGCCATGGTCGCGTTGGTCTTAGATCCCCACCGCAAGAAGGTTAGCTCGCGGCAGGGCATGCAAACTAGCGTGGTCACGTCGCCCTACTACCCCGCTTGGAAGCAAGTCGTGGCCCACGATTTAGCCGTCATCAAGCCCGCGATTTTAGACCAAGACTTCACCACGGTCGGGGAAATCTTAGAGACTAACGCCATGCGGATGCACGCGTTAACCCTGAGTGCCAACCCCGCCTACAGTTACTTCAACGGGGCGACCCTCCAGGCCATGCAAACGGTACGCGACCTACGCGCGACCGGGGTGGCCTGCTACTACACGTTAGACGCCGGTCCCAACCTCAAGATTTTCTGTCAGGTCGCCGACCTCCCCGCCATTACCGCCCGGTTCCGCCAAGATCTAGGCGCCGAGCAAGTCATCGTGGCCCATCCCGGCCCGGGACTCAGCTGGCGGTAATGCCGGTCAGCTCCATAAAAATTTCCAAACTTATCTATTTATTGGCGACACTGTGTCGCAGGCAGAAGGGACCTGATTTTTTGATTTCCGCCCAAGCACCCGGAAAACTCTATATTGCCGGCGAATACGCCGTTGTCGAGCCGGGATATCCGGCCATTATCGTTGCCTTGAACCAATTCGTCACGGTGACCATCGAACCCAGCCACGACTACGGCCGCATCGCTTCCAAACAATACCAAGAGAATTCCCTCTACTGGCAACGCCAGGGAAGCGAACTGGTTTTTGACAACCGGGACAATCCCTTCCACTACATCTTATCGGCCATTCACCTGACCGAACAATACGCCCAATCACTGGGCAAGCCGCTGGGCATCTACCATTTAAACGTCAACAGTGATCTGGATAGTGCCGACGGTAAAAAATACGGGCTGGGCTCTTCGGCCGCGGTGACCGTGGCCACCGTCAAGGCTCTCTGCCAGTTCTACGACATCCGATTAAGCAAGGACCAACTCTTCAAGCTGGCCGCCATCGCGCACTTGGACGTTCAGGGCAACGGCTCGTTGGGCGACATCGCGGCTTCCGTCTATGGCGGCTGGATCGCCTACCGCGCCTTTGACCGCGACTGGTTAGCCTCCGCACGGCGTGAACTCAGTTTGACCGAGCTGTTAAACACCGATTGGCCCGGCTTACAGATTGAGCTCCTGACGCCGCCCGCCCCCCTGCGGCTCATGATTGGTTGGACGGGCACCCCCGCGTCAACCTCCCACCTAGTCGACCGCATCGCCCTGTTCAAGGCCACGCAGCGCCGCAGTTACCACGCCTTTCTGGAAGACAGCCGTGCCTGCTTGCACCGAATGATCCAAGGGTTTCACGATGGTGATTTAACCGCCATCCAACACGAAATCACCGTTAACCGACAACTCTTGAACCAGTTGGCCCACCTCAGCCACGTCACCATTGAGACCAAGTTACTCAAAACCATGTGTGACACGGCCGTCGAACTCGGCGGCGCGGCCAAGTCTTCCGGGGCCGGCGGTGGCGATTGCGGCATCGTGATCATCGACGCCGCCAAGGACCTCGCGCACCTCTTACACGACTGGGAACAACGCGGCATTGAACCGCTAAAATTAAACGTCCACCACGTTATCGAATAAGGAGCAAACCGCTATGGTACTGTCACGCCACGCCCACCGCAAGGACGAACACCTCTCTTTAGCTGAGAAATTCTATACGCCGCAAGCGACCAGTCAATTTGACCAATTACGGTTCGTGCACCAAAGTCTTCCCGAAATGGCCGTGGCGGACACGGACCTGACCACTCGGTTGGGACCGTTGACGTTACCGGTGCCCCTGCTGATCGAGGCCATGACCGGGGGCAGTCCCCGCACGGGCGCAGTCAACGCCCAGTTGGGCCGCATCGCCGCTCGAACCGGTCTGGCCGTGGCCAGCGGATCGCAAAGCATCGCCTTACAGGACGACAGCGCCATCGCGACCTTCACGCCCCTGCGAGAAAATAATCCCGACGGCCTGGTCTTCGCCAACCTGGGGGCCGGACACACCGTGGCCCAAGCCAAGCGGGTCGTGGACCTCTTGGCGGCGGACGCCTTAGAACTCCACGTTAACACCGCGCAAGAACTGGTGATGCCCGAGGGCGACCGCAGTTTCCACTGGCTCGACAGCATTGGTGAGACCGTGGCGGCCTTAGACGTCCCGGTCATCGTCAAGGAGGTCGGCTTTGGCATGGCGCACGAAACGTTGGCCCAACTGGTCAGCGTGGGCGTGCGTTACGTCGATCTCGGCGGCCGCGGCGGCACCAACTTCGCGACCATCGAGAATTTCCGCCGACCTGCCAAGGAATTTGATTACCTAACCGGTTGGGGCCAAACGACCGTCGAGTCCCTCTTGGAGGCCCAACGGGTACCGGACCTGACCACGATTGCCACCGGCGGGATTCGCCAGCCGTTAGACATCGCCAAGGCGTTTGCCCTGGGGGCCACGGTGGTCGGCAGCGCCGGACAAATCCTGCACAGCCTGCTGAAGACCGACGAAGCCACCACGGTGCAGTTGCTTTTGGACTGGCAGACCGGCCTGCGCACCATCATGACGCTGCTTGGCGTCAAAACCATCCGCGAGCTGCAGCGCCAACCGTTACTGTTCTCACCGGAACTCGAAAGTTACCGGCAGCAGCGCCACTTAATCTAAACCGACACGACCAAGGTCGCCCATTCCGGGTGCCTTGGTCGTTTTCTATCTGCAATACTATTTTGGGGGAAATTATTGAATGGGATACTTATTTGGACTAGCCGGTAGTCTGCTGGGCACACTCACGGTCGCCTTCATCTTCATTCTGGCCGTCATGCATTGGCAATTTATTCTAACAATCGTCCTCGGCATCGTCAGCGGACTCACATTTGACTATTGGCGTAAACACGTTCGCTGGGTTAAACCCATGCCGCCTTACCATACTGATACCACCCTTAAAGGGCGCGCCCTAGAAAAACGGCTACTGCGTCAGCTGGCTTGGTTGGGTTATTCTGACACACGCCCATTTTCTCGTTTTAACCTAAATTTCCTCGTAGACGTCCACATGATGGATGTTCGCCAACATCTGGTTGGGTTTAGTTGTTGTGGCGACCTCCGCTTAGCTGAGATGCAAAAAAACGCCCAGGCCCGCCAGAAACTTGGACTGGACCAGGTAATCATTGCCACTACTCACCCAATCTCACCAGAATTACGAGCAGTCGCCCGCCAACTACATGTGACCCTGTGGGACCAACACGACCTAGCCAAGCTGCCGCTCAAACCACCCTCTCACCAAGAGCAGGTGGATGAAGAGGTGGATTAACGTTTAGCGATTTCACTGACCGCGCAATGCCACCATTTGACAAATTAAGCGGGGCCCACGTTACTCAAAAATCCGATCAAACTGATGCTTCATCAGTCTGGTCGGATTTTTAATCGTATGAGTTGTCTGTTGCTTTATTGTAAGTCTTCCGGGTACACCGTGAACCGTAATCCCTTGGGGAAGAAGTTCTTCACGGTCGAACCCACAACCTTGCCGAAGCCCACGGGTTGGGCGTCACAGGTCAGCAGGTACCAGCCCTTGGCCGGGGCCGCAGTCAGCGTTAACGCGTCCCCGTGAACCCATTGTTGCCACTGGTCGAGGTCAATGGCCAGCGTGTGGGCCGTGTGTTGCGGGTCGCTGGCCAGGGCCAAGGCGTAGGCCGGTTCAAACCGATTTTTCTTGAAGGTACCCAGGTGCAGGCCCGGTCGAAAGACGTGCGCGTGCTTCAGGTCCGGCAGGTCACTAGGCGCTAAGAATAGCTGGTCCTTGACCGTGACCAAGTCGCCGGCCGGCACCGTTCCCAGGACTTCCTGGGCAAAGGCCTGCCAGCGTTGCCGCTGGTCGCTAGACAATTTCTGTCCCAGCTGGGCCCGGCCCTTGGCCTTACCCGCCGGGGCGTCCGCGGTCCGTTGGAGCTTGGCCACAAAGTGTCCTTCACCGCGCAACAACTGCGGGAATAACCGGGCGGCCTTGGCCAAGTCCGGATTGCCGTCTGCCCAATCCGGCCGGGCGTCCACCACGCCGCCGCTCTTGGCAACGGGCACTAAGGAAAACTCGGGGAAGGTCTGGAGTAACCAGGCCATCATCTGTTCGTCTTCTTCCGGCGCAAACGTGCAGGTGGAGTAAATCAATTGACCCCCGGGTTTAACCATCTTGACGGCTTCCGTTAAGATTTCCCGCTGGCGAGCCGCACAATCCTGCACGTAGTCGAGGGACCAATAGTCCATAGCCGCCGGGTCCTTGCGGAACATCCCTTCACCCGAGCACGGTGCGTCGACTAAGACCTTATCGAAGAAATCGGGAAAAACGGGACTCAACGTGTCCGGCGAATCGTTGAGGATCAAGGCGTTGGGCACCCCGAACCGTTCCACGTTTTCAGCGAGGACCCGCACCCGTTTCCGGTTAATTTCGTTGGTCACCAACAGCCCGCGGCCCTGCAAATAACTGGCCAAATGGGTGGTCTTGCCCCCGGGCGCCGCACAGAGGTCTAAGACCCGTTCACCGGGTTGGGGGGCCGCCGTGGCCCCGACAAACATGGCGCTGGGTTCCTGGCTGTAGATGGTCCCGCTCTGATGGGCCAGGCTACGACCCTTGACGCCACCAAAGTACCCCCACTGCGCATATGGGACACCGGGAGCGGCGGTCAATTTCGCCGGTACCTGCCGTTGCGGATTGACCCGGTAGCCGGCCGTGTTTTCGTCCGTGGTCAGACTCGCGAAAAAGGCCGGGGCTTCGTCGCCCAACAGCCCTTGATATTTGGTTATAAAGTCATCTGGTAAATTCACCGTTATGCTCCCATCTTGTTAGCTACAACTAACCATTTGTATTCTACATATATTCTGTTTCTCTGGATTCAACCGTTCCCATTATACCCGTTTCGTGCGGGACACACTAGGGAGAAATAGTCGCAATCCTGCTGGGTTTATGTTAGATTAGAAAGACTTAGTCATTCTAATCTTGTGAGGTGTTCGGAATTATGGAACGGAAGTTAATTGCCCTAGATCTGGACGGCACGACGCTGAATCCGCAAGCGCAGCTCAGTCCCAAAACCAAAACCGTCTTACGGGCCGCCCGTGAAGCGGGCCACGTCGTCAGCATCGTCACCGGTCGACCCAATCGCCTTTCGGCAGACTTCTACGATGAGTTGCAGCTAGCTGGGCCGATGATCAACTTTAACGGCAGCTTAGGCCATATCCCCCACCAACATTGGGCGGACGAATACCAATACACGTTTGACCGCGAAATCGCCTTTGACTTACTCAACCACCAACGCGAACTTGGGATCGAGATGTTGGCGGCCGAAGGTAAGAATCTGTTTCTCGCCATGCAGGATCAACCCCGTGAAATTGGTTTCTTCCCATCGGTCCTCAAGAGCAATCAAATTTTAAACCATCAATCGTTGACCCAGAATCCGACCAGCCTGACCATTGCGGTCGCCCGGAGTCACCAGGAGCACCTGCTAAGTTACCTACAACACAACTTCGGCGACCAAATCGATGCGGCACCGTGGGGCGGCCCAGATTCCGTGGTCGAACTCGGCGTCAAGGGCGTCCAAAAGGCCACCGGAGTGGAAATCCTGGCGCACCACTACCACGTGCAACGGCAAAACATCGTGGCCTTCGGGGACGAGCATAACGATGCCGCCATGCTGGACTACGCCGGCTGGGGCGTCGCCATGCAAAACGCCACGCCGACCATCAAGGGCTTAGCCAACGACGTGACGCCGTTAGATAACGCCCACGATGGTATGGCCGACTACTTAGCCGACTATCTTCAACTCAAAATTGCCGAATAATCGTACAACGCGGTTCACACCCCCATTGGTGGCGTGAACCGTTTTTTTGATGAAAAGTCGTTTAATCGCTTGCTATCAAGTTAACTTGATAGTTTATACTGATTGCTTGTCAGTTCAAAAGGGAGCAGTTCCATGACCACCTACACCACCAAACAAGTCGCCGACCGTTTAAACCTGAGCGTTTCTCAGCTTCAATACTATGATCAGTTGGGCATTATCCCCGACCTGAAACGAACCGCTAACGGTTACCGTCAGTTTACCGACGCAAACGTGACTTGGTTAACGCAGGTCATGGTGTTCATCGATTCGGGCATGCCACTGAAGGATATTCAGCGACTAACGACCCTAGTCCTGGCCGGTAAACAGCAAACGGCGCCACAGCAAAACGCCATCATCGCTCACCACCTGGCCCACCTCAAGCAGCGCCAGGTCGAGACTGCCGCTCAGATCACCTTTATCGAAAACTTTCTGGCTGAACATCCTACCAACTAAGGAGTCTTGTCTATCATGGAAACCGTACTCGTTTTGGGGGCCACGTCGCCCACCGCGCAAGCCTTTATCAGCTTGATGACCCACGATTATCCCACCGTTCAATTAAAATTATTTGTGCGGCACCCCGCTAAATTACCCGCCGATCAACGCGATCGTTTTCCAGTAATCGTTGGTGACGCCGCGAACTATGCTGACTATCTGCGGGCCTTGCCGGACGTTACCTACGTCTACAATTCGGTCGGCGGCGTGCACACCGGAGCCTGGACCCAACTGCTCTTGCGAGCCATCCGGGAAACCCACGCCCCAATCAAACACGTGGTCGACATTTCCGCGGGCGGCATTTACGGCGAATTTCGCTCCGGTTTGCGCCCCTACCTTTCAGCCGTACGAACTATGTATCCCCAATACACTCGGGATCAACGCCACAAGTTAGACTGGTATCGCGACTCAGGTTTAGCCTTCACCATTTTTCGTCCTGGTTTGATTCAAGACGGTCCGGAAACGCAACTGATCACCCATACCCCGGACTATCACGACATTCGAGCCAACGAATTCGATATCAACCGCACCACCTTTGCCCGGGCCGCAGCCAACGCCCTGTTTCACAACGCTTACCCCAACCAAAGCCTGTCCGTGCATAACGGTGCGCCGTTAACCGAAAGCTAAAGATAATTTAAGTTATGTAAAGTAAAATACGCACCCAACGCTATGCCGCTGATCGTTGAGTGCGTATTTTGAGTTACTCGAAAGTTAAGGACCCCTGCGTCACCAGGACATCCGGCGCAAGATGGCGGCTAAACTGCTGGCTAACCACATCGGCTAGCGTGTGGGTCAAGTCGTGGTCGCCCGTAGCGATGACGTGAACGTTACGGTAGACCTCTAGGATCACCCATTGCGTCTGGTCCGTGGCTACCGTGGCCGCATAAACCGCTAACGTATCCGGTTCGTTAAACGCCAAGCGTTCAACCCGTTCGGTCACCCGTTGACGAATGGTAGCGGTTTGCCCCGGCTTAGCCGTTAAAAAGAGTCCCCGGACAACCAGATCATTGGGCCCGCTGATCCGCAAGGCCTCTGCTTGGCTCCGTAAGACCTGCGGCGTCAACTCCAGGCGCATCTTGTCCTGAACAATTCGGCGGGCCACTTGCTGGTACTGTTGAAACTGAGGTGACTGCGCATGCACCTGATAATGCGCCTCATCGCGATACAGTTCAAAGATGTAGTTGGTCGCGCCAAAAACGTCTTGGTGGGTGGCCCCCATCGCTAGGGTTCCCGGTTCTTGAACAATCGAGGTCAGTAAATTACGGGCGCCCGCCTGGACAAATTCGGAACGTTCCTGCGGCGCAATTCCTAGTCGATATAGTCGTAATAACGGTGCGTGGTGCAATTTCATGGTAGTGCCCACTCTCTAAAGGGATTTACCCTTATTATACCTGATTAATCGGTTAAATAGCGTAAGCGCTTTATATCTTTTAGCGCCCTTACCCGTAGATGTCACCGGAGGATCTGCCGTCAATTAAAAAACTCCCGCGCCGGTTAAGGTCGCAGGAGTTTTGCGTTACCTGATTAATCTTGGTGAAAGGCCTGTGTCGCGTTAATCGCTGCCTGCCAGCCCGCGTAGCACTTCTCGCGCCGATCGTCCGCCATCTGGGGCGTAAATTCGTCGCGTAACTTGTGCATCTGGCGAATGCTGTCAATGTTAGGCCAGAAGTCCACGGCTAGACCAGCCAAATAAGCCGCTCCCAGTGCCGTGGTTTCGTTGATGGCCGCCCGCTTAATCGGCGTCTTCAAGATGTCGGCCTGGAACTGCATCAAGAAGTTGTTATTGGCCGCCCCACCGTCGACGCTCAGGGACTTTAAAGTCATCCCCGTTTCCTTGGTCATGGTGTCGACCACGTCACGCGTCTGGTAAGCAATGGCCTCAACCGTGGCCCGCACGAACTGTTCGCGCGTGGTCCCCCGGGTCAGACCAAAGACGGCTCCGCGCGTTTCTTGGTTCCAGTACGGGGCGCCCAGACCGGTAAAGGCCGGAACCACGTACACCCCGCCGGTCGTTTCGGCGTCGACCGCCATTTTTTCCGATTCGCTGGCATGTTCAAAGAACCGCATCCCATCACGCAACCACTGCACCGCCGAACCGGCCACGAAGATCGACCCTTCCAGCGCATAGTTGATCTCACCGTTGAGTCCGTAAGCAATCGTGGTCAGTAAGCCATTGTGCGATAGTGTGGGCTTGGTCCCGGTGTTCATCATGATGAACGCCCCGGTTCCGTAGGTATTCTTAACCATCCCACGGTCAAAGGCCGTTTGACCGAACAAGGCGGCCTGTTGGTCCCCCGCAATCCCGGCAATCGGTACCTGAACCCCGGAGAAGGTGTAACCGGCCGTGTAGCCGTAGATCTCCGATGATGACCGGACTTCCGGCAACATGGCAGCTGGAATGTCCAACCAGTCCAAGATATCCTGGTCCCAGCTCAAACTATTGATGTTAAAGAGCATGGTCCGGCTGGCGTTGGTGTAATCCGTGGCGTGGACCCGGCCGCCGGTCAACTTCCATAAAATCCAGGTGTCAATGGTCCCGAACAGTAATTCGCCATTCTTAGCCCGCTCGTGGGCCCCGTCGACGTGATCTAAAATCCATTTGATCTTAGTCGCCGAGAAGTACGAATCAATCACTAAACCGGTCTTATCGTGAATGGCGTCGGTATAACCGTCCGCCTTCAACTGATCGGCAATCGCGCTGGTCTGCTTGGATTGCCACACCACCGCATGATAAATGGGTTCGCCGGTCTTCTTATCCCAGACCACCGTAGTTTCCCGTTGGTTTGTGATCCCAATTCCGCGAACCTTATAGGGTTGAATCTCAGAGTCAATCAGCGCGTCAGAAATCACGGACTGCACTGCGTTCCAAATTTCATTGGCGTCGTGTTCGACCCAGCCAGGTTGCGGAAAGTACTGATGAAACTCCCGTTGGGCCTGCCCCGCAATCTGACCGTTTCGATCAAATAAAATCGCGCGGGTACTGGTCGTCCCTTCGTCAATTGCCATCATGTATTGTTGATCATCCATCGTCAGAATCTCCATTCATACGTTCATTAACTACGGGCACAAGGCACCGTGCTGTCACAATTATGTCTAGTATACCGAAAAGCGACGGTTACGCCAACAAAAACCCTTAATAAAACCGTTACCATCGTGATAACCACGGTGTTGGTGCCGGTTTATAAATTTTTCTTGCGCGGCGGTTTTGCGCCCCTAAGTGGCCCAAACAAAAGATCGGTCATCTCGCGCGCGGGTAACCCCACTGGAAATGACCGACCTCTTCGTGACTAACCTTACTTTTCGTCGCTCTTTAACACGCCGGCAACGCCGTAACGGTTCGGCTGCATTTCGCGTAAAATAACGTGAACGTGTTCGGCCGGAGCACCGGTGTTCTTGGTCACCGCCGCCGTGACATCGGCGACTAACGCCTTCAATTGGGCTTGTGAACGGCCCGCAATCAAATCAATGTTGACGATTGGCATATTTCTCGTTCCCTTCTTCACTGAGGATAGTCCCCATTATACCGATTAGCCTGGTCCAAGGCAATTTTAATCCCGCCGCTGATCGCCCTGGCGAATCCGCAATTGTTCGGTTTCGTTGTAGAATTTACCTTCGATATCCACGGTACTGACCAGGTTGACGAACGCATTGGGGGCGGTCTCCTTAACCGCGTGCTCCAGGTCATACAGCTCGTAACGGGAGATAACCACCATCAGAACGGCACTAACCTGGTGACGATAGGCCCCGACCGACGGCATGATCGTGATCCCGCGAATCAACGTTTGGTGTAATTCGTGAATCACCTGATCCCGTTGGGTGGTCACGATAAAGGCCGTCAGTTTCTGGTGCCGGGTGTGAATGCTATCGACCACCCGCGACATCGCGTAGATGGAAATGATGGTGTATAGCGCACTCTCCCAGCCAAACAAGGCCCCGGCTAGCAACACGATACATAGGTTAATCAGCATCATCAGGGTCCCAATCGTTCGTCCCGTCGTCTTTTCCAAAACCACGGCGACGATATCCATCCCCCCGGTTGAAAAGCCGTACTTCAGCGAGTAGGCCACACCCACGCCAGTTAGAATGCCCCCAAAAAGCGCCGCGAGCAACGCATTATGCGCAATCGAGGCCACCGGCAGTAGAATCGATAACACGGCGGTCAAGCCCGCGACAATGATCGAATAGACCGTAAAGCCCCGGCCAACCTTGAACCACCCCAACAACCCGATAGGAATGTTGAACAGGATGATAAACCACCCCGTTCCAATCTGAACCCCCATGGTTTCGCTAACCAACGCGGCAATCTGCGCAATCCCGTTAATTCCCGCACTAAAGATTTTCCCCGGCGTCAAAAAATCGTTTAAGGCCACCGCGTTGATCACGGACGCACCAATGGCGACCGCTAGTTGGCGACCGCGCTGCTTTAATTCTAATGCCATTCTCATTTTCCACCCTTCCCGGCAGTGTTTATTGTCACTATTTAACCACATCGCCGGGGCCCTGACTAGCCCAAAAATACCGTAAGTTAGGGCCTTACCGTTTCCTGCTCCGTGGCCAACTAGCCGTTCAGTTTATACGGTTAATGCATAAATATTTACTTACATGAGAATAATAAACAATTTAATGAGAGTTTCTTCCTAATGACGTCGCTTTCTTTAAAAAATGCTAGAATAAGAGACGTAAATTTATGCATAAACTGAAAGGAGTGTCGCCATGAATTATTCCGCATGTACCAGTATTTTAATTGGGGCTAAGGCCTCCATCGATGGTTCGGTGATGATCGGTCGCAATGAAGACGCCAAAGCCGCCTGGCCCAAGCACTTCGTGGTTCATCCCGCGCAAGAGACCCCCGCAGCTCAGTTCGTCAGCCAAGACAACGGCTTTACCCTGCCGTTACCGTCTCACGCGGCCAAGTACACCGCCACCCCCGAATGGACGGATCAGTACGGTCTCTTCGAAGAGGCCGGTATCAACGAGTTCGGCGTGGCCATGAGTGCCACCGAAAGTACGTACTCTAACGACCGCGTCTTAGGCTGTGATCCGCTGGTAGCAAATGGGATCGCCGAAGAAGCCATGGTTACCGTGGTTTTACCATACGTTCACACCGCTAGAGAAGGCGTCAAGCGCCTCGGCCAGCTCGTCGAACACTACGGGACCGCCGAGTCTAACGGCATCTTATTCGCCGATCAGACGGAGGCTTGGTACTTAGAAACCGGTGCCGGCCACTTCTGGGTCGCTCAACGCATCCCGGATCACGCCTACGCCGTCGTCGCCAATCAGATGGCGATCCAAACCATCGATTTTCACGATCCGGCGAACTTCCTGTTTGCGCCAAACCTGCAGGCTTTCGTCCGTGAAAACCACCTGAATCCGCACCCGGATCACTTTAACTGGCGCGAAATCTTCGGGACCCGCGATCAATCGGATCTCTATTACAACACGCCGCGGGTCTGGTACGGTCAACAACGGTTCACCCCCCAGGTCAGTGCACAACCACAGTCATTCGACTTACCCTTTATCCAATATGCCGATCGTCAACTCGCCGTCACCGACGCTCAGGATTACTTGAGTAGCCACTACGAGGGCACGCCGTACGATCCCGTGGGTGCGGGGAGTCCGGCCGAACGTACTCGCTTTCGACCCGTTAGTCTGGCCAAAACGCAGGAATCACACGTCTTACAGTTGCGGCCCGACTTTGAGCCGGCCTTAGCGGGGATTCAGTGGTTGGCCATGGGCGTGGGCGCTCAAAGCGTCTACGTCCCGTTCTACGCGGGTATCGACAGTACCCCCACGGCGTATCACCTGGGGCAAGCCACTTACGATCGCCAATCGGCTTACTGGACCTATAAGCTCGTCGGTGTCCTAAATGACGCCCACTACCACGAAACCATCACGGCCTTAAACGCCGCCCAGAAACAATTGCGTGGCGAGCTAGCCCACCTGGTTCGCCAGACCGACGCGGTTGCCCAACACCTAACCGGGTTAGAACTCACGCACTACCTCACCGTTCAATCCAACCGTGCCGCTGCATTGGGAATCCAGCGGTACCGTGATTTAGCGGCGCAATTCATCACCCAGGCAACTGACTTGGGACCACTAAACTATCATCAAGATTTGAATTTGTAGACTGGCTGGGACGTTCGCCCCACCAAATGGGAGATTATTAGACATATGGAAAAACAACAGAAGATTAAACTATCAACTTTAATCTTAATGATTTTTACGGCCATCTATGGCTTTGCTAACACCACGGTCGCTTACGACCAAATGGGGTATGCCAGTATCATCTGGTACATCCTCGCTGCCTTATTGTTCTTCTTACCCAGCGCGTTAATGCTGGCCGAATACGGATCCGCCTTCAAAGAGGCTAAAGGAGGAATTTACTCCTGGCTAGCCGGCTCGATTGGCGAAAAATGGGCCTTCATCGGGACCTTCATCTGGTTATCTTCGTGGATCATCTGGATGCTCTCCACGTCCTCCAAGGTCTGGATTCCACTCTCCACGTTGATCTCCGGCAGTGACCAAACGCAAACCTGGTCACTGTTCGGACTGAGTTCCACTCAGACCGTGGGCTTACTGGGAATCGCCTGGATCCTAGTGGTAACCTTCTTTGCCACGCGTGGGGTCAACTCTATCGCCAAGATTTCGTCACTCGGCGGAATCTTCGTGATGTTTTTAACCGCCCTCTTCTTCGTGGCCAGCATCGTGATTGTCATTGCTAACGGCGGGCACTTAGCGGAACCCATCAACGGCATTCACAGCTTCGTGGTTTCCCCGAACCCACAATTCTCCTCACCAATGGCACTGATGTCGTTCGTGACGTACGCGGTTTTCGCTTACGCCGGCATGGAATCCATGGGGGGCATCACCGACTCCATGGATCATCCCGAAAAGACCTTCCCGAAGGGGCTGATCATTTCGACGGTGGCCATCACGTTGATGTACTCCCTGTCGATCTTCCTCTGGGGGATCAGTACCAACTGGCACGACATTCTGGGGAAGAACACCGTCAACCTCGGTAACATTACTTACGTGTTAATGAACAACCTGGGGCTGGTCTTAGGACACGCCCTGCACCTATCCGCTGGAACGGCCGCGGGACTCGGTCACTTCTTCGCACGCTTAACCGGGTTAAGCATGTTTATGGGGTACTTAGGATCCTTCTTTGTCTTGGTCTACTCCCCACTCAAGTCCTTTATCCTAGGCTCATCGCCACAGTTGTGGCCTAAGAAGATGACCAAGCTCAACAAGGTGGGCATGCCGGCCTACTCGATGTGGCTGCAAGCCATCATCGTGGCGGTCTTCGTCTTTCTGGTCGCCTTCGGGGGATCTGCGGCCAAGCAGTTCTACCTCATCTTGACCGACATGGGGAACGTGTCAACGTCCTTCCCATACCTCTTCTTGATTGGGGCCTTCCCCTTCTTCAAGAAGCGTACCAACTTGGACCGACCGTTTGAGGTCTTCACCAGCCGGTTGTGGACTAACGTGATCGTCGCTTTGGTCTTGATTGTGTTGGTCGGTGGAATTGGATTCACCTGCCTACAACCAATCCTAGAACACGATTACATCACCGCCTTTTGGACCATCATCGGCCCCATCTTCTTCGGCGCCGTGGCCTGGATCTTCTACCGCAACGCCCAAAAGCGTTCGGCGGATGACCAAATCACTAGCGAAGATTAAATCGGTTAATAACCTTACGAAGAGAGTGGGCCAAAAGGCGGTTAGCTGGTGAGCATGAACGACGGTTCGTAAGTCAGATAATCCTGGACTTGGATTATCTGACTTGCGGGGTTAAGCGGAACCAGCTGCCTTTTGGCGCACGTTTCGACACTAAATATTCGGAGACACTAAGAGCCTGAGACTTTTATCTCAGGCCCTTTTTGTGTGCACCCAAATAATTTTCGTTCGCTTTTTGCACAAATTCAAAGCTAAATATAACGATTTTTATATCGAATTTAATTAATTTACGATTTTATATAGACTAATCCGGCTTTTTTTAGCTATAATCAGCATGAAAGACGAATATTATTTAACTGAGGAGGAAGTAATGTGCACTGGTTAACCGACTTACTCGCGGCCATTGGGGTCGTGTTGAACGGCATTCCCCAAGGAATCATGGCCATGTCGTTAGGTTTCGCTATTTTCCCCACCCTGTTTTCCTTTATTTTCGCTTCAGCGGTCAACGGGGCGTTTGGTGCCGTGGCCCCCTTATCCTTTCAGGCTGAATCGCTGGCCTTAACGGGAAAGCTCGGGCGCGATTTACGTGAACGAACGTCCATCATCTTCGGCGGCTCCGTCATCATGTTGGTGATTGGGGTCACTGGGACCTTGACCAAGATCGTCGACATCCTAGGCAACAACATCATGGCGGGCATGATGGCCGGCGTGGGGATCATGCTGGCCAAGATCGCCCTGGGGATGGCCAAGGACCAGCGGCTAACTGGTTGGCTGTCCATCGCGATCGCCATCGTGGTCTACCTGATCACCAAGGACCTGGTCTGGACCATCGTCCTTTCGGTGATTGGGTCTAGTCTCACCGCCGTCACCCTGCAACACTACCGCGCCGACCTACCAGCACACGTGACGGCCCGCCGTTTCGTGTTCACCAAGCCTCAATTCAACGTCCGGGTGCTGCGCGGCGCACTTAGCTTGGCCTGTCTGAACATCGGCGCTAACATCTCCTACGGGTTGATTACCGGGCAAATGACCGGACAAAAACCAAATCCGGTGAACTTAAACCTGTTGACCGGTACGCAAGCCTTAGCCGACATGGGAACCAGTCTTCTAGGCGGGGCGCCGGTTGAAGCCATCATCTCCGCCACCGGGAGTGCCCCCGAACCCGTAGTTGCCGGCATCATGATGATGTTGATCATGGCCGCCATCCTGGCTTTGGGGTGGTTGGGCAAGCTGGGGAAGTACGTGCCTAGTGCCTCGATCGCCGGCTTTCTGCTGATTTTGGGCGTCGCCGTCATTTTCCCGGCCAACGCCGCAACCGCCCTGCACGGCGCTAACAGTACCGTGGCCGCCATCACCCTGGTGGTAACCGCCATCGCCGACCCTTTTGCCGGGCTCATGTCCGGGGCCGTGTTGAAATTTGTTTTACCACTACTTGGATTGGGGGTTTAATCCCGTGTCACAGACTTATACCTTAACCTTAGGCCCATTAACCCGTCAGTTACCGATTATTCCGATTAGTGCCAACCTGGCCATCGCATCCTTCGTGCTGTTGGGCGACGCCGAGCTCACCGACTACGCCGCTAGCGCTTTGGCCCAAAAGGTGCCCACCGATTTCGACTACCTCATCACCATGGAAAGTAAGGGCATCCCGCTGGCCCAGGAGCTGAGCCGCCTGATCAACCACGCCCAGTTCGTGGTGTTACGCAAGTCGCAAAAAGATTACATGCAAGACCCCTTATCGGTTCCAGTTAACGCCATCACCACCAGTGTCCCACAACACCTGTTTCTCGACGGCTTAGATGCCCAAAACATTGCCCATAAACGGGTGGTCATCGTCGACGACGTCATTAGCAGTGGCGGCTCACTCAAGGCCGCGCGCGAATTGGTCCAACAGGCCCAAGCCACCGTGGTCGGCCAGGTCGCCATCTTAGCCGAAGGCGCTGCCGCTAAGCGAACCGATATTGAATTTTTGGCGGAACTACCGTTATTTCCGTTATAACCTACGAGGAGGATTTTTATGAAACGTGCTTTACTGAGTGTTTCCGATAAAACCGGCCTAGTGGCCTTTGCCCAGACGCTGATCGCTAACGACTACGAATTGGTTTCCACCGGCGGGACCCAAGCCGCTTTGACCGCCGCCCACGTGCCGGTCACGCCAATCGAAGCCGTGACCCACTTTCCCGAAATGCTTAACGGGCGGGTCAAGACCCTGAACCCCTTAGTTTTTGGCGGGATCTTAGCCAAACGGGATAACCCCGTCCATCAGCAAACCCTAAAGGAGCACGAAATCACCCCCATTGACCTCGTGTGCGTCAACCTTTATCCCTTTGCCCAAACCATCAGTCAGCCCGACGTCACGTTAGCAGCGGCCGTGGAGCAAATCGACATCGGCGGGCCGTCACTCATCCGTGCAGCCGCCAAGAACTATGCCGATGTCCTGGTGGTCTGTGACCCCGCCGACTACGCTACCGTTGGTCAGGCCGTCAGTGACGACACCGCCACCATGGCCTTACGTCAACGTCTAGCCGCCAAGGTCTTCCAACACACAGCCCACTACGACACTCTGATTGCCGACTACCTGACCGCTGAGTCGGATGCGGCCCCCGAACTTTTAACCGTCACCTACCAACGCCAACAGGCTTTACGTTACGGTGAAAACCCACAACAGGCGGCGACCCTCTACCGGGAAAACCAACCGGCGCCTTTCTCCATTCCGGCGGCCAAGCAGCTGCACGGTAAGCCATTATCCTTTAACAACATCAAGGACGCCGACGCGGCACTGGGCCTCATCCGCGAATTTAGCGCCCCCACCATCATCGCCCTAAAGCACATGAACCCTTGCGGTGTCGGTTCGGCGGCAACCCTCGAAACGGCCTGGGATGAATGCTACGCGGCCGATTCGATGTCGATTTTTGGGGGAATCATCGTCTTGAACCGGCCGGTCGATCTGGCCACGGCCACCAAGATGCACCAATTGTTCCTCGAAATCATCATTGCCCCTAGCTTTGATGACGAGGCCTACGCCGTCCTGGCTAAAAAGAAGAACCTTCGCCTGTTAACGGTCGACTTTACTACCGCGGCCGACCCCGAACCGGATGAACTCATTAGTATTCGTGGTGGTCTCCTCCGTCAAGAACGGGACCACGTCCTTGACGATCCGGCCGACTTCCAGGTGGTTAGCCAAGCACAACCCACGGCCGAACAGCTGCAAGCCGTTCTCTTCGGCCTGAAGACCATTAAGTTCGTCAAGAGTAACGCCATCGTGGTCAACACCCCGAGCCAAACACTCGGCATCGGCCCCGGTCAGATGAACCGGATTGATGCGGTTAAAATTGCCGTGGGTAAGGCCGAGAGCAAACCGCACTACGACCAAGCCGTGCTGGTCTCCGACGCTTTCTTCCCGATGGACGACTGCGTCGAATACGCCGCTCAACACGGGATCACGACCATCGCTGAACCCGGAGGCAGTATTCGCGATCGGGATTCTATCGCCATGGCCGACAAGTACGGCATTGCGTTGGTCTTTACGGGCCACCGCCACTTCCGCCACTAAACCATTAATCGAATTGGATGACGCCTGATTACTGCCCGGCAAAAGGCAGTAAGCGGGCGCCGCAAGGGAGTCTGGATCAACGTCCAGGCTCCTTTTTTGTCCAATCATATTCGGGTGACGGCGCTAATCTGAGAAAGCTGGCCTTCCCCTGAACCACGTTTAGTTTAAGTATTAAAAGTTAAAGTATTTTTTGTGTTAGTGCTTTCAAAAGAAAAACGATGAGCAGCCACCCACCGTTTTTCTACCTGTTAGTGTTTGACGCGCGTCAATTTTAATTGTGGATCTGGTCGTTGACCGATAAATAACGGCACGCGTTCTTCAATAACGTCACTAAATTCCAACCCGTACCAACGCGACGTCGAGACCGACCAGCGCTGCAGCAACAGGCGTCCCCCAATCAACAACCGGTCAAGCGTCGAGAGGTCGTGGGCGCTGAGATCCTGAAACTGCTGATTTAAGATGACAAACTTGAAGTTACCCACCCGCCGGTGTAATTGACTAGAATATTCCGGTGTTTGGTCGTCGATCAAGCCCTTCGCTAGTAGTTCGTTGACGATCTGCCGCAAATAAACGTTCAAGCGCTGGGACTTCTTGAACCCCAAATAGAGTTGAATATCGACCACGTTGCGCGTGCCGTGCAGGTTGACCGTGTAGTGACAGTCCGCCGGTTGGTCCGTTTCGTTCACCGTAATAAACCAGTAAACCTTCGCGCGTTTAGGCTGTTGGTCCAAAATCGAGTAAATGACCGACCGTTTAATGGTCTGATCGGGCCGAACCCGGTTGACGTAAACCAGATTGGTCGCAAAGGTTGGCACCCCGTCATCGTGACTGAGGGCCTGTAACTGCGGCAGAAACGTTGGTAGATAAACTTCCTCGGTCTCCTGCAGGTTGGCATCCAGCCGTCGGTTCCCCTGGTACCAGACCACCATGATGAGTAAGATCACGCAGGTCAAGAACAGCGTCACGTACCCACCGTGCCAGAATTTCACCAGACTGGCAACCAGGAAGAGACTTTCCAAGGCCCCAAAACCAATGACAAAGACCGTTGCTAACCACGGGTGTTGCGGCTTCAAGAAGGCGTGTAACAGCAGCGTGGTCATCAGCATGGTGAGCACAATGGCTAACCCGTAGGCCGCTTCCATGTGTGCCGAGGTCTTAAAGAACCAGACGATGCTCAACGTGACCAGACACAGTAACCAGTTGACCGTCGCGACGTAAATCTGACTGGCGGAGTTTCCCAGAAACTTGATCCGGAGTTTCGGCAATAATTTGAGCCCAATGGCTTCATGAACCAGGGTGTAGGACCCCGTAATCAACGCCTGCGACGCAATAATTGCCGCCAGTGTTGCGAGTAAGATCGCCACGACCTGTCCGCCAGCGGGAACCATGGCGTAAAACGGGTTAAGGCTGTGCAACTGCGCCGTGGTCAACGACGCGTGGGTCATCAACCACGCCCCCTGACCCAAGTAGCTCAACATCAACATGCCGTAAACGAACGGCCAGGTCGCGTAAATGTTGGCGCGACCCACCTGCCCCATATCCGCGTACAGGGCTTCCGCGCCGGTCGTAGCCAGAAAGATGCTGCCCAGGATGAAGATCCCTTGATGGTTCAGCGGGCTGGTTAGCAACCGAATAGCATAGACCGGTGATAGGGCCTTGAGCATGCTGGGAGCCGCCAGGAGATTCCAGAACCCGACCCCGCCAATGAAGCTAAACCATAGAAACATGATGGGGCCAAACGAGCGGCCGATGGAAACCGTTCCGAAACGTTGAATTAAGAACAGGCCTAATAAGATTCCGGTCACAATCCCTAGCACCATTCCCTGGTGCGAGCTAATGGTCAGTGGCCCCAGATGTAGCCCCTTCAGGCCTTCAACGGCCGAGGTCACCGTCACCGCCGGGGTCAACGTCCCGTCGGCTAACAGGGCCGCGCCCCCCAACAAGGCGGGCCAAATCAGCCACTTCGCCTGATTACGCACCAACGCGAAAAGGGCAAAAATTCCCCCTTCCTGATGGTTATCGGCGTGCATGGCTAATAGCACGTACTTAAGGGTCGTCATCAACATCAACGTCCAAAAAATCAGCGAGATACTCCCCAACAGAACCGTGGGCTGTAGTGCCCCGGGCTGACGCGCAGAGGCTAAGATGGCGTTCATCACGTATAACGGTGACGTGCCAATGTCCCCGTACACGATTCCTAAGGTGATCAACATCCCCGCGCCGGATAATACCTGCGTCGTTTTCCGCATAGCATCCACCTTCTTCGCGTTCCATCTTAAACAATTTACCCGCTAAAGGCCCGCCAAAGTACATGGTTTACCAGTTGACTGAACCAGAGAATCATTAACTAATTATTTAATCTATTAATTAACTAGTTACCCCGTGTTTGCTTAATCACTGACCGTTCCAGTCTTGCCGACCTTATCCCAGACGTCGAGGCCACTACACTCGGGGTAAAGGGAGGTCTACTCATGAAGTACGAATTTTTTGAAACGCAACCCTGCGCCCCCTGTAAAGTCATCTTTCACCATAACGACTTTCACCTGGTGCCCCTGCACTTCCACGCCGCTATCGAGGTAAACTACGTCTTTACGGGCAGCGAAGATTGGGTCACCGTTAACGGTCAACGTTATCGGCCCCAAGCGGGCGACACGTTGATCATCAACAGTAATGTCCCCCACGCCTTTACACCGGCTAGCGACCGTCACGCCTACGACGCGGTCACCTTGATTTACCCCTATCAACGACTCACCGCACTCTATCCACCGCTAAACCAGCACGTGTTGACGTTACCCAATTCGCAGACTCGGGCCTATGAACACCTGCAAACGACCTTGACGCGCATGCGCACCGTACACGACCATCAACCTGATCGGGCCCTCGCGCGGCTCCAGTTACGTGCACTCAGCTATGCCGCTTTGGTCACATTACTCCAGCCCCCCTTTCTCATCTCCGGGCACCCCCGTCAACTGACCACCCCCGATAGTCAACTGCTGGCGAGATGTCTGACCGATCTGGACCAGCACCTAGCAGAACCACTCGACAACGCGACCATCGCCGCACACCACCACATCTCCGTCAGCAAGTTAACCCACCTGTTTCACACCGAAATGGGCCAGTCCGTGCAGACCTACTTACGGCAACAACGCCTCGCCCGGGCTTACGAGCTACTCATGACTCAAAATAAGCCCGTGGGCGTCATCGCCGACCTGGTGGGCTTCCCCAACGAAAAATCCCTGATTACGGCCTTTCGTGCCATTTATCACACCACGCCGTTCCACTATCGCCACCAATTCCGCCATTAACCTGCCGAAATTTACCATTTTGGCGCCCTTAATTGGCCATTTTCCGCCGCCAAATTGGTCATACTAAATGATGTAAGCGGATACATAATTACATTTAAAAAAGGAAGTTTTACCATGTCACTTCATGCTAATCGATTCTTCTCCAATGCTTTAGGGCACACCGTCAGCGTCCAGGTCGTACTCCCCGAGATTAAAAACGCTCAAATGAAGCTCCCCCAATTGCCGCTGGGAACCCGTTTCCCAACCCTGTGGTTACTCCACGGTCTCGGAGACGATGATACCGTTTGGCTCCGGCGGGCCGGGGTCGAACGCCTCGCCAATAACTTTGGCGTCGCCATGGTCATGCCAGCCGTCGACCGCAGTTTTTACGCGAATATGACTTATGGCGGCCAGTACTGGACCTACCTCACCCAGGAACTGCCCGCCCGCATGCGCTTGACGTTTCCCCTGGCCGCCGACCGTGCCGATAACTTTGTTGCCGGCTACTCCATGGGTGGGTACGGGGCGTTACGTTGGGCGTTGACCCAACCCGAACACTTTAAGGCCGTGGCCGCCATGTCCGCCATCGTGGATTTACCTAAGTTCATTCAGGGGTTAAAGGACGGCACCCTGGGTTATCCCGACGCGCCTAATCCCACGGCGATTTGGGGCGGGCAGGACGTCCACCACTCCGATTTAAACCTCGACTGGCTGCTCGCCCACCCCAGCGCCGCCACGGCCGACCTAAACGTTTACACCACGGCCGGCGGACCCACTGACTTCTTAAACGCCGATAACCTGCGTTACCGGGCTAAGTTTGCCCAGGCTTTCGGTACCCATTACACCTGGGAACCCGGCACGAACGGCCACAATTGGAACTTCTGGACGCCCCGGTTGGAACGGATCATGTCCTGGTTACCGCTAAATCAAGGGGGGCAAGCCGTATGAGTCTATTAATCTTAGCGTTAAGCCTGATCGTCTTAATCTTATTAGTCACTGTTTGCAAGATGAATTCTTTTCTGGCCATCGTCATGGCGTCCATCTTTCTGGGCACCTGCCTGGGCTTACCCGTTGATAAGACCATGACCCTGATTGGCACCGGGATGGGCGACCAACTGGGTGGTCTGGTGCTGGTCTTTGCCTTTGGGGCCATCCTGGGCAAACTGGTCGCCGACGCCGGCGGGGCCAAACAAATTGCCGACACGTTGACCCAGAAATTTGGGCACCAACATATTCAACTGGCCGTGGCCTTAGCCGCCTTTATCATCGGGCTGTCGCTGTTCTTTGAAGTCGGCATGGTCGTCATGATTCCCATCGTCTTTGCCGTGGCACTCGAGGTTCACGAACCCATGTTGAAACTCGGATTACCCATGCTAATGGGGTTAGGAACGGCGCACGCCTTCTTGCCGCCACACCCCGCTCCCGTGGCCATCAGCCAGTTACTCCACGCTAATTTGGGCCAGGTGTTAGCTTACGGGTTGTGCCTCGCCGTTCCCTATCTTTTGATAACGGCGGTCCTGATTCCTAAGTTGATCCAACACTGGTTCCCCCAGAGCTTTCGGCAAATCAAATTTTTACCCGGCGTCGGCGATTTGTCGCCCGCACCGGCAGCCGATCGGCCGTTACCGAGCCTACGTCTATCACTGTTAACCGCATTAATGCCCGTCATTCTCATGTCGCTAGGGACGCTATTCACCGCACTGGGCGTGAAAAATGGGGCGGTCACCGCGCTGAACAATTCCAGCTTCAGCATGTTTCTCGCGTTGATGTTCGCGCTATGGGCCATGGGCTGGCACCAACACCGGACCAACCAGGCCGTCTTGTCGTCCATTGAATCGTCAATCAGTAGTATTGGGATGTTGCTACTGATCATCGGGGCGGCGGGTGGTCTCAAACAGGTTATGTTAGCCGGTCACCTGGCCAATCAAATCGCCGGTTTCATGCTACACACCGGCTTATCACCGCTGCTTCTCGCCTGGATTATGGCGGCATTGATTCGGGTCTCGCTGGGGTCCACGACCGTGGCGGCCTGCCTGTTACTACCCATCGTCGGTCACCTGACCGTCCCCTTGGCTTTACTGGTCTTAGCCATTGGCGCGGGGTCCAGCTTTGGCTCACACGTCAACGATGCCGGCTTTTGGATGGTCAATCAATACTTTAGCCTCACCATTAAAGAAACCTTTGAGACCTGGACGTTACTGAGCTCCCTCTCGGGGATCGTTGGCTTGCTACTGGTCATGGGCATGAGTCTATTCGTTTAAATGAAAGCGCTAACTAAAATCCACAAAAAAACACCAACCGCCATGGGTTGGTGTTTTTTGATCACGTGCTTAGTTACGACGGCGTTCTGGAATCCGCGCAGCCTTACCATTAAGATCACGTAAGTAGTAGAGCTTAGCCCGACGTACCCGACCTTGGCGGATAACGTCGATCTTAGCAACTCGTGGGGAGTGTAATGGGAAGATCCGTTCCACACCGACACCGTTACTGATCTTACGAACCGTGTAAGTAGCTTGGATGCCCGCACCCTTACGCTTGATAACGACACCTTCGAATAACTGAATCCGTTCGCGGGACCCTTCAACGATCCGGGCGTGAACGCGAACAGTATCCCCGGCACGGAAGTCCGGCACATCGTCACGTAATTGTTCTTGGTTAATCTTGGCAATTAATTGATTTTGGCGCATATTTTTTCTTTCCTTTCGCCAACATTCATTCTCAGAATTCGACAGCGGAATGTTGTTTCTGTGGCTAAACAGCCAAAAATAAGTGTAGCATATCTATCAAGCCCTGTAAAGGTTAACTTCTTGACTGCTGGTCACGCTTTTCCTCTTCTTCGATACGCACGTCGGCCAATAAATGCTTCTGCTGTTGGGTCAGGTGCTGGTGGTCAATCAAGTCCGGTCGGCGCAGATAAGTCCGCCGTAACGCTTCTTTTTGCCGCCATTCGTCGATTTTTTGGTGGTTCCCGCTGATCAACACGTCCGGCACGGTCATCCCCCGAAAATCAGCTGGCCGCGTGTATTGCGGGTATTCCAACAATCCGGACGAAAACGAGTCACCGGGCGCCGACTCGGCGTTACCCAGTACCCCGGGTAGGAGCCGCACCGTAGCGTCGATCATCACCATGGTTGGCAATTCCCCGCCGGTCAACACGAAGTCGCCCAACGACACCTCATCGGTCACCAGCTGCCGAATCCGTTCGTCATAGCCCTCGTAATGGCCGCACAGGAAGGTCAGGTGTTCCTCGTGGGCAAAGGTCTCGGCCACGTGCTGGTCAAAGGTCACGCCCGCCGGATCCGTCAGAATCACTCGGCCCTTGGGCAGTCCCTCAGCGGCCGCCTGTTCCTGCGTAGCAGCTAAGGCATCAAAGATGGGTTGGGGCTGTAACAGCATCCCCGCCCCCCCACCAAAGGGATAATCGTCCACGTTACCGTGCTTATTGGTCGAGTAGTCCCGAAAGTTGGTCACCGGCATGGTCAAATGGCCGTTTTCGATGGCCTTACCCACGATGGAATCGTGCATCGGCCCGCTAAACATATCGGGAAATAAACTTAACACGTCAATTCGCATTAGTCGAGTCCCTCCATTAAATCAACCGTGACCTGCTGCGAGTCGAGGTCGATGTGCTTGACCACCTGGTCGATCACCGGTAACAAGAGGTCGGCTTTCCCGGTGCGTTGGACCACCCACACGTCGTTAGCGCCGGGCGACAAGATTTCTTTAATGGTACCCAGCTGGTCTCCCGATTCCGTCACCACGTGTAGGCCCACAATCTGGTGGTAATAGTATTCGCCGGGCTTTAAATCATCGGCTTGTAACTCGTCGGCCGTGATCTTGAGCGTAGCGGTCTTGAAGCCCTCCACGTCATTGATTGACGGGTAACCGGTGAAACTTAACAAATAAAATTGCTTATGCTGGCGCACCGTGGCCACGGTCAGCTTCGTGGGTTGCGTCGCGTTGGGCAAGAAGGCCCACAAAACGGCCCCCTTGGCGAAGCGCTTCTGAGGAAAGTCGGTGGTGGCGATGACCCGCACCTCTCCTTTAATGCCGTGAGTGTTCACAATGGTACCCACCGTATAATACGTCATGGTTATACTCCCATCTATTTTGGTTTCGTGCGTCTTTGATGGGCCGGCGTCTCGCACTAGACCACCGGCTAGTTAACTGCTTGAATGATACAAAAAACTCGAGGGAAACGTTGCCGCCTCACTCGAGAGTCTTTGTCGGGTGGTCATCAATGATGAGCCGAACCCGTTTATTGCCGTTGACGCGCACGCTATAGACGATTGTCCGAATAGCTTGGGCGACCCGGCCTTGCTTACCGATGACCCGGCCAACATCGTCCGGGTGCACGGCTAACCGATATTCGTAGAACCGCTCCGTTTCCGTGGTCGTGACGACCAAATCATCCGGATGTTCCACGAGGGGGCTGACAATTGCAAGAATTAATGCCTTAAAATCGGTCATGGCTAATCACTACTTCTTAGTGTACTTAGCTTCGTGGTATTGCTTCATGATTCCGGCGTTCGAAAGTAAGTTCTTCACCGTATCTGAAGGTTGAGCACCGTTGTTCAACCAGTTCATGATGGATTCTTCGTTTAACTTAACTTCGGCTGGGTTTACCACTGGGTTGTAAGTCCCAACGTTTTCGATAAACCGACCATCCCGAGGGCTCCGAGAATCGGCAACCACGATTCGGTAGAATGGGCGCTTCTTAGAACCCACCCGCTTTAAGCGAATCTTTACTGACATGTAGACACCTCCTGTATTTCTTTCAACGTGTAATAATATACCAGTTTCTAGATATGATGTAAAGAGTTTTTTCTTTACACCTTAAAATTAATCGAACGGACGGCGTAACCAGGCAATCACGTTGGGCGTTAACGCCGCTTGATGGGTAATGATCCACTCGGAAACCGCCCCGTAATCGTTAAAGTCTAGGACGGGCGCGTGCACCCCCGCCGCCTGTAAGTGGGCCACGAATCGTAAATCCGCAATACTCATCGGCGCTTGGTACAACGGATTTTCCTGGGCGTGACTCCCCCATTCGTCGTTTAAAATAGCTAAGGCATTACGATATGCTGGCGTTTGTAAGAGGAGCGCCCGCAGTTCGTCGGCCGTTAAGACTGTACTCATGTCAGATTCCCCCTTAGGGCTTGAAGTTGTGGATCGCTGGCCAGACTAATCACCTGGCCGGGCGCGTGCTGCACCGAAAATTGGGCCACGGGACTGGTCAATAACCAGATAACGTCTAAGGCCACCGGGCAGGTCACCCGAGCCTCGCCGTAACCGTCAGTCAGTAGAATCGCCAATTGCCCCGGTTGACCGGCCATTAATCGCGGCAAGCTATCAAAAACCGCTTGAAAACGGGTCCCGCCCCCACCGACACGCTTTAGGTCGGGGACCCGACCGGTCAGGGTAAAGCTCTGGCGGCTGTGAACCACGGTGTCAAACGGGTAGACCCGGATACTGGCCGGGTAAATCGCCAACAAGCGGGTCAGTTGACTCAGTAGATAGGCAATTTCTTGGTTTCCCATCGATCCCGACTCATCCACGAAAATGCGGATGGTCTGCCAGGTCTGTACCGTTTGGCCCGGCAACTCCATGCGTTGCGGTTGGCGCCGGTTAAACCGCCCATAGGCCGGTTGCCGCCCCGCCGGCACCTGGCCTAATTGACGCTGTAACAGCCCCTGCCAGTTCAGCGGGTGAGTCAGCGGCATCATGGTCAAAGCCGCCTGGACCTTGCCCGGTAAGGTCCCCCGCTGCTTGGCACTGAGCGTTTCAGCCGTCGTGGTGAGGACCTGCCGCCGCCACTGGTCTCTAGCGACCTGATCACTCAGTTGGCCGGTCGCCCACCCCCGATGGCCGTCGCGTTGGCCGGGTTGGGGCGTTGCCGTGGCCAGTTGTTCCACTAACTGATCGCCCACCTCTTGATTGGGTACCGGATGGGGCGTTACCGACGTCGTAGCCGCGTGCTGAGTCTGCCACCGGCGCAGTAACCGCCAATAAACGGCTGAATCCTGTTTCGCTGCCACCGGTTGGTCCAGTAACGTGTGTAACGTCTGACTGGTTACGGCCCCCGCCGGCAAGTCGTCGAGGTAGTCGTTGACCGCCGCATCGGTGGCCCAGCGTACCAGCGGCGCCTGTTGAGGTGTCCGCAGCGCCGCGGCGTAACGGTCCGGGTGATCCCAGACCAAGTGCAACACCACGTGGCGCAGCATGGCTAACCATTGCGCCCCCGTCCAAGCCGTTTGGGCCAGGGCAGCGGGACTGACTATTAATTGCCAATCCGTTGGGCGGGCCCGTAACCCTAGCGGCGTCGGGCGCGCCTGCAGGGTCACGGCTAACTGGCTTAACACCCGGCCATAAAACGGGTCGTGTTGCAGAAGATACATCACACTAGCTTGACAGAGCTCCCTAGTCGCTGATGCCTGTTGCTTAGCTGGCAGGGTCGCTAACCGGCTTAATCGTGCTGAAAGACTCAACATCGTCTACACCTCGATTTGACTGCCACGTTTGCCAATCTGGGTCAGTACCGCGTAAAGTTGGCTCACCGCCGTCGTGGTCGCTACCTGTTGATACAGGGCCTCTAAGAGTCCCGGTTGTTGGGCCATGGTCCGAGCCACCGCAAATTGCCCGTCCGGGGCGCACAGCATCAATAACTGCGTGAAGCGTTCGGCGTTAACCGTCTTCGTCAACGGCCAAGCGTCCACGTTCTGAAGACACTGAGTCAGCAAGCGCTGCTGTTGGGCCGGATTTAACGTGCGAAAGGTCGTTGCCGCCGCATCTTGGGTGTACAGCTGTGCCACGGTCAGCGTGGGGCGCTTGGTCTGCACGTAACCGGCAAAGGCCGTCCCGACCGTGGCACCCAGGTTCCCCACCAATAACTCGCGGGCCACGGCGGTCGTCCCCAGCAAGTCCTGCCGATCGAGCTCGCGCAATAGCCGCGAAACGCGCGCCCAGGCCCGGGGCGTTGGCTGTAAGTCGGCGTCTTCCTGGTCGCTGGTCGGGGCCGTGAACAAATCACTGGGATTGGCCGTCAGGTAGTTAGTCACCAACGGACTAATGCGGGGTTGCCCGTTGACCTGCGCTTGGGCCCAGGCCAACCAGGTCGGCGTGTCGGCCTGCAGGACCAAACGGGTGGTCCGATCGGCGATGGCCGCATCCCCGGGGGTCACGCCGTAATGACTGCTGGCAAATCCCCGCATGGTAGCGTCCGGGTTTTCCGCTAAGATCAGGTGGACCTGTTGCGGTAAGACCAGGCTATTGATCTGGCGCTGTAAGACCAGGTTCATCAGTTCGCTTTGCACCGCCTGGGTGCCCCGGTTGAACTCGTCGAGAAACCAGATGATTTCGTCATCGGGATGGGCCTCGGCGTACTGGATCAGACTCACCAGGGTGTGCGAATAGCCGAATTGCACGTCGGCCAAGCGCCCGTAGTGGGCCGTTTGGATAAACGAGTCGCTGGTTAGTGGCGGCACGGGGATCACCAGGTCCCCTTTTTCCACCAGGCTGACCACCGTGGTGAAGAGCTTAGCGTGGCGTTGCTGGGCCACGTCGGCCACCAGCGCGGACTTGCCGATACCGGCTTCCCCCACGAGGGTGGGGACGCTCCCACTCGCTAAGACCACCTGCACCGCCTGTAAACATTGTTGGTAGGTTAAAGCCACCTTGTCCGACTCCCTTCGTGAACTGCCATGAACGAGCATCTCTCTGGCAGTCGTAATTATAGTCTATTTTACTATATTCCACGCAAAAGGCCCACGAGAGATCTCGTGAGCCCGCTAGCGTCTAGTTTAACTAATTAGCCCAATCAACTCGGCTTAACCCTTGACTTGCGGTAGGGCCCGGCGCTGAAAGAACTTAACGATTTCGACGATGACGACCATCAAGAGGCCGGCCAAGCCTACGATCCCCCATTGACCTAACGTTAACGTCGTCACGTGGAAGATCCCGTTTAAGCCCGGCACCAGAATCGTCATGGCCAGTAAGCCAAAAGCAATCACAATCGCCCAGTTGAAGAACTTATTGCGCCACACGCCGATTTTAAACAACGAGCCGTGGATCGACTTGGAGTTAAAGGCGTGGAAGAGTTGGATCAGTCCCAACGTGGCAAAGGCCATGGTCAGTGCGTCAGCGTGAGCCAGACTCGCACTCGCGTGAACCGGGAAGGTAATCGCCAGCCAGTAGACGCCCAGCGTTAACGCCCCTTCTAAGAACCCTTGGTAGAGAATCCCGCTTAGGACCCCACCGGAAAAGAAGTTCGACTTGCGGCCCCGCGGTGGGCGGTTCATCAGGTTGCGTTCCAGCGGTTCCACCCCTAAGGCGATGGCCGGCAAGGTATCGGTCACCAGGTTAATCCATAAGATATGCACGGGGGCTAAGATCTGCCAGCCCAGCATGGTCATCATGAACAGGGTCAAGACTTCTCCCAGGTTGGCGGAGAGCAGGTACTGGATGGCCTTTTGAATGTTGGCAAAGACCTTCCGCCCCTCTTCGACCGCCACCACGATGGTCGCAAAATTGTCATCGGCTAAGACCATGTCACTGGCCCCCTTGGCGACCTCGGTCCCGGTGATTCCCATGCCGATCCCGATGTCGGCGGCCTTCAACGCCGGGGCGTCGTTGACCCCGTCGCCGGTCATGGCCACGACCTTCCCGCGCTTCTGCCAAGCGTTCACAATGCGGACCTTGTGCTCCGGCGCCACCCGCGCGTAGACCGCGTATTGGTCGACCGTCTTTTGGAACGTGGCGTCGTCTAAGGCGTCGAGTTCCGCCCCGGTCAACACGGCGTCGGTCTGC
Organism: Levilactobacillus zymae; assembly: GCF_032190635.1. Taxonomy (NCBI): domain Bacteria; kingdom Bacillati; phylum Bacillota; class Bacilli; order Lactobacillales; family Lactobacillaceae; genus Levilactobacillus; species Levilactobacillus zymae. The sequence continues at coordinate 1,755,477 of NZ_JAVLAS010000001.1, forward strand.
TTGGCGGTGATAATGCCCAACCGTTGGGCGATGGCCGCAGCGGTGTCACGGTGATCCCCGGTGATCATGATGGGCCGAATCCCCGCGCCCTTGGCTTCGGCGACGGCTTGGGCCACTTCCGGGCGTTCGGGATCGATCATCCCCACCAACCCGGCAAAGATCAGGTCCTGTTCGGCGGTAGCCGAGTCTAGCGGCGTCGGCACGGCCGGCACGACGCGGTAGGCGAAGGCCAACACCCGAATCGCCTGGGTTGCCAGGTCGTGGTTGGTGGCTAAAATGGCCTGGCGTTGCGCCGCCGTGACGGCCGTGATCTCACCAGCCAGATCGACGCGCGTAACCCGCTTTAAGAGCTCGTCGGGCGCCCCCTTGACGGCCACCAGAAACTGGCCGTCACTTAGAGGGTGAACCGTGGTCATCAACTTCCGTTCCGAATCAAACGGAATCTCGGCGACTCGCGGATACGTCTTTAGCGTTTGGGCCACCGGGAACTGGCGGTCGAGTTGGTACTGGACCAACGCCGTTTCCGTGGGATCACCGGCCAAACCATCAGCCAGCTGTTGCGTATCGTTGCTCAATAACATGATGCGGGCCAACGGATCATCGTCACGGAGTGGATTAGCGGTGGCCGGTACCAAGCGGCCGTTTTGGTAGACTTGTTCGACGGTCATCTTGTTTTGCGTCAGCGTCCCGGTCTTATCCGAGGCGATGATGTCGGTACTCCCCAGCGTTTCGACCGCCGGGAGCTTGCGGACCAACGCGTGGCGCTTAGCCATGCGTTGGGTCCCTAACGCTAGCGTGATGGTCACGATGGCCGGTAAGCCTTCCGGAATCGCCGCTACGGCCAGCGAGATGGCCGTCAGTAGCATGTCGATGACGTTAGCCGTCCCGCGCCAAAGTCCTAAACCAAAGACCACGGCAGCAATCACTAAGATTAGTCCGGTCAACGCCTTCCCCAGCTGAACCAGATTGGCCTGTAGCGGCGTGGTGGTCTCGTCGGCGGCTTCGAGCATCCCGGCGATGCGGCCCACCTCGGTGGCCATCCCCGTCGCCACGACCACTCCGGTCGCCCGGCCGTATGTCACGTTGCTGTTCATGAACGCCAGGTTGGTCCGGTCCCCCAGACTCAAGTTATCACCGGTCAACACGGCGCTAGTCTTCTCAACTGGCACGGATTCCCCGGTCAACGCGGACTCTTCGACCTTCAGGCCCGCCACATCGACCAGTCGCAGATCGGCGGGCACCACGTCGCCGGCTTCTAATAAGACGCTGTCACCGACGACCAACTCGTCACTCTTAACGGTCAGAACCTGACCGTCACGACGCACCGTGGCGTTGGGTGCGGCCATGTCCTTTAGGGCGTTAATGGCCTCCTCAGCCTTGGCCTCCTGAAAGACCCCGAAGATGGCGTTTAAAATCACCACTAAGAGAATAATCACGGCATCGACCAGTTCCCCGGTCATCCCGGCAACGATAGCCGCCACCAGTAATACGATGATCATCAGGTCCTTGAATTGGCCGATGAAACGCTGAAGTAGGGTTGTTTTTTTCTGTTGGGCCAAGGCGTTACGGCCGTTGCGCGCTAAGCGTTCCTGCGCGGTAGCGGTACTCAATCCCTGGTCACTGGTCTGTAGCCGCTGGTAAAGTGCCGCGACAGTTTGTTGATAGAGCGGTATTTTGGTCATCACAAATCCTCCTAAAGTTGAACAAAACCTTACCGCGGGGCCCCATTTTCCGGTAAAAGAAAATGAGACCTACGCGCATCCACCCCATGGTGAATACACATAAGTCTCACTATTTAAGACCATCCCGGAACGTCTTCTTGCTGACGAAATGGCCACAGACTCGCTGCTAGTTACTCCCTTATGATTAAACTTAGTATACCGGAAACCGGCCAGCCTGTCTACTATTTGCGACGCTTACGTTTCAAACGTTTACGCTTATTCTTCTTCATCTGCCGTGACATGCGGTTCATGGCCATCTTCTGCATCCGGCCACCTAAGCCGCCGCCCATACCGGTCTGGCCCATCAACTGTTCCATGCCGGACATGTTCCCCTTGGAGACCTGGTTCATCATCTTTTTCATCTGATTGAACTGCTTGATCATCCGGTTAACTTCGTGAATTGGGCGACCAGATCCGGCCGCAATCCGCCGCCGCCGCGACGGGTTCAAGACGTCGGGATTGGTCCGTTCTTGCTCGGTCATGGAGTAAACCACGGCCTTCAAGTGCTCGATGTCCTTGGGATCCATTTGCACGTTCTTTAGGGCCGGGTTGTTGGCCATCCCCGGAATCATCTTCATCAGATCTTCCATCGGCCCCATTTTTTGGATCTGGCTGATCTGATCCACGAAATCGTTAAAGTCAAACGAGTTCTCCTGAATCTTCTCGGTCAGTTCTTGGGCCTGCTTCTGATCGTATTCCTTCTGGGTCTTTTCGATCAGGGAGAGCATGTCCCCCATGCCCAAGATCCGCGACGCCATCCGGTCGGGGTGGAAGACGTCCAAATCGGTCATCTTTTCGCCTTGCCCGATAAACTTGATTGGCTTGCCGGTCACGGCACGGATCGATAGTGCGGCCCCGCCCCGGGTGTCCCCGTCCAACTTGGTCAAAACGACCCCGGTGACGTCGAGCTTATTGTTAAACCCTTCGGCCGTAGCCACGGCGTTTTGCCCGGTCATGGCGTCGACGGTCAGTAAGATTTCGTCGGGGTGCGCCAATTCCTTGATGTTGGCCAGTTCGTCCATCAGTTGTTCATCGATCTGCAACCGCCCAGCGGTATCGATGATCACGTAATCGTTATGGTTTTCGGCGGCCTGCGCTAACCCCTGGCGGACAATGTCCACGGGGTTAACGTCGGTCCCCAATTGAAAGACCGGCACATCGATGCCTTGGGCCACCTGAACCAACTGGTCAATGGCAGCTGGCCGGTAAACGTCGGCCGCAATCATTAACGGCCGCGCCTTTTCTTCGTTCTTCAGCTTTAACGCCAGTTTCCCGGCCGTGGTGGTTTTCCCGGCCCCTTGCAGCCCGACCATCATGATGATTGTCGGGATCTTATCAGACTTGTTTAAGGGAACCGCTTCGTCCCCCATGGTCTTGGTCAGTTCCTCGTCCACGATCTTGACGATCTGTTGAGCGGGATTCAAGCCTTCGAGGACGGCGGCGCCCATGGCCCGAGTCCGGACCTGCTTGACAAAGTCTTTGACCACCGTAAAGTTAACGTCGGCTTCTAAGAGGGCCAGGCGAATCTCACGCATGGTTTCCCGTAAATCACTTTCGGAAACCTTCCCCTTACCCCGCAACTTCCGCATTGCGTTTTGTAGTCGTTCGGTTAATCCTTCAAACGCCATTAAATTTGCCACCTAACTTTCATTGTTCTTCGAGATGTTCTAAGCCCGCCACCAACCGGTTCAACGTCGCGTCGTGCGGATAATGCTGCGCCACGTAGGTTTGAATCTCATCGGCCTGTTGGTTGCGCGCGGTGAATTCTTGATATAAATGTAATTTTGCTTCGTAGGACTCTAAGATTTTCTCAGTTCGCCGGAGATTATCGTAAACCGCCTGCCGGCTCACGTTGAACTCTTCGGCAATTTCCCCCAAGGAAAAGTCGTCACCGTAGTACAGCTGCATATAATTATTCTGTTTAGCGGTCAACAAAGGTTGATAGAACGCAAAGAGGGAGTTGATCCGATAATTCTTCTCTAGTTCCATAAAACCCAACGCCCCCTTAAGTAGTGTCACACTCTATTAGAGTACCGATTTTTAGCGCTTTCGTCAATTTTTTTCACGAAAAACCATAGTCATCAAAAAAGACGCAGCCCACGGCCACGCCCTTTTCCAATGACTGTCATCAGTCAATGCACACTTTGTTAACCATATTCAGTTCGGCAATCAACCGGTACTCAGCCTTATTTAGCCTTATCCAGCGCCGATACGTCGATCAAGCCCTTGAACAGGCCGTAAACGAACTCGTTGGGGTCAAATGGCCGTAAGTCACCAATCTGCTCACCCAGCCCGATAAACTTCACGGGCACGTGCAGTTCGTTGCGGATGGCCAGGACGATCCCCCCACGGGCGGTTCCGTCCAACTTGGTCAAGACGATCCCCGTCACGTCGGTGGATTCCTTGAACAGTTTGGCCTGCGTCAACGCATTTTGCCCGGTCGTGGCGTCCAGGACCAGTAACACTTCGTGCGGCGCCGTCGGAATCTCGCGGGTGATGATCCGCTTCATCTTCGCCAGCTCGTTCATCAGGTTGACCTTGTTTTGCAGCCGACCCGCGGTATCCACGAACAGGATGTCGTAGTCGTCACGTTTGGCCTTTTGCACGGCATCAAACACCACGGCCGCCGGATCGGACTGGGGTTTGCCGGTCACGATGTCGACGTCGGCGCGCTTGGCCCAGACGTCCAATTGCTCGGTTGCCCCGGCTCTAAAGGTATCGGCCGCCGCCAAGAGGACCTTCTTGCCCGCCTGGTGGTAACGGTTGGCCATCTTCCCGATGGTCGTGGTCTTGCCGACCCCGTTAACCCCGACGAACAGGATCACGGTCGGCCCTTCCTTGGCAAAGTTCAGGGCGTTGCTTTCTTCTTGACTACCGGCCTGGTCGTAAATTTCGACCATCTTTTCGACGATCACGTTTTGGACGTCCGCCGATTTCTTGGCGTTTTGCAGCTTGACCTCATCCCGTAACTCGTCGCTGAGCTTAACGGCCATGTCAAACCCGACGTCGGCGCCGATCAGCGTTTCTTCCAAGTCGTCGAAGAAGCTTTCATCGACGTGACGGAAGTTTGCCAATAACGCGTTCAGTCGTTCCCCGAACGTGTGCCGGGTCTTCGCGAGGCCTTGATCGTAGAGCTGTTCGTCACTGGCCGGTTGGGCGTCACTGGTTGCCGTCGGTTCAGCCGGCGTGGTGCTGGTGCTTAGTGACGCCGTGCTGGTACTGCTCGTCGCACTGACCAAGCTTGGGGTCACCGCCGAAACGGCGGCCGCACTGGTCGTGGTCAGGCTCGCGGCATCGCTCGCGGAGGCACTACTCGTGGAGACCGTGGACGTTGCCGTCGAGGCCACACTCGTCACCGAGGTCGGTTGCGCACTCGCCGTGACCGTACTGGTCAAACTAGGCGTCGCCGTAGCCGCGGACACACTGGTTTCGCTGTCTTCACTGGCCGCACTAACCGAAATTGTCGATTCAGACGCCACGCTGGTCAGACTCGCGGGCGTGGCGGACGTTACGGCCGCGGTCGCTTGAGTCTCACTGGTACTGGTCTCGGCCGCACTCACACTCACACTCTCGCTGGATGTGCTGGTTTCACTGGTGACCGTTTCACTGGTCGGTGTTTCACTCGCCGGGTGTTTGGCCCGCCGGCGGAAAATATCAAATAATCCCATTATGCTTGCTTCCCTTCCGCAGTGGTTTCAGAATCTTGGTCCAAATCCACGGCCACCATCTTGGAGACCCCGGATTCTTGCATCGTCACCCCGTACAGCACGTCGGCTTGCACCATGGTTTCCTTCCGGTGGGTGATCACGATGAATTGAGTTTGTGCCTGGAATTGATGAATGTAGCGCGCAAACCGGGTCACGTTGGCCGGATCCAGTGCCGCTTCGACCTCGTCTAAGATACAAAACGGCACGGGTTGGACCTGTAGAATCGCAAATAACAGCGTAATCGCCGTTAACGCCCGTTCACCCCCGGACAAAAGGCCCATGTTCTGGAACTTCTTACCCGGTGGCTGGGCCATAATGTCGATCCCGGTGGTCAGCAGATCGTCCGGAGCGGTCAAGACCAGCTCGGCCGTTCCCCCGTTAAACATCTGCTTAAACGTGGCCGTAAACTTCTTGGCGATTTGGTCGAAACTAGTCTTAAACCGGTGCTTAACCTGGTCGTCTAATTCACTCATGGTAGCGGTCAATTGGTCCTTGGCCGTCAGTAAATCGTCCCGTTGCTGGGTCAAGAAGTCGTAGCGTTTGCGCACTTCGTGATACTCATCAATGGCGTTTAAGTTGACCGTGCCAATCTCGGCTAAGCCACGCTTCAACAACTTCAATTGGACGGCCAACTGGTCGGCCGGTAAGTCGCTGAGGTCTTTTTCGGCCGCGGCCAAACTCAGCTGGTACTTTTCCGATAATTGATTTTGTTGCTGGTCGATCAACGCGTCGATGCGTGTCTGGTTGACCTGCGCCGTTTTCAGATCGTCGTTCGCCACCTGCAACAAGCCGGTCGCTCGGTCGTTAGCCGTGTTGGCACTCGCCAGCTGGTCGTTGACCTGGGTCAATTGGTCATCGGCCGCGGTCAACGCCTGCTGAGTGGCTTGCTGCTGGTCCTGAGCGGCCTTGAGTTGTTTGGTGGCCTCGGCAGGCGTCAGGCCCTTTTGTTGGACCAGTCGTGCTTGCTCTTTGACCAGCCGCTGTTGGTTCGACTGAGCCGTTTGTAAATCGGCTTGATGTTGGCGCAACGTTTGTTGTTGCTGTTGCTGGCGTTCCTGGGCCCCGGCCAACCAAGTCTGCTTGGTCGTTAGCGTTTCACGCTGCGTCGTTTGCTGGTCGCTGGCCGTTTTGATTTGCGCCTGGAGCGTTTTTAAATCGGTCTCCTGTTGCGCGATGGCGGCCTGGCCCTGCGTAATCTTGGCCTGGAGTTCGGCATCGGTGGTTCCCGGTGCCGCCCCGGCCGTTTGCTGGAGTTCCACCTGTGCGGCTTGTAACTGCCGTTGCGCCTGCTGCGCCGCGGTCTGGGCAGCGGCCAGTTGGTCGTCGAGTTGGCGACACTGCGGGTGCAGGTCATTGAGCTGAGCCTGAAGCGTCTGTGTTCGTTGTTCGCTGGCCTGTAAGGCGTCGCGTTGGGCCTTGACCTTAGCTTCCTGGTCGCGCAACTGGTCGGCCATGGTGGTCAACGACGCTTGCAGTTGCTCAAGTTCTTGGCGTTGCCGCAAGACGCTGGTGTGCGATTGACGGGCTTGGCCCCCGGTAATCGCCCCGCTGGCGCTGACCACATCACCGGCCAGACTGACCACCCGGTAACGGTGGTGAATCTGACGACTGATGGCCACCGCGGAGTCCAGATCGGTCGCTAAGATGGTGGTCCCCAACAGGTAGTTGAGGATCGGTTGGGCGTCGCTGGCGATAGTCACTAGGTCACTACCGACCCCCACGAAACCGTTCAGCCGAGCGAGTTGGTTACGCGTGGTGGCGTCGAGTTGGCGTTGGCGCACCGTGGTCACGGGCAGAAAGGTCGCCCGGCCGGCGCGGTGCTCGCGCAGATACTGCACGGCCTGCTTCGCCGTGGCTTCATCGGTCACCACGACCTGTTGCAGCTGACCGCCCAACGCATATTCGATCGCGGTGGTATAGTCTTGCGGCACTTGTAGTAGCTCCGAGACGGCGCCCAAAAGGCCGGTGAACCGGTCGCGCTGGCGTAAGATAGCCCGCACGCCCTGATAGAACCCACCGTATTCCGTGAGTGCCGCCTGTTGACTGGCCACCTTAGTCTTGGCCCGTTGGTAGACCTCTAAAGCCGCCTGCCAATTGCGTTGGAGTTGGTGGTACTGCTGTTGATGCTGTTGATATTGGCCCGCCTCGGCGTCATTGGCTTGTTCGGCCTGACTGAGTTGGTCGTGGGCCGCCGTTGCCTGGACCTGTAAGTCGGCAGCGGTTTGCTTCGTCGTTTGCGCGGTCGCCTGCAACTCGGCCAATTGGGCACTCAGACGTTTACCCCGTTGCTGTTGGCGCTCCTGGTCCTGTTGCAGGTATTGCCGTTGGTTCCGCCACGCGGCGACCTGTTGCTTCTGGTCGAAATAGGCCGTCCGCAGGCTTTCCAAGCGGTCACGTAATTGGTCGATAACCTGATCGCTGGTCGCGTCCTGCAGCGTCTTGATCTCGGCTTGATGAGTCGTAATGGTCGCTTGTAAATCGCTTAACGCGGTCTTTTCGGCCGCAATGCTTTCAGTGAGGTCCGCCACCCGCTGTTCGGTCGTGGCAAGCTCCTGGGCTAAGCGGGCTTGTTGGGTCGCCTGGTTACGCCGCTGCTCACCGGACAAATTGACCTGACCCTGCCGTTGTTCCACCAGTTGCGTGGCCGTAACTAGTTGGGCTTGCAGGTCGTCTTTTTGGGCCAATAACGCTTTTTGTTGCCGCTGTAAGGTTTGAACCTTTTGCCCGTGTTGCTGTTGGGCATATTGTTGTTCGTGAACTAGCCCCTTCTTTTGCCGCACCGCCTTATCCAAGTCGGCCTTTTGCGCCATCTCGGTGTGCAGTTGGCGGACTAACTGGGTTCGGTCTAGAACTTCGAACCGTTTCTTTTGGGCCAAATAATCTTGTGCCAAGTCACTTTGCTGTTCCAGCGGCGTTAGTCGTCCCTCGAGTTCGGCAATGATGTCTTCGACTCGGTGTAAGTTACCCATGGTCTCATCGAGTTCACGTTCAGCCTTTTCCTTGTGCTTACGGTACTTGTACACGCCGGCGACTTCCTCGATGATGCTGCGCCGATCCTCGGGCTTACTATTGAAGATGGCCGCCACGCGCCCTTGCGAAATGATCGAAAAGGAATCTTGTCCCATCCCCGAATCCATCAACAATTCGGTGATATCCTTTAACCGGCAGTTTTGGCCGTTGATCAGGTACTCACTTTCCCCGGTACGGTAGAGCCGACGACTGATGGTTAATTCCGTGTAGGCGCTCTTGAGATAGTGGTCACTGTTGTCCAGCGTGATGGCCACCGACGCCCGGTTGAGCGCGTGGCGATCTGAGGAGCCCCCGAAAATGATATCGGGCATCTTGGTGCCCCGCAGGCTCTTGGCTGATTGTTCGCCTAGAACCCAGCGTACCGCTTCGGCAATGTTACTTTTCCCGCTACCGTTCGGACCGACGATGCCGGTCATCCCCGGCAAAAAGTCAATTCGGGTCTTGTCCGCAAAGGACTTGAACCCGCTAATTTCTAGTGTCTTTAACCGCATCGTGAGCCATCCTTATTCTTCTGCTTTTAAGTTTTCTAGAGCGTGACGGGCGGCGTTTTGCTCCGCGTGCTTCTTGGAATGCCCCGTCCCCTGTCCCAGGAGTTTATCGTTGACGTAGACCGCGACCTTGAAGGCCAGGTCGTTATCCGGTCCCTCTTCGTCGAGCAAGCGGTAGTCGATATTGACGGCACCGTGTTGTTGGACCAGCTCCTGTAACTCCGTTTTATGATCGAAAAATTCGTCAAATCGGCCTTCGTCGAGCTTAGGGAAGACTACCTGGGTAACGAAGCGCACCACCGTTTCCAGACCTTGGTCCAGATACAGTGCCCCGATGAAGGATTCGAAGATGTCGCAGAGCAAAGAATCGCGTTGCCGGGCTTGAGCCTTTTCCTCACCCTTACCCAACCGAATGTATTGGTCAAAGTGACACTCACGCGCAAAACTGGCAAAACTATTTTCGTTGACCATCGCCGCCCGTAACCGGGTCAGCCGGCCCTGAGGCATCTGCGGATAGCGCCGGAAGATGTAATTGGAGACCACCAGCTGCATGACGGCGTCCCCTAAAAACTCGATCCGTTCGTAAAATTTCAGCCCTTGATTCGGGTGTTCGTTGACGTACGACGCCTGGGTAAAGGCCTCGTCGAGTAAGGCTTGATTCTGAATGTGTATATCGAAATTATCGGCTAATTCTTGATTTAATCCTGCAATCACGTGCCATTCCTCATTTCTTTTGGTTAGATTGAAAAAGCCCGGGACGAAAGGTTGCGGCCCGGACTCGCTCAGTACTTATTTTTGTTCGCCTTGGTGGGCGACGATGTAGTCGACCACTTCACCAATGGTGTTTAGCTTTTCGGCATCTTCGTCGGAAATCTCGGCCCCGAACGTATCTTCTAACTCTAAGACGAATTCGACGAAGTCAATGGAGTCCGCGTCTAAGTCCTGCTTGAAGTTGAGCTGTTCGTTGATTTGATCCCGGTCGACTTCGAACCGATCCGCAATAATGTCCGCAATTTTATCGAAAATCTCTGCTTTTGTCATGTCCAATCCCTCGCTCACAGTATTCAAATAGTAGTCTAACCGTTTTTAACGACCTTGTCTAGCAGATTCTGTGCCACTACTTGAGCGTGGCCTTCAGCTCCGCCATTTGGTCCGTGTGTTGGTCGAAGTAGGTCACCAATTGTTGAGCACTATCCGTCTTCAAGAGCTCGCGAATTTGGCCAATCGTGTTCTTCACGGTCGGTGCCTTGGTCGACCCGTGAGTCTTAACCACCGGGGCCTTTAAGCCGAGTAATACGGCGCCCCCGTACTGGGAATAGTCCATGGCGGCTTGGACGTTGTGGAAAACCGGCTTCAAGAGCCCGGCCCCAATTTTACCTCCTAGACCACCACTCATAATCTCGCCCTTGATGAGCTTAAGCATGGACAGGGCCGTGCCTTCGATGGCCTTGAGCGTGGCGTTACCGGTAAACCCGTCGGTAACCACCACGTCGGCGGCCCCGTTTAAAAGTTCGCGTGATTCGACATTACCCACGAAGTTCAGCTCATCCATCCGAGCTAACGCGTCGTGGATCGCCCGGTGATTCTGATCGCCCTTGTCGGCCTCGGTCCCGTTGTTGAGCAGACCGATTCGAGGGTTGGTTACGTGCATCACGGATTGCGCGTAGTACTGGCCCATGACCGCGTATTGGACCACGTTAAACGGCTTGGTATCGGCGTTCGCCCCCACGTCGAGCATCACAAAGCTCGATTGGTCGGGCTTCCGCAACACGGGTAACGTGGTGGTCAATCCGGGCCGGTCGATGCCCTTGATGCGACCCACGATCAGTAAGCCGGCGGTCAAAACGGCCCCGGTGTTGCCGGCCGAAAAGAAGGCGTCGGCCCGGCCTTCGCGGACCGCCGTAGCGGCTAACACGATGCTCGAGTCCTTCTTGCGGCGCACGGCACGCACGGGTTCGTCACCCATCTCGATGACCTCGCTGGCCGGCACCAGTTCAATGCGCGTGGTGTCGTGCAGCAGGGGTTGAACCTGGTCCGGTTTTCCGTACAGTAAGAAGTCTAAATCGGGGTAGGCGTCGCGCGCTAACTCGATTCCCTTGACGATTTCGGCGGGGGCGTAGTCGCCACCCATGGCGTCAACGGCAATTTTCATATAGAGTTCGTCTCCTTTTTTAATCCATAGTGGTGGTTTGGTGCGCCGTGGTCGTTAGAAACGCCGCCACGGCTAGATTGGCGTCTTGATTCTCCCAGTCGGGTTCGTCGACCACGGTCTTGGCCACCTGTTGGGCAGCGCTCAAGATGTTCAGGTCGGCCACCGGGTCGCCAACCTTAAAGTCGGGCACCCCGGACTGGCGCCGACCCAAGACATCCCCGGCCCCCCGCAGTTCGAGGTCCTTTTGGGACAACACGAACCCGTCGGTGGTACTGGTCATGGTGGTCATCCGCTCGATGGCTAGCTGGTTCTTGGGGTCGGCGATCAGGATACAGGTCGAGGCCTTCTTGCCCCGCCCAACCCGGCCGCGCAACTGGTGTAACTGGGCCAAGCCAAAGTGGTCGGCGTCGTAGATCAACATCAACGTGGCGTTGGGCACGTCGACACCGACCTCGATCACGGTCGTGGCCACCAAGACCTGAAATTCGTTGGCCTTAAAGGCGGCCATGATGGTATTTTTCTCGTCGTTTTTCATCCGACCGTGTAACAGGCCCACCTTGTAGCGCGGTTCAAATTCCGCCTTGAACCGCTCGTAGATGGCCTCGGCATTTTTCATGTCAACCGCCTCGGATTCCTCGATCAACGGTGTGACCACGTAGGCCTGCGACCCGGCGGCCAGTTCGTCCTTGACCCGCCGCAACATGGTACTTTCCTGATTGCTGCGAATCCAGGTGGTCTGGATCGGTTGGCGACCGGCCGGCAGTTCGTTGATCACCGACACGTCCATCTCCCCGTAGGCCGTGATGGCCAAAGTCCGCGGGATTGGCGTGGCGGTCATCGCTAAGATGTCGGGCTGGGCACCCTTTTGCCGCAGGGCCTGGCGTTGATTCACCCCGAAACGGTGTTGTTCATCAATCACCGCTAAGCCCAAGTGATGGTAATGGACCTCGGGTTGGATCAACGCGTGGGTCCCCACCACTAAGTTTACCTCACCATTGGCGATTTGCGGGAGTAAAACCTTCCGTGCGGCCGGTTTGGTGGCGCCGGTCAGTAACGCCACGTTCACGGGAAAGTCCGCAAACAGCTTCGCCAGGTTATTGGCGTGCTGTTCGGCCAGGATTTCCGTGGGAGCCATCAACACCGTCTGCGCGCCGGCCGTAATGGCGGCGTACATCGCGATGGCGGCCACCACGGTCTTACCGCTCCCCACGTCCCCCTGCAGCAGGCGGTTCATGTGGATCGGCCGCTTCAGATCGTAGCAAATCTCATTGACCACCTTTTTCTGTGCGGTGGTTAATTCGTAAGGTAGGCTGGCAATAAAGGCCTTCAACCGTGGTAAATCATAGGCTAATTGTTGCCCATACAGGGTGTGATCCTGCTGCTTCATGATCTGTAAGCGCAGCTCGAACAGGAAAAATTCCTCGAACTTGGCCGTCCGCCGGGCCGCGGCGGCCGCGGTCGCATTGGCCGGAAAATGCATGTCGTGAATCATTTGCTTGCGGTGCAGCAACCGGTACTGATCGCGCACGGCGGCGGGAATTAAATCCACGATGACCGGTGCGTAGGCCTCGTAGGCGGCCGTGACCAGCTTTTTAATCGTGGCCTGGCGAATCTCCTTGTTGGCCGGGTAAATCGACCCCATGGCCCCGTTGGCGCTGCTGAGGATCTTCATGCCGGACAGGCTTTGGCGCTTGGCGTCGAAGCGCCCGTAGACCACCAGTTGGCCACCCGTTTCGATCTGGTCGCGAAGCCACGGTTGATTGAAGAAGGTCACCGGGATCACGTTGTGGTCGTCCAGCAACAGCCGAAAGTTCAGGCGGGTCTTCTTCCGACCAAACCGGGTCAACACCGGTTCGGCCGCCACGGTCCCCTTTAAGGTAACCTTGGCCTGATCGGTCAGTTCGCTGGGGTCCTTGGCCTGCAGGTCCTCGTAACGGAACGGAAAATAGGTCAACAGGTCGTTGATGTTTTCAATGTCCAATTCCTTTAGCGCTTGGACCCGCTTCGGTCCCACCCCGCTTAATTCGCTAACCGCATCGTTTAAACTCGCCATCGTTTTCGACCTCCTTACCGTCTATGATAAAAAAGATTGGACACGGATGTCCAATCTTTTAAGGGAATCGTGGTTATTCCACCGAAATCAAGAATGGATAAACCGGTTGGTCCCCTTCGTGAACTTCTGTTTCTAGGTCGCCGTCTAAATCGGTGACCCGTTGTTGGAGTTGATCCGCCAAATCAGCATTAGCGTCGGCCCCATAGATGATCGTGACGATTTCGCTATCGTCATCGAGCATGGCTTTGACCGTGTCAACCGCCGTTTCTAAGAGGTCGGCGGCGGTCACCTGAATGGTGCCGTCGACAATCCCCATGTAGTTACCTTCTTTAATATCAAACCCGTCCAGTTGCGTGTCACGAATGGCGTGCGTGACTTGGCCACTCTTGACCGTACTGAGGTTATCTTCCATCGAGGCTTGGTTGTCGGTTAACTCGGCATCCGGATTGTACCCCAACATCGCCGTCATCCCCTGCGAAACCGTTTTGGCGTGGACGATGACCGTCGGAATATCGGCGACCTTCGCGGCCTGTTCGGCGGCTAAGAAGATGTTCTTGTTGTTCGGCAAGACGATGGCGCGCTTAGCCTTGGAAGCGTTAATGGCGTCCACGATGTCTTGGGTACTTGGATTCATGGTTTGGCCCCCTTGGACCACGTGGGTGACGCCCAGGCTCTTAAAGAGCGTGGCTAACCCATCCCCGGCCACAATCGCAATAATAGCGGTGTCTGGGGTGTCTTCAGCCGGTTCGGCCACGGCCGGCGTGGCGGTTGCCGGCGTCTCGTCGTCTTTTTCCATGATGGTTTCCTGTTGCATCCGCATGTTGTCGACCTTAACCTTGGCCAGATCCCCGAACTCTTGGCCCCAAGCAATGACCTTGCCGGGGTGTTCCGTGTGGACGTGAACCTTAACGATCTCGTCGTCGTTGACCACCAGTAAGGAATCGCCCAAGTCGGCCAGATAGTTGTAGAACGTGTCGTAGTCAAACTTGTGGTCGACCTGCTTTCCGCGACCGATCCGCACCATGATTTCGGTACAGTAGCCGTACTTGATGCTAGCCGGGTCCAACTTGCCTTGGGCGCTTTGGTGATGGGCGGCGTTAATCATTTCGTCCATCTCGGCGTCGTCGGGCTTGTAGTCAGCGTTTTCCGCCACCCGACCGTTCAAAGAATCGTCGAAGGCTTCCAGGACAAAGCTCAAGCCCTGTCCCCCGGAATCCACGACCCCGACCTGTTTAAGCACGGGTAGGAGGTCGGGCGTGGTGGCTAAGGCATCGGCGGCCGCTTTACGAACGGCGTCCATGACCACCAGCACGTCATCGGTGTCCTTAGCGGCATTTAGTCCCGCTTGGGCCCCTTCGCGGACCACGGTCAAAATGGTTCCCTCGGTGGGCTTCATGACCGCCTTGTAGGCCGTTTCGGCTCCGGCAGCGAAACCATCGGCCAGGTCCTGGGCGGTTAACGTGGTCTTATCGGCTAATTTCCGCGAAAAACCCCGGAAGATTTGGGATAAGATGACCCCGGAGTTCCCCCGGGCCCCCATCAGTAAGCCTTTGGCCAGAGCCACGGCTAACGCACCGACCGCCGCGGTATCGGCGTCGCGTTCGTACTTGGCCCCACTGGCCAGTGACAGGCTCATGTTCGTCCCCGTATCCCCATCGGGAACCGGGAAGACATTCAATGAATTAATAAAATCAGCGTTTTGGTTTAGTTTTTGCGAGGCGGCCTGAACCATCTTACCAAACTCAAGATTAGTAATTTCTGTGACTTTCAACTAAGTATCCTCCTTGACTTTCGGTCGTCCGGTTGGCTAATCCGCCAATACCCGCACCCCTTGGACAACAACGTTCACAGAATTGGCGGTAACGCCGAGCATCGTTTCCAGGTTGTATTTCACTTTCGATTGAACGTTACGGGACACTTCGGAAATCTTGGTTCCGTAGCTCACAATGATGTACACGTCGATGGCAACGCCGTTATCTTCCTGGCGCACGACGACGCCGCGAGCGTAATTTTCTCGCCGCAGAATATCGTTGACGTTATCCCGAATCTGATTCTTGCTTGCCATGCCCACGACACCATAATTATCAGTCGCGGCACCCCCAACTACGGTCGCAATCACTTCATTGGTAATATCAATTGTTCCGTACTGAGTCTTAATCTTTACGGCCATGGAAATAGCCTCCTTGTCAAAGAATAGAATCTGACACCGCGCATAGGGCGAACTACTGATAGTCGTTTTGCGACCAATGAGCGGCTGGGTGTGTCGGTGCCGGCAATTCTTGGTGGCCCCGCACCACTGCGTCAGCCATTAAGTGGCCGAACACGCCCTATACGTAAGCTTAACAGAAATTAATCTTACCACAACCTATCGAAAAATAGAAATAGGAACACCCAAAACCACGAGTTGACGCTAATTAAGTGTCAAGTAAAAATCCTTGAAAGAAAATATTGCGTTCCGTAAAATTGTATGGTAAATTAGTCAGGTGAGTAAAAAGCACCTGCTTTTTAAAAAGTAATAAATCCACAAAGGAGGGTTTACGCCATGGCAAAGGATTTTATCAACGGCAAGCGGACGCGCTTCGGTAACAAGCGTTCCCACGCCTTAAACTCGACTCGTCGTGCTTGGAAGCCGAACTTGCAAAAGGTTCGCATCTTAGTGGACGGTAAGCCAAAACGGGTTTGGGTTTCTGCCCGGACCTTGAAATCAGGTAAGGTAACCCGCGTTTAGTTTAAACACGGTTTATAAAACAAATGCACGACTTGGCTTTGTCCGGGTGGTGCATTTTTTTGTGCCTAATCACCTTACCCGACTATTTAATAGGAAAAACAAATTAATCGCGCATGCAAAAAACGAGTCTAGACAAAAGTCCAGACTCGTTTTTTGCAGGTTATTTAAAACCCCCGCTTAATTTAGTTATGGCGCGCTTCGTAGGTGTCGCGGCTCTGAATCACACACAACAAGCCGGTGTCGAACTGAAAACTCCCCGTTTCGCCCACAAATTCATTGCTGGCAAAGGAAATCGCGTACGGGATGGGTTCATCGTGCAGCTCGTACTTTTCGTCGATCAAGCTCAAATGGTCGATTGGCGTCAACGGCACAAAGGCCAAGTACTGCTTATCGGGTTCCTTTTGAATCGTGTAACGGCCCGGCAAGAAAAACGAAATTGTATTCTGGCGGTCAATCAGGCGAATCTGCCCCGCGTAACGCTTATACTGCGGTTCCAGCACCAAAAACAGGTTGGCGAGAAAGTGATCCAAACGGCCCCCGGTGGCCCCATAAATATCAACACGTTCGGCGTGGTAGTCCCGAAAGGCCACCATCACCGCCATCTGGGTGTCCGTGAAATCCTTTTCCGCCTGAGCGGACCGGACATCCTTAACGTTGCGCCGAACTAACTGGAGTTCCGGTTCCTGTAAGGAATCAAAATCCCCAATGGCCGCGACGGGCTGGATATGCTGGTCGATTAACCGTAAGGTCCCCCGATCGACCCCGATCCAGGTCCCTTCGATTTGGGACAGGTCCTCCGGCCAATCGGCCTTGGGACCCCCCACCAACAGATTAAACGTTCCCCCCCGTAGCATTACTTAGTCGCGTCCTTTAACGCTTGAACCCGGGCTGCCGGATCATCGGCGTTGAAAACGTACGATCCCGCAACAGCGACCGTCGCACCGGCCTTGGCACATTCAACAACGGTTTGGTCGTTGACCCCACCATCGACTTCAATATCAAAGTGGTAGCCCTTAGCTTGCTTAATCGCGTTTAATTGCGCAATCTTTTCCACCGTACTCTGCAGGAACTTTTGGCCCCCAAAACCAGGGTTAACCGTCATGACCAAGACCTGACCGACCATGCTCAAGACCGGTTCGATGGCACTTACGGGTGTCCCCGGGTTGATGACGACTTCTGGCGTCACTCCGGCGTTTTGAATCATCTGTAATGCCCGGTGAATGTGGGGCGTAGCTTCAACGTGGACCCCGATGATGTCGGCGCCGGCCTTGGCGAAGTCATCCACGTAGCGTTCCGGATTTTGGACCATCATGTGAACGTCTAAGACCATCTTGGTAATGGGGCGAATGGCCTTGACCCAACCGGGACCATAGGAGATTGCGGGCACAAATTGGCCGTCCATCACGTCAATGTGCAGGACTTCTGCCCCGGCTTGGTCGACCTTTTCGATGTCTGGTTGTAAGTTCACATAATCTGCGCTTAAGATGGATGGTGCTACTTTAATCATAAATTCTCTTCCTCATTTCTTTTTATTGTAAACAGGTTTTTGGTTCTTTAACAACGTGAGTAATTGCAGGTAGTTGTCGTAACGACTCTGCAAGATGTCTCCGGCAGTTAGTGCGGCCTTGACCGCACACCCCGGTTCGTTGAGGTGCACACACCCCCGGAAGCGGCACTGACTAGCCAACGCCAAGAATTCAGGGAAATACTGCCCCAATTCACGGTAATCGATGGTTAGCGTATCGTACGACGAAAACCCTGGTGTATCGGCGACTAGGCCACCCGCCACGGGCATCAAGCTAACCTTACGGGTGGTGTGGCGGCCCCGGTTCAACGCGGTCGAAATTTCCCCAGTCGCTAGCGTGAGTTCCGGCGCGATATGGTTCAGCAAGGTGGACTTACCAGCCCCGGTTTGCCCCATGATCACGGTTTCTTGACCCGCTAACAGGCCGCGCAACTGGTCTAAGCCAGCGGCGGCGAATGGTTCGCGACTCAGGATCACCGGGTAGCCGATCCGGCGATACCCCGCCGCCAGGGTCTCAAACTCCTGGTAGCGTTGGTCGTCGATCAAATCGGTCTTGGTCAGATAAATCACCGGGGCAATGTGACTGACCTCCAAGGCGATCAATTGCCGGTCCAACAAGTTGGTGGAAAAGTCCGGTGCCTTAACGGCGGTAACGACGACGCCTTGGTCGATATTAGCGACCGGTGGCCGGGTCAACGCGTTATCCCGCGGTAAAATCTTTAGAATGTAACCTTCCTTGGGGGTGGAACTTTCAAACTCCACCCGATCGCCCACCAGCGGGGCCACCCGCTTCTTGCGGAAATTTCCCCGGGCCCGGGTGCGGTAGAGCTGTCCCTCGCTAAACACGTCGTAAAACCCGCTTAACGATTGACGAATTTGTCCCTCCATGATGCAGATGCACCTCCTTTACTAAAAAAGCTCAGTTCTTCTTTATTATAAAAGAACTGAGCCATAAATGCAGGTTTTTTTCTTAATCTTTCGTGACGTGCTTATCTTCGGCAATCACGGTCCCGTTCCGAACAATCTTATAAGCTCCAGCCTTCCCACTAGCCACCGTAAACGGTAAGGTCACGGTCGCATCGCTGGTAATGGTCATTTGTTTATAAATTGAACTGAGTTGGTGATCCTGATCCTTCAGATAAATCTGAATCAAGTTCTCCGTGGCCGACGACGTGACCGCACTGCTGTCATCCCCCGTCGCGCCACTGGTACTCGACGAATTACTGTCAAAGGGAATCCGCACCCGCACGTTAAACTGGTCGGTCTGCGGCCCCTTACTTTCAGGTCCCCGCGAAAGCGTCAAGGTGATTTCGTCACCTTCCTGGACCACGGCCCCCTCACCCGGTGACTGCCGAATGACCTTCCCCTTATCGACGTCGTTGGAGTAAGCGTAACGAAAGGCGAGGTTCAGGTTATGACCGGCCGCATAGTTTTGAGCTTGGGTCTTGGTCTTATCGGTCAAATCACTTAGCGTCACCGTTTGTGAACCGGTCGACACCGTAAAGGTCAGGTCCGTGTCTTGTGGCACCACTTTTTGGCCCGCCGTCACACTTTGTTGCATGATCCGGCCGGCCGGAACACTGGTCGAGTGCACCGACTCGCGATGCACCTTAAACCCTAGGGCCTGCAGCTTAGCCGCGGTGCTCGTGTACGCATCCCCCTTGTAATCACCAATTCGATACCGTTTCGGACCCGTACTGATCCAGAGATCGACTGCGGTGTTACGCTTCAGTTGGGTACCTGACCGGGGTTCCGTGCGGATGACCCGGTGGCGCTTGACCTTAGCACTGGCCGTCTGATGAACCGTCCCAACCCGCAAATGAGCCGCCTGGAGCGTCGTTTGCGCACTAGTTTGGCGGCGATCAACCACGTTAGGTACGCTGGTCATCTGGGGCCGAAACAGTGCCACGCCAATCAAGATGCCCACCAATAAGAAGAACAAGATGACGGCCGCCCAGATGAACCGGTACCGCCGGGGGTGCCGCTTCTTGTAGCGGTCCTTGGGCTTGACCGGTTCGGCGGCAGCCTGTGCTGCAACCGGCTGGGCTGGCGGCGTACTAGCGGTAGCCGTCGTGGGCTTTTCGGCCGTGGTTAGACTACTCAACGCACTCAACGGCAAAACCTTGGTTTCCCCGTCGTCATCGGCGGCGGGGGTAAAGCGATCTTCACCCGCCCGACTCGGCGATAGTGCGGTTTGTAAGTCGGTGGCCATCGCCGCCACGTCGGGATAGCGGTCCTGCGGGCGTTTAGCCGTCGCCTTAAAGACCACGTTTTCTAGCGCCTGCGGGATCTGTGGATCCACGGCGCGCACCGATGGAATCTCCGACTGAAAGTGTTTTAACGCAATGCTGACCGCAGTTTCACCCTCAAACGGCACGGTGCCCGTCAACATTTCGTAAAGAATGATTCCCAGTGAATAGATATCCGATTGCTTGGTGGCCATTCCCCCCCGGGCCTGTTCCGGTGAGAGGTAATGGACGGAGCCCAACACCGTATTGGTCTGGGTCAAGCTGTGTTCGGAGAGGGTCACCGCAATGCCAAAGTCGGTAATCTTGGCGACTCGCTGGGGATCGATCAAGATGTTTTGTGGTTTTAAGTCCCGGTGAATAATGTTATGTTCGTGCGCCAACTTCACGGCGCTAAGGATCTGCGTCATAATCTGGATCACTTCTTGGTAGGCAATCGGGAAGTGGTCCTTAATGTAGGCCTTCAGGTCGGTTCCCTTCACGTACTCCATCACCAGGTACTGCATCCCGTTTTCTTCGCCCACGTCATAGACCTGCACGATGTTGGGATGCAACAATTCCGTGGCGGCTAACGCCTCACGCTGGAAGCGCCGAACCGTGTTCGGATCGTCACGCAAGTCCAGCCGCAGGAGTTTGACGGACACGTCACGGTCTAAGATCAGGTCGTGGGCCAGGTAAACGTTGGCCATGCCACCCTCACCTAACGCTCGGATAATCCGGTAGCGACCACTCAAGGTGTATCCGGTTCGCATCAGCTCGCCACCTTCCCGTGGTTCACTACGATCAACACGGTAATGTTGTCGAGCCCCCCCGCCGCGTTGGCTAGGGCCACCAGGTGGTCACACTTCTCCGCCGCCGTCTGGTCACTTTCCAGCACGTCTTGAATCTGGGCATCGTCGACCATATTGGTCAATCCATCGGTGCACAGCAACAACTGGTCGTTAGCCGTCAGCGGATAGGTGTTTAAATCAAAGTTAGCGTCGGCCGAAATTCCTAACGACCGCACAATGATGTTTTTTTTTGGGTGGTGCCGCGCCGCTTGTCGACTCAGCTCCCCCCGTTTGACCAGTTCATTGACCAGTGAATGGTCCTCCGTCAACTGCCGGAGCTTGTGGTCGCGCAATAGGTAAGCGCGTGAGTCCCCGATGTTGGCAATCACGACCTCCGTGGTGAAGTAGACCGCCGCGACCAACGTGGTCCCCATGCCGTTAAGGTCAGCAAACTGGTTGGATTTTTCAATAATCGAGCGATTCTCGACCGTAATCTGACCACTGATCCAAGCCCGGGCATCCGCGGCCGTCTTCCAACTGGTCGCCTCAAACTTATGGCCTAAGTGAGACACCGCCATGGCACTAGCGACGTCACCTCCCTGGTGACCACCAATGCCGTCCGCCAGAATGGCGAGATGCTGACCAGCGCGGTTGGTAAAAACGTCCACGTAATCTTCGTTATCGGCCCGTTGTTCACCAATGGCTGTCCGATAAGCAACTTCCATGGTTCACCACCCCTAATTCTTACGCCGTAGGGCACTGACAAAGAACCCATCCGTGTCAAAATCATCGGGATAGATGGCTAACGTATCCGTTGTTCTATCGCCCTTTACGTTCAGTGTCGTCTTGACCCGGACACTCTCGAAGTTATCGTGGGTCGCCAAGAATTGGGCCACCACGTCCGCGTTTTCGGTGTCCAGAATCGTGCAGGTACTGTAGACCAGTAACCCGTTGCGTTTCAGTTTCCGGCTGACGGCGTCTAGGATGGCCAGCTGAATTGTTTGTAAATGCTGACTGTCTTCCGGCGTCTTGTCGTAGCGAATTTCGGGCTTGCGGCGAATCAGGCCGATCCCGGAACACGGCGCGTCCACCAGAATCTTATCGAAGGTCTGGTTGGCAAACTTCTGGTCCACCTTCCGGGCGTCTAACGCCATGGCGTTGACCCGGTCGGCAACCTGTAAGCGCGCGGCGTTGCGGGCAATCAGCTTAACCTTCTTTTCGTGCAGGTCCAGTGCCGTGACCTGCCCCCCCTGGTCGGGATCTAAGGCCGCCGCGATCTGGGTGGTCTTCCCCCCCGGGGCCGCACAGGCGTCTAAGACCTGGTCACCGGGTTGGATCTGTAAGGCTTCGACCGGCAACATGGCACTTTCGTCTTGAATGGTCATTTGGCCCTGATTAAAGAGCTCGCTGCGGCTGGCGGGTTGGCCGTCCAACCGTAAGCCGGCACCGGCAACCTGGCTCTCCTCGACCGAAAAGCCGGCGATTTCGAGTTCGGCCTTGGCCTCGGTCTTGGTGGTCACCGCCGTGTTGACCCGTACGGATTGGGCGGCGGGTTGGTTGATCGTTTCTAAGATGCTGACGGTCTTGTCCTCACCCAGTTGGTCGATCAACCGCGTGACTAGCCATTCGGGCATCGAATAGGTCACACTCATCCGCTTGAGCGGGTCGCTAATCTTGGCGACGTCGGGCACACCTTCGCGGTCGATGGCGTGTAAGACCCCGGTGACGAAGCGCCGAATGCCTTCGTGGCCATGGTCCTTAGCGTACTGGATGGCTTCGTTAAAGATGGCCCGGTTGGGAATCCGGTCCAAATATAGCATCTGGTACAACGCCACTAAGAGGACGTTTTCCACCCAGGGTTCGAGCTTTTCGCCGGGTTTCACAAAACTGCGCAGGTAATAATCCAGCGTCAAGCGGTGTTGGATGGTTCCGTAGACCAGATTGGTCAACAGACGCCGGTCCGCGTCGTTTAAGTCGCTGTGCGCGATGGTCTTATCAAGTTGTAAGTTGGAGTAAGCGCCGTTAGCCACACGGGTCAAACTTTCAACGGCTAAGGAACGTGCGTTATCGATTGTCATTATTCAGCCACCTGTTCGCCCACTGTGAGCGCATCCGTTGAACCGTTCAGAAAGTCCGTGATACTTAACTTGGGCTTACCGGCCGGTTGTAGTTCGTCAATTGCCAAAACGCCGTTCTCGCCGGTCGCAATGGCCAAATGGTGCTTGTCCTTGCTGACCAGTTGGCCCGGCTTAAGGTCGGTCGTCTGGTCCAAGACGCGGACCTGCCACAACTTGGTCCGCACCCCGTTAAGGTAGATGTGGGCCGTCGGGAACGGTCGCAACGCGCGGACCTTGCAGTCGATCAAATGGGCACTCAAGTTGAGGTCGACCCGTTCTTCATTCGACTTGATGGTCGGCGCAAAGGTCACCAGCTGGTCGTCTTGTTTGACCGGGGTAATCTCGCCGGCTAGTAACTTCGGCAACGTCTCTAATAAGAGATCCCGGCCCAAGTCACTGAGTTTGTCGAACATGCTGCCCACGTCGTCTTGGTCCGTGATGGGAATGGCCCGTTGCGCTAAGACGTCGCCGGCATCCATCTTCTTTTCCATAAACATGATGGAGACCCCGGTTTCCTTGTCACCGTTCATGATGGCGTAATGCACGGGCGCCCCACCGCGGTACTTCGGCAGTAATGAAGCGTGGACGTTGACCGCCGCGACCTTGGCCGCCTTCAGTAACTTGGTCGGTAAGAACTGGCCAAAGGCTGCCGTGACGATCAAATCGGGCGCCAGTTCAATGGCTCGCGCCAGTTCGGGACTGCCACCTAACTTGGCGGGTTGTAAGACCTCTAAGCCGTTAGCCACGGCCACCTGCTTGACGGGTGAGGCAGTCAACACGTGTTTGCGGCCTACGGGTCGGTCAGGTTGGGTGACGACGGCTAAAACGTCGTAGTCGTGGTCGATTAAACTTTGTAAGATGGGCGCGGAAAATTTCGGCGTCCCCATAAAGATCACTGAAGTCATTTTGACACCATACTTTCTTAATTTAAGGAGCTACATAAAGTTCATGGGTTCGGCATCGATGGTCACCGCTAAGCCGCGAGCGGCGCGCTGGGACCCCTGTCGAATCTGGTCTAAGACCGCTTTTAATCTTGGTTCGTGTTTATACTTGATGACTACTTGATAATAATACTTCCGCTTGACCCGCGCAATCGCTTTGGGCGTCGGGCCCAGCACGATGGCTTGGTCGCTTAAGCCCTGCTTCACGGCCGCTAAGATCTGGTACATCGCCTTAGCCGCGACCTGTTCGTCTTCGTGGCTGGCCGTTAGCTGGATGGCGTAGTAGTACGGCGGATAATTGCCCTGGTGACGCATGTGCATCTCGGTCACGAAGAACCGTTCGTAGTCCTGCGTCTGGGCCAGTTGAATGGCGTAATGGTCCGGGTTAAAGGTCTGAATGTAGACCTCCCCGGGTTTCTCGGCGCGACCGGCCCGGCCACTGACCTGCGTCAGCAGTTGGAAGGTCCGTTCACTGGCCCGAAAGTCCGGTAACCCCAGCGCGGTATCGGCGTTGAGGACCCCGACCAGCGTCACGTTGGGAAAATCCAGTCCCTTGGCGATCATCTGGGTCCCCAGCAAGATATCGGCGTCGTGCCGCCCAAATTGCTTGAGCAACCGTTCATGAGCGCCCTTCCGCCGGGTGGAATCCACGTCCATCCGTAAGATGCGGGCGGCCGGCAGGCGCTTTTGTAAGGCCTCTTCAACCTTCTGCGTCCCGGTCCCGTAGTAGCGGATCTTCCGACTATGACAGTTGGGGCAGACCTGCGGCACGGCCTCCTCGTGGCCACAGTAATGGCACTTCATCAGCCGCGGATTGACGTGGTAGGTCAGCGAGATGTCACAGTTCGGGCACTTCAAGACAAAGCCACAGTCCCGACACATCATAAATGACGAGAAGCCCCGGCGATTCAGCATCAACACCACCTGTTCGTGGCGGTCGAGGCGCTCCTGGATGGCGGTCATCAGTGGCGCCGAGAAATCGTCGTCGCCACTGTGTTGCTTGACCTCTTCACGCATGTCCACGATGTGCACCGTGGGCAGTGGCCGGTGATTGATCCGGTGATCGAGTAGTAGCCGAGTATACAGCCCCTTGGCCGCCCGCGCTCTGGTCTCTAGTGATGGCGTGGCACTCCCCAAGACCACCGGACAATCGTGATACTGACCGCGCCACAGAGCCACGTCACGGGCGTGGTAGCGCGGATTTTCATCTTGTTTGTAGCTACTTTCGTGTTCCTCATCCATGATGATGAGGCCCAAGTGGTGGATCGGGGCAAACACCGCCGAACGGGCGCCGACCACCACCGTGGCCTCGCCGCGGTCGATCCGGCGCCATTCATCGTACTGTTCCCCCTTGGACAAGCCGCTATGCAGGACCGCCACCTGGTGACCAAACCGCGACTTCACGCGGTTAGTCATCTGCGGGGTCAACGCGATTTCGGGGACCAGCATTAACGCACTGCAGCCCTGCTTTAAGGCCGTGGCGATGCTTTGCAGGTAGACCTCCGTCTTCCCGCTTCCGGTAACGCCTTCGACCAAAAAGGTCTGCGCGTTATGCTGGGTCACCGCCGTGCTGATGGCACTCACGGCGGCCCGTTGTTGGTCGTTTAAGGTCAATGGCTGGGTGGGAGCGACCGGTTGTTGGAACGGGTCGCGGTAGACCTCTAACGGTTGGCGCTTGAGCCAGCCCTTGGTCTCGCCGGCCCGAATCACCTCGGCACTCACCCCAGCGTCCTTGATTACCTTGGCCTGAGGCACCGGCTGGGTGGGCAGCTGCTGTAAATAGGTCAATAACGCCGCCTGCTTGGGCGCTCGTTTGGCCACACTAGCCGCTAAGTCCTGTAACTGGCTGGTCGGCAACGTGGTGGTGATGCCCGGCGTGGTCTTCACCGCCGCTTTGTCCTTGACCTGATAGGTCACCGTGACCCTACCCGCCTGCCGCAGTTTCAACAAGCCAGATAGCGTGGCCGCGTCGAGCTTGGTACTGTCAAACTCGCGGGCGCCCCCGTCCGGAAAGTAGGTGGCCCGTTCTTGGGCCGTCAGCTCGTCGGTGGGCGCAATCTCGCGTTCCACCTGGGCTTTGAGCAGGTTGGGCAACATCGTTTGAATGCAGGTAATCCGAAAGGCGTAGGTGGTAGTCGCCAGCCAATCGGCTAATTGTTGTAATTCTGAATTTAATACGGGGGCCAGGTCCAACACCGCTTGAATCGGCTTCAGCTGGCCCTCAAATTGCGTGTCGTCGGTAATCCCGACCACAAACCCCGAGACCACCCGGTGGCCAAAGGGGACCGTCACGCGCATCCCCGATTGGAGTTGGTCGCGTAAGGCGTCCGGAATGGCGTAGGAATACGGCTCGTTAGTTTGCATGGTTGGCACATCGACGATCACTTGGGCGATTTGCGCCACAATACCGCCCTCATTTCTGGTTAAAGATTTCGGCCACGTGACTAATTAGCGTCGTGGCGATGGCCCGTTTACTGGTCACCGGTGTCTGATCGCTGTGACC
Organism: Levilactobacillus zymae; assembly: GCF_032190635.1. Taxonomy (NCBI): domain Bacteria; kingdom Bacillati; phylum Bacillota; class Bacilli; order Lactobacillales; family Lactobacillaceae; genus Levilactobacillus; species Levilactobacillus zymae. The sequence continues at coordinate 1,781,458 of NZ_JAVLAS010000001.1, forward strand.
ATCGGCAAACAGGAAGGTCACCTGGTTATTGTCCCCGTTAAAGCCGATATCGGCCCGGGAAACGTCGTTAGCGGCCAAGAGGTCTAAATGCTTCTTGGTCAGCTTCTGGCGGCCATTTTCGAGCAAATGCTGGGTCTCGGCGGCAAAGCCCACCACCACCTGGTCGGGTCGCTTGCTGGCGGCCACGGCCTGGAGGATGTCGGGGGTCTTCTTCAGTCGCAAGACCAGCTCGTCGTTATCGTTAGTTTTCTTGATCTTCTGGTCCGCGGCCGTAATCGGTTGGAAGTCCGCGACAGCGGCGGCCATGACCAACCCGTCGGCCGTTGGTAACCGGGTCAAGACGGCATCGGCCAGATCCTGGGTGCTTTCGATGGGCACCACGGTCACCCCACTGGGAACCGGCAACTTGGTTGGCGCCGTGATCAACGTCACGTCCGCCCCGGCCTGCTGGGCCGCCGCGGCGACCGCGTAACCCATTTTTCCCGAGGAGTCGTTGGTCAAAAACCGCACGGGGTCCAACCGCTCGCGGGTCCCGCCGGCCGTGACCAACAGGCGCTTGCCGCTCAGGGCGGTGGTCGTTTGGTTGTCTAATGGTAGCGTCGCCAATTGGCTCACGATGTCGGTGGGTTCCAAGAAGCGCCCCTGCCCGGCATAACCTTCCGCCAATAACCCGGTGGCCGGGGTCAGCACCTGCACGCCGTCGGCTAACAATTGTTGCCGGTTACGCTGGGTGGCGGCGGCCTGCCACATGTGGGTGTTCATGGCCGGAACCACGACTTTAGGAGCCGCGGTCGCTAACCAGGTGGCACTGGCCGCATCGTCGGCTAACCCGTTAGCCAACTGAGCCATCAGGTTGGCCGAGGCTGGGGCGGCTAACGCTAAGTCGGTCCAGTCGGCTAAGTCGATGTGGTCGATTTTCCCGTCGGCGTGCCACCAGCCGCTGTCGGTCAAGACCGGGGCCTTGGTCAGCGCCGCAAACGTTTCGGCGGTCACAAACCGGCTGGCCGCGGCGGTCAAGACCACTCGGACCGTGGCACCGGCGCGTTGCAGTTCTCGCGCCAACGCGGCGCCCTTGTAACTGGCCACGCTACCGCTGACGGTCAACGTGACGTGTTTATCCTGAAGCATCGCTAAACCTCCCATTCTGAACAAAAAGGCCAGATCACCCAACGGCAACCTGGTCTTTTCTCAGCCCCTAACTTAGGCGTTCAAATCCTTTTCGTCCGGATCAATCATCAAGGCGCCGGCCGCAATTTCTTCTAAGGCCCGGCCGATGGTCTTCGGCGACTTGTAGTCGGTCAGCAATGGCTTAGCGCCGGCGTCCAGTTCGTGGGCACGCTTGCTGGCTAACATAATCAAAGAATACCGTGAATCCACTTGTGCTAATAAATCATCAACTGAAGGATAAAGTAGCATTGTCTATTCGTCTCCAATCATCTGTTCGTAATCCGGCATCACCCGGGTTACCCGTAACCGTTCACTGCGAATAATCATTTGAATGCGTTCAACGGCCTTGCTGACCTCGTCGTTAACCACGGCATAGTCGTAGTTGCGCATCATCCGAATCTCACCCACAGCCTTTTTAATCCGCTTGTTGATCACGTCCATGGCATCCGTGCCCCGACCAATCAAACGGTGCTTTAATTCCATCAAATCAGGCGGCGTTAAGAAGACAAAAACAGCGTCCGGGCAATTTGCTCGCACTTGCATCGCGCCATTGACTTCAATCTCCAAGAAGACGTCTTTTCCCTGATCGAGGGTCTCATTTACATATTTTAACGGGGTACCATAGTAGTTGTCAACATACTTGGCGTACTCGAGCATTTCCCCGTTCCGAATATTTTCTTCAAACTCTTCCTTAGAAACAAAATAATAGTCGACGCCATTAACTTCCCCTTTACGAGGTTTCCGAGTGGTCATCGAAATGGAGTAGGAAAAGTCGGTCGCGCCCGTTTCAAAGAGCGCCTTGCGCACAGTTCCTTTACCGACTCCCGAAGGACCCGAGAGTACAATGAGCATTCCACGTTTCGCCATTGTCTAAAAATCCCTTCATTATTTGAATTCTAGTACGGTCGGCAACGCCATCACGCCTTACCGGCATTTAATCTATAGTTTACTATCTTACCACTATTTCGGGTCGGATGGCATCGTTCACCCGGATTTCTCACAAAAAAACTTGTCCGAGAAAAAGTCTTGCATTTTAGAACGCATGTTCGTATAATGAAAATACAAACAAACGTTCGAGGTGATCAGCATGCAAAACTCAACTGCGACCCGGTTAAATACGCTAACCGAACGCGTCGCGACCGTCTATAAGGAACTCTTCAATGAGCTGCCCGTGATTAACGGTCAAGTCGTTTATCCTCAGATGCCAGAATTTCAATTAACCTACTTTATCCAGCAGGCGCTTAGTCGCCACTACTTCGTTCAACTTCAATTTAAAGCGGCGCCGGAAGTGGCCCCCATGACGGTTAATGGTCACCTCAAACAAGACGCGGCCGGCCACTTGATTTTACGCGCCCCACAGTTCACCACGATTGTCACCCCGGAACTACTCCGATCCATTCAACGCGTTCAAGCCTAAATTAAATGTCCGCTCAACCATAACTGAGAGTATGGTTGGGCGGACATTTTTAGTTAATCATGATTAATCTTAGGACCGTTGTCGGCGCCAAGCCAGGTAACTCAAGAGACCACCGAAGAGTAGTAATCCCAATAAGACGCCCCTTGCCAGTTTTTGGTCGCCCGTTTGTGGCAAACGACCATGGTTCCGCCGAGCCGACGTGGTTTTTGCCCGGACCGACTCACCGCTTGCCGTTAAGTGCTTGGTGTGCGTCGCGGTTGACGTTGGCGTAGACGACCCCCCGTTCTTGCCATCCCCACCTAAACCACCGTAATTCAGTGGCGTACTACTATGGGTCTTCTGACTGGACGTACTGGTACTGGATGACGTGGAACTACTGCTGGGTGTACTACTGCTTGATGACGAGCTACTCGAACTTGAAGAATGGCTGGTTGTCGGCGTGCTCGTATCTTCAAACGTTATCTGTTGTTCCGCCGTTGATTTAGCCGTGACCGTAAAGGTCTTCTTTTCTGAACTAAGCTGATACCCTTTTGGCGGTGTCGTTTCCACAAACCGGTAATTTCCGACGGCCAAATCGGTAACGTGAATCTTACCTTGATCGTCCGTCGTTAAGTTTGTCTGAAAGTCTTGATAAGCCCCAGTCGCATCAGCTCGTTGCAGTGTGAAGACTGCTCCTGACAAGCTCTTTTTACTGGTGCCATCAATCTTCGTTAAGACGACGCTCCCCTTGGCTACCGGGGTATCCTCGGCCGTAACGGACTGGTCTACCTGGTTATCCGTCGCTGAAATGTTAAAGCTGACCGGATCCCCTAGCTCATATCCTTCAGGGGCCTTCGTTTCTCTAAACTGATACGTCCCCACAGTTAAACCACTGACTTTAATTTGACCAACCTTATTCGTCGTTAGATCTTGTTTACCCTTAACGGCAACATAGCCGTTGGTCGCTTCATCCTTTTTCTCTAAGCTATATTGGGCGCCCTCTAAAACCTTTTTATTATCGTTAGCATCGCGTTTAGTTAACGTTGCACTGCCCAGGTAAGTTTTCTGATCAGTTGCCGTCACTGTCGTCTCAACTGGTTGATTGCTGTCAATTTTAAACGAAACCGACGCACCTAAATCATAACCCGCTGGTGCCTTGGTCTCGACAAATCGATAATCACCAACGTCTAAGTCAGTTACCCGAATTTGGCCCTGATCATCCGTCGTTAAATTTAGTTTACCTTTAACGTCCGTATAGTCGGTTCCTTCCTTTCGCTGCAACTTATACTCTGCACCGGCTAATTTCTGTTGACTATCCTCAGCATCTTGTTTAGTCAGTGTCACGTTCCCTTTATATACCGGATCTTCAACCGCCACCGTATGATTTGCCGAAGCATCCGTTGCATTAATGCTGAACGTGACTGGTTGACTAAGCGCGTAGCCCTGTGGTGCCTGTGTTTCAACAAACTGATAATCCCCCACCTGGAGACCACCGCTATAAATTTGAGGTTCTATGTCAACTGTTGTTGGTAATTCCATTTATAAAATTGTCTAATCCTTTGAGATTAGGCAATTTTTTTTGAGCCCAAATGCCAGATGAATCCTTAATCTAAAGCTTGTGAAACAGCCAAAGCCGTACGCAACTCGCTTTATTACCTTGATTTTGTTATTAATACCCTCCATTGGACCATTTGAGAATTCATATCTCAATGCATTATCAACCGATTCTCGGTTCTCAACCAGTGCGTTCAACGCCTTCGTCATTTCTTCTGAGCCATTGTCTTTTCCGTCTAGAACTGTTTCTAGTCGAGCGATGTCACGGTACCTAACGGCACTCATGACCGTCTGTAACTGGTTATATGCTTCGCGTAATTCTTCGTTGATATCAAGAAGATATTCGACTACGCTATTCTCAGTTTGGCTTCCAGGAATGTTAGTGTAATTAGAGTACTTCTTTAAGTCCAACTTCTCGTTGGGCTTAAAGAACAGTCGCCAGTAACGCTTTAAAGCCTTATATTTCATGTTTGAAGGCGCATAGGATTTCATGATACGAATCCTTACTCGAGTGAATCCCCGCATCACGGAGTTAACGATGTGGAACCGATCGGTTACCACAATCGCATTTGGAAAAATAGATTCAGCTAGTTTGGGATAAGTGTAGTTCATATCTGTCACAATGACTTTGACGCTTTCTCTAGCTTTCTTCGTATAACGTTTAAAGTAATTCTCCAAATCATAGAGTGTCCGCGATTCCAGAATGTCCAAGAATTCACACCGAATACCATCCATAAATACAAAGCTCATGGATCCCTTTGCGTCTTTGGTAGACTTGACCTCATCCATGTTAATTACAGCCGGTAACCAGTCAAAACGCGTTTTGACGTTGCCCTGATAGCTTCTCATGATTCGCAGGACCGTTGTACTTGAGATGCTTAATTCGGTAGCGACATGACGCATCGAAACTGTTTCACTTAATTTTAGAAAACAGGCAAGTTTGCTTGTGTTAGAGATGGTGTGGTTTCGTTGAACTAGTGGTGTTTCCGCAAGAAAGTATTGTAGGCAGTGCTTACACTTGAAGTCCCGCTTTTTAAGATGAAGCTGGACATCCCGTTCGGCAGTTCGAGGCAATTTAACATTGGCCCAGCGCCAGCCATATTTGATAATACTTTTTTGGTTTAAGACACCACATTTGGGGCATGCTTTTGGACGATAGTCCAAAATTGCCTGCACTTTAAGTGGGCCCATCATTTCCAAGGGGTTCATCACTTTTAACTTTTTGATGTTGGGGTCTTTTATCCCCAGGATAATTTTAGTATCATTAGTCATAGGATATAGTCACTTTCTCTTTCTTGAAATGTGGTAGTGGATGGATATAGGTCTGCGACTATATCCCTTTTTTGTACATTTTTTTACATTCTTTGATTATACAAAAATATCCGTTGCCAGTAATCAAATTCATTTGATTACCAACAACAGATATTTTAGAACCAAATTTGACCAGCATCATTAGTGGTTATATCTTTTTGATAGGTCTCGTATTTTCCCGTGGCCAAATTCATCTTTTCTAAATCAAAAACAGCTCCCGACAACTTATCAGCGGTACCAGCCGCCGTCTTTGTCAATGTCACATCACCGATATAAACGCCATCGGCATCACCGTGACCCCCCCAACGAACATCCTTATTATCATGTCCTTGAAGTGAGCCATCCGGCACGTTCCCACTACCCGAACCGCTTCCAGTTGACCCACTGGATCCACTAGTTGAGGTCATTTCTGCATAATTAGAAAAGACCCCCGACGATACGTTTCCCATTTGGGTAGCCTGTGTCGTCGTAGAATAGTACACCGATAAATGATGCGTTACGTTTTTCAAGACAATCGTAATTTCGGAACCATTCGTACTGACCGACTCAATTGGAAAATTAGCAATTTTAGTGCCATCTTTTTCCTGTGTTTCCGCATAAATTGAATTAGGGTCCGTCTGAAAACTACTTAAGTAAGATGCAAATTGAGGCAATGTAAACCGTAGCCAGATAAACATGAGCGAGCTTATCATAACGCGTTGCAATCCTACGAAAGTTCTTCAACTGATTGAAGAAGTTCTCAATCAAATGGCGCTCACAATAAACGTGGTAATCACAGGTCCACTTGTCTTTGGTATTTTCCTTTGGCGGAATGGTATAGACGGCTGCTTTATCTTTAATATACTGGCGAAGTTTCGCGGTGCCATAGGCTTTATCCGCGATAATATTTGATTGAGAAATATCGAAGCCTTCCAGCAACTCACTGGCAACTTGGCTATCATGTACTTGACCACCTGTTAGGCGAAAACCCAAGGGATTCCCTAATCCGTCAACGAGTGCGTGAATCTTGGTCGTTCGGCCACCTCGACTTAGTCCAATAGCTTGATTTTCGACCATACATTCGGCGTTTTTTTTGCCCCAGTGGCCTTTTGATGCGCTCGAACGATCGTTGAATCTAAGCTCAAGTTTTCCATGTCGGGATTGTCAATCAATTCGAGAAAAACCTGTTCGAACAAGCCTGAACTTACCCAGGCTCGGAAGCGACTATACACCGTTTTCCAAGAGCCATAGCGTTCAGGTAGATCACGCCAAGGAGCCCCGCTGCGCATGAGCCAGAGGATAGCGTTGAGGGCGGTACGGTTGTCTAGGCTTGATGGACGGCCAGTCCGGTATGGCGGGAAGTATCCTTTGATTCGGTCCCACTGAGCATCTTCCAGTTCGTATCGTTTAGGTGTTGTCATCGGAATGCCTCGATTCGTTTTTCCTCAGATTATACCTGAATTTTTAGTTTTCAGACAGTCCCTAGATTAAATAGCATTTTATATAATAAATAAGTTCATTATCACTAAAACAACTTAATCGAATTTTTACTCCCGATAAAACCACCAAGTAGTCATCGTTGCTTTAAGCTATTGCCGCTTAGCCTTGGCTTCGTCAGCCAGCGTCAGCAGTTCGTGCGCGTGCTCCACGGCCAACTTGGTGACCTGGGTCCCCGCCGACATCCGGGCGAGTTCATCCACCCGCTTGGTGGCGTTCAACCGCGTCAACTGGGTTTCCGTACGGTCGCCAACGATCTGTTTGGCAATAAAGAAGTGGTGATCGGCCATTGCCGCAACCTGTGGCAGGTGGGTAATACATAAAACTTGAGAATTTTGCGCGATGCCGCTAATCTTTTCGGCAATCGCCTGGGCTACCCGGCCACTGACCCCGGTGTCCACTTCGTCGAAGATAATGGACGTGACGCCCTGGGATTCCGAGAAAATCGTCTTGAGCGCCAGCATGATCCGGGACAGTTCCCCGCCGGAGGCAATCTTGGCGAGGGGCCGCATGGCTTCACCGGGATTGGTCCGCAGGTAGAATTCAACCTGGTCCAAGCCGGTGCTCAATAACGGATGCCCCGTGGGCCGATCGAAGTGGACCGCAAAGACAGTCTTGGCCATGTACAGGTCGGCTAATTCGTGATGAATCGCCGTTTCTAGGTGCTTAGCCGCGGCTTGGCGCGCCGTACTCAACTGTTCACCGATGGCCTGTAACCGGGTCTCCTGGTCGCTCACCCGGTCTTCTAAGTCGTCGGCCGTTTCGTCGGTGGCTTCCATCTGCTTTAATTCAGCCGCAATCTGGTCGTAATACTTTAAGACCTGGGCTTCCGAGTCGCCGTACTTATACTTCAACTGGTTGATGACTTCTAAGCGCCGTTCAATTTCATCCAACCGGCCCTCGTCCCATTCCAACGAATCGAGCTGCGACGATACGTCGCCCACCGTATCACTCAACGTGTAGTAGGCATTCTCCAGGCTGGTCGCAATCTGTTTGAAGTCGGGTGCCAAGTCCGCAATGCCCTGCATCGCCTGCAGGGCACTACTCAACTGGTCGTTGACCCCCGGGACCGTGTCTTCCCCGGTCAAAATGACCTGGGTGCGCTGCAACGCATCGTTGATCTTCTGGAAATTATCCAACCGGTCGCGTTCCGCCACCAACGACGTTTCCTCGCCGGGTTGGAGTTGGGCCGCTTCGATCTCGTTGACCTGAAACTTCAACATATCGAGGTGTTGGGCCCACTCCTTCTCGTTGGCCCGCCGATTTTCCAGCGTAGCCTTCAATTTTTTATAGGCCTGATACAACTCCTGATACTGCTGGCGTAACGCCGCTACCTTAGTCCCGGCAAACTCGTCGAGCATCCCCAAGTGTTTCTCTGGTTGCATCAGCTCCTGGTGCTCGTTTTGCCCGTGAATGTCGACGGCGGTCTCCCCAATGCGCTTTAACGTACTGGTGTTAACCAACATGCCGTTAACCCGACAAACGTTGCGGCCGTTCGCGTGAATCTCGCGCTGCAAGATCACGCTGCCGTCCTCGTGGTCAATTCCTAGGTCATCGAGCACCCGGTAAGTGACCCCGTTTTCCGGGAACACGAAGCTTCCCTGGATGACGGCCTTACTGGTCCCGGTTCGCACAAAACTCGCCGACCCCCGGCCCCCCGCAAGCAGGCCCACGGCGTCAATAATGATGGATTTTCCGGCCCCGGTTTCCCCGGTAAGCACGGTCATCCCGTTTTTAAAAGTCACATCAAGGTGATCGATAATGGCAAAATTTTTAATGGACAGCTCTTGTAACACGTTTTGGCCCCCTATAACCTAAACGACCACCGCTACGTCGTCAGCGGAAGCTGGTCGTGAGTTGTGGTCGTTTCTGATTAATCCGCAAGCATGCGGTCAATCGTCTTTTCCAATTGTAAGGCACCCTGATGGGAAACACAAATCGTCAAAACTGTGCCGTCGTCTCCGACCGTGCCGAAGACAAAGTCGTAACGCATCTGATCCAGCAGTGACGCAATTACCGGTCCGTTGCCGGGCAGGACCTTCAGAATTGTGAACTGATCCTGAACGGCAAAGGAGACGTAGGCGTTGCGTAAGGTTCGTTGCAACTTTTTTTGCGTATCAACTTTCTTTTGTACCGGCAAGCTGTAACGATAACCTCCGGATTCGGCCGGGAGTTTAACCAGTTGCATTTCTTTGATGTCCCGTGAGATCGTCGCTTGGGTGACGTGAATGCCCTCCGCGGCCAGCAGACTGACAAAGTCTTCCTGGCGCTCGATCTCCCGTGTCGTCAACAACCGTTTCAACAACTGCTGTCGTTCGTGTTTCTTCATACCTAGCCCCCCTTAGCTGCTAAAAATGCATAAACCTATCATATACCAGCGCTAAGGAATTGGAAAGCATATTCTCATAATTTTCTCATAGTCTATTGTTTTAGGCGCTCATAGGCTGCCGTTACGGTCTGTTCTACCGAAACCGTATGCGCACAAACTGCATCTTTATCAACCGATCGCAAGTGAATCAAAAACTCGATGTTGCCTTCGCCCCCCTTAATGGGTGAGAAATCTAATCCCAAAACACTATAGCCGGTCTGCAAGGCAAAGTCGATAATCGCCTGGACTACCGCGAGATGGACGGCGCGGTCTCGCACGATCCCGTGGGCACCAACTTGGTCACGATCCGCCTCGAATTGGGGCTTGATCAGTGCGGCCACGTCGCCGCCGACCTTGAGAATGGCCTTGAGCGGTGGCAAAATCATTTTTAACGAAATAAATGAGACGTCGATTGAGGCAAACGTCGGTTGACCGTGAGTAAAGTCGCTCAACTTACTATACCGAAAATTGGTATGCTCCATCACGATGACCCGGGGGTCCTGTCGGAGCTTCCAGACCAACTGGTTGCTGCCGACGTCCAGCGCATAACTCAATTTCGCGCCGTTTTGGAGCATCACGTCGGTAAAGCCCCCCGTTGACGATCCGATATCTAAAACCACCCGATCAGTCACGTCGATGCCAAAGACCTCGAGGGCCTTGGCCAGCTTGAACCCACCCCGCGACACGTAGGGCAACGGGTGACCCTTGCGGTGCAGTTCCGTGTCGATGGGCACCAACGACCCCGGCTTGTCCAGCCGCTCTTCGTTATTGCCCAGAATTTCGCCGGCCATGACGGCTCGTTTGGCGTCATCGAGATTATCGTATAGGCCCTGTTCCACTAATAAATCCGCAACTCGTTTCTTTTTCATTTCTGCACCCGATCCGTCTTGAAGTAACTAAAGAATGCGGCCAACAACGTGGCGTCTTGGTCGGCCGGTAAGTCCGCTAAGGCGGCTTGTCCCGCCGCGATGGTATCGATCAACGCCTGGTTGGCCCCGGTCAATCCTAGTTTCCCCGGGTAGGTGTTCTTGGCCTCCCCGGCGTCTTTTTGGGTGGCCTTGCCCAGTTCGGCGGGCGTGGCAACCACGTCTAAAATATCATCGTAGATCTGAAAGGCTAACCCGAAGGCGTCGGCGAACCGTAAATACGGCACCCACTGTGCTGGTGGGACTTGCCCCAAGATCAACCCGGCCTGAACCGCGTAATGCAGTAAGGCCCCCGTCTTTTCTTTGTGCAGGGTCCGTAACTGGGCTAAGGGCAGGTCAACGTGTTCAGATTGAATATCCCGCGCTTGACCAGCCACCATTCCGTTGGGCCCGGCTGCGTGGGCTAAGCCCTTCACCAGGGCGGCTTGCACATTGGCCGGGAGTGCCGTGGCCGTTAACCACTGAAAGGCTAACGTTAAGAGGCCGTCGCCGGCCAAGGTCGCCATCCCCGCCCCAAACTTCATGTGGTTGGTGGGTTCCCCCCGCCGCAACGGATCGTTATCCATGGCGGGCAGGTCGTCGTGAATCAGCGAATAGGTGTGGAGCAGCTCCAAGGCCATCACGGGCCGCCAGTCGCGCGCCTCATCAAACGTGCCACCCACGGTAGTCAACGTCGCCACCGTGAGTAACGGCCGTAACCGTTTGCCCCCCGCCAAGAGCGAATAGGTCATCGCATCGGCTAACCGGGCGTCCGTGGTGTCTTCCTTAACGGCGACCGCCAACGGGGCGTTTAACCGTGGCACCCAGAGGTGTTCAAAGTCACTGAGTCGTTGACGCGCCTTACTTGGCATCCGAAGCGCCCCCTTGTGGCGTTTCAAACGGCACTTCTTGGTCGTCGTCCGTCATCATGGTGGTCAACGTTTTCTCGGCGTCTTGCAGCGTGGTCTGGAGGTCCTTACTTAACGCCACGCCCTTTTGAAATTGGGCTAGGGCTTGTTCCAACGGGACGTCGCCTTTTTCCAATTGGGCCACGATGTTTTCTAGGGTACTCAAGTTTTCTTCAAAGGTTGGTTGTTGTTCAGTCATGATTTTCCTCCGTTGCTGGTGTAATGGTCTTAATCTCCACCGTCGCCGTCCCGTCGCTCAAATGAATCGTCGCGGGTCCCGGCTTCAACGCCGCCGTCTGGCGAATGATCTGGTCGTCTTGGGTCACGTAGCTGTACCCGCGACTCATGATCTTTAAGGGGCTCAAATAATCTAGGCCGCTGGCTAGCTGGGCCACGTGGGTCTCCTGGGCCGTCAGATACCGGCGCATCTCCGTTTGTAACCGCGCTTGGGTCTGCTGGACCGTTTGTTGGGCCTGGTGAATCCGGGGCAACGGCGACTGACTACTCAACCGCTGTTGGGCCAGTTGGGTGCGCTGCTGCCAGGTCTGCAATTGCGTGTGCATCTGCTGGGTCAGTCCCTGTTGGGCCCGGTCCAAACGCTGCACGTAGGTCTCGTACAACCGCTGGGGTTGCCGGAACACGTAAGCGCTGAGTAGCTGATTGAGTCGCTCCTGCTGGAACTTGATCCGGTTGGCCATCGCGTTGACCAGCCGGGTCCGTTGCTGTTGCAGCTTGACCAGTTCATCGCTAAGGACCGGTACCGCTAATTCGGCCGCCGCAGTAGGGGTTGCGGCCCGCACGTCGGCTACTAAATCGGCAATCGTGGTATCCGTCTCGTGGCCGACCGATGAGATCACGGGTAGTTGGCTGGCCGCAATCGCGCGGGCCACCGCCTCTTCGTTAAACGGCCAAAGGTCTTCGATAGAACCACCCCCGCGGCCGATAATTAGGGTGTCAAACGTCCCGTTAGCGTTTGCCCGTTGGATTTGCCGGACGATATCGGCGGCCGCGTCGTTGCCTTGTACCAAGGCCGGGTACAACACAATCTGAGCAATCGGGTACCGCCGCCGCGTCGTGGTGATAATATCTCTGATCACGGCCCCACTAGGACTGGTCACCACCGCGATACGCTTAGGAAAGCGGGGTAACGGCCGCTTGGGCGCTGTAAATAGGCCTTCTTGAGACAATTGTTTTTTTAGCTGTTCGTAGGCCTGGTAGAGTTGGCCCACCCCATCGGGTTCCATGCGTTCCACGTAGATCTGGTAACTGCCACTGGGCTCGTATAACGAGATCCGGCCAACCACCAGGACCTTCATCCCGGTTTCCGGCGTAAACTTTAACTTTTCAAACGCCGAGCGAAACATGATGGCACTAATCTTGGCGTGGTCATCCTTCAAGCTAAAGTACTGGTGGGCGTGCGGCCGCAACCGGAAATTCGAAATTTCGCCGGTTAGATAGACCTTACCCAGGTACGGGTCCACATCAAATTTACGTTTTAAGTACTGGGTCAACGCTGTGACCGTCAGATAATCAGTTGTTGCCACGCTGTTCACTCCACTCACATAAATCAACCGTCTGTTGCATCAACGTCGCGATGGTCATGGGCCCGACCCCGCCGGGAACCGGCGAGATGGCGCTGGCCACATCCTTGACGGCTTCAAAATCGACGTCGCCCGTCAACTTACCGTGCGCGTCTCTGTCCATGCCCACGTCGATCACGATGGCGCCCGGCTTCACGTCGGGGGCCTTAATCAGGTGCGCCACCCCGGCCGCCACCACCAAAACGTCGGCCATGGTGGTCAGATCGCGAATCCGTGGGTCGTGACGGTGCGTGACCGTGACGCTCATATCGGCATTTAACAATAACGCGCCCATCGGTCGGCCCACAATGTTACTGCGCCCCACCACCACGGCTCGTTTTCCCACCAACGGCTGGTGGAGACTCTTCAGCATGGTCATGATGCCCTGAGGGGTACAGGATACCGGGTAGTGGCCCGGCAGATTTCCGAAGAGCCGACCGGTATTGAGCGGGTGAAACCCGTCCACGTCCTTAGCCGGATCGATGGCGTTAAACACGGCCCGTTCATCCAGCGGCGCCGGTAACGGTGATTGCACCAGGATGCCGTGGACCGTGGGGTCGGCGTTATAGGCCGCCACCACGGCTAATAGTTCTGCTTGGGTGGTCGTGGCGGGGAGTTCCCGTACCACGGAACGAATCCCTAATTGAGCGGCCTTCCGGTGTTTGTTACGCACATAAATCGCACTGGCAGGATCCGTCCCCACCATAATAACGGCCAAGCCTGGGACCACTCCCCGTTGGGCCAAGCGGGCCACACGTGCCTGCGTTTGGTCGTTTAACGCCCGTGCCAGTTGTTTTCCATCGATAATAGTTGTCATGTCGCGAACTCCCCCTATTGATTAGTTGAATTAGTCGGCAACGAAGCCACCGTTGCGGTTAAAGAACGGTCGGATCTCGTATCAGATCCCGGGGTCCTTCGCCAAAAGTCATAGGTCAATTTTAGCATATTTGTTTCAGAAACCCCTAGCGTTCTTCCCGCAAAACTCATTCTGTAAACTCAAGCATCGCCAATATAAAAAGCGACCACCGCTAAAAGCAGTGATCGCTTAATTTTGAAAGCTTAGGTTACGCTTGCGCATCGTTCGCGTCGTCGTCCAACGTATGGGCCAAGACCCCGTTGATGAACCGCCGGGACCGGTCGTCACTGAAGTTCTTGGCTAATTCCAAGGCTTCGTTAACGGCCACCCGATTCGGCACGGCTGCGACGTGGTCGATTTCGAAAAAGGCCATGCGTAAAATGACCAAATCGGTCTTCGCAATTCGTTGCAGTTGCCAACCCGCGCTCAGGTACTGGTCAATCTGCGCGTCTAATTCCTGTTGGTGGTCTAAGACCCCGGTTACTAGGGTTTGCAGATAGTCGGGTACCGGCACAATCTGGTCGGGGTCGTCCGTTAACACTCGTTGGTACAACGCCTCTTGATCAGCGTCGGCGTTAGCATTAAGGGCGAACAGCATCTGAAACGCTCGCTCCCGAATTTGATGTCGTGTAAGTGTCACGATTGCTCACTGTCTCCTTCATCTGGCTGGTTGAACAGGTGATCCGGATCAACCTGCTGCGCCGTCTTTTCGGGAATGACGCCTTCCACGTGAACGTTGACTTCACGCAAGTCAAGGTCCGTCATGAACAACAATTGTTGCTTCACGCTATCTTGAATGGCTAAAGCAACCTTGGGAACGGCGACACCGTAATTCAAGTAAACGTAGACGTCCACGGCGAGTTCGTCACCATCAAACGTCAACTTTACCCCTTTACCGTGTTCCTTACGTCCAAAGAGCTCATTGACACTATTAGCCAAAGAGCCCCGCATCCGCGCAACGCCTTCGGTTTGACTAGCCGCAATGCCGACAATAATTTCGAGCACTTGCGGTGCGACTTCAATCTTCCCCAAGGCCGGTTCCTTTGATTCTAAAATGATATTCGTATCTTCTGCCATTCGTTGACCCTCCCTTACAGGTTAAACTTTGGTTCAGCCAGATAACCCCTAGGCCCGTGAAATGTAGGTTGAATCCTGGGTGTTAATGGATAACTTGTCGCCTTCGTTAACGAAGAAAGGTACTTGAACAACCAAGCCCGTGGTCATGGTTGCTGGCTTAGAGCCACCAGAAGCCGTATTCCCTTTAATACTTGGTTCCGTCGAAGCCACTTCTAAGACCACCGTGTTCGGAACGTCAATCCCTAAAACTTCGGCATTGTATTGGACCAAATCCACGTTCATGTTTTCTTGTAAGAAGGGAAGTTGATCCTTAATCTTTTCGTCGGGAACGGAGATTTGTTCGTAGTTATCCGTATCCATGAAGACCCGGCTATCGCCGTCTTCGTACAAGTACTGCATACTGCGAGTTTGGATGTCCGCTTGTTCCATCTTAGCACCGGCCCGGAAAGTCTTTTCTTGCACGGCACCAGTCCGTAAGTTCTTCAGCTTCGTCCGGACGAACGCGCCACCCTTACCTGGTTTAACGTGTTGGAATTCCAAGATGCGCCAGATTGCGTGGTCCACTTCAATCGTTAAACCGTTTTTAAAATTAGCAGTAGAAATTGCCATAATGTTGTCAGCCTCCTAAAAGATGTCCTCTTTATAATATCAATTCTTCCCCCTAAAAAGCAAGACAGGGGGCTAGTTTATAAGATAATTAAATTCCGGGGCACCGTGGTCAGTTCCCGGTGGCCGTCAGCGGTCACCAGTAAATCGTCCTCGATGCGAATCCCGCCTTGATTCGGGAAATAAACGCCTGGTTCCACGGTCACGACCTGGTTAGCCGCTAACACGTCCGGCCAGTTGCGACCGATGTTCGGCCCTTCGTGGATGTCGAGTCCGATGCCGTGCCCGGTGCCGTGAATAAAGGCTGCGCCGTAACCCTGTTCCGTCAGGTAATCACGTCCCAATTGATCGAGTTGCCCACCCGTTACGCCGGGACGGACCGCCGCCTTGATGGTCTCCTGGGCCGTCTGGACGGCCTGATAGGCGCGCTTAAGAAATTCTCCTGGGTCACCCAATGCCACCGTGCGGGTTAGATCGGACGTGTAACCGTCCACGTAAAACCCACAATCGATGGTGACCAAATCGTGAGTTGCGAGCACCTTGTCGCTGGCTTGCCCGTGTGGCCAGGCCGAACGGGCCCCACTGGCCACGATGGTGGGGAAACTCTCCCCGCTGGCCCCGTGGTCTTGCATCCATCGCGTCAGCCACAAAGCCACCGCGCGTTCCGTCATCCCGGGACGCAGCACCTTAAATAAGGCTTGGACCCCCTGACTGGTCAGCGCCGTGGCCTTTTTAAGCGCGGCGAGCTCGGCGGGATCTTTGACCTGACGTAAGTGATCGACCACGTTAGCCAACGGCACCGGGTCCGCCGTTAGATGTTCATCTAGCCAGGCAAACTCCCGAAGACTCAACGTATCCTCTAACCCCAGTACCGTGGCGTTATCGGCCTGCAAAATGTCGTTGACCGCTTGCAGGTAATTTCTGGTAATCACCAGTGGGACCGTGGGGATCGTGGTCGTGAGCTCAGTTTGATACCGCGCATCGGTGATGAACACGACCCGCTTTGCCGTAATTAACAGGTACCCATCGCCGGGCAACACGCTCGTCCCCACTAAATAGCGTTGATTGCTCGGGGCTTGGACCAAGAAACTATCGATACTTAGGGCTGTGAATTGGGCTCGCAGCCGGTCAATCCGTTCTGGCATGGAACATCCCTCCTCAAGGTTGTGAAGCAAAAGAAGAGCCTAAAGCGAATTGGTCTCGCCTCAAGCTCTTCAGTCGTACGAGGAAAACCCCGTGATTATTTAGCTGCTTCTTCGGCAACTGGGTATACGGAAACTTGGCGCTTGTCGCGGCCCAAGCGTTCGAATTTAACGACGCCCGCAACCTTGGCAAACAACGTATCGTCACCACCACGGCCAACATTGACCCCTGGGTAGATGTGCGTCCCGCGTTGACGGTAAAGGATAGAACCACTCGTTACAGTGGAGCCGTCAGCAGCCTTCGTCCCAAGACGACGACCAGCAGAGTCCCGACCGTTAGCAGTGGACCCACCACCTTTATGGTGAGAGAAGAATTGTAAGTTCATGTTCATCAGCATTTGTTTCACCCCCGTGGTTTTAGTCGCTAACCTCGTTGACCTCAACGAAATCGGCGTAGTTCGTCGCGACGTCCCGTAATCCATCCGCAAAACTCTGGAGTAGCGTTTGTCCCTTAAGTTCAGCCGGTGCTTCCAGCTTTGGTGGCAGGGTTACTTCCAGAAAGCCCCCCGCCTGATCACGATTATCCACGGTTACCGGAATCTTAGCGACTCGTTGTAGACCGTTGACCGTCGTGATCGCAAGTACCGAAACTGCGGCACAAACGATGTCCTGACCGTATTCACCGGAGTCGGCGTGGCCAGTGATTTGAAATGAATTGATTCGATCGGATCCGTGATGGATCGTAGCGTGAATCATCCGGACTCGCTCCTTTTAAGCTTTAACTTTAAGCGTTGATCGCGTCAATGACAACCTTGGTGTATGGTTGACGATGACCCTTCTTGGTGTGTTGGCCCTTCTTTGGCTTGTACTTGTAGGTCACAACCTTCTTTTCCAGACCCTGCTTTTCAACAGTTCCAGTTACAGTTGCGCCATCTACAGTTGGCATCCCAATCTTTGGCGTTTCGCCGCCGACAAACACGACTTGGTCAAAAGTGACCTTAGCGCCGGCCTCAACGTTTAACTTTTCAACGTAAACAGCTTGGCCTGCTTCGACCTTGTACTGCTTACCACCAGTTACGATAATTGCGTACATCTATGTGCACCTCCTTGTAAGTAAAAGACTTAGACTCGCCGAAGACAAGTGATCGGTCACCCGATACTTAGGAACTTGTTCCGAGCGGTTGCAGCTGTGGAAGTCCACAAATACAACATGAAAATTGTACTGGAAACCAGTAAGGTTGTCAAGGATTATTTTGCCGACCTACTGCCAGCAGCCCGATGACTAAAAACAGGTTCGAGACGATGGCCTCGAACCTGTCATTTCGTTAATAGTCGCCAGCTTGGCGGTCCAGATTAATCTGGCGCTTGGCTTCATAGGCCGTTTGGATCTCGTCTTGGCTAAAGCCCAGATCGACGAACCCCCACTTGAGAAACAGCCGCCACGCGTGCCGGTAATCGTCCTGCCGGTGATCGAAGTGACTGTTAAACAGCATTCGTTTTAAGATTAAGTATTGTTGGTCTAAATCCTTGGCCGGCCGACTCTTCGCCAACGTGGTCAGGTCTTCTTCGGTCAACATGATGAGGTGCGTCCAGGTCTTCTTGGCCGCCACCAGTAGGAAAAAGTCGAGGGCGTCTGTATACTCAGTCAACAGCGTTTCGCGCGCCGTCTTACCGGCATCGGCCTTGCCCCGGTGAGTCTTCCAGACCTTGAACCACTCAGAGGTATTGGCCACCTCCGCTAATTCCACGTCCAACGCCACGTAGGCGTTTTCGATTTGCCGTGGTCGGGACAATTCAATGTCGCGCTCACGGGTAATCTGCTCGTCTAAAGCAATGGACTGTTGTACCAATTTAGCAAGTTGTAGCACCCAAATTCCTCCTAGCCAAAAATCAACGGATCCGACACAATTTCCAAATCATCCAGATTTTCTAAGTACCAATCCCGCATGAACGGGTAACGCAGCAAAACGTCAAACCAGGAGACGCGTTGCTCATCGTCGTGCACGGTTAGTACCCATTCTGGTTGGCCTTCGAGCTGGTTATTGAAGATATCTACGACCACGTTTTTATCCAGTTGAATCTGGGCACCGTTGCCGTTAACGCCGTTAGTCAACATGAAGTCGTTCTTGGCGGCCGTCACGAAGAGTCGATCGACCACTCCCGCCGGCAAATCGGCGGCCCGCACGGCGTAGTTTTGTTGGTTAGCGGCGTCCAGAATATTAAAGTCCACGGAGTATCCGTAGTCTTCCTTTAAGTAGCGCGCAAAATCCACCAGAATCTGGACGGAGGCCTTGACAGTATCGGCTGGAACCGTGTCGTGCAGATCAATGATGAACAGTTGGGTTAGCGCATGACTGTTAAACCGAAACATCTTGCGGTCTAAGTTGAGGTAAAACAGCGACTGCCCCGTCGCCTTTTCCCGGTAGAAGACGCCCCCGTTTTCGGAGGGCTCAATCCGGAAATTGAAAGTGCCCCGATCACCCAGCGGCGTTAACTGTTGGGTCAACTCTTCGTGGTGATCGCGCGACTGCAGCATCACGTGCTTGCCTTGATCGTGCAGCTCTAACATCCGCGCCATGAATAGCAGATAATAATCCGCGTTGCTGTATTGGTGCGGGAAAGTCACGTAGTCCGAGTCCAACTTGAAATCCGCCAGTTGCGTGGCGGCCGCGACTAACTCGTCGGCATCGTGGGTCTTGATCAACTGATCCATTAACTTGGTAAACGTCAAACCGGTCTCCAAACCACTCTTAATGGCCTCGTTATAGTTCAACAACCGGCCACTCGTAGTCAGCGTCGACGGATCGTTTTCGTTAATCATCAGTCTTCACCCCGCCTTCGCTCTTGCCAATCAGACTGTTTAAATAGTCCGCATATAAGCTCTGGTTGTGCGCTTCAAAGTGTTCGAAATCATCAAAGGCATCCTGAATACTCTACTTTTCGTAATTCAAGATGGTATCTTCCTTCGATAACACCAGAATCTTATCGTCGTTTTCCTTGATGGCCTTGTGGGCGTTCAGCGCCTTTTCGTCTTGATCGGCCAACTCGGTTAACTGGTCAACGATTTGTTGCCGCTCGTCTTTAATCTTACTGGTATCCCACGGCATACTACTCTTTTGACTGTTTTCCTTAAGCTGTTCACGCAACTGCGTCTTCTGGTTATCCCGGACGGATTGAGCATCCATGAGCTTTTGTAATTGTTCACTTTCACTGGAGATTTGTTCAATCTTCGCGGTGTTTAACCGTTGGTGTTGGGCTTCTAATTCAAACGATTTTTGAAGTTTTTGGTATTCGGCCTGATCGAAATTAAACTTCACGTTAATCACGTCGAGGTCCCCGAATAACCGCCGGTCCCACCAATTTCCAAAGTAAATGTGAAACAGACCGGTCGTGTATTCTTCGTAATAGAAAAATGGATAAATATGCCCTAAATAATCAATTAAGTTATCACTTAAATAATGGCTGATCTGGAGATGAATGTTATCGACCAATTCAGCCAGATGGTTAACGGCCCTAGCGGCGCGCGTCTTCTTAACTTCTTGGTAGTAACGAACTTGATCGAGCAATTCGTATACTTGCCGGTCGTCACCGTGTTGAACCGCTGCCTGTAACGTGCTCAAGTAATCGAGTTTGTTGGCGATTGCCTGGGTTAAGACGTCGGCAGCACTTGTTTGCTGTTCTTGATTTTCCATGAATTATCCCTCATTCTCGTGTTCTTAGGCACTGCCGTGAACATTGGTTATACGTTTATGTTACCAAAAAAATGCGGAGAATAAAGCAGTTTGCGCGAATTTCGAGTAAAAACAACACTTTTTTTATAATCCGTTTGATTTTCACCGAACCGCTTTAGCAAAACCGGTAAGCGACGCCACGTCGCCGCCCACCGACACCATCCGGCACACACCACTCCCCCCGAGTAATCAAAAACCGCTGACGGTCCACAGACCGCCAACGGTTTTTATAACTAACTTGGTTGAACGTGACGCTGAGCCTAACGGCGACGTCTCGTTTAGTACAGTTCCAGGTACTGGTCACGTTCCCACTGGGAAACCTGGGTCCGGTAAGAATTGTATTCCAAGTTCTTCGCTTCAATGAAGCTTTGATAGAGGTGGTGCCCCATGGCGTTACGCATCACATCGTCGGCTGCCAAGTCCTTCAGTGCGTTGTGTAAGGTATCCGGCAAGTTGGTGATGTGATTTTCCTGCCGTTCTTCGGCGTCCATCCGGTAAATGTTCCGGTCCACGGCTTCTTGTGGGGCTAACTTATTACGTAACCCGTCCAAGCCGGCTTCGAGTACCGCCGCAAGGGCCAAGTAAGGGTTGGCCGCTGGATCAACACTCCGTAATTCCAACCGTGTGGACAGGCCGCGTGAGCTTGGTACCCGGATTAGAGGTGACCGGTTAGACCCGGACCAAGCCACGTATACGGGAGCTTCGTAACCGGGAACCAGCCGCTTATAACTGTTGACGATGGGGTTGCAGATCGCCGTAAAGCTCCGCGCGTGCTTCAGCAAACCACCCAAGAAGTGGAAAGCATCTTCAGACAACTGCATGTCGCCCTTTTCATCGTAGAAGGCGTTCCCCTTATCATGGAATAAGGACATGTTCAGGTGCATCCCGGACCCGTTGATGCCCGCCAACGGTTTCGGCATGAAGGTCGCATACAGCCCATACTTACGGGCGATGGTCTTCACCACCAGCTTGAAGGTTTGGATATTGTCGGCGGCAGCTAACGCATCGGCATACTTAAAGTCAATTTCGTGTTGGCCCGGTGCGACTTCGTGGTGCGCAGCTTCGACGTCAAAGCCCATTTCTTCCAGGGTCAAAACGATTTCGCGGCGGCAGTTCTCCCCTAAGTCCATCGGAGCCATGTCGAAATAGCTACCCTTATCGTTTAATTCCGTCGTCGGTTTCCCATTTTCGTCCATCTTGAACAGGAAGAATTCGGGTTCGGGACCGATGTTGAAGTCGGTAAAGCCGGCCTTGCGCATATCCGCCAGAACGCGAATCAGGTTATTCCGTGGATCACCCTCAAAGGGTTGGCCATCCGGCGTGTAAACTTCACAAATCACCCGTGCGATTTTGCCCCGTTCCGTACTCCAAGGGAAGATCATCCACGTGGACAGGTCGGGATACAGGTACATATCGCTTTCTTCAATGCGGACGAAGCCATCGATTGACGACCCATCAAACATCAACTTGTTGTCTAATAATTTACCTAATTTGCTGATGGGTACTTCCACGTTCTTAATCGTGCCAAATAAATCCGTAAACATTAACCGCAGAAACTTCACGTCTTCGTCCTTGGCCATCTGGCGAATATCATCTTTCGTGAATGCCGGTTTTGCCATGCAAATCGCTCCCTATCAAAATTTTTATGCCAAAGTATCAACTATTACAGGGGTCGGTGCGGATCTAGGTTATTGGGTGAATGCCCCAATCCCCCTTGGCGAATGAACTCGTCCTGCAGGATTCGCCGGACATCCGCATCCGTCAGGGGACGTTCCTGTGCCGCTTTACGCGCGGCAGCGGCTTTCGCCTGCTGGTCATAAATGGCCTTGATGCCCGCCACGTTGACCCCCTCATCGAGGTAATCCTTAATTTCCAACAACCGGTCAACATCGTTTAACGAATACATGCGCCGATTGCCATCGTTACGTTGCGGGGTCACTAGCCCCTGCGCTTCGTAGTAGCGGATCTGCCGCGCCGTAAGATTCGTTAACTTCATTACGGTACCAATCGGCAGGACAGCCAGTGACCGCCGGAGTTCTTTTCCTTTCAACCTACCGGCCCCCTTCAACTATACCGATATCATACCACGCCACCGGGGGGAGTCAAGATGAGATGTTATGTTTTATGACATCTATCGTTAATTTTCCCCAATCTTTAGTTAATCGTAATAACTAATGGGTCAACCACAGAGCCACCCGCTGATCAATCAGGGCGCGCTGTTCCGGGTGCTGTACCAAATCGTACCAAACCGCGGTCGTCTGGTGTTTAAACCAGGTCAATTGGCGTTTCGCATAGTGGCGTGAATCCTGCTTGACCTGGTCAATGGCTGCCGGTAAGCGCTCGGGTTGATCCAAAACGGGCAACAATTCGCGGTAGCCAATACCACTCGCCGCCGGCAAAGCGGCGCCCCCTTGTTGGGCCAACCAACGGACTTCATCAAGTAGACCATTTTGGATCATTAGGTCCACCCGGGTGTTAATTCGCCGATAGAGTAACTGCCGATCGGTCGTCAGGGCCACGTAGCGTTCATCATAGGCGGGACCGCCGTTCGCCTGATGGGAGAAAAGTTGCCCCGTAACCTGGATAACTTCTAACGCACGGACGGTCCGGCGAACATTGGTTGGCGGAATCTTAGCGGCGGCTAGCGGATCTTGCTGGTGTAACCGATCCCATAGCGCTTGCGGCCCGTGTTCGTCTGCCTCGGCCCGTAATTGCGCTCGTAAGGCGGGATCCCCGGGCGCATCGGCCCCCAACGCTAAGCCATCAAATAGCGCCTGTAAATAAAAACCGGTTCCCCCGGCAATAATCGGCAGGTGGCCGCGTTGCGTAATCGCCGTAATCAGCGGCCGCGCCGCCGCCACGAACTGAGCCACGGTAAATTGTTGCGTCACGTCGCACACGTCGATGAGTTGGTGGGGGGCCTGGCGTTGTTCGGCGGGAGTGGCTTTAGCCGTGCCGATGTCTAAGTGACGGTAAACCTGCATCGAATCGCCCGAAATGATCTCCCCGTTAAACTTTTGGGCCAACGCAATGGCTAACGCGGTTTTCCCAACCGCCGTGGGCCCTACGATCGCTAACACTTTCTCCATAATTCGTCGCTCCTCGTTAATTGCTAAGATAAGGGTACCATAGGTGGCGACCGCGTGCCGGGCAAAGTCTGTGGGTGACCGGATTTTTCCGGCGCTTAAAGCTAAAACACTAGCTATTTTCTCCGGAACCTTGCATAATGGAAGCGGATAACTAACTTACTCATTGAAAGGGGTCTACTGACCATGAAGCATTTTACCAAGGGATTCTTATTTGGCGTCGTCGCGACGGCCAGTGCCGTTGCCGGTGCCGTCTTCTCCTTTAAGAAAAAGGTCGTGCAACCGATCGAAGATCAAGAAGCCCGGTTCGAAGAAAACCGCAAAAAAGCCAACCGCAAGAGCCACTCCGCTCATCACGGCTACTAACTCAAAAAGGTTCGTCCAGTCTTACGACCGTGACGAACCTTTTTTGACGATTAATACTTCGTTTTTTTCGTTTTACCTTCCCAACGTGCGTAACCCGTCTTCAAGATATAAATCTCCTTGAAGTCGTCCTTCCCCAATCTGATGGCCGCGCGGGTACTTAACGCTTTCCCCTGATCATACAGGTAAACCGGCAAATCCGGCCGCAATTGGTTATGATAAGCCGCAAACGTGGAATAAGGAATGTTCCGGGCACCCAAAATGTGACCAGCATCAAAATCCTTCTTTTCCCGTAAATCAATGACTTGAGCCTTCCGCATACCTTCTTGGAAGGTTTTCTCGTCGATGAGCGTGGCGACCCGGTTACGGCGTAAAACGGTACTTAACTGCCAACCGCCCCAAGCTACTAAAATCAAAATCAAGATGATGGTATAAATTGTCCACCCGGAAACTGCAATTACCAAAACAAAATCGTCCTTCCTTAACAGCTAGTGCTTAATTAGTTTTTTGGAACCGCAAAGCTAAGGATGCGGCCCCGATTACCCCGGCATCGTTCCCCAGTTGGGCTAAGCGCAACTTGGTCGTGTCCCGGGCAGCAGGAAATGCATTTTCTTGGAAGTAACGCGTCGTCGGTTGCAACAACGTGTTCCCCGCGTTAGAAACGCCCCCGCCAATAATGATGTTCGCTGGGTTCAAAATGTTAGCCACGTTGGCCAAAGCCAATCCTAAGTAGTAGGTCACCCGATCAACCACTTGGTTGGCTAAGATATCGCCGTTGTCGGCTAAGTAGAAGATCATCTTCGACGTGATACTTTCTTGATTATCTTCCATCTCTTTTAAGCGTGACGTGCCTAAGAAGTCCTTGGCCATGTCGGCGGCCACGTGGACAATCCCCGTAGCAGACGCGTATTGTTCGAGACAGCCGCGCTTACCACAGTTGCACAGGTAACCGTTCGGTTGAACGGTCACGTGACCGAGTTCACCGGCCCCGCCGTTGACCCCGTGTAGCAGGCGACCACCCGCAATGACACCGCCACCGACCCCGGTACCCAAGGTGACAAAGACCACGTCTTCATCCTTTTCACCGGCGCCCTTCCAGTATTCTCCTAAAGAAGCAACGTTCGCATCATTATCAAGGATGAATTGGAGCCCTAAGCCCTCTTGAATTTGGTCACGCACGCGTTGGCGCGTTTTCCAGTTCAGGTTGACTGCAAAGAGAACGGTTCCATTTTCAATATCGACCGGTCCGGGAACGCCCATGCCAATGCCTAAGAAATCGGCCGTGGTAAACTCCGAGCTCGTAATGTGTTCGTTGATTGATTTAATGATATTTGGAATAATGTGGCTACCGTCGTCGTGGGTCTCCGTCGGAATACTCCACTTCGTCAGGATTTCCCCGTCGACCGTAATAAAGGCCATCTTGGTAGTGGTCCCACCTAAATCGATCCCAATTAAATTCCGTGCCATAATTCTAAACCCCTCCAATGGATTGGTGCTGATCTCTTGCCCGCTGTTCCTCGATTCGGTGTTCATGTGTGAGCACTAATTTGGCCTGGACGAAGGTCGGTTCATCAACCACCTTTGCTTGCCGCAGGTGGTCGAGTTCCAACGCCATGACCTCAATGTCCCACATACGCTTGCCGACGTAAACATAAATACCAAAGTTTTTAAGTAGCTGCTGAACATCATATAACGTTCTCATTGTGCCACAACCTCCGTCAAATTGCACGATACATTTTGCAAAATTACTGGGCCATGCCGTGCAGGTACAGCCAGATGAAACCCACTACCAAAACAACCGTCGCAATCAGTCGTTTGATCACACTAACTTTACCAATTCTCGGCACGCCCATCAAGTAAGCCGCCAAAAAGCCGGCGACTAAGCCCCCGATGTGCCCCGCTAGGTCGATACCCGGCGTGAAGATATCAAATGCCAAGTTCATCACGATAAACGCTAAGAAAGTGTTGGCTAATTGGCGAATCACGGCGTTTTGCCAGAACGATTCCCCCAGCATCAAAAAAGCCCCAAAGAGCCCAAAAATGGCGGTACTAGCCCCGGCCGACAAACTGTCGGAGAAACAAAAGCTGGCGATGTTACCACCCACTCCCGCCAAAAGAAAAATGCCTAAATACCGTAAATGACCGAAGGCGGCTTCTAACTGCATCCCCACAAAGTATAGCGTGATCATATTCATCAGAATGTGGGTGAAGCCAATGTGCAGGAAAACGGGCGTTATCAACCGCCACCACTGTCCCTGCTGAATCAGGACGTTAACCTTCGCGCCAAACGTCAACAAGACGTTAACGTTGGTGCTACCCCCCGCCAACGTCATGGCCAGGTAGACCACCACCATGATGGCGATCAATCCCACCGTGATAAACGGAGTTTGTTTGAATTGCCGTAATCGGCGTTGTATTGTCACGCTAAAGTGCTCCCCTCATTACGCATTAATCACCACGTCTAGCAACACGTCAAAGGACTCTACCGGCCAAGTCGGTTGGGCCGTTTGCTGAACCGGCAACGCCAAGGCCACCTTGGTCCCCCTGGTCTGGGGCAGATAACGGTCGTAATATCCCCCGCCAAACCCCAGTCGTTCACCCGTTGCGGCGAACTTTAGACCCGGGACCACGATCAGGTCCAACGCATCTGGCGCGATCACGGGGCCGTCTTGGGGCTCCCGTAGCCCAAACTTGGTGGTTACCAACGTCGTTTCACCGGTTAACGGACGAAAGGCCATCTGCCGGTGCGGGAGCGTCTGGGGCACCGCCACCGTTTTTCCTTCGGCCTGTGCCCGCGCGATGATGGGCTGCGTATTCAGCTCCAGCGCGCTACTCAACGTCGTGGCGACCGTTTGGGCATCCCGCCACTGCGGCGAGGCCCACAAGGCCTGATAGAGCCGTTCACTGGCTTCCTGTCGCTCCTCAGCGGACAGCCGGGTTAGTGCCTGAATCGTTTGTTGGCGCAAGGTTGCTTTATCCATGCCCTCTACCTCCTAAAACTTAACGCTGCCTTCGATATTACCCGGCTCACGTTGGAATAGCAACTGACTTGACAGCTGCTCACCCCACTAAGGTGTCATCGTTAACTGTGGGGCAGCTCACCAGCGAAAAATCGCACAAAAAAAGGTGCGGACTTTCGCCCGTACCTCTTACTTAGTTTCACGATGCAACGTTACTTTCCGTTCGCGCGGGCAGTATTTCTTGAATTCTACCCGGTCCGGGTTATTACGCCGGTTCTTGCTGGATAAGTAATTGCGTTCGTGGCATTCCGTACATTCTAAAGTGATGTGGACACGCATGTGGGTAACCTCCCAACTTGTTCAGAATTACAGGCTTGAGCCTTAACTCGTAATATATTACCATTAATCGGCCATAATTACCAGCCCTTATCCAAATAATGTTAAGGAAAATTACTTTACACGTCTTTAACCCGCCGTATTCTGGGCAGACCCGGCCTTCGTCGGATTAGTCAACGTCGACGTCGACTGCACCGTCTTCCAGTAGGCCGCATAAATCTGCTTAGCCAGCTTCATGTTATTATCTTCGTCACTGGTACTCAGGTTCGGCATAGCTAAGGCCACGACCACCTGGGGATCGTTGGACGGTGCGTAGGACGCCAGACTCAACGTAACCGTCGAATGACCCTTGTAGTAGGTTTCGGCCGTCCCGGTCTTCGCGGAGATTCCCGGCGAGATCGAAGCCAATTCGGCCCCGGTCTTGTAGGTGTTGGACCCGTGAACCACGTCATAGAGTCCTTCCTTAACCAGCTTTTTCTCGGCAGCCGTCATGTCGATGGTGTTTAAGACCTTCGGCGTGACCGTCGACTTCACCGTTCCTAGCTTACCATCGGACGTGGTGCCCCGAATCGCTTGAACCACGTGCGGCGCAATCCGGGTTCCCCCGTTAGCCACCGTGGACATGTATTGGGCCACCTGCATGGTGGTGTAGGCATCGTAGTTCCCAAAGGACAAGTCCAAGGCACTCCCGATGTTGGTCCGCGAACTGGACCCTTCCAGACCGGTACTTTCACCCGGCAAGTCGATGCCCGTCTTGACCCCGAGTCCGAACTGGTTGAAGTAGCCCCGTTCGATGCTAAACGCCTTGGTACTCATGTTCAGCGCCGCCCCGGCGGAATACTTGAAGCCCGCTTCCTTCATGGCCAGCTGCATCATGTAAGAGTTAGACGACACTTCCAGTGCGGTCGGCGCATCCACGGAAATGTTGGCACTCCCACTGTGGTTAAACCAGGAAGACTTCTTGACGCCCCCAATGTTAATCACTTCATCGGTCAACGTGTTGTTTTCCGGCGTAATGACTCCGGACATCAAGGCCCCGGAGACCATGGCCCCTTTGACCACGGACCCCATCACGATGTCGCTGTTGATGGTTCCCAGCGCATTATCGGTTAGCTTCCCGGTCGACGGATTCCGGTCGACCCCAGCGATCCCAATGACGGCCCCGGTATTGGGGTTCATCACGACCGCGTAGGTCCCCGTGGAATAACCACCGGCGTTGGATTCCGCCGAACGGACCAGCTTTTGTAGTTGGCTCTGGAAGGTCGAATTAATGGTCAATTGGAGGTTGTCCCCCTTTTGCCCACCATACTTCTTAACTTCCTTAGTGATGGTGTTGTTCCCCGCCACTTCAACCTGTTTTTCGGCCTTAGTTCCGCGCAAGACGGATTCGTATTCCTTTTCCAGGTAGGATTGACCCACACTGTCGTTTCGGGAATACCCTTGGGCTAACAACTGATTGATTTCGTCGCTGGGCAACCCGGTCTTTTCGGAAGAGACCGTCCCGATGATCGACTTGATCGAATTACCGTTCGGGTAGTTACGCGACCAACTGGTGCTGACCTTGATCCCCGGCATCTCGGATAAGTGTTCCCCAATCTGGGCAATTTCCTGACTGGAAACGTTGGAGTCCTTGATGTAAGTGGTCGACAACGCGTAGGCGCCACTCATCTTCGCGAAGATTTCGGCCGCATTCTTCTGTGTCACGGTCAGCTTAAAGCTCTTGTCGTTTTCCATGTAACTTAACGCCTTGTTGTACCGTTCCGTCGTCGAATACTGCTTGATGTTCGGAATCTTCTTCTCCACGGCCGTCAAGTTCTTGGTATTGGTCAGATAGTAATCGATCGACTGACGGGGCGTCAGGGAGCTGGTCGAAACCGTTAAATACTTCCCGAGCCGGTTAGCAATCGTATACATATCCGTGGACAAGACATTGACCCCTTTGGTATAGGCAATGGCTTGGTGCGCTTGGTTACCCACTAAAACCTTACCGTTGGAGTCGTAAATCATCCCCCGCTGGACGTTAGTGGTTTCGATGGTCGTATCCGTTTGGTTCACGACCGCCTTGAATTGCGTCCCATAAATGACCTGCAAATACGCCAACTGACCAATCAGCGCCGCAAATAACAGGGCAACAATAATGAAAAGAAAGTTTAACCGAAACGGGATCGAGGACTTCTGGGGGCCCCGCGATGGCCGGTTGCGGTTACTAACGCGATTATAAAAATTCTTCACAACAGCTCTGCTCCTTATTGTACTGCTCTTATTCTACCAAACTTCAGCAAGCTCCACTATCCTGCCATTCGAATTTAATTAAAATCTTTAGGTCTGACCGCCATTACCCGGCCACCAGCTGGGCCACTAAATGCGGTGGTTCTCGCTTCTAACTGGTCACAAAAGACACATTAGCCTACCATAATTAAAGCTTAAATGAATCCCTGAATTGTCAAATCAAGTGCAACACTCACAACCCATTCTTATCAGTTGGTCTAGCTTAGTCGAAATCGGGTAATAAGGACATGGCAGTCTGGTAGCCCAGAACCTTGCGGGGACGAGAGTTAAGGATATCCTGGATGGCCTGAACGTTCACAATACTTAGCTCTTTCATGGACTTACCCTTAGGAATGAACTCACGGATTTCACCATTCAGATGCTCGTTACTGCCACGTTCCCAGGGCGAGTACGGATGAGCAAAATAGACATCCGGTCCCTTGACCTGGGAAAGTTTGGAAAACTCAGAACCGTTGTCAAAAAGCACCGTTTTGAAGTGCTCCGGTCCATAGTCGTCAACAATGTTCTGAAGCGTATTAAGGCAGGTATCGGCGTGGTAATTCGGTATCTTGACAATGATGGCATACCGTTTTGCCCGGTCAATAAGGGTCATTAGTGCTGGTTCACTGGCCTCACGCTTGCCCTTAACCAAGTCGCCTTCCCAATGGCCAGCGACCTGACGTTCTTGGGCCTCTACGGGAAGCTCTTCGATGGATTTCCCGAAGTTACGCTTGTTTAGGCGTTTGTGTGAACGATAACCGGATCTAGCGTGTCGCCGCAGCTTCATGGGTAAATCGCCATTCTTTAATTTCAGGACACCCGCGTCGATATAGCGATAGACAGTGGGCACTGAAGGACACCGGTCGTCCGGGTGATTGACCTGATAATAGTGCACAAAGGTATCTACGCTTAAAAGACGTTGGCGTTTTTTGAGCGCTTTAGTTAGCTGTAGGAAGAATTGTGGTGCCTTGTCAAGCCAGCTCTGGGCGTGACAGGCTTCACGGGCTTTATTGTGTAGTAATTGGGCAGACTCAGCCCAATAGACCAGTGTAGGTCGTCGATTAGGGCCTAGCTGGTGAACGCTCCCTCGTCGAATTTCACGACTGATGGTGCTGGGACTTCGGTGCAACATTTGGGCGATCTGATGGCAAGAACGGCCATCAAATCGCCAGTTCATAATAAGAGTCCGTTCGGCAGATTGGAGTTGTTGGTAATGACTAGTCGTGGTACGCTTAGATTGGGTCATGAAGACACTTCTTTCTTAATTCGTCGTTGATTTAAGAATAGGTCTTCATGGCCTTTTTGGTCCAATTATTTAAGTGGTGCACTTGAATTGTAAATCAGGCGCTTAAATGAATCTTTAGTTTCCCTGAGGCTGCCCAGCTAAGCCAGCAACTTTACCAACCAAATTTCCGTAGCCTAGGCCGTGAGTCCCGCAACACCGTCAGTTCAGGCACCTCCAGTTGGCAAATTACGGGTGATCACCACTAACAGATTTTGACAAAATGTGGACCGTCGTTGGTAGGTCCTCAACAGATTCTATGCTATTCTAGGTAACTGAAAGCAAAATGTACAGGTTCGCCAGGAACCTTTTATAATTTCTAAAGATTGAGGTGGCTAACTTTGCCAGAAAAAAAACGGCGTTGGGCCTGGACGCCCAAACGATGGACGTTATTAGGAGCCTTCCTAACGCCTTTGATTATTATGACGGTTTATTTTGCCTACCGGCAGATGGCACCCTTTGGCTCGAGTAGCTTACTGACCGTCGATCTCGGTCAACAATATGTAGACTTTTTCGCTTACTTACGGCGGACCCTGCTCCACGATTCCAGTGCCATCTTCTATTCCTTCAGTAATGGGCTGGGCGGTGAAATGGTCGGCAACTGGGCCTACTACTTACTCAGTCCCTTGAATCTGCTCTTATTGGCCTTTCCCGGGGCCCACCTAACCAGTGGCATCTTCTTGATTACCGTTCTTAAATACGGACTAGCGGGACTCAGCTTTGCCTGGCTACTGCTGAAGGTCACCCGCCAAGACGGGTTAATGGCCATTACCCTGGCCACCGCTTACGCCCTAATGGGGTGGGCCATTGCCAACCAACTAAACATCATGTGGTTGGATGCCACCATCCTCTTACCCTTAATTTTCTACGGTCTAATTCAGCTCATGACCACCGGCCACTGGAAACCCTACCTGATTTGGCTCCCCATCATGCTGATTGTGAACTACTATATGGCCTACATGATCTGCTTATTTCTAATTCTAGCGTTTATCTGGCTGGCCGCCGATAAATTTACAACCTGGCGGAACTTGGCCAGACAAGCGGGACGCTTTGCTCTGGCCTCGCTAGTTAGTGGGGCCTTAGTCGCCGTTGTCCTGCTCCCCACCTGGTGGTCGCTAACGCAAAGTAAGGTCCAGTACACGATTCAAACCTTCAAGTGGCGTTTCGAATTATTCCCCTTGAAGACCCTTTCCAAGTTCTTCCTGGGCGCCTTTAACTTCGATCAAATGCCCGATGGCCCCGCCAACGTCTTCGTTGGGGCCTTGGCCCTTCTGGGGGCGTTATTCTTTTTCGTGAACCGAAAAATCTCCCTCCGTAGTCGCCTAACCGCCGGGATCGTCACCTTATTCTTGGCCTTCTCCACCTGTGTTCAGCCCCTGGACCTCCTGTGGCACGCGGGCCAATTCCCCGTTTGGTACCATTACCGCTTTTCGTTTGTGATTTGCTTCTGGCTGATTTGGCTGGCCGCTCAAACCCTCACCTTGGACTTCCGACCGGGTCCCATTGCCATCGGCCTGGTCACCCTCGTGGTCGCATTGGGCTGCTACTACGTGGAAGCCAATCTGAAAACCTTTAAGTACCTGAAACCCAGCCAGTTCTGGTTAGGACTACTGTTTGTGGTTTTGGCGTTAATGCTCTACACTTTCCCATTCAAGAAACACTGGACCTACCCGTTAATGATCTTTGTCATTGGTGTGACGGAGGTCACGGCCAACGCCTATTTGGATCTAAACAACATCAGCTACGTTTCTCAAGGTGAATACGGCAACTACACCGCCGAACTCCAACGCCTGGTCGATAAGACCCAGCAAGCGGATAAGGGCTTCTACCGCATTGGCAAGACCTTCCTGCGAACTAAGGGCGATGCCTTTCAGACCGGTTTTAACGGCGGTTCCGTCTTCTCATCGGCCCTGCCGAAAACCACGCCCACGTTCATGGGACACATCGGGGTACCCGACGGCGACGGCTTCGTGGAATACAGTAACGGCACGTTGCTGACCGATTCTCTACTGAACATGAAGTACTATTTCAAGGATAAGCAGCTCTCCGGGGCCCTGAGCGGCTCCAGTATGCTCCCGGCTTCCAGTAATAAGGCCGACCTGGCCGATTACCAAGTCGTCGGTCAAGATCACTGGGCTATCCGCTACAAGAACCCCTACGCCCTCCCCATGGGCTACGCGGCCAGCGACCAGATTCTATCGCTGAAGAATACCACGGCCGATCCCGCCCAATACCAGGCTAACTGGTTGGCCGCATTGACCGGCAACGCACAAGACCAGCACCTCTTTACGGCGGAAAATTTCAGCCAGGTGGCCTTCCAAAACATCAACCAGCAAAGCAAAATTACCGGCGCCATGTTACAGAAAAAGAACCTACTGAAACCCGGAAGCATCACGCTTACCTTTAAGCCTAAGGACAACGCGGCCTACTACCTCACGATGGGATCCACGGTCAATCCGCAAAACGCGACCTTCACCCTCAACGGCAAGTCGCTGGCACAATACCCCACCTACCGCAACACGGTGATTGTGAGTGCCGCCGACCGGGCCAAGGGGCAGACTATCAAATTCACCATCCAGCTCAAAAAGGGCTCACTCTGGCTGCAGAACTTCACGCTCTACCGCCTGAACACTTCCCGGCTGAAACAAGCGGTCACCCAGTTGCAGCAACATCCTTGGCAATTATCGCAACAGTCCAACCGGCAATTTACCGGCCGGGTCACCGCCACAACCAACCACCAAGTGCTCAACACGTCTATTCCTTATTCTAAGGGCTGGCACGCGACCGTTAACGGTCACCCGGCCAAGACCTATCGCACCGTGGGCATGTTTACCGCCGTTAAACTCACTAAGGGGACTAACCGCGTCAAACTCGCCTACTGGCCCCCATTGCTCAACCTCGGCCTGTTGATTAGTGGCATCACCTTGCTACTAGTCTGTGGCAGCTGGGCCTGGTTGCGCCGTCACCATCCCTCAGCCTAATATGACCAATCAAAAACGCGAGCACTTCAAGTGTGCTCGCGTTTTTGATTGTCTAGAGTTCACCATTTTCCGTATAGCGATACGTCGGTCCATCCGTCTGGGGATCATAATCGACCGTCAGATCGTAACCCACAAAGAACCATTCGTCACCCTCGGTAATGTAGTAAGTGACATCATCCTTTTTTTCAGTGACCACGGGATCACGGGGCGCATCGTCGGGGGTCATCCCCAACGAAAAACCTTGATGAACGGGCGTCTTCCCGTACACCTTGCCAAAGAAGCGAATTCCACGTCCCGTCATCCCCATTTCTTCACGGAACCACTTGCTTGCTGCATCCGTTACCGTAATCTTCATCTTCGTATGCTCCTCTTGACCAGACTGTGAATCCGTTTTCAATTCTCTTTATACCATGTTTAGGGGCGGTTTGACAAGTAGAACACTCCACTTAATCGTTAGCAATTAAATTAGACACAAACGTTTTGCTAGAGATCAAAAAAGGGGACCCCTGGTGGCTGTCCCCCGGTGACACTATTCTACTTTTAACACTTTAACGGTCATATCACCGCCAGGCGTCGGGAAGGTGACGTTTTCGCCGACGCGGTGGCCTAACAAGCCCTTAGCGATGGGCGAATCGTTGGAGATCTTCCCCGCCATCGGGTCGGCTTCCGCCGCACCCACGATGGTGTATTCTTCCGGATCTTCGTCGGGGAGTTCCTGGAAGGTGACTTTCTTCCCCACGGAAATCTCGTCCTTATCCGTCCCATCGTTATCGATGATCTGCGCGTATTGAAGCATCCGCTCAACCGTACTGATCCGCGTTTCTAACATACTCTGTTCGTCCTTAGCGGATTCGTATTCGGAATTTTCCGAAAGGTCCCCGTAAGACCGCGCAATCTTAATCCGTTCAATCACTTTGGGCCGCTGAACCATCTTTAAATCTTCCAATTCGGCTTGGAGCTTTTCCTTACCTTCTTCAGTCATTGGATACATCTTGTCTTCTGCCACAATGGCCACCCCTTTTACCTGCTTAATTTTTTTAGACTGACGGTTGTTCCGTCACTTGGCCGGCACACATTCACCAGCGCTAACTCCCCCATCTTAAATGGTGGTATCTTGATTGTCAAAAACTTCTTTATTTCCGTGTGCTTCCAGAATGGACCGAATCTTAGTGACTAACAGATCAATAGCCACCTGATTTTCGCCCCCCTCAGGAACGATAATGTCAGCGTAACGCTTAGTAGGCTCCACAAACTGGTGATACATCGGCTTAACCGTCTTCAGATACTGACCAATTACGGATTCCAAGGACCGATCACGTTCGTTCATGTCCCGTTGAATCCGCCGAATGATCCGAATATCGTCGTCGGTATCCACGAAGACCTTGATGTCCATCAGGTCCCGGAGCCGCTCATCATCGAGAATGAGGATGCCCTCCAAGATAATCACATCACGGGGTTCTTGGTGGATCGTTTCGTGACTACGCGTGAATAGATTGTAATCATAAACGGGCTTTTCGATGGGCTCGTACCGCAGCAACTGTTTGAGTTGTTCGATTAACAGGTCCGTATCAAACGTCAAGGGATGGTCATAGTTGACCGCCTTACGTTCTTCCATGGTCATGTCCGCCTGATCCTTGTAGTAAGAATCCTGTTGCAAAATCATGATGGAGTGCCCCACCAATTGATTAAAGATTGCCCGGCTAACGGTCGTCTTGCCACTGCCGGAACCCCCGGTTACCCCAATGATGATTGGTCGTTTCTTATCTGCCAACACTGTCGCCATCCTTTACTTATTATCGCTTGCTAATGAACTAGTTAATGCCTGATGTTGATCGTACGTGGTCGAGAAGTAGACTTTCCCGGTCTTGGTATTCGCAATGAAGTAGTAATAATTCTTACTGCGAGCCGCCGGATGTAGAACCGCCTTAATGGCCGAAACACTCGGATTATCGAACGGTCCGGGCCCATAACCCGTGTGCACGTAGAGGTTATACGGCGATTTAACCTTTAGGTCTTTGTTGGTCAAGGTCTTCTTGGTCGTCTTCAGGGCGTACTGGACGGCAATATCAGACTGTAGGGCCATATTCGCGTCGATCCGGTTTAAGAAGACCCCGGCAATCTTATCACGATCGGTCTGACTGACCCCTTCGCGTTCGACCAACGACGCCAAGGTCAACGTTTCTTGAACGGTGAGCTTTTGCTTCTTAATGGTCTTATAGCTGCCCTGTAGGTTCTGATCCGTCTTGGCCACCATCTCGGTAATCAGTTGTTTCAACGTCATCTTCTTACCGGCCTGATACGTGGCTGGCGCCAGGTAGCCTTCCAACCGGTACCGGACGTTTTTGGCCTGCTTAGCCGATCCCAACAATTGCGGGTACTTAGCGGCCAATTGATTAAAGAAGGTCTGATTCTTCATCAAGTTCAGAAATTCCTTCTTGGTGAAGTCCGTTTGGATTGGAATCTCGGCGGCTAACTGATCGACCGTTTCCCCTTCCCGGACTAAGACCTTACCGGCCGTACTTTGGATGGGTTCGGCTGAGCCCCCCAATTGTAACTGCTTGGCGATGGTGTTCAGCGTCATCGACGGCTTTAACTGGTAATATCCCGCCCGAAAGTTCGTGAACTTATGGGACTTGACGTAGTAGTTAAAGACCATCCCACTCTGAACCACCTTCTTGTCTTGTAAGATCTGTCCAATCTTATTCGACGTTGCCCCCATGGGAACGTGGACCTGTACCACGTTTTCGTTACTGGTGTCTAGGGGCTTTAAAGCTGACTGGAAAAATTGATAACCAAAAATTCCAATCGCCACTGCTAAAATGACTAATAAACTGGCCACACCCACCATGATCCGCCGACCGAACGAGCTGCGTTTCGGGCCTTTAGACTGACGAGTAGGCGTAGGATCCGTGCCATTATCCAACTTTTTTCCTCCGTTCTCTGCCATAGTCTTCTACATTATACAGAACTTCGGGGCCGACGAAAACCGGCAAGACCCACTTTGACAAAAATGTAATCTTTTAAATCGGTAAAAACGCGCACAATCCCGAAGGACCGTCCGCGTTTTTACCGGTTTTTCACGAATTTTAGCGAATCTCCGCGCCTAATTCGTCCTGTAGGCGTTTCGTGACCTTCTCGAAGGCTTGCGTGACCGCGTCGTCGACCAACGTGGCGTGCTTGTCTTGGTACGTCAGGGTGTACGCTAAGGACTTCTTACCCTTAGGTACCTTCACCCCGTCGTAAACGTCAAACAACTTCACGGATTGGAGGTAGGCGCCCCCACGCCGCTCGATCAACGCCACTACTTGTTCGTTGGTCACAGCATCGTCGACCAACATGGCGATATCGCGCGTAATCGTCGGGTACCGCGAAATCACATCGTACTGGTTTTCTTGCTTAGGCATGTCGATGATGGCTTGCAGATTCAAGTCGAAGACGTAGGTCGCCCCGATCTTAAAGCGCTTAGCAATCGTCGGGTGGACCTGCCCCATGAACCCGATCTTGTGCCCGTGGATCAGAATGTCCGCGGTCCGACCAGGGTGCATTTCCGGCATCTCAGTGTTGGGCTCGTAGGTCACGTCACCCTTGACCGCCATATCTTGCAGGTAAGCCGCCACGATGCCCTTCCACTGGTAGAAGTCCACGTCTTGGGCCGGTTGGTTCCAAGCAGCGGGCACCAGTTGGCCCGTGATGGCGCCGGCAATGTGTTCCTCTTCGGCTGGGCGATCCTGACCGTCCTGACGGTAGAAGACCCGACCCTGTTCGTACAAGGCCACATCTTTGACCTTCCGGGCGGTGTTGTAGGCGATATCGTCTAACAGCCCGGTGACCATGTTCATCCGTAAGACCGCGTGATCCACACTCATCGGCCAAGCCAGCTTGGTGA
Organism: Levilactobacillus zymae; assembly: GCF_032190635.1. Lineage (NCBI taxonomy): Bacteria > Bacillati > Bacillota > Bacilli > Lactobacillales > Lactobacillaceae > Levilactobacillus > Levilactobacillus zymae. The sequence continues at coordinate 1,818,697 of NZ_JAVLAS010000001.1, forward strand.
CCTGACTGTCCGGATGGGTCAAGAACATCTTGGCCTTATCTTCGGTGGTCAACGCGTAGGAAATGGCCTGGTTCAAGCCCAAACCTTCCAGCGACTTGCGCGTGGCGCGCATCAAGCGTTGTGCCGGGGTTAACCGGCCCTGCGTCATCCGGCCCGTGGGTAAGGTCACAGGCAGGTTATCGTAGCCGTAGATCCGGGCGATTTCCTCTAATAAATCGGCCGGGATATGGATGTCGTTACGCCGGATTGGTACCGTGACGGTCAGTTCATCGCCGGTAACCTTGACGGTGAAGCCGAGCGTTTCTAAGATATGACTGACCTGGTCCATGGTCAACTCGGTCCCAAGCACGGCATTGACGTGCGTCAAGGTCAACGAAATCACGGCTGGTTCAGGCTGGTGGTTACTGCCCACGGCCGTCCCGGTCTGCACCGTGCCGGCCGCTAATTCGGTCAGCATCTGAGCGGCGGCGTCCAAGGCGTCTTGGACCCCGGCCTGGTTAACGCCCCGTTCGAAACGTTGGGACGCGTCGGTGTGCAGGTGGTGGCGTTGGGCCGCCTTGCGGATGTGGTCGTGTTCAAACACGGCGGCCTCGACGGCAACCGTGACGGTCTGATCACTGATGGCCGTGGATAAGCCTCCCATGACCCCGGCTAAGGCGATGGGCGCCTGGCTGTCGGCAATCACGATGTCGCTGGGGTCCAACTCGTGGTCGTTTTCGTCTAAGGTGGTCAGCGTTTCACCGGCCTGAGCGGTCCGCACGTAAACGTCCTGACCGCTGAACTTTCCGTAGTCAAAGGCGTGCAAAGGTTGGCCGTACTTCAACATGACGTAGTTGGTGATGTCCACCACGTTGTTGATTGGCCGTAACCCGGCGTTCCAGAGGTGAATCTGTAACCACATCGGACTCGGGGCAATCTTGATGTCGCGAACCAAGCGCATCCGGTATTGCGGTGCCAGGCTGTCGTCGACGTGCAAGCTAAGTTGCGTGTCGATGGCGTCCCCAGCCTCGATCACGTGCGGCGTGTCTAACGTTACCGGTTGGTCGTAAATGGCGGCCAAGTCGCGTAAGGTCCCGTTTAAGCTCAGCATGTCTCCCCGGTTAGGCGTCACGTCGAGGTCGATCAGGCTATCGTTCATCCCTAACAGGTCGAACACGGGTGCCCCCGGTTGCACGTCGGCGGGCAACACGTAAATGCCGTCGACGTAGTCCTTAGGCACGACTTCTTCGGGGAAGCCGATTTCTTGTAAGGCACAGACCATGCCGTCGGATTCGACCCCGCGCATCTTGGAGCGCTTGATCTTCACGTTGTCGGCGATCCGCGACCCTGGCAGTGCCACGATCACGTTTTGCCCTGCGGCGATGTTCGGTGCGCCACAGACGATCTGGGACGGTTCGTCGTCCCCAACGTCAATCTCACAGATGTGTAAGTGATCGGAATCGGGATGGGCCTGGACACTGAGGACGTGGCCGACCACGATCTTCTTTAAGCCGTCACTGGGCGTGACCACGCTGTCGACTTCCACGGAAGTCCGTTCGATCTTTTCCGCCAGGTCAACGGCAGAAACGTCTAAATTGAGATACTCTTTAATCCAGTTGTATGAAATCTTCATGGTTGGCGATTATCCTTTCTTCGTGAATTGGGTGAGGAAGCGTACATCGTTTAAGTAGAAATTCCGGATGTCGTCAACCCCGTATTTCAGCATCGCAAACCGGTCGGGCCCGACCCCAAAGGCGAAACCGCCGTAAACGTCGGGATCCACGCCGGCCATCTTCAAGACGTTCGGGTGAACCATCCCGGCCCCTAAGACTTCGATCCAGCCGGTGTTCTTGCAGACGTTACACCCCTTGCCCCCACAGTTGAAGCAGGTGATGTCGGCTTCCACGGATGGTTCAGTGAACGGGAAGTAACTCGGCCGTAACCGCACGTCGAACTTGTCGCCGAAGAGTTCGTGGGCCAAGACTTGTAAGGTCCCCTTCAGATCGGCCATGGTGATGTGCTTGTCGATGACCAGGCCTTCCACCTGATGGAATTGGTGGGAGTGGGTTGGATCATCGGTATCGCGCCGGTAAACCACACCGGGTGAGATCATCTTCAACGGGCCCTGGCTAAAGTCGTGCTTTTCCAACGTCCGGGCCTGCATCGGGGAGGTCTGCGTGCGCATCAAGATTTCCTTGGTGATGTAGAACGTATCCTGCATGTCCCGAGCGGGGTGGTTCTTGGGTAAGTTCATCATTTCGAAGTTGTACTTGTCTTCTTCAACTTCCGGACCACTCAAGACCTGGTAACCCATGCCCAAGAACAAGTCCTCAATTTGATCAATAATTTGTTGAATCACGTGGGGCTCACCCTTCGCCACCGGGGTCCCTGGTAACGTCACGTCCAGAGTTTCCTTGGCTAAGCGGGCGTTTAAGACCGCGTTTTCCAGTTCCTCGCGCCGCTTGGCCAACGCATTGGTCAAGTCGTCGCGAACTTCGTTAGCAAACGCCCCAACCTTTGGCCGTTCACTGGCATCGAGATCGCGCATCCCCCGCAAAACTTCGGTGATGGGTCCCTTTTTCCCTAACAAACTGACCCGAATCTGATTGACATCCTTCAGATCGTCAGAGTGTTGAATATCCGTCAAGCCCTTTTGGCGCAGCTCGGTGAGTTTATCCTTTAACGACATGTTTCATCCTCCATTTCTTCTCATACCAACGATGGGCAGACGCCATAAAAAAAACGCCCCGGCCCTCAATTAAGAGGGACGAAACGTTTCGCGGTACCACCCTGATTCAGCGACTCATTGCGTCGCCACACTCAGACATGATAACGGTCATTCACCGGTGGGTCATTCCTTACACCACGTAAGTCCCGACCACAACTCCAGAACTGAATTCACTGAGTCCGTTTTGAGGTCTTCTTCCAGTCGTGGAAAACCCTTCCTGGCAAAACAGCCCGGTTACTACTTTTCTATCATCGTTTTTAGCTATTGAACTCGGTTTAAGATTACCGGTTTTTCGCCGGCCTGTCAACTACTTCTCGGCCGGAGTCGGTGAACACGACCATTTGTCGGACCACGCGTGCACCGCCGTCATCACGGCTTGTAGTTCCTGGCCCTTCTGAGTCAATTCATACTCGATCAACGCATTATCGGGGAAAGTTTGCCGCACAATTACCCCGTTGGTTTCTAGTTCCTTCAACCGTTCCACTAAGACCCGGTCACTACACCGTGGAACCTTATGCGCCAAATCTCGAAAGCGCTGGGGCCCCTCCTGCAAGAGGACGTCGATGATCAAGCCGTTCCACTTTTTTCCTAGGAAGGAAAAAGTGCGTTCAAAGCGCGGACAAAGCGTAAAATCAACCGGCGTACTGGCATCTTGGGTTGACATCATTTGCATCATCAATTCGCCTCCTTATCAGTTAATTACCCGTTAAGCGTTAGGCGTAACCTTAGCCCACCAGGTGTGCATGTGTCGCCGAGCCGGCCCGGAAAACTCGTGCACGGCTTCGTAGTCGTCGACTAACGACACAATCATACTTTCACGGTATTTAGGGACGGCCAACGTCGCCCCCCACATGTGTTTTAAGATGATATCTTTTTCCATGGGGCTTAAATCCGTTAACTTCTCGGCGTTACGCAACGCCACCCGCGGGTGGATAAAGGCGTGGGAACCTAAATCAAACTTCGTGGTCCGCCAATCATAGTAAAACAAATCGTGTAATAACCCACCCCGTGCCGTGGCCCGGGTGTTTAAATGCAACTTTGGCTCTATACTTTTTCCTGTTGATGAACTACCAATGTGGTAATCTATTAACAGGATTTTTTTGAAAAAAAAAGAGGCCCACAGGTCCCCACACACAAAAAAATCCACCCACTACAGCATCATCAAAGGATGTGAGAAACCATGAACCCTATAGATAATAATATAAAATTTTCACTCAGTATTAAAGACCCAAATGTTATTTTTTTCAGTTATAAGCATCAATTCATAAAATCAAAACCTGCTAAAGTCTATGTTGCCAATGTAAAAGCCACTTATACAAGGTGTCCTCAATGTGGTTTTGAAAACTTTAGTCATAACGGACACTATGTGTCACGCGTTTCATATCCGTCGGCCAACGCTAGTGAGCCCGTCTATCTTGAACTTCATAAAGAACGATTAATCTGTAAAAATTGTGGAAACTCGGTAATGGCAACAACAGACCTCGTCAATAAGTATTGTAATATTTCCAAAGCTACCAGACAAAAAATATTCATGCATCTTCAGGATGATCGTACTCAGACTAGTATTGCTTTAGATAATAGTGTTTCTCCCAGTACCGTTTGTCGCTATTTAGACAACTATGATGATCTATTTCGGAGAAATTATCATTCTTTACCTGAGCACTTATCTATGGATGAATTTCGTGGTGTTGGCGGCGATTTCCACTTTCTTTGTATTAACGGTGATGGTGATCATGAAATTCAACAGATCCTACCGGATCGCTTTAAACAAACTATTATTGATTACTTTAATAAGTTTGACAGCACCGCTAGAAAGCAAGTAAAGACAGTTTCTCTGGACCTTAATAGTTACTATCAAGATATCGCCAGATTGGTATTTCCAAATGCCAAAATAATTGTCGATCGTTTTCATATTGTTGCGATGATGACTAGATCTTTTAACCACCAAGTCGCGCCGGCCCGGAAAATTATGAAAGTCGTCGACTAACGACACAATCAATACATTTAGGAAACAATCCAACGTCGGAATATCTTTTTCCATGGATGCTTAAAATTCTACGCCTGGAAACTTCGTTTATTTAAAACAACTTCGTGCCGTGGCCCGGGTGTTTAAATGCAACTTTTTGGCAATCAAATAACTGTTGTATGAAACCGAAATGGAATGATCCAAGCGGTTTGAGTGGTGATGTTGGGTGTAATTTGCCAAGCGTTGAACCGGTTCTTGAGCCAATAAATCCGCTACCAGAGCAACATATTCAGGGTCATCACGCCAAGTCAGTTTGGTCATAGAATGCTTCCTTTTCGTTTAAATTTTAGCTATTCTCTCACTATGCTTTAATTACCCTATATCATACTGGCTTTTCACCAAATTGCAATGAAAATGTTCTATTTTACCCGGGATTAACCCTTTCTTAACGTTCACCCAAACAACCGAAACATCACAATGCCCGCCGCGACTGCCACGTTCAGCGACTCCGCTTGACCCTTGATAGGAATGTAAAGGTTCCGGGTCGTCAAGCGCTGCAGATCCGGGGCCATTCCGTTGCCCTCGTTACCCATCACAATGGCGCCCGCCGTCAGTGGATCGACGTTGCGGTAGTCCTGCGCCTGGGGGTCTAAATTGGTCCCATAGACGGGCAGGTGCCGCGTCGTAAACGTTTGAATCCAATCGTGGAGATCCGCCTCCACCAGTTGGACGTGAAATTGACTGCCCTGCATCGAGCGCAGGACCTTGGGGAGGTAACGACTGGCACTTCCCCGTCCGAAGACCACCCCGGTTAAGCCGGCCGCGTCGGCCGTCCGCACCATGGTCCCGATATTACCAGGATCTTGGACCTGATCTAAGAACAGCCAACCGCCCTGAGCCGTGTGCGGATCAACGGGTGCCGTGTGCGGCAACGGCACCGTGGCAAAGATTCCCTGCGGCGTATTGGCATCCCCGATGGTTTTGGCAATGCTATCGGTGACTTCAAAGCAATCCACGCCACCGGGCAGTACGTCGGCATGCGCCGCTAATTGTTCAGCCGTTCCTAAAATTGCAGTTAACGGCTGGTGGGCTAAAATCGCCTCATGCACCAGATGCCAACCTTCTAATAGGTATGTTTGCGTTTGTTGCCGTCCCTTTTTGGTGGTTAATGACCGCCATTGCTTAACGCGCTTGTTTTGACTTGATGTAATTTTTTCTTTCACCGCTAGTTACTCCCGTTTTCAAATTTAGCTTAATTCTAACATATCCCTAGGCACACCGGGACGGTCGCTGTATGATAGGACTAAAGTTTTCCGAAAAGAGGTGTCTGGTTGTGCACACACAACGTTATTTAATCTCGGGTCGGGTTCAGGGCGTCGGCTTTCGTTGGACCGCTAAACAGCTTGCCGACCGAATTGGGGTCACCGGCACCGTGCAGAATCTAGGGACCGGCCAAGTCGCCATCGTTGCTAGCGGTGCGGCGGCTGCGCTCGCTAATTTTCGCCGCCACCTGCAGCACCCCCAATTATCTCCCTGGATTAAAGTGGTGAGCTTCGATGTGACCGACCTGCCCTTCCGTCGATTTGCCGACTTTTCAATAATTATTTGAAAAAGACCGCTAAATCAAGTAAGATGTTGGTTGTTCACGGCGTTGACGCCGCATGGCACCGGGAGACCGGTGCCATTGTTAAATTAGTGAAGGGGTTCAAGAAAACATATGAAAATCTCCAAGAAAGTTTCGGTGACCGCCGCCTTGGCGAGCCTCGCCCTGATTCTGAGTGGCTGTGTGCAGACCAAAAACGGGAAACCCTACGGCTTCGTTTACGATTACTTAGCAGTTCCCGGGCAACACGTGATGGACTGGTTAGCTGGTATCTTTGGTAACAGCTACGGCTGGGCCATCATCATTTTGACCGTGATCGTCCGGATGGTCTTACTGCCACTGATGGTGAAGCAGATGCGTAACGCCACCGTGCAGCAAGAAAAGATCTCCATGGTGCGTCCCCAGTTGGCTGCCCTGCAGAAACAACAAAAGGCCGCCAAGACACCCGAGGAACAAACCGCGGCTAGTCAGGCCATGATGGCCCTTTACCGCAACAACGGCATCAGTATGACCGGTGGCATTGGGTGTCTCCCCCTGTTGATTCAAATGCCCATCTTCGCCGCGTTATACGCCGCTATCCGGTATTCTCCGGAGCTATCGAAGGCCGTCTTCATGAATATTCCCCTGGGGAAAGCCAGCTGGATCTTGGCGCTTCTATCCTTCCTGTCCTACCTCTTACAGGGTTACCTGTCCATGTTGGGCATGCCTGAAGATCAGAAGAAGCAGATGCGCTACACCCTCTTGATGTCACCCGTGATGATTCTCTTCTTCACCATGAGTTCACCGGCCGGGTTGGGACTATACTTCTTCGTGGGTGGGCTGTTCGCCTGCTTACAAACCCTGATCATCAACTTCTACCGGCCACGGATTCGTCGCGAAATTAAGGAAAAGATGAAGGACCAACCGGCCCCCGTTATTCCCGAACCCGTGAAACCGGCAGTTAAGCAAGAAAAAGCCGCTGCGGTCCACGATAAGAACCGACACCGTAACCGTAACGCCGGCAAGCAGCAACACCACAATCATTAATCAGCCACGTTAAAAACACCGATCACGCCGCGAGGGCCTGGTCGGTGTTTTTGGCTACCAATCGTTAGTGGCGCCTTTTTTGATCATTTAATTAATCCGTGGATTCCGCGCTTAAGCGATGAGTCCGCGTTCGCGGGACTAACCCGACGTAGACGCCAAGCATCCCGCCGACTAAGACTAAGCAGTACACCGGCAAGCGCTGAATTGAGGTGCTGTGCAGGAGGCTCATCCCGTAGGTCAGCGCGCTAACCAACAGGTAATACCCCAGGCTAAACCAGCCGCTTGCACTACCTATGACGTCTTCGTACCCGATCAGTGCCCGGTTTAAGGCATTAGGTAACGCGATGTTTAGCCCCAAGAAGACCAGGAAGAAGCCGCCCACCATGCCCCAGGCCGTGTCGCAGATCGCCGCGAGCCATAATCCTAATGCCGCACCGCAGCTAAGGAGCAGTCCACCCATGACGAGCTGTTCCGGCGTCCACCGATTCAGTAGCCAACTCACCAACAGTGCGCCCCCTAAGCTTGCCGCGGCCAGGCTGAGCCCCAGCGCACCATAAGCCAATGCGCTGAAACGGAAGTGGGTTTCAAAGATAAACGGTGCCTCGGCGTAGTAACTGAACAAGATCCCGTTGATTCCGCCGATTAGAATACCGTACCCCCAGACCACCGGATCACTCAACAAGCGGTGCACGATCGGCCATTGCCGCCCAGTCAGGGCCACTTGACTAGGGCGGGTTTCCGGCAAGCAACACGCACTATAGCCCAACACCGCACTGGCCAAAACGACTAGGGTCCCGAAGACGGCTGAATAGCCACCAAGCGTCTGCATGGCCCCGCCAATTAACGGGCCCAGTGCGGGTGACAACGCCATGGCGGCACTGGTCTGCGCGAAAATTTTAGCGCCCACCACACCCGAAAAACTTTCGCGCATGATGGTTTGCGTCACCACGGATCCCGCGCTAGCGCCAAAGGCCTGCAGCAAGCGAAAACCTAATAGCCAGCCAAAGCTGGGGCTAAACAACAACCCCAGGTTTCCCAGCAAGTAGAGTCCCACGCCACCTAACATGGCGGGCCGGCGCCCAATGCGGTCGGCCAGTTGCCCCCACCACAGGACTCCTACGGCAAACGCCACAAAGTAACTGCTCATCGTCCACTGAATGTGACTCGCACTCACCTGCAGGGCTTGACTTAGTGCCGGTAAGACCGGCGTAAAAATTGATTCACTGATTTGCGGAAACCCCACCAACACAATGATTAACCACAAAGTCGGGGTTTTCTTTTGGACGTTTCTCACAACAATTTCTCCTTTAAAAGTTAATTTGCGGAAAAACGTCCTGGGCCATCTACGGCCACGCACACCAGAATGTGATTGTAATTCATGGTGTCACCTCATTTCTGAGCATTCACTTTACCGGAAACCGCCAACTTTGTCAAAGGGCGCACCATCACCCAGATGCCACCGTGCCAACTTCTTCCATCTTTCACAGTTAAACCGCCGTTCGTCATCGTCCCAAAAAGCGCCGTCAAACCTAATTTGGTTTGGCAGCGCTTTTTGACTAATTTAGTTCCCGGTTAAGCTTGGGAGTGTTGATCAGGATCGTCCTTAGAGTCATCCTCCAAGAGGGCCGACTTGATCCCCGGAATTTCGTTGTTTTCAGCCTGGACCTGTTCCTTCTTACGGGTTAATACCTGAGCCGCTTCGGCCGACAAAATGGGTAACGAAATCCGAAAGACCGAGCCGTGACCCACGGCACTCTCGATGGCGATCGAACCGTGATAGCCTTCAATCAACCGCTTGGCGATGGCTAAGCCTAAGCCGTTGCCACCCTTAGTCCGTGACCGGGCCTTATCTACTCGGTAGAACCGGTTAAAGACGCGGTCCCGGTTAGCCTGCGAAATACCTTCCCCGAAGTCCTGAACGGCAATTTCCACGTTGCGCGAATCCCGTTCATAGGACACGTGCACTTCCTTACGGGTCGTGGAATACTTAACCGCATTATCCAATAAGATAATTAAAATTTGTTCAAGGTGGTTCCGGTAAATCTGAGCCTGAACCGATTGGTGCACATCGTCATCTAAAATGAAGACAAAGTCCGGATGAATCATCTTAAAATTGTCGTAAACCTGCGTCACCACTTCGGTCACGTCGGTCACCTCGTTGGTAAAGGTAATCTCGATTTGTTCCGCCCGTTGAAGATCCAGCATCTCTTGAACCAAGCTCTTCATCCGCTTGGTTTCCTGTAACGACGCCTTAATCGATTCGTTGAGCACCTCGGGATCGTCCTTCCCCCACCGATCCAACATCTCCATGTGCCCCTGGATGATGGCCACCGGCGTTCGCAATTCGTGTGACACGTCTTCGACGAACTGCTGCTGTTGGTCGATATAGCGTTGGGTAGTATCAATCATGTCGTTTAACAACTGAGTTAGATCCCCCAACTCATCGTTACGCTTGGATTCGGGAACCCGTTGATCCGTCTGGGGATCGTCGCGTACCGCGTGAATCGTATCGCGAATCGCATCCATTGGTCGCAGTAAAAACGACGCGAGAATGTAACTCAAGATAGCAGCGGCTAACGCGGCAATCAAGCCCAAAACGACGACCACCTGTAATAACGTGGCCTGGGTTTCGTGGTAATCCTGCAAGCTGTCGACGACCTGCACGTACCCTAAGATGCGGTTCCCTTGCTTAGCGCGAATCGGCGAGCGCCCAATCAGTCCGGAACGCCCGTTAATTTGTTGGGTGCGAATACTCTGTTGCGTCGAGCGTTTAAACGCCGACGTCGGGGTATTCCGGCTGGTAAACAATAAGTTACCCGCTCGATCATAGACCGTCACGGTTTGACTATCGCGCGCCAAGCTGGTAATCACCACGTTACTGTAGGGATTACTTGGCCGCTTAGCTTGCTTATTGACCACCGTAAAGTTCCGGGGACGTAACAGGTTATTCACCGTTTCCCCGGTCAACTCTTGCTTTTGCGTGTTTAATTTCTCCACTACTACACCTAAGGTATCGCTGACGTGGTTGCGTTCTTGGCGCATCAAAACCGTCATAAAGCTATTAAAGATTAGTAGCGTGATCACGCCAAAGATGACCAACACCGCGGCGGCCGTCGACAACGACCACTTCCACTTTAATGAAAAACGAAAGGTTTGGGGTTTCGCTTCATCGGTTTCGGCTTCTGGCTCTCTCACGACCGCATCACGTACCCTGTCCCCCGAACCGTCTGGATGTAACTCTTCTGGCCAGGAACATCAATTTTGTTACGCAGGTACCGGACGTAGACGTCCACCACGTTGGTTTCAACTTCGGATTCATAACCCCAAACCTTGGTTAACAGCACATCGCGGGCCAAAACCACGTTGACGTTTTCCATCAAAGCCAACAGAAGTTCGTATTCCCGCTTGGTCAGGTTGATGACGTCGTCGCCGCGCCGTACAATCCGGCTTTCCTTCTCAATGGTCAGGTCCTTAAACTTCACCGTCGTCTGCTTGGTGTTCTTCTGCTCACCTTCCAGGTGAATCCGCCGCAGCAACGCCCGCACCCGCGCCAGTAATTCTTCGATGGCAAACGGCTTTACAATGTAGTCGTCCGCACCATGATCCAAGCCGGAAACCCGGTCGATCACGGAATCACGAGCCGTCATCATGATGATGGGCGTACTCTTGACCTCGCGTACCCGCCGAGCCACTTCGATCCCGTTTAACTCGGGTAACATCAGATCCAACAAAATCACGTCAAAATCTTGCGACAACGCGGCTTCCAGTCCTGTGCGACCATTAAATTGAACGTTAGTTTCATAACCTTCATGCTTGAGTTCTAGCTCGACAAAGCGGGCCAGATTCTTTTCATCTTCAATAATTAAAATTCGACTCATTACTCTTTAACTCCTCTAGGGCGATTTAGCTGTGTTCACCGGGACCAGACTTGCCAGCCCGCGAACAGCCGTGATTCATTCCAATATTTAATTTTATCATATTTCTACCTAAATGTGCGGGTTTTACCCGACCTTCCTGAGAGAAACCCTCATTCCCAGCCAATTACCTAATTCTATGAAATGCAACCGGTTGTACCCGTTTTTTAAAAAGTTCATGAAAGGTTAGCCAACGGTTTCTTTCACAAGAAAGGTCGGTCAACTTCCGTTGTTCTGGCATCGTGTGGCCCCTAATTAATTGCGATTCAAAAATATTTTTATTTTTTGTTCATTTTTTCACTTGTATTTGCTCACTTTTTAAGTATACTGAGATTGTAGACAAAAAAGAAAAGGGGTTCTTTTCATGAAAGCTGCTGTTATTCGCGATTCTGTTGATGGTTACGTTGATATTAAGGATGTTACGCTCCGTCCAATTAAGCACGGTGAAGCCTTAGTTAAGATGGAATACTGTGGGTTATGTCACACCGACTTACACGTTGCTGCCGGTGACTTCGGTAAGCAACCTGGCCGGATTATCGGTCACGAAGGTGTCGGGAAAGTCATCCAAGTTGCCGACGATGTTGACAACTTAAAGATTGGTGACCGGGTTTCCGTTGCTTGGTTCTTCAAGGGCTGTGGCCACTGTGAATACTGCTTGACCGGCCGCGAAACGCTTTGCCGTAACGTTCAAAACTCTGGGTTCACCGTTGACGGTGCCATGGCTGAAGAATGTATCGTTGATGCCAACTACGCCGTTAAGGTGCCAGAAGGCCTGGACCCAATCGAAGCCACTTCCTTGACCTGTGCCGGGGTTACCATGTACAAGGCCTTGAAGGTCGGCGAAACTAAGCCTGGCCAATGGGTTGAAGTCGTTGGTTGTGGGGGCTTAGGGAACTTAGCCGTTCAATACGCTCACAACGTCTTTGGTGCCCACGTGGTTGCCGTTGATGGGAACCCTGACAAGTTAGCTGCTGCCAAGAAGGACGGTGCTGAAGTCCTGATCAACCGGCATGACGGTGACGTAGCCGAACAAATCCAAAAGAAGGTCGGCGGCGTAAACAACGCTCAAATTACGGCCGTTACGCCAGACGCCTTCACGCAAAGTGTTAACGCTTTGCGTCCAGATGGGAAGTTAGTTGCCGTGGCCTTACCACAAGGTGACATGCAATTGAACATCGCCAAGACGGTGCTGGACGGTATCTCCGTTCGAGGCTCCTTAGTGGGGACTCGTCAAGACTTAGCCGAAACTTTCCAATTCGGGGCTGAAGGTTTGGTTCACCCAATCGTTAAGACTCGTCGTTTGGACGAAGTTAACGACATCATCGACGAAATGAAGGCTAACTCCATCGTTGGCCGGATGGTTGTTGATTTCACGAAGTAATCCCTAATTAAAAACATAAGTTTCACAAAGCCCACCGAGCTCGTTGCTCGGTGGGCTTTTTTGTGGTCAGATCGATTATGAATAACTAATGGTTACCAATCGGTAAGCCTTCTATTTCAGTTAACTATTTTCTTAACGCCACCGGTTCCGGATGCCCTCGTTGAGACTGATGTCGTTTATGCTTTAAATGGTGCTCCCCACTAAACTAAGAGCCATGACTTGCAACAGATGACCGCGTCCTTTCCCCCGTTTTCGGATGTGATCGCGGTTTTCATGCGAATGCGGTAGCTAGGACAAAGGACCGCGACAGGCTTAACCGTCAATTAACCTGCCTCAAAATGAGAGCGACCGTGAATATGGTCTTGGATACCAAGAATTAATTTTTCTTTTGTCCTGGCAAATTCTATAATTAATCCGAACAGAAATTAAAAAGCCCAAAGCAATCACTTACAATGGTAGTAGCTAATTCCAACCAATATAGGGAGTGATTACTTTGGGTACATCTACTTTATCACGTTTTCAACGTGGCGCACTAGCACAACTGGTCAATGAGGGGAATAAATCTTACCAAGTAATGGCTGACGCCTTAGGCGTCGCCAAAGCTACGATTAGCTATGAGTTGGACCGGGTTAAACCTTATGATCCAGAATTAGCTCAGCAAGATGCAGATCGCAAAAGGCGGAATTGCGGTCGTCGTTCGATGCTGACGGCAGCATTAGCGACTTTAATTACCAATCACTTACGATTAACCTGGTCACCAGAAACCATTGCGGCCGCTTATAACTTGAGCACTGCGTCAATTTATAATTGGCTTAATCGTGGCTGGCTCCCCTTCAAATTGACTGATCTACCCAATCGGAATGTCCGCCAGCACCGAGTGAGCGAAAATCGTGGGAAATTTACAAGTGGGACTTCCATCGAACAACGGCCAACAACTGTTAATCAACGGTTAGCTTTTGGTCATTGGGAAGTAGATACGGTGCTTTCTAGTCGAAGTGAGTCACGATCATGTCTGGTTACATTCGTAGAACGTAAGACCCGACTTCTATGGGCCATCAAAGCCCCTAATAGAACGGCTAAGGCTCTAAACACCGCCTTTGGCAAGTTTATGGGGGCCTTCGGTCCCCAAGTAAAATCCATTACTGTTGATCATGGTAAAGAGTTTGCCAATTATCAGGCCTTAGAACAGGATTATCAGATCAAAGTTTATTTTTGCCATCCATATTCACCATGGGAGCGAGGTTCCAATGAATATTTTAATAGACGGTTACGCTGGTTCTTCCCGAAAAAGACCAATTTTAGCCAAGTAACGACTGATGAGATCCTAGCAGCACTTGAACTAATTAATCAACGACCATTAAAAATACATCATCAACAGACTGCCATTGAAAGATTCCGGGCTTGTTCGGATTAAACTTGTAATTTGCCTCCTGCTATTATTTAGTTCTTATCCCGCAAAGTAGCTATTGAGTCTTGGTTTTTATTTCAAGAATCTCTGTGAGAAAGTCATTGAACCGGGACAATTCCTGTGCGGAGTAATGGCTGGCAATGACCCTGGCCTGTGCTTTCAAGTCCCGATCATACTTAACCTTGGCTTCAGCAATCTGCTGTCCCAAAACCGTCAGTACCAGCTGCCACTGCTTCTTATTGTTTGGTAATCGGGTACGCACCATTAAGCCAAGGTCTATTAACCTTTCAACTGCCCTACTTGCCGTTGGCTGCGAAGTATTGACAGCTGCAGGCAACTCTTTTTGCGGATACGGAGAATTTTTATGCACTGTTGCTACAATCAAAACATCTCTTGTTGACAGCTTGCCAGCCAACGCTCGAATGGTAGCGTCTGGGTTTTCAGAAATTAACCTTTGTTTCTCGTCGTCTTCGGAACTGTCCATCGCTAGCAATTGATTAAGCGATTGGAAAATGTTGTCGAGCATTTTTTCACTTCCATTCACGTGAATTAAAATTTGACATCTAGCTTGTCTACTAATATAATACCAAATGTATTCACGTGAATCAATAATTTAACAACTTTCCTGGAGGAATTAACATGACTAGTGAAACACGCAAACCTGTAATTGGCGTAATTCTGGGTACTAATCGCACGGCCCGACTTGGAGGTGCGGTTGCGGATTGGACGATGAACGCCCTCCGCCGTGATGAGTATAATCTTAAACTGATTGACCTAGCCGCAATCAATTTACCCTTTCTTGATGAGCCGGATATCCCGGCACATGGTCATTATCAAAACGCAAGTACTATTGCTTTCGCAAAGTCTATTGCCGCTTGTGACGGTTTTATTCTTGTATTTCCGCAATATAACTGGGGCTATCCTGCAGTGCTTAAAAACGCGCTCGACACGCTTTTGGCTGAATGGCAAGATAAACCAGTAGGTACCCTTATCTACGGTAACCACTCAATTCAGGCGGATATTGCCATCCGTTTAGTTTTGGCCGGACTAGGAATGCATCAACTTACGACTAATGTTGGTCTCCGGCTTCGTTCAACCACAACCACTGAAACGGTCGCTGATGACTTTCAACCATTCCAACCCTTGGTCGCGACAATGGGTCAAGAACTAGCACTACGATTAACGCCCCAGTCTCGTTAACCATAACTACCTTTCTGATTGTCGCTAACTAAAGACCGCTAACGTCCCCTTACCGGGCTAACGTTAGCGGTCTTCAAAGTCATTAGTGAATCGTATATTTGCGTGTGTAAATCCGGTGATGCTTTTAGTACTTCCCGTCCCGGTTCAACGCCTTCGCCTGCTTCTTCGTTAAATTAATGGTAAAGGTTCCCCGTTTAACGGTCTGGTGGTGCCATCCTCAGCGCCACGGCAACTGGTTGTCGGCATGAACATACAAAAAAACTCCTAGAAGCCGCGGACTTCATAGGAGTTTTTTCATTTAGGTTTAGTTGTTTGCAGATGCCTTTGCAACGACCTGACGGCCATCGTAGAAGCCACAGCTAGGGCAAACCATGTGTGACTTACGAAGTTCACCACAGTTTGGGCAAGGTGTCAAACCAGGAACATTCAACTTAATGTGACCCCGACGCATACGCTTTTTCGTCTTAGACGTTTTCCGTGCTGGTACAGCCAAAGAAAACACCTCCTTTAATTAAAATTATCCACTAGTGAAAAAATTTTTAAGGCTTACAAAGTGACTACTTATCATCCTGATCAGGGAAGAAGTCTTTGAGCTTTGCAAGACGTGGATCAACAGTTTGATTTTCCGCCTCAACCTTCGCAAGGTCCGCTTCACTGACAACCTGCCAGTCATTACCTTCCGGCATTGCGGCCCCCTGCTTTTCGGCATCGGACAGAATGTGCATCGGAATCTGCAGGATGAGGTTATCGCCCACGGCCTTATCGAAATCGATAACGTCGTCGGGAACCACCATCACCACGTCGGTCTTTTCAAACCGTTGCGTGGCGGCAGCGTCCGATACGTAGTACTCAGTCATCTGAAAATCGACTGGTAAAGTCACCGGTGCTAACGACCGGCTTGACGGAACGGTGAGGGTGGCCTTAATCTGAGCCACCACCACAACGTCCCCTTCGCTCACCACGGACACGAGACCCTTAACTTTAACGGGGGTGAGGTCTAAGACCTCATCACCGTACCGGGCCATCAAGTCCGCCTTTAAATCCAAGGTCTCCTCGAAGGCTAACGGTTCGCTTCGGTGAGTCTTACGTAATTCGGTCAACGACCATTTCATCGTTATCCCTCCAATGCAACGTGATAAATTATACCTGTCAAGCGAAATGATGTCAAGGGAATTTCCTTGATAGTCATTCAGAAACCGGAAACTTCACCGGAATTCGCCCATCGTCTTGGCCGATCCCGGTGACCAGCGTCCGCAGCGCGCCGGCCCGGGTGTCCAGGGCCCCCACGCCTCGCTGCCAATCCCGGTCCGCTCGACTGACTAACGGTAAAGTCACGTGTTTTTTAATTTGATGTAAATAGTTTTGGCCCACCGGACGATAGCCCAGCACCCGCAGATACTGCGGTCCGGTCAACATCTCGGTCGGCTTGGTCTGCAAGAGCACCGACGCCGCCTGGCGCTGCAAGCGCGTGTAGGTGTAGCGCTTAGTCTTCACGGCGTGCATAAACGTCGCAAAACTGGTCGCCGTGAGCGCCGCTTTCTTCAGACGGTATTCGACGCCCTCCGTGAGTTGGTACAGCTGCCCGAGGTCCGCCACGTCGCTACTGACCAATTGGTACCGCAGCAACGGCCAGAAATCGTCCCAGCTGGTCAACTGCGCCGTTTGCAGGGCCGTGAGGGTCGTCGGTGGCACCACTGGGGCCACGGTCGCCCAATCGCCCGCTAAGGCCGCCGTGCGGATCGCCGTGGCACTAGCAAACGCCGTTCCCGCTTTGATGGTGGCGTCGTTATGCTGACTGCCCCGCCGACTCAACGGCACCAACGTTAACGGGTCGCCCTGCCGGCGGTTCGCTAACGCGTAGAAGAACCCCAGAATGTCGTTAGCGGCACTTAAGGTAATCCCCGTATGGTCGCGCAGGTAACCCTGAAACAACGTCGCGTAGGTCTGGTCAAAGCGTTTAAACGTCGCCGGATCCGTGGGTAAATGCGCCATCAGGCGGTCGTAATCCAGGTCCGGGTGTTCGGTCCCAAAAGCCAGCCAACGGCACCCCAGCGCGCTTAACAGCTGAACGCCGCCCGCCGCAAACAAATGGGCCGGCTGTAAGGCGCTGGCCGTGGGGAGCTCAATCACCAAATCGGCGCCCCCCGCCAAGGCCAACCGGGCGCGTTGCCACTTGTCCAGCAGGGCCGGTTCGCCCCGTTGAACCCAATTACCACTCAGCGCTACGACCAAGACGTCGGCCCCGGTCGTTTCGCGGACCCGGCGGAGTTGATCGGCGTGCCCGTGATGAAACGGATTGTATTCGGCAATGATGCCGGCCGCCTGTAACGTCATGTTTACGCCTCCCGTGTGACCTCGAAGAACCAGCGCGTGGTCTGGTCGTCGACCTCGGCGTGCCCGAAGTCTGCACTGACCCGGTTCAACGTCAGCCCCGCTAACCGCAACGCCTTCCGGTAGTCCGGTAACAGGTAAGTTCGTTCGTGATGGAGTTCCGTCACCTTCCGGTAGGCGTCGTCGGCCGTATCCTGAATAAAGAAGGTCAGGTCGTGGTCGACCGCGTGTGCCTCGTCTTCGATCCCGTAGCTGGTCCAGATAAAGGCCCGGTGATCGTCGACGTAATTGTACATGTACCCCGGGTACACGTCGTCGGTCTGGTGTGGCGTAATCACGTCAAACAGGAAGGTTCCGCCCACGTTGAGGTGGTCGTGTACCTGCGTGAAGGCCTGCGTCACGGCGTCGAGATCCGGTAAGTAACAAAACGAATCGGCAAAACAGGTCACCGTTTGGTACTGCCCGATGGCGCTTAAGTCCAACATGTCTCCGGCCATTAGCGGAAACGTCACGTCGGCCTCCTGGGCGTGCTTAGCGGCTAGGGCCAGCATCTCTTCGGATAGGTCTAAACCGCTGACCTGGTACCCCTTTTGTGCCAATTGCACACCTAGTCGTCCGCTCCCACAAGCCAGATCCAGCAGTTCGCCGCTAGCCGGATCGACGCGTGAGGCGACAAAATCCAGCCATTGCGTGTACATGGCTGGATCGAATAAATCGTCGTAAAGTTGCGCGAAGGATTGGTAAATCAAGCTTCTACCCAAGCACTCAGGTCGACGAGCGGCGCGTCGGACCAGAGCTTTTCGAGGTTGTAATGGGCCCGTTGTTCCTTCTGGAAGACGTGAATGACCACGTCACCCAAGTCCAACAGGATCCAACTGGCATCGTTCTTCCCTTCGATGTCGCGGACCGTGGCGCCGTTTTCGGCCAACTTGTCGTTGATTTCGTCGGCAATCGCCTTGACCTGGCGGCTCGAGTTGGCTTCCATGATCAAGAAGTAATCGGCCATCAAACTGACCTTTTGCATGTCCAAGGCCACGATGTTTTCGGCCCGCTTGCTTTCGGCGGCTTTAACCGCGATTTCTAATAGTGCTTTACTTTCCATATAAATGTTGTTCTCCTCTCAAACATTGGGATAACGTTGAATCCAAGCATTGTACGTCACTAACGACTTGGGGTAAACGACCTTGCCGTTGTTGATGAGATACGCCAACGTATGCTTAGCTTGGTACGCCACGCCTAAACCGAGTTCTTTGGCGGTTAATTCCCGGGCGCGATCCACCCCAGGGAAATCGCGGGCTGGTTCAATAAAGTCGGCCATGTACACAATCTGTTCCAACGGTGTCATGTACTCGGCCCCGGTGGTATGGTGACGCGTCGCATTTAAGATGTCCTCGTCGGTGATGTGTAGCTCGCGCTTAATCAACTCAGCCCCCACCGCCCCGTGCCAGATGGGATTGCCATAGGCCAACAGGGCCGGATCCAGCCCGTAGCGGTGAATCGCGGCAATAAAGTCCTGATCCGGTCGCTGCTTGGCATAATCGTGGGTTAAACCCGCAACGCTGGCCTTTTCCAGCTCAACCCCGTTGGCTTGGGCCAACTGAATTGCCGTGGCTTCCACCCGCAAGACGTGTTGGTAGCGACTATCATTTAACTGTTCCCGTAAGCGGGCTAATAGCTCCGCTCGGGTTCCGGGAAACCAGTGATGCGTATAGGTCATCTCAGTCACGATACAACAGATGCTCCTTTATATATAAATCCACTAAGGTCGGTACCAGGTAACGCACGGACTGCCCGTTACGGACCCGTTGCCGCACCATGGTCGAACTGATACCAATGTTCGGGACATCGACCCACAGCACCGGATACGGCGACTCATGGGCGTATCCTTGGCGGCAAACGCCCACGAATTGGACCAGTTTGACCAATTCATCGATGCGGTGCCACTTGGGTAGATAGGCCACCATGTCCCCGCCGATGATGAAGTAGTACTGGTTTTCGGGATGCTGCTGGGTCAGCTGCAACATGGTGTCGTAGCTGTAGCTCAATCCGCCCCGTTGCACCTCGGTCAGTTCCAGCTTAAACTGCGGGTTGTCCGCAATGGCCGCCTTGACCATCGCCACTCTGTCGGCCGCGGGAATTGTCAGTTTCCGATCAACGTGGGGTGGTTCGGCATCGGGCATGAACAGCACCTTGTCTAACCCCAATTGGGTGGCCACTTGATCCGCAATCACCAGGTGTCCCAGGTGCGGCGGATTGAAGGTCCCCCCTAAAATTCCAATGCGGCGTTTCTTCGCGGTGGCCGCCATTTGGGTCACCGTTTGCGTACTCGTCCGTTCTGAAATCTTGACCACGTTGTCAAACCTCCCTACATATCTTCAACCACTGGTGAAAAGCGCTGGTTGTCGGCGTCCGTTGCGGGCCGGTACAGGACCAGCACCCGCCCAATCGTTTGGACGACCTGAATATCGGTATTGTCTTCAATGTAGGTCTTGGTGTCGGCCACCGTAACCTCGGCACTTTGTTGCAAGTTAATCTTGATTAACTCCCGTTTTTCTAACGCACCGGTCAGTTGGTCCAACCAGACCTCGGTCAGGCCATTCTTCCCCACGGAAAAGATGGGGCGTAAACTATGGGCCTGAGCCCGTAAATAGCGTTTCTGTTTGCCTCGTAACAAATTAGTTTCCTCCATTATATTAAATCATCGCTCGGCGTAACAACACCCCAACGCCCTCGGGGGCCCAACCGGTCACGTTAACGCCGGCGGGCACGGTAATCCATCCCAACCCTTCAAAGACCAAATCACTCTTGACCGTGGTCTTGAACGCGTGGGCCACCAATGGTGGAAAATCGGAATTATCCGCTTGTGGTGGGGTTAACAGGTCCCCCCGTTGCCGGTCATAGAACTCATCGGCGTTGGCCAATTTGGTCCGATGAAGGTACAGGTTATTTTCGAAGTAGGCCGTAAAGCCCGTCTTCGGGCCTTGGTTATAATCAAACCGGCCGACCCCGCCCAAGAAAAGCGTTTGTTGGTCATTTAGCTGGTAGACCTTCGGCTTGATGGCCTTTTGCGGGGTCACAATCTTCAGGTCCTTGCCCGTTAAGAAGTGTGCCATTTGTTGGTTTTGGATAATCCCAGGGGTATCCACCAACACGTGGTCGTCGTCCAACGGTAACTCGATCTTGTCTAGGGTGGTTCCCGGGAACCGGGACGTGGTAATTAAATCCTTCACGCCGGTGTTCTGTCGGATAATTTGATTAATTAACGTGGACTTCCCCACGTTGGTAACGCCGACCACGTAAACATCACGATCGCCACGGTACTTGTCAATCTTTTGTAGCAGATCGTCGACCGATTGATTGGTCTTAGCACTCAGCAGGGTCACATCGATGGGCCGCAAGCCCGCCTCGTTGGCGCGTTGACGTAACCAATCCTGCAGCTTACTTCGTTTGAGTGAGCTGGGCATCAAGTCTTCCTTGTTGCCGACTAACAAGACTGGGTTTTCCCCCACGAACCGGTGTAGCCCCGGAATCAGACTTCCATTAAAGTCAAAAATATCCACGACATAAACAATCAGGGCGTTCGCGTCCTGAATCTGAGTCAGTAGTTGTAAGAAATCGTCGTCGGTCAGGCCAACGGGAACAATTTCGTTGTAGTGCCGCAGCCGAAAACAGCGTTGACAATACACTTCTTGCGTCTCCGTCGCTAGGCCCTTGTCTAACGCCGATTGGGGCGTGTAACCCGGTGCCGTTTTGTCCGTCGTTTGGAGCACGGCACCACAGCCAATACACCGTAAGGGTTCCCCGTCAACCAGTACGGGGTCAATGTGCTTTGCGTTCATTCAAATCCTCCTGCCAAGTTAATTCTGGGTAAACGTGACGTAACCGCCACATAACAAATTTTTCGAGTAGCCGGTTCCCCTTGGTAATCCACGCGTCCGACTTTAAAATAGGCTTCACCAAGACGCTGCGAACGCCACTGCGATTTGCCGCCCAAACATCGGTCATCAGCTGATCGCCGACCATGATCACCTCATCGCGGCGAAAATGCCACCGCCGTAGTGCCCGGTTCAGTCCCCACGGAAAGGGTTTTAACGCCCGGTGAATATAGGGCAGCTGAAACGGGGCCACGGCCCGATCGACCCGTTGCCGACTATTGTTAGACACCACAATCACCCGGATCCCCGCTAACTCTAATAAATTTAGCCAATGACGAAGCTCGGGGGTCCCGTCCGGATTGTTCCACGCGATTAACGTGTTATCCAAATCCGTTAGAACCGCCCGCACCCCCTGGGCCCGTAAGTCTTTAGGGGTCAAATCATAAATGTTGGTAACCATCCACGTGGGTTTTAATCCAGCAACCATGCGGGTGACTCCTCCCTTCGTCCCAATAATATCTAGCACTATATTATACGCAATCTCAGCGTAATTTACCACTCCGACCCCTTCACTGGACCCGGCGTGATTCACCACCCCTCCCGTGCTTAAGGGGTGGTCTCTCTTAATAAAAAAGACTTCGCTGATCGCCAGCGAAGTCTTTTTCTCATTAACTGAATTAAGCAGCCAATGCGTCCTTAGCTTGGTCAGCTAAGGCCTTGAAAGCAGCAGCATCGTTCACTGCTAAGTCGGCTAACATCTTCCGGTTAACGTCAATGTTGGCTAACTTCAAACCGTGCATCAACTTGCTGTAGCTCAGACCGTTGATCCGGGCTGCGGCGTTGATCCGGGCAATCCAAAGCTTACGGAAGTTACGCTTCGTAGCTTTCCGGTCACGGAAGGAGTATTGGTAACCCTTCCGAACTTGGTCCTTGGCAACCTTGAATAAACGGTGCTTAGAGCCCCGGTAACCCTTGGCTAACTTTAAAACTTTCTTACGACGTGCGCGTGTAACAGTACCGCCTTTAACTCGTGGCATAATCTTTTCCTCCTAAATCAATTCAAACATTATGGCGACGATTAACTCGTCAACCCGAAATTTTAACGACCGAATTACTTTTGTAATAAACTCCGGTAAGTCTTGAGAGTCGTTTGGTCCATCATCCGGGTCCCACGAAGGTTCCGGCGTTGCTTCTTGGTCTTACCGTGGAAACGGTGAGACGTGTAAGCGTTGGCACTCTTGATACCGCCCTTAGCAGTTACTTTAAAACGCTTGGCTGCAGCACGGTTAGTCTTCATCTTTGGCATAGTACGAAATATCCTCCTTGTGTCGGTAATCGCAAATGATTACCGCATCAATCCTTACTTTTTCTCAGCGATGGGCGCCAGCATCAAGAACATGCTCCGACCGTCCATCTTAGGCCGTTGTTCCACCGTGGCGACGTCAGAAGTTTCCTGCGCCATCCGGTTTAACACTTCACGACCAATGTCTTTATGGGTGATTGCCCGGCCCTTAAACCGAATCGACACCCGAACCTTTTCACCCTTCGTCAAGAACTTCTTAGCGTTCTTCAACTTAAAGTTAAAGTCATTGGTATCGATGGTCGGGCTCAGCCGAACTTCCTTAACGCTAACCACTTTTTGTTTCTTACGCGCTTCACGTTGCTTCTTTTGCAACTCAAAACGGTATTTTCCGTAGTCCATAACTTTGGCTACTGGTGGCTTGGCTTTCGGTGCAACCAAAACTAAATCGAGGTTGGCGTCTTCGGCAATCTGCAATGCATCTCGCTTGGACTTGATTCCTAATTGGTCACCGTTGTCGGCAATCAACCGAACTTCGCGTGCGCGAATTCCCTCGTTGACAATCGTGTCGTTTGCTATGGTAATCCACCTCCAAAATAATCTTGAGAATCACATGAGACAAAAAATGCGGGAACCTTTGATGAAAATCAAACGGCTCCCGCAAGAAATTCCAGTCTAAATGACGGAATTAACGTGCATATCCAGCCCAGCAACATGGGGTCACTAGGCGAGAAGCGGTAGCCTCTGCTTAATTTCTCAACTCAACCATCATATCAGGATCGATTGAGCTTGTCAACCACCTTTTAGCGGTTAATTGCGACTACAGCTTTAATGGTTCCGGTAGATCACCGTTTAGCCTGGCAGAGAAACGGTCATCACAACAACCCTTAAATCGCACTTTTTAGTCCAGCTTTTGTGTTACTTATCTTGATCCAGCTTCTTTTCAACCTTGCTTTCTTCGCCCTTCGCGTCGCCTTCACGACTGTAAGAAGCGATGTCGGCCAAGATTTCCTTCATGAAGGCGTCACTGCTCATTGAAACGGCCTCGTCTTCACCGTACTTCCGCACGGAGACACTGTTGTTGGCCATTTCTTGTTCCCCAACAACCAAGGTGTACGGAATCTTGTGCGTCTGGGCATCCCGGATCAGGTAGCCCATCTTTTCGCCCCGCTTGTCGACGTTAACCCGGATGTCGGCCGCCTTCATTGCAGCAGCTAACTTATCGGCGTAAGCGCCGTGCTTTTCTTCGGAAACGGGGATGATCGTCACTTGCTTAGGTGCCAACCAGGTTGGGAAGGCTCCCTTGTAGATTTCGGTCAGGTAAGCGGTGAACCGTTCCATCGTGGAAACCAGCCCACGGTGAATCATGACTGGCCGGTGTTCTTCACCATCGGCCCCAACGTAGTGTAAGTCAAAGCGTTCTGGCAACATGAAGTCCAATTGAATGGTGGATAACGTTTCTTCGTTCCCCATGGCCGTCTTGGTTTGCACGTCCAACTTTGGACCGTAAAAGGCTGCTTCCCCTTCGGCTTCGACGTAATCCAAGCCCAGGTCATCCATGGCACCCTTCAACATGTGTTGTGCCTTGTTCCACATTTCGTCATCGTCGAAGTACTTTTCGGTGTTCTTCGGGTCACGGTAACTCAAGCGGAAGGTGTAATCGTTGATGTCGAAGTCCGCGTAGACTTGAACCATCAACTTCAAGATGCGCTTGAATTCGTCTTGGATTTGGTCTGGCGCCACGAAGGTGTGTCCATCGTTTAACGTCATTTCCCGAACCCGTTGTAACCCACTCAGGGCACCGGACTTTTCGTAACGGTGCATCATCCCAAGTTCAGCGATCCGTAATGGCAATTCCCGGTAAGAACGGATGTGGTGGTTGTAAATCTGAATGTGGCTTGGGCAGTTCATTGGCCGCAATTCCAGCATTTCGCCATCACCCATGTCCATTGGTGGGAACATGTCTTCACGGTAGTGAGCCCAGTGACCAGATTGCTTGTAAAGGTCCAGGTTAGCTAGCACTGGGGTGTACACGTGTTGGTAGCCGTTAGCGACTTCCTTGTCGATGATGTAACGTTCGATGGTCCGCCGAATCGTGGCCCCGTTTGGCATCCAGTAAGGTAAGCCGGCCCCGACCTTAGGATCAACGAAGAACAAGTCCAATTGGTTCCCGATGACCCGGTGATCCCGTTCGCGAGCTTCTTGCCGCTTAGCTAAGTCGTCCTTTAAGTCGCCATCCTTGAAGAAGACGGTCCCGTAAATCCGTTGGAGCATTGGGTTTGAGGACTTGCCTTGCCAGTAAGCGCCGGCAACGGACAATAGCTTAAAGTGCTTAACGTCGCCGGTGTTGGCGAGTTGGGCCCCATCGCTTAAGACTTGGTAATCCCCAATCTGTAAGAACGGTACTTGGTCGCCAGCAACCGCCTTGATCAACTCGGTGCTGAACGGATCATCCTTGGCTTGGGCCAAAGCATCGTCCTTGCTTAAGGAGATCCGCTTGATGTCTAACTTATCCTTGGCTAATTTTTCAATGACCACGGCCAGTGCGTCCAGTTCGTCGGCACTAACTTGTTGGTCGTCCTTGTCGGTATCCACGTAGAAGCCGTCTTCTTCGGCACTAGCAGCCCCCAAACGGATTCCTGGGAAGTCCTTCTTTAACGCAATCCGGAGCAAGGCTGCGGCGGTGTTGCGTAACACCCCTAAGCCCGCGGCGTCGCTCTTCGTCACAATTTCGATGTCGCCGTCGCCCTTCAGTGGGGTCAGGTAGTCGACCAAGTCACCGTTATACTTAGCGGCAACGGCCTTCTTTGCTAAACTAATTGAAATGGACTTGGCAACGTCTTGCGGCGTCGTCCCTTCGGCGAAGGCTTGTACCTTGCCGTCGGGGAACTTGATAGAAATATCTGCCATAATATCTGATCTCCCTCTTCTGTATTTGAGTAGCTACGCAAAAAGTCCCCAGCATCCAATTAAGGACACTGGGGACGTCAATAACGTGGTTCCACCCGATCTTCTTCACGGAGACTGCGCCCCCGTGAACTCTAGTCGTCGATAACGGAACGGACCGGCCGAAAATTTCCTTTCGACTGCTACAAGAGCGGTAATCCTAGCGGGCGTTTAAGGGAACTTCCAATCAAGGTTCCCTCTTCCTGGAAACGTCACCGCTAAAATCGTATCTCTTGTCTAAGCATTTGTTGCCTCAACGTCTATTAAACACTCGCGGCTACCCCTTGTCAAGGATAAGTCGTCATTTTTATTGTGGCCGGCGATTTGCTCCCACCATGACGATTTCTCGCGCTAAGAACCGAATCCGTTGCATCAATCGTTGGGCCTTCAGGGGTTCGTCATCCCCGCGCGTGGAGATTCGTAAGTGTTCGTTTTCCAACTGGGCCATGGAGAAATTCGAACTGAAAAACGTCGGCAACTCCTCCTGCATCCGGTACTCTAAGATCACGCCCAGCACGTCATCGCGGACCCACGCGGACATGGCGTCGGCCCCGATATCGTCGATCATCAGGATGGGCGCTTTTTTAATTGCATCCAGTTTGTCACCGACCCCGTTTTTGGAGATGGCGTTTTTCATTTCGACCGCAAAGCTCGGAAAGTGAACCAGCGTACTGGAAAACCCATCGGCGGCCAATTGGTTGGCAACCGCCGCTAGTAAGTAAGTTTTCCCGACGCCAAAACTCCCCGACAGGTACAGGGCCTGGTGGCGATGGTGGGGACTGTTCTCGTAATTATCGATAAACTCCGTCGCTGCCATTAAGGCTTCCATACGGTTGTTATCGTTATCGAAATTATCCAGCTCCGCATTACGGATATCTTTCGGCATCGCAATGGCCCGCACACGGCGTTGTAACTGCTGCTGCGCCTGTTTTTCCATGGTTGCTGCCGTCGGGACGTAGGCGACGTCGAGCAGATGGTTGGCAACAATCAACCGGGGTTCGTACCCCGTGGCAAAGGTCTGACCACCCTGCCGCACTTTATCGCGTTCCGTGACAAACTCGTAGATTTTTGAAGCCGAACGGACCAAAACGTCCTCCGCAAGGTCGGCCTGGTTAGCCTGAATAAAAGCCGTGACCTCCGGATCGGCAAACGCCTGGTCCATCAACTGCCGGTAATTACGATTCAAATGGCGCTTACTCATCATGTCTTGCATCGTTTTGCTGATATCTTCCATCAGGATTCCTCCTTTCCTTCACGCCGCTGTTTAAACCGGGCAATCCGGTCGGCGAGTTCTTGCTTCTGTTGGGCCGTATACTGGGCTGGTTTGCCCGTCGGTACCGGATTGTCCTTCGTCGGTTTTTTCGCCCAATCCGGCAACGTTTCCTTAACCGTCGGGGTCCCGCGCCGACTGCCCGTCCGGCGGGATTTAGGCTGTTGCGCCGCCCTCTGTCGGTCACGGATCTTGTCAATGGCCTGCGTGGGCGTCTGAATTCCCGCCTTACTCCAATCGTTTGCGATGGTATCCAAAAGATTCTTATTCAGCGTAGCCCGGTCCTCGTCGACCAACACGTGGTAAATCATCAGGTTAAGTACGCTGGTGGGAAATAATTGTCGACTCACTAGGTCCCGCACGATGCGCTGCTCGCCATCGGTAATAAAGCCCCCGGTCTGCTTCTTAATCGCTTGTAAAAAATTGACGGGGGGTGTGGCCGTGGCTACCTGAATCAACGCCTGCTGGGCGGACGTCGTGGTGGTCGCGGCTGCCGGCGGTGTCACAGCCGCCTTAACGGTTTGCCCACGGTGAGCTTGTCCAAACTGCTGGGCAATTAAGCGTTTGAATTGTTCCGCGTCAAATTGGTTGGTCGCCAGATTAGTCGCTTCTCCAATAAACCGTGCCATGGTGGGTTCATCGATCCCGTAAGTGGCGTGTTCCGTTAAAAATAACGCTCGGTGAGTCTGTAAGGCCCGCGTATCCACGTACGAATGTTCGAGAATTTGGCCCAGCAATTGCCAATCAAAGTCCGTGGCCACGTCCCCCAGTTGTGGGGTCGCGGGTGTGGCCTGAAAGTGTTGGCGACTACTCGTCACCGCAGCGGGTAGCTGTTTGAGCTCTCCCCCCACTACCTGAAACACGTCCAAAAAGGTCTTGGTGATATCTTGACCGGAAGTTGGCGCACTGGCTAGGGTGTTTTGGGTCACCAACTCCCGGTAAAAGTCCTCCCCCACGGCGTCTAAGAGTTGCACGCTTAACAAATCGTCGTTAAAAAAGGCCGTCGGTAACAACGGGGCGTGCAGCGTATAGGTAAACGTGGTGAGCTCATCTACCCGGTCGACCGTGGTGGTCAGTAAGCCCGTGGCCTCCAAGCGAATTCGAGCATCATAAAAGTGCGCCAAGTCCACGCCCAACGTCGCTAACAAGACCGCGTGGCGGTGGAGGTGCTCCCGTTGGGGTAACCAAAAGAGACCGCTAAACGCTCCAGCGGCCAGCGGTCCAATCACGGGTTGATACAGCTGACTTAACGTCTGCCAGCTTTGTTCCGTTAGGCGATCGGCTAAGCGAACCACGAAGCCCGTTTTGGGACTTAATTGGTGCCAAGAATCCTCCATTGCCTACTTCGCCTCACTTTGCCCCTTTTGGTGATGATTTTGATCTGCTTTCAGTTTGTCCTTATCCAAAATATCCTTCAATTCGTTGAAGAACACCCCGGTATCCTTGAATTGCCGGTAAACACTAGCAAACCGGATATAGGCGATTTCATCCACGTCGACCAGCCGGTTCATGACGTACTCGCCAATCACCTGACTTGAAATCTCGTTAACGCCTAGTGCTCTAATCTTGTTTTCCACTTCGTCGACGATGGCGGTCATGGCGTCCATGCCCACCGGTCGTTTTTCAGCCGAACGGATAATGCCCCGTAGGATCTTTTCGCGGTTAAACTCTTCGCGCGTCCCGTTTTTCTTAATCACAAGTAACGGGGTAACTTCCACGCGTTCGAACGTCGTGAACCGAAAGCCGCAGCTCTCGCACTCCCGACGGCGACGAATCACCCGGCCGTCGTCGGTGGGACGACTATCTACGACCCGGGAGCCATTGTGATGACAGTGCGGACACTGCATAATTGGTCACCTCATTTTACTTTAAGTGTACTGGTTAAAATTTATTCGCGTCAAGCCATTTTACCACTTGTTGGTGCGTTTGGGTAATGTCCCCGCGATTATCAATCACCGTGTCCGCCGCCGCCACCTTCCGGGCAAGCGGCCATTGCCGGTCAATGCGGGCTTGCGCTTCGGCCGCCGACAACCCATTACGGGCCATCAGGCGTTGCTTTTGTTGCGCGGGCGTGGCCACGACCACCATGATTTGATCGACCCAGTCTTGCAGATACCCCACCTCAAATAGGGTCGGCGCGTCGACCACCACTAACGGGGCTTCGCGCCGACGGTACTCGGCCAGTTGACGGCGAATCTCGGCTTGGATCCGCGGCGTGGTGATCGCCGTAAGCCGGGCTAACTGGGCCGGATCGCTAAAGACCAACCGGCCCAACTTGTGCCGATCTAACGTCCCATCGGCCTGGAGATAGTCGTCGCCAAAGGCCGCTGCAATCTCTTCTAGCCCCAACGTCCCGGGGGCTTCCACGTCGCGAGCAATCAGGTCCGCATCGATAATGGGAATGCCGGCTTGTTTCAGCCAGGCACTCACAGTCGACTTTCCGGTGGCAATCCCACCGGTCAATCCCCAGACTCTAGTCATCGTCAAACATCCCCTCGGCCGATGGTGGTAAGGGCTGGCAGTGCGGGCAATAGTGCGTCCCTCGCTGGGCAACCTTGATTTTCACGATTTCGGTGCCACACCGATCGCAGGGTTCGCCCTCCCGACCATAGACGTGCAGATCGTTTTGGAACTGTCCGGCTTCCCCGAAAGCCGTCGAGAAGGAGTGCACGGTGGTACCGTGCCCGGCAATGGCCTTCTTGATTTCGGCGATGATGGCCTGTCGCAACGTTTCCAGTTGGTCGGTCGTGACCGTGTCCACCGGGGTCAGCGGATTAATCTTGGCTAACCAGAGCACTTCATCGGCGTAGATGTTGCCCAACCCCGCAATGCGCGACTGGTCCAACAAGAACGGCTTGATGATCTTATGCGACTTGCCGAAGATCTTTTGCATGTAGGCTAACGTCAAGGTATCGGCCGTGGGCTCGGGGCCCATCTTGGCTAACGACGGCAGCGCTTCGGCCTCCGTGCCGGTCTTGACTAACCGCATCCGGCCGAATTTGCGGGTGTCCGTGTAGCGCAGCTCCCGCTGGTCGGTCAGGTGAAAGATCACGTGGGTGTGCTTGGTCACGGGACTACCCTCGGGTTGGACGTCGTACTTGCCCTCCATCCGTAGGTGCGACACCATGGTCAACTCACCGCTGAACCGAAACAGCAGGTACTTGCCCCGCCGGTCAATTTTTTCAATTTGGCGACCGATCAGCTCGGCCGTAAAAACTTCCGGCTCGGGCGTGACCATCTTGGGGTAAAGAACCTCGACGTGGTCAATGGTGGCGCCAGCGACCAACTGGGTCAGCCCGCGCCGAACCGTTTCAACTTCTGGTAATTCTGGCATACGTTTTCCTTCTTTCCGCCTACTTCACGTCGTACCAGGTCGGCCCATAGTGGCTGTCGACCTTCAACGGAATCTCCAGTTGCACGGCCGAATCCATGATCTTCGGAACCAGCTTTTCCAGCGTCGCCATTTCCTCGGCAGGGGCCTCGAAGATCAGTTCATCGTGGACCTGTAAGAGCATCGTGGCCTGAAGATCCTTGATGGCGTCTTCCATTCGGATCATCGCAATTTTGATGATGTCCGCGGCACTCCCCTGGATGG
Source organism: Levilactobacillus zymae (assembly GCF_032190635.1). Lineage (NCBI taxonomy): Bacteria > Bacillati > Bacillota > Bacilli > Lactobacillales > Lactobacillaceae > Levilactobacillus > Levilactobacillus zymae. The sequence continues at coordinate 1,849,219 of NZ_JAVLAS010000001.1, forward strand.
GGGTGTTCATGGCCGTCCGTTCGGCAAAGGAACGTTGGTTAAAGTTCCGGGAATTGATATCCGGCAAATACCGCCGCCGGTGCGCGATGGTCTCAACGTAGCCTTGTTCGTGCGCCAGCTGGACCATCCGTTCTGTATAGGCCTTGACGCCCGGATATTCCTCGAAGTAGGTGTCAATAAATTGTTTAGCTTGTTTGCGGGGAATGCCAATGTTTTGGGACAACCCAAAATCACTGATGCCGTAGACGATCCCAAAGTTGACCGCCTTAGCTTGCCGCCGAATGTTCGGCGTGACTTCCTCATCGGGACCCAACTTAAAGATCCGCCGGGCGGTGGCCGCGTGAATGTCTTGGCCCTCACGGAAGGCTTCCTGCATGTTGGCGTCGTGACTCATGTGGGCCAACACCCGTAGTTCGATCTGCGAATAGTCGGACGAGAAGATCTGCCAGCCCGGATGCCGCGGAATGAAGGCCTTGCGGATCGCCTTCCCTTCCTCGCTACGGACCGGGATGTTTTGTAAGTTCGGGTCCACGGACGACAGCCGGCCGGTCTGGGTCAGCGTCTGCAGGTAGCGGGTGTGGACCTTGTGGTCGTCGGGGTGAATCACCTTCAGCAGGCCTTCCACGTAGGTCGACTGGATCTTCGCAATCTTGCGGTACTTCAAGATATTCTCGGCGATTGGCGCGTCGGCCGCCAGCTTCTCCAAGACGCCCACGGCCGTGGAATATCCGGTCTTGGTCTTCTTGATCACCGGTAAGCTCATCTTTTCAAACAAGATGTGGCCCAGTTGCTTGGGTGAACCGATGTTGAATTCTTCGCCGGCCTCGTTGTAAATCGTTTGTTCAATCTCGGCGAGTTGTTCGCTGAACTTGCTGCCCATGGCCTCGAGTTCGCTGGCGTCCACCGTGATCCCGGCGATTTCCATCCGGGCCAACACGAAGGCCATCGGGAGTTCGATCTCCCGGTACAGTTTGACCTGGTCGTTAGTCTCCAGGTCCTGGAAGAGTTGGGCCTTGAGGTGTTCGATGGCCCGGGCCTTGCGGGCTAAGTGGGTGAAGAAAACGGTGTCGTCGGTCGGAATTGCGCGCTTGGCGCCCCGCCCGTAGACGTCTTCGTCGGTCTCGACCTGATCGTAGCCGTGTTCGGCGGCCACTCGGCCCAGGTCGTTACTGTTATCGTAGGTGTTCAGCAGATACGAAGCCAACAAGAGGTCCCCGTCGACGCCGGCTAAGGTGATATTCAGCCGGTTTAAGCCCACGTAGGTCCGCTTGGCGTCAAAGACCTGCTTAGGCCGTTGGGCGTCTTCCAGGTAGCCCTTCAGGGGGTCTTCTTGTAACAACTGCACGTCGCGGCTGACCCACCAGTGGTCCTGAGCGCCAATCACGAACCCGGCAAACTCGGCCAGGTGGTAATTATCCCCGTCCATTTCCAGGTAGAAGGCACACTCGCCGTCCAGCTGAACGCTACTGAGGTTCGCGGCTGTTAACTCGGTGTAGGCGATGTCTTGTAACCCGGGTAAAGCGCTGGGCGTTTCACCGTCCACGGATAAACCCTGTAAGAACTTACGAAAGTCCATCTGTTGGTAAAAGGCCACTAACGCGTCCATGTCAGGGCCGTTGTAGACCAGGTCGTCTAACGTTAGTTCGACCGGTGCGTCCCGGTTGATGGTTGCCAACTGCTTCGACAGCACGGCGTTATCGTGATCTTCGATGAGGTGTTCCTTGAGCTTCTTGGCGGTGATCTCGTCAATGTGATCGTAAACGCCCTCGACGCTGCCGTACTTGTCAATCAAGTCGACGGCCCGTTTCGGCCCCACCCCGGTCACGCCGGGATAGTTGTCGGACGTGTCGCCCCGTAGACCCTTGATGTCAATGATTTGTTCGGGCGTCACGCCCAGTTTTTCTTTGACATAGGCTGGCGTGTAGTGTTCAATTTCGCTAACGCCCTTCTTCGAAATCGCCACCGTGGTCCGCTCGTCGGCCAGTTGGGTCAAATCCCGGTCTCCGGTCACAATCGTAGTGGTAAAACCGGCCGCCTCGGCGCGTTTGGCCGTGGTCCCGATGATGTCGTCGGCTTCGTAGTTAGGCAGTTCGTAGGTCTTGATGCCCCGCGCCGTTAACAGCTTCTTGAGGTACGGAAATTGCTCGGACAGTTCCGGGGCCGTCTTGGCTCGGCCGCCCTTATAGTTGTCATACATTTTCGTTCGAAACGTCACCTTACCGGCATCGAAAGCCACCAGCACGTGCGTGGGTTTAACGTTGTCTAACATGGTCTCCAACATCGTATTGAAGCCGTAAATGGCATTGGTGTGTAATCCCTCACCGTTGGTAAACCGGCCCAGGGAATTATACAAGGCAAAAAACGCCTTAAAGGCCACACTGTTCCCGTCGATCAATAATAATCGTTTCTCCGCCATAATGGGCTCCTTTCACGCGACTTAACCGCCCGTCGCGTTCGCATATTCTGGGTCTATTTTACCAAAAAAACGGGCAAACCCGAAACAAAACCTAAGTGTCGCGCGATAAAAAAAGCCCCGGCCCGCGGCCGAGACTCTTAATCCTTCATTTCAACGGGCCTTAGTCGCGACTGCCACCAAAGATTCCGAAGATTTGTAACAGTTGTAAGAACAGGTTGACGAAGTCCAGGTACAGTTGTAAGGCCCCGTTAATGGCGAGTCCCGTCATGGATACCTGATCCCCGTATTGCAAGTACATCTTTTGCATCTTCTGCGTGTCCCAAGCGGTCAAAGCCGCAAAGATAATCACGGCGATAAACGAGAAGATCAACGCAACCATGTTGTTCTGTAAGAACATGTTGATGATCATGGCCACGATCAACCCGATCAACGCGGCCGTGGCTTGCGTCCCAATCCGGGATAAGTCGCGCTTCGTCGTCAACCCGATGGTCGCCATGGTTAAGAACACGGCGGCACTGGAGACGAACGCCCCAGCCATCGCGGCGCCGGTGTACACGTAGGCGTACATCGACACGACCGCCCCGGTCAAGACCGCGTAAATCATCAACCCGACGATAGCGGTGGTTGGCCGCTTCATGGACTGACCCGAGATCACAAACGGTAAGATAAACCAAGCAATCAGGGCGATCAACATGCCGCCACTGCTCATCCGCACGTTGCTAGCCACCATCAGGTAAGCCGTCAAGGCGGAAACTAAGACTGAAGCCCCCATCCAACCGAACATCCGGGTCAAAAAGGCGTTCAGGCCGACTTGGGTATTAATCGTTTCACGGGGCTGTTGTTGAAAATTGTTCATAAAAGCGCTCCTTCTTTCAAATCAATTCCCGACTTAGCTACTGAGTAAACCAGTAGCCACTCTTTAAATTTACTAAGATACATTCTACCAAATTCAATCGCAAAGGGCCAATAATCTATCTGGATTGTGCGATTATTGGTCAGGATTAGTCACAAAATGGCCAGCCAGTTAGGTCGTTGACCTACTGAGCGCCGGGTACCAGGCACCGGACTTGCCGGTTTCTCAACGTGACGCCCGGTGCGGGTTCCACTGGTCAAAAAAGGGACGGCCGCAGCCATCCCCCTTCGTCAGTTAACTTTAGTTGTTTTTCAGTGATAAATGACTCAGTAATTCTTCGTAGGACCGTTCGTACTTTTGCACGTCACCGGCACCCATGAAGACCACCACGGCATCGTGGTAATCCAGTAACGGCGACATGTTGTCAACCGTCAAGATTTCGCCACCCTTAGAGATCTTCGCGGCGAGGTCCTTACTGGACACGGCCCCGTGACTTTCCCGCGCCGAACTGAAGATGTTGGTCAGGTAGACCTTATCCGCTAAGTTCAGGCTCTTGGCAAAGTCGTCCATCAAAGCAATCGTCCGGCTAAAGGTGTGTGGCTGGAAGACGGCAATGATTTCCTTATCCGGGTACTTTTGCCGTGCGGCATCCAACGTAGCCTTGATTTCGGATGGATGGTGCGCGTAATCGTCGATGATGGTCATGTCGGCCATCTTCCGTTCGGTGAACCGGCGCTTGACCCCCTTGAAATCGGCCAATTCGTGCTTGATTTCGTCCATGTTGACCTTTTCGAAGTAGGCCACGGCGATCACGGCCAAGCTGTTCAGCACGTTGTGTTCGCCGTACAGGTGAATCTCGAAGTTGCCTAAGAGTTCACCGTCATGGTAAACGTCGAAGTTCGAACCCGTGGTCGAGCGCTTGATGTTCTTGGCCTGAAAGTCGTCGCGATCCTTGGTCCCGTAGTAGTAAACCGGTACGTCGGTCTTGAGCTTCCGTAATTCGGGATCGTCACCCCAGGCAAAGATGCCCTTCTTGACCTGGTTAGCCCAGGTTTCAAAGGCGCTGTAGACGTCATCGATGCCCTTGTAATAATCGGGGTGATCGAAGTCGATGTTGGTCATGATGGCGTAGTCTGGCTTCGTGGCCAGGAAGTGCCGCCGGTATTCGTCGGCTTCGTAGACGAAGAACCGTGCGTTCGGCGTCCCCTTCCCGGTCCCATCACCAATCAGGTATGACGTCGGCGCCACGCCACTTAAGACGTGGGATAGCAGACCCGTGGTACTGGTCTTCCCGTGGGCCCCGGCGACCCCGATACTGGTGTAGCCTTCGATCAGGTGACCTAAGAATTCGTGGTAACGGTAGACGGGCAGGCCCATTTCGCGAGCCTTTTTGATTTCGGGATGGTCATCCGTAAAAGAGTTCCCCGCAATCACCGTCAGGCCATCGTGAATGTTGGCGGCGTCAAAAGGCATGACCTTAATCTTCGCCTGTTCCAGTCCCCGTTGGGTAAACGTATATTGCGTGATATCTGATCCCTGAACCTTAAACCCCTTATCATGTAAGATCAAGGCGAGGGCACTCATCCCTGATCCCTTAATTCCGACAAAATGGTACACCGTTGCGTTATCCATTAAATGATCCTCTTTTCTACTCAACTCGGTTCAACTCCAATACCTAAAGTTCCTGACGAGTCGCTCTTCTTATATTTTAGCATATCCCCCACCCCCATAAAAGAACTCGTCCCTTAAAGGCGGTGAGGACTATTCATTTTAAGATGAAAAGGGTGCATCCTGATCATGAGGTTCGGGGAGATCCTTCCCCAAATCGTCCGGTGTCAGGTAAACTTCCCGCGGTTTGGACCCGTGTTGAGGAGACACGTAATGCCGTTGTTCCAGGTCATCAATGAGGTTTGCGGCCCGATTATACCCGATGGAAAAGACCCGTTGAAGCTTGGAAGTCGAAACGGTTTTTTCCTGGGAAATATATTGTAGAACTTCCGGTAACAGTTCATCTTGGTTCTCTTCGTTGGTTTCTTTTTGTAACAAACCTTTCGGCTCGAAAGCGTATTGCGGCTTTCCCTGCGTGCGCACGAAGTCGGTGACGCGATCCACCTCGGCTTCGACGTAGGCCCCTTGCAACCGCATTGGCTGGCTGGCCCCGTTACCCAAGTAGAGCATATCGCCGCGTCCCAGCAGGCTTTCGGCCCCCGTCGTGTCCAAAATCGTCCGGGAGTCGACCTGACTGGACACCATGAACGCAATCCGCGTCGGGATGTTGTTCTTGATGGTCCCGGTTACAATATCGACACTCGGCCGTTGGGTCGCGACTAATAGATGAATCCCGGCGGCTCGGGCCTTTTGGGTAATCCGCACGATGTAATCTTGAACCTCACTGGCCGCCATCATCATCAGATCGGCTAATTCGTCGATGATGATCACAATGTATGGCATCTTCAAGCTTGGCTCGTCGTTGGCGTCCGCCCGGTCGTTAAATTGCTCGATGTTGCGGACTCCCGCGGCGGCCAGCTTTTCGTAACGTTGATCCATTTCGGTGACGACCCACTTCAATGCGGCCGCCGCAGCCTTCGGATCAGAAATCACCGGCGATAGCAAGTGTGGCAAGCCGTCGTACGGCGCCATTTCTACGGCCTTCGGGTCAATCAACAGCAGCTTAACCTGGTGCGGATTGGCCTTATAGAGAATCGAGAGCAACAGAGAATTGATGAAGACACTCTTTCCGGAACCCGTGGCCCCGGCAATCAACCCGTGCGGCATCTTCCGTAAGTCGGTAACCTGGGGTTTACCAAAAAGGTCGACCCCGAGTGCCACGGTCAACGGTGAATCGCTATTCTTAAAGGCGGCCGAGTTCAGGATTTCGGACAACATGACCGGCCGGGATTTCAGGTTCGGAATTTCGATGCCGACCGTACTCTTCCCCGGAATTGGGGCTTCGATCCGGATATCTTTAGCGGCTAACGCCAGTTTCAAGTCGTCGTTTAAGTTCGTAATCTTATTGACCTTGACGCCTAGCGCTAAGCTGATTTGAAATTGAGTGACCGTGGGGCCGATGGTCCAGTCGGTGACGTGGGCGTCCACGTGAAAGGCACTCAGGGTCGCGTCCAAAACCTCGGCCTGATGTTCAATCCACTCGTCTAGGGCGGCCTCGTCTGGCACCACTGGTTTGGGCAACAGGCTCAGCTCCGGAAAATGGTAGCCCCGGGTGGCGGCACTCGGCTGCGACTCAGTCGGTGTCGTCGGCGCATCGGCAAAGAGGGCCAGATTCCGTTGGTCGTTCCCCTCTTCCTGCATGATGTCACCTAACGCCAATCCCAATCCCCGACTGGGCTTTGCTTTGGGTTTAGCGGCGACGGGCGCTGCACTGGCAGTCGCAATCGTCGCTGTTACGGACGTAACGGCTGCAGTGGCCGCAGTAGCACTGCTAGTGGCGGCACCACTCTGAGTTGCGCTAGTCGTGGTTGTCGGGGCGGTAAGACTCGTGGGTGTCGTGGGTCGTTCGCTAACCGTGGATTTCGCGGCAGACGTCCGGTCGAGTAACCGCTGAACATCACGATCAACCTGACTACTTGTCGCGGCACTCAGCGACTCACTTGTCGTGACGGGAGTCCCCACCGGTAGGTAGTCGACCGGTCGGTAGGCCAAAGTGCTGGCCGAGACGTCCGACACACTAGCATCCGCCGCCGTTGCGTCGGCAACCGGCGTGGTCACCGTTGATAAGCTCTGCGAGGCTTGGGCGCTCGGGTAGATAATCTCGGTAGGGGCCGGCTCAACCAATTCGGCGGCGGTCACCGTACTCGTCGAGACACTCGCAGTTGGTACGGCTCGCGACTCAGCTGGACTAGCAACCGTGATGGCGCTAGTACTGGTTTGCTCCGACTGATCTATGTCCTCCGTCGTTACCGTGGTACTGGTGAGTGTGGTCGTCAGACTGGTACTCGTTGCTAGACTGGTAGCGGGTGTCGTGGTGGTCGCTGACGTCATCGCGGCGGTTGTCGACTGACTAGGCATCAACACGACCGTTGGGGCCGTTACGGCCGTCTTCGGTGAGTCGGTGGCGCCTGGTTGGGCCAGGGTCAAGAATGACGCTAACGGTTTTCGTAACCGCTCAATTAGGCGCTGGTAGCGCTGCCGTTGCGGTGTAGCGTGTTGTGATGACCAGTGTAATTGCCGGGGAACCTCGGTTACTTGAAACGGCCGGTAGCTGCCGTTAGTCGGTTGACTCGGCTGAGACTTAGCCGTCGTTGAAGTTGTGGGTTGTAAGTTTTTTACCGCAGCATGGGCTGCTTGAGCTTCTCGCTGCGTGCGAGCGTTTCGCTCCTGCCGGTGTTTAACCTGCGAGGTCGCCCGCTGGGTCAATGGCTCTTCGTGTTGTACGGGGGTTGGTTTCACCGGAAATTTACGGTAAAACGCCGGCCCATCATAGTGTTCCATGTGGCATCCTCCTTGACGCCAAACGCGCGTCAGTTTTGTCTTTCCAGAGGAGCGGGCGTCGTAAAGACGCATTCCCCGATTCTATTGGCAATTTTGAATTGCTAATCTTCCCTATTGTACACAAAAAAACGGGTTGGCGACAAGGCCTGACCCGCTTTCCCTAATATTTCTTAGACAGTTTGGTGGTGAACCATCCCCGCCACATTATTTGGCAGCAAAGATGCTTTGGCCCCGTTCGAAGTCAAAGTCGTCCCCTACTTGATACTCGTCCGGTAAGATTAACGCTCCCGGACGCTGTGGCGCGTTGGCTAAGCCTAACTCCCGTCCTGAACAAATCATCCCATTGCTGGGAACGCCCCGGAGTTCTCCGGGCCAAATGATCAACCCGTTAGGCATCATCGCTCCCACCTTGGCCACGACCACTTTAATATCGGCCTGCATGTTGGGAGAACCACTCACAATCTGTAACGTTTGCTCGTGGTCAACCACCGTTTCGGTCACCAGTAAGTGATCAGAATCGGGATGTGGCGTGGCGGTCTTAACGTAGCCCACCACGAAGCGCGAACTGGTTTCGGCCACTAATTCACCGGCGAAACCGGCCTTTTCCAATGCCTGATTTAACACCGCAACGTCACTAGCAGACAAGGCCACCTGGCCCTGCCCTGTGAGGTTCGGTAAGATATCAGTAGCCGCCAGGAAGTTATACCCCAGGGTCTTTTCGGTCGCCGGATCATAAATCCGGGCGATACCGTCGCGAACCGTATGGGCTTGTTCTGGGGTGTCTTGGGCAACGATGACAATCAGGGTATCCCCTAACTCACGGGGATTGTAACTAGCAATTAACATGTCGGGATCCTTTCAAACGGGTTTTAGTCGGCAGGCGTGGATAAGGAATTGATGAATGTTTCCACTTCCGCCTTGGTCTTGCGATCCTTGTTTACCAACCGACCAATTTCTTGTCCGTCGGCGTAGGCAATAAAACTAGGAATCCCAAAGACGTTTAATTCGGCAGCTAAATCGATGTTTTCATCACGATCGACCGCCACAAACTTAAAATCGGGATATTCGGCTTCAATCGCCGGCATCGCTGGCTTAATGAACGTGCAATCGGGGCACCAAGTGGCTGAGAAGAATAACATGGTCTTACCGGACTTCACAACATCTTGTAGGTCCGCCGCTGACATCTTGGGTAATTGTTCCATGACGCAACACTCCTTTATTTAAGCTTAAAAATATACGCCCACCATTATAGCATTTTTAGGCGACTTGTCGAACTTTATGTTTACAAGCGTACACCGCCGCCCTATTTCACGGGACGCACCACCTGGCGATTCGCCGTCACGTAGCTACCGGCAACGCGGTAGCGTAACCGACTGCCCCGGGTAAAGTCATGCGGATCGCTGTAATCATATCCCCGAACCGTAAAGCGCGCCCGCGCCGCCGCTGGGTAATGTTGAACCCGCCGCGTCAGATTCACGTCCGCGTACCGATTCACGGCACCTCTGGCCTGCACCCGCGTTGGCCGCGACACCCGCCCCGAGGTCACCAACTTTTTATTGGCCGTCACATACCGGCCGTTTGTTAAAACAAACCGGGTCGTCAGGTTATGCCGTTCCACTCGGCGAACACGCAGGATCTGTCCCTGACGATAATGGGCCGTTTTCCCCGTCAGATTTCGGTGCCGGTAAGCGTTAATTCCGGCGGGATTGATCACCGTAATCGATTTGGCGAGTCGGTGGTAATAGGTGGGCGTCACGTAGCCCGTCTTGGCCGTCACGTAGCCCCGTTTTCCGGCCGTGCGACTGCGGTGATTCACGTCCTTAACTTGATAGCGTAAGCGCCCCTGCGTCGAGCGGGCATATCCCGTGACCACGAACATGGGTTGGTGCACCCGGGCCTTAGCTTGATACCACTGCTGGCGAGCCTTGGCCGTAAACGTAGCCTGCCGGTACAGGCCAATCTTCTTCGTGGCCAAGATCACTTCCCCCTTAGCCGCGACGCCCTGGTCTCCTGAGCCCCCCGTCGTAACGGGCGTATAGACGTAGGTGACCGTCTGGGGTTGTGCGGTAAACCGACCCGTTGCGGGACCAGCCGTGCGGCTCAGCCAGTACCCCGTAAAGGCTTTAGGCGTGGTCTGGTAACTGGCCCCCACCGGACCAACCAGCGTTTGATCGGCCGCTAGCGTTTCCCCGGTTTCGGTCTGATACCGGACGGTAATGGGCTGCCCCAATTCATTCACCGGTGGCACAGGGTCAACGTCCTCCCCCAGTGCAAAGGCCATAATGGTCAACGCCAGGCCATCTAACCGGTAAGTGCCGTCCCCCAGCGGTTTGAGCATCGTCGTCATCGGCTGATCCATTTTCTGTTCCCACTGTTTCTTAGTCGCCGTTGGGTTGAGTTCACCACGCTGTTTTAATGACAAGGTGTCAAAGCGGTAGGTCGCCACGTATAGGTCGTAGAATTGGGTCACGTACAGACTATTGAAGGCCTGTTCGGTCGAAAACATGTAATCGTACATTGCCAAGAAGAGCTCGGGACTGACGCCTTCGAGCGCAACATACTGAACGATTTCCTCCAGGCTCGGTCGTAAAGTTTCCTGATAGTCCGCCGCAATCTCCGCAAACGTCCGGGTCCCCGCCTGGTACTGGGCAACTCGACTCACGCACCACGCCACGTTATAGGCGTCAAGGGGCAGCGCCTGGCGCATGTCCTCCTCCGAAGTCGGCAGTTCATCCCCTTGTGCCACCCCCAGCTGGTAAACGAAGCTATAAAGGGTCTGCCCTGTCGGAATCTCAAGGGGATCCGTCAGATACGGTTCTAGGGACTGCCGCATGTTGTCCACGTCGACTTCTTCCGGCTGTTGAGCCTGCAAATCGATCCAGAATTGATCATCTTGATACTGCGCTTTCGTCACAATTTCGGGAAACGCTTGATGGTAAAACTGTTTGCGTTCCTGGCCATTCTCCACCATTAAAATATAAGGGCTTTCGACCTCACTCAGCGTGTAGGTCGGGGCTGCCCGCCCACCTAAACTCCCCAGTAGTCCGATACCGAACCCCAAACCAACTAATAAGGCTCGTTTCAGTGCTTGCCAATGCATTTCGAGTCGCCTCCTTGAAGATTATGCCATTTTAATATCACTGTTAATTGATTATAACATCAACTAGTGGTTTTAAGGTTGTTGAGCCCCCGCTCCCGCGCAATTCTCGTACCGTTGACAACCTAAAGACCGAACCACAAACTTTTTCACGTTTTTCTAGCTTTTTACGGGAACTTCCCGCCAATCATTGCTATACTAAAGATGGAAGTGGTGGTAACATTGCCCAATAAACTATTGCTTAAGGAGGCGGTCGTATGGCTGCTAAAAATGGTCAACTTTATCAATTAAGTCTCGGCGGGGTACTCGGCGGCATCATGGGCATTTTCATCACCCGCTTGTTCAGCGGTCTCACCCACTTGGATCCGGATACGATCTTGGATCAGGTGAAACACCAATTCCGGCAAGAATCGCCCATCGAAGGGGCTTGGATCGAGCGGCAAACGGTGCCCTTCCAGAAGTTTGCGGTGAAGACCCGCGTCTATTATGGTGGTATCACCCGTTACGAGGATGACCAATTGGTCCAATACCAATTCATTGCCGATGCTAAAACCGGTAGCGTCTTGGATATCCACCGTCTCTAATTTCATCGACTGATAAATTCAGCAGCTGTGTCGGGGCTCACCCGAGATGGCTGCTTTTCTTATGGTCACTAATTCTGCCCCCTCAGCCAACGCTTCTAAATCTACCATGATAAAAAACGACCACGTTGCACCGAATGGCGAAGCGTGGTCGTTTACTGGCGATTAATGCTTATTTTAATTGGCTAACCTTGATTTTAGCTGCGCGGTTATGCTCATCGGTCCGCACCACCAAAACGTCGCAAATGGCGTTAGCTACCACGTAACTGGCCGTCGAACCCAACATCATCCGTTCCACCACGTTGGCCCCCGTTGCGCCCAACATGATCAAATCAATGTCAAACTCCTGTGGAAGGGTCCGCGCCAGATCAACCTTGGCGTGTCCGTAATAGACCGACGTCGTCACGTTTTTAACGCCCGCCGCCTCCGCCTTTTGCCGATAACCGTCGACGATGTCGTTAAACTCCTGCCGGGCCGCATCCATCACCTTCTGGTCGACGTAGCCAAACCCGACCTCGGTGGTCCCCAGACCCACGTATCGACCACCGCTCATCACTGCCGCAATGACCAACTCAGCATGGTTACGGCGCGCGACCGCGATAGCCTTTTCAGCCGCCCGTTTCGACGGGCGCGATCCATCAACCCCCACGAGAATTCGTTGGTATGGTTGTGTCATCCTGATTCCCCCTTCACACCTACTTTGTCAATTCATAGATGGCCTGGCCGTAGATCGCCATGGCCTTCAAAAGGTCGGCTTCCGGTTGAAACTCATCAGCTTGATGCATGGTGTCCGCCGTGCCGGGGAATAATGCCCCGAAGGCCACCCCACGCTTCATCAGCCGGCCGTACGTTCCACCACCTACCACTTCTGGTTGGGCCGTCGTGTCGCCCGTCTGTTGCCGGTAGACGTCCATCAACGTTGCCACGATCGGGTCACTCGGATCGACATAGTGTGGCACCATCTCGCGCCCCTGTTCAACCGTCACGTGCATTTGTGCGGTCGCCCGTTGTAACCCGGAAAGAATTTGGGCAGCCCCCGTCCCGGTTGGGTAACGGAAGTTGGTGTTGACCAAGCCCGCTTCTTGGGCTTTGAAGGTCATGATGCCGACGTTCATGGTCAAATCCCCCATGACGTCATCCGTGTAATTCAAGCCCAACCGGTGAGCCCGTGAATCGTCATGCAGGTCGTTAGCAATTAGGTGCAGGAAGTTAGCTGCATCGCCGCCAAATTCAAACTGCCCCAGGAAGGTCGCCAGATAGGTCCCGGCATTAATCCCGTTTTTAGGTTCCATCCCGTGAGCGGCCTTCCCTACCAGGTGCAGGTGCGCCGTAGCGCCGTCCAGGGTCAAATCACCACTCACCGGTGTCTGGGCTAAGAACATGTCAAAGCTGGCTTGTAACTTGGCTGGATCCGGTACCGTAACCGTGGCTTCGGCGTCGCGGGGCACCATGTTCATCCGTAAACCGGAGTCAAAGGCTTGTAAGGTAAAGGCCCCTTCATTGGTGCCTCCGAAGTGGGTTTCAAACGTCACGTTTCCCTTTTCCCCGTTAATCAACGGGAATTCCGCGTCCGGTGAGAAGCCTAACGTTGGCGCCGGTTCTAGGTCCAGGTAGTGGTTCATCCCCGTCCAATCACTTTCTTCGTCGGTACCGATAATAAACCGAATCTTCATCTTCGGGTCAATCCCCTGGTCCTTCAGCATCTTCAGCCCGTAGTAAGCCGCTAATGCCGGTCCCTTATCGTCGGACGTTCCCCGACCATAAAGGTTACCGTCTTTAGCCGTTAACGTGAAGGGATCGGTTGACCACCCCTTACCCGCCGGCATCACATCGGCATGTCCCAGGATGGCCAGGGTGTCTTTTCCGGTACCGTATTCGACATAACCCACCAGGTTATCTAAGTTTTTGACCGTAAAGCCGTCGCGTTTGGCAAGGTCTAAAAAGGCGATCAACGCCTGGGCTGGCCCCGGGCCTAACGGATAATCGGTCGTCGCCTGTGAATCGTCACGGGAACTATCGATGCTCACCAACGTTTTAAGATCCGCAAGGTAAGCGTCGCGGTATTGTTGTGCTAATTTTTGCCAATCAATTGCCATGATTGAACCTCCTCGTAAATGTCTAGCGGACTACGCCGCAGTTTTCTTATCCCTCATTCTAGCATACCGGGAGAACGTTTTCACCGGAACTTTTCAACCATGCTATACTGAAATTAATTTAACCCGAAAGGAGTCCTCAGGATGCAAACCCTGACCGCATCTATTTTATCGCAAACCATTCGGCAACGCCCGGCCGATAGTTACAAGGGAACCTACGGACGCATCGTCTTAATTGGTGGCAATTCTAACTTCGGTGGCGCCATCATCATGGCCAGTGCCGCCGCCGTGTATGCCGGTGCAGGATTGGTCACCACCCTCACCGATCCGAGTAACCAGGGGAGCTTGCACGCCCGGCTCCCCGAAGCCATGTTTGCCGACTATCACGACAACGCCCTGCTGACTTCACTGGTCACGGGGGCCAACGTCATCGTGATTGGCCCCGGGCTGGGGACGGATGCCCCGGCATTGGCCACCCTACAACGAGTCTTCGCCCTGGTGACGCCGCAACAAACCCTGGTGGTGGACGGTTCGGCCATCACCCTGGTAGCCGAACACCAGCTAACCCTTCCCAGCGTGCCACTGGTCTTAACGCCCCACCAGATGGAATGGCAACGGATCAGTGGGATTCGGATTGCGGATCAGACCGAGACGGCTAACCGCCAGGCCGTCGACCGCCTACACGCTACGGTGGTCCTCAAGTCACACCGTACCGAAATCTACACGGCAACCGCGACTTACGAAAATCCCCTCGGGACACCCGCCCAAGCCACCGGGGGCATGGGCGACACGCTGGCTGGAATGGTTGGCGGCTTTCTCGCCCAATTCAGCGATCCCACTCGTGCCGTGCTGGCGGCCGTCTACAGTCACAGTGCGATTGCCGAGGAACTGGCTCGCACCCAATACGTGGTCTTGCCTCACCAGATCACGGAGCAGCTTCCTGCATTTATGAAGGCTCACGAGGCCCACTAATTGTTAACCAGTCTTAAACGCCAAAACCGCCCATGATTCCACTTTTAGGAATCATGGGCGGTTTTTCTGGATGGCCATCCCCGTCGATTAACTTTCTAATTCTGCTGACGCGCCGTCGTTTCCAGCGGTGCCACCAACGCGTCAATTTCCGTGGGTAGTAGGCCCCGGTAGGTCCCAACGGGTAGGTCGCCGGGAAGCAAGAGGGGCCCCACTCCCGTCCGCACAACCGGACCAATCAAGCCTGGCAGCTGGTTCAGGGCAATGACCGCGGCGGCCACTCCCTTAGTCGTCCCGACGATAGTGGTGGTTTGCCGGACGGCATCCGGGGTTACGGTAAGCTCCTGCCAGGTTGCTGCCGCTCGCAGCGCTGTCAGGTCGGGCGCAACGGGGCCCATAAGTTGGGCGGTCAGTTGACTGGCCCACGTTACCCGTTGCAGGTCCGTCAAAAAGTGCCCATCATCACTGGCCAAGACCAGTCCCGTGGCCTCTTTCGGCAGATCCGCTAAGGCCGCCAACTGCCACTGCCGGTCAAAGTCGTTCAATAAGCTACCCAGGCTTCGTGGCGTGGTCGGCGTCAGGTCGTCTTGAAAGCCTAAGGGTCGGTTAAATATTAGGTATTGTGGCTGGCGCCCCGTCACGGTGAGCCCGTCAACGCGTACTTGATCCGTGACGCTAATCGGCGTATGTCCCGTAACCACCACGGCATCGTTAACGGTCACCCGTTCCTGACGCAACAGCCGGACAATTTGCCGGCGAGTTCCCTGATGATGTTCGGTTAAGTAGCGCTCCAAATTCATGCTGATTTCCTCCTAACGAATGTGCAACCGGCGGCGTAATCCGGCGACCCGGGGACCCATGATGTCGTCGGCCAACCGATTGTGCAACATGGTATAGACGTAGAAGTAGCCGCCTACCACGGCCGCTACGGCGACCACGACGAAACTCATGATCCGGCTATCGCCTAACAGCCAGGTGCCGCCCCAAACCACCGCTCTGGCCAAACCAAAGGTAATGATTGAAGACAGCAAAATCCCGTTAGTCCGTTTGGCAATCGTGGCGTAGTTAATCCCAAACTGATAATTGAGTGAATGGATGATCAGATAACAGGTCACCAGAAAACCGATACCGGTTGCCACCAACGGGCCGAACGCACCCAGAAAGTACACCAGCGGCCACTGAACCACGAATTTAACGACGGTCCCCACCGCAAAGTACTTCACCGCCCGTTTATTCTGCGAAATTCCCTGCATTAAAGCCGACACCACCGTGTACAGGCCCAAAATGATGGACAGATACGATGAGAACGCTAGAATCGACGCGCCCAAGGCTTCTTGGGCGTGACCGTAAAAGACGATGTTTAACGGCCGGGCAACCGCCGACATCCCCAAGGCACTGGGAATCATCACGAACTCGAACATCAAAAAGGCGTTGGTCAGTTGACTAGAGATTTCGCGTTTATGGCCCCGCGTATAGGCCTCGGACAGCAACGGCACCACCGTAATGGCCAACGCTGAGGACAGCGAAATCGTAATCATAATAATTTTGTTGGCGTTCACCCCAAATAACGCGAACAGGTCGTTTAAGTAGGCCTCGGTGTAGTGCCCCGCCCAATGCATAATCGGCGCAAAGGTGTACTGGTCAATCAGCTGGAAGATGGTGATCCCCGCCCCCAGTACGATAAACGGCACCGCCTGGGTCACAATTTCGCGGTACAACTGGTTAGCCGGCACGACCAACTGGTTGTTACTGTTCCGGACCAGGGAACGGAAATAGCCCCGGCGCCGCCAGTAGTAGACCCCTAAGATCAATAGCCCACACAACGCCCCCACGGCCGCCGCTAGAGTCGATTGGGCCACGGCCGTAACCCAGTTTCCCTTGAGCACCCGCATGATCAGAAAGGCCGTGACCAGCATATAGATCACCCGGGCCAATTGTTCGACGAACTGGGAAATAGCCGAGGGCGCCATCTGCTGGAATCCCTGGAAGTACCCCCGGGTCAGACTCATGGTCGGGATGATCAAAATCGCCCAGGCTAATGAATGAAGGACCGGGATCAGGTTCTGATCGCCCCCGGTAAATAGCGGCGCTCCGAAGAACATCAACGCCGCAATCCCCACGCCGGTTCCTAACGCGATCACCAATCCCCGTTGATACAAGCGGACACTGACACCGTATTCGTTCAAAGCATTATAGTGGGCGACCTGCTTAGCAATCGCCGAGGGGACCCCCGCGATCGCCGCGATTAAGAAGAAACTGTAAATGTTATACCCTTTCCCGTAAAGGGCGTTACCTTGTAAGAAAAAGGTGCCAAACCAGATACTCCAGGGAATGATGTATACTGCACCTAGGATTCGTGAAAAAATACTGCCTGCCGTCATCCACGCCGAACCCGCCACCATTTGTTCCTGGGCGTTCACGCTCTGGTTACCCGGATTATCAGACTTTGTCGCCATTTGACACCCTACTTTCACTTAATTAAAATTTCGTCGTTTAGTGACCACGTCTCCCCCATGAAAGACGCGGTAGTCAAACCAATATTATACCATAGCGGATTTCTTGCAAGCCTCAGCTTTCGGTTAAGTTTCATGTAATACTTAAGTAAATCCGCCGAGAAAAGTCGGTCTTCAGCGGCCTTCAATTTACCGAATCGCGTCAACAGTGGTATTCTAGAGTATAGGAAGTTAGTTGTTAGACACACTGAGCGTTTTTTTAGGAGGCAGACCAGTATGGCACAAATAGTATCTGGAGCAACTGCTACCCCGAAGATGCAAATGTCCCCGAAGATGCAAATGTCCCCGGAGCGTGCACATGAAGTCATTCAGATGACTAAGCGAATTCGTCGCGGATTCCCGGAATTAAAGGACGTCCCTGACGAGCAGTTACTCTACGCAACTTGGCGGAGCTTTAAGCGGATCGACCAGACCAGTGATAGCGACTATCACAAGATGGCCAACGTTTTCTTCCGTGAATTTGACCGTCACTTGCTACATTACCAGTTCTCTAAGGCTGGTGAAGACGACGTGGTTCGACACCGCTTCTTTGCCATCATCACGGAACTGTTCCAATAAAAAATAGATGAGAGACCGGGGCGACTCGGTCTTTTTTTCATCCTACCTTTGGGAACTAAAGATTCGCTAATCGCTTGATAACACTGGCTTTGTAGGGTCTTCTTCATTGCGCTAGCCACCGTTTTTGTAGTAGACTAGTTACAGTCTTAACGAATGGGGGGATGAGCTTGCGTTACCTAGCTTTACTGGGGAGCCACGAAGAAACGGGGATTACTGCCGGTTACTTACAGGCCGTGCTCGCCGCCTTACCCGCCGACGCCCAGGTGGAAACGGTCTTCTTACGAGACTACGAGATTTACCCGGATACGCCCGAAAAAACGTGTCCGGCCTTAGATACCCTAGAGGCCAAGTTGGCAGCCAGCGATTTTTGGATTATCTGTACCCCCACCTATTGGGGTGGATTGCCCGGGGTCATGAAGCAATTCTTCGATTGTATGCGGTTTCGGTTAGTGAAGATGAACTCGGTGGGCGATACGTTGCCCGGTAAGTACCAGAACAAACATTACCTGAGCATGACCACCTGCTTCATTAGTTCATTAGACAATTTCTTTACCGGCATCACCGATCAAACTTTCGTGACGATCGACCGAATTTTGACCGGCGCCGGGCTGATTAAGGTGGGTGAGTTTGTCGGGACCGGCACCTGGGGAACGGCGACCCCCCGTCCGGAGAAGCTGCGTGAATGCACCCGGTGGGGGCACAAGATTGCACACCGCCCACGAAAGGATGATAATACCTTGAAACGCTACATACTGCTTTTCGTGATGATTGCCGCCATGGCGCTAGTGACCATGGGCCTACAAGCCTGGTGGTTAGGCGTCTTCACGCCCGGAAAATTCTGGCTGACCTACATCAGTTTTGTCGTCATCTTCTACGTCTTACTCGCCGGATTGCTACACTTCTTTACGTTCGTTCGTCACCGGCGGCGGTAACCTCAAAATCATTAAAAACACCACTTTTAACCGAAGCGTCCTTCGGCGAAAAGTGGTGTTTTTTTGACGTTAATTTTTAATTAGCAACGATGTTGACCAGCTTACCGGGCACCACGATGACCTTGCGGATGGTCTTGCCATCCACGTGGGTCTTAACCGTGTCGTCCGCTAAAGCGGCCTGTTCAATGGTATCCTTATCGGCGTCCTTAGCCACCTTTAGGTGTGCCCGGACCTTACCGTTAACCTGAACCACCATCTCCACGACATCTTCGACCAATTGCTTCGGGTCATAAGTCGGCCACTTGGCGTAGGCGATCGTGTTGTCGTGACCCATCAGGGACCACAACTCTTCGGCGATGTGCGGTACAATTGGCGAGATCAACTTGACGAAGCCTTCCATGTAAATCAATGGCAGACTGTCCACTTTGTAGGCTTCGTTGACGAAGACCATCAACTGGGAAATGGCCACGTTGAAGCGCATGGCTTCGATATCTTCGGTCACGGTCTTGACCGTTTGGTTATAGATCTTATCTAGTTGACCGTCGTTAATCATGGTGACGCGATCCCGTAAGTGGTTGTTGTCATCGATCAGCAGTCGCCAGACACGGTCTAACCACCGGCGAGAGCCGTTGATACCTTCCGTGCTCCACGGTTTGGAAGCTTCCAACGGTCCCATGAACATTTCGTACAGCCGCAAGGTATCGGCCCCGTGTTGTTCCACGATTTCGTCGGGGTTGATGACGTTCCCCTTGGACTTGGACATCTTTTCGTGGTTGGTCCCCAGAATCATCCCCTGGTTGACCAACTTCTGGAACGGTTCCTTGGTTGGCACGACACCCAGGTCGTACAAGAACTTGTGCCAGAACCGCGCGTACAGCAGATGCAAGACGGCGTGTTCGGCGCCCCCAATGTAAAGGTCAACGGGCATCCAGTACTTTAATTTCTCCGGATCGGCAATCATCTTGTCGTTGTGCGGATCGACGTAACGTAAGAAGTACCATGAACTCCCGGCCCATTGTGGCATGGTGTTGGTTTCGCGCTTCCCCTTACGACCGTTCTTATCCACCACGTTGACCCAGTCATCCAGGTTCGCCAGCGGGCTTTCACCCGTTCCCGAAGGTTCGAGTTGCTTAGCGGCTGGCAGGCGTAACGGTAATTCATCTTCCGGAACCAACGTGGTTTCGCCGTCTTCCCAGTGGATAACGGGAATCGGTTCGCCCCAGTAACGTTGCCGTGAGAAGATCCAGTCCCGTAGCCGGAAGTTGACCTGCTTGTGGCCCGCATCGTGGGCTTCCAACCAGTCGGTGGCCGCGGTCATGGCTTCGGCCTTGTCCATCCCGTCTAAGAAGTCGGAGTTGATGTGCTTACCGTCGCCCGTGTAGGCCGCCGTTTGCACGTCCACGTCACTGCCGTCTGCGGGCGCGATGACCTGAACGATCGGCAACTTGAACTTCTTGGCAAAGTCGTTGTCCCGGTCATCGTGGGCGGGAACGGCCATGATGGCCCCGGTCCCGTAAGATGCCAGGACGTAATCGCCGATCCAGATCGGTAACTTCTTGCCGTTGATCGGGTTGATCCCGTAGGCCCCGGTGAAGACCCCGGACTTATCCTTGTTCAGGTCGGTCCGTTCCAAGTCAGACTTGCTTTCGATGGCTTCCTTGTAGGCTTGTACGGCGTCGTGTTGTTCCGGCGTGGTGATCTCATCGACCAGCTTGTGTTCCGGCGCTAAGACCATGTAGGTCGCCCCAAACAACGTATCGGGCCGCGTCGAGTAAACTTCGATTTGCGCATCGGCGTGGTCGGCGATCTTAAAGAAGATGCTGGCCCCTTCGGAACGACCAATCCAGTGACGTTGCTGTTCCTTGATGCTTTCCGGCCAATCCAGGTCGTCTAGGTCGGTCAACAAGCGGTCGGCGTAAGCCGTGATCCGTAAGACCCATTGCCGCATTGGCACGCGGTAAACGGGGTAACCGCCCCGTTCAGTCTTGCCGTCGACGACTTCTTCGTTGGCCACGACGGTTCCCCCCATGAAGTCGGGTGCCCAGTTAACCATGATCTTGTCTTCGTAGGCTAAACCCTTCTTATAGAGTTGTTCGAAAATCCATTGCGTCCATTTGTAATAGGATTCGTCGGTGGTATTAACTTCGCGACTCCAGTCGTAGGAGAAGCCTAACGAGCGAATCTGACGTTTGAAGTTCTTAATGTTGTGGGCGGTAAAGTCCTTGGGGTTGTGCCCCGTCTTTAACGCGTACTGTTCGGCTGGTAAACCAAACGCGTCCCACCCCATGGGGTGTAAGACGTTAAAGCCCTGCATCCGCTTGTAACGGGCCATGATGTCGGTTGCGGTGTACCCTTCAGGATGCCCCACGTGCAGGCCTTGTCCGGATGGATAAGGGAACATATCCAAGACGTAATACTTGGGCTTGGTCGTGTTATCCGAAGCCTTGAAGGTTTCGTTGACCCGCCAGTAATGTTGCCACTTACGTTCAATAATTTGGTGTTTGTATGCCAAAATGACGCTTCCTTTCCTCTAAGTCAACGTTGTGTGTCAAAAAAAGCCCCCAGAAATCGCCAATTGGCCAATTTCTGTAGGGCGTTTGAGCGCGGTACCACCTACGTTTTCCCAATACCTGGGACTCAGTGGCGGATAACGGCGCCAGACGCCCACCTTACGGCAGATCCACTCGGAGATAAGTTCGCCCACCCGGGTAACGGATTCTCAGCCCCATCCGCTCTCTAGATACCCCGGCATTGCTACTACTTCTCGTCAACGTTCAGTGTTAATCGGTAATTGTCCTAATCTTAGCAAACCCCCCCGGGAAAAGCAAGACGACACCGGTAGTTTTCCCGGCAAATTTCTTGAATCGATTATGCTATACTTGACTCATCAAATTTAACCTAAAGGATCGATGATTGTGCCGAAAATTTCCCGTTGGCGCTGGGGTCTCACCTGGATCGCCGGCTTACTCTTCTTGATTGATTTATGGGGCGTCACGACTCACCAAGCCTGGGTGACTGTCGTCGATACTCACCTCATTCACCTGATTCGTCAGCCCCTAGCCCCAGCTGGAACCCAAGGGATGATCATGATCACCTCGGCGGGCAATCCCCGGTGCGTCGTCTGGATCACCCTATTGTTACTTGCCGTTCTGGTCATTGCCCGCCGGTTCCGAGCGGCCTTAATGATTCTGATCAACGTCGCTGGTTGGGCCGGATTAGGTAACACCGTGATTAAGAACCTAGTGCAACGCCCCCGACCGACCGTCCACCGACTAGTGGCCGCCAGTTCCTACAGCTTTCCTAGCGGTCACTCGGTTACCGCCATGCTGCTGTGGGGTGCCGTCATCGTGTTGACCGCCTACTATCTGGCCAATCATCCCGTGTGGAAATCGGTGATCATTAGCCTCGCCAGTCTCTGGATTGTCGCCATTGGCGTTTCCCGCGTCTTCGTGGGTGTCCATTATCCCACCGACGTTCTGGGCGGTTGGTTACTGGGGTTCTGTTGTTTGACCCTGACACAGTGGGCTCTCACCCGCAAAGGAAGCGAACTTTAGATGAATTTACCCAACGCCTTAACCTATAGTCATTTTCTCCTCAAAGAATGCGTTTATCCGGGAGCCACCGTTGTCGATGCCACGGTAGGCAACGGTCACGACACCGTTTTTCTCGCCCAACTGGTGGGCCCCGCTGGCCACGTCATTGGCTTTGACGTCCAGGCGGTGGCCCTGCAACACACGCAAACCCAACTCACCCTCACTGGTCTGAGTGCTAGGGTCGACCTCCATTTAACCGGCCACGAACACGCCGCCGAATATCTCGCCAATACCCAACTAGCGGGCGCCGTCTTCAACTTGGGCTACTTACCGGGGGGCGATAAGCACCGCATTACCCAGGCAACGACCACGTTAACGGCCATCAACGCACTGCTCCCACACCTGATGCGGGGCGGACGCCTGCTGTTAGTGGTGTATTCCGGCCATCCCGGGGGTGCCGCCGAAGCCCAAGCCGTCCGCGACTTTTGCACTGCGTTGCCGCAGAAAACCTACCAGGTACTCCAGTACGGATTCATCAACCAAGTGCACCAACCACCCTATCTCCTGGCCATTGAACGACGTTAACTAACCTAAAAATAGGCTGCCACAGACCGCTCAGCGGTCGTGGCAGCCTATTTAGTGTGACCTACTAATCTTGATCATCTAACTGCCGGGCCGCCGCGATATCCGGCCCCACGATGGTTCCCACCACCGTTTCAATTGCCGCAATTAAAGGACTTTCCGGCGTGATCCCCGTGGTTGCAAATTGCCGTTCCCACCACCCGACCCGAATCCGCTGGATAGTGGTGACCACTTGTTGCCCCGCAACCGTCAGGGTTAACAACTTGGTCTTCCCCGTGCCATTAGTTTTTTTCAGATAACCCAACTTTTCCATCTTATTAATCTCCCGGGTAGCTAGGGCCTTATCAACGACCAATAACCGTGCCACGTGATTCTGCGTAATAGTAGGATAATCGCCCACCGTTAACAGAATACAGGCTGCCGTCGGATTTAGATTAAGATCGTCAAACTGTTGCTTGGTATCCTTGTAGTATTGCCGATGCAGGATCGAAATATCCTGCGCTAAATAGCCGATATTTTTCATCGTTTTGCCTCTTTTGCTGCTTGCGTGTTGACAAATCAACATAAGCGTTCTATCTTTAAACCATAACATGTGATCACTGCTTAAACAAGGAGACGACTTTACTCATGACAATTAACGGTGCTGAAGCGCTACTACAATCCATGATCAATCAGGGCATTAAATACGTGTTTGGCCTCCCCGGGGCCAAGGTCGACCAACTATTCGACCTCCTCACCTACAGCCAGGATCCCCGGACCCCCCAACTCGTGATTACCCACCACGAGCAAAACGCTGCCTTCATGGCCGCCGGTATTGGCCGACTGACCGGCAAACCCGGCGTGGTTGCGACAACCTCGGGCCCCGGCGTTTCCAACCTCGCGACTGGTCTCATCACCGCCACGTCCGAAGGAGACCCCGTGATTGCTTTAGGCGGTCAGGTGCCCCGCAATGACGTGGCCCGGCTCACGCACCAAAGCATCCCTAGCAAAGAACTCTTGACCGCCGCGACCAAGGATAGTGTCGAGGTCCAAGACGCCAACAACCTCTCCGAAACCTTTGCCAACGCTTATCAGACGGCGGTGGCCCCCAAGGCTGGTGCGACGTTCATTTCCCTTCCCAAGGATGTTCTGGACGATGCGGTGACCACCCCGGCGATTCAGCCGTTGGCCCCCATCGCCCAGGGGAGCGCCGACGCGGCGACCCTCGCGCAAGTTTCCGCCAAACTACAAGCCGCTAAACTCCCCGTGATTTTAGCCGGTATGCGTTCGTCGAGCACCGCCGTGACCGCGGCGATTCACGCGTTACTCCAGAAATTTTCCATCCCCGTGGTTGAGACCTTCCAGGGCGCCGGGGTCATCTCCCGTGACCTGGAAAAAGACTACTTTGGTCGGGTGGGGCTCTTCCGTAATCAGATTGGGGATGCCATCTTAAGGGAAAGCGACCTGGTCATCACCGTGGGGTACGACCCCGTCGAATACGAAGGCCGCCTGTGGAACCTCGATCGGACCGGCGACATCATCAACCTCGATAGTATCGCACCGGAAATTTCTAACGATTACCAACCCGACCTAGTCATCCAGGCCGACATTGCCAAGACCCTAACGGCGCTTAGCCAGAGCCTGCCTGCCATGACCCTTAGTGACGAGATGGTTGCTCACCTGCACCACTTACGCGATCACTTCGATTCTCAAGACGCCGTCCCCGCCACCACTGCGGGTCACGGGGTGCATCCTTTGGCTATCGTCCGGGCCTTACAGGACCAGGTCAACGACGACACCACGGTCACGGTCGACGTCGGTAGTCACTACATCTGGATGGCCCGGCACTTCCGCAGTTACAAGCCACGGCACTTGCTCTTTAGTAACGGCATGCAAACGCTAGGCGTGGCCCTTCCCTGGGCCATTGCGGCCGCACTCGAACGGCCCGACCAACACGTCGTCTCCGTGGCTGGCGACGGGGGCTTTCTCTTTTCCAGTCAGGAACTGGAAACGGCCGTGCGGCTGCACCTCAACATCGTGCAATTGATCTGGAACGACGGGCACTACAACATGGTTCAATTCCAAGAACAAGCTAAATACGGGCGTGATTCCGGGGTCAACATCGGCAACGTCGACTTCGCCAAGTACGCCGAAAGCTTCGGGGCTACCGGGTTACACGCCGAAACGCCGGAACAAGTCACGGCGGCGCTCAAGCAGGCATTTGCCACGGACGGGCCGACCGTGATTGACATCCCCGTGGACTACCGCGATAATCTCAAATTCGCGTCAACGTTACTCAAAGACGTCTTGAACTAATCGAAAGAAGGCTTATGTCATGTCAAACACCACCACTTTATACCAACACGGGACCCTGGCCCTACTGGTACCGGGGCTCCTCGATGGAACCATCACCATGCAAGACCTATTGGCCCATGGTGACACGGGCATTGGGACCGGGGAAGGTCTGGACGGCGAGCTCATTATTTTAGAGGGCACACCCTACCAGGTCGATAGTCACGGACAGGTTAACCTGGTCTCCGCCGACTTTACCCTCCCCTTTGCCAACAGTCACTTCGCCGCTTATCAGCCACTGATGACGGTCGAAAACGCCCGGCAGGCCGACCTGCCGGCCCAAATCATGGCCGAAACCCGGAGTGCCAACACCTTCTTCTCCGTGAAGATTACGGGAACGTTCACCCAAATGCGAACGCGAGCCGTGCAAAAATCGGCACAGCCTTACCAGTCGTTAGCCAAGACAGCGGCGACCCAACGCATTTTTACCCGGGAGACGGTCACCGGAACCCTGCTTAGCTACTATTCTCCCCAAATCTTCGATGGCGTGGCCGTCGGCGGGTTCCACAGCCACTTTATGTCCGCCGACCACGACTTTGGCGGCCACATCCTGGATTTCGCCACGGTCGACGGCGAAATCACCTGGCAACAGTTCGACAGTTTGGCCCAACACCTGCCAACGCAAAGCGCCGCCTACATGGCTCACGACTTCAGCCAAGATGATATTCTTGGCGCAATTCACCAAGCCGAATAATTTGTCTCAACTAAGCCAGGCCCAACTACTCGTCATTTCCGAGTGGCTGAGCCTGGTTTTTCGTTGTTCGTCATGCGTTAAAAATGGGGTTTGACATGTTAGTCTAATTAGACTATGATGATTTAGTCCAATTAGACTAAAGGAGTTTTTATTTATGAAATCCATCTTAATGGTCGGCCAATCGAACATGGCCGGCCGCGGCTTTTTAACCGCCGTTCCCCCCATCTTAAACGACCACCTACGCATGTTGCGTAACGGGCGTTGGCAACAGCTCGCCGAACCAGTCAACGTCGACCGCGAAGTCGCCGGCGTGGGACTCGCCCCCGCCTTTGCGCAAGCCTGGTCCGCCGACCACCCCACCGAAACGCTGGGATTGATTCCCTGTGCCGAGGGTGGCAGCGCGCTCGCCGAATGGGCGCCGGATGCGCCACTGATGCGCCACGCCATTAGCGAAGCCCGCTTTGCGCAAGAAACCAGCGAGATCATCGCGATTCTCTGGCACCAGGGCGAAAATGACAGTCTTGATCAACATTACCGCACGTACCAGACCCAACTCACCCACACCCTGACCCATCTTCGGACGGCGCTCAACTTACCTGCCGTTCCCATTATTTTAGGCGGGCTTCCCGCTTTTCTGGGCCAGCACGGCTTCGGGTTAAGCGCAACGGAAGCGCCCCAGATTGATGCCCTGATTCGCCAAACCGCCGCCGACCTGCCCCAGGCCTACTTCGTAACGGCGGCTGATTTGACCGCTAACCCGGATGGCATCCACCTCAACGCCCCGTCGCAACGGCGCTTTGGGGTCCGTTACTACCAGGCCTTCCACCAACGGGCCGACGTCTTAGCGCCATTGGCCGACGAAACCCAGCGTGTGGCAGCGTTGACCGCTCACCCGTTGACCGCCGCCGAGGCCCTGTACCTGCAGAGTAAACGCTTTGCGCTGGGTCAAACCACCTTTGACGAGTTCATGGCCGCCGTGCAAGCCAGTCGCAGCGGGGAGGCCGATGCATGATTCCCTTCTTGATCCTAGGCTTATTAAAAGAAGAAGCCGGCTCCTACGGCTACGAACTACTGACCTACATGCGCGAACGGCACTTCGACTACGTCATCCACTACACCAAGGGGTCGTTTTATTACAACCTCCAGCAACTGGAGGCCAAGGCCCTCTTGGAACAACTGCCCGCCGCCACGCCGGGGACCAAGGAGACGCGTTACCAGTTGACCGCCGCCGGGGAGACGGAATTTCGCCGACTTTTCGAAAAATATGGTCGGGTCAACGACACCACCGCCATGGCCTTCTACGCGGTCCTACTCTTCGCCGACCAGGCACCCGACTTGATGCCCGCGTTACTGGCCTTTCAAATCACTGCGACCAAAAAGAAGATTCGGCTCACGGAGGAATCGCTGCAAACCACGCCCGACCTGCCCAATAATTATTCCCGAATTCTGGCCAACACGGTCAAACACCACCGGGTCAACCTGCAGTGGTTCCGGCAACTACAGCAAACCTACCGGTAGACCGCGATGCTCTTTTGACCCGTTTTCGTGCCAAACGCGTAAACTAAAACGTGGGAGGTCTTTACCATGGAAACGTTAAAATTACTGCACGCACGCCAAGCGGTCCGCCAATACACGGGGCAACTGACCGACGAGCAACTACAGACGATCCTAGCGGCGGGCAACGCCGCCCCGGTCGGCATGGGCCAGTATGCCGATTATCGCCTCATCGTCATTCAGGACCCGCAGATTCTACAACAAATGTCTCAAATCTATGCAGCGCCCACGGTCATCGTGGTGGCCACTCGCCAGCCGGACCACATGGCCCTACTATCGGCCGGGATCATCGCCCACAATCTGGAACTGGCTGCCGAAGATTTAGGCTTAGGCGCCAATTATAACCTGGCCGGCCTGGCCAGCATCCCGCACACGGTGTTGCCGGCCGGATTTACGGCCGTCTTTAGCCTGACCCTGGGCCAAACCACGCAGCCCTTTACGCCCCGCCAAATTCCGGCCGACCGGATCAAGACTAAAATTATCAAATAATCTGCTTAGCCTCAAAAATAGCCGACTGCTCACCCGAGCAATCGGCTATTTGGTTTTCTCCTGGCCCTGTAGCGACCGACGCTTGGGACTGACCCAGGTACCCGAGCCAAAGCCTAGGATGGTTTTTAGGGCCGGAATGAAGGTCATCACCACGGTAATGGGATTGACCATCCAATAAAATAACATGTACAGCGGCGCAAAGATCAGGTACTTCAATTTGGCACCGTGGTGGTCTAAAATCAGCGCCGCCAACAGCTGCATAAACCCGGCAAACAGTTCAAAGGTCACGAAGATAAACGACATCACGAACCCGTGAAACAGCCGCTCGTCGTTGCCGGTCAGCGCAAAATAGGCCATGAGCAGTAAAAACGCGACGCCGGTAATCACGAAGAAAAACGACCAGACGATCGACAACGTCGAATCCACGAACATCGACAACTGGTAGCGGTGGGCAATCGGGTGGCGCAGGAACTTCTTGATGTTGGTCAGCCAGACCTCCGTGCCCCCCTGCGCCCAGCGTTTGCGCTGGTGATACAGGTCGCGTAAGGTCTCGGGGACGTTCATGTGAAAGACCACATTGGGCGCAAACCGTGGGACCGCGCCAATCATCTGGTGATCCCAGGCGATACTGATGTCCTCGGTGGCCCGGTTTTGCCGAAAGCCCCCCACGTCGATCAGAAATTGCTTGCGGTACAGCGTGTTGGCCCCGCTATAGGCGTACATCGAATCGTTGACCGAGGTCTGACTCCGCTTGATGACCCCCACGATGCTGGAAAATTCCACGGTCTGGGACTTCCCCAGTAACGTCGTGCGGTTCTGCACGTCCATGTTGGCCGTGACCGCCGAGGTGTTCATGTCGCGCGCGTGGGTGAAGAAGTTCATGTACTTCATCAGCGCGTCGGGTTCCGGAATCGTATCGGCGTCGTTACTCAGGATGTACTCCCCCTTGGCGAAGTACATGCCGATGTTAAAGGCGTGGGCCTTGCCCTTGTTCTTGACGATTTCGACCGTTCGTAACCGCGGGTAACGGTCCTGTAGCCGGGCGATGATTTCGGCGGTGTGGTCGGTCGACCCGTCGTTCATCACCAGGGCCTCGAAGTTTTGATAATTTAATTTTTCAAACAGGTAGGTGATGGTCTCTTCGATCATGACCTCTTCGTTGTGTGCCGGGATCATGATGGTGATCATTGGTTGGCGGTTGGCCGGGATATTCTGCCAGTCGGTGTCGCGCTTGTTGGTCTTTAAGAACCGGTACGACAGGGAGCCGGCGAACCAGAAAAACGATCCAACTACCGGGTACAGGCACAGGATCAGTAAACAGATATTCGCCAGGGTCTCCACCCAAGTGGCCTTGAAGAGGCTATCGATAAACAAATTTCCCATGGCGTTACTCCTTGTCTAAGTCGTTTAGATCCCGCTGGGTGTACAGGTCGTGAATCTGGTCGGTATCCAGGTTCTGGTCGGGTTGGACCTGGCAGGTTCTCACGTTTTCCCGGAACTCGGCCGGCCCAAAGCGCTCATCCATGAAGTCGTCCAGGACGTTCTTGCGCTTGCGTTGGTTGATGGGATTAAAGGTCGGCCATTGTTCGACCAAACGATCGCGTTTGCGGTTCTGAATGATGGTCATGCTGACGGCAAAGATGCTGGCCATCACGAAGGAAAACAGGAGCAAGGCCCCGATGAATTTGATTTCGAAGATGCCCTCTCGGTACGACCAGATGTGCCAAACGCGTGGGTCATAGGCGCCCCAAAAGGCGGTGATGGTCACGCCACAGGGAATGATGACGGCTAACCACCCCAGTAGCGCCACGAACGTCTGCCAGATTTTACGGACCCAGTGGCCCTTGGCGAAATAGTCGTCGGTATACAGTTGTTGCCGCTGACGTTCCGTTTGCTCGGCGTCAGTCTTGGGTGGCATGGGTTGGGCCATCGGCGGTTACCTCCTTGGTGTGCGCGGCTTGCGGGTCGACGGGGCGGCCAAAGCGGTACCCCTGCCGTAAGCGAATGTTTAGTTGCTCGGCCAGATGTTCGTCGGCCTGGTCTTCGATTCCCATTAAAACCAAGTTGATGTGGCGGCGTTGGGAGAGCTGATTCCAGAATTGAAGGTTCAGGTCCAACCAGACGTTGGGGTCGGTCTTGCGAAAGACCCGCATGGAGCACTTTAGCGTGTCCACCTCGTCCAATAACCACTCAATGTTGCGGAGGTTGTCCAAATCGGCCCCAACGTTGTCGATATCAAAATGCATCCCGTACTGACGGGCTTCGTGGACACGCCGCAAAAATAACGGCTTTTGGTAGGCCTGGGTGGGTTTGCGCGCGGTGTATTCCACCGCCAGGTTCATGGGTTCGATCTTCGACAACGCCCAACGAACGAAATAGCGAAACTCGGGACTCACGATTTGTTCGTATTCGAGGTTGATGGATAAGGTAATAGGCTCGCTGGGTAACGATTTGAACGTGTCTTCCAGCAGGAAAATTACCCGCTGTAATGGTAATGAGCCTAACTCTTTAGGGAGCCGCCAACTGCCATCGTCCTGGCGTTGCCGTAAGAGGCATTCGTAACCGGTCACCCGCCCCCGGTAATCGACCTGTTTTTGAATAAAGTACCGCAGATCGAAGTCTTGATTCTCCAGATAATTGTTCGACTGCCGCCGCGAATACCAGAAATAAAAGGTGACCAATCCGGTAAATAGGAGCGCTGCAACGACGGCAATCCAGAACAACCAATGAGTCAACTGGTCCAAGCTCATGCGGGGACCCCCTTTCCGCCCGATTGTGGGCCCATTTTGTGGTTATACAATAAATTAACTTGGTATTTCAATTATTGGATAATTTATTAAGCATTAACCATTATAGTGAGTAACGATTCGTTTGGGAAGGAATTTGTGAAGTAAAACCGGCTTGACTTTTTCACCCAGTCATCATTTGTCCTAAAATATTGGAGACGACAAAAAACGTCAGGCCAATACCGCAGCCTAACGTTTTTATAATTATTATCATTTAAGCTTTCGCGCTGTCTCCTAAAAAGTAAAACCGCGTGAGTTCTAAAGCGCTATGCTCCATCACGAGATCACCGTGTTCGGCGAGAACGTCAGCGGCTAATTTCGACCGCTCTGCGTACTCGTACGCCACAGCCATATCATCCTTGATGGCCTCCCGCGAAGTTTCATTGGTGAAGAAAATCAGCTCTAAGTAGTAGTTGCCGTTGTACTGGTACAGGTTAGATGCAGCACTATCTAAGTGCAACACCCGCGCCAGGCTCACCATGTCTTCAAAGGAGTGTAGCTTAACGACTTGCGACACCGTTGGTTGGCCGTCATCGTTCAGGTAATCCGCAACATCGTTCGTTTCACTGGCCGCCGGCATCTTCATCCGCGAGAAAATATCCTTTTGGCCATCTTTTTCGAGTAAGTGTTCCTTCAACTGATCCGAGACTTGATCGGGGTGGTCCACATCGACGCTCGCATCCCCCTGATCATCGTTGTTGTCGGCATCTTGGTCGACATTCTTACTGATGAACAATTCCAGACCATTGCGATTTGGTAACACTTGGAAAGTCACCGCATCGTTGTCCTGAAATTGGTGATCAACATCGACTTCTTCCAAAATACTATAGAAGAAACTTTCGATTTGTTTGTGATTACCCAAGAGATCCAGGACGGTAATCCCACGTTCGCTTAAATCATCGTTACCGATAACCACGCGAATCGTATTTTCGTTGATCCGTTCCATTTCCATGAATAACACCCCTTTCTCATGGGTTGGGTATTGTCCTTGATACTCATTCTAAACGTTTTTAATGGCTTGTAAAGTAATGCTCACTAAAAACTGGACTGCAAGTAGTATTCTCTCACAAATCCAGTTAGATGCAACTAATTCAGCTTACTTTTACCCCTCAGCCCGTTGCCGTGCTCGGTGTCGGGCTAATTCACGAATCTGACGGGGTAAAAACCGGCGGATTTCTTCATCATTATACCCTACCTGCAGCCGTCGATCATCCATGATGATTGGTCGCCGCAACAACGTCGGATTCTGTAAGATTAACTCATACAGGGCTTGCAGGGGAAGATCATCAACCGCAACGTCCAGGTCCCGATAGGCCTTGGAGCGTGTGGAAATAATTTCCGCGGTTCCCTCTTCGGTTAGCCGTAAAATGGCCTTAATATCGGCAATCGTCAGGGGAGCCGTCAACATATTCTGCTCGCGATACGCGATACCGTGGGCGTCCAGCCAATGGCGCGCTTTGCGGCAAGATGAACAACTTGGGGTCGTATAGAGTGTCACAGTCATGGTGAGAGCCTCCCTTATATAACTAATATTTTATAATAACCATTATATCACGGTTACCGTTAAAAAGTAACCCATTGTGTCAAATTTAATCGTGGCGCCCGTTAAATACGGTAAGTGGCCCCCGCTTGAACCACCGCCGTCGGAATCTCGTCTCCCGCTGCAGCTTGGGCTTCGGCCTGCAGTTGAGCTAGCGAACCCGTCTGTGGTAGGTGCGTCAACAGGAGCCGCTTGACTTGCGCGTCACGGGCCAACTGCCCCGCTTGCGTGGAGGTTAAGTGCCAGGCGGTCCCTTGATGATCGGCGTAGAAGTTGGTGTCGGCGAGCAAGACATCGACGCCTTGCGCCCAGGTGGCAAGAGCCGGAAAGGCCGCCGTGTCGGCCGTAAAGGCTAGGCGCTTCCCCGTTGCGTTTTCCGTAATGATGGGGGCATAAGCGGGTACTGGATGGTGTGTCGCCCCGAACGTGAGGGTAAGTGGCCCTAAAACCAGTGACTGTTGGGGATCATAGGCTACCCCCTGCGTAGCGCCGGGCCAGGTTAGTCCCGCAAAGTGGTCCGCGTCAGCGGTATGGCCATAAATGGGGAGGACGGGTTCTTTTTTCTTCCCCGCTGCGAGTTGCCACAGATATTGCAACACCCCCACGTCCGCCGTATGATCATGATGATAGTGGGTCAACAAAACGGCATCCAGTTGAAGCGGATCTAAATACCGTTGTAAGGCCGTTAACGCCCCACTCCCGCAATCCAATAAGAGGTGATAGTGTCCGCTGGTAATCAGGTAACTACTGGTCCCAATGCCGTTGTACGGGTAACCCCCGTAACATCCCAAAACCGTTAAATCCATGAAATTCACCCTTTCGTTAGACGTTTCTTCCTTAGTGTAGCGCGCCGGTACGAAGGTGTAAACGTTTCATGTCTGACCCGTAACAGGGGTATAATGAAGGTGTCAACGAGGAGGGATTCGTTATGTTACAAAGTATTGCGTTAACGTTCGGAAGCGAAGAAGTGCTGACCAAGCTCATGGCCGCTCATCCCGATCGTGAATTTGTCCTTTTAGCCAACTCAACTGGCGATGATGATGGCCTGCAACTGTTGGATGTCTCCGGACAACCCAGCATTTTTGCTACGCACTTTGACTATCGGGTCAACTGCCACCAGGGGGTCAACGATTGGCACGGTTTCTTTGAGTTTAGTTACTTTGAATTCAATCAAGACACCGCCGACGTCTTCGAAGCCAAGGCGAACCGCTTAGCCGCTAACCCGTTGCCCACAGGTTTACGGGCACTCTACCTACTCACCAAGGTTAATGACCGGGGCAGCTACATTCTACTGACCCAATGGGACAACAGTCAGTCTTACACGCTGTGGCGGCATTCACCGGTCTTCACACCACTTGACCGGTATGCCACGAGTGCCAACCACTTCCACTCAGCCGGCTACAAGCGAGCAACTATCAAGGCCGTTCAATAATTAATCAACTAGGGTCCGGTTCATTGCCGCGGCCCTTTTTTCTTGGCCGGTTGACGCGGTACAATGGACGTATCACGTTTAGAAAGGTGGCGATGGAGTGACTTTTCCAACCTCCAACGCAGCAACAGCTAAAATTTCACCAGACTTACCCTTAACGCCACAGCAGGCCCACTTAGTGCAACGGCTAATTGACTTCACCACCACGCAGCTCACCACCCCACATCCTGCCGTTTTCACCCTCTACGGGGATGCCGGAACCGGCAAAAGTGTGGTGTTAGCCCACTTATTCACTCAGCTGCAAACTCTGGCACGAACCAGACCGGACTCTCCACTGTGGGGAACGACCAACTACTTTTTAGTGAATCATCCGGAAATTCTCAAAGTCTACCGCGAGATTGCGGGACACCAAGCCCACCTGTTCAAAAAGGACTTTCAGCGACCGACCACGTTAATTAACCGGCTTGCCCAAGGGAAGACCACTGCCGACGTGCTGGTGATCGATGAGGCCCACCTGCTGCTCTCTCAAGCGGACCATTACAACAACTTCTACGGGACCAACCAACTTGGTTCCCTATTAACCAGCGCTAAGGTCATTATCCTGGTCTTTGACGAAACTCAGGTCTTGCGCTTCAAGAGTTTCTGGACGGAAGACCGGTTAGAGACGCTCCTAGCCCCTTACCCCCATCAAAGCTACCGGCTAACCCACCAATTCCGCATGCAGGCGAGTGATGCGCTGGTCCGGTGGATTAACGCGTTTACGCATCATGAGTTACGCCCCCTCCCCGCAACGGGTGGTCCGCATTACGATTTACGCGTCTTCGATGATGCCGAAGCCATGCGCCAAGCCATTGTGGCCCGTAACCAGGCCGTGGGATTATCACGAATTGTCTCTACGTCGGGCTACCCCTCCACTCTCGACGGCGGCCGCCACTATATTACGGAGGGCCGATTTCACCTTCCCTGGGACCAGTATAATTACACGGCCACGCCTTGGGCGGAACTGCCCCGGACCATTGATGAGGTGGGTTCCATTTATACCTGCCAGGGGTTTGATCTAAATTACGTAGGGGTAATTCTCGGTCCTCCCATTTGCTTGACGGACCAGGGACTAACGGTCGATCTTGACAAGTATACCGACGTGGAAACCTTTAAGCGGCGCACCGATCTCGCCACCGATCAGCTAACTGCTATTAAGCAACAGTTAGTCCTTAACTCGGTGAACGTTCTCATGAAACGGGGCGTCCGCGGGCTGTACCTGTACGCCCATGATCCCCGCTTACGTCATTTTTTACAGCACCGTTAACCTCTACCTCATGGCACATTAGCTAAAAACCGTTAGGAGCCACGCTACCACCTTGTTGTTGGTAGTGGTTCCTAACGGTTTTTAATTAATGGTACCAAAAAAGCCTTCCACTCACAGGAAGGCTTTACCGGACGGTCCGTACGAGACTCGAACTCGTGATCTCCTCCGTGACAGGGAGGCGTCCTAACCAACTAGACCAACGAACCAATATTGCGGGAGCTGGATTTGAACCAACGACCTTCGGGTTATGAGCCCGACGAGCTACCAGACTGCTCCATCCCGCGATAATAAAATATAAAATTAAGTTTGCAGACAAGTCTCTACAATGACCCGTACGGGATTCGAACCCATGTTACCGCCGTGAAAGGGCGGTGTCTTAAACCACTTGACCAACGGGTCATATAACGGAGAAGGAGGGATTTGAACCCTCGCGCCGCTTGCGCGACCTATACCCTTAGCAGGGGCACCTCTTCAGCCACTTGAGTACTTCTCCAAAATGGGCCTAAATGGACTCGAACCATCGACCTCACGCTTATCAGGCGTGCGCTCTAAACCAGCTGAGCTATAGGCCCATATAAAGCGGGTAACGAGAATCGAACTCGCGACAACAGCTTGGAAGGCTGTGGTTTTACCACTAAACTATACCCGCAATTTATATGAGGTTAAGCAATGGCGCGGGACGGAATCGAACCGCCGACACATGGAGCTTCAATCCATTGCTCTACCGACTGAGCTACCGAGCCATTTAAAACGGTCCGTACGAGACTCGAACTCGTGATCTCCTGCGTGACAGGCAGGCGTCCTAAACCAACTAGACCAACGGACCAAATATTGCGGGAGCTGGATTTGAACCAACGACCTTCGGGTTATGAGCCCGACGAGCTACCAGACTGCTCCATCCCGCGATAATTAGAAAAGGAGGATGAGAGATTCGAACTCTCGCGTGGTTTTACCCACCTGACGGTTTTCAAGACCGTTCCCTTCAGCCAGACTTGGGTAATCCTCCATATCGCACTGTAACAATGCCCACGAATGGACCTTGTAGGACTCGAACCTACGACCGGACGGTTATGAGCCGTCTGCTCTAACCAACTGAGCTAAAGGTCCAGTCCAAGTCCAAATCGCGGCGGGGGGGATCGAACCCTCGACCTCTCGGGTATGAACCGAACGCTCTAGCCAGCTGAGCTACACCGCGAAGTGTTAAATAAAATATTTTTATTTAATCGGGAAGACAGGATTCGAACCTGCGACCCCCTGGTCCCAAACCAGGTGCTCTACCAAGCTGAGCTACTTCCCGTTACTATGCACCCAGTAGGAGTCGAACCTACAACCTTCTGATTCGTAGTCAGACACTCTATCCAGTTGCGCTATGGGTGCAAAATAACTTTGTTGACTTAACTTAATACCTTTCGGTACTAAGCGGAAGACGGGATTCGAACCCGCGACCCCCACCATGGCAAGGTGATGTTCTACCACTGAACTACTTCCGCAAAATAATGCCGACTAGAAGATTCGAACTTCCGACCCCCTGTTTACAAGACAGGTGCTCTACCAACTGAGCTAAGTCGGCATAGTCAGTATCATCTTCAATAATAATCTCAATCGCCGAAAGGCGAATGAGCCCTGACAGGCTCGAACTGTCGACCCTCTGATTAAAAGTCAGATGCTCTACCAACTGAGCTAAGGGCTCAATGGAGGATACAGGGCTCGAACCTGTGACCCTCTGCTTGTAAGGCAGACGCTCTCCCAACTGAGCTAATCCTCCATATACGCGTGGCAACGTCCTATCCTTGCAGGGGGCGATCCCCCAACTACTATCGGCGTGCTGAAGCTTAACTTCTGTGTTCGGCATGGGAACAGGTGTATCCTTCAGGCTATCGCCACCACACTATTGAGAGCTTATTCCCTCAAAACTAGATATTACCAATTGATTTTCTTTGAGAACACCATTACTTGGTTAAGTCCTCGACCGATTAGTATTGGTCCGCTGCACACCTCACGGTGCTGCCACTTCCAACCTATCTACCTGATCATCTCTCAGGGGTCTTACTTCCATAAAGGAATGGGAAATCTCATCTTGAGGCGAGTTTCACACTTAGATGCTTTCAGCGTTTATCTCATCCATACATAGCTACCCAGCGATGCGCCTGGCGGCACAACTGGTACACCAGAGGTATGTCCATCCCGGTCCTCTCGTACTAAGGACAGCTCCTCTCAAATTTCCTACGCCCGCGACGGATAGGGACCGAACTGTCTCACGACGTTCTGAACCCAGCTCGCGTACCGCTTTAATGGGCGAACAGCCCAACCCTTGGGACCGACTACAGCCCCAGGATGCGATGAGCCGACATCGAGGTGCCAAACCTCCCCGTCGATGTGGACTCTTGGGGGAGATAAGCCTGTTATCCCCAGGGTAGCTTTTATCCGTTGAGCGATGGCCCTTCCATACGGTACCACCGGATCACTAAGCCCGACTTTCGTCCCTGCTCGACCTGTCTGTCTCGCAGTCAAGCTCCCTTCTGCCTTTACACTCGTCGAATGATTTCCAACCATTCTGAGGGAACCTTTGGGCGCCTCCGTTACTTTTTAGGAGGCGACCGCCCCAGTCAAACTGCCCACCTGACACTGTCTCCCGCCACGATAAGTGGCGCGGGTTAGAGTGTTCACACAGCGAGGGTCGTATCCCACCAACGCCTCCATCGAAACTAGCGTTCCGATATCTACGGCTCCGACCTATCCTGTACAAGCTGTGTCAACACCCAATATCAAGCTACAGTAAAGCTCCATGGGGTCTTTCCGTCCTGTCGCGGGTAACCTGCATCTTCACAGGTAATATAATTTCACCGAGTCTCTCGTTGAGACAGTGCCCAGATCGTTACGCCTTTCGTGCGGGTCGGAACTTACCCGACAAGGAATTTCGCTACCTTAGGACCGTTATAGTTACGGCCGCCGTTTACTGGGGCTTCATTTCTGGGCTTCGCCGAAGCTAACTCATCCACTTAACCTTCCAGCACCGGGCAGGCGTCAGCCCCTATACTTCATCTTACGATTTTGCAGAAACCTGTGTTTTTGATAAACAGTCGCCTGGGCCTTTTCACTGCGGCTACACTTGCGTGTAGCACCCCTTCTCCCGAAGTTACGGGGTCATTTTGCCGAGTTCCTTAACGAGAGTTCACTCGCTCACCTTAGGATACTCTCCTCGACTACCTGTGTCGGTTTGCGGTACGGGTAATTAATATCTAACTAGAAGCTTTTCTCGGCAGTGTGACATGGAGCACTTCCCTACTAAAATTCGGTCCTCATCACGCCTTGTCCTTAGCGATAAGCATTTGACTCATCACCAGACTTGACGCTTGAACGCACATTTCCAATCGTGCGCTTGCTTTAGCCTCCTGCGTCCCTCCATCGTTCAAACAATATTAACTAGTACAGGAATATCAACCTGTTATCCATCGCTTACGCCTTACGGCCTCAGCTTAGGTCCCGACTAACCCTGGGAGGACGAGCCTTCCCCAGGAAACCTTAGTCATTCGGTGAATCAGATTCTCACTGATCTTTCGCTACTCATACCGGCATTCTCACTTCTAAGCGCTCCACTAGTCCTTGCGATCTAGCTTCGTCGCCCTTAGAACGCTCTCCTATCACGCGACATAGTCGCGTCCACAATTTCGGTAATGTGCTTAGCCCCGGTATATTTTCGGCGCAGAGTCACTCGGCTAGTGAGCTATTACGCACTCTTTAAATGGTGGCTGCTTCTGAGCCAACATCCTAGCTGTCTATGCAATTCCACATCCTTTTCCACTTAGCACATATTTAGGGACCTTAATTGGTGGTCTGGGCTGTTCCCCTTTCGACGGTGGATCTTATCACTCATCGTCTGACTCCCGGATATAAATCTGTGGCATTCGGAGTTTATCTGAATTCAGTAACCCATGACGGGCCCCTAGTCCAAACAGTGGCTCTACCTCCACGATTCTAAATCCGAGGCTAACCCTAAAGCTATTTCGGAGAGAACCAGCTATCTCCAAGTTCGTTTGGAATTTCACCGCTACCCACACCTCATCCCAGCATTTTTCAACATACACGGGTTCGGTCCTCCAGTGCGCTTTACCGCACCTTCAACCTGGACATGGGTAGGTCACCTGGTTTCGGGTCTACGTCAACTTACTGAAACGCCCGTTTCAGACTCGCTTTCGCTACGGCTCCGGTCTTAACACCTTAACCTTGCAAATTAACGTAACTCGCCGGTTCATTCTACAAAAGGCACGCTATCACCCATTAACGGGCTCTAACTAATTGTAGGCACATGGTTTCAGGAACTATTTCACTCCCCTTCCGGGGTGCTTTTCACCTTTCCCTCACGGTACTGGTTCACTATCGGTCACTAGGGAGTATTTAGCCTTGGGAGATGGTCCTCCCGGATTCCGACCAGGTTTCACGTGTCTGGCCGTACTCAGGATCCTGAACTGAGAGTTAACGATTTCACCTACGGGGGTATCACCCGCTCTGCCACACCTTCCCAGATGTTTCGGTTATCCTTAACTTTGGTAACTCAAATGTTCAGTCCTACAACCCCACCGAGCAAGCTCGATGGTTTGGGCTGTTCCCCGTTCGCTCGCCGCTACTTAGGGAATCGATTTTTCTTTCTCTTCCTGTGGGTACTTAGATGTTTCAGTTCCCCACGTCTGCCTCAACTTGAGTATGTATTCGTCAAGTTGTAATCATCGGTAAAGATGATTGGGTTTCCCCATTCGGAAATCTCCGGATCAAAGCTTACGTACAGCTCCCCGAAG
The DNA here is from genome assembly GCF_032190635.1 of Levilactobacillus zymae. NCBI lineage: Bacteria > Bacillati > Bacillota > Bacilli > Lactobacillales > Lactobacillaceae > Levilactobacillus > Levilactobacillus zymae. The sequence goes on from NZ_JAVLAS010000001.1 coordinate 1,888,717, forward strand.
CATATCGGTGTTAGTCCCGTCCTTCATCGGCTCCTAGTACCAAGGCATTCACCATGCGCCCTTCATAACTTAACCTAACGGTCACTTCGTGACCGCTGATTAATTGAGTATTAGCGAATAAACTAATTAAAAAACTCAAAATAAACGCGGTGTTCTCGGTTTAATTATCTTTAATAATTAAAGGAAAATAATTGATAATATCTAGTTTTCAAAGAACAAGTTTGAGGGTAGACCCCTCAAAACTGACCATTGTTTCGACAAAGTATGTGTAGCCTCCGTATATTCCTTAGAAAGGAGGTGATCCAGCCGCAGGTTCTCCTACGGCTACCTTGTTACGACTTCACCCTAATCATCTGTCCCACCTTAGACGGCTGGCTCCCGAAGGTTACCCCACCGGCTTTGGGTGTTACAAACTCTCATGGTGTGACGGGCGGTGTGTACAAGGCCCGGGAACGTATTCACCGCGGCATGCTGATCCGCGATTACTAGCGATTCCAACTTCATGTAGGCGAGTTGCAGCCTACAATCCGAACTGAGAACGGCTTTAAGAGATTAGCTTGGCCTCACGACTTCGCAACTCGTTGTACCGTCCATTGTAGCACGTGTGTAGCCCAGGTCATAAGGGGCATGATGATTTGACGTCATCCCCACCTTCCTCCGGTTTGTCACCGGCAGTCTCACCAGAGTGCCCAACTGAATGCTGGCAACTGATAATAAGGGTTGCGCTCGTTGCGGGACTTAACCCAACATCTCACGACACGAGCTGACGACAACCATGCACCACCTGTCATTCTGTCCCCGAGGGGAACGTCTTATCTCTAAGATTGGCAGAAGATGTCAAGACCTGGTAAGGTTCTTCGCGTAGCTTCGAATTAAACCACATGCTCCACCGCTTGTGCGGGCCCCCGTCAATTCCTTTGAGTTTCAACCTTGCGGTCGTACTCCCCAGGCGGAGTGCTTAATGCGTTAGCTGCAGCACTGAAGGGCGGAAACCCTCCAACACTTAGCACTCATCGTTTACGGCATGGACTACCAGGGTATCTAATCCTGTTTGCTACCCATGCTTTCGAGCCTCAGCGTCAGTTACAGACTAGACAGCCGCCTTCGCCACTGGTGTTCTTCCATATATCTACGCATTCCACCGCTACACATGGAGTTCCACTGTCCTCTTCTGCACTCAAGTTACCCAGTTTCCGATGCACTTCTTCGGTTAAGCCGAAGACTTTCACATCAGACTTAAGTAACCGCCTGCGCTCGCTTTACGCCCAATAAATCCGGACAACGCTTGCCACCTACGTATTACCGCGGCTGCTGGCACGTAGTTAGCCGTGGCTTTCTGGTTGAATACCGTCACGATGTCAACAGTTACTCTGACACCCGTTCTTCTTCAACAACAGAGTTTTACGAGCCGAAACCCTTCTTCACTCACGCGGCATTGCTCCATCAGACTTTCGTCCATTGTGGAAGATTCCCTACTGCTGCCTCCCGTAGGAGTCTGGGCCGTGTCTCAGTCCCAATGTGGCCGATTACCCTCTCAGGTCGGCTACGCATCATCGCCTTGGTGGGCCTTTACCTCACCAACTAGCTAATGCGCCGCGGAACCATCCAGAAGTGATAGCCGAAGCCACCTTTCAAACAAAAACCATGCGGTTTTTGTTGTTATACGGTATTAGCACCTGTTTCCAAGTGTTATCCCCTGCTTCTGGGCAGGTTTTCCACGTGTTACTCACCAGTTCGCCACTCGTTCCAATGTTGAAATCAGTGCAAGCACGTCAATCAACGGGAACTCGTTCGACTTGCATGTATTAGGCATGCCGCCAGCGTTCGTCCTGAGCCAGGATCAAACTCTCATCTTAAAAGATGATAAGCTCGAATAGCTCATCGATTGTTGTTACATTTTTAAAGCGAATTGACTTCGCAAATATTGTTTGGGTTTGAACCTAAGTTCAAACCGCCCTACACATATTTGGTTCGTCGAAACAATGTTCAGTTTTCAAAGGTCTACCAAGTTATCATAAGAAGCAATTGCTCCGTGACAACTTTTAAAGTATAGCATGTCGTCAATTTCTTGTCAACAACTTTTTTCAATCAATTTTGAATATATATTCAAAATTTAAATCTGATTGTTTTTTAGTCGTTGCCCTTATTGACAACATAAATCATTGTATCAGTAGTTTTTAGCAACGTCAAGCACTAATTTCAAATTTGTATGTCTATCCACAAATTCAATTTTTATGCAATTGCCTTCTCTGATGACAACAGATAATATCATACCAATCATCGTCAATCAGGTCAAGAATAAATTTCAAGAAAAAAACAGGCCCACCTATAACGGGGCCTGCTGATCGTTTAAACGTTGAGTTGCTTCGGCTTTCCAGCCCGCCAAACGGTCGGCAATCGGTTTAAAGCCGATGGCGACTCGATGGTTCGTCCAGTAGTGATGCCGCTGATGCTCGTTAGGCGCCGTTTCGGGTTCCAGATGCTCTAGACACCGTAAGGATAGACTAATCTTACCCGTGAACTCGTCAATATCCAGCACCACAACATTCACTTCCTGATTAACCCTTAGGTAATCGTGAATATCTTTAACGTACCCGCAGTGGCATTCGGAAATATGAATCAAACCCTGGCGATGTCCCCCCAGGCTCACAAATGCCCCGTAAGGTTGAATGCCGGTTACCCGACCAGAAACCCGCTGACCAATCTTAAACGTCATAGGGATTCCTCCTCCATAATATAGAAACAAATCATTCGGTTATTCTTGAACCGTTACTTTATCCATGGTTACCGGTGTTGCCGGCTGATCACTGGCATCCGTCTCGACCCCGGCAATGGCATCGACCACGTCCATCCCCTTGATCACTTGACCAAAGACCGTGTGCCGGAAATCTAGCCACGGCGTCCCGCCGTTTTGATAAGCCTTCACAATTTCCTCGGGGAACCCAGCATCCTTCATCTGACCTTGCATCTGCTCCGTCATATCCTTATCTTGAACGATAAAGAATTGACTACCATTGGTGTTAGGACCCGCATTAGCCATGGAAAGAGCCCCCCGCAAGTTATAGAGCTCCGGTGAAAACTCGTCTTCAAAGGGTTGGCCCCAGATACTTTCGCCACCCATTCCGGTACCGGTGGGATCGCCCCCCTGAATCATAAAGTTAGGAATTACCCGGTGGAACGTTAACCCGTCGTAGTAGCCGGCCTTCGCGTGCGTTACAAAGTTTTCAACCGTTTTCGGGGCTTGTTCGGGAAAGAGCTGCAGCAAAATCGTACCCATTGACGTTTCAACCGTCACTTGCGGGCCCTTGGCGTTCGCCAAATCAATTTGTGGAAACTTTGTCATAATTATCCTCCATATCTTTTCAAAACACTTCTGTATCCATTATCACCGCCAACCACTAAAAATGCAACTGAACACTTCAGTGCTATACTGGGGGACAAGACTTACCTATAGGAGGAAACTGATGACTAAACCAATCACATCATTGAACAAACGGACGATCGATCTCCTGGCCCAACGTGGCGTTTCCCTAGAAGCCATCGCCAATCTTGTGGTGTTTCTGCAAAAGGATTACATCCAAGACCTCACCCTCGCCATGGCTCGCGACAGCGTCCAGACCGTTCTACGTAAACGCGAGGTCCAAAACGCCCTCATCACCGGGATTCAGTTGGACATGGCGGCCGAACAACACAGTCTCTTAGAGCCCCTGCAAACCATCGTTGAGCGCGACGAAGGCCTGTACGGTGTAGATGAAACGATGGCCCTCTCCATCGTCGACCTATACGGTTCCATCGGATTTAACAACTACGGCTATATCGACCGCGTCAAACCCGGTATCTTACAATTATTAAACGCCCACGAGCCCGGGAAAATCCATACCTTCCTAGACGACCTAGTGGGGGCCGTCGCCGCAGCTGCCGCGGCCCGGTTAGCCCACGCCGATCAAGGCGAACAAGATACGCCATTTGATTAGTCAAATTTCATAATTTCCTTAAGTTTACCCATACCAGCTGACGGTGGGATTAAAACCCATTACAATGTGGGTGTCTATAAATTTTAGAATAAGGAGTACCTTAATGGGCTATTTAATCGATTTCGTCTTACACATTGATGATCACTTGGTCAACATCGTGAACACCTTTGGGCATTCAACCTATCTCATCTTGTTTGCGATCGTCTTTGTTGAAACCGGGGCGGTGATTCTGCCGTTTCTCCCGGGAGACTCGTTACTTTTCGCGGCAGCGGCCTTAGCCGCTAACCCCGCCTATGGGTTGAACATCTGGGTGTTCGTGGGACTGTTTCTCTTGGCTGCTATCGGCGGTGATAGTCTAAACTTCTATCTAGGACACCACGCCGGGGCCGCCCTCTCGAATCACTCGTGGTTCGGTCGTCTGATTAATAAGGATAAATTGGCTCAATCCGAAAAGTTCTTCCGCAAACATGGCCCCCTAGCAATTTTCCTGGGGCGGTTCATGCCGATTATCCGGACATTTGTGCCGTTTACCGCGGCCGGGTCTCAATTTCCATTCCGCCGCTTCCTTCAATACAACGTTAGTGCAGCACTCACTTGGGTCATCATCTGCTGTGGAGGGGGTTATTTCTTCGGCAATATTCCGTTTGTCAAAGCGCATTTCTCCGCGGTGGTCTTAGGGATCATCGTAATTTCCCTAATCCCCGCAGTGGTTGGCTGGTTACGTGGCCGGCGGCATCCACACCAACCCGAGCGGCACCAGGCTTCCGTCCAGAATTTATCTGAAGATGATTAGACTTAAAAACCACACCCCCGTGAGGATGTGGTTTTTTAATGTCCGGGATAAAGTTAAACTCGCTGAATGGCACGCCGTCCCCACCCATACAGGAGAGCGACGCCCAACTCAAACAACCCAAACGCGAGAATAAAACAATGTAGAAAAAAGATATCGGGTAGCGCCGTAATCACGGGATCGAGGTTCGGATCAAATAACCAATCGTTGTTGCGAAACAGGACCTGGTGAAAGGCAATGAAAAACCCGTTAAAATTAACGGCCATACACCCCGCCAAAGCCACAGGCACCACCGCTGCCACCTGCATCGGCCGGAGTAAACGCCACTGTTCCGCTCGCCGCGCCAACTGTCGCAAATACCAGCCGGCGGGGACTAGACTCACGATCAGCACCACGTGGTCGAGCAAAAAGAGCCGTTTAACGTCCTCAAAGTGAATCATCCCCGTAAATGACGTGGGAAAGTTGCTCATGTTCAGCTCCGTCACCCAGGGCAATTCCAGATAAGCCAGCAATTGACCATAGTTATGCATTAAAACCGACGCCGACAGATGGACATCCTGACTGATGTGCAACCATCCAATGTCCAACCGATACAACCAGACGGCATTGATGGTTAACGTCACGCTCAGGCTAATCAGCACTAAAATTACGGCGGTCAGGCCGCCCCAACGATTTAGCCTAGTCAAGCGGGCCCGCCTGCAGATCCCAATGATCTAGCGACGACACCGTATAGGTCGGCTGAATAGCCTCTTGGGCAACCTGCTTAGGGGTGGATACTCCGGTATACACCAGTAACGTATCGACGCCCGCATGAATTCCGGCCTCAATATCCGTGTGGTAATTATCCCCCACCATCAATGCCTGATCCGCACTCACCCCTAATTGGGCCAGTGAGTTATTTAAAATAATGGGTTCGGGCTTGCCCACAAAAATGGGCGCCGTCTGGGTCGCGTACCGCACGAGATCCACCAACGCTCCCGCTCCCGGCATCAGCCCGCGGGCCTTCGGAATATTGGAATCCGAATTGGTGCCAATAAACGTCGACCCACTGCGAATGGCCAGAATGGCCTTGGCAAACTTCTCGTAGGTCACGTCGCTATCCAATCCCACCACCACGTACTCGGGATGTTCCTCATCAACCGTGAACCCTTTAGCGGCCAAGGCCTGGCGTAGGCCAATCTCACCCACGACGTAGACCGTCCGCTTACCTGTCGTCCCGGCCCGTTGGTCTAAAAAGTCTGCCGTTGCCAGCCCTGCCGTATAGACATTCTCCGGCGTCACGTGAATATCATGATTGTCCGCCAGATTCCGAACCACGTCGCGGGGCAATTTAGTGGTGTTATTGGTGACAAACTTAAAGGGCACCTGCGCGGCTTGCAGGCGTTCGATGAACCGCTTAGCCGCTGGGTACCGCTGAGAGCCGGCATAGACCGTCCCGTCAAGGTCAATCATGTATGCTTGATAATCTTTCACCGTTAATTCTCCCTACTCTTCTTTTTTCTGCCGAATGGTAAAGTGGCGCCGGCCCTGACCACCCGACGCCACCGTAACCGTCTTTGCCGGTTTCGGCGCTGCAGGCGTCTTCCGGCGCTCTTCCGTAAAGTTATGGTTACGCGGCGTATTGGAACTATGCCGCCGAGAATGCCGCGAGCGGTGCCGCCGCGAGTGGCCGTTTCCCGTAGACTTCGTTGTGGCTGCCTGGTCAGTCTTAGTCGCCTGGGCACCGGTTGGATGGTTACCATTATTATGCCGTCGGGACCGATTGCGCCGCGGCTTCGGGGCCGGTTTGACCTCGAGATTATGCAAAATAAAGTAGGCACACCCAAAGTTACACGACTCGTACAGATAGTCCTGCACAGCGTCGATCTGGTTTTGCTTTGCTCCCGCCCGATCAGCCGCATAAAAGCCCTTCAACCGTAGTTGCTCGAACCCCCAGTCGCCCACAATGTAATCGTACTTACTTAAAATCGTGCTGTACCGCTGGGCAAACTCCGCAAAATCGAAACCGTGTCGGACATCGGTCACCAACTCGTAAGCGTGCCCGTTAATCTTCAGGTGGGTCTCGTCAACCCGGAGCACTTCGGCACTGGGTTCTCGTTTCTCACGTTGTTGCGCCACTAGGGCTTCTAAATCCTTTCGATCCACCATCTTCATCCTTTCCGTTAATTAATCTAGGGGGTAATGTCGGCTTAAATATCCGGCGAAGACCTCCCGCAATAAATCGTGATATAAAATATGATTTTCTCCCACAATCGCAATCGTCGGGAAGAAGGGAATAAATAAGTAATGGTCCACGACCGCTAGACGGTATTGCCGGTTCGGCGATAACGGTTCCCCCCGCCAAGTCACCTGCCGGGTAGTGGCATTGTAGGCAATCCCCAGGTAATTCAACTCCCCGAAGATCTTTCCCCGAAACCCCATGCCCTTCTGAGGAAACTTCCGTAAAAAGAGCCGTGCTTGTTCAAACTCCTGGACTAACCGCCACAGATTGTAGCCATCTAGGGTCACCGTCATGACGTGCATGCTATGCGGCAAAAGCTGATGAATCTGATTCTGAGTAATTACCCCGCGGGGCAGATCACGTAAAAAGAGCCCCGCGTTGAGCACCGCCGCTTGCGTCCCCGCATATTCCGCAATGGCGTGGAGCCCCTCACGAACTAGCTGCGGGTGGCCCGTCGGGTTGGCGTCTAACGTTACGGGTAACTGAGCTACCCGTTGTTCGGTTAGGATCCCTTCGCCGAGGGCGGTCAACCCATGAATTTCCGCCGCGTCGGCCGATAACGGCGTTAGTGTCGCCGTCCGCACAACGCCAGCTTGAGCGGCCACCACGTGATGATGGCCATCCACCGTCAGATCAATCCGACCGACGTATTGCCCGTACTTACCAGCCGCGGCTAACAAACTCTGGTTGACCCGCTCACCATGCACCAGTAAGTGGTGCGTGTGACTGCCGATGATGACGTCCAATTGTGGGAAACGGCGGGCCAACTTCTGATCGACGTTATAGCCCAAGTGGGACAGTAACACACATACGTCGGCCTGAGCCGCATACCGGGCTAACAAATCCGTCAGTGCTGGGACCGCCTGAACCGGATCCCACCCCGCCAACGGGTAAGTCAACTCATACGGCGCGGTCAGTCCCAAGATGAGCACTCGCGTACCAGCCGCTGTGACCACAATTCGGTGATCACTGGCCCACGCCGGTAATTTAGTCGTTCCTGCCTGCCGTAGGTTCCCCAAGATGACCGGGAAATTGGCCTGATCGTAGAGATGATCCAGCTTGGCACGCAGAAAGCCCAAACCCTCGTTATTACCAATGGTAACGCCGTCGTAGCCGATTTGGTTCATTAATTGCACGTTTTTTTGACCGTTGGTGGCCTCGCTCACCGGATGGGCGGTATCCACATGATCCCCTAAGTCAAAGGTCAACACGGTCGCCCCGGTCGCTTGTACCTGAGCACGGGTCGTCAACAAGTATCGCCGAATCCGCGGCCAATTCTCAAAGTGCGAATGTAGGTCGTTGGTGTGTAACATAGTTAGTCGTTCCATGGCCGTCTCGCCCCCTGCACTGGTTTTAATCGTACGGCATCCCCTTAATTCGGTCAAGCTATTGTTTGTCCTTGAACTCACGGGCTTTGCCGGTCACCATCGCTTCGATTTCTGTGGTGGAAAACGGTGTCCCAAACGGTACCGGGTGAGCCAGATAGCGCTGCTCGGGCGTATCCACCCCCACATTAATATTTTCCTTAACCGGCACCGCATAATGATGAATATGGCCGTGTAAGTTAATAATCTGCTTAACGATGCCCAGCATCATGGGGTAATGGGTCATGTAGTATTGCCGGTGATCGTACTTGATCAGGACGCCCACATCATGAAATGCGTACTTAGGTTGGCCGTGATCGATCGGATTATGCGCCGCCAGGTACTTGAACAGTGCCCGACTATCATGGTTTCCCTTGATCAATTCCAAATGACCGTTCAACTGCGATAGCACGTTGGCGACCGCCTCGTCGGATTTAACCGCCGGGTGAGTAAAGTACAGGGCGATGTCGCCCAGATGATAGACCGTATCGGTCGGCGCTACCCGGGCGTTCCAATGGTCAATGATGGTCTGATTCATGGTTTCCACGTCCGGAAATGGCCGGGGCGCGAAATCATTCATTCCCAATAAATCTTTATGAAAGAAATGGGTATCTGAAGTAAAGTATTGCATGGTCTACCTCCTAAATGACGTCGAGTGGTTGCTTATGTGTGGGCGCCGGATATTGCTGATCAAGAGCGTCTAGATCCGCTGGACTAAGGGTTAACTCCCCCGCAGCCAGGTTTTGCCGCATATGGGCTACCGAACTCGTCTGCGGAATCGCCAACACCTGTGGCTGACGAATCACCCACGCCAATAAAATCTGATAAACACTGACCTGATACTTATCCGCCAGCTGCTGCACGACGGGATTAGTCGTCAGATGTTGCCCCCACGCATCCCCCTGAGCAACCGGCGAATAAGCAATTAAGGGCAGGTGATGTTGCCGTTGCCAGGGCAATACGGCGTAATCAACGCCCCGACTTCCCAAGTGATACAGGTCCTCATTCGCCTGAGCGTTGGCGCCCTGCGGCAAAGCCCAGAGCTCATCGAGGTCGCTCACGTCAAAGTTGGAAACACCCCAAGCCCGGATAATCCCGTCAGCTTGCAAGTGCTGTAGCTCAGTGACCGTTTCGGCCAACGGCACCCGCCCCCGCCAATGATAGAGGTACAGATCCAGATAATCGGTCCCTAAGCGGCTGAGACTGGCTTCAACACTGGCCCGCATGCGCGCACGAGACGCATTTTCGGGGAGCACTTTAGAGATCAAAAAGACCCCTTGCCGATCGATTCCTTGCAGAGCTTCACCGACCAGGGTTTCCGCTCGACCGGAGCCGTACATCTCTGCGGTATCGATTACCCGAGCTCCGGCGGCTAATCCGGCTTGAATAGTGGCAATTTCAGCAGACCGTTGACGTGGATCATCGCCCATGTGCCAAGTCCCGATGCCAATGGCCGGCACCGTCTGACCGGCTAACGTTACAGTTTTCATGCCTATCCCTCCCAAAAACTAAAGCTTCCCTTTTATCCTAGCACTTTCACACCGTCCATGCCGCTAATGACGTTGGGTTCGGGTGAGCCGCTAGTGTTTTCTCCACCATGTTGACTTGAAACCTAAAAACGACCAGGATTCCCACACCGAGAATTCTGGTCGTTTTTCATGCTAATGTCCGTTAGGTTCCGCGGACGACGCGGTTACTTTAATTCTTCGGAATCATCGGAGGTGTCGGCTAAACTACCAACTCTTTCGCGATCCCGTAGTTTTTTACCCAGGCTCAGTGCCACTAACCAGATGGCGGACCCAATCAACGCGATTAACGTGTCCGTCCGGAATAAGAGGACTACCCCGACCATCCCTAAGAAGATCAGGATCATATAATCGGAAGCTGGGAATAATGGCATCTTAAACCCGTGTGTTGGCTCGTGATTAGCCTGCAGCTGCCGCCGATACTTGATGTGGGCGACCACAATGGCTCCCCAGATGAACAGGAAACAAGTGGTGGCAACACTGGCCACAAACGCGAAAACGTGGCCCGGAATAATCAAGTTCAAGAAGACGGAGATGGCGATAATCACGGTAGAGAACCGTAAGGCGTGTACCGGAACTTGGGCCTTAGATAGGGTTCCCATATGCTTGGCAAAACGGCTCTTGCCCCGATACGTTAAGGAGAACAGCATCCGTCCGGTGGTAAATAGCGAACTGTTGCAGGCCGAAGCCGCCGCCGTCAAGACCACGAAGTTAATCACCGAAGCCGCGGCTTGAATTCCGGCGTTCTTGAAGACTTGAACGAACGGACTGCTCGTCGCCGAGATGGCTTGCCATGGGTAGATGCACATTAAGGCTAAGAGTGACCCCACGTAGAACAAGATGATTCGCATGGGAATTTCGTTGATGGCCTTTGGCAAGATCTTCTTGGGATTAGCCGTTTCGGAAGCGGTCATCCCTACCATTTCGATCCCGACGAAACTAAAGAGCACCATCTGGAAAGATAGGAAGAAGCCCTTCCAGCCGTTGGCGAAGAAACCACCTTGTGCCAGGTTGGCGACGCTAGCGTGTCCCACCGGTGTTGCGAAACGAACCGCCACCATATAGATTCCGGCGACAATCAGGGCGACAATCGCAACAATCTTGATAATTGCAAACCAAAATTCCGTTTCCCCAAACGCTTTAACGGTCACGGAGTTCAATAAGAGCAAAATCCCCAGTAGGAAGACCCCCGTCACCCATTGCGGGAGGTGCGGGAACCAATACTGCATGTATTGTCCCGCCGCCGTGATTTCCGCCATGGCAATGGTAATCCAGCAAATCCAGTAGGTCCACCCGGCGACAAAACTCATGTTATCCCCCAGGTAGCGTTGAATAAAGTCAATGTACGAATGCACGTTCAAATCCGATAATAAGAGTTCGCCCAGCGCCCGCATAAGCAAGAAACACATTACGCCAGTGATCAGGTAGGCTAACACAATCGATGAACCGGCTAAGTGAATTCCCTGGCCGGACCCTAAGAACAACCCGGTCCCAATCGTCCCCCCCAAGGCGATCAGTTGGACGTGGCGACTTTTAAGCTCTCGTGAAAAGCTCTGGTCTGTATTTGATTGAGTATTTTTCATTTTACTGCCCCCTCGTTGAAATATATTATACACGGTCAAGGGGACAATGCCAGCAACACCTCTGGTTAGTTCAGTAGATTAAAGCGAACTCCGCCTTGATATAGTCACGTTTAATTCACCTTAGGCTTTAATACATGAAAATAATTAAACTATATATGAAAAAGGTGGTCCGCTCCAAAGCGAAACCGCCTTGAACCGAACCACCACAAGGGTTAACCCTATTTGCGTAACCGTTCGATATCCCGAACGATCATTAATTCTTCGTTAGTCGGAATCAGCAAGGTCTTAATCTTTGACCCGGCCTTACTCAAGTCACGTTCCACCCCACGAATGTTGTTCTTTTCGGGGTCCACGCCAATCCCGAAGTAACCTAATTTATCGGCCACTTCTTGACGAATCGTGATATCATTTTCACCCACACCGGCCGTGTAAACAATGGCGTCGGCGCCACCTAGTTCTGCTAGGTAAGCCCCCACGTAACGCACAATCCGGTTAATGAACATATCCCGGGCTAACTTCGCTCTGTGATTCTTGTCCTGAACCTTTTCCAGGTCCCGCATATCGGCGGAAACCCCGGAAACCCCCAGCAAACCAGACTTCTTGTTCAAGATGTTAATCATGTCGTTTGGCTTATCAATGTTCAGCTTCTCCATCAGGTAAGCGACCAGCGAAGCATCGATGTCCCCAGAACGGGTCGCCATTTCAATCCCGGCCAGTGGCGTGAAGCCCATGGACGTATCGAACGACTTGCCATCCTTAATGGCGGTGATTGAGCCACCGGCACCGAGGTGCATGGTGATCAACTTCAGGTCTTCCAATGGCTTGCCCAACATCTTAGCAGCCCGACCAGCGACGTAGCGGTGACTTGTACCGTGAGCCCCGTACTTCCGGGCGCCAAACTTTTCATAGTATTCATAAGGAATCCCATACATGTAGTTAACTTCGGGCATGCTGGTGTGGAAAGACGTATCGAAGACCGCCACGCTCAAGACGTTAGGCAAAATCTTCTTGAAGGCCCGGATGCCCATGGCCGCGGCTGGGTTGTGCAGCGGTGCATATTCGGCTAAGCCTTCAATCTTCTTCAACACCTCATCATCGATAATGGCGGAATCCTTAAACTCTTCGCCCCCCGCAACGATTCGGTGACCCACTCCGGTAATTTCATTAAAGTCGGTGATGATCTTTAATTCGGTCAGTTGATCCAACATCAATTGGATGGCTTCACGGTGGTCATTAACGTCTTGGTGCGTTTCGTACTTCTGACCATCGCCGTACTTGATTTCAACTAATGAATTCCCTAACCCAATTCGGTCAATGGCCCCTTCGGCGATGACCTCTTCGGCAGGCATTTGGAACAATTTGAACTTCAACGTCGAACTGCCGGCGTTAATTGCAATAGATTTTCCCATGTGGTCTTTTTCTCCTTTATGCGCGATCCGTCATGAGATTCTGTTCTTCCCATTGGACGATTTCCGCGACAAACTTTTGAAACGCTGATTGATCTTTAAATGATGGAAATTCACCCAGCATCACTTGTTTAACCTGCTTAGCTCCCGCCGCCGGCTTCTGTAAAATCAGAATTGCTTTCTGGGCGTTGGTATTCACAAACAGCTCACTCGGCAAGTTTAACAGTCCCTGAAGGTAAGCGTTCTGGGGTAGCCACTTCAAAAGCCCCTTCGCTTCTTCCGTCTGGAAGAGCTGCGACGGCACTAAGAAGACCCCAATTCCGCCCGGCGTTAACTGATGGACGGCTTGTTCGAGCAGCAAGTGATGCACAAAGGAATGTCCCTCAGCCGCGTGAGTCTGATAATTGGCCGCGTTATCGTCGAGTGGATAGTAGCCGATTGGTAAATCAGCCACCACCAAATCACTGGCCGGTACTAAGAGCGACTCTAAAGCATCCTGGTGAACATAATTGACTGGCAACTGTTGCAACTCACTCGATAACTGCGCAATGGCCAACATCGTATCGTCGTTATCCACACCGTAAGCCGCAATGGGCCCGGCCACGACAGCCTTTAATTGGGACAAGACCGCCGTCAACAAGTTCCCGGTTCCGACGGTTAGATCGAGCAACGTCAGATGGTGCTTGCGATGTTCTAGCCGCGTCACCAGATACCCCATGATATAGGCAATCGTATCTGGGGTTAATTGGTGATTGGCTTGAACCTCATCAACACGAATGGCCTTGAGCATCGCTAATTGTACCGCACGGCGAACCGTTTCGGCATCATAGCTCTGCCAAGGCGCTTGCTGGTACAGCGTAGTCAACTGCTTGACCGTTGCGGCGTCCGGACGACCGTCCTCCACTTGAACTTCACCGTTCAGCAGATTATCTCCCGTTTCGATAAAGGCATCCATATAGGATGTCGCCAGCGCTGCTTGTAAGGTGGTCGTTGACTCGTCCATCACCTTAAAGAGCGTCTCTGTCTGTTCTTGTGACAGTACGTTTCGCCTCCTTGTGAAAATTCCCTAACACAATGTATCCGTTCTCTATAGTACCGATTTTCGCGGACTTATTCAAGCCATCTTTAGGGCGACGATGGTCGGCGAACGGGTAAATGGGAACGAGCTGGGCTGTGCCGCGACTTGCCTGGTGGCAGACGCGTCGTGATTTGGTCATATTGGCGAACTAACTGATTCGTAGTTTGAATCCGCGCGTACTGTCCGGCTAAAACGATACTCAAAACCATACTCATTGCCGCTAAAAAAGCCAACGCCCAACCAGTTAAGAAGCCGGACCGGGCTCGCGAAAATCCAAGAGCGTACTTTGCCATGCTTCTCCCTCCCGCTTAATCTTCAGTCGAATTAAACCACTCACCCGGGTCCGCGCAAACCGCAGCTGTTGAACGTGACGTAGCAGCGGAGAATAGCCTCGATTATGTGGGTTAGTCAGCTTCAAGACCCCTTGGTGGTCAACGGTAATGGCGACCCGCTTTTCCCCGGCCGTGGGCTTAGCCGGCAGGTGATCCACCAACACCAACGACTGGGGACTAACCGTTGCTACCGTAAAGCGTCCGGCCTGTTCCAATTCCGTCAGTGCCGTATAGAACTCGCTACTATCCGTCCGTAACGGGTTCAGCATCACTCGTGACCACCCCGTGACTAGTCCCAGAATAATCGCCGCGATGCCTAAGGCCAAGATGCCCTCCGTTAAAGTGAATCCCCGATGCCCGATCATCGGTCCAACCAAGCTTCTAACCGCCGATCGCGCCGGTGACGAGCCCGCTCTAGGCGTAATTGGCGTTGTAGTTCCACGCGTCGGGTCACCAGCAGGGCCTGTTGGGTAAGTAATAACGTTAACGCCACGATGCTTAACGCAATCAAGGCATCTGCCAGCAGCCACCCCTCACGTCGTTCGGTGCTTTTCTGGTCGTCGAGTTTCCGAAAAGGTAACATACGTTAAGGCTCCTTTAAGTTGAAAAGTTTGGTACCACCATAATCCGGTTCGCCGGCTGTACCATTCCAAGGTAGTCGCCGGGGCCCAGCCATGAGCACTAATTGCCGTGGCCCAAAAATCGGCGGCGACGTGCAAGGAGGTGGGCAATGGCAACGTCATCAGCGTGGCCGGCACCGGGCCAGCATGGCGCTTCACCGGCCGAATAATTGCCTGGTGACGGGCCGTATCGACTGCGACGTAGAGAACTTGACGCCGGTGACTGGCGAGCTGACATCCCGCCGTCCAAAAGCGCTGCCAAGCGGGCCAAAAAGCCTGTTCCGTCAGCAGCTTAGCGGCAGGCGCTCGTGGCGAACTCATCACGCCCAGCAAACCCGCGGTGAGCAATAAAACTAATAACGTTTCGTACAACGTAAATCCGCTACTTTGGCAACTTTTTCCGGTACACGTGTCCATGACTCCCCAACTCCAATCTTTCGGCCTGAGCGCGCTTCACCTGCTGGGGCGTTAAATAGCCCTCGGCTTGCAAGACTTCATACGAAACTACCTGAGTTTCCGGGTGACGGTCATCGTTGTGTTCGTCAAGATAGGCATTAGCCTGTCCCTCAACTAACGTGGCCATCGCATCACGATGAATGTTTTGCGCCCGCCCCCGTTGGCCCGTAAGGTTTGGTAAAATAATCAGAATTAGCAATGAGATGATAAAGAGAACGATGGTCATTTCCACCAACGTGAAACCATGTCGAACGTTCTGCACTTTAATAGACCCCCTGTAAGTTGTGATACAGCGGCAATAATAGGTTTAGATAGGCCGTCACAATTAGCCCCGCGACCAACGTTAGCAAGACGGGTTGCACCCAGGCAAGTCCCCGTTCCCCTCGTTGGACCAACTGACGATACTGCAAGCGGCTGTAGGCCCCCAACTCACGCGCCAGTTGGGGCTGGGTGCTCCCTTTACGTAACAAGAGGACCAACTCATCCGGAATATACCGTTGTCGGTGTAGCCACGTCACGGGCGACGTTCCCTGAGCCAACTGGCGGGCTAGAATTACCGCCAGTTGGTGAAGCAATGCCCGGGGCGGCAGGCGTTCTAAAATTTGAATCATTTGTTTAACACTCAATCCGCTTTGGACCAACTGTGTGAGGTTATCGGCCAGATAATAGGCGTAGTACGCCCGAAAGAGGCCGCCGACCAAGGGCCAACGCGGATAACTTTGGGCCCGTTGCAGACTGGATTGGGACCACCACCAACGTCCCAGTAGACCACTTCCTCCCAATACCGCGATCACGCCTCCGCCCCAAAGCAACTGGTGCCAGTTCAACTGGGGCCCTACCGTACTGGGTGCCAAGCTGGTTTTAAGTTGCGGTAAAATGCCAAACTGTAACGTCACAAATAACAAGCCCATGCCTCCCAGCAGTCCTAGTGGGTACGCTAATAGTTGACGAAGGCGTTGGCGCTGTGTCGCCATGAGTTGTAAGAGCTTAGCGGCTCGTTGTAAGCCCGTTCCCAAATCACCGTATTGGGTGGTCAGGGTTAATTGAAAATAGATATTTTCCTGCAAATATGGCGCCAATCCTGGTAAAAAGGGATCACCCGCCAGAAGCCGTTGTTCAATACCCGCGAGCTCTACGGGCCAGCCGGTAGCCGTCGTTCGGAGAAAAGCCAGTGCTTGCCGTAGCGAAAATCCACTTTGGAGTTGATCGCCTAGGAGTTGGCAGATCCGGGCCTGCTGGGCTAGCGACCACCTAGCCCGCCGCGTAAGCCGCCACCGTTTGCGCGGTAAGGATGCCCGCTGCGTGCGCGTTTTCAAGCGTCATTCGCCACCTTTCTTGAGTCTGACCCGTGGGTTTCCATAGCTCTGAACCCGTCAAGATTTCTAAAAGGACGGCCGGTCCCTGTGTGCGCCGGGGAATCAGCCGCTGGTAACACGCCGCCGTTAAGACCTGACGCAGTTGTTCTCCCGCCACACCTAAGTCGACCAAGCGAGCAATGGTCCCCGCCGCACTACGCGCATGAATCGTACTTAATACCAGGTGACCACTCAACGCCGCTCTTATGGCGGCCTGAGCCGTCACCGCGTCGCGAATCTCGCCAATAATAAAGATATCCGGCCGGTGCCGTAAGCCCACTTTAATCAGTTCTTCATAGGGCATCCCCGCGGGCACGTTAACCTGTAGTTGCACGAACCGGGGTTCCTTGATTTCGACGGGATCTTCAATGGTTAAGACCAGCGCCTGATCGGCCAGTTGCCTGGCCGTGGTGTACATGGTCGTGGTCTTGCCCGCACCAGTAGGCCCCGCAAATAACATCAATCCGCGTTGTAAGGCCAGCTGACTCAACCACCGTTGTTGTGGTGGATCAAGATAATCTAATGGTAGGTCCTGATAGGGATAGATTAAGCGGATGACTAACGATTCATGGCCCGCGTAATCCCCCACTGTCGAAAATCGTAGCTCCAAGTGTCCCGTTGCTAACGACCAAGTTAACGCCCCAACCTGGGATCGTCGGTGTTCACTAACCGCCATGTTAGCGTGAAATTTAAAGTAGGTCAGTACCTGGTTTCCCTGCAGCTGATCTAGGGTCCGCCGAATGTTCAGCGACTGGGCCTGACGCAGGCGCACCTGATACCCGTCATCATGGGGCAACACGTAAATATCGCTCACGTGTTGCTGTTGTGCGGTTTGCAATAATTCGGTGATTAGGGCTTGGATGGGCATCCTCGCCACCTCCTCCAACGTGATTACCCCTAACTCCGTCAATGGCGCCCACTTTTTTGTTAAAAATGGTCTCATTCCCAATCGGATCAGGCCTTAGTCGTGGCAGACGTGGCTAAAACGGTCGGTTACCCTTAATTTTTCCACAATGGTGCTAAAAAGTACGTCCCAGACCATGAGTTGCACCTTTAAGTTAAGGCTCATCAACTCCCCTTGGGACGAACTCTGTAAAGAAAAAGGGTTCCCCTAAAATTAGGAGAACCCTTCATCAAACAAATTAACCTTTATTCAACGCTTTCTGGTAACACGGCAGCTTCGTAAATATCCGAAACATCGTCGTTGTTTTCCAGTTCGTCGATTAAGCCTTGGTACTGGGTTACTTTGGCTTCTGGAACTTCGGTGGTGTTCTGCGGGAACATCCGAACTTCAGCAGTATCCAACTTGTAGCCCTTTTCCTGTAAGGCATCACGCACGGCAGTTTCTTGCGATGGATCCGTCCAGATGGTGAATTCATCATCGGTCGTCTCCATGTCGTCCGCGCCGGCATCTAAAGCATCCATCAACATCGTATCTTCATCCGTATCCAAGCCATCACGTAAGATAACAATGTAGCCCTTACGATCAAACATGTAGGAAACAGAACCAGCAGCGCCTAATGAGCCACCATGGTGCGTGAACGCAGACCGAACAGCGGCAGCCGTCCGGTTCTTGTTATCCGTCAACGCAGCAACCATGATTGCTGTCCCGCCAGGACCGTAACCTTCGTAGGTGATTTCTTCGAACTTGGCACCGCCAACACCGGAAGCTTTGTCAAGCGCACGCTTGATGTTTTCCTTCGGCATGTTAGCTGCCCGGGCCTTGTCCATTTCCAAACGAAGTTGAGGGTTACCGTCGGGATCAACACCACCTGCTTTTGCAGCTTGGTACAAATCACGTGAGATCTTTTGGAAAATTTTTCCACGTTTTGCATCCTGAGCGTTTTTCCGCCCTTGGATGTTATGCCATTTAGAGTGTCCTGACATCTCGTAACTCCTCTTTTCTAATAATTTATATATCCATATAAAACAGACAATGCTAATTTTAGCACCACTTAGCAGCCTTTTCAAGACAAACGTACACCTTGCCAGACCGCGGCGGAGCGCCTTCCGTTCCCCATCTAATATGGCTGTTTTCTTCTATAATTTAACCTGGTCATTGACACTTTGGTTAACGAATGACCACGGCACGCGAATGACGACTGTGGTAAACCGTCATAAAGTTTTTGGTTGAGGTCCAGTAAACCTTGTTGGGCCACGCTGCTTGCATGTACGGATCGGCCACCAAGAACTTACCGGGACGGTACCCGACTAAGGTCAAAACATGATACGGGCGTTGCCCTTGCATCCGCCAAGCCCCAGCAAAGATCACGGCGTTGCCCCGTTTAATTTCATGAATCAACGTTTTTTTACTGGCCCCCGTCAGGTTACGGGCTGCCGCATCATAAGTTTGGGCGTACTTGGTCAACGGTGCCGGGTAGATAGTTCTGGTCTCCCCCGGACGACTTTCCGTATACGGATTCCCCGTAAAGCCCTTCGTTGGTGTTTTAGCTTTAGGCATTCGCTTAATCATAGTCTTTAAACTGGTTTTAGTAGCCAGCCCCTTCACGGACAACGCCATCTTGAGGCTAGCTGCCTCACACGCGTTTGGCGCGTGTAACGGGTATAACTGACTGGTATAGGTGTACGGTAAGACATAACGGGTTGTCCGTTTTAACGCGGTCGCCGATAACCATCCATAATGATGACCACGGCGGCTAACCTTAAAGTAAGTGCCCTTGGTGGTGTGGGCAATCTGGTCGAGTTGGACCAGATTGCCTTGCAGCTTCGCCGTATTCCCAATGGCTTGACTGCCCGGTTGCGCCCACCGTTTAGCCGTCCGACTGGCAATCACCCGACTATTATAATGACGCGCCGATTTCACCGTAGTTTGCGCATGAACGGTGGTCAAACCGCCCAGACTGCCCAGCAATAGCATCAGTCCTAATCCCCATTTAACCGTCTTAATCATAATTTTCCTCCTGAACTTAATCGATTGCCACCGCATAATGCCGATAATTATAGCTGCGGCTAAATTTCTGAGCACTCACCCAGTACTTCCCCTGGTTAGGATCGGCCACATGATACTGGTGAGTCTTGGTATTGTAGCCATCCAACAGCATCACGTGTGAGTTATTGATCCCCTTGCCCCAGAAGTAGTGTCCCCACTGCGCCTTGGCGAAGTGCAGGGTCACGTAAACCACCACTGGCCGGTTTAACCGTAACTGGGCTCGCAAACCAGCTGCCGACGTCCCACTAATGTTTGTCACCCGGTGATACCGGTTGCCCCACTTGGCCAACGGCTTGGGAAAGATTGACTGGAAAACGCCCGGGGTGACCCGGTATGGACTCCCCGCGAACCCGTTATTCGGATTATTGGTTTTGCTCCGTGGTAGCTGTTTCATAAAGGCAACTAATCCGGTATGTACTTTAACGCCTTTATAATGAAGCCCTTCCAGTAACGCTGCCGATTCACACCCCATCCAGGCCTTAACCGCCTGCTGACTGATATACGGCGCGTTTAAGGCGACTCGAGTGGGGTGAGTCAAATCTTGCTGACGAATCCAGCCCTTAACGGTTGTTCGCTTAGCCGGACCAGCGGCCGTCACGTAATCGTACGTGCTGGTTTTTCCTGCCGCAGTGGTCACGGTAGCCGTCTTAGAAACGACCCATAAAGTTCGATTAAACCCCCGTAACGACCTTTGGGGCTGCAGTTTACCAGCCGAAACCTGATACAGTTGACCACTAACCCGCTTGAGTGTCCGACCATAATTCACTTGATGCGTCGGGCCCAATGATCCCACAGACTGAGCGGCGGCTCCCGACATCATGAGCCCCCACCCTAATAATCCCCCAATTATTCCCCAGCCAAATTTGGCCCAGGTTTTATGCTGCTTTGCTAGTTGATTCATCCAACGACCCCTCATTTAAATTTATTTCTTGCCACATTTGATGGGGGCACTTGAGCCCTCCTCGTGCCAGTTTCAGTATACCCTTTTTTAGCAGTCTTACCGGGATTAACTATAATTTCTCGCCCTAGACGGTTCTCCCTATGCAGAAAGCGCTACACTTTATACAGTTTTTATCATTAGAATTCAAACGTCAAATCCCGATATACCACGTTTTCAGGATATCCTTCAAGAATAATTTATGTATAAAAACGATTATTTCAAAATAAAACTTGTATAAATAAACATTTGTCGTTATAATGAATGACATCATTTAAAACAAGAGGAGCTTTATACGGTATGAAAAAGAGACTATTATTTCTATTCGCACTCGTCGTCACTCTGTTGGTTGGCTGGGGGGCCACCAGCACTACCACGGCGCAAGCCGCTACGGATAACTCGTTGACCCGGGTTCAGAAGAAGGGCACCCTGGTCATGGGGACCTCCCCCGACTATCCACCTTACGAATTCCAGGCCACCGTTCACGGCAAGAGTAAGATTGTCGGGATGGACGTTGCCGTCGGGCAAAAGATTGCCAAGGGCCTGGGCGTCAAGCTCGTGGTCAAGTCCATGTCCTTCGATTCCCTACTGGTCGCGTTACAAACTGGCAAAGTCGACATGGTCATCTCCGGGATGAACCCCACGCCGGCCCGGAAGAAAAACGTGGACTTCACTCACCTGTACTACCAAGGGGGCTACAGCATCGTGGTCAACAAGAGTGAAAAGGGCCTGTACAAAGATAAAGATTCCTTCAAGGGCAAAACCATCGGGGCGCAAACTGGTTCTACCATGTACAATGAATCTAAGAAACAAACGACCGACACTAAGGTCAAAGGGATGACCTCCGTTTCCGACCTGATTTTAGCGTTGCAAAGTCACAAACTAGCCGGAGTTGCGATGGAAAAGCCTTCTGCTCAGGCCTACGTGGCGAACAACAAGCAGCTGGCCATGATTCCAAGTCACTTCAACTTAAGTGCTTCCGATACCAGTGCCGCCGTAGCCTTCAAGAAAGGTTCCACCGCTTTGGTGACCGCCGCTAATAAATCGGTCGATCAGATTCGCAAGCAGGACCTGGTTAACAAGGACTACCTGCCCGCTGCTGGGAAATACTTAAAGACCAACACGGTCAACACCAGCATGTGGCACTATTGGAAAGCCTTTCTGACCGGGGTTAAATACACCCTGATCATTACGGTCTGCTCCGTCTTCTTTGGTTTCATCTTAGGGGTGCTCTTATCCCTCGCTCGGATGGCTCACGGTGGCGTCATCAAGACCGCCGTACGTTGGCTAGCCACGGCTTACGTCGAATTTATTCGGGGAACGCCAATGATGGTCCAAGTCATGTTCGTTTACTTTGGCCTGGGCTTGATCGTCAACCTCCCTGCCCTGACTTCCGGGATCATTGCCATTTCTCTAAACTCCGGGGCCTACATTGCCGAATATATTCGGGGCGGCATCAACTCCGTAGACGCCGGGCAAACCGAGGCCGCACGGAGCCTGGGACTGTCCAATACCGCCACCTTACGTTACGTGGTCTTACCGCAAGCCCTCAAGAACATCTGGCCATCACTGGGGAACGAATTCATTACCTTAATCAAGGATAGTTCCATCGTCTCGATCATCGGGGTTTCCGAACTGATCTTCCAAAGCAACATTGTCCGTTCCGATACCTACCGGGGAGTGGCCCCTATCGCCGTCATCATGGTGCTATACTTTATCATGACTTTTACCGCGTCCCGAATTCTGAACTACTTCGAGAGGAGAATGCAACATGACTAAACCAATTATTGAGGTCAAAAACCTCGCGAAAAACTTCGGCGGGAATGTCGTTTTAAAGGACATCACCGAACAGGTCGATCCTGGACAAGTGATCGTGGTCATCGGGCCTTCCGGGAGCGGGAAAAGTACCTTCTTACGGTGCCTAAACCTCCTTGAAACTCCGACAAACGGCCAAGTTGCCTTTGACGGACAAGACCTGACCACGCTAGACACCAAGCGGGTCAACGAGTTACGTGAACAGATGGGCATGGTCTTCCAAGGTTTCAACCTCTTCCCAAACATGTCCGTCCTCGAAAACATCAAATTGGCCCCGATGAAGGTTAAAGGTGTCAGCGAAACCGACGCCACTAAACGGGCCCACGAGCTTCTGCAACAAGTCAACCTAGACGACCACGCCGACGCTTTCCCCAGCAGCCTGTCCGGGGGCCAAAAGCAACGGGTCGCCATCGCTCGCGCCTTAGCCATGAACCCGAAGGTGATGCTCTTTGATGAACCCACCTCCGCACTGGATCCCGAAATGGTCGGTGAAGTCTTAAACGTTATGAAGGACTTAGCCAATCAAGGCATGACCATGGTGGTGGTCACCCACGAAATGGGCTTTGCCAAGTCCGTGGCCGACCGGATCTGGTTCATGGCCGACGGGTACATTCAGGAAAACAGTACCCCCGACGATTTCTTCGCTCATCCCCAAACCGCCCGGGCGCAGGACTTTCTTTCTAAAATTCTGATGTAGTCTCAAAGGCTCTTAGACAGAGTGAGTCACAAGTTGTTTAATTGGTGAACGTTAACGTCAAAATGGCCATTATTCCTAGTTCAGGAATAATGGTCATTTTGGATTAAGGGGAGTCAAGCAAAAGCCGCCACTAGAAAAAACTAGTGGTGGCTTTTCGTGTATCACACTGGTTATTGACAGTTAATCGTGATCCCGACGCCGCCAAGTCTTCAATCCTAACGCACCTAAGATAAGACCGAGTAACGACCATCCGGTTGCGGGATGTTCATTAGTTTGCGGTAACTTTGTCTTCTGGTCCGTTGGGGTCACCGGCCGCTGTTGTGGCGTACCCGTTCCCGTTGGGTTAGCTGTCTTCCCCGTCACGCTCTGGTGCGTCGGCATGGTTGGTGCCGCTTGGGCAGCCGCGTGGCCTTGCCGAATAATTAGATCGCGAGTTGGCGTTTTAGTAGCCGGCTGCTCGCTAGCCGCCGGAATCGTGTGACTAGCCGTTGGTTGAGCTGGGATGACCGGATAATCACCCTGACCAGAATTTACCGGCTTCTTGTGATCCGTCTCAGGATTCGTTGGCGTCACAGGTTGTGTCGGCGTTACTGGTGTCGTTGGCGTTGCGGGGTCGACCGGCGTGATTGGGTCAGTTGGGGCAGTCGGATCGATTGGCGTGGTTGGCTCAACCGGATCGATTGGTGCGACGCCACCCCCTGTCGTTACGGCAACCACGTGCAACGTCACCGTCAACTGCTGGCCGTCAGCCGTACTCAAGCGAACGGCATAGTCTCCTGGTTGTGAAAAGTCAACTTGAGTTAAATCGACCGTAACTGGAATAATCGTGCCATGATTGTCGGTGGCCTGTGCGTGGAAGCTAGTTGCCGTCGGCGTTGGGTCATCAACCGTCATGGTGTAGTTCGTCCCCGTTAAGCTCTGTTGCGACGGGTTAACGGTTAAGGTGACCGTCTTGCTTTGACCATCAGTGGTGGTCAACGTGACATTATATGTCCCGGCCTTAGTTAAATCAGCTTGACTCAGATCTAGAGTTACCGGGATTGCGACACCGTGATTATTCGTCGCCGTTGCGTTGAAGTCCGCTAACGTCGGCTCGGCATCACCGACCGTCATGCTGTAGTTCGTTCCCGTTAAACTCTGTTGCGACGGGTTAACGGTTAAGGTGACCGTCTTGCTTTGACCGTCACTTGTAGTTAAGACCACGTTATACGTTCCGGCCTTGGTTAAATCAGCCTGGCTTAAATTCATGGTTACCGGAATTGTGGTGCCATGGTTATTCGTCGCCGTCGCGTTGAAGTTTGCCAACGTCGGCTCGGCGTCACCGACCGTCATACTGTAATCCGTCCCCGTTAAGCTCTGTTGGGACGGACTGACGGTCAAGGTGACCGTCTTGCTTTGACCGTCAGTGGTGGTCAACGTGACATCATACGTCCCAGCCTTGGCTAAATCGGCCTGGCTTAAATTCATGGTTACCGGAATTGTGGTGCCGTGGTTATTCGTCGCGGTCGCGTTGAAGTCCGCTAACGTCGGCTCGGTGTTACCGACCGTCATACTGTAGTTCGTCCCCGTCAGACTTTGTTGGGATGGGTTGACGGTTAAGGTGACCGTCTTGCTTTGACCATCAGTGGTGGTCAACGTGACATTATACGTCCCGGCCTTAGTTAAATCAGCTTGACTCAGATCCAGGGTTACCGGGATTGCGACACCGTGATTATTCGTCGCCGTTGCGTTGAAGTTTGCCAACGTCGGCTCGGCATCACCGACCGTCATGCTGTAATCCGTTCCCGTTAAGCTCTGTTGGGACGGATTGACGGTCAAGGTGACCGTCTTGCTTTGACCATCAGTAGTCGTCAACGTAACATCGTACGTTCCGGCCTTAGTTAAATCAGCTTGACTCAGATCTAGGATTACCGGAATTGTGGTGCCGTGATTATTCGTCGCCGTCGCGTTGAAGTCCGCTAACGTCGGCTCAGCGTCACCGACCGTCATGCTGTAGTTCGTCCCCATCAGACTTTGTTGGGATGGCAGAATGGTTAACGTTCCGTTTTGCACCGTCACATTGTAGTTAGGATTCTCACCAGCCGTCGCTTGAATCGCGTAAGTCCCGGCAGTTTCACCCGCTGCTCGCGTTACCGTATAGGCTACGGGAGCACCATTGATAGCAGTATTCGTTACCGTGGCCGTTAAGACGGGATCGGCATCCCCCACATATTTGGTTTGATCCGCTACCGTGATAGTTACCGGTGCCGGCGTAATCGTGTAGGTCAATCCCGTATCAGCCGAATTGGTCCAATTATAGATCTGCGAAGCCGGCTGCTGATTCAGGTAGTCGATTCCTTGCTGCGACAAAGTGATGGCGTAAGTTCCCACGTTGGTAGCCGTCGGGGTCACCAGATCGCCGGGCCGCAATTGAATCGTGGTGCCATCCGGATTTGGTAAGACAATGGTGTAATTGGCAGCGTTTAGCGTGACGGGATTTTCCGTGTACACTTGCGTCAGCGTCGGCCCAGTTACCGTGTAGGTCCCAGAACGCTTAACCACCGTAACGGTGGCCGTCGATTGATCCGTCCCGTACTGATAAGTGACGGTGTATTGACCGGCAACGTCGGGATTAACCGCCCCATCGACCGTCAACGCACTCAGCGGAACCGTCGTGCCACTAGGCGTCACCGCACTGACAAAGTTATCATTCGGTGCCCACGTTGTCCCGGCAAAAATCGTGGAATCCATCACCTTAATGTCTGGATTGTCCAGAACGACCGTATAGTGCCCGCTGTAAATCGGTTCGGTACTGTTTGCGAGTGGCAGCGTCCAATCGAAGCTAAAGCTGTTGACCCCCTCGGGAATGATTAACTGACCATTTTGTTGTGTGACGCCGTTACTCAGATTTGTCAGCTGTAGATCACTCGTGGTCAGGCCACCCAAGCTCAAGGTAAACAGGTTAGTGAGGGGAATGACGGACGGCGCCGTTTCAAACGCCGTAACCATCTGTTCGTTGGCCAACGGAATGGTTGTAGTGGGACCCGTTAAATTAGTAATTCGGTTATACGACAGGGCATCTTGACCCATGGTGGTTCCCGTTGGAATGGTGACCCCCGTCAATTCGTTACCATAAAACGCCATGTTACCAACGCTTGTGACCGTCGTTGGAATGGTCAACGTTCCCGTCAAGTGATTATAGATAAAGGCCGAATTACCAACGCTAGTTAACCCATTGTTGAGCGTCAACTCATCAATGGGGTTCCCCGCAAAGGCGTAATTGCCAATACTGGTCAGGTTGGCCGGCGTGGTCAGATTGCCCGTTAGCGTATTATACTCGAACGCCCCATTGCCAATGGTTTTTAGCTGTGCGGCTTGGGCGAGGTTCAATGAGCTCAATTCGGAATCGTAGGTAAAGGCGTTATCACCGATGCTTTGCAGGTTACCGTTGAGCGTGACGCTTTGTAACCCCACGTTAGCCAAAAAGGCTTGATTACCGATTGTTTGCAGGGCCGTAGGTAGCGTCAGGGTCTTAATCTGGCCGTCATAAATAAAGGCGTTATCGCCAATCCCCGTCAATTGACTGTCCGGTGCAAAGGTGACGCTGGTTAAGGCCAGGTTGTTGGCAAACGTGTTGGCGCCAATCGTTTGAATGTTGGCCGGAATCGTCAAACTGGTTAATGGGTCATTTTCAAACGCGTGATCGCTCAATGTGGTGAGCTTCGTTGCTTGACTCAGGTCGACCGAGGTTAACGCTTCACTGCTGGCAAACGCCGTATCCCCTAGACTGGTTAAGCCGGCAGGCAAAGTTATACTGGTCAAGTTCTTATTATAGGTAAAGGCTTCGTTCCCAATCGTCGTCACGCTGGCGGGCAAGACCAATTGCTTGAGTCCGGAAGAAACAAAGGCAAGGTTGCCGATGGTGGTCAGTGTCTGGTCCGCTGAAAAGTCGGCACTTTGGAGATTCCCCAGATAAGCGAAGGCCGAATCACCAATCGTGGTTAACCCATTAGCGAAAACGACACCGGTTAAGTCACTTGTCATCCCCGTATCCGAAGCAAAGGCGCCCGCGCCAATATTAGTCACCGTATAAGTCTTCCCGTTAACCGTGTAGGTTGGTGGAATGCTCATCACCCCACTGACCTTTTGATTTAACCCGGTAACCGTTGCGGTTCCATCGGTGTTTAGCTGCCAATTAAAGACGCTGCTATCCGTATAAGTCGGTGTAAGACTAGCGGCCGTGGCCACTGCCCTGGTCGTAGCCACCGGCGTACTGGTGCTGGCACTCGCCGGCGCCACACTACTGGTGGCCGCCGATGCTGCTAATGCCGTGGTTGTCGGACCACTGGTAGCGGAACTGACCGTGCCGGTCGCCTGACTGGTGCCGGCGCTTTCTGCAACACTCGCCGCCACTGACGCCGCACTGGAATTGGCTGGTACCGTAGCCGCCACACTCGCTTGAACCGTAGTCTTTTGGGCCGCCGATGCTGCTACACTGGCTACGAAACTGGCTGGCGCCGCACTGGTCACCGCAGAGCTTGCGTTACTGGCCGCCTGATTAAGCTGGGCCGTAGACGACGCCGCACTAACCGTTGTCGTGGCCGCCGAATTGGTCGGCGTTAAGCTAACCGTTTGTGCCGGATTGGCCGCCGATGATGCCTGGCTGGTCGTGGTCGTTTGCGGTTCAGTGGTCGCCGCGTGAGCCGTCATGTTAGTCGTTGCCCCTACGCCTAACGTCGCCACGGTGATGGCCGCAGCCATGAGATACTTACTTTCTTGCGTTTTCTTAGTTACGTGTCGCGTGATTGACATGTTAAATTCCCCCCAAAGCGATAGCTTAAAACCAACTCTGGCTTCTTGCTCACCCCACATATTAACCGATAACCCAACCAATGCAACTATTATCTACAAGCGAAACAACCATAGCCGGTAATTCTTATAATACCGCGATAGTTTTAAATGCTATTTTATTTTATACTATATAATAATTCCCATCACAAGTATTTTCGAACTCGGTTACATCCTTAGCCCATCAACTTCTAACGGTAGCCAATCTAACCAAACAAAAAGCGCCTCACCGACGATCACCGGTGGGGCGTTAATTATAAAAGTTTACTTTAAGACGGCGAAACCACCGTTCCAAGAAATCTGTTCGCTGGCAGCTAACGTCATTTGCAAGAACCCGTAAGCCTCGAGTTCGCGGGCACGCTTCAGTGAACCCGCATCGATAACGGCCACGTCACTGCCCGCTAAGGCGGCGGCTAACGCTTGTTTAGCTTCGGTGGAATCCCCGGCCGTTAAAACCTTAGTCGGTGCCGCGCCACCAACCTGCTTGGCCACTAACGTTCCCGCAAAGGTCGTGTTGAACGCCTTAATGACCTGTGATTCAGGTAATAGTTCCGCCAATTGCGCCGTCGCGGAACTGTCGGCCGGAACCACTAAACCGTCCCAAGTGTCAAAGTCCAACGGGTTCGTGACATCCACAACAACCTTGCCCGCCAACTGGGTGGCATTAGCCTTCGCAATGGCCAACGCTGCCGGGTACGGCACCGCCAAGATCACGATGGTCCCTAACGTCGTTACCGCATCGGCATGGCCCAAGTAGGTCACTTGGTTGCCCCCCTGAGTCATCAACCCACCAATTGCCTGTCCCATGTTACCCTTACCAAAAATCGTAATCTCTGCCATCACGCAATCCCTCCAAAAAAGTGTATTATTTTTAAGTACACTTATAAATTAACCGATTTCTGAAAAATTGTCAATAATTAGCTTTTAAAAAGATTAATTAGGTCCTTCAAGATGACGTTTTGTGAAAAGTGTTATAGAATATAATACACAATTACCTTAAAGGAGCGGAAATCATGGCAAATACCCAACTCAGCGATACCCTCCACGTCCTAACCTACGTGGCCTATTTTGGGGGGCGGAAGATTACCAGTCAGGAAATGGCGAGCAGTCTCGCAACGTCTCCCAGCTTGGTGCGTAAGATCATGGCCAACCTCAAGCAACACGGTCTTTTAGTGCAGACCCACGGGACCACGAATTTGGCGTTAGCCCGCGATCCTCAAGCCATCACGCTGCGGGACGTCTACCGAACCTTGCCCGGTAACCCCGCCCTACTGAACGTGGACCGGCACACCTCCGAGCACTGCCCGGTTGGCGTGGCCATGCCACAAACGTTGACCCACTACTACAGCGAGGTTCAAGCCGCTGCCGAGGCCCAAATGGCCCGCATTTCGTTACAGGACATTCTGAACGACGTTCGCTTGCAAACCACTTAAAAATGTAGCAAAAATCAGGAACCCCCGCATAAAATTAGGGGTTAACCTAGATGCCGCCCCCGAAACGTGTGCCCCAGAGAAACTTATTCCGTTGAACCTCAAAAGTGGTCATTATTCCAACTTCAGGAATAATGACCACTTTAACGTTAATCTTCATAAACTAAACACTTTGATCTCACGCACTAAGCTTGGCGAAAGGTTCGATGACCCAAGAGGACCAAGAGACCCAAAATCAGTTCCGCGCCGCCGGCAAAAATCACCACGCCTAAACTACTATGCCCAATGGCCGTTAACAGTGCCGTGACGCTGGCGGTCGATGTGGTCACCATCAGCGGTAACCCTAACCAGCCTACCAACCCGACGACAATGGCGAGGATGCCACCTAAGGCCAAGCTGGGCCCCAAGCTGCCCAGAAAATGATGAATGCTTAACGCATAGATCAGCGTGACCACCAGCAGCAGTAACGTGGCAACCAATCCATAAAAGTTTAGCTGACGGGCCCGTTGTAACCGCGCGGCCGCCACCTGCATAGCTGACGTATTAAACGCTTGGGTTACTAACTTTTGCGCCTGCTTAGCCACCTGCGCGGTTAGCGTGGAGCTGGCGGAAACGCCCGCCGAACTGGCCTGCGCGCTAATAGCATTAGTCAGTTCCGTGGCATCCACCGTGGTGGTTGCCTGACCGTACAACTGCGTGACACCTTGCGCCAAATACGGCTGGATCACACTAGTCGTAACGGGGTCACCCGTCACGCCTAAATCGTTGAGATCGTTATTCAAGCGGTTAATGACCTTTTCTCCCACCGTTGAGCGGGAGACGACCCCCGCCGTGTACGTGGCGTTAAAGACGGTCAATTTTAACCCTAACGTGACCGTTAACAGCAGCACTAAGAAGGCTCCCCAGCGCGCTAACGCCGGTCGTCGTTGATACGTTGTGGGTTTCGGCTGTTGTTGTGACGGCTCTTCATCCGCAAAATGGTAGCGCGCCATGCGACTATCAGCACTCATCCCAGCCACCTCCATCACAAAATTAATTGTTTTTCATTGTAGCACACTTAGTTGGGTAAAGGATTAAGGCGACCTTAAGTTCACGCAAAAAGCGGCGAAATTTATCCGAATTTCGCCGCCCACAAACCGCTTATTTGGTTGAGCTACGCTTCATTAACCCGTAAGGTAAAATGACGGTGTTTTCCTCAACCGTTTCGTTATTCATTAACTTGGTCAATAAGCGCATCGCCACGGCCCCAATATCATAGAGGGGTTGGGTGATGGAGCTCATCTTTGGCCGCACTAATTCGGTTTATTTCGTGTCGTTACTGGTGATGACCTCAAACTCACCTGGCACGTCAATTTTGGCATCCGTCAGGCCGTTCATGACCCCAGCTGCTAATTCGTCGTCACCGACAAAAGCGGCCGTTGCCCCAGCAGCGGTCAGGGCTGGTTCTAAGGCCTGCCCTGCCTTGTAAGTGTAGTCCGTTTCAAAAACCAACTTGTCATCGTAGGTCAAGCCGGCATCCTTCAACGCCTTCTTGTACCCCTTCAACCGGTAATCGTGGTTGATGGCTTCATCCATTGGTCCCGAAACAAAGGCGATCTTTTGGTTGCCGTGGTCAATCAAGTTCTTGACGGCTTCCGCCACCGCGGCCACGTAATCGATATTCACGCTGGGTTGCGACTTTTCAGCATCCACGGATCCCGCCAAAACGATTGGCGCTTTCGAACGTTTAAATTCTTCACGGAGTTCGGGGGTTACCCGATTACCCATGAAAATAATGCCGTCAACTTGCTTAGCCATTAGGGTGTTTAACACCTGGACCTCTTTGCCACCATTTTCATCGGAATTGGTCAAGATGATGTTGTACTTATACATCATCGCGATATCATCAATCCCGCGGGCTAGGGAAGCAAAATACGCGTTAGTCACGTCGGGGATAATAACCCCTACAGTGGTTGTTTTCTTGCTAGCTAATCCCCGTGCAACGGCGTTTGGACGATAGTCAAGGCGGTCGATGACCTCCAATACTTTCTTCCGCGTAGCTGGTTTAACGTTGGGATTGCCGTTCACCACCCGAGATACGGTAGCCATGGAGACCGCCGCCTCACGTGCCACATCGTAAATTGTTACTGTCTGTTTTTCCATAACGATAGCCCTTTCTTTACTGTTTTGATTTGTTTTCATCCGTTTTCATGCGACTTGAACTAGTATACAAAAAGTTAGTTTCATACGCAAGTTGAAAACGCTTTCATATCAAAGAATACCCTAATTTCATGGAATTTTCAAGCCTAGAGGTCAGCTATGCTATAATGGGGCTAACATTTGAAAGGGTGATGACATGACAAAACTCGAACAGATCCAGCAATGGACTGCTGATCAACACGCGGATCTAACCTACTTAAGTAATCCCAAAACGATTCAATATTTAACCGGCTTTGGGAGCGACCCCATCGAACGGGTCTTAGCTTTAGTGGTCTTCCCCGACCAAGATCCCTTCATCTTCGCACCAGCCTTAGAAGTTGAAGTCATCAAGGAAACGGGTTGGGCCTTCCCAGTCATCGGTTACCTGGATCACGAGAATCCTTGGGCCATGATTGGTGACCAAATCAAACAACGCCACGTTAACCCGGCGCACATCGCGTTGGAAAAAGGCCAACTGCAAGTCGCCCGCATGGAAGCCCTAGGCGCCCAATTCACCGCTCCGGCCTTCGATATCGACATTACCAGCTTCATCGACCACATGCGCCTGATTAAGTCGGCTGACGAAATCAAAAAGCTCGAAATTGCTGGTAAGTGGGACGATTTCGCCTTCGAACACGGGTTTGCGGCCGTCAAGGCGGGCAAGACGGAACAATCCGCCGTGGCCGAACTGCAATACGCTTTAATGAAGGAAGGCATCATGGAAATGTCCTTCGGGAGCCTGGTGCAAGCCGGCGCCCACGCCGCCGAACCGCACGGCGCCACCAACGATACCAAGTTCCAAAACAACGAACTGGTCTTGTTTGACTTAGGAACGGTCTACGACGGCTACATCTCCGACGCTTCCCGGACGGTGGCCCTAGGCACGCCGACCGCCAAGCAAAAGGAAATCTACGACGTCTGCCTCGAAGCACAATTAACGGCCCAAGCCGCCGTGAAACCGGGCATGACCGCCGCCGAACTCGACAAGGTCGCCCGTGACATCATCACCAAGGCCGGCTACGGCGAATACTTCATTCACCGGTTAGGTCACGGGATGGGGATGAGTGATCACGAATTTCCATCCATCATGGTGGGCAACGACCTGGTCTTAGAACCAGGGATGTGCTTCTCCATCGAACCCGGCATCTACATCCCAGGGGTCGCCGGTGTCCGGATTGAAGACTGCGTCCACGTCACGGCCGACGGGAGCTTACCGTTCACCCACACGTCTAAAGAATTAACTTACGTAGGCTAAAATAACCATACAAAAACCGTAGCGCAACGGCTACGGTTTTTTGTGTGGCTATTTTTCTGAAGATTCGGAGTCAGTGGTATCGGTTGGGGCCGCAGGCGTGGGGCCGTCCGTGGGGGTCGCCGTGGTAGAGGCTGGCGCTTCACTGGTTGACTCGGCGGTCATGGTGGGCACGTCATCGCTACTTAACACGATATCGTCATCGGTGGCCGCGGCCGTCTCATCGGTCGCCGTCCGCCAGTCTTCTTCATTCTCATCCGCGGATTTCTCCCCCATGTGTTCACTGAGGTTTTCCTTGAAATCGTCGAGGGCATCGGCGGCGTAGAAGGCGTAATCGATAGCCCGGTCTTTCAAGGCATCACATTGTTCGCGCGCCATATCCTTTAACGCCTCGCGTTTTTCTAAATCTAACGCGTGGTAAGCCGCGTAGGCCGCGCCACCTAAAACTAAGCCTGCTAATAATTTGTGTTTTGCCATTCTGATGACTTCCCTTCCGTGTTAATCGTTCGTCTGGTGCTTACGACTCCGGCTCCGGTATAGGTCAAAGGCCGTCTTACCCACCCGAGCGGCTAATGAGCTCGTGGCAGATTTCTTAGCGGTCTCGCCTACCCGGTCCGTTAATTTACGGGTCGCCGTGTTCAGATCGGACACGCTTTCTCCCAGGTCAGCC
The DNA here is from genome assembly GCF_032190635.1 of Levilactobacillus zymae. Lineage (NCBI taxonomy): Bacteria > Bacillati > Bacillota > Bacilli > Lactobacillales > Lactobacillaceae > Levilactobacillus > Levilactobacillus zymae. Next base: position 1,922,178 of record NZ_JAVLAS010000001.1, read on the forward strand.
GCCGCTTGAAAGACGGGATCAATCTTGGCCACCTTCTGGTTCACGTCCGCCAATAATTCATTGGCGTTGGCCATGATATTTTCCGTCTGATGACTCAACGTATCCACATCACTGGTCATGGTTTTCATTGAACGATTCAACTCGCCCAACGTTTTGTTCAACTTCACTAAGAACATCCCAATGAAGAGCACCAAGATCAACAACGCAATCGCTGCAATCAAGCCTGCTATTTGTCCACCGGTCATGACAACCCCTCCTTGTACTTGGTTACTTACCAATAGAATAGCATTGTCGCGTCGGGCGTGCAATGAAAACCCTACCTTAACGCCGCAATTTCCCCACTAACCGTAGGCGTTTCCCGCAAAATCTGCTAAACTAGAATTTGATTTATTTTCTAAGCCCACCGCCAAAACTTAGCCAAAGGAGGCTCGTCTCTTGACGATCCAAACAGCCGTTACTACGGCGTTAAAATCGAATCAGTGGTTCCAAAACTACCTAAAATCGTTTAACTGGGAGTCCTTTCTCCACCTCATCACCACCCGTTTTTTATCCCTCTTGTCGCTAACGATCCTGTTCTTGGTGATCAACCTGGTCGGTAAAGCAATCCTTAACCGTAGCTTCAAGCGTTACCTCCAGAATAAGGACCAGTCCAGCAACCGGCTCCAGACCATCAGTATGCTAACCATGAACCTCTTTCACTACACCATCCTCTTCTTCTGGATCTACGCCATTCTCTCTACCCTGGGGGTTCCCGTAGGCACTCTGGTTGCCGGGGCCGGAATCTTTAGCCTGGCATTAGGACTAGGGGCCCAAGGGTTTGTTAGCGATCTGGTCACTGGCATTTCAATTCTGATGGAACAACAACTCGACGTGGGCGACGCGGTGAAGATTGGGACCATCGAAGGAACCGTCACCGCGATTGGGCTCCGGACCACTCAGGTCACCAGCGCCGACGGGACGATTAACTTCATCCCCAACCGGAACATCACCATTATCTCCAACCGCTCGCGCAACAATATGCGGGCCTTAGTGAACATTCCGATCGCCACCACCACACCGGTAGAAGAGCTGCGTCCCATCATCGACAAGGTCAATGCCCAGCTGGTGCCCCAACACCCCAGCATCATCGAGGAACCGGCCATTATTGGGATTGTGACCTTGCCCACCGGGGAATTAGTCTACCAAGTCGTCTTGATGACTAAAAATGGCAGCCAATTTAATCTCCAGGCAACCTTCTTAACCGCCTACCTCAAGGCAATTCGGCAGGCCGGGATCCACCTGCCAACCCATAATCTCACTCCCAAGGCTTAAGGTGGCCGGTACCGTCTAATCCAAAAGTGGTCATTATTCCAAGTTCAGGAATAATGACCACTTTTACGTTAAAGCTCACCTACTAATACCTTTGGGATCACTTTCTTACTCAGAATCACCCACGGCCACATCGGCCCGGGGGCTAACCTGATACTGTTTGTTCAGATTATGGGCTAAGTAATTCACGCGTTTTAAGATTTCTCGTCGTGTAATGATGCCCCGAAATGTCATCTCGTCGTCAACTAGCGGGATAAAGGGGTCATCCACCAACAAATTGAGAATGGTTTCCAACTTGGTTTCATCATCGACCCAGTGCCGAATGGGCTGCATCACTTCGGAGACCAGCACCCCACTCAATTGGTCAACGGCCGCACCGGGAACCTGTAACAGGCGGTCCGTCACGGCCGACAACGCCAACATTCCTTGCAAATGATCGTCCGGTGAGAGCACCGGAATGCGGGTGTACCCCACCTTGGAGAGCACCATTAACGCATGTTCCAGATTATTGGTGGCCGTAACGTTGGCCACTTTGTCCGCCGAAATCACATAACTCTTGGGATTTTGACGCAATAACGTGGCAACTGCAGGATCTAGCATACCGTCATCCTTTCTTACTTACGGTCAAACGTAAAGTGTAATTTGGGTACGGGCTGGGCATCGCGGGTGTAATACTGAACCTGCCATTGGTCCGGCGTCACCGTCACCACGGCACAGGTCCCGCCTAGCTGGCGAAACTCACCGCGGGGCTGACTGATGCTCCCGGGATTCAGAAACAAGCCCCCCGCCGTCATCTCCACGGCCAACTGATGGGTGTGCCCGTAGAAGGTCGCCTGAGCCCCTACGGCCTGCGCATGTAAGGCTAACTGGGTCAGATCCCAGTTCACGCCATCGTGATGCCCATGCGTCAGGAGCACCCGACACCCACTCACTTCGGGCGTCAGAACTAGTGGAAAGCGCTCATCGCTGTCCATGTTCCCTCGTACGGCTGCCACGCCATTAAACCAGGGATCATCGGCGGCTAACTCCGAGTCACCGCAATGAAAAGTTGCGTCGACAGCCAGTTGCGCGCTTAACGTTTCTAAGATGGTCCGATCGCCATGATTGTCGCTAATTACTAACCACCGTGCCATGCTTACGCCTCCCACCATGCATCAAATTCCTGCAACATCGCCGCCGTCGCCTTAGCCCGGTGACTCAACTGATTTTTCTTGGCAATGGGCATTTCCGCGAAGGTCTGATGCTCACTGGGCACGTAGAATAGCGGATCATACCCAAAGCCGTCGGTTCCCCGCGGGGCAGTTAGAATCGTCCCGGTGACCTCGCCCGTGGTGATTAGCTCGTGACCATTAGGCTTAACCAAGACCAGTGAGGTATGGAAATGCGCGGTCCGTTGGGTGGCCGGGACCCCTTCCAACTTAGCTAATAATTTTACTTTATTTTTTTCGTCATCGTGATCCCCCGCATACCGCGCCGAGTAAATTCCCGGTTCACCGGCTAGCGCATCAACCATCAATCCAGAATCATCGGCCAATACGGGCAATTGCGTCGCCTGAGCCACCGCCGTTGCCTTTAATTTGGCATTTTCGGTAAAGGTCTTCCCCGTTTCGGGAACGGCCGGTAACTGCGGAAAATCGGCCAATGTTTTGACCGTGATGCCCTTAGGCTCAAAGATGGCTCGAAATTCCCGGGCTTTCCCGGCGTTGGTCGTTGCAATGACTAACGTTTCTTCCATAGTGTTATTCACCCTCCATATCAAGCTGTGTTAACGTCGCTAGAGAAATCGCTTGTGCGTGGACCGGGGCGGTGTCTAACCAAAGATTCGCCGCCCGGTCGAAAGTCGTTACGTCCCCCGTCGTATAATAAGTGGCCTGCGGTTGCGGCTGCCCCGTTGAATTCGCCAGATTCCAATAATCTAACAGCGCCGTGACCATGTTAGCCGTTGCTGTTCCGGGATCGACTAGTTGTACACCGGGCCCCAGGACTCGCTGGATCACCTGCCGCAAGAGCGGAAAGTGCGTACACCCGAGGACCAATGTATCAATCTGGGTTCCCTGTAACGGGGCTAACTTGTCTGCCACCACCCGTTGTGCGTGGGGGGATGTGAGGTCATTGGCTTCAGCGAGCTGAACCAGTTCGGGGCACGCCAGACTCACCACCGTATTACGTGGATCTTGCGCCGTAATGGTTCGCTGGTAGGCCTGACTCTTGACGGTCCCCGCCGTCGCAATCACCCCAATCTGATGGGTTTTGGTGGTCTGAACCGCCGCGCGGGCCCCGGGGGCGATGACACCCACGACCGGGATGGTTAGGCTTTGCTGTAACGCCGGTAGTGCCGCCGCGGTGGCCGTGTTACAGGCCAGTACGAGTAGTTTTATCTGATCATGCCGTTGCAAAAACGTCGCAATTTGGCGCGTAAACGTTAAGACTTCTCGGGGGGACCGGGGACCATAGGGTAATCGTTGCTGGTCACCCAAGTAGACCGTCTTTTCCGTGGGCAGTAACCGCTGAACTTCCTTTAAGATGGTTAAGCCGCCCACTCCCGAATCCATAAAACCAATTGGTGCATTCCGCATAATGCCACGCCTCCTCAAATTTACTTGACCCTATATTATCGCCTTTTTATAAACCGGTTTCAAGCCACCCGTTATCGTCCCCACTGAATCCCTTCGGCCGACCTGATTTTGAGTTGGTTTTAATTGTCACTTAACGATTGCAGCGAATTAGCATCAATGTTAACGGATTTTTAAAACGGATTTACGGTATAATGACAGTATCATTACACGTAGAGAAAATTATTGGACGAAGGAGTCAATCATCGTGAAAAATTTATACCAAACCGTCATGAGCGACGCTGCGGGGGCGCCTTACCTGCCACAACTCATCATTCGGGACGCCCTTATTCCGGAATTATTGGGCGACGATAAGGGGGCCATCGGCTACTGGGCGGGTAAGTCCTTAGCCCGTAAATTCCCGTTGGGGAACCCCAAAGATGCGGCCGTCTTCTTCCAACAAGTGGGCTTTGGCACGTTAACCTTACTGAAGCAAACGGCCGAAATGAGCCGTTGGCAACTCAGTGGCGAACCCGTTAAGCTCCGCAAACAACTGAAGGCCGATAATGATTTCACTTTGGAGGCGGGCTTCTTAGCCGAAATGATGGCGCAACAACTCGGCATCAGTGCCGAGGCCGAATTGGTCGAAACCACCCGTAAATTGCGCAACCAGGCCGTCACGTTTGACGTCTATACGGACCCGAGTGACGTGATTCCTGATTACGACGCACCAACGCCGTTAGCCGTCATTTCCCCCACGACACCGGATACACCAGCTACCGACCAGCCACAATAACCATTAAAAAAAGCGGATTCCGACCAGGGAGTCCGCTTTTTTGCGCTCACCTTAGGCTTCGGTGTATTGCGCTAAAATCTTTTTTAATTGGTCCTTGGAGTGGTAACCCACGATGGAGTCCACCACTTCGCCGTCCTTTTTCACCAATAACGTTGGAATACTCATAATACCAAAGGATTGCGGGGTGTTCGGGTTGGCATCAACGTCCATCTTATTGAACGTCACCTGATCGCCCATCTCTTCGGCTAATTGTTCCACCACTGGTGATTGCATGCGACAAGGACCACACCACGTTGCCCAAAAGTCGGTGAGCGTGACGCCCGTCGCCGTATCTTGTTCGAAGGTCTTGTCCGTTGTTTCTGCTACCATAATGCTGCCTCCTTAAATCCATGATTAATAACCAGTAGCGCGTTAATGTCTACAAACATTAGTCTACCAGAATTGGGTCAAATGACAACTGAATTGCTCACAACCAGTTTTTCGGTGCGGTTACTGCAACCGCACGATGGTTGACCCGTCGCCCCCGGCGTTGGCTGGTGAAAAACCAAAGCTCTTCACACGCTTACTACGTTTCAGATAGTCGGTCACACCCTTACGCAACGCGCCGGTTCCCTTTCCGTGGATGATGGTCACGGACGGGTAGCCCGCCAGCAAGGCCGAATCAATATAGCGGTCGACCTCGGCCATGGCCTCTTCGTACCGGTGTCCCCGTAAGTCCAGGGTCGGTGACATACCATTGGAGCCCGTACGCCGAATCGACGCCCGTGGTTGCTGCTTGGACTTGGCAGGATCGGCGGCCTTCTCGAGGTCGGTCGTGGCGATCTTCATCTTCAAGATCCCCAGTTGAACCTCCCAGTGCTGCTCGTCGAGTTGTTGCATCAGCACCCCGGTCTGCCCATAAGACTTAACCAGGACGCTGTCCCCCTTCTTAAAGGTGTGCTTGGCCTTTTCCCGCCGCAAGACCTTGTTCTTCTTCAAGCCAGTATCTTGCTGCAAGGCGTTCAACGCGCCCTGAGCGGCAATCAGTTCGTCTTCCTTGACGACACTCTTACCAGCGGCCAGTTGTTTCTTGCGGAGGTCACTAATAATTTGATTGGCCCGTTTACGGGATTCGTCCACAATGCGGTTCGCTTCACGTTTAGCGTCCAACATTAACTGATCTTTTTGGTGTTGGTACTGATCGAATTGCGTTTGGAGCTGGTCGTGCAGCTCTGTCGCTTCGGTCAGTTGGCTTTCCAGCTTGGCAGCATGACTATCGGCGCGCCGCTTCTGTTCGGTCAGGTCACTGATCATGGCGTTCAGGTCCTGACTATCCTGATTGGTCAGCCCCCGAGCAGCCGCAACCACCTGGCTGGGCATTCCCAACCGAGCGGCGATGTCTAAGGCGTTACTTCGCCCTGGAATACCAATCAGCAAACGATACGTCGGCTGTAAGCTCTCCGCATCGAATTCCATACTGGCATTGATCGTTTCTGGCCGATTATACCCGTAAGCCTTCAGTTCTGGGTAGTGGGTCGAGACCATCACGTAACTGCCCAACGTCCCCATCTGGTCCAAAATGGCGATGGCCAAAGCCGCCCCTTCTTGCGGATCGGTTCCGGCACCCAATTCATCGATAATCACCAGGCTACGCTCGTCGGCCTGCTTTAAGATACTGACAATATTTTCCATGTGCCCGGAAAAAGTACTCAGGCTTTGTTCAATAGATTGTTCGTCCCCGATATCGGCAAAGATGTCGTCGAAGACCCCAATCACACTATTTTCGTTGGCCGGGATAAATAGCCCGGACTGGCCCATCAGTTGGACCAGCGCCAAGGTCTTTAACGTGATGGTTTTCCCACCCGTGTTCGGTCCCGTCACGATAATGGTCTTGTAGTCCTTGCCAATGGCAATGTCGTTGGCCACAACCTTCTTGGGGTCAATCAAGGGGTGCCGGGCCTGGCGCAAGTTGACTTGGTTCGTCAACGATAACTTAGGCTCCGTGGCCTTAATCTGGTGAGCGTAACGGGCCTTAGCGTTGATAAAGTCTAAGTGGCCTAAAATCTCAGCGTTCCGCAAGATTTCATCTTGGTACGGCGCCAGTAAGGCCGTTAATTCGGCCAGAATGCGTTGTTCTTCGTGCCGTTCATCCATCTGGTTTTGCCGTAACCGGTTGTTTAGGCTCACAACCGCTTGCGGTTCGATAAACAGCGTTTGACCACTAGCACTTTGATCGTGGACAATGCCGCCAAAGTGTTGCTTGTATTCTGCCCGTACGGGGATCACGTACCGGTCATCACGAATCGTCACGATGGTTTCGCTCAGATACTTGGCATCCTTGCCCCGGGTGTATTGATCCATACTTTCGCGGATTGCCGCGGCAGTCTGGGCAATGTGTTGCCGAATCTGGCGTAATTCGGGTGACGCGTCATCGGTAAGGTGGCCGTCCCCTTCCAGCGACGTCCGGAGCCGTCGGGTCACATCCGGTAACGTGACCAGTTCCCGGACTTCGCGATTCAGTAACCGCAACGTCAACTGTTTTTCGGCAAGTTGGTCGAAAAACTTGACTACGGCGCTGGTGGTCCACAGTACCCGACTGATTTGGGCCAGTTCAAGACCGTTCAGTACTGCCTCTAGGGCCAGACGCTTTAGATGCGGCCGAATATCATCCAGCTTGGGTAACGGAATCCCGCTTTCCAGGCGGTAGATGTCCGCCCCATCTTGTGATTCATCCAACCACCGTTGTAATTTTTGACTGTCGGCTGTGGGTTGCAACTGTGCTAATTCATGTTGCCCAGCCGCTGAGACCAGGTAACCCTGAATGGCTTGCTTGATGCGCCCATATTCCATGATGGTAAGTGTTTTTTGATTCATGGAGAACTCCTTTGTTAAAACGCCATCCTAGTGCTTGATTAGCCACCAATTATAGACCTGATGGGACAGCACCGGCGTTTCCTTGACAATCCACTGTGCCACGGTGGACGTTTTGTAGGTCGCCTGGAAACTGTCAATTGGCAATAGGATGAGTAAATTGAGTAGTAAAAAGATAATAACGTAACGAATAATTAAATTGATCAAGCCACCCGCCAAGGAATTTACCTGGTGAATGACTGGTAACCAAGTCACCTTGTTCAACCCATAGGACACGCGGCGCACCACGAAGTACCCCACGGTCAAAATGGCAGAGAAGGCCAGTCCATTTAAGAAGAAACTACTACTTTGGCTGGCCGTGACCGTGCTAAGTGAACTATTAAGCGACAGATTACCGAAAAATTGCCCTAACCCACTGGCTAAGGGTCGGGCCCCGAAACGGGCAGCAATCCAGACCACCAGGTACCCCACGGTTAGGAGCAGTTGTAAGACTAGTCCCCGGTGAAAACCGCGGTAGAATCCCCAGGTCAGGATTAACACGATACCGATGCTTAGCAGCAAACGCTACTCCCCCGTTTCCTTAGTGGGTGTCTGCGGCTGTTCTGCCGACAAACTGCTTTCCGCAGCATCCGCAGCGGCCGCCATCTTCAGTTGATCTGAAATCGCGTTAAACGCCATCAACACGGCGGCGTCTTCCTTACTCATGTCTGGTGACACTTGTTTTAATTGCTTAAATTGTTCGTTTAATAGGGTCGTTACGGCACGCATGTGATCATCGGTCGCTTGGCCCACAATCGTGTACGACTTACCCGCAATAACCGCCTTGAAACGGTGGGTTTGTTCCGTCATCTCATCATTCCCCCTAATTTTCACAACGTCTTATTTTACCATTAATCCCAGGGCCGGCCTAATTTTAGGCCCGCTTGAAAACTAGGGCAAACAAAAAGGGCGGAAATCCGCCCTTGGTGCTTGCTTACTTTTTGCCCGCGTTAGGATCGATCGTTCCGTCTGCTAAGAACGTGTTCAAAACAGATTCAACCATATCCCATTCCTCATCGGATTCGATCAATTGTAGATCGCCACCGGAAGGGTTCGCCGGATCATCGTCTGCTGGTAAGGCGTAGGCCTGAATGTCGACTTCTTCGTCGTCACTCTTGCCAGCCGGGTAAATCAGGATGTAAGACTTACCAAAGTCGTCGGATTCAAACGTGAATAACACGTCGTATAATTCTTCGTTGCCATTTTCATCAACTAACGTAATTTGTTCTTGGTCTTCGTTCATGGGAAACCTCACTTTTCTCGGGTTAACTTGCCCTTGCGATCCAAGTAGTTCTGCAAAATTAACCCAGCTGCTAATTTATCAATGACGCGCTTGCGTTTCCGCCGTGACGTGTCAGCTTGTTCCACTAACATACGCTCTGCTTCAACCGTTGTCAACCGCTCATCTTCATAGTCAACCGGTAAATGAAACCGATCCGTCAGCATTTGACCGTAACGTTGTGACGCCGCAACCCGGGGCCCCGAAGTATTATTCATATTCTTAGGCAACCCGACCACAAAGCCTTCAACGTCATGGGCCTTCACTAATTCAGCGACTCGGTCTAGGCCAAACACTTCATTTTCTTCGTCAATCGGAATGATTTCGATTCCCTGAGCCGTCCAGCCCAGCGCATCACTAATTGCGATCCCGACAGTGCGAGATCCGACATCTAATCCCATTAACTTCATGAAGGTTTCACCGGTCCATTCTGATTAAGATAGAAACGCACGAGTTCTTCAATAATCTCGTCACGTTCGTGTTTGCGAATTAAATTCCGCGCATCATTGATTCGCGGGATGTACGCAGGATCGCCCGATAGCAGGTACCCGACAATCTGATTAATTGGGTTATAACCCTTTTCTTCTAGTGCCCGATAAACCGTGACCAGCGTATCGTGGACATCCTTCGGTTGATTAGCGCCAAAGTCAAAATACATCGTTTTGTCTAATGAACTCACTATATAACACCCCCGCACTTCCTCACTTAGTGTTAATTTTACTCGATTGCCTCACAAACTACAACGACCGGCCCCCAATGTAATCTTTTCGTAATACAAATCAGCGACTGGTTTCGCCGTTTCTGTCAGGTCATTTACTTTTAGGAAAGCCTACTATACCATTAACGGACCAATAATCCAACCATTTGGTTTTTTATAGGCATTTGCTAATCTACTCGAACCGAACCAATCCAAAAAGCGCGACCCCCCAGCGGGATCGCGCTTCATTTAATTAATGACTCGAGTTAGTGACTTGCCTGCAACCAAACCAACGGCTCATCCCGTTAGTCTTGTTCCTGCAGCCAAGCACTGGCCGCACTCATGGCGTCCGGCAAACCAGCGGGGTTCTTCCCACCGGCTTGTGCCAGGTTTGGTCGGCCACCGCCGCCCCCGTTGATCTTAGGCGCAATGGCTTTGATCAAGTCGCCAGCCTTAACCTGCTTTTGCTTGTCCGCACTGACCGCAACGATCAGGTTGGCCTTGCCGTTGACTTCCGCCCCTAGGACCAAGACGTCGGATAACGCCTGGTCCCGCCAGGTGTCGGCTAAGGCCCGCAGCTGATCCATCTTTGAGACTTGCACGGTCCCACTGATCAGCGTGTAATTGCCTGCCGTTGCCACGTGGTCAAAGACGGCCCCGGCCTGTTGTCCGGCCAACTTGCCTTCCAAGGCCGACTGCTTCTGTTGCAGCTCCTTGACCTGGGCTTGTAAGGCCTGGACCCGCGTTTCGATATCGTTGGTCTGGGTAACCTTCAAGTCGGCGGCCACGGCGTCTAAGATGGCGCTACGGTCGTTCAGGTACTTGTACGCCGCCGCGGAGGTTACGGCTTCGATCCGCCGGACCCCGGCACCGACCCCGGATTCGGAGGTAATCTTGAACAAGCCAATCTCGTTGGTGTTCTTGACGTGGTTCCCCCCACAGAATTCGGTAACGAAATCGCCCGCACTGACGACCCGCACGGTCTTCCCGTACTTCTCGCTAAACAGTGCAATGGCGCCCATCTTCTTGGCACTTTCGATGTCGGTCACCACGGTCTTGACGGGAAGTTCCGCAAAGATCTGTTGGTTGACAATGGCTTCGGCCTTCTCCAGGTCTGCCGGGTCAACTTGACCAAAGTGGGTGAAGTCAAACCGCAGGTAGTCGCCTTCGACTAGGGAACCAGCCTGTTGGGTGTGTTCACCGAAGACTTCGCGTAAGGCCTTGTCCAACAGGTGGGTTGCGGTATGGTTCTTTTCGACCTTGCTGTGGAAGACTTGGTCGACCTTCAAGTCGTAGGTGACGCCCTTCTTCAACGGCGAAACCACGTCTAAGGTGTGCAGATTTTGGCCGTTCGGGGCGTGTTGCACGTCCTTGACGTGGGCCACCACGTGACCTTCCAGGTCGTAGATGTCCCCGTGATCGGCCACTTGGCCCCCCATTTCGGCGTAGAACGGCGTGGTGTCGAACATGGCTTCGGCGGTGCCGCTAACGGCTTCGTCCGCCAGTTGATCGTCGACGACCAATTCGGTCAACTTGCTATGCGTTTCCAGTTGGGTGTAACCCACGTATTCGCTAGGCGTCTTGACGTTGATCAAAAGGTCGTGTTGTAAGCCCATGGCCTTTTGTTTCCCCCGGGCGTTACGAGCCCGGTCCTTTTGCTTTTGCATTTCAGCCTTGAACCCGTCCTGGTCGACCGTGACGCCTTGGTCGATGGCGTATTCTTGCGTCAATTCAACCGGGAAGCCGTAGGTGTCGTAGAGCTTGAAGGCGTCGGGACCCGCAATCTGCTTGCCGCCAGTCTTCTTCAGATCGGCAATCAGACCGTTCAACAGGTCCAACCCACCGGTCAAGGTTTCGCCGAACCGATCTTCTTCGGAACGAACGATCTTTGCAATGTAGTCCTTTTGCTTGAGCACTTCTGGGTAGTAGGACTGCATGATTTCGCCCACGATGGGGACCAGTTGGTCCAAAAAGGCGCCCTGGATACCCAGCTTTTGGCCGTTGACGACCGCCCGCCGAATCAACCGGCGGATGACGTAGCCCCGACCTTCGTTGCCTGGTAAGGCCCCGTCGCCGATGGCAAAGGTAATCGCCCGCGCGTGGTCGGCAATCACCTTAAAGGAAATGTCGTCTTCCGCGTCGGCACCGTACTTTTTTCCGTCACTTAAGGCCTGTGTCTTTTCGATCAACGGCAAGAACAGGTCGGTTTCAAAGTTCGTCTTGGCGTTTTGGAAGATGGAAACCACCCGTTCGAGGCCCATCCCCGTATCAATGTTCTTCCGGGGCAGCGGCTTGTAGCTGCCGTCTGGTTCATGGTTGAACTGGGAGAACACAATGTTCCAGACTTCGAGGTAGCGTTCGTTTTCGCCCCCCGGGTAATTTTCGGGATCATCGGCGGCCAGGTTGTTGAAGCTTTCGCCCCGGTCGTAGAAGATTTCGGAATCGGGACCCGAAGGCCCTTCACCGATATCCCAGAAGTTGTCCTCGACCGGGATGATGTGGTCCGGCGCCACGCCGGCCTTTTCCCAGTACATCTTGGCGTCGGTATCTTTAGGGTAGACCGTCATGTACAGCTTGTCGGGATCCCAACCGAACCAGTCGGGCGACGTTAACAGTTCCCAGGCCCAGGTGATGGCTTCCTTCTTGAAGTAATCGCCGACCGAGAAATTCCCGAGCATTTCAAATAACGTGTGGTGCCGTGCCGTCCGACCCACGTTTTCAATATCGTTGGTCCGAATACTCTTTTGTGAGCTGGTCAAGCGCGGGTTCTCGGGAACCACCTGGCCGCTAAAGTACTTCTTCATCGTGGCAACCCCGGAGTTGATCCACAGTAAGGACGGGTCGTCCTTAGGCACTAAGGATGCACTGGGTTCGATGGTGTGACCCTTTGACTGGAAAAAGTCGAGGTACATCTGTCGAATTTGACTACTACTGAGCTCTTTCATCTCTAAAAACCTCCAAAAAAAGATAAAAACACCGTTGCCCGTAAAGACGCCGAAGCGCGGTACCACTTTACTTGCAACGATGTTTAGTCGTTAACCTCTTAAACTCATAACGCTGAGTCGCGATGTTTCACGAGGGAGCACCGATCACCACGATTCGTTTTTCACAGCGACCAAAACGTTTCTGAAAGTCGACAACGACCGGCATATCCTCTACTAATATTTAATTGTCCACTTAAAATTATAGGTGGGACGCTACCGGTTGTCAATTCTTATTGATAGCGATCCGAATCGCGCTTGCGCCGCTTGCGTTCCGCTCTGGCGGCCGCTCTGGCAGCAATCCGCTTGTCCTGGTCCTTCTTGGCGTGGATGGCCTGCTTGATTTGGTGTTTGTACCCTGGCTTAATCTTCTTTTTCTTCTTCTTGACCATCCCAATCAGCGTCGGGTCCAGATGTTGCGTGGACTTGCGCCGCTTGGTCCGGCGGTTTCGGTCGTACGAATCGACGATCTCACCGTTACTGATGCGCTTAGGTTCAAAGTGAATCCCCAACGCTTCAATCTCGGAGACCAGCTTTTCTTCGCCCGGCGAGTACAGGGTGATGGCCGTGCCCGGCATCCCCTGCCGGCCCGTCCGACCGACCCGGTGAATGAAGAAGTCGAGATCTTCGGGAATATCGTCGTTGATCACGTGCGAGACCCCTTCAATATCGATTCCCCGCGCGGCCAAATCGGTCGCCACGACGTACTGATATTGCAGATTTTTGACCTCACGCATAACCCGCTTCCGTTCCCGCGGCTTGATACCCCCGTGAATCATGGCGACCTTTAAGCCCTGATTCTTCAGGTAGTCGTGTAATTCTTCGACCCGGGTCTTGGTGTTGGCAAAGATCAAGACCAGGTAGGGTTCGCCCATGGTAATCAGTTGGTAGATCAACCGGTTGCGGTCCTGACCCTTGGTCGAAATCAACCAGTTATCGATGCTGTCACTAATAATGGCCGACGCCGGAATCTCTTCAATCACGGGATGGTTCAGATACTTCCGTAAGAACGGGTTGAGTTTTTGCGGAATCGTTGCCGAAAAGACCATCATTTGGAGCTTCTTCGGCATCCGACTGGCAATCTTGTCGACCTGGTCCAAGAACCCGAGGTCCAACGTCATGTCGGCTTCGTCCACCACAAATTGCCGCGCCGTGTGGACGTCTAAGGCGTCGGACTGGATCAAATCCATGACCCGCCCGGGCGTCCCGATAACCAGTTGCGGTTGGAAATTACGCAGCTTATTTAACTGCCGTTGTTTGTCGGTTCCCCCGACGTAGTTACCGATGCGAATCTCAAACGGCGCTTCGGCGGCTAACTGTTCGGCCGCACTGTGAATCTGGTAGGCCAGTTCCCGGCTAGGCGTGGTGATCACGGCCTGAACCTGGTTGTCGCTGGTCAATTGGTTAAAAATTGGCAGTAAAAAGGTGTGGGTCTTCCCACTCCCCGTCTGGGACTGACCCACGACGTCCTTGCCGGCGGCGATGATGGGAATCAGTTTTTCTTGAACGGGCGTAGGTTGTTTGAACCCAATCTTCTGTAACGCCGTCATTAAATATGGCTGCAAATGAAACTCGTTAAATGTTGCGGTCATGCTATTCTCCTTTGTCTTGCGCGACCAGGGCGTCCAACTCGTGGATCACCTGGTCAATTTCTGCTTGGTCGTGGGCCGTGGCACCACTGGCTAAGGCGTGGCCGCCCCCACCGTGAGCCTTGGCGAGACCGTTGATCGACGGGCCCTTCGACCGTAACCGGATGCGGTAGGTGTGATCCTTGGCTTCCACGAAGAAGGCCCAGGCCACGACCGTGGTGATCTTACCGGGTAACGGCACGACCGCGGAAGTCGAGTCGGTCTCGCCCAGCTCGAACGGTTCGAGGTCGGCGTCGCTTAATTTCAGGTAAGCGGCCCCACTGGGTAAAATCGTCAAGTTCTGGTAAACGTAGGCCGACAGCCGGGCCATCGCTGGTGAGACCTCGTCTTCGGCTTGGTTGACGTCGCTGGCCGAAAAACCGGTCGCCATCAATTTCCCCGCCACGGCCATGGTGTGGGCCGAGGTGGCTGGGTACATGAAGCGGCCCGTGTCACCCACGATGCCGGCGTAAAATAGCCGGGCGGCTTCTTGCGGCAACGTTAACTCGCTAGCGTTGGCTGCGTAAAAGTCGTACAGCATTTCCGAGGTACTCGACGCCTGGTCTAAGACCCATTGCAAATCCCCGAAGGCATCGTCGTTAGGATGGTGGTCGATCTTCACGACGGCCTTCCCGGTGTGCCAGCGGTCGTCATCGACGCGGGGTTGGTTGGCCGTGTCGACCACGATTACCAACGCGTTGGCGTACTGGTCGTCGGCCACGTCGGTATCGGCCTGGCCCAGCCAATCAAAGCCGGCGTAGTGTTTGCCGACCGCTAAGATGGTCTTATCGGGAAAACTGGCCCGCAAGATTTCGCGCAGACCCAGTTGGGCCCCCACGCAGTCCGGGTCTGGATGCTGGTGTCGGTGAATAATAATGGTTTGGTAGTGTTTAATTTCTTCTAAAATGGCGTGTTCAATGGCCATGCTGCTCACCCGTTCTTTCCGATTGGCGGGATAACCCGCCGCAATACTGCGTTTCAGTATACAAGTTTTGGGGGGTAATTTCAAAGAAAGTCTGTCTAATCGCCCCATAAAGGTAGCCGGACGTTTTCAAAGCTCTGGGCGGCTAGCCCCGTGATGGTGATGCCCAGCAGGCGAATCTGTTCGTCGGCCGTGGCCACCTCGTGGTACAACTGGAGGGCCAATTCGTAATAGTTCGCCGCTTCGTTGGCCAAAAAGTCCTCCTGGGTGATGCGCTTAGTGACCGTGGTGAAGTCGCTGGTCCGCAGTTTCAACACCAATGTTTTGCCGTGACGTTGCTTCTGGGCGACCGTCTGCGCCACCATGGTTGCTAGGCGGCGCAACTGATTTTCTACCTCGCCCGCCGTGGTCAGCGGCGGCCCGTACGTCCGCTCCTTACCGATCGACTTACGCTCCCGTTGGTACTCGACGGGGCGCTCGTCGATGCCGCGGACCCGCTGGTACAAGACGTAACCGAACTTGCCAAAGTCGTGGATCAGCTCCAGTTGCGACCGTTGGTACAGGTCGGCACCGGTCTGAATCCCCAGGTCGTGCATCTTGGGGACGGTTTTCTTCCCCACGCCCCGGAACCGTTCAATGGGCAGTGCCATCAAGAAATCGTGGGCGTCTTCGGGCAGAATTACGCTCACGCCCACCGGTTTGCGGAAATCCGAGGCCTCCTTGGCCAAGAACTTGCTGTAGGAAATCCCCGTCGAACAAGTCAGGTGGGTCTGATCGTAAATTTCGGCCTGTAGTTCGTGGGCCACCTGGACCGCCGAGTGGAGGTGGTGCTTATTTTCAGTGACGTCCAGGTAAGCTTCATCGAAGGCCACCGGCTCAATCTTATCGGTGTACTCGTGAAAAATCCGGTGAATCTGCTCGGAGATTTCCCGGTAATGGGGAAAGTTCGGGGTCTGAAAGATGGCTTGCGGACACAGTTTCAGCGCTTCGTTAGCACTCATGGCCGAGTGGACCCCGTGTTGCCGGGCCAGATAGTTGGCGGTCGTGACCACCCCTCTGCCGCCGGTCGTGCGCGGATCCTTGGCAATAATTAACGGATGATGCCGAAACTCGGGGTGGTCCCGCATCTCAATGGACGCATAAAAGGCGTCCATGTCCACATGGATGATTTTCCGTTGTGTAAATTTTGCCGCCGGTTGTGGCACATCCCCCGCCCCCTTCAGGTCGCTCATGGTAATTAGCTCCATTATAACGGAACGTTTGTTCGTTTGCATCCCCCCGATACCGAAAAAAAAACGACCCCCCAAGGGAGTCGTTACGTAGCCAACTTATTTAGCGTCGTCTGCTTTGGTGTCATCCGCCTTAGCTGAATCGGCTGGCGCAGCGGCATCGTTCGTGTCGGTCTGAGCATCATCAGCTGGTTTAGCTGCATCGTCTTGATCCTTCACGTCTTCAGCGGCTGGCGCCGTGACTGCTTGTGGAGCTTGCGCCGTGACCTGGGCAATCGCCCGTAAGTCGAAGACTAAGTAAATGCCGTCACAATCCAGGGTCACCGTTTTGTCGGCTTGGTTGATTTCGTCAATCACACCGTGTAAGCGACCAATGGTGATCACGTGGTCACCCTTCTTCAGTTCGCTCATCATGTCCCGGTGTTTCTTTTGTTGCTTTTGTTGTGGCCGTAACATCAAGAAATACATCAACGCCAAGAAGACCACTAAGATGATCAACGTGGAGTATTGGCTGGCCGCAGCAACTACCAAATTACTTAACACATTTGTTCACTCCTTCTGTAACTTACTCTAATGAACAACTTTACCAGACTCCAGGGAATCCGTCCAATTATTTCTAGAAGTTCTTGGGATGTTCGGCATTGTAGCCGTACTTTTCAAAAACTTCTGCTCGCAAATCTAACAAATTATCATCCAGAATTGCTTGCCGAACCCGCTTCATCAGGTGGTGTAAGAAGTACAGATTATGATAGCTAGTCAAGCGACGGCCAAAGTCTTCGTCCGCTTTAAACAGGTGCCGAAGGTAGGCCCGCGTGTAGTGCCGACAGGTGTAACAATCACACTCGGGATCGATCGGCCGAAAATCGTGCGCGTAAGCGGCATTTTTAACCACCAACCGACCGTGGCTAGTCATGCAGGTCCCCTTGCGGCCAATGCGCGTCGGTAAGACACAGTCGAACATATCGACGCCACGAATTACCCCGTCAATCAAGGAATCGGCGGTGCCTACGCCCATCAGATACCGGGGTTTGTTGGTCGGCAATAGTGGCGTCGTTAATTCCAAGATCCGGTTCATCTCCGGCTTGGATTCTCCCACCGACAAGCCCCCAATCGAGTAACCCGGAAAGTCCAAGCTCACCAAGTCGTGGGCCGATTGCCGCCGCAAGTCTTCGTAACCGGCCCCCTGAACGATCCCAAATAAGCCTTGATAATCGGGATGGGCGTGGGCCTTAAGTCCCCGTTCCGCCCAGCGCGACGTGCGTTCCACGGAGCGTTTAACGTAGTCGTAGCTTTCAAAAAACGGCGGGCATTCGTCGAGACTCATCATAATATCCGGCCCCAGTTTATTTTGAATGTTAATGGCCTTTTCGGGCGACAAGAAGAGCCTATCGCCATTGATTTCGTTACGGAAATGCACGCCTTCTTCGGTTAGCTTTCGGTGCTTGGCTAACGAAAAGACCTGAAAGCCACCGGAATCGGTGAGAATGCCCTTGGGCCAGTTCATGAACTGGTGTAACCCTCCTGCTTCTTCGACCAGGTCAGGACCCGGTTGGAGCCAAAGGTGGTAAGTGTTGGCTAAAACCACCTGAGAGCCCATCTCCTCGAGCTCTTCGGGACTGATGGCCCCCTTCATTGCCGCCTGAGTGCCCACCGGCATAAACATCGGCGTTTGGAAAGTCCCGTGGGGGGTAATGACCTCTCCTAACCGGGCGCCCGTGTGCTTTTCGGTTTTAATCAAATGATACTTAATCGCGGGTTCCATAACTTCCTCCAATTACTTGATAAACATGGCATCGCCAAAGCTAAAGAAGCGGTACTTCTCATTAATGGCGTGTTGGTAAGCGTTTAAGATGCGCTCCCGCCCGGTAAAAGCGGCAACCAACATCACCAACGTGGACTTGGGTAAGTGGAAGTTAGTGATAAACGCATCAACCACCTGCCACTGATACCCTGGTTTGATAAAAATATCGGTCCAGCCGGAATCGGCCTGTAGCTGACCGTGAAACTTGGTCCCGATGGTTTCCAACGTGCGAATCGACGTGGTTCCAGTCGCCACGATCCGGCCACCGTGGGCCCGGACGTCGTTTAACGTCTGAGCAGCTTGCGCATCGAGACGGTAGAATTCACTGTGCATCTTATGGTCCTCGATGTTACGCTCTTCCACGGGCCGAAACGTTCCTAACCCCACGTGCAGCGTTAGGTAAACCAGCTTTACGCCCTTGGCGGCTACCTTATCGAGCAGCTCTTGCGTCCAATGCAGGCCGGCCGTGGGTGCGGCGGCCGACCCATTTTCCTTGGCATAAATCGTCTGGTAGCGGTCCGGATCGTCGAGCTTAGCCTTAATGTAGGGTGGTAACGGTGTTTCCCCCAAGCGTTCCAGGATTTCCATAAAAATTCCGTCGTAGTGAAATTCAATCAAGCGAATCCCGTCTTCGCGCTCTTCGGTAATCGTCGCCGTGAGTTGCCCATCGCCAAAGCTGACCGTGGTGCCTACCCGCAGTCGCTTAGCGGGCTTCATCAGCGTTTCCCACACGTCACCTTCGACGTTGTGTAAGAGGAGCACTTCTACGTGGCCCCCAGTCTCGGGTTTCACGCCGTACAACCGGGCGGGCATCACACGCGAATTGTTCATCACGACGGCATCCCCGGGATGCAGTTCATCTAAAATATCGTAAAAATGCTTATCGGCCAACTCACCGGTCTGGTGGTCAAGCACCAGTAAGCGGGACGTGTCCCGTTGCTTAATCGGCGTCTGAGCAATTAACTCGGGTGGTAACTCATAGTCAAAATCCTCTAAGGTGTAAGCCATGGCTTTCGCTCCTTTTAAAATGACTTAATCGTCAGTTGGTAACGACCGACCTAAGTGACGATAACCGGCCTCGGTGACGACGCGCCCCTTGGCCGTGCGCTTCAGAAATCCGCGTTGTAACAGATAGGGTTCGTACATGGCCGCCACCGTTTCGGTTTCTTCACCGATGTTGGCCGCCAGGGTGTTGAGCCCCACCGGACCGCCGTTATAGTAGTCGATCATGGTCGTCAGCAGCTTGATATCCGTCGAGTCTAAGCCCGCGGAATCCACCCGTAACAGGGTCAACGCGTGCTCCACGATTTCCGGATCAATGGTATCGTGATCCGGAGAAACCTCCGCAAAGTCACGAACCCGCTTCAATAACCGGTTGGCGATTCGCGGCGTTCCGCGAGAACGCAGTGCGATGGCGTGCGCACCGGCCGGGGCGATCGGTGTCTGGAAGATGTCGGCCGATCGCAGGACAATCTCTTCCAGGTCGTCGGCGTTGTAGTAGGCCATGTGTTCGACAATGCCGAACCGATCCCGTAACGGTGCCGATAACAGTCCCGCCCGGGTTGTGGCCCCAATCAACGTAAATGGCGGCAACGGGAAGTGCACCGGATGAGCGGTCGGCCCTTGGCCCACCACGATATCGATGTAGAAGTCTTCCATTGCCGAGTACAGCATTTCCTCGACCACCTTGGGTAGCCGATGAATCTCGTCGATAAACAAAATGTCTCCGGGTTGTAGCTCGTTTAATAACGCCACCAGGTCCCCCGGCTTTTCAATGGCCGGGCCACTGGTGGTCCGAATCTGGACCCCCATTTCGTTGGCAATCACCCACGCCAGGGTGGTCTTCCCTAAGCCAGGCGGGCCATAGAGCAACACGTGATCCAGGGACTCTTCCCGTTGCTTCGCCGCTTGGATGTAGACGTTTAATTCGTGTTTGATCGGTGCTTGCCCGATGTATTGCCCCAGTGTTTGGGGTCGTAAGGATTTCTCCACGGAATCTTCTCTGGCGTCCTCCGGTTCTGGTGACACTATCCGGTCGTCGTCTGCCATGACCGACCCCTCCTTTCTGACCTTACTTGGTCAATAAACGTAAACCTTCACTGAGATAATCGTTGGTATCGTGCCCCGCAAACTGCCGCAACTTGGGGGTCACCTTCTTGATGGCCGTTTCACGGTACCCTAACGCCAGTAACGCGGCTAAGGCGTCGTCGAGTTGAGCGTTGCCCTCACCGGTTGTGACGGTCTCCGGTTCGAAGAGCTCCGGCGTAGCGGCCGGGGCCAAGTCATCGAGCTTGCCTTGCAGATCCAAGACCAGCTGGCCGGCCGTCTTCTTCCCCACCCCGGGAAACTTGGTCAAGAAACTGACGTCGTTGGTCTTGATGGCCAGCATCAACCCTTGATGATCCGGATTAGCAAGAATTGCCAGGGCACTCTTCGGTCCAATCCCGCTGACCGCAATTAATTTCAAGAAGAGCTGTTTCTCCGCGTAGTCACTAAACCCGTAAAGGGTCTGGGCCGAATCGCTAACAGCCTGATAAACGTAAATGGTCACTTGGTCATCGACCGTGTAGCGGTAAGGGTTGGCCGTGTTGACCAGGTAGCCGACGCCTTGAACGTCCACCACGATATGGTCGGGCGTCACCGCCGCCACGGTTCCCCGCAGGTATTCATACATGCCAGTTTCGCTCCTTTAAGAAAACGTATGTTTGCATTTAAATTGTACCATAACTCTAGAAAAAATTAAGAGGGACTACTCGCCCCAGTCATCTCCGCTGTGGTGCGGATCTTGGATGCGTTTGAACAGACGTTCCAGGTCCTGGTCGGTTAGGTGGACCAACACGGGCCGACCGTGCGGGCAATTAAACGGGTTTTCGGCCGTGGCCAGCTTGACCAGTAAGGCCCGGGCCTGCTGATCGTCTAAGTGGTGGTTGGCCTTGATGGCGCGTTTACAGCTCATCATGATGGCCGTCTTCTCCCGAAAGGCCGCCACGGTTAATTTACCGTCACGTAAGACCCAGTCGATCATTTCCTTGATGGTGTCGGTCTCCTGCCCCGCCTTAAACCAGGTCGGATGTTCGTGAACGATAAAGCTGTTCGGACCAAACGATTCGAGGTTAACTCCCACGCTGGCTAAGGTGTCTAGGTGGTCGTTTAAGGCCAAAACGTCGGTAGTGGGGTAATCCAGCACGATGGGCACTAACAGCTTCTGTTCGTCGTCGCTGACCTCCCCAATCGCCTGCCGGTAGAACTCGTAGTTCACCCGTTCTTGCGCGGCGTGTTGGTCGATCAGATACAACCCATCGTCGGCCTCGGCCAACAGGTAGGTGCCGTGGACCTGTCCCAGATAACGCAACTGCGGAAAGCGTGGGGTCGCCGAAGTTGATGCGGCCGTGCTCTTCGTCGGAGCAGTCGGCGCCTGATCCGGCGCGCCCAACGCCCAGACCTTCCCCTCGTGTTGGTACTTGGCGTCAAATTGCTGCACCAGCGGTAAGCTTAGTTCCGCCTTCTTCTGCACCATCACGGGTTCCACCGGGCTGGTCGCCGGGGTACTCAACGGGGCCGGTCCCGCCGCAGTCGGTGCTAATGGCGTCGGTTGTGCGGTTGCGGGGGCCGGCTGAGACCTGGGCGTTGCGGCCGATAGCGGCGCCGACTCGCGGTGTGTCAGAGTCGGTCCCGTGGTCGGCGTGTATTTCTGCGACGCATCGTTTAACGCCATGGTCAGCTGGTCGCTAGCCGCTTCGTGCGCCTTGGTCTGCGGCAACTCGTTGAAGACGTCCGGAATCAAATTCTCCTGGGATAACCGATCGAAGACCGTTTCTTGAATCAACTGGGTCAACTCGGGTTCCTGACTGATCCGAACCTCCTGCTTGGTCGGGTGCACGTTCACGTCGACCAATAGCGGGTCCATGGTGATAGCGAGCACCGCTAGTGGGTAACGCCCAACCATGAGTTTCGACCCGTACCCCGCCACCAAGGCCTTACTGAGCTGGTAGTTGTGGATGTAGCGGCCGTTGAGCAGGATGGAGATGTACTGGCGACTGGCCCGCGTCAATTCGGGTAAGCTGACGTAACCGGTCACCTTAAAATCGGGATTTTCCCCAGCAATTGCCACCATCTTCCGGGCACTCTGCACCCCGTAGATACCGGCGATCACCTGTTGGAGATCGCCGCGCCCACTGGTCCGGGTCAGCTCCCGGCCGTTGTGCACCAGTGAAAACGCGATGTTGGGATAACTCAGCGCGATGCGGTTAACGATATCGGTGATCTTCGACAGTTCGGTAGTCGGCGACTTCAGGTATTTCAACCGCGCCGGCACGTTGCCGAACAGGTCGGTGACCGTGATGTCGGTCCCCTTCCGCGCCGCCGCGGGTTCGTGGGCGACGATGTGGCCGCCCACGTTGTGGATTAGGGTCCCCACGCCGCCGGTCGAGGTGGTCAGCGTCACGTCCGCCACGGAAGCGATACTGGGTAACGCTTCGCCTCGAAAGCCCAGAGACTGGATCTTAAACAGGTCGCGCCGGTCGGTGATTTTGCTGGTCGCGTGCCGCTTGAACGCCATTTCGGTGTCGTCATCGGCGATCCCGTCGCCGTCGTCGACCACCGAGATGCGTTTGAGACCGGCCTCTTCGACCGTGATGTCAATCTGGGTACTGTGGGCGTCAATGGCGTTTTCCACTAATTCCTTGACCACGGAGGCGGGGCGTTCCACCACTTCACCCGCCGCAATCTGATCGGCTAACACCGAGGCTAATTCATGAATTTTCGCCATTGTGACCCTTCCTTTCGTGTCGTTAAACTTTATTTATTGAGCTTCTGTTGCCACTGATAAACCTGGTTCATAATGGCCATCGGCGTCATCCCCATCAGGTTCAGGTCCTTCAATTGGTCCAAGACCTTGGCCTGCGTGGGGTTGAGTTCCGGTTCGTCCGTAAATAGCGACAACTGTTGGTCGGCCCCGGCGGTTGGAGCAGCCGGTTCAGGAGCGGTGGCCACTGGTTCTGGCGCCGCCGAACTCGAGACGGCCGGCGGCTTTACCGGCGATGTTGCCGGGGCAATGGCCGCAGTCTCCTGTCCCGTAATCACAGCTTTGGTCACGGTCGGCGCCGCGGCCGCCTGTTGTTCGAGCTCTTGTAAGATCACGTCAGCGCGGTGCAGGAGCGAATCCGGCATCCCCGCCAACTTGGCCACGTGGATCCCGTAGGACTTGTCGGCCGGGCCGGGCTGTACTTGGTGCAAGAAGACCAGGTCGCCATCTTGTTCCACGGCCCCCACGTGCACGTTTTTCAATTGCGGGAGGACCGTGTCCAGCGCCGTTAGTTCGTGGTAGTGGGTCGAAAACAGGGTCTTGGCGTGGACCTTATTGTGGACGTATTCCACGATGGCCTGGGCTAACGCCATCCCATCGTAGGTCGCCGTTCCCCGCCCAATCTCGTCGAACAGGATCAGACTATTGGCCGTGGCCTGGCTTAACGCTCGGTTGGCTTCCTGCATTTCGACCATGAAGGTACTCTGGCCCGAAATCAGGTCGTCGGCCGCCCCGATGCGCGTAAAGATTTGGTCAAAAATCGGCATTTGCGCCTTTTCGGCGGGCACGAAACACCCCATTTGCGCGATGATCACGGTCAAGGCCAGCTGCCGCATGTAGGTACTCTTCCCGGACATGTTGGGCCCGGTAATCAGTAAAATATTGGTATCGTCGGGCATGGTCACGTCGTTGGGCACGTAGGATTGACGGCCCAGTACCTTTTCGACCACGGGATGCCGGCCCTGCTGGATATCCAAAACGTGGTCCGGCGTAAAGGTCGGCTTCACGAAGTGGTAGTCTTCGCTGACCACCGCAAAACTTTGGAGCACGTCTAAGCTGGCAATCGCGGCGGCCAGCGTTTGTAGCCGGGTGATCGCCTGCTTGACCTGTTCGCGCAGGTCCACGAACAGCTGGTATTCTAAGGCAACCGACTTTTCCTCGGCCTCTAAGATCAGGCGTTCCTTGTCCTTGAGTTCCGGCGTGGAGAACCGCTCGGCGTTGGCCAACGTTTGTTTACGTTCGTAACGGTCGGCCGGTAGCTTATTCAGGTTAACCTTGGTGACTTCGATGTAGTAACCGAAAACGTGATTGTATCCGATCTTCAGGTTATTAATGCCCGTGACCTCGCGTTCGTGGGCCTCCATCTCGGCCAGCCACTTCTTACCGTTCCGCATGGCGTCGCGGTAGGTGTCGAGCTGGTCATTATACCCGTCGCGAATCACCCCACCGTCGGTCACCGACAGTGGCGGTTCCGGCACGATGGCCGCACGAATCGCCGCGGCCACGTCACTGACCGGGTCGAGTTGGTCGAGCATCGGGTCAAAGACGGCTTCGTCGAGTTCTTCTAGGGTGTGTTTGATTTGAGGAACCTGTTCCAGCGACGTTTGCAGTTGGATCAGGTCGCGACCGTTGACGCTACCGAAGGCCACCCGCCCGGCTAACCGTTCCAGGTCATAGACCTTGACCAGTTCGTCTTGGAGGCTGTTACGTTCGAAATAGTGGTCGAGTAACGCCCCGACCTTGGCTTGACGGTCTTCGATCTGGGCCCGGTCGATCAGAGGACGGTCCAACCATTGCTTGAGCAGCCGGCCGCCCATCGCGGTCTTGGTCTCGTCTAATAACCACAACAACGTCCCGGACTTTTTCTTGGTCCGCAAGTTCTGGGTCAGTTCCAGATTGACCTGCGACGAGTGGTCGAACTTTAAAAACGCCGTCGGGCGGTAAGCCACGGCCCGTTGCAGGTGCGCGAGGCTGCGCTTTTGCGTCACGGTCACGTAGGTCACCAGCAAGCCCACAACCTGGATGAGCCGCGGGTCGGTCAGGTCCTGTTCCACGTAGCTGACTTCCGAACTCGGTTGCACGGCCAACTGTTGGGAGACCAACAGGCCCAGCTTTTTCAGCCGCTCCGTGAGGTCGGTCGGGATGCTGGCGTCCACCACGACTTCCTTGGTCTGCAGGCTCATGAGTTCGTTCATCACCGTGGTCAGATTGTCGATGGCGGCCACTTTCAGTTCCCCGGTCGACAGGTCGGTGTAGGCCAACCCGTAATGGTCGGGCTGGGGCATGATCAGCGCCGTTAAATAGTTGTTGCGCTTGGCGCCGGCCGCCCCGGTATCGGTCTGGGTTCCGGGGGTGACCAGTTGAATAACCTCGCGCTTGACCATCCCCTTGGCCAGCTTCGGGTCCTCCATCTGTTCGCAGATGGCGACCTTATACCCCTGGTCTACCAGGATATCGATGTAGTTTTGCACGGCCTTGTGCGGCACCCCGCACATGGGGATCGGATTCTTCGCGCTATGGCTCCGGGTGGTCAGAGTCAGTTCCAGGAGTTGGGAGCCCTTGACGGCGTCCTCGTTAAACATTTCGTAAAAGTCTCCCAGCCGGTAAAACAGAAAGGCGTCGGGATATTGATCCTTGATTTTCTGGTACTGGGCCATCATTGGCGTTTGTTTTGGTGTACTACTCATGAAAAATGTGTCATCCTTCCATTTTTAGCGCTTAACCTTGATACGGGTGTTGGGGGCCGATTAGAATCTCGTGAATGGCGGTCGCGTGGCCCGTTTTATCGTTAAGGTCGATCACACAACCGGAGAGGAGCCCGGGCCCCTGTTCTTGGACCGTATACCGCGCCGGGCGCTGGTTTTCGAATTTAGTAATGACGCTATCGGCCTGCATGCCTAAGATGCTATCGGCCGGACCAGTCATCCCCACCTCGGTCAGAAAGGCCGTCTGGTGGTCCAAGACCTGGGCGTCACTAGTCTGCACGTGGGTGTGGGTGCCAACCACCGCCGACACGTCGCCGGTAAAGCGCATGGCAAAGGCCCGCTTTTCGCTGGTGACCTCGCCGTGAAAATCGACGAAGACAAACGGCGTGTCGAGGTCATCCACCAGCTCCGCCATCATGGCGAACGGGTCATCGACCAGCTGGTTCATGAAGACCCGGCCCTGTAAGTTGACCACGGCGAGCGTCTGTTGGTTGACCTTGATCTTGGTCCACCCTTGACCGGGCGTTGGTCCCGGAAAGTTAGCGGGTCGGACCAAGCGGTTGGCGTCATCGATGAAGTCGAACAGTTCGGCGTTATCCCAGGTGTGGTTCCCCATGGTGACCACGTCGGCCCCGTCCTTTAAAAGTTGTTTATAAATCTTGTAGCTAATCCCCCGACCGACCGCAGTTGAATTTTCACCGTTAACGATGGTGACCTGCGGCTTCAAATCCCGCTTGAGTTGTGGTAAATACTCGTGAATCATGGCCTGGCCAACGTTTCCAACCACGTCACCAACAAACAAAATACGCATCTTTGTACCCCTATCTTGACGGGCCACTCTAGCGGCGACCCCCGTCGTTATAAATATTGTCTATTTTACCATGCTTTTTTCGTCCATGACGTAAAAAAGCTAGGACCAATTGGCCTAGCTTCTCTGACTTATTTTGCATATTCAACTGACCGTACTTCCCGAATCACGGAAACCTTGACGTGACCTGGATAATCCAAGTCACCCTCAATTTGTTTCTTGATGTCGCGGGCCAAGACCACGGCATCCGTATCGGAAATTTTCTCCGGCCGCACAATCACGCGAACTTCCCGGCCCGCTTGGATGGCAAAACTATGATCGACGCCATCAAACTGGTTGGCAATCGTTTCTAGCTTGTCTAAGCGGTGAATGTAACTTTCCAGGGAATCCGACCGTGCGCCTGGTCGGGTCGCGGAAATCGTATCCGCGGTACTGACCAGTTCCGCAATCACGGATTGCGGCGCCGTCTGGTCTGCTTGAGCGGCGATGGCGTTCACCACGGTCGAACTTTCCCGGTACTTCTTCGCCAGGTCCGTTCCAAGCGTGATGTACGAACTGTCATCCTCGTGCTCTGCAGCGCGGCCAATATCATGTAGTAATCCTGCACGTTTTGCTAACGTAACATCCTCACCGAGTTCGGCGGCTAAGACCCCAGTGATCTTCGCCACTTCAATGGAATGGGCTAACGCATTTTGCCCATGAGAAATTCGGAAATTCAACCGCCCGACCAGCTTAATCAGCTCGGGGTGCATGGAATGAATTCCCAAATCAAAGGTCGCCTGTTCTCCAAGTTCGCGGACGTGTTCGCCCAGCTCCTTCTTCGCCTTAGCCACCATTTCTTCAATCCGCGCCGGATGAATCCGACCGTCTTGAATTAACTTCTCTAGCGCGATCTTCGCGACTTCACGTCGTAACGGATCAAACCCACTCAAGACGACCGCTTCCGGTGTATCATCGATAATTAAATCGATACCGGTCAACGTTTCTAGGGTCCGAATATTCCGGCCTTCCCGACCAATAATTCGTCCCTTCATATCGTCGTTCGGGAGCGTCACCACGGTAATCGTCGTTTCGGTCACCATGTCGGCGGCACTCCGTTGAATGGCCGACACAATCAGGTCCTTAGCGTTGGCCTGGGCCGTCTTGCGCGCAGTTTCTTCGCTTTCCTTAATCATTTTTGCCCGTTCCCCGGCCAAAGCCGTTTTGGCTTCGGAAATAATCAGGTCTCGTGCATCTTCCTGGGAGAGAGCAACGACGGATTCAACCGCCGTTTGCCGTTTTTCAATCAGTGAGTCTGCTTGTTGTTGCTTTTTAGTCAAATTCTGCTCTTCAGCGCTTAACTTTTTATCCCGTCGATTCAAGGCGTTCTCACGCTTCTCCAACGAGTTGTCTTTGCGATCCAGCGTTTCTTCCCGCTGAATCAACCGATCCTCTTGCTTCTGAACTTCGGCTCGGCGTTGCTTGAGCTCCTGTTCAACTTCCGCACGATACTGATGACTGTCCTCTTTAGCACTTAATAGCGCTTCTTTGGTAGCCGTCTCGGCCTGCTTGTGAGCCTCTGCCAATACACCCTTGGCCGTGTACTTAGCAGCATCTAACTTACGTTCATGGACGGATTTCCGTAGATAATAACCACCCACGACACCAACAACGATAGCGATGATTGCGAGGATTATGCTTGGAACACTCATGATTCCACCTCCGCATCATCAAAAATGACTAATTAAAAATCAGACTTTTTAAGATGTTTGTATGATAACTGACACAAATTCAATTTTAATAGTTGCCACCAAGCCTGTCAACTAAACTCACCAGAAAGCCGCACGAAGTTCACCGCTAGTTCGCGATTCTACGACTGAATCTCCCGAATCTGACTCATGATCAACCCATGGGGGCAATTTTTCCAATAAAAAAGGCTTGAGCTCACCGGCTCAAACCAATTCTTACGTTATTTATGATGGTTCGGCTGAATCACCGTGGCACCGGAGTTGCCGGGTGTCCCGGGCGTGGTATCCACCTTGGACGCCGGTTTCGTCGCGGCATCCTTAGGCGTTGCCTTGGCATCGGCTTTAGCACCGTCCTTGGACTTATCCGCCTTAGCATCCTTCGGGTCGGCTGTTGACGCGTCCTCATCGGCCACCCCATACGCAGCGCGAACCCGTTGATTGACTTCCGCCATCATGTCCGGGTGATCCGCCAGGTATTGCTTGGCATTCTCCCGGCCTTGGCCGATCCGGTCTTCACCGTACGAGTACCAGGCGCCACTCTTATCAACGATGTCTTTTTCCACCGCCATGTCGAGCAGTTCACCGGTTTGGGAAATCCCGTGACCGTACATGATGTCCACTTCGGCCTTCTTAAACGGCGGCGCAACCTTGTTCTTCACGACCTTGATCCGGGTGCGGTTCCCAATGACGTCCGTGCCGTTCTTGATTTGTTCGGCCCGACGAACTTCCAACCGAATCGTCGAGTAGAACTTCAGAGCCCGGCCACCAGGCGTTACTTCAGGATTTCCGAACATCACGCCGACCTTTTCCCGAATCTGGTTAATAAACAGGGCAATGGTCTTGGTTTTGTTAATGGTCCCCGATAATTTCCGCAAAGCTTGCGACATTAACCGAGCCTGCAACCCCACGTGGGCGTCACCCATTTCGCCTTCGATTTCGGCCCGTGGTACTAAGGCCGCCACAGAATCGACCACCACGATGTCTACGGCACCGGAAGACACCAGGGCATCCGTAATCTGTAGTCCCTGTTCACCGGTATCCGGTTGGGACAGTAGCAGATTATCGATATCGACACCCAGCGCCGTCGCATAGGCAGGGTCCAAGGCGTTTTCGGCATCAATATAGGCTGCCGTGCCGCCTCGCTTTTGCACTTCGGCAACCGCGTGTAAAGCCACCGTGGTTTTCCCAGACGATTCGGGACCATAGATTTCTACGATCCGTCCCCGGGGGTAACCGCCGACTCCTAAGGCTACGTCTAAAGCCAACGAGCCAGATGGGACGGTCAAGATTTGCATCTTGGTATCGTCGCCCATCCGCATGATGGACCCCTTACCGAAGTCCTTTTCGATCTTTTTCAGCGCTTTATCTAACGCCGCTTGTCGTTCGTCAGCCATCCAAATCCTCCTTTAGTTGCTCTTAAATATTCAAGTAATACTATACCGATTTTGTTCCCAGAATGCAAGTGAAAAGAGAACAAAAGTTCCCCTTATTTTTCGGTTGGGAGCGTTCGCCGTAACCAATCCAAGCCACTCAAAACGGACCGCATGCGCACGTCGCTGCGGGTGCCCGCAAAGTGCATTAGCTTCGCCTGGGGGGCTTGTCCCCGTTGGGCTAAGCCTAACCAAACGGTCCCAGCGGGGTGGCCTTCCAAACTATCCGGCCCGGCCGCTCCCGTGAAGCTCAACGCCAGATCGGTATCCAGCAATTGCCGGGCGCGTTCGGCCATTTCCTTGGCCGTGGCCTCACTGACCACGCCCTGGGTGTCGATGATGTGTTGCGGAATCCCGAGTAATTGGTGTTTAGCGCGATTCGCGTAAGTCACGAAGCCGCCGGGAAAGACGGCTGAAACGCCCGGCACACTCCCAATCGTGCTCTGAAATTCACCGGCCGTTAAGCTCTCGGCCCCCGTAATCGTCAGGTGCTGCGCAATCAATTGATGGACCACCACGTTAGCCAAGCTATTGTCGTCGCCGTAGCCGTAGAGGTAGTCGCCGACGCGTTCTTTAATGGTCGCCGTCAGTCGATCTAATAACGCTTCTGCCGAGTCCGCCGCCGTGGTCTGAGCCGTTAACCGCAAGGTCACCTCATTGCGTTTAGCGTACGGGGCAATCGTCGGGTTGGTCTGCCCATCGATCAGGTCGCTTAACTGGGTCACCAGTTGACTCTCCCCGATGCCAAAGAACCGCAGCACACGCGACGTGAGGTATTCGTGCCGTTCGTAGGCGTGCTTTAAGGCCGGTAACGCTTCGTGAATAAACATTGGTTCTAGTTCACTCGGCGGCCCGGGTAATAACATCATATCCGCGCCGTGGGGGTCCTGATAGAAGGCCCCGACCGCCATCCCCGTCAGGTTCTTCAACGGTTGGCTCCCGGCCAAATACAACGCCTGGAGCCGGTTATTGGGCGTTAGTGGCCGGCCCGTCGTGGCAAAATGGGCCTGAATCTTGGTCATGGCCGCCGCATCTTCGACCAGCTTGACCCCTAAGAGCTGAGCAACCGTCTGCTTGGTCAGATCGTCTTTAGTAGGCCCCAGGCCGCCACTGATGACCACCAAATCACTACGAGAACGGGCCTGTTCCACGACGGTGGTCAAGCGATCAGCATTATCGCCCACGAGCGAATGGTAATACACTTCAATCCCCGCACTCGCCAACTCTTGGGCGATAAAGGCCGAGTTCGTATCGACGACCTGCCCCAATAAAATTTCCGTTCCCACTGCAATAATTTCCGCTTGCATGGTCACCCCTCCTCAGCAATCTTAAGTAACTCCGTCAAGCATACCATTATTTTTTCACCGACCGTTAAAAAAGCCTTCTCAAGTCACTCACAACCTGAGAAGGCCCCATTAATACCGGTTATTCTGCCGACGAATCCGCAAAGACTTGCCGATTTTGGACAAAG
The DNA here is from genome assembly GCF_032190635.1 of Levilactobacillus zymae. Lineage (NCBI taxonomy): Bacteria > Bacillati > Bacillota > Bacilli > Lactobacillales > Lactobacillaceae > Levilactobacillus > Levilactobacillus zymae. The sequence goes on from NZ_JAVLAS010000001.1 coordinate 1,953,205, forward strand.
TAATCGATACCCGAATAAATCGTAAAGAATAGGCAGATATAGAAGAAGATTAACGCCATCGGGACGTGGATGGTCCCAAAACCGACGTTATTCAACAATAACAAAATAATCCCGATCATCTGGGTCGTGGTCTTAATTTTCCCCGGCCAGGCGGCAGCCAGAACCCGGCCCCCAGTTTCCACCACAATCAGGCGCAGGCCCGTAACGGCGAGCTCCCGACAGACGATGATGGCCACGCCCCAAGCCGGCACGGCATTCATCGCGACCAGCAAAATAAATGCCGTCATCACAATCATCTTATCGGCCAACGGATCGGCAAACTTACCAAAGTTGGTGACCAGGTGTTGTCGCCGGGCAATCTGACCGTCCAAAAAGTCGGTAATTGACGCAATCGCAAAGATTAACGCCCCCCAGACCTGAGTGACGGGAATTGGGGTCCCTAACCAGGTGACCGTCCCCCAATTCAGGGGCAACACTAACACCAATAAAAAGATGGGAATCAGGATGATTCGCATGATGGTTAAACGATTGGGTACGTTCAAAACTTCTTCCTCCTTCAAACAACTCACTCACAAAAAAAGCGCGCCGATCGTGACGGACCGACCCGCTTTTTAATGGTTACTTAAATTCCAACGTGACTTCTTGAACCTGCGTGGTATTCGTACTGGAACTACTAGTCGTGGTGGTTCCCGTCGTAGTGCTAGAACTACTGCTAGTGGTCGTACTCGTTGCCGTTGCCGAACCAAAGTCAAACTTCTTGCCGTTCACGGTCACCGTCGTCACGGGCGCGTTCCCAAATCTAAAGGTCACACTCGTCGCGGAACTCGGAATCGTCAAGGTGTGCGACGTGTTAGCCGACAAAGTCCCTTGCCAAGTCGTTGAGCCTCCCACCGTCACAGACATCCAACTGCTACCAGTGGCGGCTAATTTGACCGTCCGTTTGCTGGGGGCGTTCTTCATTTCCCAAGTCGAGCCGGACGTGGTTGCACTTAACTGCTTAAACGTGGCCGTCGTTTTCTTCTTAGACGACGATTTCTTCTTCGCCGACGACGAGCTACTCGACGAACTTGACGAGCTGCTGCCCGAAACGCTCACCGAACTGCTATCCACGTTCTGCTTGGCCGTTGAGTGTCCGCTCTTGGCAGCCGCCACCCAAATCCCAATCAAAACCGCCAGTACCACGACCACGATCCCGGTAATCGGAATCAAGCGCCGTAAGCGTAACGACCGATCGTCCACTTTCCGTTGTTGTGACCGGGTCTCCGGATTATTTTCGTTGACCTTATCGACGTATTCTTGCGTCTGCGTGCTGGGAAGCGCACTATCAAACTGCTTTAACAGTTCGGCCCCATCCAAATCGACCATATCGGCGTATTGCTTGATGAACGCCCGGACGTAAAAATCCCCCGGTAATTCATCAAATTGCTGGTCTTCAATCGCAATCAGGTAGCGCTTTTGAATCTTCGTGGCCTGTTGGAGGTCATCCAGCGTGTAGCCCTTCGCAATCCGCGCGTCCTTTAACGTCTTTCCCAGTGTAATTTTACTGTTCTCACTCATGTTGTAAACTCTCCATCTGATTTCAGTTTTCTCTATTGCAGTATAGCATAGGCACCGCGTCATTTTCAGCGTCAGCGCCCAGAATTCTGGATTTAACGGTTTCTTAAACCTTCCGGCAGGATGGTTGCCACGGTCTGGCGGCCCGCCCCAAAGAAGCTCTGGGCCAGTGGTAAGAGGTCGTCAAACTGGAGAGCCTCCAAAATAGTTAGTTCATCAAATAATGTGGATCCCGCAAATAGCGGACCCGAGTATTGGTTGGCAATGGCTTCGACCGAATTTACGGCCCCAATCAACCGCCCAATGGCTTCACGCTTGACCAATTCAAACTGAGGTTGGGCCGTTCGCAACTGCGCCGGTACATCCGCTAAGATGGCCTGCATTTCCCCAATAAAGAGCTCCGGATTGTCCGTATCACTAGCTAGCTGACCAAAGTGAGCCCCCCGCTGGACTAAGAAATCATACCCAAAACTATCGTCGATCACATTCGCGTTATACAAGCGCAAATAGTTATCGCTGGTGTCATTGAATAATAGGTCAAAAACCAACGAAAGGGACACATCATACCGTAATCCCGCACGGCCCGCGGGAACTGCATCGTACCCCCGGATTCCCAAGCTAACCTTGGGACGCGTTACGGCTAAGTACCGTGTGGTGTGCGCAATCACCTGGTCCGGTGCCGTGACCGGACTGGCAATCCGCTGTAAGGGGCTAGCCGGCGTAAAGGTTTTCTTGGCCTGATTAGCACTAATCCAATCCAACGTCTCGGTTGGATCGAGCTTTCCCACCAACACGAGACTCATATTACTAGGATGGTAGAAGGTCCGATAAGCCGCATAAAGGTCGGCGGCGGTAATCTGATCGATGGACGCAACAGTGCCGGCAATGTCAATACTCAGTGGTTCTTTGGGGTACAGATTTCCGATCATCCCGAAGTAACTCTGCCAACCGGGATCGTCGTCATACATCTGAATTTCTTGACCGATGATTCCCTTTTCTTTAGTGACCGTTGCCGGCGTAAAATACGGTTCCTGCACGAAATCCAGCAGGATATCTAGGTTGGCGTGTAACTGGCTGGTCGTGGCAAAGAGGTAACTGGTCTGCGTAAAACTGGTAAAGGCGTTAGAACTAGCCCCATACTTACCGAATAAATCGAAAGCATCGTGGTCCTCTTTTTCGAAGAGCTTGTGCTCCAGAAAGTGCGCAATGCCATCCGGGAACCGCACGGGCTGCGTTTGTCCCCGGGGAACGAAGTGGTTATCAATGGAGCCGTAATCGGTGGTCATAATGGCAAACGTCTTATGAAATCCCGCCTTAGGGACTAACACAACCTGTAACCCGTTAGCCAAAGTGGTCCGATAGACCGTTTCGCCAAGGCGATCGTAAGCTTGCTGCGTCAACATTAGTGCTCACCTCCGTGTAAACAATACGTGGCCTGCAAGGTGACCTGTTGGGCCACTCGTTGAATGTCGGCCACCGTGACGGCGTTCAGTGCGGCCTGCCAGTCTGTAAGTGACGTGGTGACGTGGGTTAATTGCGCATTCAACCGACCGGCCAATAAGCGTTGCGGGCTATCCAAGACCGTCAGCCGCGCATTCAACAAGCTAGCCTTGATTTCGGCCAACAATTCCGGTTGAACTTCACCGCGCTGTAAAGTCGCTAATTGATCGGCAATAATGGCTAAGACCCGAGTTTGATTCTGCGCTTGGATGCCCGTTTGGACACTGATGGTTCCCGTGTACGAGCTATAACTGCTGCTGGCATAATAGGCCAAGCTAGCCTTTTCCCGCACGTTCGTAAAGAGTAACGATAACGGTGTTCCGCCAAAGACCGCGTTAAAGACCACCGTGGCCATGAAATCCTTGTCATTGCGGTAGACCGGTACCCGGTAAGCCAGGTTCAACTTCGCTTGGGTAACCGGGGCCACGTCGTCCCCCGTTTGAACGGTCGTCTTAGCCGTCCAATGGTAATACGGTAAGGTGTCCGGTACCGTTCGGTCAACTAACGGCCAAGTGGCGAGCGCCGCTTGGGCCCGTTCAACCGTGACATCGCCAATGACGGCAATATGGACGGCGTCGTGTGCCAACATTTCGTGGTACGTCGCCAAGATATCATCCGCCGTCAGTTCTCCTAACGTGGTCACATCACCCAAGGCACTCATGGCCTGGGTGGGTTGCCCGGCAAAGAGCAGTTCTTGAAGTCGGCGGTTGGCCAGATATTGTTTATCGTCGTCTAACGACTTGATGGCCGTCAGTAAGTTCTGCCGTTGCTGGGTGAAAGTCGTTGGGTCGAAATGCCCCTGCGGTAACAACGGTGCAAATAAGACGGCCTTAAGTAGCGCCATCCCCCGTTCAAACAACGGTTGTTGATCCGCATAGCTGGTCAGGTACTGTTCGTCAACCACCGAACAGGTCAGCCGTACAATGTGCTGCGTCCCAGCCTTCAAGACGGTAATGCCAAAGTTAGCCCCGTACATGGCAGACAGTTGTCGTGCCAAGGCCGTCTGGGTGGGATACGCGGCCGTACTAGTTTCTAAGACTTGGGCCAGTAAGGCTCGCGCCGTAATCGCCGTGGCGCGTAAGGGGGTCACAAAATCCACCTTAATCCCAACGGTTTTAAATTGTTTAGTGGGTAACAAGTCCAAGGTTACCCCGTCTTTAATGCGTAAATGCACGCGCAATTGCCTCCTTCGCAAAAAGCCTAACGGTGTTTAATGATAAGGGAAGCCTCCCGTAAATACAAGCAATCTCCCCAATACAAAACCGGGGAGACGCACGGTCTCACCCGGTTTTAAATTACTTTTCGGTATTTTTCAAGAGTGGCGTATCAACGTGACTCCCAAACCATTTTTCGTTGATTTGTTCGAGCGTGCCGTTCTCAGCTAAGCGCTGCAGACCTTGGTTAATCTTTCGGCGCATGGTCACGTCACCCTTTCGTAACCCCACCGCAAACTGTTCCTTGGGAAAACTCCCCTGAATGACCCGGTAGTCTTCGGGATGAGCTTGGTGCTTAACGTAGTAGTTCGCGTAGGTGCTGTCGATCAGTAACCCCTGGATCCGGCCCGAGTTCAGGTCGATAAAGGCGTTGGTAAAGGAATCGTACTGAATCGCACTGTGGTTCTTAATCCGGTTTTTCAAGACCTGCGGGTAGGTATCGATATCATTATATCCGGACGAGCCACTCTGGGCTCCTAAGACCTTACCCGTCATCCCGGCAAACGAGGTGATGTGATCCTTCTTCAAGGTGACCAAGACCTGGTCGTTATTCAGATAAACATCGGAGAAGGCCACCTTTTTGGCCCGTTCCGGCGTGATAGAAAAGCCGTTCCAGATCAAATCAATCGTCCCGTTGTGCAACTCGGTCGCGTTCATCGACCAATCGATGGACTGAAAATCGACCTTGATGTGGTACAGCTTAAACACGGCTCGGGCGAGGTCGATATCGTACCCCACTAGCTTACCGCTTTTTTGCCGAAAGCCCATGGGCACGAAGGTGTCGTCAAGACCGACCACCACGTGACCGCGCTTTTGCAGCTTCGACCAGGTATCTTGGGTGTTGGCGCGCTGGGTCACGTTGCTACACCCCGCTAGGCTCAAGCTCAACCCGATCAGGAGGCCGAGACTTAAGACCAAGCGAATTAATCGTTTCATCTTCATATGGCGTCCTCCTTAGTTTTGCTTGGGTTCCACCCGCAGCATCTGATCGGCGATGTTTTCCGCAAACGGAATATCGTGAGTCACCACGATCTGGGTCATGCCTTCCTGCTTCAAGTTTAAAATAATCTGTTCCACTTCGTGCCGTAAGTCCGGATCCAATGCCGACGTGGGTTCGTCGTAGCACAGCAGTTTAGGGTGCATGGCCAGTGCCCGCACGATGGCCACCCGCTGCTTCTGACCCCCGGATAATTCGTAGGGATAGAGGTCCGCCTTACCATCCAAGTTCAACCGCTTTAACAGGTTACGGGCCTCGGTGGTCACGGTCTGGGCGTCCTTCTTCAACACCATGGTCGGCGCCAAGGTCACGTTTTGTAAGACCGTTAAATTTGGGAACAATTGAAAGTCCTGAAAAACCACCCCAATCACGGCATCGTTGTCCCGGTTAGTGGCGGGATCAAAAGCCTGACCATCGAGCAAAAATTGCCCATCGTCAACCGTGGCCAGGCCACTGATACACCGAAGTAGCGTGGTTTTCCCGGCCCCGGACGGCCCCACGATGGTTAGGATCTGACCATCCTTCACGGTTAAATTCACGTTGTCCAGGATGACCTTGCCATCAAATTTTTTAGAAATATTTTTTAATTCCAGCATATGCTGACCATCCTTTCTCTAACGCCAATAGCTGTAGTGTTTTTCCAACCGCCGCAGAACCAACGTGCAAACCGCCGTTAACAGCAAGTAGATAATGGCCACTAAGACCATCGGTAGCAGCGTGACGTCCCGTGCCATGGCCACGTTGCCCGCTCGTAGCAGGTCGCCGAGACCGATGACGTACACCAATGAAGAATCCTTAACCAGGTTAATGACTTCGTTACCGATCGACGGTAACACGATCTTGACCACTTGCGGGATCACAATTTTACGTAACGTCTGCCAGTTGGTTAACCGCAGCACCCGCGCACTTTCGTATTGACCCACGGGAATGGCTTGAAGGCCGCCCCGGAAGATTTCGGCGAAATAGGCCGTGTAGTTCAGGATAAAGGCGAACAACGCCGCCTCGTAACGGGGAAAGACCACCCCAATAATCGGTAATCCATAAAAAACAAAAATTAATTGCAGTAACAATGGGGTTCCCCGCATCAACCAGACGTAAATGTTAATCACCCAAGTTAAGGGCTTAAACTTGGTAATCATCCCAAGTCCCACCAAGATCCCCAAGGGAATGGAAATGATAATGGTCCAAAAGAATATCGATAACGTCATTCCGGTACCGGAAATCAGTGAGGGTAAAATTTCGCTAACGTAGTGCATGCCTATTCCTCCTTCTCTACTAAAAAACGCCCACTTGGAACTTAATCCAAGAGGACGTTTGACCGCGGTGCCACCTCAATTTTCGACGGGCTCACACCACGCCGACTCAGGGAGTTGCTCGCACTGACGGACCCCCGAATTAAAAAATCGCCCTCCTAGACCCGTAGGCCTAAGAGGACGATCACATCGTGGTTCCACCTCTGTTCGTTGATCTATCACTAAACCAACCTCAGTGAGTTGCAAGCAACTCCAGCGATAACGGGCTAACCCGAATCATCCTACTCAATCTTCAGACGACCAACTCACAGATGTGTTTCACATCACCAGCGACACCCGCTTCCATCATCCGGGCTTTCTGTCGTCTAACTGGTCTGCTACTCTTCCGCTCAACGTTTTGTTTCATTGCCAATATACTACGATTTTTTGCGAACAGCGTCAAGCCCCATTTTAAAAATCACCGGCGAACCGCACCCAGACTAACCGTCACCAACCACGCAAAAAGGCCGGCACCCGTACGGTCCCGGCCTTCCGTTTAATTTTTATCCACGGTGGAACCAGTTGCTGACGCGATGCCAGTATCCGGGTTCCTCTTGGTCCTCTAACTTCATCAACGGCACGGTTTCCCCTTCTAAGCGCCGGGCAACGTTCCGGTAGCCTTGCGACGCAGGGTTATCCGTATCCATGACAATGGGTTCCCCCTTGTTTGAGGTGGTAATCACCGCGTCATCGTCAAAGATAATGCCCAATAACTCGATCCCCAGGTGGTGCGTGATCTCGTCGATGTCCATCATGGTGCCATCCTGCATCATATTGCGGCGAATCCGGTTGATCAACAACCGTGGTGCTTCCACCAACGGATGTTGTTCCAACAACCCGACAACTCGATCGGCGTCACGCACCGCTGAGATTTCCGGCGTGGTAACCACGATGGCGGCATCCGCTCCGGCCACGGCATTCATGAACCCCTGCTCAATTCCGGCGGGGCAATCGATCAGGACGTAGTCATACTTCGGTTTAAGTTCGTCCACGATGGCCTTAACTTGTTCCGGCTTTAACGCCGTTTTATCGGTATTTTGGGCGGCCGGCAACAGGTAGAGCTTGTCGTCAAACCGCTTATCCTTCACCAAGGCTTGTGGCAACTTAGCCCGGCCCTCCGCCACGTCAACGATGTCATAGATGATTCGGTTATCCAACCCCAAGACGACGTCGAGGTTCCGTAACCCAATATCCAGGTCCATCAAGCAAACGCGCTTACCCATCAGGGCTAACGCGGTCCCAATGTTGGCACTGGTTGTGGTCTTACCAACGCCCCCCTTACCAGAGGTGATCACAATTGCTTTTCCCATTCTAAATTCCTCCGATCCGGTTATAGAGCTTCGGGTTAATCTTCTTCAACTGTGTCAGATCACCGTAAGACAACACATGGAGATCGTTGACATACGCAATCGTCTGTTGTGAAGCGCTTAACTCGCCGTTTTCTACAATATCAAATTGTTCCGCAATTCGCACCTGTTGCGCGGTCTGCAAATTCCCCATGACTAATTTTGACTCGTCATCGGGATACCCCGCCTGTAAGATACCGGCCACGCTGCCCATCGAAAAGATGTTGCCCGTGGTACAGAGCTTGCCGCCCTCATGAATGGTGCCCAAAAACAGGACGTCACCTTGCATCTGAACGTCCTGTCCGTTACGAATCACTTTACTCAGTAAGTGAACATTTTCTCGTTCCTTCAGTTGTTGGGCATCCGCAATCGTCATGACGTTCGCCGTAATCTTGTGGATTTCAAAACGGGGATATTGACCGACTAATTGCTCGATCCGTTGCTTCTCAGCGGCCGTTAAGATGCGATCTTCCGTCAGAACGTCTAACGAAACTTGTCCGCCTTCCGTCTGCGAATCCGCCTTTAAATTCTCCAATAATGTTTTCAAATTAATCATGACTTGGTCCAGACTCGCAGATTGCTTGATGACCAAGTCATAACCGTCTTGCGTTCCACGTAGTACGGCAGCTTGCATAGCGTTCGTTCCCTTCAACCTATTTTAACCAATTATACACCCAACGAATGGGGAAATATAACACGACAAACAGTGCCAAATTTAAAGCCAGCGTAGGCCCTAAGGTCGTGACCAAAAAGGTACTTCCCGCCATACTGGTTAAATGAACCATTCGACTCGCTAAGTAGCTGAGTGCTTCAACCACGGTGATGTCGATGAAGTAAATCAGCAGGCCACTCAAAAAATTGGGACTAATGTACCCCACTACCAACCGCGTCAGGTAGATCACCAACGGGAAGATAAAGACGTACACCCCGAAAATTCCGGTGTAGTACAAATCGAAGATGGCCCCGGCCACCGCCGCCCACCGGGCAATTGGCACATCGTAACCGTCTTCAAATAAAACGGCACAAATCAACCACAAAACCACTAGGTGACTTACCATAATGGCTGAAGGACGAAACAGCTGAGTGCTAAAAACCCGACTGATTGACCCATCAATAAATAACATCAAAAATAAACCGATGGGGAATCCGAACCGTAATTTAGATAATCGGTACACGCGTCGTCCCCCCTATTGTTTCGTCACAGCAACCGTCACGATGTTTAAATCGCTCAGATCGGTTGCGGGCGTGATGTATAGCTTCGTTGATAGCCCGTAGTCATCACCGCTAGCCTTTGCCACTTGACCAACGTATAAGCCCTTCGGCGTCACCCCACCGAGACCACTAGTCACAACCTTGTCGCCCTTACTGATCTTCGCCTTAGTCGTAATGTTATTCATCGTAATCTGACCCGTATTGGCGTTAAAACCACTGAGCACGCCGTTAACCGTTTTGCCAGACTTGGTGGTAATTTGAACGGCAAACCGGTTCGCCGAGTCATTATTATCCGTAATCAGTTCTACCTTAGCGTTGGTTTTGTTAACCTCAGCAATCCGACCAACCAATCCCGATCCCGACATAACGGGCATGTTCTTAACCACGCCAGCCGATGACCCTTTATTAATCACAACCTGATTTTGCCAAGACGATGGCGTTCGGGTAATCACAGCCGCCGAAATGGCGGAATAATCGGTCAGTGAATCATTCAACTTAATCTGTTGCTTGAGTTGCTTATTTTCTTTGGCTAAGGTTTGATCACGAACCTTAGTCTGGGCCAGCTCACTGACCTGCTTTTTTAATTGCTGGTTTTCTTGATAGGTGTTGAGAAGCTCTGAAATCGAACTTACGGAGCCACTTAAGCCGTTCGCGGGCAAAGCCACTACCCGATCGGCCAGGCCAACAATGTCGTTACCGAACTGCTGAATCAGCGGTGGTGTCGAGCGCTTATTCCGAACCGCGACGGACACCGTCATCAAAGCAAAGCTAACAATCAAGCAAACAATGATGATCACCAGTCGCCGATTGAAAGAAAATTTCTGCATGTTTGACCTCCATCTTGTTTATCCGGTTACCCAACGGTGACGGACTAACCGGTAACAATAAAGAAGCGGGAAGCTGCCTTCCCGCTAGTCCCTATTTTTTCTTCATGACATCGATACTCTTTAAGGACTCACCGGTACCGGCCGCCACGCAATCCAGCGGATCATTTGCGATGGAAACGGGAACCTTGGTAGCGTCAGCAATCACTTCGGATAAGTTTTTAAGGAGCGCACCGCCACCCGTCAACACAATCCCGTGATCGATCACGTCGGCGGCAATTTCAGGCGACGTTTCTTCCAACGTTTCCTTAATGGCCGTAATGACACTTTGAACGGGTTCTTGGATCGCCTTGGCCACGTCAACCGCGGAGACTTCCACGGCCTTAGGTAAGCCAGTAACTAAATCGCGACCCCGAATCGTGGCGCCTTCGATCTTAGCTGCGTCCTCAACGGAAGCAGACCCGATGTCCATCTTCAGTTTTTCCGCCGTCCGCTCACCAATCAAAAGATTGAAGTTCGTCCGCACGTACGTCGCGATGGCGTCATCCAACTTGTCACCAGCCACTCGAATAGAGCGACTAGAAACGATCCCTCCGAGAGAAATGGTGGCAACGTCGGTGGTCCCACCACCCATATCAACGACCATGCTCCCGGTAGGATCCATGACGGGTAACCCGGCACCAATCGCCGCAGCAAATGGTTCTTCAATCACGTAAGCGTCACGTGCACCGGCGACCCGCGTTGCATCAATCACGGCCCGTTTTTCAACTTCCGTGACACCGCTAGGGACACAAACCATCACGTAAGGCTTACCACCAGAACGGCCAACCGTCTTTTCGATGAAGTATTTCATCATGGCAACCGTGGTATCGTAATCCGCGATGACCCCATCCTTCATGGGCCGAATGGCCACGATGCTAGCAGGCGTCCGCCCAATCATTGCCCGTGCGTCTTCACCAACGGACACAATTTCCCCAGACTTTGTGTTCTTGGCGACAACGGAAGGTTCGCGCAGAACGATTCCCTTACCGTCAACGTAGACAATCGTATTGGCGGTACCCAAATCGATTCCAATATTTTTCGTTCCTAATCCGAACACTGTGTTTCATCCCTTCATTGTCAACAAAATTATTAATGGATTTTTGTCTTATTCATTGATAGACGTATTATAACATACCTATCTACGTGAAAACACGTCGTCACCGATAAGAATACCGAACTTTACAGCAGAAAGAAATAGCAAAGAGTGATTTTAATTAGATTTTAAGACTTCAACTCATTCTCCCGGCAGCTCGCGGTTTATAGACCCTTTAAATGGTTAATTTTCCGCGGGGGTGTCCTTAAAGTAATGCCGAACCTCCGAGATAAAGTATAGTGACCCCGTCAGCAGCAGCAAATCCTCGGCCGACATGGTCCCCAGCGCCTGTTTTAACGCCGCGGGCCAGTTGGGGGCCATGGTCATCCGCTGGGACTGCGCCGCCGCGGCCTCCAACTCGGTAGGGGTCGCCGCACTCCGCTTGCCCGGCCCGCTGAACTGCGTCACGATCAAATGCACGTTGGGCACGGTTAGTAAGGTCTGCACCATTTGCGCATATTGCTTATCCGCCAGGACGGCCAGCACGATATAAACGTCGTTGGTCGCGAAGTGTTGCCGCAGCAATTGCGCCAACTCCACCATGGCCGGCTCGTTATGCGCCCCGTCAATGGCAATTAGCGGTTGGTTATTTAACCGTTCAAACCGTCCCGGCCACGCCGTATGGGCCAAGCCCTGCCGGATCACGGCCGTGGTCGTGTTGAGTCCTTGTGAACGCTGATAGGTCACAAACGCACTCAGGGCCGTCGCGGCGTTGTCGATCTGGTAGGCGCCCAACAAGTCAATCTGTAAATGGGCCAATTTCAGCGTCCCATACTGGTAGGCAAAGCGCTCCCCCCACTGGGCCGCGGGCTGATTGGTCACCTGAAAGTCTCGGCCCAAAGCAACCACTTGAGTGTGCTTTTCCGCCGCGGTCCGGTCCATCACGGCCAAAGCATCCGGAGACAGGCGCCCACACACAACGGGCACGTTGGGCTTAATGATGCCCGCCTTTTGGGCCGCAATCTTCGGAATCGTGTCGCCCAAGATCTTCATGTGGTCCATGCCGATGGTGGTGATCACCGAGACCAGCGGCGTAATGATGTTGGTCGAATCGTACAGACCGCCCAGCCCGACTTCGACCACCACCACGTCGACCGGGTGGGTGGCGAAGTAGCAAAACATCAGGGCCGTGTCGATTTCAAATTCGGTGGGACCCTTCTCGGCCAGCTCGGCGTCTAGCTGTTGCACGATGGGTTGGACCCGATTGACCAGGTCAATCAGCTCCGCATCGCTAATGGGCTGCCCGTCGCAACTGATCCGTTCGTTGAACCGGGTGATAAACGGTGAGGTAAAGGTCCCCACAGTGTTTCCCGCGGCCATTAAGAGGTCGCGTAAGAAGGCCACGGTGGACCCCTTTCCGTTGGTCCCCGCCACGTGAATCATCTTTAGGTGTTCCTGGGGATTCCCTAACAGTTCCATGAAGTGCCGCATCCGCCGTAACGTCGGGGCCTTTTTAAACTGATCGCGGCCGTGAATGAAGCGCAATGCTTCGGCATACGTTGTAATCAAAACTACTACCTCCCGCTAAATTCTCTGTGTTTCAGTGTAGCAGATTTTAGGCTAAACCGTTAACGCCAAAAAGTCCCCGTCGCTGGTTGGCACCAGAAACGGGGACTTTCTATGGTTAATGAGCTAACTAGGGGCCGCTTCCGCCCCAGTCAACCATTCATTTAAAGTTGCGCTTTGATTTCGGCTAGCCGGTCCTGCGTAGCGGCCAACTTCTTTTGGTTGTCCGCTTGCTTTTCGCGTTCAGCATTGACCACGTCTTCGGGCGCGTTAGCCACGAACCGGTCGTTACCAAGTTTCTTCGTGGCCCGTTGAACTTCGGCCGTGTACTTGGCGACTTCCTTGTCCAGACGTGCCACTTCTTCCTTGAGGTCCACCAGTTCGGCTAACGGCACGGAAATTTCGGCCGACGTGATGACCGCCGTCATGGCCAACTTCGGTGCGACCAAGTCAGCCCCGATTTCCAAGGCCTTGGGGTGCACGAACCGGTCGATGTAGTCGCGGTTATTGTCAAAGACGGCCTGTAACTTGGCATCACTAGTCTTGATCTGCAAATCGATCGGCGTGGACATTGGTGCGTTGGCTTCGGCCCGAATGTTCCGAACCGCCTTGATCAAGTCGATCAGACTGGTCATGTCACTTTCCGCCGGGGCGTCGTCAAAGTCGGGGTGGTCCACCGGATAGGCGGCCGTAACCAGCGACTTACCGTCATGCGGCATCGCCTGCCAGATAGCTTCCGTGACGAACGGCATGATTGGCTGTAAGAGCCGCAACGTCTGGTCTAAGACGTAGGCTAACAGGTCTTGCTTAACGGCCTTCGCCGCCGCATCATCACCGGTCAGCACGCTCTTACTCATTTCGATGTACCAGTCACAAAAGTCGTTCCAGATGAAGTTGTATAAGGCCCGGCCCGCTTCACCGAAGTCGAACTTGTCGAACATCTCGGTCACGTGCTTGACCGTGGCGTTCAAACGACTCAAGATCCACTTGTCGGTCAGGTCCCATTGGTCCTTAGCGGGAACGACCGGTTTCGTGTCCGCTCCTAGGTTCATGATCACGAAACGACTAGCGTTCCAGATCTTATTAATGAAGTTCCAAGCCGCATCCATCTTCTTGTAGCTGAAGCGGACGTCTTGGCCGGCCGTCGATCCGGTCGACAGGAACCACCGTAACGCATCGGCTCCGTACTTTTGGATGACGTCCATGGGATCGATTCCGTTACCCAGGGACTTACTCATCTTGCGGCCCTCTTCGTCCCGAATCAATCCGTGTAACAGCACGTGTTTGAACGGCCGTTTGCCGGTGAATTCGAGGCTTTGGAAGATCATCCGGGAAACCCAGAAGAAGATGATGTCGTAACCGGTGACCAGGGTGTTAGTCGGGAAGTAGCGTTGGTAATCGGCGCTATTTTCGTCCGGCCAACCCATGGTCCCAAACGGCCACAGGGCACTGGAGAACCAGGTGTCCAAGACGTCTGGGTCGCGGTCCCAGTTTTCGGGATCCTTCGGGGCGGTCTCGCCGACGTAGATCTCGCCGGTCTGCTTGTGGTACCAGGCCGGAATCTGGTGACCCCACCAGAGTTGCCGTGAGATGACCCAGTCGTGGGCGTTATCCATCCATTGCATGAAGGTGTGTTCGAACCGCTTTGGCACGAAGTCCACGGCGTTATCACCCTTTTGGTTTGCCATGGCCTTTTCGGCGAGTGGCTGCATCTTCACGAACCATTGCGTGGATAAGCGCGCTTCGACTTGCACCCCGGTCCGTTCGGAATGCCCAACGGAATGGACAATCGGGTCGACCTTCAGCAGTAAGCCCTGTTCATCGAGGTCGGCCACCATGGCCTTGCGGGCCTCGAACCGGTCCATGCCGTTGTACTTGCCGGCCTTTTCGTTCATGCTGGCGTCTTCGTTCATGGTGTTGATCCGTTCCAGATTATGCCGGTTGCCGACTTGGAAGTCGTTCGGGTCGTGGGCGGGCGTGATCTTCACCATCCCAGTCCCAAATTCGGGATCCACGTACTGGTCCGCGATGATCGGGATTTCCCGGTTGGCTAACGGCAAGATGACCTTGGTGCCCACCAGTTCCTTGTACCGGTCGTCACTCGGGTTAACGGCCACGGCCGTGTCCCCCATCATGGTTTCCGGCCGCGTCGTGGCAATTTCAATGTAGTGCTTGCCGTTAAAGGTTTGGTCCTTGTCGGCAAACGGGTACTTGACGTGGTAGAAGGCCCCCTTGTCATCCTTATGAATCACTTCGATGTCGGATAACGCGGTCCGGGCTTGCGGATCCCAGTTAATAATGTATTCGCCCCGGTAGATCAGACCTTGCTTATACAGGGCCACGAAGACCTTCTTGACGGCGTCGGAGAACCCTTCGTCCAGGGTGAACCGTTCGCGTGAATAGTCTAACGACAAGCCCATCTTGGCCCATTGTTGGTGAATGGTGTCGGCGTATTCGTCCTTCCATTCCCAGACCTTCTTGATGAATTCTTCCCGGCCTAAATCGTAACGCGAGATGCCTTGTTCTCGCAGCTTGGCTTCCACCTTCGCCTGCGTGGCGATACCGGCGTGGTCCATCCCCGGTAACCACAGGGTGTCGTAGCCCTGCATCCGCTTTTGTCGGATCAACATATCCTGTAACGTGGTGTCCCAGGCGTGGCCCAAGTGGAGTTTCCCGGTCACGTTCGGTGGCGGTAATACGATGGAATACGGTTTGGCCTGCGGGTCGCCGCTGGGTTTAAAAACATCTTGGTCTAACCAAGTCTGATACCGGCCCGCTTCAACGGCGGTCGGGTCATACTTCGTCGGCATTTCTACTGGCTTGTCTGCCATAATGGTCATATCCTTTCTCTTTGCCGGTCACAATGGCACGAAAAAAAGCTTCGTCCTAATCTTACATTAGGACGAAGCTGCCTTCGCGGTACCACCTAAATTGGGCGTTTAAGCCCCACTTATCTTCGTTGTTAACGGAGTGTGCTCCGGTACCGACCTACTTATTCGTTCAGTCGATCAGCTCACAAGTTACTTTCCCGGTGACCGCTTCACCACGTCCCAGCACCCGTGGTTCTCTGTCTCAAGTCATCACCGTTACTCTCTTGCTCACAGCTAGTTACTCTGTAGTGTACCCAATTTTAAGCTAAGCGTCAACTCGTGGCACTAACTTTTCGAGGGCCGTCAACGCGGCTAAGTAATCGGGTTCTTCGGACTGTTCAATCACGACCTGCCGGTAAACGATCTTGCCGGTCTTATCAATGATCCAAATGGACCGCGCCAGGTTGCCGGCGTTGGGCACGTATAACCCGGTTTCGTACCCGAAGGACAACTCTTCATCGGATAACAGGTCCACATTTTGGACCCCTTCGGCCGCACACCAACCGGTCTGTTCCGTCACGGAATTATTCGACACCGTATAGAACTTGGCCGCCGGATAATGGTCCGCCTGTTGGACAAATTTACGCGTTTGCAACGTGCAAACCGGGGTATCTAAATCGGGAACGACACTGATTAGGCTCACCTGACCAATCAGATTGGCCGTCTTCACCTTGTTATTCTGTTGATCAAACAGCTTAAACTTAGGTAATTGATCCCCTACTTCGGGGAGATTGCCCGCTAAGGCCATCTTCTTACCGAGTCTCGTGACTTCCACACAGATCACTCCTTAATGTTTAACCGGTCGTGACCGGCTATTAAGTCAATTATGACGCAGAGAGCGTCTAAAAAACAAGTAATTTGTAGGATAAATTCTCGGTTTTTTCCCCTAATCTTGTCCGGTCAATCGAACCGCATTGATCAGGATTTGGGCGCCCGCCACCATGGCCGTGTGGTCAAACGTCATCCCCGGTATGTGGAGTCCGGGCGTCAAGCCACAGCCTAAGCCCAACATGGTGCTGCGCCGTGCTAACCCATCGTAGGCGTAAAAGTGAAAATCGTCGCCCCCCTGGGTCGGAACCGGGTCAACTAACCCGTCGGCCCCCAGGACCGCCGTGATGGCCTGACCCATGGTCGCAATGGCTTGGTCGTCGGGAATGGCCGCCGGTGACAAGTCGTTACCATCCAAGGTGATCTGAATGTCGCCGGTCGAGACCGCGCGCATCGCTCGAAAGGCCTGGTCTTGCAGTTGGTCCATCAGGTCGTTGGTTCGAGCTCGCAAATCCACGGCAAAGGTCCCCTTATCCGGCACGATGTTGGAGGACTCACCAGCCTGAAACATGGTGGCGGTCACCGAATACGGTGAGTCGGTCGCCAGTTTGATTTGTTTAAACCGTTCGTTGAGGGTGCTAAACGCGTCGATCACGTTGGCTCCCAGCCAGGGCCGCCCGGCGTGGGCCGTCTTACCGGTAATGGTCACCCAGTAGGTCCGCGTGGCGATGTCGGGTAACAGCGCCTCGGCCTGGTGGTCACCTACCTCACTATCCGGGCATACGTGCAGGCCGTATAAGACGTCGAGTGGGCCGAGTAACCCGCTTTGAATCACCTTTTCCGCCCCGGTCACAGTCTCCTCGGCGGGTTGAAAGATCACCTTTAACGTCCCCGGCAAGTCGTCCGGGTGAGTCGCAAAGTACGTCACGACCGCCAGCACGATGGCCATGTGCGCGTTGTGCCCGCAGGAGTGGAGGACCTGGGTCTTACCCTGATAGACCTGCTTAAGGGCGTCAATGTCCGTGCGTAACCCGATGGTCACCGGTTGGCCCGGATTAAGCGTCGCAATCAACCCTGTCATCTGGGGAAAGCGTTGATAGGAGACGCCTAGTTGGTCTAAGCGTTGGGCCAGGTAGGCCGTGGTGCGCACCTCCTGAAAGGCCACCTCCGCGCAGGCCCCTAATTGGTCAAAGTCGGTATAAATTTGTTGCGCGTTCACTGTAATTGGATTGAGCATTTGGATTCCTCCTATTTCTGACTGGTCTTATAGGCCGTCTTCAACGAAATCCCTTGGGCGGCCGCATAGGTGACCCCCTTAAGTTGGGGATTATTGAGCCGGGCGATTTGTCCCTGGTTTAAGACCGCCACGGCCTGATCGGTCATCGCAATCTGATTAGCTTGTTTAAAATCAGCATAGCGTCGTGTCGCACTACCAGCGTCGACCCCATTAGCCCGGGTGTAGGCCCGGTCGAAGGCGGCGTTGGAATAGCTGCCGGCGTTGTTGTAATTGTTGGTATTCAGCAATTGGAAGAATTCGTTGAGTTCCGGATAGGATGCAATCCAGTTGGAAAACCCGATGTCGTAGCCCTGCTTCTTCTGCATGGTGGTGATGGCTTGAACCTTGGGTTGCACGTTGACCTTTAAGCTGAGACCCTTCAGATATTTCTCCGTGTTAGCCTGCACGTATTCGGCGGCATTCTTAAAGGTGTCCACGTCGTAACAGACTAAGTTTAGCGTCAGGCGGTTTACCCCTAGCTGCCGTAAACCCTTGGCCCAGTAACGTTTAGCCAAATTTGGATTATACGCCACGGCACTGGCCACCTTGGCGTCTTGCGTAAAGTCGCGACCGGTCTTGGGGTTCTTGGCGATGTCGGCCGGGGCCATCCCCGTGGGAACCTTGGTGCCGTTCTTCAAGACGTCGTCCACCAGGCTTTGCCGGTCGATGGCTAACGAAAGGGCGCGCCGAATGTTCCGGTTTTGCATGGCCTTGTGGTTGAAGTTGTAGGCCAGGTAATCGGTCTCCCCACTGGGATAGGTCAAATAGCCGGGGTTGGTCTTTTCTTGTGCGGCTTGTTGGCCGGATAAGACGATGTTGTCGAGCTTCTTGGATTGGTATAACGACAAGGCCGTCTGTGGCGACTTAGCGACCTGAAACTTAACGGTAGCTAACTTTACGTGCCGCCGATCCCAATAATTCGGGTTCTTTTTCAGCGTCCAACTCGTCGACGAGGCCGTCCAGTTCTGAACGGTATACGGCCCATCGTAGACCGTTTTCTTAGCCGAGGTGCCATAACCCTGGCCGTACTTGGTCACAACTTTTTGATTTAACGGTAAAAATGGCACGGAGGCCACTAGATACTTAAAGTACGGCGTTGGTGCCGTCAGCGTGACCCGCAACGTCGTGGCATTAACGGCTTGAACACCTAATTTATCGGCGGATAGCTTACCTTTCTCAATGGCTTGGGCATTCTTAATCGGTAAGAACTGGTAGGCATCGGCTGCCTTGGTACTGGGCGTCACCGCCCGGCGCCAAGCATACACGAAGTCCTTGGCCGTCAGCGCGTCCCCGTTACTCCACTTCAGGCCCTTGCGTAGGTGGAAGGTGTAAACGGTTTGGTTCGCCGTGGGACTCACGATGGCCGTAGCTAGGCCCGGTTCGACCGTGGTGCTGTTTTTCATTCGATACAGGCCCTCTTCTGCATTGTTCACGGTCTCCAACGCGCCCACATCCGTGATCATGGTCGAATCTAACGATGAGATATCGGCCTGTTCCATGATGGTCGCACTCTGCTGTGGGCTGGCGTCCGCCGTCCGCCCGCAGCCCGCTAGTGCGAGGCCACTGACTAAAACGACGCTGATTCCGACAAAACGTTTCAATTGATTTGGCATAGGTTTTTCCTCCTTGGTGACTGACGATCCCCTGACCGTCACTCCTGTCCTAACAATGCCTAATGGTGCAGACTATGGACCGTATGCCGATGATGTCGCTTTTGCTCGGCAAGGGTCGCGATTAAGTTAACCATCATCAATTGAAACATCTAGTCATCATCCTTTCTTTCATAAAAAAAGTCCCCGCAAAGACGTTAATCTTTGCGAGGACGACTAATAGCGTGGTGCCACCTCTGACTTCGTAATGACCTCACAGCCATTACCTCAGTGAGTTTTTAAAAAACTCCCCCGGTTAACGGCGAGGTCCGTTCAATCCTACTAAGCGTGACCCGTTCAGACCGACTGCTGGTAGCTGTGTTTCAATTCTGGTTTCACCCTTTCAGCCGTACGGATGATCTCTTAAGGTTAGAATTTACTTTGACTACTCGTTGCATTTCTAATTTAAAGCTCATTTTAGGAGTTTCTAACGAATTGTCAAGCTAAATTTTAGGCGATTCTGACCATAAAGATGGTCTCATTCCCTGTACATCAGCAACGATGAAGTATGAGAAGTTTCTAATTTTGCAAAAAAGAGTCGGGCGAAAACGCCCCGACTCCCGTGTTAGCTGTATTAATGACTTGATTTAAAGTAATTCCGCAAAAACGTCTTCGTTTTGGTTCAAGAAGTTGTCGCCCGGGCGAATTTCGGTAATCGTAATCCCGTCCAAGGCTTCCTTCATCAGGCCTTCCACGTCGATGTTCTTTTCGAACTTCCGCGACTTTTCCAGGTCCGGCCGCGTCTTGGGTGCGGGCGGCGTGAAAATCGTGCAGCAGTCTTCGTACGGCAGAATTGACAACTCATAGGTATCGATATCCTTCGCCACCTTGATGATCTCCGTCTTGTCCATCGACAAAAGTGGTCGGAGAATGGGCATCGAGGTCACGTCATTAATGGCCGCCATGCTCTCCAGCGTCTGTGACGCCACTTGGCCCAACGATTCGCCGTTGAAAATCCCCTTGGCGTGACGCATTTCGGCCACGGCCACGGCTAAGCGCAGCATCATCCGGCGTTGAATGGTCATCAGATAGCCTTCCGGTACGGCTTCTTTGATAGTTTCTTGAATCTTGGTAAACGGCACCTGAATGAACTGGATACCCCCGGAGTACTTCGCCAGCTTAGCGGTCAATTCCTTGGCCTTAGCTAGGGCCTGTTCGGAGGTGTACGGTGGACTGAAGAAGTGGACCATGTCCAGCTTCACGCCCCGACGCATGCCGTAATATGAAGCGACCGGTGAATCGATCCCACCGGACAGCATCATCACGGCTTTCCCCCCGGTGCCGACGGGTAACCCCCCGGCTCCTTGGATGGGTTGCCCCGAGATAAAGGCCCCATTCATCCGAATTTCGACCCGTAATTCCAGATCCGGATGCTTCATCTGGACCTGAATGCCCGGCACGTTATCCAACACCGCGCCCCCCAACATGTCGTTGAGTTGGTAGGTGTCGTAGGCAAATTCCTTATCCTGGCGGCGGGTATTGATCTTAAAGGTCATCCCCGGGTGAAAGTCTTCCTTGGCCATGGCAATCGCGGTAGCCTTGATGGTGTCGAGATCCTTTTCAACCTTAACGGCCGGCGAAAAGTTTTCGATACCAAACACACCCTTTAACCGGTCCATGACGGCGGCCGAATCGGCACCGTTCAAGGTCACGTGTAATCGGTCGTGTTGGGCCCGGACTTCCAGACCTTCAAAACTGCTGAGCGCCTTACGCACGTTATGTCCCAGTTGCTTGATAAAGTCCTTTTTGTTCTTGCCCTTCGTCGACAATTCGCCGTAGCGGACCATAATTTCGCTATATTCCATTGCGCGACCCCTTTCGTGATTTAGCGTAATTTCGCAAATTGTTGGTAGAGTTGGTCAAAGACCCGGTTGAATTCCTCGGCTTCCGCCATGGTGTTGTGTTCGTCTAACGAGATGCGCACCGCGCTGGTGGCAATCCCCTCGTCGATCGCCATGGCTTGTAGCGTACTGGACTCAACGTGTTTCTTCGACGAGCAGGCACTGGTCGTCGAAATGTAAATGTTGTGTTCCTCAAACGCGTGCACGATGGTTTCTCCACGCACACCCTCGATGGCAAAGCACAGGATGTGCGGTGCAAAGACGGGCAGGTCCTTAGAGAAAATCGTGACGTGCGCAAAGGTCTCAATGTGGTGCAGGATGGCCAACCGAATCTCGCGTTGCCGCTGAACCTTGGCCGCCTCATCGGTCAATAGCATCCGTAAGGCCTTCGCCATCGCCGCAATGGCGGGCAAGTTTTCGGTCCCGGAACGCAGGTTGCGTTCCTGACCCCCACCGGCCATCAGCGGCGCAATCTTCCGCCCTTGGCGCTTGTACATGAAGCCAATGCCCCGGGGCGCGTGGAACTTGTGGCCCGAGAAGGTCACAAAGTCGACCCGGTCGTTAAAGATCAGGTCGGCTAACCCCTTTCCAATCCCCTGCACGGCATCGATGTGCCAATGAATCTTGGGAAAGTCGCGCATCACAGTGGCAATCTCGGCCAGTGGTTGGACGGCCCCGATTTCGTTGTTCACCGCCATGGTGGACACCAGAATCGTGGTCGGCCGGATGGCGGCCCGTAAGTCGTCCGCGGAGACCCGTCCGTTGGCGTCGACCGGTAAATAGGTCACTTCAAAGCCCAGTTGTTTCAACTGTTCCATGGAATTGTGCACAGCGGGATGTTCGACCGCCGTGGTAATTAAGTGGTTGCCAAATTCGCGTTTAGCCATCGCCGTTCCCTTGATGGCCCAATTATCGCCCTCGGTACCCCCACTGGTGAACAGAATTTCACTCAGCTTAGCGCCGATTAAATCGGCAATTTGTTGGCGCGATTGTTCGAGGAGGTTGAAGGCCTGTTCCCCAAAATTGTGCAAACTAGACGGGTTGCCCCAGTAGTTAGCGCTGACCTTGGCGTAGGTATCGACAACTTCCGGTGCGGCCTTGGTGGTCGCACTGTTATCAAAATAAATCATGCTGAACCCTCTTATCTTTTTCTATTGGTTCGACTCCGATAGAAATTCTCACTTATTATAAACACATTCTGAAAATCCCACAAGCCTTGTGCGCCGACTCCTAGTAAAAAACGCTAATTTTTCGTAAGTTATCTTGCGAAAAATTAGCGTTTTCCCCTTAAGCCGTCGGGTGGTCCGTCTGCGCTTTAGGGTTGGTCTTGCCCTTGCGCTGGTAGTAGGCATCCTCTAAGCGTTTATACGAACCGGGTTCAACCCGGTCCAACACCGTCGCAATGGTTTCCAGGGCCTTGGCGTATTGGTGATCCTTTTCAAAGAGTCGCTTAGCCTCCTGGCTAGCCTGAGCCACATCGTCGTGACTGGCCTGGTACCGGTTCGCATACTGTAACAGTTGCTCCGCCAACTCAGCACTATCCAACAAATCATCCGTCTTTTCACTCAACGTATCTAAATCCGTTTGGATAATCAGGAGTTGCTTGGTAATGCGCTCCATATCAATCTGCGGTTGGTCCATGTCCGTGGCGAGTTGCTCAACCTCATCACGCACCACAAAGAAGTAGTCCAGGTAATCCTGTGGCACGCCTGGTAAATTCAAGTTTTCGACCTGCCGTCGTAAACTATGTAATTTGAAATCAAATTGGCGTAACGTTTCTCGCGCTTGCCGCTCTTCGTCGGCCAGTCCGGCAACGCCCTTTAAAATCTGCGCTTGTTGCTCCTCAATCTGCTTCAGATCTTTTTCCTGTTGTTGCTGATGTGCTAAGACTTCCGAATAGGTGGCCGACTTGCCGGTCAGGTCTTGAACGTCCCGTTGATAGATGCCATCGATGGCCCGGAGCTGCTCGTTAAGTTCCCGCGCCGTTTCCAGTTCCTGGTGATCCAGGGTATAATTTTGACTCAACCGGTCTAACTCGGTCAAAAGGCTTTGGTTTTGATTCTGGGCGTGGGCAATAAACCGAGCCACGTTATCCAGATTTTTTTCGACGGGCTGCTTAGCATCAATTTCGGTTTGCATCCGCGCATAGAGTTGGTCGATCTGCTCGGCAATTCGATCATTAATCACCTTCGCATCCGCTGGCCGCAAATCGGCTAACGTGGCCAAATTTCCACTAACCTGGTCGGCCACCTTCTGAACCAACCCCGGAATGTCCGTATCGCCAAAACGGTAGTGCTGAGCCGTCAACTGATCGTACCCGTTCTTTAATTCACTGATTTGATCCGGATAAATGGCCGTTAAATCCTTATACAGCGGCGGAATCGCCTTGATTAGATCCTCCAAGGATTCCGTGTCTTCTTTCAGCTGAGTCAACACGTCGGCCGCCCGTTCGTGGTCCCCTGTTTGGGTTAATTTCGTGAAGGTGTCAAAGTTGTCTTCTAATTCACTTAACCGTTCCTCTAAGCCGTCAATGCTGGGGCCAAAAGCGAAGTTCTTGGCCAGTAGCGTCTTGCGCAGTTCTTGATACTTCTGCTCTAAGTCGTGGACGGCCTGCCGATGCTGTTTGTCGATCTCTTGCAATTCGGCTAACTTAGCCTGAACGGTCTGAACCAACTCATCCGTCTGCTGCACCAACGTCGTGACCTTCGTGAGGTTCTGGCGTAACTGGACCAAGTTCATCCCCCGTGACGCATCCTTTAACGCCTTTAACTGGGTGTCAATCCGGGGAAACCGTTCCTTCGTGATATCGGCGTAGTCATTTTGTAACGCTTCGAAGCGTTCGAGTGATTGGCCGGTCAGACTTAACTGACCCACTAATTTAACTTCGTCGGCTAAGGGAATGGCGACCAGTGACGCCTTCTTATCCGCCAACACTGCGACTTGTCGGCGAATCCGTTGTTGATACGCGAGAATGCCCACATAGACGATAATCGCAAGTATGACGATTCCAATTAGCACAACTACCATGATTGACCCCATCCTTCATCCACATTTAACCGGTTTAACGAGTTGCAAAACCACTCGGTTCATTTTACAATTTAATCTAATTTCGATTATAGCATAAGTCCCGCGTGGGCTTCACTAGGTTTTGCGATTCTGTAAGCATTTTCTACCTATGTAACATTGACTTGACTACTGGAGGTTTTTATATGGCACAACCAATCAACCCTTTAATTACTGAACAATTAGACGCCCTCCTACACGGTGAGACCAATCTCACGGCTAACCTGGCCAACGCCTCGGCCCTGTTGATGCAGACTATTCCGGCCATTAACTGGGCGGGTTTCTACCAATATCAACCGGCAGACGACACGTTAATCCTGGGCCCCTTTCAGGGGAACGTCGCCTGCATGCACATCGAAAATCACCACGGGGGCTGCGGGACGGCCCTCGCCACTCAGACTACTCAGCGCGTGGCCGACGTTCACACCTTTGCCGGCCACATCGCCTGTGATTCGGCCAGTAACGCCGAAATCGTGGTACCGCTGACCTTAGCCGATGGGACCAAATTAGGGGTCCTGGACATTGATTCGCCGGAAAAGAACCGGTTTTCAGCGGCCGATCAGACCGTCCTAGAGGAATTTGCGCGGGTTTTACTCACACATGTTGACAAGGCCTAGGGTTTCCGGTTATACTGGTCGTCGTGTAAAATAATGCAGCAATGGGCGGTAAGCTCGTCAACAGATCATTGCGTTAAGCTCAAGAAGTAACCTGCGGCTGCAAGGGCGAAACTTGCAAAATGACCTGCACGAATACTAAACCCATAAATCGTTATTTTACTCCAAATAATATTTATTGGAGGATTCAATTTATGTCACGTTATACTGGCCCAAGTTGGCGAATTTCACGTCGTTTAGGGGTTTCCCTTTCCGGCACTGGTAAAGAATTAGCACGGCGTCCTTACGCCCCTGGTGACCACGGTCAAGGCCGTCGTCAAAAGCTTTCCGAATACGGGATGCAATTACGCGAAAAGCAAAAGCTGCGGTTCACCTACGGCTTAACGGAACGTCAATTCTACAACCTGTTCAAGCGCGCTGGTAAGATCAAGGACGGTACCCACGGGACCAACTTCATGATCTTACTCGAACGTCGTTTAGACAACATGGTTTACCGTTTAGGTTTGGCAACGACTCGTCGTCAAGCTCGTCAATTGGTTAACCATGGTCACATCACCGTTGATGGCAAGCGTGTGGACATTCCTTCATACGAAGTCAAGGTTGGTCAAGTGATCAGCGTTCGCGAAAAGTCCAAGGACTTAGCCGTGATCAAGGGTGCCGTTGAAGCCGTTGTGGGTCGTCCACAATACGTTGACTTCGACGCAGACAAGTTGGAAGGTTCCTTAACTCGGTTCCCACAACGTGAAGAACTCGATGCTGAACTCGACGACTCCTTAATCGTTGAATACTACAACCGTTAATCAGATTGCGATCTTCGGTTATCAAAAAGCTTCTGCCAATTGGCAGAAGCTTTTTTTGATCTCTCATGGTTCAGTGAGCCCGATCAGTTCCCGGTACACCGGGACTAGGGCCGCAATCGTAGTCTGAATGGTGGCTAACTGAGTGGCCGCATCGCCGGTAAAGAAGGCACTTTCCGGAGCAAACGTTCGGCCAATCAGCCACTCGGCGTGTTTTTGAGACTGCACCGCCATTAGCTGGTCCCAGCCGGCTGCGGTTAGCGGCTGATGCACCGTTTTATCGGTGTGGTCGTTCGCCCACTCGAAATTGGTGGGTAACGCGGCGACCGTTTGCGGATTGACCCGACCAATCACGGTTTGCCGGTCCTTGGCTTCTTGTAAGACCACCAGCCAGATGTACAACTGATCGTCCCACAGACCAAATTCAAAGTGTGGCAGCATCTTGTAACCCCGCTTAGACGTACTCAACGCCACCCAAGTATCCGGCGGTGGATTCTTGGTGCGCCGCCGATGCAACGCGAGATGTGGATAAACTGGCACCCCGACCTGCGCTAATTGCGGTTGTAGTGCGGCGACGGTAGCCGTAAACTTCGGATCGATAATGGCGCGAATCTTAGCCAAGCGCCCCGGCAATGTGCCGTCGTCAAACACCGCGAAGTCACTATCTTGATACATGTTAACACCCCCCAGGTCTTTGCTCACGGTTCGTTTCCATTCCATGTTATACTAATGCCACTATGTTGAAAAGAGGGAGTTACATGACGGAAAAAAGTTCGATGGAGCAGCATCTCGATGCCGCGATGTACGGGACACCCAAGATTAAGCCCGATGAACAACGACATTACCTCGGGACCTTTCGGGAGCGCGTGTCGCTGGCCATGACCATCGCCGAAGTCGTCGATCATCAGAACTTGGCGGCCTTCATCACTGAGATCACCGCTCATCCCGACTACCAAGTGATTTTGAACGGTCACATTGACCAAAGCGACTTAGGCCCCTACCTTAAGGTAGCCAGTCAACACAACGTGGCCTTTACCATTCGTCAGGATAACATTTACGGCATTGCCGATAGCGACCTAGGCTTAGTGGTCGCCGCCGCAACGGCGATCAACCAGTCACCCATCGCCCTAGCCAAGAAGTATCCGGACGAAGTCGCCCCCGTCCCTCACCCGACCAAAAAGTCGGGGTGGCTAGGTCATTTCTTAAATCACTAATTTTTAAAGGAGTTTTTATTTTGGCACAACCTTTAGCCTACCGGATGCGACCACGACGGTTAGAAGACGTGGTCGGGCAGCAGGACTTGGTGGGCCCCGGCAAAATCATCGCTCGCATGGTCGCCGCCAAGCTCCTGTCTTCCATGATTCTCTACGGCCCCCCTGGTACCGGTAAGACCAGTATCGCTAGCGCCATTGCCGGTTCTACCAAATACGCTTTTCGTAAGCTGAACGCGGCGACAGATTCCAAAAAGGATCTACAGGTCGTGGCTGAAGAGGCCAAGATGAGTGGGACCGTGATTTTATTACTCGATGAAATTCACCGGCTAGATAAAACCAAGCAGGACTTTTTACTCCCCCACCTTGAAAGTGGTCGGATCATCCTGATCGGCGCCACCACCGAGAATCCATACCTCAATATCAACCCGGCGATTCGGAGTAGAACCCAGATTTTCGAGGTACACCCGCTCACCCATACCGATATCGTGACCGCCCTTAACCGCGCCTTGACCGATACCGAACGGGGACTCGGCACGTTACCTTTGACCGTCGATCCGGCCGCACTCGACTTCATGGCGGACGCAACCAACGGCGACCTGCGCAGCGCCCTTAACGGGTTAGAACTCGCCGCGCAATCCACGCCCCCCACCGAATCGGACCAACGGATTCACGTGACCTTACCCGTGGCCGAGGAATGCTTTCAACGTAAAGCCCTGCTGGGTGATAAAAACGGAGACGCCCACTACGACGTCATCTCCGCCTTTCAAAAATCGATTCGCGGTAGTGACACCGATGCGGCGTTACACTACCTCGCACAGTTGGTCGCGGCCGGTGACCTCCCGTCGATCTGTCGGCGGTTAATGGTCATTGCTTACGAAGACGTGGGCTTAGCCAACCTCCCCGCCGCGGCTCGGACCGTCCAAGCGGTTCAAGCCGCGCAACAATTGGGGCTCCCCGAGGGGCGGATTCCGTTAGCCGATGCGGTGATTGAGCTCTGCCTATCGCCGAAATCCAACTCCGGCATCGCCGCCATTGACGCTGCCTTAGCCGACGTTCAAAACGGCCACAGCGGCAACATTCCCAACCACCTTAAAGATGCCCACTACGCCGGCGCCAAAAAGCTGGGACACGGCACCACCTACAAGTTTCCTCACGACTTTCCCAACGATTGGGTTCAGCAACAATACCTCCCCGATACGCTGCGTCAGGCACAATACTACCAGCCGAAATCCAACGGAAAGTTTGAGCAGCAACTCGGTGCTCAGTATCAACGGCTGCGTCAGGCCAACTATCACGATAATTGATATTTAAAAATTTATATGCTAAGATACTAGTGACTCTAAGGTGTACGCGTTGTCTTACTACAAGTTGCCGAACAAGTAATTTTTAAACGGGATCGCCATATGATAACGTCAATGACAAGCCTTTTCACTTGGTAGTCAGAAGCGTTATTTCGCCTTCCCCCCTGCATTGTCATCGCGGGTCAACATGACTGGACAATTAACGGCACCACTTAGATCACTAAAGCCTTGTGCTTTGAGGACCATTCCTTTGAATGGCCCTTTTCTTTTGGGCGTTTTTCTGACTTGCGGAATCGTTAGCGAGCTAGTAAACTAGTTTTCAGCTTACAGAGTTTAAGGAGGAACTGTTTCCGTGGCAATTACGATATTAATGATCTGTTATACCCTATTATCTTTGGGGATCGGCTGGTACCTATTCAGTCACCGGCAAAAGCCCTTTCTGGTCTTTCATCCTGAAAGCACCCCAGCGCTCAGTCGCGTGGTCGCGGTTGGTGGGATCCTATTAATGGTGATTGGGCTCAGTGCCGCCATCGCAACGGTGCTGAACAACACCATTTTCATTTCCATGACGCTGCTGGTGGGTGTCATCGTCGTCGTCGGTTTACAATTATTCCTCGTCCATTGGTTTCCCAAGGGCGAGTAACCGGTTACAATTTTTCTCACTTTTTTGCCATTTTACTTTTTATTTCTGCGGAAATAACGTATCATGAAAGTATCAAGTAATGAGAGGTGAATATATATGTTACAACAATACAAGCACATTTTAGTCCCCGTCGATGGCTCTTACGAAGCCGAATTAGCTTTCAAGAAGGCCGTTGCCGTGGCTAAACGTAACGATGCTGATTTACATCTCGTTCACGTTGTCGATACCCGCGCTTTCCAAAACATCTCGAGCTTCGATACCAGCATGGTCGAACAAGTGACCGAGACGGCGAAAAAGACGTTAGACAAATATGTTGCGGATGCCAAAGCCGATGGCCTCGAAAAGATTGATTACGCCATCGAATACGGTGCTCCCAAGACCATCATTGCCCGGGATGTCCCTCGGGATAACGATACAGATTTGATTATGATTGGGGCCACCGGACTTAACGCGGTAGAGCGGCTCTTAATCGGGTCCGTCACGGAATACGTGACGCGGACGGCTATCTGCGACGTTATTGTGGTGCGGACGGATCTGAACAACCAACCCGCCAAAACCACTCCACAAAACTAACCAGCCATTATCCAACCGGTTCAGGGTCAACCTGAACCGGTTTTTTGGACCCTCAATAGTAGCCTGAAACCGCACTTTAACTACTAAGTTGTTCGACCGCCAATCTGGACTGCGTCTTAGTCTGGATGACCTCAACTAGGGTCCCGAACCCGGGGCTCACGCTCAGGGAATCGTTTAACCTTAAATCGGCAATTATTCCCAATTCAGGAATAATTGCCGATTTGACGTTCATATTCATCAACTAACTGACCGCTACCCTAATTAATCCGGTAAAAGTGACCCCACCGTCTGACCTAAACGTTGTTGCAATGCCACGTTATGGGTCACTACGGCGAGGGTCTGCGCAATTGCCAGACTCCGCTTAGCCGCCGTAGTCGCAAGTAGAGCTTGTTCCGCTTGCCCCTTTAATTCGTATAAGACATCGATTAAGTACAGTGAATCCTGTTGTTTAACCACCTGCAATGCGGCTGCGACGTTTTCATTAACTAGTTGCGGTTGTTCTAATTGCAGGTATAGCTGAGCAATCCGGTAACGTGCCCATACCAGGCGTTTGAACTCCTCTTCTTCGTGCCATTCGTAATTATCGAGGTACGTCATGGCTTCGCGTAAGTAATAGTGGACCTTCTCGTATTCCTTCCGTTCCAGGTAAGCCGCCGCCATCCCAACGTTCCCCACAATGGCGTAGAGATCCCACGGCATCCGGTACGACCGGTGCAACAATAAGTTGAAGTGAAAAATGGCTTCATCGGGGCGTTGGCGGGCCCCAATCTCGATAAAGCCGCGGTAATAGTGGTACCGTTCCCGGTCAAAAGCATTCTGGACACTAGCCATATCCATTTGTTCTAACAACCGGTCGGCACCATGGTAATCGCCAAAACGCACGGCCCGCGATACCCGACTAAATTGATCGTCTAGCCCGCTCCCCATGCCGGCTAAAATATCTTCCAACGAAACGTTCAAGCGCCGGCAGATCTGTAAAATAATCTTAATGCTGGGTACCTTATTTTTCTTCTCCATTAGGCTGACCGTCGCTTGTGTGCAAATGCCCTCGGCTAATTCCTGTTGCGATAAATTCTTTTGCTTACGGTATTGTTTGAGCTTGTCCCCTAGTAAGCGCATCTCATATCTCCTCTGAAAACTTGTCTGGTTAATCAACAGTTTTTTCGATAAAGACGAACGTTTTTCTACAAAGAATTTAATATATTAACATAATTTTCTTTGTATTCTCCTAATAAAAACTTATTAGCAGTCCCCAATCTCTTTATCATTAATTCTAATAATAAGTGATTTGGGTGGAAACACAAGCGATATGGCCCTTTATTAATGAACTTTAATCTGTCTATACCATTTTATCATTTTTGCATAAGCTTTCTTATCACAACGGTGATGCTGGTTAGCAATTTCGTAATGTTCGTATTTTATCCATTTAGAGAATTAATTGATAATTCAAATATAGCTTAACGTAAAGTTCGCTAGCATGGCCCACGCAACCGTTTCTGGTCGTTGAGCCACCACCCGTTGCAACCGACTCACCTGATTGGTAATCTGGCCGTCCGCCCCCAGCGCCCAGGCCAGCGTCATCGCGGTCCGCGAATCTGGCGTCCAGAGGTAGGCTGGCGCGTGTTCGCGGTGAGCCGCCTGAATGAACTGATCACTGACCGACAATCGTTGAAAGGAATAGAAATCGGCTGGTACCGAGGCCGGGGAAACCCAATTAAACGGCGTAATGTACCCAACCGATAAACGCGGTGCCGCCCGTCGTAACCCAGCCACGACCCGATAGTCTAAAGAATGCACCGCCGAATGATCGCGGGCTAACCGCGTCCCGTATTGGCGAGCAAAGCGCCGAACCATCCCCGCCGAATCCCACGGGGTGGT
Organism: Levilactobacillus zymae; assembly: GCF_032190635.1. NCBI lineage: Bacteria > Bacillati > Bacillota > Bacilli > Lactobacillales > Lactobacillaceae > Levilactobacillus > Levilactobacillus zymae. Next base: position 1,984,272 of record NZ_JAVLAS010000001.1, read on the forward strand.
TTTCAGTTCGACTAACAAGGGTTGATGGTGCCGTTCGGCCACTCGCAGGTAATGCGGCCAACTCACCAACCGGGCCCGTTGTCCATTTTCGTGAAGCGTCAGCTGCGTTAGCCGCCGCAGGGACCACTGGTGCGGCTGAACGTCGCGACCGGCTAGTGCTTTCAGATTCTCATCGTGCAGCACCACCCACCGCTGGTCGCGCGTTTCGTGAAGGTCCATTTCAACGTACCGGGGATGGCTACGGCTAACGTGCCGTAACGCGCCCAAGGTATTTTGGACCCCGATCCCCCGGTCGACACCCCGGTGACTGATGAGGGCCGTGGCACCCCAGCGCGATTGGCATAACGTCTGAGTAATGACCCCGCCGCTCACGAGAAGCCACCCGGCCAAGCAGACCCCGATCATCCGGTAAGGGGCGCTCACCGGATTAGCCAATTCGGTCGGTTGCCCACACCAACTCCAGACCAGAGTTACCGTGCCCAACAGACTGGCCAGCGTATACCCGCCTAAGATGACCCCCATTGAGCCGACCGTTAGCCAAGTAACCGCGGAAGCCGGCAAACTGGCATCCAATCGCTGGTTGAGTAAAATCACGCCACCGCTCAGCCCCAACCACCCCAGCATGCTGCCGATTAAGACCATTAGGCCACCACACATCTGTTTTGGCGTCCCCATCGTCCGGGTGACTCGCCAATGACGCGGCCCCCAGATCAGGCTATATGCCAACAATCCAAGATAGGCGACAACGACCACACCACCTAGCTCGTGGCGATACAGACTAACCCAATTCACCCAGCTTGCCGGCAAGCGTAACCGCACTAAAAAGCGACTTCCTAGGCCCCATAGCCCCCAGGGCAGACTCAACAGACCGAGACTCACGCCCAGCCCTAACCAGGTTCCCCCGCGACGCCAGCCGGTTAACGGCCCCGCCGCTACTCCGTAGACCCGCCCCAGCTGGCTTAGTTGCCAACCGGCTAACCCTAGTTCTAGCAGGACCACCACCACTAAAGCCGCCGTCCAGCCCGGAAACTGCCCGCCCCAACGGAGAATTCCCAGACCCAAAACAAGACCGGTCCATCCCCAAAATAGTCGGGGCGTCATTAAACCGACCCGCCACGCACGCCACAATTCCTGTCGTTTCACTCGCACATTGCCATCTCCCACAAAAAAAGCCGATGAGCCCGCCAAAGCGTCTCACCGACCCAAATTCTCAGTCTACTTCTTTAATTGATACGTTGATGCGGCCGAATTATCGTCCAACGGCACGAAGTCGTAAGCCAACTTATCTTCACGGTTGAACTCCGCAATTGCCAACTCGATGAGCCGGTCGATCAATTCCGTGTAGCTAATTCCGGAAGCCTCCCACAATTGTGGGTACAGGCTGATGTTCGTAAAGCCAGGTAAGGTGTTAACCTCCCCCACGTACGGCACATTATCCTTGGAAACCAGGTAGTCGATGCGCGCCATCCCCTTCAGGTCTAACGCAGCGTACGTCTGCAGTCCCATCGTGGTAATCTCTTGCGCCAAGTCTGCCGGTAACTGTACGGGGACTTCAAAGGTCACGCCACTAGCGTCCACAAACTTATTATTGTAGTCGTAGAAGACGTCCTTTTCGGGCACCCGAATGGCCCCCAGCTTCGATGCTTGTGGGTGTTCGTTACCCAGAATAGAGATTTCGACTTCTTCCAACCCAGCAATGGTTTCTTCCACCAGAACCTTATAGTCGTACCGGAACGCGTCTGTTAACCCGTCTAGGTATTCTTGTTCGTTGCTGGCCTTGTGAATCCCCACCGATGAGCCTTGGTTGGCGGGCTTGATGAAGACGTCGGTCCCCAACTTCGCCTGCACGGTCGCATAATCCATGGTGTCGCGGTTAGCTGGCGTCACCACCACATACTTGGTGTTCCGGATCCCATTAGCGGTTAAGACCTGCTTGGTCCGATCCTTATCAAAGGACGTGGCTGATGCTAAGACGTCACTACCGACATAGGGTTTTTTCAATAAACGGAAAAGCCCTTGGATAGTCCCGTCTTCACCCAGATTACCGTGAATAATTGGGAAGAAAACATCAATGTCCTTTGCCTGTGAAAGATTCCAAATGGGTGCCAATGGATTTGCTGAATCGATTTTAGCTTGTTCCTCTGCGGCAACCGTCGCTTCGTCTTCACCATCGAAGACACGTTGAGAAGCTGCATCGCTCAAAACAAAACCATCGCGGGTTAAGAGAAACAGACTAACCGTATAGCGCGTCTTGTCCATCGCATCGTAGATGTTACGAGCCGACCGCTTTGAAACGTCGTGCTCGGAGGAATTTCCACCGAATAGTAAACCGACGTGTAACTTATTTTTTTCCATGATGTCACTCATCCTTACGTGTGTATTTCGGTTAGCCTTCAGTATACCATTTCTCAAAAAATATTAGTACATCTTTATGCTAAAAAATCAATTGAGGAAGATAAATACGCCCGAATTTGTGGGGACAAGTCGCGTTGTAAGCGCATGGCATCCAACAACCGCCGGCGATTATAGAATTGGTTCCAGCCGGCCGCCGTTTCCGTTGCCCGCCGACGTAAAGCCACCTGCTGGCGCCACTGCTTCAACGCGGTTAAACACATCGCTTCGTAGAGGGGATGCCGGTTAGTCTGCATCACCAGATAGCCGCCCATTCGTTCCGTCTCTCCATAAATCAACGGGGTCGTTAAGCGCTTGAAGCGTTCCAACAACGTCACCATCAAGAACAGCTTATCCGCCCGGGTTAATTGGGGACCGTCACCCAAGGTAGCTAGAACCGCTGTGATTGACGTAAACGCGTGAGCCCACCCCTGGTGATTGATAAAACCGCGGGTATCGGTTTCCAAGCAAATATAGGTGGCCACCTTAATCACAATTTCGTCAAAGTCCAGCTGCACTAACCGGGGATGATCATTGCTGTAATGAATGAGCGTGGCCAAAAACGAAACGGCAGCCGAGCGACCATAGACCCCCTGATTGTTGGGCTCGAGGATGTGATCAAATAACCGATCCTCTCGTAGCAGTTGGGAAACCAACCACTGAATTTGCGCAGCCGAAAACACCCCGTCTTCCAACGCATCGTAGAGCGTAAAGTGGACCCCCAGATACCGAATTTGCGGATTAGTGGAACGCAGATGCCGCAACAAGTGATCGAGTTCAGCTAGTGTCAGATGGACGTTTTGGTCCCCTGCCAGTGCCTGATTGACGTCTGTTAACAGGTCCTGAATCCCATCCCCTTCATCCGGTAAGGTTAACGGCGTCCGGCGTTGCCGGTGCACGCCATCGATTAGCCGCCCCAGCCGGGTTCCCAGGGATTGGTACACTGTGCCGGCATGCAATTGCCGCCGCAAGTCCCGTAATTGCTGCTGTAACGTCTCAATCTGCTCGTCCATTAAAGCATCCTCCAATATTTCCCATTCTATGACTACGCCTCCACCTTACCCGTGTTAATCACGGGTTGTGAGCCGCGCTCGTTAATGATGGAGACCATCATATTATTTATTAATTGCAACTTCTGATTATCCGTTAAGTTCAGGTCCGTCTCGGCCGCTAACCGGTCAATGGCCCCTTCCGTAATCGAAACGGCCCCCTCGACAATAATCTTCCGGGCCGAGAGAATGGCCTGCGACTGTTGCCGTTGAAGCATGGCCGAGGCAATCTCGGTCGCGTAAGCGAGGTGGGTCAACCGGGTTTCCATAATTTTGACGCCCGCGACGTCCAACCGTTCCTGTAACTCTTCGGTGAGGTGATTAGAGACCTCGGTGGGATTACTCCGTAGCGTCAGGGCCGCACCATCACCGAAGTTATCGTAGGCGTATTCGGACGCCACGTGGCGGATGGCCGATTCACTCTGGATCTCCACGAACTGTTCGTAGTCCTCTACCGCAAACAAGGCCTTGCTGGTGTCCACCACTTTAAAAACGATCACCGCAGCGATTTCCACGGGATTCCCCTGCAGATCGTTCACCTTAAGAATGGCGCTATTAAAATTTCGAACCCGCAGCGAAACCGTCGTTTTATTGGTGAGGGGGACGGTCAGGTATAGTCCAGCCTCACGAATAGTCCCGATGTAGCGCCCAAAGAAGGTGAGCACCTTAGACTGATTGGGACCCACAATCGTCAAACTACTGGCCGCTAAGACAGCGATTACAATTAAGATAATGCCCAGTACCGCGGTACCCCCCGCCAACAACACGCAATACCCGCCCGCTAACAAGAGGGCCAACACTAGGACTAATCCCAGATAGCCATTAATGTGAAAAACGTTCTTTTCCGTCACGCGACTCACTCCATTCTCGTCAGCCCTTAACCAATAATGGCTAACTAACTCAAGTTTTAACCTACTGGTTTCATTATACCCGACTCACGGGAGAAAATAAAAAACCGGGCCAACTCTCACGAGTTTACCCGGTTCTGCGATTTGCGGTTAGTCTTCTTGCACGTCGACAAACCAAGCCGCCGTCGTATCGCTCCCGTTTAAGACGTCGAAGCTGTCGGCTAAAGCGGGGTTAACGGCCGTTACCTTACCCGTTACGGGGCTCGGAATATCCGAAACGGCTTTATCTGCCTCAACGTTCAGCAGGTTATCGCCCTTCTTGATTTGATCGCCAACCGCGGGTAACTTAGCGAACTTGATGGTCCCTAGTTCGTCTTGACCTTCCGTGGTTAACCCAATGCGGGTGCCATCGGTCGTTGCCTTGGTCCAGAAATACTTCACCATTTCACTCATCATCCACATGCTCCTTTATTTAAACGATTCGTTACGACTAAACATGTAACTCTTATAATGATACCGCATTGACATGATCAAACCAATCCCAATCAGATTACCAATCAATGCCGACCCCCCTTGACTCACGAAGGGCAACGGAATCCCAGTCAACGGTAACAGCCCAATACTCATCCCAATGTTTTCGAACACGTGGAAGAGAATCATCATAATGACCCCCGTCGAGATGTACGCGTAAAAGACATTCTTAGTATCGAAAGTCACCCGAATCATTTGATAAATCAGCAGGAAGTACAGGAAGATTAAGACACAACCGCCGATAAACCCGAAGTTCTCCCCGATGACGGAGAAAATCATATCGGATTCCCGCACGGGGACGTACACGTGCGAGGTATTAAACCCGGTTCCAAAGATGCCCCCGGACCCGACGGCCTTCATACTCTGCCAGAGTTGATATCCCTGGTTCGAGGTATCAGCCGAGGGATGTAACCAGGTGTCGACCCGGGAGAACTGGTAGGCTTGAAAGCCCACCCTTTCCAAGATCTTCCGTCCCCAGCTAGTCGTCACCAGGGTTAAGGCGCCCCCACCAAGCACGGCGATGGCCCCAAACGTGGGGGCCAAAATCTTCCAGGTCACCCCGGAAACTAAGATGACTCCTCCGGCGATGGCGAAGAACACCAACATGGTCCCGAAGTCATTTTGCAGCTTCAACCCTACAGCTACGGGCAACGTCCACAAGATGACCTTCCCGATTAAGCGCCAATCCGAGTTAAACGTATGGACCGGAAATTGGTTGTTGTGATCGGCTACGACCCTTGCCAGCATCAAAATAAACGCCGGTTTCATAACTTCTGAAGGTTGGAAGGTTAACGGACCGATCGCAAACCAACTCTTAGCCCCCGTGTTCAGGTAGTAGGCCCGACTATAGAAGACCAACACGGACAACAGCAGGAACAAGCCAATTCCGTATAACAACGGCGCGACCTTCCAGAGTTGTTCCGAATCAAACTGCATAATAATGACGATCGCAATGGTACCGATGATGTACCAGGCCAATTGGGAGACCACGGCCGACGTAATGCTCGTCGCACTCGAATCGTGCGTTGCCGCCACGTAGATCGACGCCAAACCGATCAAAGCCAACATCAGCACACAGAAAATGACCCCCCAGTCAATCCGGGAGTCCACCTCATCTTGTTGTCTTGTCGCATTTTTTGCCACGATGATTGCTCCTTAATCAAACTCAAGATTTTGTTCTTATTATAAAGGCCGCAGAGAACTTCGACGTTCCACTCCGGCCAATTTTACCAAAATTTATTATCCCCGGTGCAGGTGGTAGTCCCGTAACAGAACCTCCACACCTTCATCGACGGTCTTAACGTGGTAGACATCGCCGTCCGTTAATTGTGCTGCGAATCGATCTGCTAAGGGCTGAACCGTGCCGATGGTGTCCTTGCCAATCTTCAAAACGGACATCGTCGTGCCGTCGGGTAATTTTTGTTCATCCACGGTCACTTGAACCGCCTTTTCTCGTTTACTCATGCCGACTCTCCTTTACTTGATTGTGGTTTGCGTCTCATCGTCCAAGCCCATCGCCTGCCGATAAGCGCGTTCTGCCGCCACATTGCGGCGCAGGGAGAAGTGATCTGGTACCGGATCAACTCCGCCGTGAACAAAGGGGTGACACCGTAAAATACGAGCTATGCCCATCAAGCTGCCCTTCACTGCCCCGTGCTTAGCTAACGCCTGAAGCATATAGGTCGAACAGGTTGGATAATACCGACAGGTTGGCGGAAACAGTGGTGAGATCCACCGCTGATAGCCGCGAACCAGTCCCATTAACAATCGTCGCATTCAATGACCCCCTTTGGTCAATTTAGTTGTTCTGCTCTGCCATCTTGGTATTCATGTGCTCTAACAGAACGCCCGCTCCCTTGGCCACGTTGTCCAACGGGTCTTCGGAGATGATGACGGGGACCGTTAATTCTTGTGAGAAGAGCTTGTCAATGCCGTCCAACAAGGCGCCCCCACCGGTTAACATAATCCCCCGGTCAATAATGTCGGCTGCCAATTCCGGCGGTGTCGTTTCCAAAACCGTCTTGGCCGCTTCAATGATCTGATCCACGGAATCGTGAATGGCCTCTTCGACTTCGGCCGCCGTAATCGTGGCTTCCGTCGGCATTCCGGAAACGGAGTCACGGCCCCGAACCGCCATGGTCTTCTTCTCGTTACCCGGTTCCGGGTAGGCCGTCCCAATCTTAATCTTAATGGTTTCGGCCGTCCGTTCCCCCACAATCAAGTTATGCTTGTGTTTGAGGTAGTTGACAATTTCAGCATTCATGCGATCCCCGGCAACCCGGATCGATTGACTAGCGACAATATCGCCTAATGACAGAATCGCGATGTCACTGGTCCCCCCACCCATGTCGATGACCATATTGCCGGAAGGCTTGAAGATATCCATTCCGGCACCTAACGCGGCCACCTTTGGTTCGGCTTCCAGATAGACCTTAGCGCCGCCGGACTTTTCGGCCGCCTGAATGATCGCTTTTCGCTCGATTTCGGTAATGTTTGTTGGCGCACAAATCATAATGTTGGGCTTGGATAAGAAGCCCTTAACGCTCAGTTTATTAATAAAGTAGGAAAGCATGGCTTCGGTAATATCAAAATCAGAAATGACCCCGTCCTTTAACGGCCGGATCGCCCGAATGTTACCGGGCGTCCGTCCCACCATCCGGTAGGCTTCGGATCCCACCGCCAATACCTTATCGGTTTTCGTATCAATCGCCACCACCGACGGCTCGTTTAATACGATACCCTTGCCGACCACGTAAATTAAAACGTTCGCGGTCCCCAGATCAATTCCAATGTCTTTCGCCATACTATTGTTTCCTCCTGATTTTTAATGCCAATTTTCAACATTTCATTATACCATAATCCCCCGAAACTCTAAAAGGTTTGTCCGGGACAACGAAAAAGGTGGCTGTTCGCCACCTTTCAGTTGTTTAAACTTCGTTATTAATTCGCTTATTCTTAAGCACAACTGCCTCGTTATCCGGTACAGAAATCCGGTTCACTTGGGCCCCTAGTGCGGTCAACTTCTTGTGGAACTCGTAGTAGCCGCGGTCCAGGTACTTCAAGTTAGTCACCTGGGTGTACCCATCAGCTACCAGACCAGCCAAGACCAGCGCCGCGGCAGCCCGCAAATCGGTAGCGGCCACCTCAGCACCGTTAAAATCGGTTGGCCCGTGCATCACCACGGTCCGGCCATTAATTTGGAACTGAGCGTTCATCCGCCGCAGCTCCTCCAGATGCATGAAACGGTTTTCAAAGACGGTTTCAGTCATGGTACTAGTTCCTTCAGCGGCTAACTGCAGAATGGTCATCTGCGGCTGCATATCCGTTGGGAACCCTGGATAAGGTAAGGTTTTCACATCGGTGGGTTGTAACGTCTGTGGTCCGATTACCCGGATGCCTTCAGTTTCTTCGGTAACCTGAACCCCCATCTCCTGGAGTTTGGAAATCAACGGCTTGTTGTGTTCGACAATGCCGTCTTGAATCAATACGTTCCCGTGGGTCAACGCCGCAGCAACCATAAAGGTTCCCGCCTCGATCCGGTCCTGCACGACGTTATGATCCGTACCGTGCATGGCCGCAACACCCTCGATCCGAATCGTTTCGGTCCCGGCACCGCGAACGTGAGCTCCCATCTTATTCAACACGTTGGCTAAATCCACGATTTCAGGTTCGCGGGCCACGTTGTCAATTTCGGTGGTTCCTTGGGCTAAACAAGCGGCCATCATGATATTTTGCGTGGCCCCAACACTCGGAAAGTCTAAGTAGATATGGCTCCCAGTTAAATGATCGGCGAACGCTTCGATGTACCCGTCATGCTGTTCGATCCGGGCACCTAAGGCCTCTAACCCCTTCAGATGCAGGTCAATCGGCCGTGTTCCAATGGCACAGCCCCCCGGTAATGCGACTCGGGCATGGCCTAACCGGGCTACCAGTGGCCCCATGACCACAATCGAGGCCCGCATTTTCGAAACGTACTCAAACGGCGCTTCACTCGACAGTTGCTTAGTTGCATCAATCGTGATTTGTCGGTGAGCTTCATCAAAATCCACGCTTAAATTCAAGAACCGCAGAACCTTATTCATCGTGTAGACGTCAGATAGGACCGGAACATTTGCTAAATGTGTAATCCCATCACGTGCTAAGATGGACGCTGCCAGAATAGGCAAAACGGCGTTCTTAGCGCCTTCGATGTGGACAACACCAGATAAGCGGTTCCCACCATGAACAACGATTTTTTCCATAGGATACCTCCAAAAGTTTGATGGGTCTACCGCACCAGGTAGCCCAGATTACGAACATTATCAATGAAATCTAGGAAAAATGAGCTGCAGCCAAAACCCACTGCCACGGCAAGCATCACAATTAAAACTCGGGCTTGTCGCGGGTTAAATGGCATCAATCGTTCAATATGCAGCGCCGAAATCGCCCAAAAGGCCAGCGCGATAAAGCTTAAATGACTAATAATGGTTAAAATTCCTTGGATGCCAAGTAACTTCATCAGCTCAATCCTTCCCAAACATTCCCATTAACTATAGCATAATTTGTGCGTCCTGTCCTTGCGAATCCTTTAAAAACGGCAGTTGTAATATTACATTTACCAATAATCGCCTTAGTGGTTACGACCGAGCTTATTCAACGCTTCACGTGATGTCCCCACCCAACTTCGCGCCGTCCCCAAAACGAGAGTGGGGCAGACGGTGGTTAGCTGGTTTCGCCATCAAATGGGCGGAGACGAAAAACGAGCCTGGGACTTTTGTCCCAAGCTCGTTTGGTATTCACGTTTAGTGCTTAGCCACATTGATCCGGTTAACAGCTCGCCGCAAAGCAACCTGTGCCCGAGCCAAATTGTCCGCATCATGAGCAGCTTGCGCCTTCTTGATGGTCTCTTCGGCCCGTTGCCGAGCATTTTCAGCCCGCGCAACGTCAATGTCATCTTGACGTTCCGCACTGTCAGCAACAATGGTAGCCGTGTTGTTGGAGAATTCCAAGAAGCCGCCGTTAACGGCAATCTTGTCTTCTGCATCATCATGCTGTACCCGCACGACATTCACCGCCAAAGGGGAAATGACCGGGACGTGGTTCGGCATGATCCCCAATTCTCCCACCTCAGTCGTCACGACTAAGAAGGTTCCTTGGTGTTCGTACACACGACCATCGGGAGTGACGATACTAACGGATAAAACTGATGCATTATCAGCCAATTAGAATCCCTCCCTAGTTGTTTTCGAGCGCTTCGTTCATTTGCTTGGCCTTCGCCACAGCGTCTTCGATACTCCCACAGTTCCGGAAGGCATCTTCAGGAAGATCATCATACTTCCCTTCAAGGATGTCCTTGAAACTCCGAATCGTATCATCCAACTTCACGTACTTCCCATCCATCCCCGTAAACTGAGATGCCACGGAAAATGGTTGTGACAAGAAGAACTGAATGCGCCGCGCCCGGTTAACAATCGTACGTTCTTCTTCAGACAGTTCGTCCATCCCTAAGATGGAGATGATGTCTTGCAGTTCGTGATACCGTTGTAAGACGTGTTGCACGTCCGTCGCCACATCGTAGTGTTCTTGACCCACAATTTCTGGGGCCAAGGCCGTTGACGTCGAAGCCAACGGGTCCACGGCCGGGTAAATCCCTTGTTGCGTCAAAGAACGTTCCAAGTTGGTCGTGGCATCCAAATGGGCGAAAGTCGTGGCTGGCGCAGGGTCGGTATAGTCATCGGCAGGCACGTAGACGGCTTGAATCGAGGTGATAGACCCCTTCTTAGTCGACGTAATCCGTTCCTGCAACTGACCCATTTCGGTAGCCAACGTTGGTTGGTACCCAACGGCTGAAGGAATCCGACCTAACAAGGCCGAAACTTCAGAACCGGCTTGGGTGAACCGGAAGATGTTGTCGATAAACAACAGCACATCTTGGCCCTTAACATCCCGGAAGTATTCCGCGATGGTCAACCCAGTCAAGGCCACCCGCATCCGGGCACCAGGAGGTTCGTTCATTTGTCCGTAAACCATGGCGGTTTGCTTCAAAACACCGGAACCCTTCATTTCCCAGTACATATCGTTACCTTCACGGGTCCGTTCACCAACACCGGTGAAGACGGAAATCCCGTTATGGCCTTGGGCAATGTTATGAATTAATTCTTGAATTAAAACGGTCTTACCAACACCGGCACCACCGAACAACCCAATCTTCCCACCACGAACGTAAGGTTCGAGTAAGTCAATAACCTTGATCCCAGTTTCCAGGATTTCGGTCGTAGGGTTTAATTCGTCATACTTAGGTGCGTCACGGTGAATTGGCATCCGTTCGGCATCAGGACCAAATTCGGCACCGCCGTCGATTGGTTCCCCTAAAACGTTGAACACCCGACCTAAGGTGTCATCACCTACGGGAACGGAAATAGAAGCCTTCGTGTTTTCTACTTCCATGCCCCGGCGAAGTCCATCGGTCCCGTCCATGGCAATCGTCCGCATAACCCCGTCACCTAATTCCAAGGCAACTTCGGTTACCAGTACGCTACCATCATCTTTTTTGATGTTTAAGGCGGTGTTGATATCAGGTAATTCATCGTTTAATGGGAATTCAACGTCAACGACTGGTCCGATAACTTGAACAACTTTACCAGTACTCATTATTCGTTAATTCCTCCCGTCATTAGTTACTTAAGGCTTCTTGCCCACCCGTAATTTCGGTGATTTCAGTGGTAATTGCCGCTTGCCGTGCACGGTTATAGTGCAGCTGCAACGTCCCAATCAAATCATCGGCGTTATCGGTGGCTGACTGCATCGCATTGGTGCTGGATGCATGTTCAGAAGTCTTAGCGTCCAGAATTGCACCATAAACTAAGCTTTCCGCGTATTGCGGCAACACGACTTGTAAGACTTCGGCTTCCGAAGGCTCCGTATCGTATTCCGAAACGAGTTGCTTAGTGGGCGTATCGTTGGCTGCGTCAGTTGACAAGGTTTCCTTGTCAACGGGCAACATCTTTTCAGCCCGAAAGCGAGATGAAATGCGGTTTACAAAGTGGTTGTAGCACACAAAAAGTTCATCAAACACTTGGTTGTCGAACATCGTCGTTACGGTCTTCACGATTTCCCGAACTTCATTGAATTCCGGCACATCACTGACCCCGCGATATTCGTAAGCCACATTGACGCCCCGATTCTTGTAGAAGTCCGCTCCGGTACCCCCGACGGCTAGAATCATGTAGTCGTCTTGGTTGGGCGTCCGGTCTTCGATAAAGCGGTTGGCGTCACGCAGCACACTGCTGTTGTAACTCCCCACCATGCCCCGATCAGAGGTAATTACCAAATAAGCGGTCTTCTTTACTGGACGATCTGACTGCAGGTTGCTTGAGGAATTATCCAACAGATGAGACTGTGCAAGGTGCATCACAACTGCTTTAACCTTCGACACATAGTCTTGGTAACCAGCCGCGTGTTTCTGAATCTTATTTAACTTCGCCGTCGAGACCATTTGCATGGCCGCCGTGATTTGGCGGGTTGCCTTAGTCGAGTTAATCCGACGTTGAACGTCATGAATCGATTCAGCCATTGTTCCTCACCATCCTTCCTTCAAGCAATCTTAATTTTCAGAGTTATTGGCTGCGGCACTAGACTCGTGCTTAGACGGTTGGAAAGTTTGGTCGAATTCCTTGAGTGCCGTTTCCAGGGCGCCACCTTCTGGCAAGTTCCCGGTCTTGGTAATCGAGTCTTCGAGATCCTTATGCGAACTGTCCATAAAGTCAAATAACTCATTTTGATAACGTAAAACGTCAGCAACTTCGAGCTTGTCGAGGTGCCCATGCGTCAACGCAAACAAAATCACAACTTCTTTAGCAACCGGAACGGATTCGTGTAAGCCTTGTTTCAAGACTTCCACGGTCCGGGCCCCCCGGGCTAACTTCGCTTGAGTGGCAGCATCCAAGTCAGACCCAAATTGGGCGAAGGATTCCAGTTCCTTGTAGGAGGACAAGTCCAACCGCAAGGTCCCGGCAACTTTCTTCATGGCTTTGATCTGCGCATCCCCACCAACTCGGGAAACAGATGTCCCGGCATCCATGGCTGGCCGAACCCCTGAATAGAACGAATCACTGTTCAAGAAGATTTGACCATCGGTGATGGAAATCACGTTGGTTGGGATATAAGCGGAAACGTCGCCGGCCTTGGTTTCGATAACTGGTAAGGCGGTCATTGACCCGCCACCCAGCTTATCATTTAACTTCGCTGCCCGTTCCAACAAACGAGAGTGGGTGTAGAAGATATCCCCAGGGTAGGCTTCACGACCTGGTGGCCGCCGTAAAATCAGCGAAAGTTCACGATAAGCATCGGCTTGCTTGGTTAAATCATCGTAGACGATCAACACGTGCTTGCCGTTCATCATGAATTCCTCACCCATGGCTGCACCGGCATATGGCGCAATGTACAGCAATGGTGCTGGTTCGGAAGGACCGGCGGAAACCACAATCGTGTAGTCCATGGCCCCGAACTTTTGTAACGTGCTAACTTGGGACCGGACGGTGGATTCCTTTTGCCCAATGGCTACGTAGATACAAATCATGTTTTGATCTTTTTGGTTAATGATCGTATCAATCGCGATGGAACTCTTCCCAGTCTTCCGGTCACCAATGATTAATTCACGTTGACCACGGCCAATTGGAACCAAAGCATCAATGGCCTTAATCCCGGTTTGTAGAGGTTCGCTAACCCCTTGCCGGTCCATAACGCCGGGTGCTTTATGTTCAATTGGTCGTGTCTTATCAGTCTTAATGTCCCCTTTGCCATCAATTGCTTGGCCCAATGGGTTAACAACCCGGCCAATTAATTGATCTCCAACGGGAACTTCCATGATACGACCAGTCCGCTTAACGGTGTCACCTTCGGTAATTCCAGTGAAATCACCCAAGATAACGATACCAACGTCACTGGTTTCAAGGTTTTGGACCATCCCATAAACCCCGTTATCAAATAAAAGCAGCTCACCTTGTAAGGCGTTGTCCAAGCCATGGGCCCGGGCAACCCCGTCACCAACGTAAGTTACCGTACCAGTTTCTTCAACTGAGAGTTCATCTTCGTAGTTTTCTAATTGTTGTTTAATTAGAGTACTGATTTCCTCAGCTTTAATGCTCATGAAAGTTTCACCTCTTTACCTGCAGATTTGTTATGCCAACAGTTGACGTCGCAACTTGCTGATCTTCGTCTTGAGACTCCCATCCAGAATCATGCCGGCGGACTTAACAATCACGCCACCAAAAATCGTGGGATCGACTTGACTATCTAAAATAACTTTCTGAGCGCCAACCCGTTGCGCGTAAGCCGTCGCAATCCGGTCCTTTTGCTCCGCAGAAAGATCGACCGCCGTGGTTACGTGGGCATAAACCGTGTGGTGCTTTTCGTCATACAAGGCCTGAAACTGATCAATGATGGCGACCATCACGTCCATTCGGCCGTAATCGTAAACCATGCGGATCAAGTTTTTAATGTACGGAGACGCTTGGCTGGTCAATTGACCCACCAAAGCCTCTCTGTCCGCAGCCTGTAAACTAGCGTCTGAGAGTACAGTACCCAATCGTGGGTTGTCCTGGAAGACACGTCGAAGCTGCTGGAGTTCGGTATAGCCGTCCTCCAGTTGGTCTTTTTCGGACAACAATTCAAATAATGCGCGTGCGTAGCGCTTGGCTACGGTTGTCCTATCAAGACTCATGATGCTTCCCCAACCCTTCAATGTAAGAATCAATCAATGCCTTTTGGTCATCAGCGTTTAATTCTCTTTGAATGATCTTGGAAGCAATCGCAATAGATAGGTCCGCCACATCGTTCCGCGCACTTGCTAAGGCGTCTTCACGTTCTTGGGCGATGTCCTTTTGGGCATTGACCTTCAACGTTTGCGCGTCCGTTTGGGCCTGAGCAACGATTTGTTCACGTTGTTGTTGGCCATTGGATTTCGCATCTTGCACGATGGTTGCAGCTTCCGCTCGCGACCCGTTTAAAGCCTGTTGGCGCTTAGTCACCAACTCAGCGGCATCGGTCCGGGATTTCTCGGCGGAATCGATGTCGTTAGCAATTTTGTCAGAACGATCCTGCATCATCTTGGTCACGGGTCCCCAAGCAAAAATCTTGATTAACCACATCAACAAGATAAAGCAGACGAGGTAGAAGAGTGAGTCACCAAAGTACAGTGCTTGATCAACTACTAAATGTGAGAGCATCTATTGGCACCTCCTTTTTAAAAATTAATTAAAAAATAAGTTCAACTACTTGTTCATGATCATTAAAGCGACAACGAACGAAATGATTGGCATGGCTTCAACCAGCCCAACACCAATAAACATAGTCGTCCGTAACTGACCTGATAATTCTGGTTGACGAACCATACCTTCAAGCGTCTTGGAGATAACGATACCATCACCAATACCACCGCCGACAGCGGCCCCGAACATAGCAATACCAGCTGCAATTGCACCCATTATATGTTTCCTCCTTATAATTAAAAAACATCGTTTATTTCTCGACAACCTTTTGAGAAATATAAACTGTCGACAATGTGACGAACACGAAAGCTTGGATGGCCCCCAAGAATGCAGAGAACCCTTGCCAAATCATTTCGACTGGAACTGCGACAATCATCGTCGCAATGCCGTGTGAAGTTGCTAACCCCCAAATAACTTTGAGGAGCATTTCACCTGAGAAGATCACCCCGAAGATACGAAGACCTAACGTTAGGAAATTCGTGAATTCCTCGAAGATGCTAATTGGTAGCCAGAAGACGAACGGTTTGAGGTAGTTAGCAAAGTGCTTCTTGTACCCCAAGCGTTGAACCCCTGAATATTGGGCAACCATCATAGTCATCAGTGAGAACGTCAAGGTTAAAACAGGATCTGACGTTGGACTGCGGACGATGGTAGCACCATGGAACGTAAGCTGAAGAAATAGCCCCAATTGATTAGACAGGAACAGGAAGAGGAACAACGTAAAGCCGTACAAGCCAAAGCTGCTGACTTGATCGGCGGGAATCGACCCCTTCAAGATCCCATTAGTAAACTCAATCAGCCATTCCAGGAAGTTTTGTCCTTTGGAAGGTTTCATCGTGATATGCCGTGAGGTAAAAAATATCACTGCAAACGCCAAAAGAAAAATAATCAACCCAGATACGATATTAACCGTACTAAATGTCAATCCAAGAAATTGGAAGGTTGAAACTGGACCATCATTCACCGAATATCACCTCTTTTCACACTATATGAACGTAGCCTCCAAGTGCTAGTAAACCGGCAAAAACTCACTAAACTCTTGAAATTTACGGAATAGTGAACGAAGCGAGCGCTCCATTCAAATACACTGGAAATGATACCACCAATTGGTCTAAAAAACAAAACAATTTTCACAGAAATGTAACAAGATTGCTCTAACCCCCGTCAGCGCTGAAATACAGGTACTTCAGCAATGTAAGCGTTAACACTAGCCAGTTGCGTGCGCATCCAGACTAACGCTTGACAATTCGACTGAACTTACCAACCAAAAAGATGAAAATGGCAAAGAAGAGACCCGGCAATCACTGCCGAATCTCTTCTCAACATTTACTTCGTTCCAAATAAACGGTCCCCGGCATCGCCAAGTCCCGGCACGATATAACCATCTTCGTTCAAATGGTCATCTAATGCCGCCGTATAGATATCCACGTCTGGGTGTTTAGCTCGTAAGGCCTTGACCCCTTCTGGTGCGGAAACCAAGCAGACAAACTTAATGTTGCTGGCCCCCCGCTTCTTCAAAGCGTCGATCGCCATAATGGCCGAGCCCCCCGTGGCTAACATCGGATCCACCACGAAAACCTGGCGTTGATCGATGTCGGACGGCAGTTTAACAAAGTATTCATGAGGCTGCAGGGTTTCTTCGTCCCGATACATGCCAATGTGACCCACTTTAGCAGCGGGAATCAATTCAAGAATACCGTCAACCATCCCAATCCCGGCACGCAGAATTGGTACAATGGCCACTTTTTTACCGGCTAATTCCTTCGCCGTCATCTTGGCAACTGGCGTTTCGATGACCTTGTCTTGTAATGGCATGTCGCGTGAAACTTCGTAAGCCATTAACGTCGAAATCTCGTTAACCACTTCCCGAAAACTGCGGGTCCCACAGTTTTTGTTACGAATAATCGTCAGCTTGTGTTGAATCAACGGGTGGTCGAGTACTTGAAACTTCCCCATGAATAAACGCTCCTTTGGTATTTCTTACAATTGTACCATTAACTGCAATGGCGTAGCGGATTTTTTTGGGAATGTAATCGCTTTTTCGTAATTTCTAGGGTAAAACGCTTAACGGGTGAGCCTGCGTTAAGGCGTGAACGCGCTGCCGCACGTCTCCTAAATTGGTTTGGTCAGTGGGTTGACTTAGCGTCTGACTAATCAGCCGAGCCACTTCCCGACAATCATCTGCCGTAAAGCCCCGGGTCGTCACCGCTGGCGTGCCCAACCGAATTCCCGACGTCTTGAACGGACTAAGGGTTTCATTCGGAATTGCTTCCTTATTGGTTGTGATCATCACCGTATCCAGTAGATCCTGTGCCTGCTTACCGTTGAGCCCCGTCTGGGAGACGTCTAACGTCATCAGGTGATTATCGGTTCCCCCCGAGATGACCCGCAGGTGAGCAGCATGGCTAAATTCATCGGCCATTGCCTGCGCATTTTCGATGATCTGGCGCGCATAGTCCTTGAAGGCTGGCTGACTATCTTCGAAAAGTGCCGCGGCCTTCCCCGCAATCACGTGTTCTAGCGGACCACCTTGGGTGCCTGGAAAGACTGCCGAGTTCAACTGCTTGGCGTATTGCGCCTGTGACAAAATTAAACCGCCACGAGGCCCCCGTAAGGTCTTATGGGTCGTCGTCGTGACCACGTCGGCAATTCCCACGGGACTCGGGTGTAGCCCGGCCGCCACCAGACCCGCGATGTGGGCCATGTCCACCATCAAGTAGGCCCCCACCTCGTCAGCTGTCCGGCGGAAGGCTTGCCAATCAATGATCCGTGAGTAGGCGGACGCTCCCGCCACAATCATCTTCGGCTTTAACTTCAATGCTAATTCCCGGATGGCCGCATAATCTAACCGTTCCGTTTCCGGGTTCAAACCGTAGCTGTAGCTGTGGTACAGCTTGCCGGAGAAATTAACCTTGGCGCCGTGGGTCAAATGGCCCCCGGCATCTAGGCCCATCCCCAAAACCACGTCTTCTGGCTTCAGGAAGGCCGCATAGACGGCCTGATTAGCCTGGGAGCCGGAGTGGGGTTGCACGTTCGCGTATTCTGCCCCGAACAGTTGCTTGGCCCGGTCGATGGCCAGCTGCTCCACCACATCAATGTATTGGGTTCCCCCGTAGTAACGCTTACCGGGATAACCTTCGGCGTACTTATTCGTCAGCACGGAACCTTGGGCGGCCCGCACGGCATGACTCACGATGTTTTCCGAAGCAATTAACTCAATGGTATCTTCTTGACGTTGCTCTTCTTTAGCGATGGCCCCCCAGAGGGCTGGATCTTCTGTTTTAAAATTCAAGGGCAATTCCTCCTGAGCTGTATGATACTCTCCATTTTAGCAAATTTGTCCGGAAAATGGGGAATGACGTCCCAATTAACCGGAAAATATCCCGAATTAACCAGAAAAATGGCGTTCTCCCGAAGATTTCTCGGCAAAACGCCATGCAAACTAAACTTGAATTAAGGTTGAAAATGCACCTGACCGGCCGACTTGTTTAAGCGGTTCATGTAGGCCGCCCCCAGACCAGTATCGGCAAATCCCTGGGTCAGAATCCCCTTCACCGGCGTTTCCAAGTCAAAATGCCGTAAGCCGGCAAATAAGCGGTGGCTGGCACTGGTCAGGTCGGGGCCTAGCGTGTAAGCCTCCGCGTTAGCTGGCAATTGGTGCGCTGCCAAAACATGATCAACGGCCATTACCCCCACCGAATAGGGCTGGGCTTGGGCCCAAGCCAACGCCGCTGACCAATCGTTTTCGTGGTCAACAATGTAGACCTGCGCGTCCGGTGCGTAGTGCTTATACTTCATGCCTGGTGCCTTAGGAACCTCGGTCTTGCCCACCCGATGATGGGTCGAACGGACCGTCCCAATCACGGCTTCAAGGTCCTCTTCGGTGACCGCTCCCGGCCGCAAAATGGTCGGCACGTCAGCGGTCAGATCCAGGATGGTCGATTCCACTCCGACTCGGGCAGGACCATCATCCACGATGCCGGCAATTTTCCCCTTCAAATCGTGGTAGACGTGTTGCGCCAACGTCGGACTCGGTTTCCCCGACGTATTGGCCGACGGTCCCACGATGGGCACGCCCGCTGCTTGAATCAACGCCAACGTGGTCTGGTTCGCGGGATTCCGAAAGGCCGCCGTGGACAGTCCCCCGGTGACGGCCGCCGATAGCTTCCCGGGTTGGAGGTTCAAAATCAAGGTTAGTGACCCCGGCCAAAAGGCCTTAATCAGTGCTTGGGCCTTAGTCGATAATGGTTGCGCATATTGCGCCACCATTGCTGGCCCCGTTACCGTGACAATTAACGGGTTATCACTCGGCCGCCCCTTGGCCGCATATACCTGCTTAACGGCGGCTTCGTTAGTCGCATCCGCTCCTAAGCCGTACACCGTTTCGGTCGGAAACGACACGAGTTGGCCGGCCCGCAAAAGGGCTGCAGCCGCGTCAATTTGATCCGGTTTAAAAATTTGTGTTTCCATTTATAATTCTCCCATACTCTCTCGTTATTCTGTGAGTTGAACCCGCACCATTCGGTCGTGACCACTCAAATCTTGACGAACGGTGACCAGCGCCGTCGGCAAGGCCGCCTGAAAAATCGCCCGCACTTTAGCCCCCTGTTGGTACCCGAGCTCCGCAAAAAAGTTGCCCTGCGGCGTCAACATGGTGGCCAAACTAGTGGCAAAGCGTTCGTAAAACGCTAAACCTTGATGGGCGGCAAACAGGGCCCCTTGAGGTTCGTAGCGTTTCACGGACGCATCCATGACCGCCGTCTCCGTCCGGTCGATATACGGCGGGTTGGAAACAATCACGTCAAAGCGGCGTCCCGCTACCGGGGCAAACAAATCCCCGACGGTTAAATGCACCTGGGGGGCCAACGCCTGCGCGTTCTGCCGAGCCACGGCCACGGCGGCGGCGGAAATATCCGTCCCCGTTACCTGCCAGGCCGGGCGTTCGGCCTGAAGGGTTACCGCAATGGCCCCACTACCGGTTCCCACGTCCAAGACGCGACGAGCACCCGCCGGCTGGCTAGTCAGTACCCAGTCCACCAGCTCTTCGGTTTCGACGCGCGGAATTAACGTCGCCGGACTCACCACAAACTCTCGCCCATAAAAGGGCGCGTGCCCTAACACGTACTGCGGGGGTTCACCCGCGACTACCCGCGCCACTTGCTGCCGATAGGTTGCTAATTGATCGTCGGGGATGGTGTCCCGGTAATGCTGTACCAGTTGCGTAAAGGTCCAGTGCTGAGCTTCCTGTAATAAGAATTGGGCAGCACTGGGATCCTGTTGTGCGACGCTTAGCTGCTGTTGTGCAGCTTTTAGCGCCGCAAAGTACGTCACCAGTTTAGCCATTGTTCTTTAGGTCTTCCAACTTAGCGGCCTGATCGGATAAGATTAGCGCATCAATAATATCGTCAAGTTCCCCGTTCATAATGCGGTCCAACTTGTTTAACGTCAAACCAATGCGGTGATCGGTCACCCGGTTTTGTGGGTAATTGTAGGTCCGGATCCGTTCGGAACGGTCCCCGGTCCCCACGGCCGACTTTCGTTCGGCATTGTAGGCATTTTCTTCCTGTTGCTTATAGTAATCGTAGACTCGGGCCCGCAGAATTTGCATGGCCTTAGCCCGGTTTTGTTGCTGGGACCGTTCATCTTGCATGGCCACCACAATCCCCGTGGGTAAGTGGGTCATCCGCACGGCAGAAGACGTCTTGTTAATGTGTTGCCCACCGGCACCGGAGGAGCGGTAGACGTCGGTTCGAATGTCCTTCGGGTCGATATCGATGTCGACATCCTCTTCTTCGGGCATGACCCCAACGGTTGCCGTACTGGTGTGCACCCGGCCGGCGGATTCCGTGACGGGGACCCGCTGAACCCGGTGAGCCCCGTTTTCGTATTTCAGCTTGGAATAAACTTTGTCACCGGTGATCATCATGACGATTTCTTTGAAACCACCCACTTCGGTCGCATTTTCGTCCACGATTTCGGTCTTCCATCCCTGACGTTCGGCGTACTTAGAGTACATGCTGAATAGGTCAGCCGCAAATAAGCTGGCTTCATCCCCGCCGGCTGCGCCGTGAATTTCCATGATGATGTTTTTATCATCGTTGGGATCCTTCGGTAACAGCAAGACCTTGATGTCTTCTTCCAGCTGTTCCTTTTGGCTGGTTAGCTCCTTCAATTCGTCCTTGACCATGCTCTCCATGTCGGCATCGAGCTTTTCGCGTAGCATCTCGTCGTCATCCTTAATCTGCTTGGTGACGTCTTGATATTGATGGTATTTCTCCACCGTTTCGCGTAGTTCGCCCTCTTCCTTGGATAGGGTCATGAACTTTTGGGTATCCGCAATCACTTCCGGATCGCTGATTAATTCGTTGAGTTCGTCGTAACGGTCCGCCACGGCCTGGAGCTTATCAAACATTTCATCCATTTTGAGTTAACCTCGTTTCGTTATTGCCCCATCTGGTCCAACGGCGGGTTGAAATAGTGCCGCCGACAGACCGGATAGTAGGCTTCGTTACCGCCAATCTGAACCTGTTCCCCCTCGTAAACGGGATGCCCGTCTTGAAAGCGCAGATTCATAATGGCCTTCTTGGTACAGAACCAGCAAATAGTTTTCATTTCTTCAATCTTATCCGCATATAATAGAAGGTATTTTGATCCTTCAAACAATTCATTGCGAAAATCGTTCTTCAACCCGAAGGTCATGACCGGAATATGCAAGTCATCCACGATCTTGGCCAATTGAAACACGTGCTCTTTGGTCAAGAACTGGGCCTCGTCAATCAACAGACAATTGGCTTGCGGGTCTAACTTTTCTACTTCATCGTAGACGTTGGTCGTCGCAAAAATTGGATGCGCGGGACGTTTCAGCCCGATGCGACTGGAAATGGCCCCGACCCCGTCACGGGTATCTAAGCCACTGGTCATAATAATGACCCGTTTATGTTGTTCCTCGTAGTTGTGGGCGACCTTTAAAATCTCAATGGACTTCCCACTATTCATTGCGCCGTACCGAAAAAAGAGCTGCGCCACGTTACTCCCACCTTTTTTGACAGTTTCTAATCTATTATAGCCGATTGCCTAGGAAAATTCGACCAGAGAAGCTGAAAAATCGCGGCTTTCGTTCTGGAAACGTTCTCGGCGGTGACGCCGCTCTTCGGCCGGTTTCCTTGCAATTTCGCAAAGTTCAAGGCGTGGACTCCCCTATTTGAGAAAAGAATGCTAAAATTAACGTTTGAGGTTCAACCAAGTCATGTTTAAGGAGCGAAATGTCCATGTCATTGCGAAGCGGTGTTGCCACCTTTGCGGGGAGATCGTCCTACTGGTTTCTCCACACCTTCTTACACGGGGGCAGTTCTTTGCCCGGTAAGATTACTTTGAAGTTAGACCCGCAAATCTTGCGGTCGTTAGGTGCCAAGTATGACGTGATCGTCATCACCGGGACTAACGGAAAAACGTTAACCACCGCCCTAACCGTGTCGGTGCTCCACGAAAAATACCCAACGATTCTCACCAACCCCACGGGGTCCAACATGGAACAGGGAATCGTGACGACCTTTTTAAACGCCAAGCGTCCGAAGTCCGGTCGGCCCCTCGCCGTTCTGGAAGTCGACGAAGCTAACGTGATTAAGGTCACCCAATACATTCAACCCAAAGCCTTTGTCTTCACCAACATCTTTAGAGACCAAATGGACCGCTACGGGGAAATCTACACGACCTACCAGAAGATCTTAGACGGTGTCGCGCTGGCCCCGAATGCCACCATCATTGCCAACGGGGACTCCCCCATCTTTAATTCCAAGCAATTGCCGAATCCGATCCAGTACTACGGATTTGACGATCAGCCCGACCGCGACTTCAAGGCCAAGCCTAACACGGACGGTGTCTTGTGCCCCAACTGTCAACACATTTTGCACTACCACACGCTAACTTACAGTAACCAGGGGAAATATTTCTGTCCAAATTGCGGCTTTAAGCGTCCCGAACTGACCTACCGACTAACCAAGTTAGGCCAGCAGACGCCCACTTCGTCGCAATTCGATATCGACGGTCACAGCTTTCAGATTACGGTCGGCGGGACCTACAACATCTATAACGCTCTGGCCGCCTATGCCGTGGGTCGGTTCATGGGGGTGGCTCCCGAGCAGATCACCCACGCCTTCACGGCCAACGAGCAGGTCTTCGGCCGCCAGGAAGTCATCGACGTTAACGGCAAACGGGTTACCATTATTCTGGTCAAGAACCCGGTTGGTTTGGACCAAGTCCTGCACATGATTGGTACGGACACCCAGCCCTTCTCGTTTGTCGGCCTGTTAAACGCCAACTACGCCGACGGCATCGATACCAGTTGGATCTGGGACGGCGACTTCGAACAGCTTGCCGATTCCAACATCCCCACGTTTATCACCGGGGGTGAACGTTACAAGGACATCACCTTCCGGCTCAAGGTGGCCGGCGTGCCCGATAGTAAACATATCGTGGAACCCAACCTCGAAAAGGTGGTCGACCGGATTCAAGAAGTCCCGACCGACCGGGTGTACGTCCTGGCGACCTACACGGCCATGCTCCAATTGCGAAAGATCTTAGCCAGCAAGGGTTTCATTAAGGAGGGACTCGGCGTATGACTTACGAATTAAACGTCGCCCATCTGTACGGCGATTTGATGAACACCTACGGCGACGTGGGCAATATCTTGGCGTTAAACTATTACGCCAAGCAAATGGACGTCCACCTAAACGTTCAAGTGGTCAGCCTCGAAGAAGACTTTCACGCGGCCGACTACGATCTGGCCTTCTTCGGTGGGGGTCAGGACTTCGAACAGACCATCGTGGCTAAGGACATCCAGACTAAAAAAGCCGAGTTGATCAAATTCATCGAGTCCGGCGGTCCCCTGCTGGCCATCTGTGGCGGTTACCAACTCCTAGGTCACTACTACATTGGCGCCGATGGCGAAAAGCTACCCGGCATTGGGGCGTTGGACCACTACACCTTAGCGCAAGATCACAACCGGTTCATCGGCGACATCGTGATCAAAAACCAGGAGACTGGTGAAACCTACCACGGCTTTGAAAACCACCAGGGACGGACCTTCATCGGTAAGGGTGAACGGCCCCTGGGCAACGTGGTCAGTGGCAAGGGTAACAACGGCGAAGACGGCACGGAAGGCGCGATTTATAAGAACGTCTACTGCTCGTACTTCCACGGCCCCATCCTTACCAGAAACGGCGACATCGCCAAGCACCTGCTGGTCGCCGCGTTAAAGCGTAAGTTCCCGCACGATGATTTCAGTCAACAGGAAGCCTTACCGATTCCAGCAACCTTCTAAAGACATAAAATGAGCCCCCGTAAAATCGCGTTGATTTTACGGGGGCTTTTTATCGCTTGCAAGGCCTCGTTATCGGATCGGTCAGAATCGGACCGCCACGGGGAGCCTCGCCATTAAGTCTTCTAAATAGTCGCTTTTTCGGCGAGATACGTTCCAATCACCGCATTGCGTTGGTCCAGGTACGGCAGGTTCGGGGCGATCGGGTGAACCCGGTTGGTCAAGAAGACCATCGCTTGGTCGGTCTGCGGATCAATCACCAAGTAGGTCCCCGTAAAGCCGGAATGCCAGAGCACCCGGTGAGCGGTCGGCCATTGGGTGGCCGTCAACGCCCAACCCAAAGAGCGGCCGGCCTGACCGTTAGGCGTCCAATCGGCGACTAAGCGGTGCAGCCAGGTCGGGGGCAACACGGCCGCCGCCCGTTCGGGGTGACAGTAGGCCTGGCAGAAGCGCACCAGGTCATCGACCGTGCTAAACAGCCCGGCCGACCCGCACCGGCGCTGTAAGACGTACCCCTTGGGATCGTGAACCACGCCGCGGACCAAGCCCCGACTGGGGATGATGGCCGTGGGCACACAGGCGTGCGGATCGGCGGGCGTAAAAGTACTGTGGGTCATCCCTAACGGGTCCAGGACCCGTCTTTGCACGGCCACCTGGACCGGTTCGCCCAAAATCGCTTCGATGATCCACCCCATGAAGATGTAGTTCACGTCGGCGTAAACCATCTTGACGTTAAAGGTCGGGCCGACATGCAGCCCCAATAACGCCCGGGTCAGCTCCGCGGCATTTAACTGGTTGCGATTGGGGATGTAGCCCGTGATGCCCGAGGTGTGGGTCAACAGGTGTTGAATCGTGACCCGTGAATCCCCAAACGCGGGTAACCAGGTCGTGATGGGGTCCGTCAGCCGTAACCGCCCCGTGGCAAGGAGCTGGAGCGTCACGCTCAGGGTCCCTACGACCTTGGTCAACGAGGCCAAATCATAGGTCATCCCCGCGGTCAACGGTTCGGCGGTCGGCACCAACGCGGCTTGCCCGAATTGGCCCGTTTCGACCCGGTCACCGTCAATCAAGGCGTAGCTCACGCCGGGGACCACCCCCGCCGAGACTAATCGCCGTAAAGCGGTCTTAGTTGCCTGATAAGCCATGGTATCCCTTCTCTCTGTTCTCCATTTAACCGCAAATGTCGGGGGAGCGCAACGCCCTGCGGCCAATTAGGTCACCGACTTAATTGGTCGCGAATCAGCGTCGCCAGCACCGTGACCCCCTGGCGGAATTCGGCCGGTGTCGCGTAGGCGTACGACAGCCGGACGGCGTTGGTCCGCGCGCCGTACACCGTTCCCGGATTCGCCAAGACGCCTTGGGCTAGTGCCGCTTGAAACAGCCGGGGCAAATCGACCTTGGCGGGCAACTGGACCCAGAGGTAAAAGCCCCCCGCGGGCCGCTGCCAGGTCGCCAGGTCCCCCAGCGTGGCCATTAAACTCGCCAGCGCCGCTTCTCGCCGTGCCCGCAGTTGGTCCCGTAATCGCTGGAGCGTTTGTGGGTAATCCGGGGCCGTCAGCAGATTGACCAACGTTTGTTGCGACAACGTGCTGGCCCCGTAGTCCATCTGCATCTTCACGTCGGCCAACCGGGCAACCACGGCCTGGGGCCCGACCAGCCACCCGACCCGCAAGCCAGGCGCCAAATCCTTGGAGACGGTCCCCAGATATAAGACGTTATCCTGGGTATCGTGGGCCTTTAACGGCAGCGGCGGCCGTTGGTCCAACCAGAGTTCCTGGTAGGCCGTGTCTTCGATAATCGGTAATTGATATTTCCGGGCAAAGGCCAACAGGTCCTGCCGTCGTTGGGCCGACATCACGGTCCCCAACGGGTTATCGAAGGTCGGCACCGTGTAAAGAAGCTGCGGTTGCGAGCTCACCGGAATCTGCCAGTAGGCTAATCCTTGCTCGTCGACCGGCACGGGCGCCCATTGAGCCTGAACCGATTCTAGAACCCGCAGCGACCGCAAATAGCTGGCCGGGGCCGTGTAGACCGTGGTTCCTGGTTCCAGTAACGCCGCCGTGATCAACTGTAGCGCCTGCAGAGACCCCGAAGTGATCAAGATGTTCTCCGGCGTAGTTTGCACACCCCAGGTTGCTAAGTGCCGCACCAACGCCTCTCGCAGAGCTAATGAGCCGCGTGCCGGTAGGTAGTTTAACGTGGTCAGTTGGTCGGCGGCTTGGTGCATGGCCGTTTGAACCGCACGCCGGGGAAACAGGTCCGGCCCCAGTTCGCCGGTACTCAACCGAATCGGGGTCGCAAACTCGCGTTGATTGATGGTCTGAATGGTGGGCTGATTAGCGCTAAACTCGCCCGCGTGGACCCACCGTTGCCAGTCCGGCGTGGCCCCCAACAGTGTCGACCACGAGTTACTGGCCACCCGGGTCCCACGACCATGGGCGGTGGTCACCACCCCCAGTGCTTGTAATTCGGCGATGGCCGCGTGAATGGTACTGCGATTTACCTGGTAGGTCCGCGCCAACTCCCGCTGCGGTGGCAGTTGTTGGCCGACTAGCCAGTTGCCCTGGCGAATCTGGATAACGCAGTAGGTGATTAATTGGCGATAAAGTGGCGTGGGACCGTTCCGTTGAGGTTGCCACCGAAATTGAACCGTTTGAACCATACGACCATCCCTCCTTTTGACCTTAGTGTAGCATAGAAAAAGCGGTCGTCACCGCCCTAAGGCGTCACGACCGCTAAAACTCATCGGGTTAAATTAAGCTAAATTATTCCCCGCAAACTGACTATTATATAGATCCGCATAGAACCCGTTAGCCGCTAACAGGCTGTCGTGGTTCCCGGTTTCCACGATGTGGCCGTGGTCCATCACCACGATATTTTCGGCGTTTTGAATCGTCGATAACCGGTGGGCCACCACGAAGCTAGTCCGGCCGGCCAATAAGCGTTCCATGGCTTGTTGGATCAGCATTTCCGTCCGCGTATCCACGGAACTGGTGGCTTCATCCAAGATCAACACGTCAGGATCGGCCACGAAGGCCCGGGCAATCGTCAACAGCTGCCGTTGTCCTTGGGAGATGTTGCTAGCCGCCTCGTTCAAGATGGTATCGTAGCCATCCGGTAACTGCCGAATAAAGGTGTCCGCGTGCGCCGCCTTAGCCGCCGCGTAAACCTCGTCGGCCGTCGCATCTTCCCGACCATACTTGATGTTATCAAAGATGCTCCCGGTAAAGAGCCAGGTATCCTGTAGCACCATTGCAAAGTGTTTGCGCAGATCCGTTCTGGCCACCGTATTGGTCGCTTGGCCGCGATACTTGATCTGCCCGCCGGCCACGTCATAGAAGCGTTCCAGCAGGTTAATGATGGTGGTCTTCCCAGCCCCGGTTGGCCCCACGATGGCAACCATCTCACCCGGTTTGACCGCCAGATTGAAGTCTTCAATCAACGGCTTGTCCGGCACGTACTGGAAGTTCACGTTATCAAATTCGATTACGTTCCCCGTCTGCGCCGTCTGTGCCGGTAATTGGTCGTGAGCCGTTTGTGGCATGTCGTCTTCGTCGAGAACGGCAAAGACCCGTTCAGCGGAGGCAATCGTTGCCTGAATCGTGTTGGTCAGGTTCGCCATTTGGGTGATGGGTTGGGAGAATTGGTTGGTATATTGCAGGAAGGCCTGCACGTTCCCTAAACTCACCGTCCCGTTGGCGACCTGAATTCCCCCGATAACCGCCACGGCCAGGTAGTCCAGGTTTTTGACGAAGTTCATCAACGGGAAGATCAGACTGGAGACAAACTGGGCCTTCCAGGCTGATTTATAGTATTTTTCGTTGTGCTCTTCAAACTGATCTTGCACATCGGCTTCTTGGTTAAAGGTCTTGACCACGGTATGCCCCGCGTAAGTTTCTTCGACCGTATTGTTCAGTAACCCCAGGTTCTTTTGCTGACTGGCAAAGAACTTCTGCGAGCGTGGTGCCACAAGCATCACGACGACCAAGCTCAGTGGGACCGAGATTAGGGCCACTAACGTCAGCCAACCACTGATGGTCAGCATCATGTACAGTACCCCGAAGAAGGTCAGCACACTGGTGACCAATTGGGACAGCGTTTGCTGTAACGTGCCCCCGATGTTATCCATATCGTTAGCCATCCGGGACATCAAGTCCCCGTTACTATGGGTATCGTAATAACTGATCGGCAGGTGTTGCATCTTGTCCTTGAGGTCCCGTCGTAACTGGTAAACCACCTTTTGGGCGATCCAGTTCATGATGACCTGCTGGACGATGCCAAACAGCGCCGCGCCGACATACAAGATACCGACAATCAATAAGATATGACCAATCTTGCCAAAGTTAATCGGTAGACTCGTCAGGTTAATCCCCGCCTTAAGCTCGGCGGTCCCCTTCATGACACCCTTAAAGAGTTCCGTGGTGGCCTCCCCCAAAATCTTGGGGGTCCGAATCTGTAAGATGACGGACGCCGCCGCGAAAAGCATCACGACGATGATCCCGGGAATCCAGTGCTTCATGTACCGGAAGAGGCGGCCGGTGGTCTTCCAGAAACTTTGTGGCCGTTGTTTGGTGGCCGAACCGCGTCCGTTACGCATCGACAACATCCCCCTTCCGTAGTTGTGAATCAAGAATTTCTTGGTAAGTCTTGTTCGTCGCCTTAAGTTCCGCATGGGTACCTTGGCCCACGATCTTACCGCCGTCAATCACCAAGATCACGTCGGCATCGGCCACGGTGGAGACCCGCTGCGCGACAATCACGGTCACGCCGGCTTGGACCTGCGCGTCTTGCCGCAATTGTTGCCGCAACAACGCGTCGGTCTTGAAGTCTAACGCGGAAAACGAGTCGTCAAAGACGTAGACACTGGCCCGTTTCAGGATGGTGCGCGCAATGACTAAGCGTTGCCGTTGACCCCCGGAGAAGTTATCCCCGTTTTGCTCGACCACGGCGTCCAGTCCCCCGGTCTCCTTCACGAAGTCCGTGGCCTGGGCAACGTCAAGGGCGTGCCAGATTTGGTCGTCGGTCGCGTCGGCCTTGGCCGTCACCATATTACTCCGGATCGTGCCGGCAAACAGGACGGCCTTTTGTTGGGTAATCGAGACGGCTTGGTGTAAGTCACGCTGACTTACCGCCGGCAAGGCCACCCCGTTAAGCCGAATCTGCCCACTTTCAGGGTCGAACAACCGGGGAATCAGGTTAACCAGCGTCGATTTACCCGATCCGGTTCCCCCGATGATGGCCACGGTCTGCCCCGCCTTAGCTAGGAAGTGCACGTCGGTCAGGGCCAACTTCTCCGCGCCCGTATACCGAAAGTCTACGTGGTCAAACTCTAAGCTGACCGGGCTATCCGGTAACGTAACGGGTTGGTCGGCATCGTTGATCTTCGATTTCAAATCCATGACTTCGTTGATCCGCGCGGCCGAAGCCTGGGCCCGGGGCACGAAGACGAAGACCATCGACACCATCATGAAGCTAATCAGAATCTGAGTGGCGTAGGTCATGAAGGCCACTAAGTTCCCCACTTCTAGGGCTTGGTGGGCAATCAACTGTCCCCCATACCAGACGATCCCAATGTTAGTGCCGCTAATGATCAGCGTGATAACCGGGAACATCAGGGAAACAATCATGAAGACCTTAATCCCCGTTTGGGTATAGTCCTGGTTGGCCCCTTCGAAACGATCCTGCTCAAACTTGTCTTGGTTGAAGGCCCGGATCACCCGGACCCCCGTCAGCCCTTCGCGAAAGATTAAGTTAATGCGGTCAATCTTCTTTTGTAAGCTTTTAAATAGTGGTACGGCAAAGTACATCACTAGAATGGTAAACAATGCCAAAACGGGTAACGCCACTAAAAAGACCAGCGTCAGGCGCGGGCTCTTTAAGTAGGCGAGGATGCCGGCACCAATCAGCATAATTGGGGCCATTAGCATCATCCGTAACATTTGAACCATCACGTTTTGAATCTGGACCACGTCGTTCGTGGTCCGCGTAATCAAAGACGCGTTCCCCACGGTTTCAAATTCTTCCGTCGAAGACAAGGTGACCTTCTTAAACAGGTTGGTCCGGATCCGCTGTCCCATTTTTTGGGACTGAGTAGCGGCGTAGTAGACGTTACCAGCCGCTCCCCACACACCAATAAAACTCAACAGGAGCATTTGACCACCGGTCCGCCAGATGTAGCCAATATCGTTGTTCGCAATCCCCTTATCAATGATATTAGAGGTTAACGTCGGTAACGATAGGTCACAGGCAACTTGGATCATCATAAAGCCCACTGCCAGGACCACTGCCCACCAGTCCAGGTGTTTTCGGGCAAGTCGCATCATTTGATTTTGGCCTTCTTTCTCATAAGTTTGTTAACAATGCTGACAAAAAAACTGCATATGCGGTAATTATACTCGTCTCCTTAACGTTTGCAATCATCAATCACCAGAGCAAGACTGGTAATCCAGTCAAAATTTGTTACAATGTAAGCACCGAAGGGAGCAAAGACTTGTGGCTAGTAATTCTGATTCTATCTATAACGTTTTAACCTATATTCATCGACACCCCCAGCGCGTTCATTTCATCGCGCAGCGGAATAGTAATGTGGTCTCCATTGGCGTCCCCGATACGGTGCCCGTGGCCAACGTTGAGTTGTATTTTCCCACGAATCGCCTGGTGGTTAACCGCCTGGACGACGACTTCTTAGCCATGCACGGTGATCTCTTAAACGATTTCTTTGACCGCACCCAGAGTTCCAAGTTGGATTACCAAGACGTGTGGGTCACCACGGGTTACGTCCCCCGGCAACACGCGTATCTCGTTGAGCTCTCATTTGAATAAGTGACGATAGAAAAGGCACCGCCGGAGTTAATCGCTCCCGCAGTGCCTATTTTAATGCTCAGCTAAAGATTGCTTTAGACGCCCACACGCCCCCGATGACCACTACGGCTAGGACAAAAAATTTAAAGAGTGCCGCAAAAGCCACCAACACGATGGCGCCAATCACTAAGGTCCCCACCAGGCCCAACAGCCAGCCGGCCAGCCCAAAGACCAACCGTAAAATGGGAAACAGCAGCAACAATAACAAGAGACCAAAAATCATGCTGATCCCTCCTCATCCGAATTCAGGTCTACCCCGTAGTATACCCGATTCCCCCTTAAAAAGCACTTAATTCCTAGGCCTTATGCCGTGGTAATCTGCATCCGACCATTTTGCTTAGAGTGATAGAGATTGGCATCAACCCGCTTGTAAAAGTCCAATGGGTTGCGGTCCTGCACGGTTAGGCCGGAAACCCCAATCGACAGCGTCACCTGTAGCGTCTGATCGTTATAGTCAACCTGGTCTGCCGCCAC
This sequence comes from Levilactobacillus zymae, assembly GCF_032190635.1. Lineage (NCBI taxonomy): Bacteria > Bacillati > Bacillota > Bacilli > Lactobacillales > Lactobacillaceae > Levilactobacillus > Levilactobacillus zymae. The sequence goes on from NZ_JAVLAS010000001.1 coordinate 2,015,989, forward strand.
GGCGTCGAAAATTTGTTGCGCAATCGGTTTGGCCTGTTCCATGGTGTAGTTAGGGAGCACCACGTTAAACTCTTCCCCCCCGGTTCGATATAAAATAATCTTGGGATCGATTTGTTTCAACGTCGTGCTGGCCGTCTTAGCCACGCTTTTAAGAACCTCGTCACCGGCTAAATGACCGTAAGTATCATTGACGTGTTTAAAGTGGTCAATATCAAACATGATCATCGACAGATTGCGGTGCTGAGCCACACTGTGGTAAAACTCATAGCCAATGGCCCGGTCGTAAGCGGCATAATTTTTCACGTTGGTCAACGCATCCCAGTTGGCTGATTGAAACAGCCGGTCCTTAATGCGCCGATCTTTGTCCTGAATCTTGAAGTAGCCGTACATCAAGATGGCCAAGAGTGCAAAATTCAGCAGTTCTTCACCCACGGTCGCCCAAGCTAAATCCAAACGAATTTTGACCACGATCCACAAGATGGTCGCGTTGACCATAGCTAATGAGATGTAACGGGTAAACGGCCACCGCCACATGTGCACGCTCTGGATGTGTGATTCCACATAGAAGAGCGCGAACACGCCCGTATAAAACCACGACAACGGTTGGTCCACGTTACCGTTGATCAACATGACCCCAATCCCAAAGATAAAGATTAACCAATACGGAATCCGAATTTGCAGGAAATAGGCGGCGAAGACTAAAATTAAAAGTTGAAAATTCATAAACGTCCAAGAGAGGTGGCTATCCCGGACCAGTAGCTGCAACGCAAAGATGGCCACCCCGGAACAAATGGCGCCGACCCAAGCTTGAACTCGCTTGATATTCACAGGTTTACTCTGTGATTCGACTTTCGTGGTAATCCAGTTAAAGATTGACCAGTAGAGCGCGATGACCCCTAGGACAAAGAAAATACTCGTAATAAAGGGTAGCACTAGCCACATTGACCAAGTCATTTAATCAGACTCCTCATACATTCTAACGAAAATTAGTCAGCTCTCCCGGTTAATCTGATCTCTTAATAATTAAACGTAACAATCAAATTAGCCATCTACGTCCCCGTGAGTTGACTTACTACTTCTAATATAAAGCAATCCATATAATAAAACCATAAAAATTTATATAATATATTATGTTATACTACCAATAATTTTCTAAATAATACTCAGCTGCGCGAAAAAATAGGGAGTGGCCCTATTGTTCATGCCCAAAATACAGTATGATGGTAAGTGAAAATGTCTGTAAGGAGGAATTGCGCCATGTACCGTTATTTTTTACAGCCCCAACTCGACGTGTCGAACAATTCGCTCATTGGTTACGAATTGCTGATCCGGCAAAAAGTGGCTGACAAGTGGGTACTCCCCCACAACTTTGCGTCAATTCCGATTGACGTTCAGGCGGAGCTCATCCAACGCACCGCACAGAAACTCATGTTAAAGATTGGTTCCGTGTCGTTCAATACGAACCGGAAGCAATTTATTGATAATACCATTGCCCGGGCCATTTTGTCCGCCCAACAGCAAATTTATCCGCTCAACCTGATCCTCGAGGTCACGGAAGAAGCAACCGACGAGGCCATCACGAACCAACAGGTCATTGACCAAGTCCATTTTTTTGACCAACACGGCATTCAACTCAGCTTGGACGACGTCGGGACCGGAATCAACACCTACGATCACCTGAAACCCGTCTTACCCTACGCTAGTGAAATCAAATTTGCGATGCAAAATTTCCGTCAAGAAAAACGGGAAGCCGAAATTCCGGCGAACCTCAAGTTCTGGAAACAAGTTGCCGATCAGCACCACCTGCGGTTAATCCTCGAGGGCGTGGAGAACCAAGCAGAACACGATATGGCCAACGACTTACAGATTGATCTACGTCAGGGCTGGTTTTACGGTAAGCCCCACCTATTCAAGTTAGATCCCACCGATTAACGCAATGGCATCTGGCCATCACACCACGTGATGACCAGATGCCATTTTAACGTATCGGTAAAATAAAGCAAGACCCTATTGCCCGTTCCCCGGTCCACCAGCCGTCGTGGCCGTAGCGGCTGTGTTGGTGTCGGTGCTAGCTTCCGTTGTACTGGTCATGATGGCAATCTTACCAGTCGTGGCGTGGCTTAGCCCCAAGCCCTTGCGGATGAAGTTGGTAACCCGCTGTAGTTCGGTTTGCGTGGCGACCTCCATACTTTGGCCTTCAATGGTCTCCCCGGAGCCTTGAATGTGGGTGGTCTTGATGTGTTGAATGGCCTGGCGGTAATTTTGGGCCAGTGCGGTCAGGTCGTTAAAGGTGAGATCCGTTTGGGTCTGCTTGGATAACGACTGGATAAAGTCTTCGTTCAATAGCGTCGTAATCGAATTGGATTTCTTCAACAACGCCATGATCACTTTACGCTGACGCGTCTGCCGACCATAATCACCTTGCGGGTCATCGTCACGCATTCGCGAATAAGCTAAAGCTTTCTTCCCGTTCATGTGGGTCGTCACGCCCTTCTTGAAGGTGTACCCGCCGTAACTAAAACTCAGGGTCGGTTTCAACGTCACGCCTCCAACCTCGTTAATAATCTTTTCCATCCCCCCCATGTTAATGATGGCATAAAAGTCGATGGGGATGTTCAACATCTTTTGTACCGTGGTAATGGCCGTTTTGGATTTTCCCCACGCGTAGGCCGCGTTGATTTTGGCCGGTGATTGACTTTCGTAGCCCGGAATGTTGACGGCCGTATCCCGCGGAATACTGGTAATGGTGGTTTTGTTAGTCTTAGGATTGATAGTGACCACCATCATACTATCGGTTCGCCCCTGAAAGGTCCGCCCTAGCGCTCCCGTATCGGTTCCCATTAATAGAATGGAAATCGGTTTTTTATTAGCTAATTGTTGATCGACGTTTCGGAGCTTGCTCACCCCGGAAGCCTGATACGATCCCTTGACCGAATTTTGCAGGCTCTGATACTTATGCATGCCGTACGCCGTTCCCCCGATGAGTAGCACCAGGATTACCCCCAATAATGTTTTTAAAATGGGATGCCGTTTTTTTAGTCGTTTACGTTGCATGTTGCCACCCTTTCAGCCCCGGTTACCTTCACCGCGGAACATTTAATCTAAAACTGATTGAACCCGTCCATTATAAATGGCATTTCTTAACGTTTCCTAAGCCCCCCGTAACCTTAACCAAAACACAACGTTTAACCGCCGGGCCCATCAGAAATCACGCCAGGTTGCCGACGTCTTCTTTGATCAGTACTAAATAAGAATTTGGTTAAATTAATTATAATATTCTAATTTTTAAATGGCAGAAAGTCAAGTAAACTTACAAGCTTCATTCGACCAACGAACGCCAAAAACGGCCCAGTATCCCGTGACCACTGAGCCGTTACCGTCACTTATTTTTTTAGCGTCTCATCCAAAGCCTCTACCTGCTCGACCGGCCCAACGACGGTCAAGACGTCGTGCAACCGAATGACCGCTGACGGGTCCGGTGAAATATCAATCTTGGGACCCCGTTGAATCGCAATCACGGTGAGATCAAACCGTTGCCGCAGGTTCAGTTGAATCAAATTCTGATCCACAAAGGTCGGATCGGTGATCACCACCTCGGCCAACGTGTAGTCCTCGCTAAGGTCGATAAAGTTTAGAATGTGATTCGACAAGAGTTTACGGGCAATTCCCCGCCCCATATCCCGTTCGGGGAAAACCACCTGATCAGCCCCCACGCGCTGAAGCACTCGGCCATGGTCCCTGGTTTCGGCCTTGGCAATCACCTTTTTAGCGCCCTGTTCCTTCGCTAGTAGCGTGGTCAGAATACTGGCCTCCATATTGTTCCCAATCCCAATAATAACGTAATCGAAGGTGTCGATATTCAGGCGGCGCAGGACTTCCTCATCACGCGTGTCCGCAATCAAAGTTTGCGTCGCCACATCAATCAGATCGTTGACCCGCTCCTCATGAATATCCACGGCCAACACGTCCTGGTGCATCTCCGCCAACGTTCGCACCACGGCTTCGCCAAAACGACCGAGACCCAACACGGCAAAATTCTTCTTCAAGTTCGCCACTCCTTAACCAATTAAGACATTTTCTTCCGGGTACCGAATGCGACTGACTTTAGTTTGCCGCTTCGATAACGAGTACAGGGACGTGAAGATCCCGACCCGACCAATAAACATTAATAAGATAATAATCAACTTACCAATCACACTCAGATGCGGGGTCAGCCCCAGACTCAACCCCACGGTGCCAAACGCCGATAACACCTCAAAGACAATGTATTCTAGACCATAGCCCTGGGGGATCTTTTCGGTTTGCGTGAGGACCAGGGTCGCCACGGTAATCACAATACTAGCCAAAAAGACTAACAGTAACGCTCGACTAATATTGGCCTGACTAAACCGTCGGTGGCTAAACTCCACGTCATCCTTGCCACGAAGTTGAGCGATACTCTGCAGCATCAAAACCCCAAACGTCGTGGTCTTAATTCCCCCAGCCGTTGAACCTGGGGTTCCCCCAACGAACATTAGGATCATTAATAAGAAAATACTCCCGGCACGTAATGAATGTGTCGGTAAAGTCACAATTCCCGCCGTTCGGGGCGTCACACTGAGAAAGAGGGTGTTCACCACCCGGTTAATCCAGGTTGGATTGCCAGGAATACAAGCGAGGTTGTCTTCCGTGACCAGTAATGCCAAGAAGCCCAGCACAAAAAGCGTCCCGGTCGTGACCAGCGTTAGTTTCGAGCTAAGACTCAAACGATGTCGCTCGTGATAGAGCAATAAATCACGCCAGACCAAGAAGCCCAGTCCACCGCCGACAATCAAAACGATGGTGACCAGCAGGACGTAGGTATCATCCCGAAACCCCATCAAGCTATCCCCAAAAACGTCAAAGCCGGCATTACAAAACGACATCACCGAATGGTAAACCGACACGTACAAGCCGTGCCGCCACCCAAACCGTGGGATGAAGTCAACGGCCAGTAAGGCAACCCCACCGAGCTGAAAAATCGCCGAAAGCTGAACCACATATTTCATGACACTCTTGGTATCACTCAGATTTTCTAAATTCAAGGCTTCCTTGACCATCAGTTGTGTCGATAGTCCCATGTGACGATGCCGGCGAATCAGGTTAAAGAGGAGCACGGCAAACGTCATGTACCCTAATGCTCCCACTTCGGCCATCCCTAAAATGACGAGCTGACCAAAAACCGACCAGTGGGCCGCCGTGTTCACCACGGTTAACCCGGTGATGCAGGTCGCCGAGGCCGCCGTAAATAAAAGATCGATCAACGACGTCCCCTGCCCCTGCCGCGTTGCCGCCGGTAGGCTAAGCAGGACGGTCCCCAGCGCAATAATCAGGATAAACCCGAAAACCATCTTTTTGGACAGTGTATCTAAAAATTTTAAACGCCAAATACTCATTGTTTAGTCCAATCCTATATTCTAATCTACTCCCCCCAGCTTAAGCCTGGTTGACCGCCAAAAGCAAGCACATTTTCGCCTACCCGTAGAATTCATGTCGGCCACTCGCCATTTCGACAAGTTTAGGGTAATTCTTTATCAAAAAAGCCCGGGACAGAAGCCCCAGGCTCGTTAGTGTCTCCGAATATTTAGTGTTGAAACGTGCGCCAAAAGGCAGCTGGTTCCGCTTAACCCCGTAATCCAAACAATCCAAGTTCAGGATTGTCCGTCTTACGAACCGTCGTTCATGCTCACCAGCTAATCGCCTTCTGTCCCACTCTCTTCTTGGTAACACCCGTTCATGGTGCTGAAATTGTCCCCAACGGTGGTTGATAACCGTGCCCTTGGGTTCACTCACATCAGATTACGGGGTCCCCTTATTTTTGTAAAAACTTAGCCGTATCGTCCCAGGCCTGAACGTCGCCCGTAAAGGCCTTCGGGTTGGTTGGGTTGTGCCAAGTAAAGTCATCGTACCACAGTCCGCGCTTCCCTTGATCTAAGGCGTCAATGGCGGCAACGTCTTCATCACTCAACGTAAAGTCAGCAATTTGGCTATTGGCCACGATCCGTTCGACGTGTGTCGACTTCGGAATCGTAATGATATTGTGTTGGTAGTCCCACCGTAAAATAATTTGTGCGGCCGACCGCTGATACTTGGCGGCCAGCTTGGTGATCGTCGGCTGGCTTAACGCCGCACCCCCACCTAATGGCGACCAGGCTTCCAGTTGAATCCCAGCCAGCTGCATTAACCGCCGCAGGTCCTTTTCTTGGTTAAGTGGGTTAAATTCCATTTGGTTAACCATCGGGGTAATGGCCGTCTTGTCTAGTAACTCAGTTAACCGTTCCTGATCAAAGTTAGAAATCCCAATGGCCCGTACTTGGCCGTTACGGTACAGTTCTTCCAGGGCCCGCCAAGTATCAATGAACTTGCCATCCACCGGCCAGTGAATCAAGTACAAGTCCACGTAATGCAAGCGTAGCTGCTTCAGACTGGCTTCAAACGCACGTAACGTGGAATCATATCCCTGATCACCGTTTAAGACCTTGGTGGTAACAAAGAGGTCCTGCCGATTCAGACCGGCCTTTAACAGCCCATCTTGAATCCCAGCACCCACACCGGGTTCATTCCCGTACTGCTTCGCGGTATCGATCATCCGATACCCGTGTTGAATGGCTTGGCTGACCGAATTAGCGGCATCCGTATTAGACGTCTTCCACACGCCTAATCCCAACCGCGGCATTGTGTAGCCGTTGTTTAACGTGATCCGTTGTGTCAAAACTGAACTTGTCGTCATAAGTCTATTCCTCCTCAACTTAACTACAATTTTAATTGTATAACGCACCGGTCGCCGTTGACAACAAAAGCGTTTACTTGGTTGGTCTACCGGTTATTTTGCTGCATGACGGTTGTGACGGAAAAAGGTCCGGCCCATCACCCATGACCATGATTCATTCAGTTGGCCCTAACGGTTGGGGGTCTTGGTCATCAGCTGTCGTCGGAACATCAGGTACACGCCAACCGTTAACGGCAAGGTTACCAGTAACGTCGGGTAAAACAGGCTTAGTGGAACCGCATCAAACAAGGCTCCACCAATGATGGGTCCTAGGACCATTCCCGTATCCATCCCAATGTAAAAGGTACTATTTGCCAGCCCCTGTTCGTCTAAGGGCGCCAGTAGGAGCGCCGTTGCCTGACAGACCGAGTACATCACGCCGTAGCCCCCCGCCAAACCAGCAGCCGCTAAGACCATCATCCAATTATTCACCAAATAAGTTAGTCCCAGTAACCCGATCAAATTGCAGGTGACGCCAATCAACAGGAACCATTTAAACGGTACCCGATCGAAATAGTCTTTAAAAACTAGCCGCACGACTAGCAAGATGATGGCGTAAATGATAAAGAAGTTCCCAGCCGACACGTTGAGGTGCCGTTTCGCAACGTACTCCACAATATACGATTGCGTGGCAAAGTACGGAATCGAGAGTAACATTAAGATAATGGCTAGTGGAACCACCCGTGGCTGGACAATCCGCCGTCGCTGTGACGCGGAGCGCGCCAGCGGTCGGTATGGTCGGCCCTTATCGCTCACAAATTGAATCAACAGCACAATGACCGCACTAAAAAGCATTCCGCACAAGAAGGCCGCCCGGTAGCTCACCCGGTGATACAACCAAATTCCTAAGGCGGGCGCAATCGCCATCCCCAACGCGTTCATCATCCCATAATAGCTCATTCCCGCACCGATTCGATCACGGGGCAACAAACTTGAGAACCAGGTGGCCAGACAAATCGAGCTCAGGGCAAAACCGAACCCATTGACCACCCGAAAAATAACCACCAGCCAGGGCGCCTGAGCGACGGCGTACCCCCCGGTTGCTAATAACAGCAGACTGCCACCAATCAGGGCAATCCGATACTTGGCCACCGCATCGACTAATTGACCCGCAAACGGTCGAAAGACCAGCGAACACAGATTCATAGCCGCGGCAACGATCCCGGCCACTAGCGTGCTGGCACCTAGGCTGTGGGTAAACCCCACAATCAACGGCGTAATTAACATCGAGGAACACATATAGCAAAATGTACAAATTAGAAGCAGCAGCGTATCCCGGGAAAAAAGCGGTTGCTGGGTAACTTTCGGCTTACTCACGATGAACCTTCTTTCCTAAATGTTTATCCAATCATCATACCATAACCAACGTTAAGGGCCGCCGAATCTTAGCCGGGCCCGATCTGCAATCAAGGTCCCACCTTGTTTCCCGTAAAATTGGCCACAAAAAAACACCCACATCGCTGTGAGTGTTTTGCTTGTACCAAGGTAATCCAAAGATTAACGCTTGGAGAATTGGGAAGCCTTCCGGGCCTTCTTGAGACCTGGCTTCTTCCGTTCCTTCATCCGGGCGTCACGAGTCAACAGACCCGCACGCTTCAACGGACCACGGAAGTCTGGATCAACGTCGAGCAATGCCCGAGCGATCCCGTGACGAGTTGCACCGGCTTGACCGGAGAAACCGCCACCCCGAACAGTAACTAATGCATCGTAGTTACCGAGGGTTTCAGTCACGTTAAATGGTTGTAAAACCACTTCACGGATACTTGCAAATGGAATGTAATCTTCGATTGCCTTGTTGTTCATGACAACCTTACCTGAACCGGGTACTAAACGTACGCGGGCAGTAGAGTTTTTACGACGGCCAGTGCCGCGATATTGAACTTGTGCCAATTGGGTTTCCTCCTTAAATTAGGTTCGTAATGTCTAATACTTCTGGCTTTTGGGCTTCGTGCTTGTGGTCTTCACCAGCATACACGTGAAGCTTTAATGCCATTTGGTGACCTAATGAACCCTTAGGAAGCATCCCTTGAACAGAAGTTTCGATCAATTTTTCTGGGTTTTCATCCCGGAAGTTACCGGCAGTCCGTGACTTCAAGCCACCAGCAAAGTGAGTGTGGTGGTAGTAGATCTTGTGAGTTGCCTTACGACCAGTCAAAGCAATCTTGCTGGCGTTGATAACGATCACGTTATCACCAGTGTCCACGTTAGGGGTGAACGTTGGCTTGTTCTTACCACGTAAGATAGATGCTACGACGGAAGCAAGACGACCTAAACTAACATCGGTTGCGTCGACGATGTACCATTTACGGTCAATGTCGCCTGGTTTTGCCATATAAGTTGTACGCACGTTAAATTCCTCCATAAATCTGTGTTTGTCTGACACCAAGTAAACTTTCCGGGGCTTATCGTGGGGCAAACAATACCAACAACCATGATACAAAGTTTTCCGCTTAAAGTCAATGATTGTTTGCCCCCAACGTTAAAATTAACGCTGGTGTGGTGGTAGCTTCGTGGGGTGTGCCGGATCTTCCCCTAGGTAATACACGTGTTTCAGATATAGGCCAGCGGCCGGTGCCGTGCGCCGGGCCTGCTTACGATCTTTGACTTGATACAGTCGCAAGATATCGTGGACGGGCCGGGTGCCGGAGCCAATCTCCACCAACACCCCGACCATAATCCGAACCTGGTTGTACATAAATCCGTTGCCGTAAAACTCAAAGATTAGCTCGTTGTTATGCTCGTCAATGCGGCAAGTTGCCTCGTAGATGGTCCGGACGAAGGTCCGCGTCTGGGCGCCCGAGGCCACAAAGCTAGTGTAATCGTGTTCGCCGACCAGATCTTGTAAGGCACTGTTAATCTTGCCCAGATCCACTGGAAATTTCCAATGCCCGGTATAGTTGCGTTTAAAGGGATTACGAAACTCCCCTAGGTCCATTCGGTAAAGGTAACGCTTCCCGGACACGTCATAACGTGCGTGAAAATCCGGTGCGGCTAATTCGACCCGGGAAATTTCCATGTCCAACGGTAACATGCTGTTAAGACCTTTGTGCATGTTTTCGGCGGGAATGTTGAACGGGAAGTCGAAATGCACCACCTGGGCAAGAGCGTGAACCCCTGCATCCGTTCGGCCGGAGCCGTAGACCACAATCGCCGGATCGGGTTGTTTGGCCATTTTATTGACCACCTTGGTCAAGACGCCTTCGACGGTCCGCTTATCCGGCTGACGTTGAAACCCCGCAAAGGCGGTACCGTCGTACATTAAAGTTACTTTATAACGTTGCATGTTTGTTCTCCTACCAACGACGGCAAATCAAAATTAGGGCTAAACCAATCAAAAAAATCACCCAAGTGACCGTATCCCGTCGTTGCCAAGTTAAAATACGGTACTGACTACGGTGTTCACTGTCCCGATAACCACGCGCTTCCATGGCAACCGACAAATCCTCGGCTCGATTAAACGCACTCATAAAAAGGGGAACCATCAGGGGCAGTAGCGATTTGGCTTGCTTAAACAGTCCCCCCTCGCCGAAGTCGACGCCGCGGGCGCGCTGGGCGTTCATGATCTTTTGGGCCTCATCCATCAGGGTGGGCACGAACCGTAACGCAATCGACAGCATCATGGCTAACGTGTCGACGGGGACTTTAACCCAGCGCAACGGTGTCATTAGCGATGCTAAACCGGTGGCGATATCCAACGGTTGAGTAGATAGGGTCAACAACGTGGACATCATAATAATTAGCAAAAAACGAATAAAGATGAATCCCGCATTGATCACCCCAAACTGGGTAATATTGATGAAGGCCCAGTGCCAATACACGTGTCCCCCCGCGGGACTGAACAATAGTTGTAGGGCCACGGTGAAGAGAATCAGCCAGATTAATGGCCGAATTCCCCGCAGGAAAAAGCCTAGCCGAATCGTGGAAGCCCGGATCGCGCCTAGCGTAAAGGCAATCAGGATCGCATAACTCAACCAATTATTGGCCAGAAAGACCAGGATAATATAGCAAAAACTCAACATCAGTTTATTCCGTGGGTCTAAACGGTGCACCACGGAATTCAGGGGGAGGTAGCGCCCAAAAAGAAACTTAGACACGTGTGGTCCCCCCCTTCGGCCATTGAGCGGCCAGCTGATCCGCTAAGGCGTCGGCGGTTAAGGGCAGCCCTTGTGGCCAAACTACGCCCTTGGCGGCTAACGCCTGGGCAAATTGGGCTGCTCGGGGAACGTCTAACTGATTAGCCCGTAACTTAGCGGGATTGCCAAAGATTTCTTGGGGTGAGCCCACCTCAACTAACCGGCCTTGGCGCATTACGGCAACCTGTTCGGCGTACTGCGCAACGTCTTCCATTTGATGGGTGACTAAAACAATGGTTAACCCCTGCTCGCTGTGTAACCGGTCAAACAAGCCCATCATTTCCTGTCGTCCCTGCGGATCTAAACCCGCAGTTGGCTCATCCAAGACTAAGATTTGGGGGTGCATCGCCAATACTCCCGCGATGGCAACCCGCCGCATCTGCCCACCGGAAAGTTCAAACGGGGACCGCTGAGCGTAACTGGCATCCAGTCCCACCTGGGCCAGCATCTGATCGGCCAAGGTCAAAGCGTCCGCCTCGGTCATCCCGAAATTCTGGGGACCAAAAGCAATATCTTTTTGCACGGTTTCCTCGAACAATTGGCTTTCAGGAAATTGGAAGACCATTCCCACGTGTTGTCGCAACGGCTTTAAGTCAGCATTCGTCGTTGTAGGGGTAATCGTGAAGTCGTCGATGATCAATTTCCCCGTCGTGGGCTTCAACAAGGCATTTAACTGCTGAATCAATGTCGATTTACCGCTCCCCGTATGCCCAATTACGGCCAGGTAACCGTGGTCGGGAACCGTCAACGAAATATCGGTCAACGCTGGCGTCGCTAAGGGCGTTCCGGCTTGATAGGTGTAGCTGACGTGTTCGAAAGTGATTGCCACAACCATTCCTCCATTTCCTGAGTCGTTTGATACCCCGCTGGGGGGGTAATGCCCCGCTGCCGGAGTGCCGCCGCCAGCTTAGCGGTAAAGGGGACGTCCAGCCCCAGCGTCATCAACCGGTCCCCCTGAGCAAAGATGGCCGCCGGGGTGTTTTCCGCGATTAACTGGCCATCATCAATCACCAAAATGCGATTGGCACTAGCGGCTTCGTCGATATCATGAGTGATAGAAATCACGGTCAGGTTTTGCTGACGATGTAAGTCCTGGACCAACGCTAGCATGTCCTGGCGACCTTGAGGGTCCAACATACTCGTGGCCTCATCTAAAATTAAAATTTGTGGCGCCATGGCCACGATTCCGGCCAAAGCCACCCGTTGCTTTTGACCACCAGACAGTGAACTAGGCGCCCGATTAGCGAATTCACGCATCCCGACCCGTTCCAAAGCTGTCGCCACCCGTGTTAGCATCTCGGTCCGCGGTAACTGCCGGTTCTCTAGCCCAAAGGCCACGTCGTCTTCCACCGTTGCCCCCACAAACTGATTATCGGGGTTCTGGAAGATCATTCCAATTTGATCTCGTACTTGCCACACCGTTTCGGGCGTGAGGGTCACGCCCCCCACCTTAACGGATCCCTGGGTAAACGGTAATAAGCCATCGATGGCCTTAGCTAATGTCGATTTGCCACTCCCGTTATGCCCAACAATCGCGAGCCATTCCCCCGGGTGCACGTCAAAGCTCACCCGGTCGAGGGCCGGATGCTGCTTAGCGTCAGGATATTGATAAACTAAGTCGTGTACTTCAATAATATTTTCCATCCGTTAAGTCCTCGCTCTCTATGAAAAGTCACCGCTAATTATACCAGAGAATCACCATCTCGCGTAGGGGCGACCTAAATCTCCCCTCGCAATAAAAAAATGGACACAAAAAAATCACTAACAAACCAGCGGCGCTGAGGCTTTCGCCCCCATTCAAGCTAGACTCGGGAATTCCATCATCATAGCGCTCTATACCACATGGTTCTAGTGATTTATGTGTTACCTATTATTACACACTAAGGCGGCGTAACCAGACCGAAACTAATGATTAATTAAAATTAGTCAACCAGTTCCAAGATAGCCATTGCAGCACCATCACCGCGACGAGGCATCGTCTTTAAGATCCGCGTGTAACCACCGTTACGATCCGCGTACTTCGGTGCTAATTCGCTGAACAGCTTTTGCAATGCAGAAGTAACCTTGATGTCATCGCCGTCTTCCTTCACGTCAGCAACCACGTTCCGAACGAACGCTGCAGCTTGGCGCCGTGCATGCAAGTCGCCTTGCTTACCCAAGGTGATCATTTGATCCGCCGTCTTGCGGACTTCCTTGGCACGTGCTTCAGTCGTTTCGATCCGACCGTTTAAGATCAAACTAGTGGTCAAGTCGCGTAACAAAGCCTTCCGTTGAGAACTAGTCCGTTGTAATTTACGGTAACTCATAACCAGAAACCCTCCTTTGAGTATCTAAAATTAGTCTTCTTTCCGAAGTGATAAGCCTAAATCAGCTAACTTAGCCTTAACTTCTTCCAGGGACTTACGACCCAGGTTACGAACCTTCATCATGTCCGCTTCCGTCTTGTTAGTCAATTCTTGAACCGTGTTGATCCCAGCACGCTTCAAACAGTTGTAAGAACGAACCGATAAGTCGAGCTCTTCGATGGTCATCTCAAGCATCTTTTCCTTATGAGTTTCTTCCTTTTCAACCATGATTTCCGCATTCTTCGCTTCATCCGTCAGGTCGACGAACATCGCTAAGTGTTCGGTCAAGATCTTAGCAGCCAATGAAATGGCTTCGCTTGGATTGATTGAACCGTTCGTCCAAACATCCAGGGTCAATTTGTCATAGTCGGCACGTTGGCCAACCCGTGTATTCTCTACTTGGTAGTTAACCCGTTCGATTGGGGTATAAATAGAATCAACGGCCAAAACACCAATTGGCATTTCCGTGTTCCGCGCTTTGTTTTCATCCGCAGACACGTAGCCGCGACCCTTATCCGCCGTCATACGCATGTGGAAGGTTGCCCCGTCAGCGACCGTCGCAATGTACAGGTCTGGGTTCAACACATCGACATCCGCTCCCGCAACAATGTCACCAGCGGTAACTTGTGCGGGTCCTTTAACGTTGATCTCCATGGTTTCTTCTTGATCATCGGCCCCGTTAAGCTTCAGCGCGATCTTCTTGACGTTTAAGATGATCTGCGTAACGTCTTCAACGACACCTTCGATAGTCGAAAATTCATGCAGAACCCCGTCGATTTGAATGCTGGTAATGGCTGCACCAGGTAATGATGAAAGCAAGATCCGACGTAACGAATTACCAAGGGTTGTCCCATAGCCTCGTTCCATCGGTTCGACAATAAACTTGCCGTAGTTGCTGCTCTCGTCAATTTTATGAATGTTAGGCTTTTCAAATTCAATCATTCTTATCGTTTACCCCTTTCAAACCGCGTTGAGCTCCTATAAGTCAATCCCATCATGAAGGTAATCTTCATAAAAGAAACGCTCACGTTAAACCCGACGACGCTTTGGAGGACGAGTACCGTTATGTGGCACTGGCGTCACGTCACGAATAGCCGTAACTTCGATACCAGCAGCTTGGATCGCCCGAATAGCAGCTTCACGTCCTGAACCAGGACCCTTGACAGCAACTTCAACGGACTTAACTCCGTGTTCCATTGAAGCCTTGGCAGCAGCTTCGGCAGCCATTTGTGCAGCAAATGGCGTCGACTTCCGACTACCCTTAAAGCCTAAAGCACCAGCAGATGACCAAGCGATCGCGTTCCCTTGAACGTCAGTGATCATCACTAAAGTGTTGTTAAACGTCGCATGAATGTGCGCAACCCCGGATTCAATATTCTTCTTGACCCGACGCTTGCGACTAGTTTTTCTAGTTGCCATAAAAGTGTGTGACCTCCCTTACTTAATTACTTCTTTTTCCCGGCAATCGATACGGCTTTACCCTTACGAGTGCGGGCGTTGTTCTTGGTGTGTTGACCGCGAACTGGTAAACCGCGACGGTGACGCATGCCCCGGTATGAACCCATTTCTTGCAGGCCCTTGATGTTTAAGCTGACTTCACGACGTAAGTCACCTTCAACCTTGTACTTGTCGACTTCGGCACGAATCTTATCTTCTTGGTCTGGCGTTAAATCGCGAACCCGAACGTCTTCAGAAACACCGGCAGCAGCGACAATCTTGTGTGCCGTGTTGATTCCGATCCCGAAAATGTAGGTCAAACCATAAGCGATACGCTTATCACGTGGTAAATCCACTCCAGCAATACGTGGCATTACTTGTGCACCTCCTATTTAAATTAAATTACTTACCCTGGCGTTGTTTGTGCTTAGGGTTGGCAGAGCAAATAATCATTACTCGGCCCTTACGCTTGATAACCTTGCAGTGTTCGCACATTGGCTTAACTGATGGTCTTACTTTCATGAATAACCCTCCTACTTTTGTCTCACCGATTACTTAAAACGATAAGTAATCCGGCCTTTAGACAAGTCATACGGTGACATTTCAACAGTTACTCGATCACCAGGCAGGATGCGGATATAATGCATCCGAATCTTCCCAGAAACGTGAGCGAGAATCTCATGACCGTTTTCTAATTCAACTCGGAACATTGCGTTGGGCAATGTTTCGGTAACTTTACCTTCGACCTCGATGACATCGCTTTTCGCCACGAAAGTACCTCCCTTATTAATTGCGTATAAATCACGCGGAAAAGCGGTAGGAACAGTGTTTGCCCCCACCGAGCACCTGCGAATTGCGACAGCGCGCCATTTACAGGCTAAACCTGAATAAGCTTACCACATCTACTTTAACAAAGCAAGATTGAGGTTTACTTCAAGTTCTTGAGGATCTTTTCAATGTCGACGTAAACGTCATCGATGTCGCGGTTACCATCAACCGTGTATAACAGACCCTTCTTGGTGTAGTAATCAACCAACGGCGTGTTCGCTTTCACGTTCACGGCCAGGCGATTTTTCACCGTTTCCGGTTTGTCATCTTCACGTTGATAGAAGTCATGACCGCCACAGACATCACAAGTGCCTGCAACTTTAGGATTATGGTAGAGCTTGTGGTAAGTTGCCCCACAAGTCCGACAAATGTACCGGCCGGATAACCGTTCGATCAACACATCCGGTTCAACGTGAATGTTGATCACCGCATTGATCGTCCGGTTCAACTCAGGACCAAAACTATCCAGAGCCTCCGCTTGCGCCAAAGAACGGGGGAAGCCGTCCAACATGAACCCATTAGCGGTATCATCTTGAGCTAAGCGATCCCGCACGATTCCGTTGGTTACTTCATCAGGAACCAATTCACCTTGGTCAATGAACTTTTTAGCGGCAACGCCCATTTCGGTTTCGTTCTTCATTGCGTCACGGAAGATATCTCCCGTAGAAATGTGCGGTAGGTGGAACTCATCGATAATCTTTTGGGCCTGCGTACCCTTACCGGCACCTGGCAGTCCCATGAGAATCAAGTTCATTGCTGTCATGTTCAATCTCCTTATTCGTAAACTTCGCCTGAAAAACACAAGCAGGTGTGCTAAAAGAATTCAACACACCCGCTGGAAACTCATTAAGCTGGTTCTGGACCTTGGATAAAGCCAACGTATTCGCGCTTCATCATCAATCCGTCAACTTGACGCATCGTTTCGATGGCCACACCAACCACGATCAAGAGGCTAGTTCCCCCTAACCCGATAGATTCATCTAAGTTCCACAGGTTTTGGGCTAACAACGGAATTAAGGATACGAATCCTAAGAAGAGGGCCCCAACGGTACTGAGACGCATCAACAGACTGGAAACGTATGATTGTGTTTCGTGACCTGGCCAAACACCCGGAATATAACTGCCCTGCTTTTGCAAGTTTTCAGATAACTTTTCGGGGTTAACCTGCACGAACGCATAGAAGAACGTGAACACAATGATCAGAACGGTATACAAAATCGCACCGTCCAGCGTTTGCATGTTAAAGATGTCAGAAAGAACTTGGTACCACGTGTCTTGCGAATGCGCATTTTGGAACGCCATCAAAATAGTTTGTGGCGTGGCAATAAACGAACTCGCAAAGATGACGGGGATAACTCCGGCCACGTTGACCTTTAATGGAAGATAACTGCTATCTGGTGAACCAGATACCCGCCGCGTGTATTGAATCGGCACTCGCCGTTCGGCTTGTTGGACCCAGGTGACAAACGTCACGATTAAGAGTACAACAACGATCAGCGCGATAATAAACAATACACTCTTCCATAACGTTCCTTTATCGGCATCGACGAAGTAAGTTTGGTAAAGTTGATAGACTGACTTCGGCGTCCGGGCAATAATCCCGGCGAAGATAATCATCGAAATCCCGTTACCTAATCCGCGGTCGGTAATCATATCACCCATCCAAGTGGTCAACATCGTCCCACCGGTTAAAATTAACCCGATCGAAACGTACGTTGCCACACTCGGACTTTCCACCAGCTTCAGTGAGCTTAACGCACTGAAACCGGCCGTGATTCCGATAGATTGGAAGAACGCCAAAACAATTGCGAGATACCGCGTTGCTTGGTTTAACTTCCGACGACCAACGTCACCTTGCTTACTCCATTCCACGAAACGTGGAACGATGTCCATTTGTAGCAATTGAATAACGATTTGTGCCGTGATGTACGGGGAGACCCCCATCGCAAAGATGGAATAGTTGGTCAACCCACCACCACTAAGGGTATCTAAAATACTAACCAATCCAGAAGACGCAACGCTTTGAAGGGCCTTCGCGTTGATGCCTGGAACCGTAATGTAGGTCCCAAGACGAAAGACGATCAAAACCAATAGAGTAAAGAGAATCTTATTACGAATGTCTTTAATCTTAAAGGCGTTTTTCAAGCTTGATAGCATTAAATCACCTCAGTCTTACCACCAGCAGCTTCAATGGCTTGAGCGGCAGACTTGGAGAACTTAGCGGCCTTGACCGTTAACTTCTTCGTTAAGTCACCATTACCCAAGATCTTGATGCCAGCCTTTTCGTTTTTCACGATACCAGCTTCTACCAAGGCAGCTGGCGTTACTTCGGCACCGTCATCAAAGACGTTCAAAGCGGCCAAGTTTACGACAGCAAATTCCTTACGGTTAATGTTGGTAAACCCACGCTTTGGAATCCGACGGTACAATGGCATTTGGCCACCTTCAAAGCCCAAACGGGTCTTGCTACGCGCCTTTTGACCCTTTTGGCCACGACCAGAGGTCTTACCGTTACCAGAGGAATCACCACGGCCAACCCGGTTACGAACCTTCCGTGAGCCTTCAGCAGGTTTTAGTTCATTCAACTTCATGCTATTGCGCACCTCCTTATTTAATGATATGAATATTACTTAACTTCTTCAACCTTAATTAAATGTGCGATTTGGAAAAGCGCACCGCGAGTAGCTTCGTTGTCTGGTTGTAAAACGGAGCTATTAACCCGCTTTAAACCAAGTGCTTCAACGATTTTACGCTGTTTAGGGAGGCGGTGAGCAGCACTATGAATTAAAGTAACTTTCAATTGAGCCATCTTAGAACTCCTCCTTATTCAGCTAAGTGTTGAAGGGAGACACCGCGCAGAGCGGCAACTTCTTCAGCACGCTTTAATCGAGTTAAGCCTTCAAACGTTGCGCGAACAGCGTTAACTGGCGTGTTGGAACCTAAACGCTTCGAGGTAACATCGGCAACACCGGCTAATTCCATGACGGAACGAACGGCACCACCAGCAGCAACCCCAGAACCTTCAGCAGCGGGCTTCAACAAGATCTTCCCACCACCGTAGTTTCCAATAATTTCGTGAGGAATGGTCGTTCCCACGATTGGAACTTCGATCAGGTTCTTCCGAGCAGCTTCAACAGCCTTCCGGATCGCTTCGGGAACTTCTTGTGCTTTACCAGTACCGAAGCCAACGTGACCGTTCTTGTCGCCGACAATGACAAGAGCAGCGAACCGCAGACGACGACCACCTTTAACAACCTTGGTAATCCGGTTGATAGCAACGACGTTATCTTCTAGTTCCAACTTGTCGGGATCAATAAACTTTGCCATGTGTGGTTATTCCTCCTTACTATTAAAATTTAAGCCCGTTTTCACGAGCAGCTTCCGCAAGCGCTTGAACGCGGCCATGGTACAAGTACCCGCCACGGTCAAACACAACATTTTCAATCTTCTTTTCAACGGCACGCTTGGCAACTAAAGCACCGACAGCCTTAGCTTGTTCGGTCTTGTTGTCACCATTAACGCCATCGTCTAACGTCGAGGCACTAACAAGCGTTACACCCGCTACGTCATCAATTACTTGAGCGTAGATGTTTTTGTTAGAGCGGAATACGTTTAAGCGTGGGCGTTCTGCATTACCAGAAATTTTGTTCCGGACACGTCCATGACGCTTTTGACGCGTCTTGTTTTTATCTGGTTTCGTAATCAAAATAGTCACCTCTTTGAAAAATTTCAGCAATTAAGCTGCTTTAAGTTTACTTACCGGTCTTACCTTCACGAATCCGAACAAATTCGTTTTCGTAACGGATACCCTTACCTTTGTAAGGTTCTGGGGAACGAACGGCACGAACTTCGGCAGCAAAGTCACCGACTTCTTGCTTGCTGATCCCAGCAATGTTGATCGTGGTGTTGTCGGGAACCTTAACTTCAAGGTCCTCAGGAACATCCATGTGCACAGGGTTGGAGTAACCAACGCTCAAGATCAGGTCTTTACCCTTCAATTGAACCCGGTAACCAACACCGACAAGCTTCAAGGTCTTCGCAAAACCACTGACAACCCCTTCAACCATGTTGTTAAGGTTGGCACGTTGCGTACCGTGTAAAGCCCGCATTTTATTGTCATTGCTTGGACGGTCGAAATCAACCGCACCATCGCTGATCTTCATAGTAATGTCGGCAGCAAAAGTCCGCGTTAAGGAACCCTTAGGACCCTTGACCGTGACTTCGTTCCCGTCACGCTTAACTTCAACGCCGGCAGGAACAACAACCGTTTTATAACCAATACGACTCACTGTAAGGCACCTCCTGTCTTTATCAGATTTTTACCAAACGTAGGCGAGAACTTCGCCACCGATTTTCTTGGCCCGCGCTTCTTTATCAGTAATAACCCCTTCAGAGGTGGAGATAATGGCGATACCTAAACCGTTCAATACCTTTGGTACAGCGTCGGCCTTAACGTATGAACGTAAGCCGGGCTTTGAAATACGCTTCAAACCACTGATGACGCGTTGGTTATCCTTACCGTACTTCAAGAAGACACGAATGATGCCTTGCTTGTCGTCGTCGATGTATTCAACGTTACGGATGAACCCTTCACGCTTCAGGATTTCAGCGATGTCACGCTTAATAGTTGATGCAGGTACTTCGAGTGATTCGTGACGAACCATGTTGGCGTTACGAATCCGCGTCAAGAAGTCTGCAATTGGATCAGTCATGGACATTAACGTTTTCCCTCCCTTTGTTTAAAAATCAGTTTACCAGCTAGCCTTCTTCATGCCAGGAATTTGACCCTTGTGAGCCAATTCGCGTAGGCAGATCCGGCAAAGATGGAACTTTTGATAAACAGAGTGTGGACGTCCACAACGTTCGCAACGAGTATATGCTTGAGTAGAAAACTTCGCGGGACGCTTGTTCTTAGCAATTTGTGATTTCTTAGCCAATTTGTGTGAACCTCCTTTTATTAGTGTGCAAATGGCATGCCGAATTGAGCCAATAATTCATGAGACTCTTCATCGGTGTTTGCCGTCGTAACGATCACAATGTCCAAACCACGGACACGGTTAACGTTATCAAAGTTGATTTCTGGGAAGATCAATTGTTCCTTAACCCCCAGCGTGTAGTTCCCACGTCCATCAAAGGAACGGGTGCTAACACCGTGGAAGTCACGAACACGTGGCAATGACACGTTGATCAACTTATCCAGGAATTCGTACATCCGGTCACCACGAAGGGTAACCTTTGCCCCAATGGACATACCTTCACGAAGACGGAAGGTCGCGATAGACTTCTTGGCCTTAGTAACCAATGGCTTTTGACCAGAAATCAATCCGAGTTCTTCAACGGCTTCGTCCAGGTTCTTAGCGTTGGAAACAGCGTCCCCAACACCCATGTTCAAAACGATCTTGTCGATCTTAGGGGTTTGCATAACAGAACTGTAGTTGAACTTATCCACCAATGATGGCGTAATTTCATTAACGTACTTTTCTTTTAAACGAGCTGACATGAAATGTTATTCCTCCTTTCGTGGATTATTTATCGATGGTTTCGCCGGACTTTTTAGCGAACCGGACCTTGTGACCATCTTCGATACGAACGCCAAGCCGGGTTGGTTCGTTGTTCGATGGATCGATAAGCATAACGTTGGATGCGTGAATTGGTGCTTCAACATCAAGAATTCCACCTTGAGGGTTCGTTTGTGAAGCCTTTTGGTGTTTCTTAATCATGTTGACGCCTTTGACAACCACGCGGTTCTTAGCGGCTAAGACTTTAGACACAGTACCTTCCTTGCCTTTATCCTTGCCAGCGATTACGCGGACCTTGTCACCAGTTTTAATAAGCATTCCTGTGGGCACCTCCTTGTTTACACGTTTCTTAATTACAGTACTTCGGGTGCTAATGAGATAATCTTCATGAAATCATTATCCCGCAATTCACGAGCAACCGGGCCAAAGATCCGAGTCCCCTGTGGGCTCTTGTCATCTTTAATCAGCACTGCGGCATTTTCATCAAAGCTGATGTAAGTTCCGTCAGTCCGACGGATCCGAGACTTCGTCCGAACAACGACAGCCTTGACTACATCACCCTTTTTGACAACGCCACCTGGTGTTGCTTGTTTGATAGTAGCAACGATGATATCACCGATTCCGGCGTAGCGACGTTTTGAGCCACCCAGAACCTTGATCGTTAGAATTTCACGGGCGCCAGAGTTATCGGCAACCTTTAAGCGACTTTCTTGTTGGATCACAGCTAGTGTCCTCCCTTCAGTTCTAGTTCAGAATACGATAAAACGACACTTAAATAATGACTGCTTTTTCAACAATGTCAACTAAACGGAACCGCTTAGTGGCAGACAGTGGCCGCGTTTCCATGATTTCAACGATGTCGCCAGTGTGGGCTTCGTTGTTTTCATCATGTGCCTTGTACTTCTTGGAGTACTTGACCCGCTTGCCGTACCGTGCGTCAGTCTTCGTCGTATTTACGACGACCGTGATCGTCTTGTCCATCTTGTCGGACACTACGCGACCGCGATATACCTTACGGTGATTACGTACATCACTCATGTATTAATGGCCTCCTTTTATCGTATTCTACTTGTTCAGGTCTTGTTGGCGAAGAGCGGTTTTAATCCGCGCAATGTTCTTGCGAACTTGCTTCAACCGAGCGGTGTTTTCCAATTGACCGGTAGCTAATTGGAACCGCAAGTTGAATAATTCGTCCTTGTAGCTCTTTTCTTTATCGAGCATTTCAGCAGTGGTTAATTCATTGATGTCTTTAGTCTTCATTAGATTCGCCACCTACTTCCTCTCGGGTCAAAACTTTGGTGCGAACGGGAAGCTTCATGGCAGCCAAACGTAAGGCTTCGCGAGCGGTCTCTTCATCAACACCGCCGACTTCGAATAATACCTTACCGCGCTTAACTGGGGCTACCCAGCCAGCAGGCGTACCTTTACCATTACCCATCCGGACCCCAACACCTTTTTCAGTGTAGGATTTGTGAGGGAAAATTTTAATCCAAACTTTCCCACCACGCTTCATGTAACGCGTAATCGCAACACGTGCGGCTTCGATCTGCCGGTTAGAAATCCAATGGGAATCTAACGACTGCAAACCGTAGTCACCGAAAGCGACACTCTTGCCACCCTTGGCTTCGCCCCGGAGCTTACCACGGTGGACACGACGGAACTTTACTCGCTTAGGAACCAGCATGCTTATTTCCCTCCTTGTCCGTTATTTTTCTTTTCAGGTAGGATTTCACCACGGTAGATCCAGGTCTTAACACCTAAAGAACCGTAAGTGGTGTGGGCTTCTACCCAAGCATAGTCGATGTCAGCACGTAACGTGTGCAGAGGCACCGTACCGTCAGCATAGCTTTCGACACGGGACATATCAGCACCGTTTAACCGGCCAGCGACTTGCGTCTTCACACCCTTAGCACCGGAACGCATTGTCCGTTGCATGGATTGACGCATTGCCCGACGGAAAGCAACCCGGCCTTCCAATTGGCGAGCAATGTTTTCGCCAACTAACTTAGCATCTAAGTCTGGCTTCTTGATTTCCACAATGTTGATGTGTACTCGTTTGCCAGTCAAAGCATTTAATTCTTTCCGTAAGTTTTCAACTTCGGAACCACCCTTACCAATAACCATCCCTGGCTTGGCAGTGTGGATTGAGATGTTGACGCGGTTTGCAGCCCGTTCAATCTCAACAGTGGAAACAGAAGCATCTTCCAGACGCTTTTCGATGAATTTACGGATTTGAAGGTCTTCTCGTAAGTAAGCAGCAAAATATTTTTCAGCATACCACTTTGCTTCCCAGTCACGAATGATACCGACACGTAATCCGGTTGGATTTACTTTTTGACCCACGCGTTATCCCTCCTCTTTTTCAGATACAACAACCGTAATGTGACTCGTACGCTTGTTGATTGGTGAAGCAGAGCCTTTGGCACGAGGACGGAACCGCTTGAGGGTTGGTCCTTCGTTGACGTAAGCTTCGCTAACAACTAAATCTTGACGATCTAAGTCAAAATTATTTTCTGCATTGGCAATTGCAGAGTTTAAAACCTTAGCCACAACCGGTGAAGCACCGCGGGGTGTGAACTTAAGGATAGCCAGCGCTTCAGCGACGCTCTTACCGCGGATAAGGTCGATAACCAGACGGACCTTGCGTGCAGCAATCCGAACCGTCTTAGCAGTCGCTTGTGCTGATGTAACTTGTTCAGCCATTAGTTAATCCTCCTTATCGTGCAGTTGTTGTTGTTTTCTTGTCGTCGCCACCGTGGCCACGGAATGTCCGCGTTGGAACGAATTCGCCTAACTTGTGGCCAACCATGTCTTCTTGAATGTAAACTGGGACATGCTTCCGTCCGTCATAAACAGCGATGGTGTAACCAATAAAGCTAGGGAAAATAGTAGACCGGCGGGACCAGGTCTTGATGACGGCCTTTTTATCTTGATCCTTTTGCGCATCGATCTTCTTCAGCAAGTGCGCATCGGCAAAAGGTCCCTTTTTCAAACTACGACCCATTTATGAAACCTCCTCTACTTGTGGCGCATCGTTTAATACGATGATCACCGGGTATCGAATCATCCGTAGAAACGGATAATTACATCTTAGAACCCTTACGACGACGAACAATAAACTTGTCGGTCCGGTTCTTCTTACGAGTCTTCTTACCAACCGTCTTCTTACCCCATGGGGACAGAGGAGATGGTAACCCAACTGGTGCTTTACCTTCACCACCACCATGTGGGTGATCGTTAGGGTTCATAACAGAACCACGAACGTGAGGACGTTGACCAGCCCAACGGTTCCGGCCGGCTTTACCAACGTTAACTAATTCGTGTTCTTCGTTACCAACGGCACCAACCGTTGCCCGGTTAACACTTAAGACCATCCGAACTTCACCAGAGGATAACCGAACTAAGACATACTTGTCATCGTTGGCCTTACCTAAGATTTGTGCGGAAGTTCCAGCGGAGCGAACCAATTGGCCACCCTTACCTGGCTTCAATTCAATGTTGTGAATTACAGTCCCGAAAGGAATGTTCTTCAATGGCAATGCGTTCCCAACTTTGATATCAGCATCGGGACCGGATTGTACTTGAGCGCCAACCTTTAAGCCCTTAGGTGCGATGATGTAGGACTTAACCCCATCAGCGTAAACTAATAAAGCAATGTTAGCCGTCCGGTTAGGATCGTATTCGATAGCCTTAACCGTTGCAGGAACATCATCCTTAACTCGCTTAAAGTCGATGATCCGGTATTGGCGCTTGTTACCACCGCCACGGTGACGCACAGTCATATGACCGGCGTTGTTCCGCCCTGCGGTGTGGCTTTGTGAACTCAGCAATGATTTTTCAGGAGTCGTCTTAGTGATGACGTCTTTGTAAACCAAGCTCGTCATGTTACGACGACCATTGCTTGTTGGTTTGTATTTCTTAATCGCCACGTTATTTCCCTCCTATATTTATCAGATTATTATTCTTCGTTGAATAATTTAATTTCTTTTGAGTCGGCAGATAAGCTAACAATGGCCTTACGACGCTTCTTAGTGTAGCCTTCGTAACGTCCTTGCCGCTTCTTCTTACCCTTTAAGTTCATGATGTTGACCTTAACAACCTTCACGTCGAAGATTTCTTCGATTGCGTGCTTGACTTGCGTCTTGGTTGTCCGAACATCAACGTCGAACGTGTAACGCTTGTCGTCCATGGTTGCCATTGAAGCTTCAGTGACAACGGGGCGTAAGATAATGTCGCGTGCTTCCATTATGCGAGCACCTCCTCTACTTGAGAAAGAGCTGGTTGAGTAATCACTAACTTGTCAGCATCAGCAACGTCGAGCACGTTTAAGCTCTTCACTGAGATAACCTTAACGTTAGCCAAGTTACGAGCAGCTAAAGCAGCCGTCGTGTTGTCGTCTTCTAAGACCACTAACGTCTTCGTCGTGACATTCAAACCAGTCAGCACGGCAGCAAATTCTTTCGTCTTAGGTGCGTCGAAAGCTAACGTGTCGATAACGACCAAGCTTTCGTCCAGAACCTTTTGGGAAAGAACGGACTTAAGTGCTAAACGACCAACCTTCTTAGGAAGGCGGTAACTGTAGGAACGAGGGGTAGGGCCAAAGACCACACCACCACCGACCCATTGTGGGGAACGGATGGAACCTTGACGAGCCCGACCAGTACCCTTTTGACGCCATGGCTTCTTACCGCCACCACTAACAGCACTCCGGTTCTTAACGGCGTGCGTTCCTTGGCGTAAGGATGCCCGTTGCATCAAAATCGTGTCGAAGACGACGTTTTCGTTAGGTTCGATGCCGAAGATATCAGCATTCAAGGTAACGTCGCCGTTTTGGCTACCATCTTGTTTGTATAATGCTACGCTTGTCATTTAATTATCCTCCCTTCCGATTTATTTTTCAGATTGCTTAGGACGTGGGGGACGAACAGCACTCTTCACAACGACGAGTGACTTGTTAGCGCCTGGCACGTTACCCTTAATCAACAGAACGTTGTTGTCAACGTCTGCCTTGACGATTTGCAGGTTTTGGATCGTAACTTGTTTGTTACCCATCCGACCTGGGAGCTTCTTACCAGGGAAAACCCGGTTGATGATGGCACCCAGAGAACCTGGACGACGGTGATAACGAGAACCGTGAGCCATAGGACCACGACGTTGACCGTCTTTGTGGACGTTACCTTGGTATCCATGACCTTTAGTGACACCAGTGACGTCAACGATGTCGCCTGCTTGGAAGACGTCAACCTTAACTTCGTCAGCTACCTTGTAATCTCCCAGCTCAACATCTTTGAATTCACGAATGAAGCGCTTAGGAGTCGTGTTTGCTTTTGCTACATGACCTTGTTCGGGCTTGTTGCTAAGTACTTCACGCTTGTCTTGGTAACCAAGTTGGATGGCTTCGTAACCGTCGTTTTCCATCGTCTTAACTTGTAACACAACGTTTGGCGTTGCTTCGACAACAGTAACGGGGATTAATTCGCCAGCATCAGTGAAGACTTGCGTCATCCCGACCTTTTTCCCTAAGATTCCTTTTGTGGTCATGAGTACACCTCCGATTTAATGTTTTAAATTTTTGAATCTAGAAATTATAACTTGATTTCGATGTCCACACCACTAGGCAGGTCAAGCTTCATTAATGAGTCGACCGTCTTTGGCGTTGGGTTAACGATATCAATCAGACGCTTGTGCGTCCGCATTTCGAATTGTTCACGCGAGTCCTTGAACTTGTGTGGTGAACGTAACACGGTGTAGACCGTCCGTTCAGTTGGCAATGGAATTGGGCCTGAAATAGTGGCACCAGTTCTCTTTGCCGTTTCAACGATCTTGTCCGCTGATTGATCCAAGATACGGTGTTCGTAAGCCTTTAACCGAATCCGAATTTTTTGTTTTGCCATTGTGTTCCCTCCTTCGTCTATTTTAAAAATAAGACTAACTCCGTGTGAATTCCCGCCACGCCCTCATGGCAAAGCGGCCGGGCGTGTCGCAATCTCCCACATCATCGCTTAAACTTTTGAGCCGGGATCAGAAGTGCAAAATACACCCCTGAAAATCAGCACTTAACTATCATACTAAATAAAACGCCGTATGACAAGGGTTTTCGCTGAATTCCCTAAATTTTATTTGCGTGGGTCTCCCATTTAGGCTGGGAAAGCCACCTAAAAAACTTCTGAAAACTCGCGTATTAGAATACCGCGAATTAGGGTGGCCTGTCAATTATTTTGATGCTTTATTTTAGTAAGTAATCAAGCCATCACTGCCACTAGACCCCGTTTCCCCTTAGACTGAGCGCAGCCACGCTTCTGGTGAGCCACGCTCGGCTGAGTCGGTGACTCTAGCATTCCATTATAATAGTAGTTTTCAGCTCCGTTTTCGACCATTAATTACCCACAAACGTTGAATTACCAGGGTTCCTCTCCTCTTTCAAGGCAAACAAAAACGACGCCGGATCATTTTTGATCTGGCGTCGTCCTCGACAGCTTTCAATCTGATGATTTAATTACTGGTTTTAGAACCGCGTCCTCTAGTCTTCGACCGGAGTCCCACCGTTCTTCTTGATAATGTCAGCTTGCACACTCTTAGGCGTTGGTTCGTAGTGGTCGAACGTCATGGTAAACGTCCCACGACCCTGCGAAGCAGACCGTAAGGTGGTTGCGTAACCGAACATTTCGGAAAGTGGCACGTATGAATGAATCATTTGTGCGTTCCCACGAGCTTCCATTCCATCGACCTTACCACGACGTGCGGTAACTTGGCCCATGATGTCACCCATGTATTCTTCAGGAACTTGGATATCAACCTTCATGATTGGTTCCAAGATAACTGGACCGGCAGTCTTAACGGCGTTCCGTAAAGCCAAGGAAGCGGCAACCTTGAAGGCTGCTTCACTAGAATCGACTTCGTGGTAACTACCATCATAGAGCTTAGCCTTAACGTCAACTAATGGGTAGCCTGCTAAAACACCGTTAGCCATCGCTTCTTGCAGCCCTTGGTCAACTGAAGGGATAAATTCACGAGGAACCACCCCACCGACAATGGCGTCTTCGAATTCGTAACCCTTACCACGTTCGTTAGGGGTGAATTCGATCCAAACGTCACCATATTGACCTTTACCACCAGACTGGCGAACGAATTTACCTTGAGCCTTGGTAGCCTTAGTGAAGGCTTCACGGTAAGCCACTTGAGGGGCACCGATGTTAGCTTCGACCTTAAATTCACGCTTCATCCGGTCAATGATAATGTCCAAGTGAAGTTCACCCATCCCAGCAATCAGAGTTTCACCAGTTTCAGGGTTAGTTTCAGCCTTGAAAGTTGGGTCTTCTTCAGAAAGCTTTTGTAGGGCCGTGTTCATCTTGTCTTGGTCAGCCTTAGTCTTAGGTTCTACGGCAACCTGGATAACTGGATCTGGGAAGTCCATGGATTCCAAGTGCAGTGGGTGATCAGGGTCGGTTAAGGAGTCACCAGTTGTGGTGTTCTTTAACCCAATGGCCCCGGCAATATCACCAGAGAAGACTTCTGGGATTTCTTGACGGTGGTTGGAGTGCATTTGCAGCAAACGACCAACCCGTTCACGCTTGTCCTTAGTTGAGTTCAAGACGTAAGAACCGGCTTCCAAAGTCCCGGAGTAAACCCGGATGTAAGTCAAACGACCAACGAATGGGTCGGTGGCTACCTTGAAGGCCAACGCAGCAAACGGTGCGTCGTCATCGGCACGCAATTCAACGGCTTCGTCAGTATCTGGCACCGTAGCGTTGTATGGCTTAACATCCAATGGGGATGGTAAGTAGTCCACAACGGCGTCCATCAACATCTGCACACCCTTATCCTTAAAGGCAGAACCTGCGAAGACTGGGAACAATTCCAGCTTCAAAGTTGCCCGCCGGATAGCGGCCTTTAATTCGGCCTTGGAGATTTCTTCCCCTTCAAGGTACTTTTCCATGATTTCATCATCAACATCCGCAACGGTTTCGATGATTTCTTCATGACGCTTTTGGGCTTCATCCTTCATATCGTCAGGAATGTCCACCGTGTCCCACTTGGAACCCAGGTCATCCATGTCGTAGATGTAAGCCTTCATTTCGATTAAGTCCACGACACCGGCAAAGTCATCTTCAGCACCGATTGGCATCTGAAGAGCAACCGCGTTAGCGTCCAAACGTTCGTGTAATGACTTAACGGAGAAGTCGAAGTTGGCCCCCAACTTATCCATCTTGTTAACAAACACGATACGGGGAACGTCGAAGTCGGAAGCTTGACGCCAAACCGTTTCGGTTTGAGGTTCTACCCCGGCTTGGGCATCCAGAACGGCAACGGCCCCATCTAAGACCCGCAGAGAACGTTCAACTTCAACAGTGAAGTCCACGTGCCCTGGCGTATCGATGATGTTGATCCGGTACTTCTTCCATTCGGCCGTAGTGGCTGCGGAAGTGATCGTGATCCCACGTTCTTGTTCTTGTTCCATCCAGTCCATTTGGGAAGCCCCATCGTGGGTTTCACCAATTTTGTGGATCTTACCAGTGTAATACAGGATACGCTCAGTAGTCGTCGTCTTCCCGGCATCGATGTGGGCCATGATACCGATGTTACGCGTCTTCTCAAGCGGAAATTCACGAGTATTAGCCATGATTAATGTGTAACTCCTCTCAAAAATGATCGTCGATTTAACAAAAGGTGACTACCATCATCTATTGATTTAGTAGCCACCTCTAATTAAAGGATTACTCCTTTAAACTAGAGCCATGAATACGATCGCCGTATTCCGCTCTAGTATTCTAGCACATTGGCGGTAAAGCAGGGCAAAAACTGCCTGATTACCAACGGTAGTGTGCGAAGGCCCGGTTAGCATCTGCCATCCGGTGCGTATCTTCACGCTTCTTAACTGCCGCACCAGTGTTGTTAGCAGCATCCATGATTTCACGAGCAAGCCGTTCAACCATAGTGTGTTCCCCACGTAACCGTGAGTATTGCACAATCCAACGTAAGCCTAACGTGGTCCGACGGTCAGGACGAACTTCGATTGGCACTTGGTAGTTAGACCCACCAACCCGGCGTGCCTTAACTTCCAAGACTGGCATAACGTTCTTCATTGCTTCTTCGAAAGTTTCCACTGGATCATTACCAGTTTCGTTCTTAATGATGTCAAAGGCACCATAGATAATCTTCGTGGAAGTCCCGCGTTTCCCATCCATCATCGTGTGGTTAATCAAACGAGTAACCAACTTTGAGTTGTAGATTGGATCAGGAAGGACTTCACGTTTTTGTACGTTTCCTTTTCTAGGCATTGTTTAATATCCTCCTTGAAGTAACTATGCTTAATAGCTGACGGCAACCGTGCAGCTATCGCACCGATTCTTGTTTAGCCCTTAGGCTTCTTAGTCCCGTACTTGGAACGACCTTGACGACGGTCAGTCACACCGGCCGTATCAAGCGCACCACGGACAATGTGGTAACGAACCCCAGGTAAATCCTTTACCCGGCCCCCACGAATCAACACAACACTGTGTTCTTGCAGGTTGTGGCCAATCCCTGGGATGTAAGCAGTCACTTCAATTAAGTTGGACAAACGTACACGGGCGTATTTCCGTAAAGCTGAGTTAGGCTTCTTTGGCGTCATCGTACCCACACGAGTCGCCACGCCCCGCTTTTGAGGAGCTGGATTCTTAACTTGAACCTTCTTGTAACTGTTATACCCGTAGTTTAAAGCTGGGGCATCTGATTTCGAACTTTTAGATTTACGACCTTTACGCACCAATTGGTTGATAGTAGGCATCTAAATAGTCCTCCTTTCCATATCTTCTAGAATTTAAGTCCACACATCCAGGTGGTTCATTTTTTCTTAAAGAAAAAAGCCACCGAGAAAGGTGTCAATTGAAGTGTCCTCCTCGCCGTCCAGTCAGCATGTCTGGTAATTGTACCCGAGACCTGTCTGCGAAAAGCACCTTGAATAGAATAACATGCCCCCTCCCCGCCTGTCAACTTGCTGTTGGGAAAAAACCGGCAAAGTTTTGGTGGCCTTTTTCGGAAATACGAGTGAGGTGATAGTTAATGTTGCAGTTCTTACTCTTTGTCTATGGTAGTTGTCTAGGGTCATTTCTGTGTGCCGCAGCCAGCCGTTACGCGACCCACGATTCCTTACTCTTTCCCGCTTCTCATTGCGACTGGTGTTTAACGCCACTGGCTTACTGGCAGATGGTACCAGGCATTAGCTACTGGTGGTTACGGGGCCGTTGTGCCTATTGTCAATTTCCTATTCCCCCGGAAACCATCGTTACCGAGTTCGGTTGTGGCCTGCTCCTCGCAACTTGGCACCACCCGTTAGACACCTTCATGATTGGGTGGTTACTACTCTGGATCTACGCTGCTTTGTGTGACCTACGTACCCAAACTTTTCCCGCCTGGGTGGGCGCCGCCAGCTTCATCTTCGTTCCCCACGCCCCGACGTTCACCACAATTAGCTTACTATTGCTGGCTTACGGGGCGATTCGTTTAATCTGGCCACGGTGGCCTCACCCCTGGTTGGGCGATGGCGACTTAGAATTCATTAGTAGCTATTGGATTGCCTGGGGCTCTTTGGCCACTAGTCGCTGGCTGAGTACGGCTTGTCTCCTCGCGTGGCTAGTGCACCCACCCCGTTTGCATCAGCCATTTCCCTTCGTTCCGGCTTTGGTCGCGAGCGCCTGGCTATGGTGGGTGCTCCTTGCCTGATACCTGACACCAAAAAAAGAGCCACCCTGCCAATTGGTAGAGTGACTCTTTTCGTGGCTTGCTCTCACGCAGAGATTAAGCTTGGGAGTCTTCTTGCATTTGCTTTTCGAGGTCGCTGATTGAGTAAACGCCCTCCGTTGAAGCACTGCCGACTTCCTTGGGTTTGATCTGACGGTAATCTGGCATCCCAGTCCCGGCAGGAATAATCTTCCCAATGATCACATTTTCCTTCAGCCCAACTAACGGGTCGTTCTTCCCGCGGATAGCCGCGTCGGTCAGAACCCGCGTCGTTTCTTGGAAGGAAGCGGCGGATAAGAAACTGTTGGTTTCCAAGGCCGCCTTGGTAATCCCGAGGATCACCGGACGCGCCGTCGCCGCAATCCCACCAGAAATCAACGTCTGGTAGTTAGCACGACGGAAGTCCTGAATATCCATCAGGGTCCCTGGTAAGACATCAGTGTCACCTGGATCCATGATCCGGACCTTACGTAGCATCTGGCGAACCATGATTTCCACGTGCTTATCACTGATGGCCACACCTTGCATCCGGTAAACGCGTTGAACTTCACCTAAAATGTAGGTTTCCGTTGATAACACGTCCCGAACCCGCAGTAATTCCTTCGGATCAACAGACCCGTAGTTTAACGCTGCCCCACGGTGGATGAAGTCACCTTCTGTAATCCGCATCCGCGCCGTGATTGGTAACGTGTAACTCCGTGTATCGGCTTCACCCTTAATGGTAATTTCCTTAGTCCGTTCGGCCGGATTTTCCTCAATGGATTCAACCGTCCCCGTAACTTCGGTAATTTCCGCTTTTCCTTTAGGGTTCCGGGATTCAAATAATTCTTGAACACGAGGAAGCCCTTGGGTGATATCTTCGTTACCAGCCACACCACCGGTATGGAAGTTCCGCATGGTTAATTGCGTCCCTGGTTCACCGATAGACTGTGCGGCAACGGTCCCGACAGCTTCACCGACTTCAACTTCGTCACCGGTAGCCATGTTCCGACCATAACAGTGTTCGCAGACCCCGTGTTCCGTGTTACAAGTGAAGGCGGAACGAATCGTGACTTCTTGAACGCCGGCATCGACAATCTTTTGTGCGGTGTCTTCAACGATCATTTGGTTCTTCGGTACGATCACGTCACCGGTTTGCGGATCAATGACGGACTTCTGGGTGTAACGACCCAAGATCCGGTCGTACAGTGGTTCGATCATTTCATTTCCATCAGTGATGGCCCGAATCTTCAAACCACGGTCAGTCCCACAGTCCTTTTCCCGAATAATCACGTCTTGCGCCACATCAACCAACCGCCGAGTCAGATAACCGGAGTTGGCAGTCTTCAAGGCCGTATCGGTCATCCCTTTACGAGCCCCGTGGGTTGAAATGAACATTTCCATCACGGAAAGGCCTTCACGGAAGTTAGACGTGATTGGCAGTTCCATGATTTCACCGTTAGGCGCGGCCATCAAGCCCCGCATTCCGGCTAACTGCGTAAAGTTAGAAATGTTCCCCCGGGCACCAGAATCACTCATCATAAAGATTGGGTTCTGTTGTTCGAAACTGTGAATCAAGGCGTTTTGAATGTCGTCCTTGGCATCGTTCCAGATTCCAATGACCCGTTCGTAACGTTCGTGGTCGGTAATCAACCCACGCCGGAATTGCTTCGTGACCGTCTTCACCTTTTTGTGGGCGTCGTCGATGATCACTGGCTTTTCCTTCAAGTCGGTGATGTCGGAAATTCCGACCGTTAACCCTGACTTGGTGGATTCGTCGTACCCTAAGTCCTTGATCCGGTCCAACAACTTAGACGTTGCCGTCACTTTATATTGCTGGTAAACTGCCGCGATAATGTCGGACAAGAAGCCCTTCTTGAAAGGCCCGATCAGTTCGGCATTTTGGAGGTAGTCGTGAATATCTTCACCCGGTGCCAGGAAGTACTTGTCCGGCACGTAACCGTTCAAGTTGGTACTAGTTGGTTCGTTCAAGTATGGGAACGACTTCGGCAGGATGTTGTTAAAGATCAACTTTCCAACGGTCGTGACCATAATCTTTTGGCGTTGTTCGTCGGTAAATGGCTTGTCCGGCATCGAGGCCACTTGGACCCCCACGCGGGTGTGCCAATGAACTAACCCGTTTCGGTAAGCCAGCACCGCTTCGTTTAAGTCAGTGAAGATCATGCCTTCACCTTCACGGTTACTTTCTTCCATCGTCAGGTAATAGTTCCCGATAACCATATCTTGGGATGGCGCCACAACTGGTTTCCCAGAAGCCGGTGCCAGGATATGGTGCGCCGCTAACATCAGTAACCGCGCTTCGGCTTGTGCTTCGTCCGATAACGGTACGTGGATGGCCATTTGGTCCCCATCGAAATCGGCGTTGTAGGCTTCACAAGCCAGTGGGTGCAGCCGCATAGCCTTCCCACTTACCAGCACGGGTTCAAACGCTTGAATCCCTAACCGGTGAAGCGTAGGGGCCCGGTTCAACAGCACAGGGTGTTCCTTGATGACGTCTTCCAACACGTTAAACACGTCGTCTTCCTCACGGTCGATTTGGCGCTTAGCGTTCTTGATGTTGGAAGCCAACCCCCGGGCAACCAGTTCCTTCATGATGAATGGCCGGAATAATTCCAAAGCCATTGGGACTGGCAGACCCATTTGGTTGAACTTCAACGAAGGACCGACATCGATAACGGAACGACCAGAGTAGTCGACCCGCTTACCCAGTAGGTTTTGCCGGAACCGTCCTTGCTTCCCTTTCAACATGTGTGACAGGGACTTCAGTGGCCGGTTACCAGGACCAGCAACTGGACGACCCCGCCGCCCATTATCGATCAAAGCATCGACGGCTTCTTGTAACATCCGCTTTTCGTTTTGCACGATGATGCCTGGTGCGTTTAAATCAAGCAAGCGCTTGAGCCGGCTGTTCCGGTTGATGACCCGGCGATACAGGTCGTTTAAGTCGGACGTCGCAAAACGTCCCCCTTCCAACTGGACCATCGGCCGCAAGTCAGGCGGAATGACCGGAATCGCGTCCATGACCATCCATTCCGGACGGTTACCCGACGTGACGAAGGCTTCCAAGATGTCCAAACGACGAACGGCCCGCGTCCGCTTCTGGCCAGTGGCTTCCTTCAATTCTTCCTTTAATTCCTTAACTTCTTTATCCAAATCTACGGCCATCAATAACTTCTTGATGGCTTCGGCACCCATTTCAGCCTTGAAGGCCTTGGAGCCGTATTCGGCGAGCTTATCACGGTAGTCCCGTTCGGACAGTAATTGCTTACGTTCCAGAGCGGTATCACCAGGATCTAAGACCACGTAGGAAGCAAAGTAGATAATTTCTTCCAACGCCCGCGGACTCATGTCCAGGACCAAACCCATTCGACTTGGGATCCCTTTAAAGTACCAGATGTGCGTTACTGGAGCAGCCAGTTCAATGTGGCCCATCCGTTCCCGGCGAACCTTAGAACGGGTAACTTCAACCCCACAACGGTCACAAACGACACCCTTGTAACGGATACGTTTGTATTTCCCACAAGCACATTCCCAGTCCTTAGTAGGACCGAAGATGCGTTCGTCGAACAGACCGTCTTTTTCCGGCTTCAACGTCCGGTAGTTAATGGTTTCTGGCTTTTTGACTTCACCGTAAGACCAACTACGGATCTTATCGGGTGAGGCGAGTCCGATCTGCATGCTTTCGAACTTATTGACATCGACCAAAGAAGCGACCTCCCTTATGAATTAATCTTGCGTATTCGGTTGACTCTCGTTTTGTGGTGCTGTCGTCTTGGCATCCTTGCTATCACTAGCTTGGGCCTTACGTTGTTCTTCTTGCTGTTGGGCATACTTGCTCAACGCATCAACGTTAACGACGTCATCGTCTTCATCGTCCATGTCGCGTAATTCGATCTCTTCGTTGTTACCGTTCAAGACCTTCATATCCAAACCAAGGGATTGAAGTTCCTTCACCAGCACACGGAAGGATTCTGGCACGCCTGGCTTTGGAATCGGATCGCCCTTCACGATGGCTTCGTAAGTCTTCACCCGGCCGACAACGTCATCGGACTTGTAGGTTAAGATTTCTTGCAACGTGTAAGCTGCCCCGTAGGCTTCCAAAGCCCAAACTTCCATTTCACCGAAACGCTGACCACCAAATTGCGCTTTCCCACCAAGGGGTTGTTGCGTAACCAGGGAGTAAGGTCCAATGGAACGAGCGTGCATCTTGTCGTCGACCATGTGGGCCAACTTCAAGTAGTTCATGACCCCAACGGCAACCCGCTTATCAAACGGTTCACCCGTCCGGCCATCGTACAAGACCGTCTTGGCATCGGAGGCCATACCAGCTTCCTTAACGGCGTCCCAGATATCAGAATCTTGGGCCCCATCGAAGACCGGTGTTGCCATGTGAATGCCTAACTTGCGTGCGGCCATCCCTAAATGCAATTCGAGCACTTGCCCGATGTTCATCCGGGAAGGCACACCCATGGGACTCAACATGATATCAATTGGTGTCCCATCTGGCATGTACGGCATATCTTCTTGTGGAATGACGATGGAAACCGTCCCTTTGTTCCCGTGACGACCGGACATCTTGTCACCAACCTGCAGCTTACGCTTTTGGGCGATGTAGACCCGGACCATCATGTTCACGCCAGGCGATAATTCGTCCCCGTTTTCACGGGTAAAGATCTTCACGTCTTGGATGATCCCGCCACCACCGTGAGGAACCTTCAGTGACGTATCCCGGACTTCACGAGCCTTTTCACCAAAGATGGCGTGTAACAGCCGTTCTTCGGCGGAAAGTTCCGTGACCCCTTTAGGCGTCACTTTCCCAACTAAGATGTCCCCGTCTTGAACTTCGGCACCGATCCGGATAATTCCGTCTTCGTCCAAGTTCTTCAAGGCGTCTTCACCCACGTTAGGGATTTCACGCGTCATTTCTTCCGGTCCGAGCTTCGTGTCACGAGCTTCGGATTCGTATTCTTCAATGTGAATTGACGTGTAGACGTCATCCCGAACTAACCGTTCGTTAATCGCAATGGCATCTTCGAAGTTGTACCCTTGCCAAGTCATGAAGGCAACCAGTGGGTTTTGCCCTAAGGCTAATTCCCCATTTTCCATGGAAGGCCCATCGGCAATCACTTCGTCGTTATCGACGTGGTCGCCGACCTTAACGATTGGCCGTTGGTTGTAGTTCTTCCCACCGTTAGACCGGCGGAACTTCATCAACTTGTAAGTGTCCAACGCCCCGTCTTCACGCCGCACGCGAATTTCACGAGCGTCGACGTATTCAACGGTTCCGTCATGTTGACTGATCATGGCAACCCCAGAGTCATGGGCGGCCTTGTATTCAATCCCCGTCCCAATCAATGGTGCGTGTGGGTCCAGCAATGGCACAGCTTGCCGTTGCATGTTGGCCCCCATCAGCGCCCGGTTGGAGTCATCGTTTTCCAAGAAAGGAATACATGCCGTGGCCACCGCAACAACTTGCTTAGGCGACACATCCATGTAGTCAATCCGGTCGGCGGTAGTTTCAATGTTTTCGGACTTAGCCCGCGCCATGATCGTGTCCGTGTCAAACGACCCATCGTCTTTCAACGGCGTGTTCGCTTGAGCCACGACGTAATTATCTTCTTCATCGGCCGTCAGGTAATCGATCTTGTCGGTTACCTTGTGCGTTCCCCAGGAAACCCGACGGTATGGTGTTTCAATGAACCCATACTTATTAACTCGCGCGTAACTGGACAACGAGTTAATCAGCCCGATGTTCGGGCCTTCAGGCGTTTCAATCGGGCACATCCGACCGTAGTGGGTGTAGTGCACGTCCCGGACTTCATAACCGGCCCGGTCACGCGTCAACCCACCAGGTCCTAAGGCGGACAACCGACGCTTATGCGTCAATTCGCCCAACGGGTTGGTTTGGTCCATGAATTGTGACAGTTGGGAAGACCCAAAGAATTCCTTGATGGACGCCACAACTGGTCGAATGTTGATCAGCTGTTGGGGGGTCACCGTAGCGGCGTCTTGAATGGACATCCGTTCACGGACCACCCGTTCCATCCGGGATAACCCGATCCGGAATTGGTTTTGGAGTAATTCACCCACGGAACGAATCCGCCGGTTCCCCAAGTGGTCAATATCGTCGGTGTTGCCGATGCCGATTTGGAGATCGAAGAAGTAGTTCATGGATGCAATGATGTCGGCTGGACGAATGTGCTTCAGCTTCAAGTCAATGTTCCCATTCCCAATAACGGGTACTTCTTGTTCCGGATCGTCAGGGGATTGCACCTTGATGATTTGTAATTTCAAAGGTTCGGTGACGACGGCTTCGTCAGATGGTTGGAAAGTCACCATCTTAAAGTCGTCGCGATCCAGGTAAGGCGCCAAGTTCTTCATGACGTCCTTATCCACCGTCGTGCCCTTTTGCACGATGACTTCACCAGTATCCGGATCAGCCAACGTTTCGGCTAAGGTCAGACCCAATAACCGGGTCTTTAAGCTCAGCTTCTTGTTGGTCTTGTAACGACCAACGGGTGCCATGTCGTAACGCTTCGGGTCAAAGAACCGGGCCGTCAACAGACTCCGTGAAGAGTCCGCCGTCTTCGGTTCACCTGGCCGCAAGCGTTCGTAGATATCCTTCAAGGATTCTTCGACCCGTGAGTCGTCGGTATTCTTGTGGATATCCTTTTCCAAAGTGGCCATCAGGCTTTCGTTATCGCCCAAGATGTCCAAAATTTCGTCATCGGAGCCAAACCCTAAGGCCCGAACTAATTCGGTCATCGGGATCTTCCGGGTCCGGTCAATCCGGACGTAGGAAATGTTCTTGGCGTCGGTTTCGAATTCCAACCAAGCTCCCCGGTTAGGAATAACCGTGGCGCCAAAGATGGTCCGGCCGTTCTTATCGGTATCTTCATTAAAGTAAACGCCTGGCGAACGAACTAATTGGGAAACAATTACCCGTTCTGCCCCATTAATAATGAAAGTTCCTTGGTGCGTCATTAATGGGAAGTCGCCGAAGAAGACATCTTGAGACTTGATTTCGCCCGTTTCGTGGTTCGTTAGTCGTAAGGTGACGTGTAACGGTGCTGAATAGTTGGCGTCATGTTCCCGCGCTTCATCCACCGAATATTTAGGTTCTAATAATTGATAATCAACAAACTCTAACGAAAGGTTTCCTTGAAAATCCTCGATTGGCATGATGTCATCGAACATATCACGTAACCCTTCATCGAGGAACCAATTATAGGAATTGGTTTGAATCTCGATCAAGTTAGGTAAGTCCAGAACTTCCTTGATCCGTGAATAGCTACGACGCGTACGGTGTTTCCCGTATTTCACTAAGTGTCCTGCCAAGTTGTTCACCTCTCCTATTTATTCTGTGACTGGCCAAACCGAATATTACATTTAGATTACAAATGCTTTTTTTCTCGGTTTTTTGGCAAAAAAAATCCAAAAACAAATCAAAATTTGCTTTTGGCTTCTTATAGTGGGTGCACCGGACAATAGATCGGCTACCCCAATTTCAGTTCACAGTTGCATACAGATGATATAGTACAAAACTAATGCCGGATTGTCAAGATATTATGCTTACTTTTCCGTGGCAATCCCAAACAAGATTAACCGGAGCAGAATGACGATTTGCTCGTGCTTCGACGCATCCGCCGGCCCCACCTGGTGGAAGTTGTTAAATAACGGACTCAGACTAGTCAGGTAAAACGAAGCCGCCTCGCGCGATGTCAGGTGTGGTCGCAACGTCACGAGACCCAAATCAAAGAACGCCGCTAGCGGTGTCAGGTAGTCCGCCATCAACAACTGTCCCAATTGCCCCTTATTACTCGGGGCTAGGTACCGGAAACTCCCGTGCAAAACGCTAAACACGTCCCGGGGATGAACGGCCAGTAGAACCTCAGTTACCGCCGCCAACGCCTCAACGGGATCCGTCAGGTGGCCGGCCTGAACCCGGGTATTAACCTGCGTAATTCCGGTTTTGGTTTCTTGTCCCACTTCCTTCACCACCGCCAAGAAGATGGCCTCCTTATCGCTAAAGTGGTGATAGAGCGCCGGCTGAGTGATGCCGACCTGCCGAGCAATCTCCCGTGTCGACGTGGCTTGATACCCGCGCGACAAGAATTGCTCCCGGGCCGCCGCTAGAATCGCC
Organism: Levilactobacillus zymae; assembly: GCF_032190635.1. Taxonomy (NCBI): domain Bacteria; kingdom Bacillati; phylum Bacillota; class Bacilli; order Lactobacillales; family Lactobacillaceae; genus Levilactobacillus; species Levilactobacillus zymae. The sequence goes on from NZ_JAVLAS010000001.1 coordinate 2,055,900, forward strand.
GCGTGCGTTTGGGTTAGTTGCTCTTTTCTTTTCATCCCGTTGTCCGTTCCCTTCATTCTAAATTAATGTCAGTTTACCACACCTCCGGACCAACCAAAAGAGCAGCCCCACTGAGAAGGTTACCCAGTAGGACTGCTGTTGATAAAACAATTTTAATTGATTAATTTAATCCTTCGGTGTTCCGGCAATTATTTACTAGTCACGGCCTTACGTGGCGTTACCGGCTTCGAATTAATCGTTACTTTACCCTTGGTCGCACCAATCGTGACCTGCTCGTTAGCCTTGATCTCACCCGAGAGCATGGCTTCACTCAACTGGTCTTCAACCTGGTTCTGCAACGCTCGGCGTAGCGGTCGCGCCCCATACTCTGGATCGTAACCGGCCTGGGCAATTGCATCTAAGGCCGCCGGTGTGAACTTCAACTTGATGTTTTGGTCCGCCACCCGCTTGACAATCCGCTGAGCCATCAATTTAACAATCTGATGTAACTCGGGTTTCTTCAAGGAATGGAAAATCACGGTCTCATCAATGCGGTTCAAGAATTCTGGACGGAAGGACTGCTTCAACGTTTGCCGAATGGTATCCGCCATTGCTCGGTAATCGTTAGCCACGTCTTCGGCACCGAAGCCGACGGTCTTTTCATCCCGCAGCTTAGTGGCCCCTAAGTTCGAAGTCATAATTAAAATCGTGTTCCGGAAGTCGACTCGGCGACCCTTGGAATCGGTAAGGTACCCATCGCCTAAGACCTGCAGTAACAGGTTAAAGACATCCGGGTGCGCCTTTTCCACTTCATCGAAGAGCACCACGGAGTAAGGCTTCTGCCGAACCTTTTCGGTCAGTTGGCCCCCTTCATCGTACCCCACATAACCGGGGGCCGACCCAATCAGCCGACTGGTGGAATATTTCTCCATGTATTCACTCATATCGACCCGAATCATGTTATCTTCCGACCCAAACATGGCCGCCGCGAGGGCCTTAGCCAACTCGGTCTTCCCGACCCCGGTTGGTCCTAAGAACATAAACGACCCAATCGGCCGGTTCGGATCCTTTAGACCGGAACGGGCCCGCCGAATCGCCCGGGCAACCGCCGAAACTGCTTCGTCTTGACCAATTACCCGCTGGTGCAGAATCTTTTCCAGATTAACTAGCCGGTCAGCATCCGTTTGCTTCAACTGCGTCAACGGAACGCCAGTCCATTCTGCCACCACTTGGGCAACATCTTCACCCGTAACGTTCAGGACATAATGCCGTTTGGCCTGATCCGCACGTTCTGCCGCCTTCGCTTTTTGCGCAGCTAGCTTCTCACGTAAAGCAATCTCTTGGGTCCGTAATTGGGCGGCCTGTTCAAAGTCTTGCCGTTCAATCGCAGCGTCCTTATCCTTAGCCAGCTGATCCAGATCCTGGGTCAACTTACTGGTCGGCGTCGGTTTATCCATCTGATCAATCCGCACCTTCGCAGAGGCTTCATCCATTAAATCAATCGCCTTATCTGGTAAGAAACGTTCGCTAATGTACCGGACGGACAGCTTCACAGCCTGTTCCAGGGCCTCATCCGTGATATTAACGTGATGATGGTCCTCGTAACGCGGCCGCAAACCCTTTAAGATCTCTAAGGCTTCCTCGCTAGTCGGTTCGTCAACCTGCACGGTTGCAAACCGTCGTTCCAACGCTGCGTCAGATTCGATATACTTTTGATACTCATCCAACGTCGTGGCCCCGATGGTTTGAAGTTCACCTCTGGCCAGAGCCGGTTTCAAGATGTTCGAGGCGTCGATGGCCCCTTCGGCCCCACCAGCGCCAATCAACGTGTGCAGTTCATCGATAAATAGGATTACGTGCCCGTCGTTGTAAATTTCCTCGATGACTTTCTTCAGCCGGTCTTCGAATTCACCCCGATACTTGGTTCCCGCAACCAACGAGCCCATGTCGAGCATCATTAGCCGTTTATTTTGCATATCCTCGGGCACATCACCGGCCACAATCCGTTGGGCTAAGCCTTCCGCAATTGCCGTTTTACCCACACCGGGTTCGCCAATCAGTACCGGATTGTTTTTGGTCCGTCGACTCAAGATCTGAATGACCCGCTTAACTTCCTTATCACGGCCCACCGTTGGATCCATCTTGCCATCTTTAGCTGCTTGGGTCAGGTCCCGCGCTAAGGAGTCTAGCGTCGGTGTGCCCCCCTGTGCAGCCCGACGTGCCCGGTTTTCGTTCCGCCGCTTAGGCGTATCGGCGATCCCCAATTTACGGAGAACCACCTTACGAGCACTGGTTAATTCAACGTTGAGATTTTTCAAGATGCGTGACGACAGAATCGTTTCATCACTGAGTAACGCTAACAGCAAGTGCTCCGTGCCAATCTTGGTGGCCCCTAAGCGCTTAGCTTCATCACCGGCCAAGGCTAACATGGCTTTGGCTTTAGGCGAATACGGTAAATAACTATCTTTATCCGTGTTCTCTAGGGTCCCGTAACCGGTGAACCGTTCGATCTCTTCGCGGACATCGTCGTCCGTCACAGAAAATTGTTGGAGGACTTTATTGGCAATCCCGTTTTTTTCAATGGTGAGGGCTAGCAGTAAGTGTTCCGTACCCACCGCTTGATGCTTAAAATACTTTGCCTGTTCCTGTGCCAAAACTAAGACACTCTTAGCACTGGGCGTAAATAGGTTGTCCATTGCAACTCCTCACTTTCTTAGCTCTCGTAACGTAAATGATCCAAAATCGAAACCAGGATTTGGGCTCGTACCCGTTCGTTTAACTCCCGATCTCCCGTGTTTAGGGCGGTCTTATCAATCGCTGCTAACATAATGTTGGCTTCTCGCCGGTTAATGGTTCCGGCTTCAAATAAGCTGCGAACGACCGCTAATCCATCATGCCGGGTAATCTGGTCACCTACGGCGGTTACTAACGAGTCGATAAAATCCAAGTTATCCAATAACTTAACCTTTTCGATCCGAATATAACCACCGCCACCCCGCTTACTACGAACGACGTAGCCGTCTTGAATCGTAAAGCGTGTCTTAATCACGTAATTAATCTGTGATGGGACGACATTGAACTGATTAGCAATTTCCGACCGTCGAATCTCAACTTCTTGAGACTCCGCGAGAATCTGCTTGAGGTAAGCTTCAATAATATCCGAAATATTTTGATTCTCCATTATTTACGTCCCCCCCTTCGGCAGTTCTTTTGACTAATATTGACTAATATTATACGAACTTCCCTCCAAAATGCAATGGATTAGTCTTTTTACGACGATATTCCGCACTGGAAGAACGTTCGCCAGAACAACTCCTGGTAGTCTATAGTACCAAAAAAGACGCCGGCTTCCAAACAATTAGCTGGAAGACCGCCGTCATAGATTTATCAGTATATAATATGTAGAGTTAGGATTAAAAAATCGGGAAGACAAGATTCGAACTTGCGACCCCCACGTCCCGAACGTGGTGCTCTACCAAGCTGAGCTACTTCCCGATAATCAACCTATTTAATTCGCTAACCGGTAACCGGTTAATCGGGAAGACAGGATTCGAACCTGCGACCCCCTGGTCCCAAACCAGGTGCTCTACCAAGCTGAGCTACTTCCCGAGTCTGCTTATAAAATAATCCTATAAGCCACAAAAATGCACCCAGTAGGAGTCGAACCTACAACCTTCTGATTCGTAGTCAGACACTCTATCCAATTGCGCTATGGGTGCATAATTATATTAAGTTAAATGCCGAGGACCGGGATCGAACCGGTACGGTCATCACTGACCGCAGGATTTTAAGTCCTGTGCGTCTGCCAATTCCGCCACCCCGGCAAAAGGGCAAAAGCGGAAGACGGGATTCGAACCCGCGACCCCCACCATGGCAAGGTGATGTTCTACCACTGAACTACTTCCGCATTGGCAAATTTAATTAATGGAACCATGCCGACTAGAGGATTCGAACCTCCGACCTCCTCATTACTAGTGAGATGCTCTGCCAACTGAGCTAAGTCGGCAAAATATTAGAAAATATTTTGCGATATTTAACTAATGCAGGTGAAGGGACTCGAACCCCCACGTCATAAGACACTAGAACCTAAATCTAGCGCGTCTGCCAGTTCCGCCACACCTGCATGGTGACGATGAAGTTCTAGGACTCGGAGTCCCAATGGAGGATACAGGGCTCGAACCTGTGACCCTCTGCTTGTAAGGCAGACGCTCTCCCAACTGAGCTAATCCTCCATATGTTCAATCAAGTTATTAGCTAACTCGTTTGAAACAACTATTATAATTTACCATGTCGTTTGAAGATTGTCAACATCTTTTTTGAAATCTTTTTGAATAAATATTCGTTAGTTTTCTTAGTCAGAATGTCAGGCAGAAACTCACCAACGACAACTATTACAATTTACCATTTCACCGAAACGATGTCAACCGTTTTTTAACGGATACTTTGAATAAATATTCGTTAGCTGAATAACTACTCCCTCAGCAACATTTAATATCATAGCGTAACCTGAGCCAAAAAGCTACCCCTTTTCTGTATTTTTTATAAAATAACGCGATTTTTTTGTACTGAGATCCGTTTTATCCCTGGTTTCCACCTAGATTCCACTTTACCAACCATGTTCGCCTAACAAAAAAGTGGCCTTGCCAACGGATCTCCCGTCGACAAAGCCACCTCAGTCCTATTTTAACTCACTTATTTGGTAATCTTGGTCATGCCACCCATGTAAGGGACCAGCACGTCCGGAATCGTGACCGTACCATCTTCATTTTGGTAGTTTTCCAAAATAGCGGCAACCGTTCGGCCAACAGCCAAACCGGAACCGTTCAACGCATGGACGTACTGCAACTTACCATTGTCGTCACGGTACTGAATGTGCGCCCGCCGCGCCTGGAAGTCCGTCGTGTTCGAGCAGCTTGAAATTTCACGGTAAGTTCCTTGTTCTGGGAACCAGACCTCCAAATCATGCGTCATCGCCGCCGTAAAGCTCATGTCACCCGTCGTCAGGGTAATCACGTGGTAGGCCAAGCCCAGCTTCTGTAACAGCATCTCAGCGTGCTTCGTCAGCGCCTCTAATTCGTTCCAAGAATCTTCTGGCTCACAGAACTTAACCATTTCCACCTTATTAAACTGGTGTAACCGAATTAAGCCCCGAGTATCGCGCCCCGCACTCCCTGCTTCAGAGCGAAAGGCTGGCGTTAAGGCCGTAAACCATACCGGTAATTTCTCAGCCGGGATGACTTCATTACGGTAATAGTTGACTAAGGGCACTTCGGCCGTAGGGATTAACGTCATGTGCTGACCCTCTAAGGAGTAGACATCTTCTTTAAACTTCGGGAACTGGCCCGTTCCGTACATGGACGCATCGTTGACGATGTACGGTGGCAAGACTTCCTTGAAGCCCGCCTTCGTATTTTCGTCTAAAAAGAAGTTGTAGACGGCCCGTTCCAAGTGGGCACCCGCCCCCAGGTAGTACAGGTACCGGCTACCAGAGACCTTCGCACCACGTTCAAAGTCCAAAATATCGAGATTTTCCCCGATTTCATAGTGGGCCTTGGGGGTAAAGTCCATATTAGGTTTCTCGCCCCATTTGCGGATCTCAACACTGCCGGTTTCATCTAAGCCCACCGGAACGTTATCGTTAGGAATGTTCGGCAGGTGTGCCGCTGCATCTTGGACCTGGGCCTTTAAGGTATCGAGTTCCGCATCGGCCGCCTTGATTGCGGCGCTAACTTGCCGCATTTCGGTAATCTGATCATCGGCGTTTTGTTTTTGCCGTTTCATCTTCGAGATTTCATCCGACACCGTGTTACGTTGGGCCTTCATGGTTTCCGTCTTGGTAATGAGTTCCCGTCGCTTAGCATCCATGGCTGAAAGGGCATCAATATCGGCTGGATCCACCCCCCGAGTGGCCAACTTTTCCTTTACAAAATCAGTTTCTTGCCGAATCAACTTTAAATCTAACATTGTCATTACTCCCTTCAACTAGTCCCTAACCGCAAAAAAGGCCTCCGTCACATGGGACGAAGACCTTCGCGGTACCACCCAAGTTCATCGCTAGTGTGCCTAGCGATACCCTTGAACATGATAACGGTTTGCACCGTGCAGCATTACCTGCCCACTTCTTTCGTGCTGGAATCATTCGACGTAGCGGTTCACAGCTAACCCCGCTTCTCTGGCCGTCTACTTATTAGGCACTGACGTGTTTGAAATTATGCTTATCATACCCTACTTTACGCCTAGAAACAAGTCCTAGAGGGACGCGATCTTTTCATCAATGAGGGCTAAAACCTTTTGCCGGGCCACTGGATCTTCCACGAAGTCCAAGTCATCCCCGTTAATTTGCATCTTCGGTGATTTATCGTAATTGGCGTACCAAGCCGTGTACCGTTGGTCAAGTTCCTTGTAGTAATTGTATAGGCTCGGGTCGGTATCAATTTGTTCGTAAGACCGTCCCCGTTTCTTGATCCGTTGCAGCATCGTATCAAAGGAAATGTTAATGTGAATTAACAGGTCCGGGTTCTTCTGGTAAGTGGCTTCCGGCAGCTCTTGCATCATGTTCTGCAACAGCGAATCGTAGATGTCAACTTCCGTGTTCGTCGCCCGACCCAAGTCGGCGTTCAAATGAAACAGCAGCGAATCCTCAAAGATTGAACGATCCATCACGCTTTCCTGGTCCGCGTTGGCGGCCTTAATGCTGTCTAGCCGCTTGTTCAAGAAGTAAATCTGCAGTAAGAAGGCATACTTCTGGGGATCCTTATAGAATAGCGGTAAAATTTTGTTGTCATCTACCGATTCATAAAACGCTGGTTTGTTTAAATGTTTAGCCAATAAGTTCGCTAGGCTCGTTTTGCCAGCCCCAATAGTTCCCGATAATACAAGCATGCAATATCTCTCCTTTATTTCCGTAACCATTCCCCCCGGAATCTTCCGGGCGCAAAAACAACACTACATATTGTACCAACCTGATTTTGAAAAGACAATATATCGTGGTAATTTTTTAGGGCCAATTCCATCACTTTGGCTAAAGGCCCCCATAAAAAGGTGACCGTATCGGCCTTACGGCTAATACGGTCACCCGATTTTAATTTAATTGAATTAGTCCTTTTCGGCAGCGGCGTTATTCTTTAACGTCCCATCCTTGTGGACTGGTGCCACGTCAACTTCGTCTAACGGAATCAACTTGGTATGATTCTTAATCTTGTAACCAATGTAGAGGATTAAGACCAGTGGCACCCCAATGTAGGTGACCAATACTTGTTCCCAGTTACCCGAGAAGAAGGATTGTGGATCTTGACCCACGATGACGGCGACACAGAGAATTAATGCCAGCAGCGGCCCAATTGGGAACCACTTAGCGTGATACTTCAATTCAGACAGCTGATGTCCCTGCTTGATAAAGGCGCGCCGGAAGCGGAAGTGCGATAACGCAATTCCGAACCAAGCGATGAACCCGGTCAACCCACTAGCGGCGACCAGCCACATATAAATCTTTGGCCCCGCAATACTACTGATGAAGGTCAAGGCAGCGACCAACGTCGTCATCAGTAAGGCCGGATAAGGAATCCCATTCTTACCGGTCCGTCCCAAGAATTGTGGTGCATAACCTTCCTTGGACAAGGAGTACAACATTCGCGTTGACGCGTACATTCCGGAGTTAGCAGCGGAAATAACGGACGTCAAGATCACAGCGTTCATGACACTCGCAGCGGCAGCCAAACCAGCCCGACGAAAGACTAACGTAAAGGGACTGATGGCCACGTCACTCGCAGAAGAGCCCAGTAAATCATGACTCGTGTAAGGTAAGACAGCGGCAATCACAAAGATAGCTAAAACGTAGAATAAAATAATCCGCCAGAACACTTGATTAATCGCCTTAGGCACACTGTGCGAAGGATCTTCCGATTCCCCGGCAGTGATCCCAACCAATTCCGTTCCTTGGAACGAGAACCCGGCGACCACGAAGACACTTAGAATGGCGGGAAAACCACCAACGAACGGTGCCTGCTTGTAAGTGAAGTTGCTCAGACCAGGTCCGTGACCACCCATGATGCCCACGATGGTTAGTAACCCAACGGCTAAGAAGACGAAGATGGTAACCACCTTAATTAACGACATCCAAAATTCGGTTTCCCCGAAGGCTTGCACGGATAACGCGTTAATGACAAAGATAATGACTAACGCCACCAAGCTCCAGGTCCACCCGGGAATATTGGGTAACCAGAACTTCATGACTAACGCCGCGGTTGAAATATCTACCGCTACGGTAATGGCCCAGTTGAACCAGTAGTTCCACCCCATGGCGAACCCCAGAGCTGGATCAACATACTTAGCAGAATAAGCAGCAAACGAACCGGAGATTGGCATGTTCGTGGCCATTTCTCCTAGACTGGTCATTAAAAAGTACACCATTAATCCCATTGCAATGTAGGCAACTAATGCGCCACCAGGACCGGCTGTCGAGATGGCAGACCCGCTGGCAACAAAGAGCCCTGTTCCAATACATCCACCCAACGCAATCATTGACACGTGTCGCGTCTTGAGTCCCCGCTTTACCGAATCCGAAGACTTACTCGTTGTTGCGTTTGTCATACTCTGTTCCATATAATTCCTCCTTCTGGTTCATAGAAGGACCTTCTCGAAGCGACCTAGGAAACCCAAAATTCCCTTCAATTCAAACTCCCAAGAATCATGGTCATTAGCGCCCAAGTCTGTATCGTTGAAAGCACCCCGCAATCTGGTTACAACTGCGACAGTCCCTGATCTATTAGATCAGGACCCAACCTAAACCGTGGTCGACGATTCAGATTTCGGCGATTGCCCCTTTTACCTTCCTTCATCAATGTCGCCCATCTCTGGAAGATGACTCATGTTGATCGCACCTCTTCTTTTCGACACTTCGTAGTATAGACATCTTAAGATTGCATTGCAAGACTAAAAATTAACCATCATGATGATCATAAATCATAGCGGTAGAGGAGGTGACGCTCTAACGCCATTGTAGCGGGATTAGGTACGACCAACTGGTCATCAATTAGTTCGAATGATAAGTGACTTAAAACGTTCTGCGAGCGTTGATTCGTGGCCAAGCTGGTGGCCCACAAAGTTTTAATGGGACTGTGCGCTTGTACCAAAACGGCCAACAGTCCCCGTAACGCTTCTGGCATATAGCCGTGCCCCCAGAGAGTTGGCGTCAAAAAGTAGCCCAGATCGACAGCCGTCACGTCTAAGTCCCCCAACGCATCCGCGTGCTCATAGCCAATGACCATGCCGACTAACGGCCCTTGCAGCGACCGCGTGATGGCGTAAGCTAAGGGCTGCTGCAGATCGGCTCGCAACCCGTTAGCTACGTGCTGATCGGAAAGTGGCAACTGTAACCCTGCCGGTAACGCCACTCTGGGGTCGGTCACAATGGCCTGATAGGCTTCCAAATCACTCATTTTGAGGGGGCGTAAGTGGAGCCGCGCCGTTGTTATTTCAGGAACCATCCCCTGACCTTCTTTCTTGGTCTAACCTTAATTTGCGGTACAATAAACGTAGATTAGCTAGTGGTGACATCACGCCACCTTGATTTCTATCATGACTTAACTTGGAGGTTTTTTCAAATGCAAATTGTGAAGCAAGCCCTCGCTGAAAATTCTCAGGCCTACCTACAAGGCTACCTACGTCAGGATGATCCCACGGCCACCTACCCGGCCATCATCATCGTTCCCGGCGGCTCCTACACCCACATCCCCGAACAACAGGCTGAGGACCTGGCCTTGGCTTGGTCGGCTAAGGGCTACCAGGCCTTCTTTTTACGGTATAGCTTCGTTGCCGAAAAACAGCCACTGCTCCCCGCACCGGTGATCGAACTGGCGCAAAGTGTCGCCACGTTACGGCGGCACGCTCACGAGTGGCAACTCCAACCAGAACGCCTAGTGATTGCCGGGTTCTCCGTGGGAGGTCACATCGTCGCGCTATTTAACGATCACTGGGCCAGTGCCGAGTTGAACCAGCAGGCGCACACGACCCCCGCGGAAATCCGACCACAAGCCATCATCCTCGGCTACCCCGTCATCACCCCAACGGCGGGGTTCCCGTCCGATCCCGCTACGCTAGCGCAGTGGACCAACGATCCCGCCTCAATTGCCGCCGATCAGTTAGTGACCGACCAGAACGTGCCCACGTTTATCTGGGTCACGGCTAGCGATCCCCTGGTTCCCGTCCAGAATGCCTTGGCTTACGCGCAGGCCTCCATTGCCCATGGGGTGGACACCGAGCTGCACGTCTTCCACCATGGTCCCCATGGCCTGGCTCTTGCCAACCAAGTGACCGCCTGGAAGCCGGGAACGAACTTACCCCACGTCGCTCACTGGGTCACGCTCGCCACGGAATGGCTGGCCGACTTAGCTTAACGCAATCAGCGGTCAAAAAAGGCCTGCCAACGTCCCCGTTGACAGGCCTTTTTTTGCTTTAAATTTCAGACTTTTTCAGTAACGGCCAACGTTTCATCATCGGCGCTAACCGGATGTATAAGCCTTCCGCCACTTGCAGCCACAAGTAGGCGAGTAACGCCGCCCCGAAGGTATCGGTGGGAAAATGTGCATTGAGGTAGACCCGTGAAATCATGACTAAGATCAGCCAAATAATGACGATAATTCGGACCACCCAGGCCCGCCAAGGTGTGGCGATCATCGGAATCAAAATCAGCCAAATCATGGCCAATAATAGGAACGTTCCGAAGACGTGACCACTGGGGAAGCTATAGCCGTTATCGATGGCCAGATGCCCGGCCGGTCGGGCTCGTTGGACCACATTCTTGACGACGGCGGCTAACACGTCGCCCCCAATCAACGTGGCTAGGCACCAGAGTGCGGGGATCTTAAATTTAAAGCCCCACAACAAGAACGCCAACACCACGGTCCAAACAATCAAGAACTTAGGCTCAACTAGACTGGTGATTCCCCGGTACATCAGGGTCTTCCACCCTGGTTGGGTCTTCTGGACGATGTCCACGATTGACGAGTCCAAGAAGGCCACGTAAGCGTTTTGGGCCTTTACGAAAAACGCCAGCGTTAAAAAGAGGATCGTGGTCAAGCCGAACTTCCATGGTCGGTCCCGATCCCGGTTAAATAGCATCATGAGATTAGATTCCTTTCGTCATACCTGATTGAAAAAACTCCTCGCATTTGAGTATACCACCCCACCGCTAAAATTCTAGGGACGCGGCGCTTAACAATTTCCTAAGACTTTACCGATGATGCCGCCAAGCGCGCTGGCGCAAGCGATTAACTAGTTCGGATAACAAGAACCCAAAGGCAATCGCGCCGGAGATCATCACGACCTGCAGCAAGAAGGTCAGGGCCGTATCATTTTGCCCCAACGCAAAGTTCTTAATCATCTCGTAGGCTTGCCCCCCAGGAACCAGGGGGACCAGCGCGGGAATGTTAAACAGGATCATCGGCATCTTTTTCCACCGGGCGGCTTGAAGTGACGCCACCCCAATTGCCACGGCCCCCAAAAGGTTTCCCACCACGTACCCGCCACCAAAGACAATGGTGACCTGATATAACAAGTACCCCAAAACGCCAATCCAGCCGCTCAGGTTCAACGCCCGCCGAGGAATGTTCAGCAGGATCCCAAACGCAATAGTGGCGACGTAGTTTCCTACCATGGCAATAACGACTTCCATAATGGTCATGTCAGCTTCCTCCTAAAGAAATTGTAGAACCATGGCAATTCCAAAGCCAATGGCCGCCGCACTCACTAACGCCTCGACGCCCCGGACCGGGCCACTAACCAGGTTACCCGCTAGAATATCGCGCACCGAGTTGGTAATGGGGACTCCCGGGACTAGGGGCATGACGCTCCCAATGATGATGTCGTCAACACTGTTGCCCAGTCCCAAATGATGGCTCCAGACCGCGAGCAAGCCAATAACCGCGGCCCCCGCAAACTCCGCTAAGAACCGAATTTCAACGTACTTACTAATCAGATAGTAGACGACCCAGCCCAGCATCCCCACCAAACAGGTTATCCAGAAATCGTGCAGGTTGTGACGAAAGACCACTTCCAACGGCCCACTGACCATCGCAGCCGCCAAGAGTTGCAGCCAAAACGGAAAATACTTACTGACGCTATCTAAATGATCTAACCGATCCGCAAACTGCTGTAAGGTAATCTCCTTCACGGCAAACTCCCGGGATAACTGGTTGACGACCGCAATTTTTTCCAGATCAAAGGTCCGGCGCTTGACGGGTTGAATCTGCGCCCCTACTTCGCCGTTGATGGCCATCAAAATCCCGGTAATCATCACGAACAATTGGCTGGTTCGGGCCCCAGCGTTGGTGGCGATTCGGGTCATGGTATCCTCCACCCGCTCGATTTCTGAGCCATTTTCAATCATGATCCGGCCCGCCGTTAGCGCGGTATGTAAAATTAATTGGTCGTGTTCTTTCGTCGTTGACACGGTGCCGCCTCCCTTGTTCAAACGAAACCGTCGCCGATGTCGTTCATAACTTTTTTAATTATTATACGTCAGCTATTTCTAAAACGACACTTTAATCTGGCCAAATAAAAACCGGACACCGGTGCGTTCAGCCGCACCGGTGCCCGATTTTCATTAATTTACTTCACAAAAATATAGTGGGCCGCCTTGTAACTGACGATTAATTCCGCATCGTCGGTCAGGTTGCGCACCGTGACGGGACCCTCAAACGGATCGTGTTTCTCAATCTTCAGTTGATCCCCGATGTCCAACTTCAGGTCACCCAAATACGTTAGGAGGTCATGGTTGTCAATAAACCGATCCACGGTCACCACACTTCCATCCTTCGCGTCGTTTAAGACGGTGTGACTATCCTCGTGATAGTGCCCGAAACGGTCGGGGATGACCCCACCGTGCGGACAATGGGTTGGATGCCCCAACATGTCATCCAAGGCATTAACCAACTTCGGACTCGTCACGTGTTCTAAGACTTCGGCTTCATCGTGAACGTCGGGCAGTTCATAACCCAGCTTTTCCACTAAGAAGTCTTCCCAGATTCGGTGCTTCCGCACTAAATCCTCGGCCAACCGAATCCCCTTGCTGGTTAACGAAATTCCCGCATACGGGGTATGTTCCGCTAACCCTTCGGCGGCCATCTTATTGACCATTTCGGTCACTGAACCGGCTGCAATGTTCAAACTAATGGCGATTTGCTTGTTAGAAACCTTCTTTTGCTTCCCGCCCAGTTCGAAAATAATCTTTAAATAGTCCTCCTTCATCGGAGTCATACTTTGTTCACCTCATCTAAATCGACACTCAATAGTCATCATGACGTTAGCGGCACGTTCGCAAGGTCACTCATGCCGCCAATCATTTTGTTTGTAAAAACAACGATTCATCCTTACCACGGTGGCACTCCGCCTGAATCGTAACGTGATTCACGTTGTACTTGTGACACAGTAACGCTTCGATCTGCCGGTAAACCGGCTCAACCTGACTTAGCGGTAGGTCCGCCATGTTGACGTGCACGGAGAATACCACGTTATTTTCGTCAATCTGCCAGGCATGCAGATGATGCACCCCTTCAATCTGAGGTAATGCGCAAATATCGTGGGCAATCGCCTCATAATCGAGCCGTGGGGCGCCTTCCATCAGGATATCGAAGGTCTGTTTGACAATCGGCCAGGACTCATAAATGATGTACACCGCCACCAGTAAACTAATCAGCGGATCCACCCAGCTGATCTGCCAAAAGGTGATCAAGACGGCCCCCACAATCACGCCAATCGATGCCAAGGCATCGCTGAGCAAATGCAGGTAGGTCGCCCGAATATTGAGGTTGTGTTTCGCCCCTTGATTCAAGAGCAACGTAGACAACAAGTTGGCCGCGAAGCTAATCACCGCCACCAGGAGCATCACATCGCCCTTGACCGGTTGCGGATGCAACAATCGACGGACGGCTTCAACACCCAGTCCAACGGACACCAAGATCAGCAACCCCGAGTTTAGCAAGGCGGTCAAAATCTCTACGCGTCGGTAGCCGAAGGTGTTCTGCCGAGTCTGCCGGCGACCACCAATTCGGTGGGCCACGTAGCTCAAAATGACGGATAGGGCATCCCCTAAATTATGAAAGGCATCCGAAAGTAATGACAGACTCCCCGAAAGGATTCCTCCCAATAATTCAAATACGGTGATTACCACATTCAAGACGGTGACGAGTAAAAACCGACCACCCGTCAATCCACTCTTCTCCATCAAAACCGCCCCCGTTACCAAACTGTCTCTATTATGGCAGAGTTTTGGTGGAAAGAAAAGCCGGTTTTAGGGGAACCTGATTAATCCAAATAAAAAGTGGCCCCACCACCACGTGAAACCACTTTCTTTACTATTATATAGCATGTATTTTGATCAACATGCTTTTCATCAAAGTCAACGTTCAGCCACAGGTCCTTAAGCCAGCGTCGTTTGGACCAAGTGTTCCGGCTTGATGTGGGCCGTCAAGCGTTCGTAGGCAAAGTCTTGCACGCCCGTTAACCCCACGCTATCCAAGTCGATTTTCCCCGTTTCACTAAAGCCATTTTTCTTAATAATGTGTTGCATTGCCAGGTTGTGCGGGTGCGTATCGATCCGAATACTTTCGATATTAGCCGCCTGATCGATCTGCGTAAATAACCGTTGGAATAGTTCCCCGGCTAACCCGCGGCCGTGATGGTGGGCTGAAACGGCTACCCGGTGAATTGCCAAGTAGGACGCATCATGCGTCAGCCACTGACCGTCAATTTCACGATACGTTGGGTCAACGCCAGGAATAATGGCCGCCGTCCCTAAAATTTCATGATTTTCCTCCAAGACAACCGTCCACCCCTGGTGAATGTCGTCAACTAAGACCGCCGTGTTCGGGTAAATTCCCTGCCATTGGTCAATGGATTGCGCCGCCAAAAGGTCGCGTCCGTCCCGAATAATTGCTTCGATTTCTGGTAAATCAGCCATAGTAGCTTGTCGTAACAGCATGTGTCACACCATCCTTTATAAATTCAATTTAAAATTGATTTTGTTATAGTAACACGTTCGTTTCAAAAAACAACAATCTAAGCTCACTTTTTTGGGCTAAAAAAGTCATAAGAAGGTGAAAGCTTGATAAACCAAGCTTTCGCCTTCTCATCGTTTTATCATTTAAAGGAACTCCCACCAGCAGAAAGCCCCCATCGAAGAACCTTCTAAACTCCGATGGGGGCCTGCAGAGGCAAGCGAGGCGAGTGAAAATCAAAACACGTTAATTTTCAAAAACACGTCGTATTAATTACGATCGCTTACGTTAGCTTGTGCTAGCGTAGTCCAGCGCAAAGATAAACGCGCTATTACTCTTGGTTATTCGCCTGGTTTCACAACACGTTAACAACATGAATGTCTGCTAACCCAGCCAGAAGATCGATTAGCATCGAAGGTTTTGACTGCCCTAGTTTGTGAGTCCTCCGCATCTTTAGACTACCATTCTTAGGTACCCGGTACAATCAAAAAGCCTAATTTTCCGCGTCGACGAGTTGAAAGTGCCAGCCCGTTGCTTCGCGTTTGGCAACCAGGTGCTTCGTGGGGTCCGGATCAAACTGACCTAAGTCCACCATCGCCGTGTGATCCGTCACCTCTAGATTGATAAACCGGTCCTCAAAAAACGACCGGAGTGCGTCTAGGTAAACGTCCCGTTGGCGGGCCTGTTTTACCGCACTGGTTAACGTATAGCCATCGGCCAAATAACTTTTAATCAATTGGACCTGTAGCATCGTTTTGTACGTAAACTTGCGATTACTATTATCCGTCACCGTCCGACTTTGAATGTACCCCTTACTTTCCCAATACCTTAGCTTACTTTGGGCAACGCCCGTGGCCCGAGAAACATCGCCAATCCCCAGAGTTACCCCATCAATCGGAATCTTTTTTATCAGATTGGTCATTTTATTGGTGAGCATTGTTGCCCCACCTCCTTTAATCTAGTTTTACCGTTAAGTCGCCAATGAAAGCGGTTGTGAATATTGTTAGTCGATTTAATAACTATGTCGGCTTTTCTCTCAACAGTATATATTTTATAAAACACGTGTCAAGCTAGTTGACAATTAACCGCAATCTGAGTATATTTGTTCCAGAAATAATTTTAGAGATAAAAGAGGGAATTAATTTTGGGAAATGCACTTGATACCAACGGCAAGTCCTATAATCGGACGTTACTTGTCGTTCTCCTATTGGTCGGTTCATTCTGTACGGTCTTAAATCAAACGATTTTATCGACCGCCTTTCCGACCTTAATGAAGGCATTCGACGTATCCACGTCAACCGTCCAATGGTTGACAACGGGATTCTTGCTGGTTAACGGGATTATGATCCCCATCAGCGCTTGGCTGATTAACACCATCAGTTCCAAGTGGCTCTACATTGGCGCGATGTCCATCTTCTTAGCCGGGACCATCCTGTGCTGGACGGCGCTTAACTTTCCGATGCTTTTGATCGGACGGCTGGTCCAAGCCGTCGGGGTCGGGGTGTCGATGCCGTTACTGCAAACCATGATGCTGACCATCTTCCCCGCTAACAAACGGGGAACGGCCATGGGGTTAGCCGGCATCGTAATCGGCCTAGCCCCCGCAATTGGCCCGACCCTGTCCGGGTGGGTCATCGACAACTGGACTTGGCGGGACCTCTTCGGCATGATCATTCCGATTGTGGCCGTGGTCTTAATCGCCAGCTTCTGGGTGATGCGCAGTGTCTTGGAAACTAAGCGCGAACCGTTAGACGTGTGGTCGGTGATTCTCTCGACCATCGGGTTTGGGAGCATGTTATACGGCTTCTCCTCCGTGGGGGACGACGGTTGGGGCAGTACCATCGTGCTGACCACCCTGATTGTCGGGGTCATCTTCGTCGCCCTGTTCATCTGGCGGCAATTAGTCATGGACGATCCGTTCTTGAACTTCCGGGTTTACAAGTCTAAGGAATTCACGGTTTCGGCCATCTTAAGTTCCGTGGTCATGATGGCCATGGTCGGGGTCGAAATGGTGATCCCACTGTATCTGCAAATGGTCAAAGACATGTCCGCCTTTCATTCCGGGTTAACCCTGTTAGCCGGGGCCTTGATGATGGGGGTTATGAGTCCGATCACCGGGCGGGCCTTCGACCGGTTCGGCGCTAAGCGGCTGGCCTTAATGGGGATGTTCCTGTTAACGGTCGGGACGATTCCGTTTGCCTGGATTACCAAGGACAGTGCCACCATCTACATCGTGATCCTCTACGCCGTCCGGATGTTCGGGATTGCCATGGTCATGATGCCCGCAACCACTGCCGGGATGAACGCTCTTCCAATGAATATGATTAGTCACGGGACCGCCGTGAACAACACCCAACGGCAAGTGGCCAGTTCTGTAGGGACCGCCATCATGGTCAGCGTGTTGACTAACGTTACCAAAAACGGGATGCCGGCTAAGCACGTCTTAACCACTAATCCCCTGAGTTACGCTAACCAAGCCATTAACGCCACCTTATCCGGTTACCACGCAGCCTTCTGGATTGCCATTGGTTTCAGTGTGGTCGCCTTGATTGTGGCCATGTTCTTAAAGGGCAACCGCAATCACTCAACCCACTTAGCGGATGAAGACGCACAACAAGGAGGTGCCGCCTAATGATTCTGGTAACCTTAGTTTTATCGGCGATTCTCGCCTTCGTTTGTTACGTCTACATCACCAACCGCTGGCTAGCAAACGGGCTGCCCCTCCTGATGATCATTGGAGTCATGGTCAGCACCCTGTTCATCGTGAAAAACGACCACGACCACTACGGGATGCACAACGTGACGGAAACCACGAGCACCAAGATTTACTCCGCTTCTCCTTCCAAACAGATGCCACTGATGTTGTATCAATCCGTCGGCACGGCCGACAAGCACCGGGTCTACGTCTATAAGACCAGTGCCAACGCCAAAAAGACGGCGCACACCACGGCCAAGGTCACCACGAAAAACGTGGTCAAGCGCACGTCCGGTAAGAACCGGATCGTCACCAAGAAGACCTACCGTGAATACCGGAACGGCACCTTTAAGTTCTGGTTCGGATTGGCTGACAACGGCCACCAGTACGTGAAGGAAACCAACACAATTTACATTAATAAGAACTGGACTGTCCTGAGCGCATCACAAGCTAAGAAGCTGCAGAAACTAGTGCAGTCCAAGAGCTACCAGGCTCAGCAAAAGACGGCCGCTAAAGCGTACGTCCAAAAGCAGGTCATGGCAGCCATGACCAAGGACCCGACGATGAGTGCCGCTCAACGGCAAAAGGTGATTAAGCAGGCCACGGCCGCTTACCAAGCCCAAGCCATGCAACACTTACTGCAACAGATTAAGAACTAATCAGTAGAATAGTCAAAAAGCCCCACGGCCAAGTTGTCGTGGGGCTTTTTGATTAATGATGACTAAAAAAACCGTTACGCCCTCTAGAGGTCATAACGGTTTCGTACTTCGGAGGGTGTCTCCTAATTCAATTGCGTCATCTTAGACTGGGCCTGCCGACAACGCGGCATCAAGCCAGATAAGTCACTTAAAGACGTCCCATTTTCCTGAAAACACTGAATCATATCGATCCAATACAGATCGGAATCGTCAAATTCCACGGTTGAATGGTTGGAACCTAACAGTCCGTTCTTGACGTACTCCTCGACACGGCTCTCATCGACATGCGCTGAATGCGCCAGTTCAGTCAAGTTCATCTTCATCGTCACTCCCCCACTTTCTACGTTCATTTCTCACTGATGAGAGTATCATACAGCCACCTTTACAAAAAAGCAACCTTTTCCTCCGCACTTTTTTTCTCACCTAGCGACCACCGATTTAAAGGCCGTTGTCCTTCACAATCACTAATTAGACTAACCATTGAGAGTCCCTAACTTGGCCCCAACTCCTCGCGTCGGCGGTCTGGCCAGTGTGCGCTAATTCGCTCCGGCGCTAATTAGGGCTTTACCTGACCATACCACTGTTTTACACTAGTCTTTAACCCCATTTTCTTAAATACTTAGCTCATTTTTACATAGAAAGGATTCTGATTCAATGACGCCTGACCTTTCCTTTCGCGCCGGTCTACGAGACGTTCTCCCCACCGTTTTTGGCTATATCGGGGTGGGGCTCGCCTTTGGCATCGTCGCCAATACCAGTCACCTCAGCCTCCTGATGGTGGCCGGGCTTTCCTTTATCGTCTACGCGGGATCCGCTCAGTTTATCATCACCAGTATGCTGGTGGCTCACGACCCATTATCGGCCATCATGCTCTCCACGTTTCTGGTCAATTCCCGCATGATCTTAATGAGTACCAGTCTCGCTCAGGCCTTTCGTCACGAATCGCTGACCAAAAACCTCTTGCTGGGCTCATTAGTGACCGACGAGACCTTCGCGCTCGCCATGAACAAGCAGAACCAAACTCACGGCAAGCTGAGTTTCGCCTGGCAATCTGCCGCTAACGTGGTCGCCTACCTGGTCTGGGGCGTGGCCACCATCGCGGGTGCCATCCTGGGGAGTTTTATCACGAACCCCACCCAGTTTGGGTTCGACTTCGCCCTAACCGCCATGTTTATCGGGCTGGTTTACCTGCAGTTGATTAGCGATAAGCACCTCGGCTTGACCCGGCAATTACTCGTCATGGCCTTCGTGGCACTAGCCTACTACGGGGCTTTACGCGTTTTAGATAGCAACTTCGCCCTCTTGACGGCGACCGTCTTAGGGTGTCTCTTCGGAATGGAGCTGAAAAAATGTCATTAACTTTACCAGAACTGTGGGTCATCTTAGGCTGCGGCGCCGTAACGCTGATCTCCCGCACCCTCCCTTTCGCCCTAGTCCAACGGATGCAGCTTCCCGCGGCGGTCATCGACTTTTTAAGTTTCGTGCCCATTGCCATTATGACCGCCCTGTGCTGTCAAAGCCTTTTCGTGGCCCACGCTGGTCATTGGGCCACGCTGAACCTCGCCAATTGCTACGCGGCCATCCCCGCCACCCTGGCCGGAATCTTCACTAAGAGTCTCTTGGTGGTTGTGGTAGTTGGCATCATGGCCATGGCGTTAATTCGTTACTTTCACTTTGGTTAAGATGGGTCCCATCAGGACCATTAAAATAGACGTTACCCAGCGACACTGGCTAACGTCTATTTTAACGACAATCTAATCTACCATCCGCCAATTGCCTTCGTCGGCACGCGAAATATCGTTTAAAAACTTCAAAACGCGCTTAGCCCGATCCGGCTGTTGGGTATTCAATAGGTTCAGGCCCGCTCCCGTCACCATTGGTTCACTCAACCGAAAGTCTCCGTGGCTGGCATCGCCCGTCGAAAAGGCCACAACGGTTTCGCCAGATTCGATCTGGGTGGTTAAAAAGAACAACGTGAAGTCATCGTCGGCTTGCATGTAGGCGGGCATGGCCCAAATGTCGGGTGCAATTTCTTGCATCTCACCGTCTAAAAACTTAAATTCCTTGTGATTGGCTTGCGTGACGGGCTGCTTAAGCACCAACATCATCTGGCCAAATTCGTCATCACCCAATTGTAACTGGTCCTTCATGGGAAGTTCCTCCTTATGTGTTCAGCAATTGATTCATTATACGCTATCCGCAAAAAAGACACCACGGTTAACCGTGGTGTCTTAACTTCAATTTAAGCGTTCATCACACGAACCGGTCGACCGATCTGTAACTGCATGTGATCGTAAACGTGGTCCCCAATAATCTGGGTCCCCGTAATCCGGTAACCCATCCGTTCATATAGGCGTAACGCCCCCGGATTGTCCTGGTCCACGTTCAACCCAATCACGGTCTGGCGGTCACGGCGTGCATACCACGGCATGGCTTGTAATAATTGCCGGCCAATGCCTCGTCCCTGATAGCGGGGGTCGACGGCCAGTGAGTCCAGGTACCATTCCCCCGGGCGAGCTTCCGCTTCCGGTTCGTAGGACCCGTCAAAAGCCGCATTTGCGGCGGTCAAATCCGCCATCACGTCATCGACGACGTCTTCATGTTCACCAGGATAACCAAAGGCTACCCCGACAACTTGGCCCTGGGCCTCGGCCACCACCGTAGTTGCCGCCCCGGACAAGTATGTCCGGGTACGGTAAGCTGCCGTGATGACCTCCAGCAAGTCGGGGCCTGGCACGTCCTCAAGATCGGTCAGTGCCATCTCATCATAAATCAAGTTCATCAGCGGCGCAATTTGCGGCGCGTCCGCTGGTCGAGCTTCACGAATTAACACAAAAAATCCTCCATTTCTGATAATTACCAGATTAACGGAGGATTTCTAATTTGTCAACGGATTTGCCACGTTGTGCGGTTCACTTAATGAGCCACGTGGCCTGCCGCGCGGTGACCAAAGATCAGGCCCACAACGAACAGGGTACTAGCCGTTACCCAGGTACGCATGTTGAAACTCCCTTCGTGTTACCGTGTTGGTGGCGTCTTTTGATTTGCTTCGCGTAATTCTGCCAGTTCTTGACGAATTTCACCGAGAATTTCCAATTGAAACCGTTCAATTTCCATGGTGTGGGGCAACTGGTTTTGGGCCAGATGGTCCACCTTCGCGTGCAAGAGACGTAATTCGTGTTCGGACTTCAAGTTCACGTGATAGTCGTTTTCGGCCATCATCCGATCCCGGTCCGCCGAGCGGTTCTGACTCATCATAATGATGGGCGCCTGAATCGCGGCCACACAACTAAGTACTAAATTTAACAGAATGAAGGGGTAGTTGTCAAAATTCACCCCAAATAGGTGTAGCCCGTTCACAATCATCCAGCCGAGTAAAACGAACATGAATACAAAAATAAATCCCCAGGAACCGCCAAAACGGGCCACGTCATCGGAAACCTTCTGACCGAACGTCAGGCTGTTTTTTAAGATTTCATTCACGTCCACCACGTCGTAATCGTCGCTCTGCAAAGCGCGCGTCAATTTATGGTTAATCTTCTGGGTCTGTTTTAAATCCGCGTTGATCATGGCATCCACCCGATCCAAACGATACTTCAGCAGGTGGTGCCCGCAAATATAGTCCGTCACCTTAGCCTGCGGATAATCCCGCTTAATTCGGTTTCGTAAGTTAGCATCGAGTTCCGATAATTGTAAACTACTTTCCAACGCAATTGGCTGCTGATCAACCAAACAAGTAAGTTGCTCCCCCGCTGTCATTGCTGATTCCTCCTATTGCCGTAAAGCGGTCACTAATGCTTGCCAGTCCGCCGGTACCGGGCTGGGGAATTGCCGCGTTTCCTGAGTAAATGGATCCGTAAAGGCCAACGATGCCGCGTGTAACGCTTGGCGCTGCATCCCGCCCAAAAACGGCCCATGATATAACTCATCGCCCACTAGTGGGTGGCCCAACGAAGCAAAGTGGGCGCGGATTTGGTGTGTCCGTCCCGTGTGCAACTGAACGCGCACCAACGTCGCGTTGGCGAACCGTTCCTGCACCCAGTACTCGGTTCTAGCCGGCTTACCGGCTGGGGAAACCATCTGATTATACCCGGTTGGATCAGGGGCTAACGGTGCGTCAATCACCTCATGATCGGCGGTCAATTGGCCGCTAACCACGGCCAGGTACCGCTTTTCCACCGTGTGAGCCGCCTGCATCTGACTGGCTAAGCTATTCGCCAAGCGATGCCGGGCCACCCACACCAAACCACTGGTATAGCGGTCCAGCCGGGTCACGATGTGCGGTACCCGATTCTCGGCATTTTCCGCCTGCCAAGCACCCTTTAACCGGTTCACTAGGGTATCGGTGCGGTTCGCCGGCCCAGGAACCACGTTGAGTCCCGCCGGCTTATCGACAATCACCCAATCCCGATTGCTGAACAGCACGGTAATCGGTGCGGTGCTCACGGCCACCTCGGGGTCCGCCACCTCGGGCGGTAAAATTACGGTGACCTCATCTCCTACTTGGAGTTGGACGGTCGCATCGACGTTACGGCCATTGACCCAAATAATCCCCCGTTGTTTCAAATCACTATAACCCCGGTGACTGATTCCCTGCTGACTTAAAAAACGTTTCATACTCGTAACGGGTGCCGTAACGGCCCAGGATAACTTCATTAAATTTCCCTCTCTACTTGACTATTCATCATCTAAATCAACCATCCAGTCACGCGCATCATTGTGCGTGTCTAGCCAGTCGGGGTGGGCCGCCAGGTCGGTATTGATTTGCTTAATCCGCCCGGCTAATGGAAACCGCAGAACTAAGGTCTCCGTGGTCCCTTCAACTTCTAAAAAGGGATCCCCCAAATTCACGTGACCCGTTTGGATTTTCCACGTCAATCGCTTAACGGGACCCACCAACTCACGCCCATTATCCGCAAAGCCAAGCCGGACGACGCCCGGTGCTTGCGGGGTTAACCATAACGCATCGGCACTGGTTTCTAACCGATCAATCATCTCGTCACGCCCCTTCAATTTCTTTGGTGATAATTCCCTTTCATTCTACCATAGCCCATGATTACCCGGGGAATAATTCCCCATTTTGCCGTGAAACCAGTTATAATAGAACCCATAAAGGGGGAGTTAAAATGTTAGTCGGTAAAAACATGATGACAGGGACGTTGATTATGGTCATTGGGGTGATCTTCTTTTTCTTCGTACTCTTGAAACTCATGCCCAAAATGAAGGCCGAAGTAGACGGCCGGTTCCTATCTCGGCTCTACTTAATCGTCAGTTTAGGGGTCACTTGCATGGGCGGTTGGATTTTCTTTTCGTAACCCACTAACGTCGACCGACTAGGTGCCACTGGTGCCTAGTCGGTTTTTTTAGCCGCCCCACAGTAACTAAGGCCGGTTAACAAACAAATCCTGGCTAAACTAAACCAGCTACCAATTCCGATTATGACCAGCCAAAAAACAACGCCCGGGACCTGCTCAGCTAACTGCTGAGGACTTCCCGGGCGTTGTTTTTGACGTACAATCTGCACATTTATAAAGTAATAGCGATCAGAGCTCCCCACCGGACAACTGCTAAGTCTTGGCCTCTATCACTGGTGTGGTGGCGTGGCCGAACGCCGCAGCACTAGCTGGGGATCGTAAGTGATGGATTCCACCGTTTTGTGCTTCAATAAATCGATAATCATGTTGCCAGCCGCTTGTCCCATCTGTGCCTTTTCGTGGTTTAACGTGGTCAAGGCGGGGCTCATGTATGCGGCCATCTGATAATTATCAAAGCCGACAATCGAGAGATCCTCCGGCACCCGCAGCCCCAGTTGCTTCACGAAGGCCAAAACCTGGATAGCTAGTTGATCGTTATAGCAAGCAATCGCTGTCGGCCGGTGATCATCCTTTAAATAGGTTTCGATGCGCTGCGTGATTTTTTCCAGTGCGTCACCCGATTGATACATGATCAAGTTACTTTTATAGGAAATATCCGGGTGCTGCTGGTAGGCCTGAACGAATCCGTCCATGCGGTGAACGCCCTGAATATCATCGACCTGGAAAACCCCAATGATGCTTTCGTGGCCCAAACTGAACAAGTAATCCATCAATTGTCGTTCGGCAGCCGCGTCCGCCGTAGCGATAAACGGAAAGTTCAACTGCGGATACGTTGCTTGATAATTGGCATTAATAAATAACGTTGGAATCTGGTCGTCCTTAATTTCCTGATAGAGATCCATATTGGGATTGGGAAGGGCGCTTTGGGTGGGTTCAATGATTAGCCCCGCCACCTTGGCATTTAACATGTTAATCAGATTTTTCCGTTCCTTCTCGTGATTATTTTGGGTACTCCCCAGTAACAACGAATAGCCGTTGTCTGAAATCACTTAATACCGTAAATAATCTGGGGAAAGATGTAGTCGGTGATGTGGGTGGTGACCACCCCAATCATCTTGTTATCGGATTTCTTGGACCAATCCTGATGCCAGTCCTGGACAAACATACCGCCACCTTGAATCCGGTAAATGAGGTGTTCGGTCTCCAGATCTCCCACCGCGCGCCGAACCGTGTACCGAGACACATTAAACCGTTCCATCAGTTCAGATTCCGTCGGTAACTTCTGGTCAATCGGATATTTTCCCGACAAAATGGCCTCTTTGAGGGCGCCCTTTACTTTTTGGTATTTGCTTTCCATCGTTCTTCTCCCCCCGTGCCGTTAGTCGGTACCGTTTAAATTTAACCAATTGATACTCGTTCAAATCCTGCCTATGCCTCATTCCAGCATAGCAAACTTTTCGTTTTTTTCCAATTGCGATTGCCGGCTTCTCCGCGTTGCATAAGCTCGCTGGCTTCCAATCAAATGCCAAAAAGTCGTTTGTCCCGCCTGCATGAGGCTAGGTAAACGACTGGTCGCTTTCTATTAATCCCTATGCTTGCGATCAACTGGCTCCGCAACCGCCCTATTGGGCCGCCTTCTCGGCTTGAATGGCCGCCATAAAAGCCGCACCATACTTTTCCAATTTACTGGTACCAACCCCGCGCACGCTTAAGAAACTATCATCGTCGTGCGGCTGAACTGCACACATGTCGTGGAGGGTTCGGTCGGAAAAAATCATAAACGGTGGCACGTGTTGCTCTTCGGCCAACTCCTTGCGTAAGGCTCGCAGCCGTTCAAACAGTTCATCGTCTACCGGCGTTAGCCGTTGGGCCTGTCTAGCCATCTTCCGGTAAACGGGCGTTTCACCCTTTAACACCCCGACACCCGCTGCCGTTACCTGCAACGTTGGGTATTGTCCCCCCACGCTTTGAAGATACCCGGCAGCCGTGAGAAAGTCAATCAGCTCGCCAACGCTCTTTTGCCGCTGGTTCCGCATGATGCCATAGGTTGGCAACTGATCGAGTTGTTGGTCTAGGACTCGTTTATTCTTGGCGCCGGTCAGGACTTGGGCCACGATCCCCTTGCCGTAACGTGAGCGTAACCGCACCACGCAGGACAGAACCTTCTGCGCGGCCGTGGTGACATCCTGGGCTTCACGATCGTCCTGACAGTTGCTGCACCGCCCACACGGTTGGGACGTCTCACCGAAGTACGCCAAAATAAATTGTTGCAAGCACCCCTGCGTATTCGCATACTGGCTCATCATCTGCAGTTTGCGATACGCCCGTTGTTTGTGGGGATCATCCATGTCCGATTGATCGATAAAGAAATGTTGAATCTGTAAGTCCTGCGATCGGTAGAGCAAAATGGCTTCGCTGGGGAGACCATCTCGACCGGCCCGACCAGCTTCCTGGTAGTAAGCTTCCAAAGTTCCCGGTACCTGCGCGTGAATCACAAACCGCACATTACTCTTATCAATGCCCATGCCAAAAGCATTGGTCGCCACCATCACTTGAACCCGATCGTATAAAAAGTCTTCCTGATTCTGCCGACGAACCTCATCGGGTAGCCCCGCATGGTACATGGCCACGGCCACTTTGTGATTAATCAACAGATTAGTCAAGCGTTCAACTTCCTTCCGCGTGCTGGCGTAAATAATGCCCGCCGCATCGGCGTTGACGTGTAAGTAATCCAGAATATAACGATCCGTATCCTGGTCCTTCACCACGGTTAGGTTGAGATTATCCCGTTCAAACCCTGTATTGACCTCGTTTTTAGGATCAATATCGAGTTGCTGACAGATATCGGCGGCCACTTGCTCCGTGGCCGTTGCGGTCAACGCCAAGACCTGCGGGTGGGTGGGGAGTTGCTGAATTGCCGTGCTTAAGGCCAAATAACTAGGCCGAAAGTCATGGCCCCATTGCGAGATACAGTGCGCTTCATCTACAGCCAGCAAATCAACTGGCAGCTGGCCTAGCGCCTGTAAGAAGGCAGCCGATTCTAACCGTTCGGGCGCCACATACAGTAACTTATATTCGCCTTGATGCAACGCCGCTAAGCGTTCCTGAATCTCCGGCCACGCCACGGTACTATTGATATAGGTTGCCGCCACGCCCCCTTCGTTCAACGCATCGACCTGGTCCTTCATCAAGGAGATTAATGGCGACACCACCACCGTAATTCCGGTAAACAAGAGAGCCGGAATTTGATAGCAGAGCGATTTTCCACCTCCCGTAGGCATAATGGCCAACGTGTTATCCCCCGTCAGGACGTGTTCTAAAACTGCTCGCTGGCCCGGTCGAAAGTCATCGTATCCAAACGTCGTTTTTAAGACCCCTTGGGCCGCCGTTAAATCCATCCTGTCTAAACACTCCTTTTCTGATCCATCATCAGTGGTTCTATTTTACCGGCAAACACTCGTAAGAACAACTGGCCAGCCACTAAACGATTCGTTTGACCGAAAAATGCTGTGCCGAAAGATTCGTCGACACAGCATTTGCCGTCACTCATAGATCAAAATGATAAGCCGTCACAATCGGTTCACGGGTCGTCGTTTGATCGTGGAAAAACTCCGTTTCGCAAATGGCGTTAAATGACCCCGCAATGTTCACCACGTTCGTGTACCCCCGATTTCGCAGCGCCCGGGTGACGTTATAACTACGTTTAGCCGTGGCACAGTGCAGATATACCGGCCGATCACGCGGGATCTCAGCCAACCGGTCTCTGAACTGGCTCATAGGAATGTTCTTGGCGCCCTTAAGGTGGCCCGCCGCATATTCCCCCGGTTCGCGTACGTCAATAATCGTCGCCCCAGCCTTGACGAGTTGACGAACCTGGCGAACATCAACCTGAGGATACTCGTCATTTAGGAGATTAGTGGCAACTAATCCCGCCATCACCACTGCGGTCTTCACGGGACTGACGGTTGGTTGATAAACCAACTCTAAGTCAGCTAAGTCCTCAACGGTCGCGTGCTGTTGCATCAACGTGGCCACCACGTTAATTTGACGGTCTACCTCACTTTGACCAATGGCCTGAGCTCCTAGAATTTCACCCGTCACTGGCGCAAATAACACTTTTAAATACAAGTCATGGGCATTCGGCATCAAATCCACCTTATCGCTGGGAATGACCAAGGCACTCCGGTAAGCTACCTGCGCAGCATCCGCGGCGTGTTCGGTTAATCCGGTCGCTGCCACTCGGAGGTCAAAAACGGGTAAGCCTTGCGAGCCAAGCACCCCATGTCGACGAATCGGCCGCCCGTAAAGGTGGTCTACCGCCCGCCGTGCTTCCATCTGGGCGGGTAACGCTAAGCTTAACCGCAGCGGCTGGCGCGTCAACGCGTTGGTGACCTCAATGGCATCCCCGACCGCATACACGTGCGGTAAATTTGTTTGGTAGTGCTGATCGACGCGAATTGCCCCGGTCGTTCCCAACTCAACCCCCGCAGCCCGAGCCAACGTGGTATTGGGTTGAACGCCTAGCGCTAGCAACACTGCTTGGGCAGTCACTTGGGTGCCGTCGGTTAGGTCCACCGTCCGGTCCGTAATCCTTTGTGCCGTCTTTCCTAATCGTAAGTCCACGTGTTGGTCATACAATTGCTTATGAACCAGTTGCGCCAAGTCACTATCTACCGTAGCGGAAAGGACTTGCTGCCGTTGCTCAATAATGGTCACCCGGTACCCTGCTCTGGTAAGGTTTTCGGTGGCTTCCACCCCGATAGCTCCCCCGCCAATTACGGCGACATCCGTTACGCGATGCGTCCGTAAATAGGTGTCGAGCGCCGTAACATCCGCAACGTTCCGCAAAGCAAAGACTTGCTCACCATCGCTACCCGTTAAGCTAGCCGGCCGCAGCGGTGTCGCCCCAGTCGCCAGGAAAAGCTCATCGTAGGCCGCCGTACTCACCTCATGCGTTCGCTGGTCGGTCACTTGAACCGTTTGGGCCACCGGATCAATGGCCGTTACCGCGTGGTTAACCACCACGTCAATATTATACTGAGCTTTAAATTGTTCGGGGGTCATTAAAACTAGCTCGTCGGCATTTGGCACCGTTCGTGACAGATAGTACGGCAGAGCACAACTCGAGATCGAAACGTACGCATCCCGTTCATAAATGGTAATTTGGGCCGTTTCGTCTAACCGTCTAATCCGCGCTGCGACTGAAGCACCACCGGCCATCCCACCGACAATGACGATTTTCTTTCCCATCATTAATCATCCCTTCAGATTAACTGCTGTCCGTTACATTTAGTGTACGGATTCCCCTAATCAAGTGCAAGTCTGAACTAAGTGGCCCCCCGCCTCTCCAAAATTAGGCAGGCTAGCCGCCAATTTTCGCCCCCGTCGACTGACGCGTCAGTCGTTTTCGATCACGACTAATGCTATAATACAGGTTAACTTAGCAAAGGAGTGTCGCATTCTATGACTAAACGAATTAAAGGTTCCTGTACCACGATTTTAGTGGGGAAGAAGGCCTCCATCGACGGCTCAACCATCATCTCTCGTAACGATGATGGTCACGAAGCCCTTGATCCAGAACGGTTTGTGGTGGTTAACCCCGCCGATCAACCCCGTCATTATCAATCGGTTATCAGTCGAGTCCAAGTCGACTTACCCGATAACCCATTACGTTATACATCCATTCCGAACTCCATTCTAACTAACGGAATCTGGCCCGCTGCCGGCATCAACAGTGAAAACATTGCGATGTCTGCCACGGAAACCATTACCACTAACTCCCGCGTTATGGGCATCGATCCTTACGTGGCCGGAGGTATTGGCGAAGAGGACCTGGTCACCTTGGTCTTACCGTACATCCATAGTGCTAAAGAAGGGGTCGAACGTCTAGGCGCCCTCTTAGCGCAATACGGGACCTACGAACCTAACGGCATCGCCTTTTCCGATCAGGACGAAATCTGGTGGTTAGAAACTATCGGGGGGCATCACTGGGCCGCTAAGCGGATTCCAGACGACGCCTACGTAGTCGCCCCTAACCGGATGAACATCGACGACTTCGACTTTGATGCCGACGATACGCTGGCTTCCGCCGACCTCCAAGACATGATTGAAAAATACCATCTGAACCCGGACTTCGACCAAGTTAACCTGCGTCACATCTTCGGGAGTGCGACCATCAAGGACACGGTCTACAACAACCCGCGGGCCTGGTTCGGTCAAAAGTACTTTACTCCAGACGTTGAGCAAGACCCAATGGGCCAAGACCTGCCGTTCATCTGCCACGCCAACCGGAAGATTTCCATTGAAGACGTGAAGTTCGTCTTGAGTTCCCACTTTGAAAACACCAAGTACGACCCTTACGGTAGTGGCTCCGAAGCCGACAAGACCCTCTTCCGGCCAATCGGGATCAACCGGAACCACGACGTGCACATCTTACAAATCCGTAACAACGTGCCCGCCGCCGTTGCTGGAATCCACTGGTTAGCCTTCGGCGCCAACACCTTCAACACGGTGGTGCCGTTCTACGCTAACGTTAACGACACGCCAGCTAGCTACAAGAACGCCGACGGTAACTTCAACCTGAACGACATGTACTGGTTAAGCTGCACCACGGCCCTGTTGGGGGACACCGACTACGACCTGTACGTTGACTTCCGGAACACCTTCGCGCTGGAAGCCATGGG
Source organism: Levilactobacillus zymae (assembly GCF_032190635.1). NCBI lineage: Bacteria > Bacillati > Bacillota > Bacilli > Lactobacillales > Lactobacillaceae > Levilactobacillus > Levilactobacillus zymae. The sequence continues at coordinate 2,086,263 of NZ_JAVLAS010000001.1, forward strand.
CGCTTACCGGAAGATTCAAAACGATACGGACGCCGCAATTGCCGATCAAAGCGATCCCGAAGCTTACCTGGCCAAGGCTAACGATGCTTTAGCCGCCGAATCACTGAAGCGTCAGACCAAGCTCTTAGGTGACATGGTCATCATGGGCTCCGAACACATGAAATTACGGTACAACTTAAACGACTAAATTTGCTTTAGTAGCTGGGACGCCTGACGGGGTCCCAGCTTTTTTGTCGTCCCCCATTATCATTTCCATACGAACGCGGACTATTTGGTCAGATACAGCCGTTTCAGCTGGGCCTGCTTGGTTGGTGTTACCCCTAAGCGCTTTAAGAAGTTGGCCATCGACCCATACTTCTGGTCAATTCGTTGGGTCGCCGCCGTTAAATCACCTTTGGTCACCGCGTTGATTCGTTGTAAGTGTGTTTTAGCACGCTTGCCCGGTGTTCGCTGATTCAAGAAAACTACGTGCGGATCACGAGCGAGGTTGGTATTGGAATAGAGATACTCGCGTAAGATGGTCTGCTTGCTGACACCTAACGCTGATAAGACTAGCATGGCGCCGATGCCCGTGCGATCTTTACCATAGGTGCAGTGAAACAAGGTCGCGCCCGACTTTTGGTGTAAAAGTTGGTTAAAGAACGCCCGGTACCCCCGCAAAGCAATCGGATCACTGACCAGGCCCTGGTAGAACTGCTTAGTGGTCCGTTGGCCGTAGTTGTTGGCGACCACGCTATCCTGGTGGTAGGTCGTCCGGGCGACCCGAGGATCCGGCGTCTGTTGAATCTCTTTGCGCGACCGAAAATCTACGATGGACCGCAAGTGATAGGTTACCCGTAGTGTCCGCAGGTCTTGCGCCGTATAGTCAGCCAGTTTGCTAGAGCGAATCAACCGGTGGGGGCGCACCGTCTGTCCGTTCTTGGTCCGAATTCCCCCTAAATCTTGCACGTTGGTTGGGCCTTGTAAGGCAATATGCGTACCCACGACCGATTTAGTGGCCTTAGTGCCCACTGACCGCGTGGTCCCAGCCTGGGCCGCACAACCACTCAGCCCGCTAAATAGCAGGCCACTCAACATAATCACGACACCCACTCGCTGACTAATCGTTCTCATGCGCAACTCGACCTCCTCAATCCCTGAATACCCTCACGTTACCATAGATTAGTCCGGGCGGAGCGTTTTACGCCTAGTTCCGGTCTATTGGGTCTGCCACTGACGAAAAGCGGTCACGTAATAGGCCTCAAAGGGCCGCCCGTTGGCTTGATAGAAGGCCTGATTGGCCAACATGATGTACCCGATCAATGCGTGCCGATTATCAAGTGGTAACGCCTGACGGGGTGCCGCGGTCAGACACTGAATTTGAGTCGGCCGCGCTAACTTATAGTCAACCGTACGCTGCGTCACATACCCCTTCCGATAACTGGCGACCCGCGCCGCAAACTGCACCTCATCTCCCGCGGAGAGTGCCCCCAACCTTAAGAAGCCCAGCGTATAGTTGAACCATAAATGATCGGTGACCAGCTGGTTCGTGGCGGTGTAAATGTCTCGCAGCAACAATGTCGGTGCGTAATGGTGCCCGTAACTCTTGAATCCCGGTCGGACAAAGGTTCCCCGAAAAACGTGACGTTCCCCACTTCCCAATTTGACTAGCATCTGGCGCATCTGCCCCACTCCTATCGTCCTTAGATTACGTTTAGGATAGCATGGCGACCGTACGTTCCCCTAATCGGACGTCTTACAAATTCAGTAATGCCGTGTAGCCCTTACCGAGACTTACTCTGGGACTCGTCTATTTTATTTCTAATAAATTTACGTTATAAACGCTTAAATATAGAATATTTTGTTATTATTGACTAGAAGTTCCTGATTGGAGAGAATTTCTATGTTGGAAACGATTAGTCAACTCGTTCACGAAAAACGTAAAAGCCTCGGCTTGACCATTGAGCAACTCGCCCAACGGTCCGGCGTGTCGGTGAGTTTGATTTCGCGGATTGAACGGGGCGACCTCAAGAATATTAGCGTCAACAAACTGAATGACCTAGCCCAATCTTTGGAACTTCGGTTGGGAGATTTCTTTGTTGATGACCGATTAACTGGCGTGAAGACTTTGGCCCTGGTCAAGTACCTAGAATCGCTCCCCCGACGACGCCGAGAAACCGTGGCAGGAGCCGTTTTAAAGCTCGTCAAACATTAGCTCCAATCAAAAACACCCCGACGAAGATCTCGTCGGGGTGTTTGTTTGTCATGGATTAAGCACGGCTCGCCTGAGCCACGGCGGCGTTAACGGCCGCCTTTTCATCTTCAATCAGGCTAACCCGACTGCCGATGACCTTAGTGTCCATCTTGATTTCACGCGTCAAACCAGGCGTGTTGATTTTCGGTTCAAAGAAGGCCTTGAACTCAGCAAAGCGTTCTGGCGTGTGGAACACGCCGGCCGTCACGGTGATGTACGTGGTGAATTCCATGTCACCACCCACCGTGTCTTCCAACCATTGCCAATCGTTGCGTAACCAATCCCAAGCCGCTTGTTGGGCCGTATTGTTGGCTAACGTTCCCCGGTACCAAGCCCGCAAGTCCTGTGGCTTGACCGTATCGGCATCTTCAAAGACGCCAATCAGCTTGGTAATCAACGCGGCATCGGTCGTGGTTGTGACCGCCGCAGCCAAGTCGGCTTTGTAACTCGGATCCGTTGACGTCCGGTATTCGGCTAACAGGTGGTCGAACAACTCGGCGGACCCAAAGTGCTTGACCTCATTAGCCAAGACCAAGACCCGCACGTCTGCCGACAACGCACCTAAGTGGTCAGCGTTGGCCGTAAACAAGCCGTGAGCGTCCTGAATGGCTTGGGCGTTTTGCGCATAAAGAGCGGCGTTCAAGACGTACGGCCGGGTCAATTGATCGTCGTTAGTGTCCGTCGCTTGCGGGGTCCAACCTAACCGGGCGACCTGTTGGGCACTCAACCGATCGAAGAGCGCTTGAAGCGCCTTTTCTTCGGCGGAATCCGGCGTCACGAACTTCTTCAAGTTGTTGGCGATCCGGTAGAGCGCAGCGTTGACCACCGTTGCCGGGTTGTCCGCGAACCGAGCCAATAACGGTACCACGGCGGCGTAAGAGATCTGACGACCGTCGGCTAACAACCGCAGATCCTGTAAGACCTGTAACTGAGAAATGGCGTCTAGGTCGGCCAGGTGGTCCAAAATATCGTTGAGCAACGTATCATCGTACTTCACGATGAAGTGCGAGTTGTTACCCACGTTGACCCGGAACGGTTTGCCAGCAGCTTGCCGTAGGTCGGCATAGTTGCCTAACGTCACGGTCTGGTCCTCGAAAATCGCCGGAGCGGCCGCGTAGTTACTGTTCAACGGAATCTTCCATTGACGGCCCTGATCCTGCCCGTCACCCACAAAGAACTGGGTTTGCTTCAAGGTCAGGTTACCGTTTTCCACGGCGGCCGTGACCACTGGGTAACCCGGTTGTTCCAGCCAGGTATTCATGATGCTCCCCACGTCCATCCCGGAAGCTTCACCCAAAGCGGCCCAGAGATCGGCGCCCTTGGCATTGTTGTACTGGTGGGCTTCAAAGTACGCTTTCAGGCCCCGCCGTAGTGCATCGTCACCGACTAACGCTCTGGCCATGACCAACATCCGCGCGCCCTTAGCGTAAACGATGGCGCTGTCAAACAACGCATCGATTTCGGCGGGATCTTCCACTTGAACGTGAACGGATTGGACCCCGTCCGTGGCATCGCGTTGCAGGGCCATTGGCGCGTCGGACGTCTGGAAGGTTTCCCAGATGTGCCAATCGGGTTCAAGCGCATCGATGGCGACGTATTCCATCATGTTGGCAAAACTTTCGTTCAACCAAAGGTCGTCCCACCACTTCATGGTGACCAGATCACCGAACCATTGATGGGCCAGTTCGTGGGCAATCACGGTGGCCACCCGTTGCTTCATGTCTAAGGCCGTGTTGGCGGGATCGAGTAACAAGTAAGCTTCCCGGTACGTGACCAGGCCCCAGTTTTCCATGGCGCCCGCGGAAAAGTCCGGTAAGGCTAATTGCCAGGAATGTGGCAGTGGGTATGGCGTTTGATAGAAGTCTTCGTAAAATTCGATGGAGCGCTTGGCAATGTCTAACGCGAAATCGAGTTCGTTAGCTTGGTGCGCCTTGGTGGCGAATACACCAACTTCCACGCCACTCTTGGTCTTCGTGACCTTCTTCTGGAGGTCCCCAAAGGCAAAGGCAATCAGGTACGACGACATCTTCTTGGTAGTGTCAAAGTAGTGCACGTCGTTTTCCGTCTTGATTTCAGGCATGTTACTCAGAATCGTTTCGCCCGGTTGTTCGTCAAACTTGATGGCCAGGTCAAACGTGGCCTTGGCTTCGGGTTCGTCGACACACGGGAAAGCTTGACGCGCCGCCGTGGTTTCGAACTGGGTCCCGATAATCTGCTTCTTTTCACCATTCAGTTCGTAGTAGGACGGGTAGATCCCCATCATGCTGTCGGTCAACGGTGCGGTGTAGGTAATGGCCACCGTGGTTTCCCCGGTCTTCCCCAGATCGATGTGCAGCCCTTCGGCGGCTTCGTCTAGGGTAAATGGTACGGCGGTCCCATCGGCCGTCACGGACGAAATTGTCATGTATTTCTCATGAACGGAAATCGTGGATTCCTTAGCATCCCCGGTAATCGTGGATGTCCCACTAATCTGCTTAGTGGCCCGGTTAATGTCGATGTAGACATTGTAGTGCGTTGGTTGGAACGTCTGATAAAAGTGTTTCGATTCAGTCATGAATTCCCCTCCAAGTTAAAAAGCTATTAGAATAAATCTATTATACGCTATTCAAGGAATCGATGCCGCTATTCTGTAGCGCTTTTCTCAGCTAATTCTCATTTTATACCCAAAGACGCTGGGGTATCAGGTGGAACCGATTTCCCTGAAACCATTAATCAGACGACGAAAAAAGCCTGAGAACGACGTCTCAGACTTTGGTTAAACTATTGGTTAGCATAGGCCTTTGCTAAGGCCAGCTTATCCTGGTGATCGATACTCTTGTAACGGTTCTTGGCGTACATCACACTGTGCTTATCCTTAGAGTGACTGAGCCCTAAGGCGTGCCCAATTTCGTGGGTGGCCACGTTGGCCCGTTGTGCTTTAGTATAATTGTAAGCCGTGAGCAACTCCCGGTTTAACGTGGATTCCGCCGCTACAATTTCGCTTAACGACGTACTGTGGTGATAGAACGAATAATGAGTATATCCCGTAAACAACTTCCCGTTATTCGCGTTTAGGGTGGGCGCGGACTCTAAGGTAATGTCCGCCTTCTGACCAGCCTTCGCTAACTTTAAATGCACAATCTTCGTTTTATTCCACCGTTTAATCGCCGTTTGCCAACTGGTCCGGCAGCATTTCGAATGCCCTTCGTAACTATATGTAATCGTTCGCGAATCCCAGTGACCCCAAGAAGGCGTTTTGTAAGTCTTGGCTTGGGCGGTCAATAGACCACTCAGTCCGATCATTAAAGTGGCAATCATTAAAATGGTTTTCAAAATCCGGTTAACTCTTTGGGGAAAAATAATACTAAGCACTCACTTTCTTTACTGTCGCTGGGTTCCGTTCTGTGTTGCTTAGTATGCGACACGAAATTAGATTACCCTCTAACCACTTTGCCCAATCTGGACAGTTTCTTAGCAACACTTTTGCCGATGTGGATAGAAAATTGTTAGCTAACCGCTTACAGTTAACCGCTAACCCCTTAACCCTTCTACCTCTTGTCCTAATCGTTACTCTCTATCCACTTTTTGAATATAGTTTATAGATTAGATTTCTTTTCGCGAGAAAAAATAAAGCCCCAGCGCCATAAATAATCCGATATAGCCCAGATTGCCCCACAGCATTTGGGTATTGGTCAGATGGGTGAGTTTGGTGAGAAACGGCATGGTGACCTGGACCGCGTAGTTCATCAGGTTAATCGGGTTCCACTTGAGAGGCTCCCACTTATCGATCAATTGGAACATCAACCGACTAATCACGCCCAGAGCGAAGTACCCCACAACGCCACAAAGTGTGGCAACCAGTCCCTTCTTAAACATCGCGGCGACCAAAAAGACGACGCTCAACACGAGCCACAGCGTCACAAAGTTAGCCGTCTGGGCCGTGAGCCAGTACCGCCACAGAAGCTGGTGACTCCCCGGCATTGTTGCGGTCAACGCAAACTGATAATTGGGCCAGATCAACCGATTAACCAGGGTCAATCCGGTCGCTAGACCATACAACACTACTGAATGCGTGAACATCGCCAGCCACTTGCTCTCAAGCACTGCGGTACGTGAATAGGCTTGGGTGACCACGTTTTTCAGGGTATCAAATTCAAATTCACTTGAAATACTTCCCGCACTAGCCGCAATCATCATGAACACAATGAAGGCAGGACTGGCAAAGTCAGCAACCCAGAACTGCTTAGCCCCTATATGGGTATGATAGGCCACGCCTAACTAGGCAAAGCCCAAGTTCTGTAGAACCAAGAAAGTCAGTCCCAGCCAGGTTCCCCGGCGTTTCCACAATTTAAACATTTCTTGTCGATACAATTCTTTCATCGTTCCCCTACTCCCTCAGCATGTCCAAGATAGACTGTTCAAAATCGCCGTCCTCATGTTGCACATCTTCGATGGATACCCCGTGACTGGTCAACGTTTTTAACACTGCCGCCACGGTATCCGCCGCTCGTAACTGAACCCGAATGGGGGCGTGAGCCGTAACCAGGTACCCGTTTTCCGCCAAAATCCCCGCCGCTCGTAAATCCTGATCGGTCGTGAGAACCAAGAAATGCTGGTTTCGCGCCAGTAGTTCTTGCATGGTCGTCTGATGAACGACCCGACCGTGATCAATCACAATTAAATCTTCTGCCAATTTCTGGAGTTCTCCTAAAATATGACTGGAAATCAAAAACGTTGTGCCCTGGACCTGCTTCTTTTTGATCAGTTCCCGTAAATCCTTCGTTGCTTGGGGGTCCAGCCCGTTCATGGGTTCATCCAAAATCACCAGCCGTGGCTGATTCACTAACGCCAGTGCAATCCCCATTTTTTGCCGCATCCCCAATGAATACCCTTTGAGCCGCCGATCAATATAAGGCTCCAGGTGAAGCTCTTGAATCACCATTTGAATGCGCTGGGCCTTGTCGGCGGTCGGTCGCGCAAAAAGTTTTAGGTGGTCCCGCCCACTGAGAAACGGGTAAATTCCGGGATACTCAATTAACGCCCCCACGTCAGCCAACGCCGCGTGGTGGTTAAACGTGCTGGCTTGGCCGTTGATGGTAATGTCTCCCTGACTTTTGATCAAACTCAAGATGGCCTTCATAATGGTGGTTTTACCCGCGCCATTCGCGCCAATCAATCCCACAATGTGGCCCGGTCGGCAATCAAAATTCACGTTATGTAAGGCCTGTTTGCGCCCAAAGGACTTGTTCAACCGCCGTACCGATAATGCTGTTTCTTCCATATCATCCCTCCTCATGTACGTTGAGTATAGCAAAAATTGGTTGCAGATGTTAAAAGAACGTCTTATTAATTATTTAGTATAAAAATATATCTAAAACAATAAATCTCCTAATCATCACCCCGGCCGAAAACACAAAAAATCTTAATTGCTCATCACAACTAAGATCATATTTAATCCCTATTTACGCTTCCGGTACGCCCGTTTGATGGCCAACCGATCCTGCCGATTAACCACGGCGTGCCGGTTAGTCGCGTGCATGACACTCTTCTTACATTTAGAATGGCTTAATCCCAAAACATGGCCAAACTCATGTGCCGCCACGTTAGTCCGCTGTTTTTGCGTATACCGATGCTTCGCTAAAACCTTATGGTTCAGACTGGCCTTGGCGCCCACAATCTTGTGCATGGGCCTTTGAGCGTGGTAGCGCGAATGGGTCAACCCCGTGTACCCGGTTTGTCTCGTGTTGATCCGTACCACCACGTGGGCCTGCCGCGCCGTCTTCACCCGCTTAAGCCGCACGGTTCCCGTCTGATTCCACTGCCGGGCCGCATTTTGCCAGACCTTGCGGTAGTATGGCGACGAACCGGCATAATGGTAGGTAATCGTCCTGGTCTCCCAACTGCCCCAGTGTGGCGTCGGAATGACCCCAGCGGCCGTGACCGTGAGAGGCGTGGTCCATAGTAACAACAGACTGGCGGTTAAGCAACAAGTCAATTTCATCAGGAAACGTCCACATTGAGTCAGCATGATAGGGCCACCTTTCTTCACAGTTGCGAGTCATCGAGTTTTTATTATAGTAATCATAATATAAAACATATCAACCGTCTAGATAATTTAATGTCAAATGTTTATCTTTTATACTATTCTTTACTTTTAGATCACAAAAAAATGGTTCTACGATGTTTGGTGTTGATGGACGAAATCCACCAACACCAAACATCGTAGAACCATTTTTAATTACTGGAACTTAGAGGTCTATGTCCCAAACTCTTTATATTACATTTTATATTACATTTTTCAGAAAAAACAATACTGTTACTTCTTATAATAATATATATATTGTGGTGTACCATCATAATAAGTATCCATACTCATAAGAGCCTTTTTCCCATGATGTTTGACCACTTTATAAGTATAATTGAAGTCCATATCTCTTTCGTACCCACCAATTAGCCACTTTCCATGCTTACGATTTTTTACCAGTAAATCGCTGTGTGTTTTACTAGACCATGAGTACTTAGGCCAAGGAGTTTTATTACCCCACCATTTAACTGATGTAATAAGCTTTTTATTACGGTAATATTTAAAACCAAAAGTATACTTAGTAACTTTATAGGTTGTACGATAATTTCCTACATCATCGTGTTCTGTATTGACCCATGTCCCTCTGAATGTCTTTGGCGTTGTCGTTTTGGTAAAATGTGCCTTTGCATTTGCTGTAACAGACGTTCCCATCAGAACTGTCACAATTAATGCTAAACTTAATAATAGGGTTCTTTTACTTAATTTATGCATTCTGATCACTCCTTAAAATTTTTCTACCACTCTAGTGTATAATACTCCAAAAAGTTCAATAAGAACATAATTTTAAAACATTATAGTTATTTAAAAACAATGAGTAATAAACATTTTGTACGCTGCAAGTAGAAATATAGTAAAGGAAGCTATATACCTGTCAATAGCGGCGTAGAAATGTTGGAAAATGGCGGTTTAAAAATGTAGGTTTTTGGCGGTTAGTTTGTTGCTTTTAGGCGGTATGATTTTCCAGTTATCTTGATGATATGGGAATGATGAACTAAGCGGTCTAGAATGGCAGCGGTGACTGTTGGATTCTTGAAAATCTCGACCCATGTTGAAAGCTCGCTATTGCTAGTAATTATCGTTGAGTGTCGTTCATATCGCGCATTAATTAACTGAAAAAGAAGGTTGGCTTCGTCATGTTCTACTGGTAAATAGCCGATCTCGTCGATAATCAATAAGTCATATCGTGCATAACGGTTAATACAACGGTCTAGGGCGCCCTTCTCGTAAGCCGTATGCAGCCTTAGTAAGAGGTCATGACAGTTGATAAATAGGGTTCGTTTTCCTTGCTGACAGGCCGCCATGCCTATTCCAATGGCTAGATGCGTCTTACCGACGCCCGGACTACCGATAAAGACTAAGTTTTCTTGTTTCTCCAAGAACGCTAAGTCGCTAAAACTCTTTATTTTCTGCTGATTAATACTGGGCTGAAATGAGAAGTCAAAAGTTCTCAAAGATTTATTCTGGGGGAACCTTGCTCGTTCAACTATTCGTTGAACTTGACGTTGTTCTTGCCATTCAAGCTCCACGTCAGTGAGCTTAAGCATAGCCTCTGTAAATGAGAGTTCTTGCTCGTTGATTTGATCAAGAAAGTTTGGTAAGTACGCATGCATCTTGGCTAAACCCAAAGTATCTAAGTTGGTCATTAATTCCTGGAATTTACTATTCATTTATTTACTCCTCACACTTCGTCATATTGAGATAGATGTTCTGCGATAAATGCCTTAATTTCTTGATCATTCCGACCTTTAAGGAGGTCGGATTTTAGGATTTGAACGCGGTCATCCTCATGATAATTTAAGGCTTGAGTCGTAATGTCGTGCGAACGGATTGGTTCTCCGTTATAATAGATTTGAAGTTGGCGTGCATTATCAGATAGTTCAATGTTGACTGTCCGACCTATGTAACGCGGATCTACAGAGTACTTGCACTTACGGAAGTTAACCATCGATTCCTTCGATACGACACGGGTAATGTCTTCTTCGAAGAAGGAATCTAGCAGGTTAGCCGGTAGTTCGTGGAGGTACTCTTTTTCTTCGTACTCAAATTTATCTAAAGGAACTTGGTTCGTTGATTGTGACACTTCGTGATTTAAATCATCGCAGAGTTCATCGACGATATGAATCAAATCTACGCCATCATCGAACTCATAATTATATGGCCGGAGACGTTCGATGGTTCGTGCCAAGGCTTCCACGACTCCTTTTGTTTGTGGCCTTAACGGCCGACAAGCAATTGGTTTATAACCGGCATCTTGACAGAATTGTTTAAATCGTTCGTTGAACACGGCCCTTCCAAAATTAGACTTTGAGTGATCAACGACTTGCTTCATGTTATCGAACCAGATTTCATGAGGAACGCCACCAGTTGCTTCGAAGGCATCATCTAAGCAACTGAACAGGGTATCCTGACTCCGATCGAAGACTAACGTAATGAATTTCAACTTTGAAAATGGTAAAACATACAGGAAGACATTGAAGTGATGTGGCTTCCCATCGCGTGAATATAGCGTCATTTCTTCCTTCCAATCCACTTGAGCTGATAGTCCAGGCGTGTGTTCAACACGTATTGTAGCTTTATGAACTTTTTCTTTTTTGAGACCGGCGCAGTAGTTACGGACAATCGTGTATTGGCCAGTAAATCCCTTCTTCTGAATGAATTTGAAGATAGCCATCGCTGAACAGTTAAGCTCAATCTTATCTTCAATAATGTCTCGGTAAGCGTCAAGCTTACTGGGACGCTTAGTCGTTTTCTTCAACGCTATTGGGGCTTGGGCCTCTTGAAATGCTCGTTTGGCGGTGCGGTAATCAACCCCGTATTGTCGGGCTAGGGCAGCGTAGTTAGGCTTTAAATTATTTTTCACGTAAGTCTGCACTCCTTCTCGAATATCGTATCTCACATCGATAACCTCCTTGGTTCCAATGTGATTTATGATATCAAAAAATGTAGGAAAACCGACAATTTCTAATTGCCATTTTCCTACATTTTACGACCGCCATATACATATACCTATTGGCTGATACTATTGGTGAAAAATTGCAGCAAGAATTCTCTAACTCCGCTCGGCAATAAATGACATAAGAACAGCTAGCAGAGCGAACCGATCTTGATGTCTCTGTCATATCTAGAATCGAACGTGGAGCGCGAACAAATATTAGATTGGAAATGCTGAGTAAAATCGTTTATGCCTTAGGAACTGATTATGAAAGTATTTTTTCATTTACAATCCCCATACACAAAAACGAATTAAAAAGTAAGCTCGACTTGATTAATGATGAAGAGACACTCAAAATTATTGAAGAATTTCTCGACCTACTTTTAAGGTCTCAATAATATAAATTCAGTTTATAAAAAGTACGATTACCATTATTGGGTAATCGTACTTTTTGGTAGGGAACCATATAGTCTTTTAATTAATTTATGCTATTTTACTAACAACAAAATCTGTTAAATCAAAGTTATGGCTCCAACTTCACTTATATATTTATTCCCATTCAATGGTCGAAGGCGGCTTACTCGTGACATCGTACAGGATCCGGTTCACGTGCTTGACTTCGTTAACGATCCGGACGGAAATCTCTTGCAAGACATCCCACGGAATGTGGGCAAAGTCCGCCGTCATCCCATCGATCGACGTCACGGCCCGGATACCGACAGCATAGTCGTAGGTCCGGCCGTCACCCATCACACCGACGGACTTGATGTTCGGCAGCACGGTGAAGTATTGCCAAATATCGCGGTCCAAGCCGGCCTTTTTAATTTCTTCGCGTAAGATTAAATCACTGTCCCGCACAATTTGGAGCTTTTCAGGGGTAATTTCACCCAACACCCGAATCCCCAAACCAGGGCCAGGGAACGGTTGCCGCCAGACTAAGTCGCTCGGCATTCCCAACTTCTCACCCAAATCACGGGCTTCATCCTTGAACAGCGACCGCAGTGGTTCGATCAGCTGGAAGTGCATGTCTTCCGGCAACCCACCCACGTTATGGTGGGACTTAATGGTCTGCGCCGTATCCGTCCCACTTTCGATCACGTCGGTATACAACGTGCCTTGGGCCAGGAAGTCGATGCCGTCGAGCTTTTGGGCTTCGTCGTTAAAGACCTGAATGAATTCGTTACCGATGATCTTCCGTTTCTTTTCCGGTTCCGTCACGCCAGCCAACTTCTTCAAGAAGCGGTCTTGGGCGTCCACCTTGACGATGTTCAACCCAAACTTACCTTCCAGACTGTCCATCACCTGTTTGGCTTCCCCTTTACGGAGCAAGCCGTGATCGACGAAAATACTGGTCAGCTGGTTGCCAATGGCCTTGTGCAGCAGCACGCCGACCACGGAAGAGTCCACCCCACCGGATAAGCCCAGCAGGACGCGCTTGTTGCCGACGGTCTTACGGATCTGTTCGATCTGTAAGTCGATGAAGTCGTTCATCGACCAGTTAGCTTGCGCGCCACAAACATCGAACGCAAAGTGCTTCAGAATCTGGTTCCCATATTCCGTGTTGCGCACTTCCGCGTGGAACTGAATCCCGTAGAATTGACGGTCCACGTTTTGCATGGCCGAAATCGGGCAGTTTTCACTCGTGGCCACGCGGTCGAACCCGTCCGGCACCTGAGTGACTAAGTCCCCGTGGCTCATCCAAACCGTTTGGGTCTTCGGCGTATCCTTGAATAACCGAGCCTCGTCAGACAACACTTGGATGTCTGCACGACCGTATTCACGGTTATCGGCGGATTCGACCTTGCCTCCTGGTAAGTTGTGGGCCATCAGCTGCATCCCGTAGCAGATTCCCAGAATCGGAATCCCCAGGTTAAAGATTTCTGGATCAACCTCTAAAGCGTCGTCATCGTAGACACTATTTGGTCCTCCGGAAAAGATGATCCCCTTAGGTCCCCAAGCTTTGATCTCCGCGGCACTCATGGTGTGCGCTTTGAGCTCGGAGTAAACGCCTAAGTCCCGGATCCGGCGGGTAATCAGTTGATTGTACTGACTCCCGAAGTCTAAGACGATGATTTTGTCAAATTTAGACAGATCAACGTTTGCCAAGCCATTCACCCTTTCTTCTGTATGCTAAAAAAACACTGCCCTTATCATACCGGCTTTTCAAACACGGGTCAATTCTTAATTTCCGCCGTGAGCTTGTACCGCAGATGCAACAACGCGCGCCGGTCAAACGAGCGCCACTGGGTGCCGACGAACCCAAATTGCGCCGCCAACGTGGCTAGCGGGCTGCCCGGGCGCACGTCAAGTCCCACGTACCGCGCCCCACTCATTCGGGCCCGATGCAGCACGTCGCTCATCAACCATTCAGCGAACCAGCGCTGCTGATAGGTCTTATGGGCATAGCGGGGATTAACCGTCAATAGGTCTAGGTACCACTCGTCGGCCAGCGCGTGGGGGCGAATCACCGGGACTTGCGGTGCGGTGACCTGCAGCCGCCTAAACAATGCGGTCCACTGGCTGTCCAGTTGGGGTTCCCGCGCCGCCGGATAACCATACGCAACGCCCACCGCGACGCCCTGGTTCTGGTACACGCGCGCCTGCGGAAAGCCGTAACGAAAGTCCGGTTGCTGATACCCCACAAATAACAATTGCGAGAGTTGTTCCTTACTAACCCGCCGCAATTGCCGGAGCTGACGCCGTTCTAGTTCGTGCAACACCAGGATGGCTACCGCGTCGGCATCCACCACTGTGGCGTCTCGTAACATGGTGTCATCCCCTTAATATTTCCGTAATAGCAGCCGATCAATTCGGTGATGAAAGGTCTTGTGAATAATCATATCCGCGCGGTTACGCGTGGGTAAGATGTACTCTTCCAGGTTCTTCAAGTCAATGTCGTGCCAGACCTGGCGGCTCTTCGCAATGGCCTCATCATGATCCCCGATGGCGTACGGATAGTAATAGTTGGTGGGATCCTGAAAGGCCGTTTCCAGTAACAACTCGAACCGTTCCAAAAACCAGGTCTCAATCAATGACGGATCCGCGTCGACGTAGATGGAAAAGTCCGTAAAGTCACTCACATAGATTTGTTCGTTAGTGGGCAGCTGTAAGGTGTTAATCCCCTCCACAATTAGGATATCGGGATGCACGATATACTCGAACTGGTCGGGAACGATGTCGTAGACCTTATGCGAATAGACCGGAGCCTTAATTAACCCCTGCCCACCCTTGACTGCGTTTAAAAACTGAATCAGCGCGGACATGTCATAACTCTCCGGGAACCCCTTGCGCGCCATCAGGTTACGGCGTTTTAACTCCTGATTGCTATACAAAAAGCCGTCGGTGGTAATCAACTGAATTCGCTGATCCTTTAAATAGTAATTCAGTAAAACTTCGAGCAACCGGGCGGCGGTACTCTTTCCGACCGCCACACTCCCGGCAATGCCGATAATGAACGGGACTCGCCGTGGCGGCTGCTGCAAGAAGGCCGCCTTGTCCTTTTGTAACAGCTGGTAGTGATCGTACTGCAGCCGCAGTAGGTGAACCAGCGGGATGTAAACATCCTGGACGTCCTGCAGAGAAATGCGGTCGTTAAACGCCTTGATTTGCCGTAAGCTTTCCTGCGTTAACGGTAACGTAGCGGCGTTAGCAAACGCCTTCCATTGTGCCCTAGTAAATGCATTGTAGTTAATCGGATCGCTCATGAAGACACCTCGCAAAGTTAAGTTCAACCTGCCCACCGGCGGACATCCCAGTCCCGGTACTCGGGCAAATTTACCCCTCATTATACCGCATTCAGGTCGAAAAAAAGGATTTAAGACTCAATCTCCTAAACCCCTTTCTCAGTTGCTGTTTTTTCGGTCGTTAGACCCGTTCTGCCGCCGGTACGACGGTGAACTCAGCTTGTGGCACATCGCTCAACAACGGCGATAACTGCTCGATGGCCACCAAGCTTAACCGGTGCATGGCCCGCGAACAAATCGTATAGAGCAATTGCCGCTCGTCGTCGGCGCTGTAGCGGCTCTGCGAAGCCTCCCAGACGATCACGGCGTCAAATTCCAACCCCTTGGCCAGGAAGGAAGGCACCACGATGACGCCGGGGGCTAGTCGTTGATTTTCCGATTGGATCAACGTGACCGCCACCCCGTCGGCCTTCAAGGCCTCGGTCAAATGGCGACAATCGGCTAAGTCCTTACCGATGATGGCCGTGGTCTCGTGGTCGGCCGCATTCCGCTGCAGCTCTGCCTTGACCCGGTTCAACGCCGCCGTCTCGGTCGGCGCGACAGTAATTGTCGGTAACTCGCCTTCCCGGGCAAACGAGGTGACCGCTTCACCGTTCTTCAAGATGTGCTTGGTAAAATCGGTTACCTGTTGGGTGGAACGATAAGATCGCGTTAATTGAACCACCCGGGTTTTATCCGGATCGAACATGGTGCTCAGCTCATGAAGCAACGTGTGACTGTTTTCCTTGGTGAAGATGGCCTGGTTCAGGTCCCCCAGCATGGTAAAGCGTGCCCGCGGGAAGGTCGCCTTCAAGAAGGCTAACTGAAAGGCGTTGTAGTCTTGAATCTCGTCCAGAAAGACGTAACGCATATCGCGTTCTCCCGCCTTACCGGCCATCTTGTCGTACAGGTACAGGTAGGGCGTGGTGTCGAGCAGCTGCATCTTGTGGTCGCGTAAAGCCGCCACCGTGGCATCCACGCTGGTCTGCCAATCCTTTAACGTCAATTGATAATGGGCCAAATCAATCCGTTCCGGCATCTGCCGCAACAAGTGAACGTATTGATTGTTGATACTCAAAAACCGGGCCCGGACGATCGCCTTACGAACGGGTTCTAACGAACTCATTACCACCCGGCGTGCCAAGAATTGAAACTCCTTATCGGCGGAATCGAATTCACGGGGATGGTCGCCGTAGAGGCTATCCAACTGTTCCTTACTTAGGTCTTGAATGGTCTCTTCAACCCACTTACTCTTCATTTCACTGGAGATGCGCCGATTTAGAATGCGAATCAAGGCCTCCTTGGTCGCCTGCAGCCGATTGCCCAGGTGGTAGTTGCGATTAAAGCTGTAGTAGATTTCTTGGATCTTTTCCTTAGGGATAAAGACCTTCCCCTGGAATACGATATTGCGAAAAACCATGTCGCGCTGTTCCAGGTGATCGGCGTAGCCGGTTACCGCGTTGAAGAAGGCGAGACTGCCTTTTAAGGCGTTGATGCGCTTTTGCACCGGCGTGTTGGTTTCGGCGAAACGCTGCGCTAGGGTTTCGATCTTAATCTTCGGCAACCGGCGTCCCGCGTACTGGTAGTAAGTCATCTGAACCATGTTGTGCTCGCCCAGTTCCGGTAACACTTGGTCGATGTAATCGTTAAAGAGTTGGTTAGGCGAAAATAAGATGACCTGCCCGGCATTTAACTTGCCACGGTAGCGGTACAGCAGGAAGGCCACCCGTTGTAAAATGGCCGCCGTCTTCCCGGACCCCGCCGCTCCCTGCACGAAAAGCAGGTCGGACTTGGTGTCCCGAATGATTTGGTTTTGTTCCTTTTGAATCGTGGTCACGATACTCTTCATATGCGTGTCAAAATGCTCACTTAACGCCGATAAAAGCATCTGGTCGGTCACGGTCTGGTCGGTATCGTAGAGGGTGATGATGCTGCCGTCTTCAATCTGAAATTGGCGTTTTAATTGAACATCGACGGTCTGGGGGCCGTCCGGCGTCTGGTAGCTAACCGCACCGAGTTCCCCGTCATAGTAAATACTCGAGATGGGAGCCCGCCAGTCATAAATCAGAAAATGATCGGGCGTGTCGGAAAACGATCCGAGACCGATATAAATGGTCTCCGGCTTAGCCGTGGGGCTTTCCTGAAAATCGATCCGGGCAAAATAAGCCCGTTTTTCTAACCGTTTTAACGTACTTAACTCCGTGGTGGCGTGTTGCCAACTATTCTGGCGTTCGGCCAGCATCTGTTGCTGTTGGCGCACGGACAACGCCGTTTCCATGATGCCTTCATAGCTGTCCGTCTTGAGCCGTAAGTCGTTAACAAAGTTCTTGCGAATCCCAGCTTCATCGCTTTCGGCCACGTCAATCCGTTTCTTCGCCGCCGCTTGGGCCACCTTGATCTTGGCAACGACCATATCCAAATGTTTTTGCTCTTGGGCCTTAATTGAGTCTGCCAATAGAATTCCTCCTCGCTAAACCTGGACACAGTAACCGTCAATTTGTCATAATTCGCCTAACCATATTACACTTATTTCCGCGACAAATAAAGGATTCTGCCCGCAAGCCGGCTCACTGATTTTGGGGATTTTTTTGCTATAATGGACCTAACATGTCGGGGGTGGATTTAGATGGATCAATTGTCATTATTAATCATTTTAACAGCGGCGCTAGTGACGCCCTTAACCATGGCTTGGTTAAGGTTAAGCGTCTTACCAACTGCCGTCGTGGAAATTTTAGTCGGAATCTTATTAGGCCCCAGTGCCTTGAACTTAGTCCATAGCAACACCACGCTAACCCTACTTTCCAACACCGGGGTCATCTTTCTTCTGTTCCTAAGCGGGATGGAAATCGATTTTAGCCTTTTTACCAGGCGGCGGGTACCACAAACCCCGTTGGCCGCAAAGGTTGCCAGTCAGGCCCCCAAATACTCACCGGTCTTTCTGGCCGTGACCAGCTACGCCAGCATCGTGGTGCTAGCGTTGGCCTTGGGCTGGGGGTGTGTCTGGTTAGGCCTATTCAAGGACGCTTGGTTGGCCGCAATCATCTTCATGACCATTTCACTGGGGATCGTCATTGCCACCTTAAAGGAAAAGGAACTACTGAGTAAGCCGTTCGGTCAAACGATTCTCCTAATCGCCGCACTGGGAGAAATCGTGCCCCTGTTCGCGCTAACCCTCTATGCTTCCATTTTTGGCAGTAATAGCCGTTCATTGTGGCTGCTACTCTTAATCTTCTTAGCCGCCGGGATCCTTTTCTTACGGTTCAAACCATTCTTTAACTTCTATGAACGTATCAACAAGTCAACTACCCAGTTGGACATTCGGTTGGCCTTCTTCTTGATTTTTAGTCTGGTCGTCATCGCCGAGTCCGTGGGGGCCGAAGGAATTCTGGGCGCCTTTGTCGCCGGGATCGTCATGAAGCTCTTACAACCGCACGAGGATACCAAGGTCCGTCTCGACGCGATCGGTTATGGTTTCTTCATCCCCATTTTCTTCATGATGAGCGGTGCCGAACTCAATTTACGTCAACTTTTGGCCCAACCGGCCACCCTGCTTCTCATCCCCGCCTTTTTTATCGCCTACTTATTGGCCAAGGTCGCCGTTTACGCCGTCTTACGTCTCCGGTTTCACCGTAAAAATGCGCTGGCCGGTGCCGCCATTTCCAGCGTCACCATCACCATGGTCTTGGCGGTCTTACAGGTCGCTAAGACCATGCATGCCGTCACGTCACAACAGTCCGGGGCCTTTCTGCTCGCTGCCATTTTAACCTGTGTGTTGGGCCCGTTAGTCTTTAATCTCAGTTATGCGGCCGAGGCCGAAGATCTCAAACAGACCACCGTCCACTTTATCGGCACCAACCTCTGGACGGTACCGGTTGCCCAACAATTGGCTAAGAACTGGTACACCATCACCATGTACACCGACAAGGCCGCCAACTACCGCACCTATAATTCAGAGGTTACCGTCGACTTACTCGACACTTTAGAGCCAACCGCCGTCGAACAACAGAACGTCTTTGACGCCGACATTGTCGTGCTCGGCCACTTCAATGCCACCAAAAACTACCAGCTCGCCAAGGTGGCCAAGGCTTACGGCGTTTCACGCGTAATCGCCCGCTTCGAGGATCGTAACGTCTTAGACGCTCGTGAGGACGAACTCACGGACCTCGGCATCGAAGTCTTCAACACGCCTAACGTCAACATCGCCATGCTGCGCAGCCTGATTGAAACTCCCGCCACCCTGCAGTTGTTGACTTCCTCAACCACCACGGTCTACGAAGTTACCCTGCGTAACCGTCGGTATACCGATCAAGCCATCCGTCAGCTCCCATTTATTGGCGACATCACCATCAGCCAAATCTTCCGGGATCGGCATTTTATTCGACCAACTGGGGCGACCACCTTAAAGTTTAATGACCGACTTATTTTTACCAGTAGTCCCGAAACTGCCCGAGAAATTAGACGGGAGTTGGGAATTTTGAACTAGGACTATGTTAGAATGGGACGCATTCAAACGAAAAAGGAGCGAGATAATGGCGACAGTTGAACTTTATTTGGTCCGTCATGGCCAAACCTATCTGAACAAGTATTTCCGGATCCAAGGGTGGTCCGACTCCCCGCTAACCGACAAGGGAATCGCCGATGCGAATAACGCGGGGGCGCGGCTAGCCAAAATTCCATTTGCCGCCGCGTACGCTAGCGACACTAACCGGGCGCAGACCACGGCCAAGCACATCATCGCGGCCAACCAGGTCTTAACGCCGGCCGACCTGCAAACCGAGGTGGGTTTTCGCGAAGAAAACTTCGGTTACTACGAAGGCTTAGATTCTGGCTTTACCTGGCACGCCGTGGGCTCCCCGGTCGGCCTGAACTCCTTTAACGCGATGATCCGTGAGTTGACCATCGAAAAAACTAAGGACATGTTCAAAGCCCAAGACCCGTACCACGACGCCGAAAACAACGAAGAGTTCTGGGCCCGGGTTCAACCGGCCCTGGACCGTGTGATAACGGCCGCCAGTGATGGTGACAAGGTCTTGATTGCCTCGCACAGTACCACCATTCGCAGCATCGTGTCGAAGTTTAATAAAAAGATTGATATCTCCGTTCCCGTCGAAAATGGGAGCATCACCAAGTTGACCGTGACGGACGGCCATTACCAGGTTGATTACTACAACAACACGACCGGCAAGTTAAACTAACGCCAACCGGTTCACCAATAGCGGCATCCCGCAAATTGCGGGATGCCGCTATTTAGTTGATCTTAAATTTCCTAAGCCCTTTTAAATAACTAATTTCATTGGCGCAGTGTTACCGCACCGGCAGGCGATCCGGTTGAGCCAAGCTCGTCCTAGGCGTTCGCTATCAAATCTTGAAACAGCACCCGGTCCGCACTGCCCGCGCGGTAAAAAACCGGCGGCTGGCCCACTGGTGCCACCACCGTTAGCGTTTGGCGGCCAGAGTATTGGCGACCACTCCAGAGGTGAACCCACTCTCCCGCTGGTAACGTCACCGCACGACTAGTCGTGTGTGGGGTCATCACTGGTGCCACCAGCAGGTCGGCCCCCAACGTAAAGCTAGTGTGTTCCTGCCACAAGTCGGCGTTAGCTTCGTCACTCAGCATCACCGGGCGCATCACGGGTAACCCCGTCGCCGTATTCTCCTGCATGGCCCGGCGAAGATAGGGTCCTAAGCGGTGATGAATGCGCGTCATGCGTGCTAATTGGCGCAACGTGGCGGTGTCCTGACTGGGTTGGAAATTCTCGGCCGGTCGGTTGCCCTCGTGGGTGCGCATCACCGGTGTAAAGGCCGCTAGCTCCAACCACCGCAACCAAAGTTCCTTGTTGCGGTGCACGCCGTACAGGCTGGTGTACCCACCAATGTCGCTATGGGTCAAACCATTCCCGGTCAGTCCCGCCGTCAGCATCCCCGTTAACGCCGCGGGTAATCCGTCGTCAACGCTCCAATCACTACTCTGATCGCCCGCCCACAATAACGGGGCGTAGCGCTGGGTACCCGCCCCACCGGACCGAAAGAACGGGACGACTTCGCCGGTGGTGCCGGTCATTTGCAGGACATCACGGTTTAACTTGGCCCAGAGAACCGGCCAGCGGTTATGGGCCGTCAACGGATCGGCCTTACCGAAAAGGTGGGCATCGGCGGGTAAGTATTCGCCAAAATCGGCCATCCACCCGCTCATACCACCGGCCACCAATCGGTCGGCCAACACACCAGCGTACCACCGATAGGCCGCCGGATTCAGGAGGTCGACCAGCCCACAATTAAATTCACCAAAATCGACCAGGTAGGGCTGGTCGTCGGCCGTACGGACTAAATACTGTTGTTTAGCGGCCGTTTGAAACAGTGGCCCGTCGTCAACTAAATACGGATTGACGTAGCCCAGATAGCGAATCCCCCGTTGGCGCCAACGCTTGA
Source organism: Levilactobacillus zymae (assembly GCF_032190635.1). Taxonomy (NCBI): domain Bacteria; kingdom Bacillati; phylum Bacillota; class Bacilli; order Lactobacillales; family Lactobacillaceae; genus Levilactobacillus; species Levilactobacillus zymae. Next base: position 2,107,643 of record NZ_JAVLAS010000001.1, read on the forward strand.
CCTGCGCGGACCAGCCCGGATAGGTTTGCGGATCGAGATGCCAGTCCCAATGGAGTCGTTGGCCAAAGCTGGTGGTCAACGGGCCGACCCAGTCCTGAGTCCACACCCCCGCAAGACGGACCCCGGCTTGTTGCGCCTGGGTCACGCGCTGGGTCACTTTAGTGGTTCCACCCTGTAACCCTAAGACCACGCCGTCCACCAGCCAATCCGGCAAGCTCGGTTGCGTGCCGAACCAGGTCTTGGTCAGTTTGACGGTATCGGCTAAGGTCGGGGCCGTCCCCAACCACAGCCCGGCCGGAATCGCCCAGGCGGACAATTCGGTGAACCGTTGATCGCGAAAATCCAATACCGCGTAAGCCGTGGTGGCCAGATGTACTAACTGGTGTCGACTGGTCAGGTAGGTCGCCTGGGGGTAGTTAGTGGTGTAGTAATCGCCACCCCCACCGTTGGCCCGGTCGGCAGCCTGGGTCACCGCCGTTTGTTTATTGCGCCCCACGCCCGGTTCGGAAGTCCAGATTGGAAATCGCCGTCCCGCCAAGTCGAAGGCACTAAATTGTTCCCCACCCCCGTAAAATCGGTCCGTGGGTAGCGCTAATAAGCGGCACCAAAATCGATTCAGTTGGCCGGCTAACGGGGTAAAGTCCAGGCGCCAGTTCGAACTGCACGGTGTTGCTAGCCTGGGTCAAACGTCGGACCCAGGGTAAGCCGATCGTGGACTGAGGCGTGTCGGTCAGCTGAAAGTTCCCGCGGTCCATGGTGACGTGGCTATACCCCTCCCCAACCGCGATGGCGGGTTGGGTGGCCGTACTGTGCAAGATGGCGGGGGACTGTTCCGCCCAGCTCAGTTGCCAATCATCTTCCACGTCCAAGTCTTGTAGGGTCAACCGATCGTGATCTAACGTGATTTGCATCCTATCCCTCCTGATCTAAAGTCGTGACGGGGACGCCTAGCCACCGCCCTAACCAGGTAACGGCCGGCGCGTAGTCCCCGTAAATCAACGCGAAGTGGGATTCGGCCCCACTCTGGGCTAACCGGTCTAACAGTTGCGTGACCGGTAAAGTGACCTGCACTTTGCCCGAGACCCCGTTGAATTGGGGCTCAACGGCTAATGCTCGGCCCGTGAAGCTGAGTAGTCGGTAGCCCTGTTGGTCCCAGTGCACTCGCAGAAGCGTGACCGGCCCGGGTTTTAACGCCCCGTCGACACTGACGCCCACGTGACGGTTGGGATGAACGCCCGCGGTGGCCGGATAATCGGGGTTACACAGTTGGTAAGCCCCGTAGTCGTGCCACAGGGTCACCGTATTGTCCGTCGGATCTAAGCGGGTGACATCGCCCAGAAAGGCCGGCGCGGTATTGCCGGTCAACGCCTGGAGTAACGCCATCGACACGGCCCCGTGAATATCGCCTTCCTCGGCCACCGGCGTGAGTTGCGCCGTCAATTGCGAAAAGACGCCCCCCGGGGCACTATCGAATTTGTCGAAGAAGTCCGGCCAACACCGCGAAGCCAGCGCTCCTAGGTGGTCCTGGTCAATTTTTTGGTGCATGACGGTCAGGTACTGGGCCATTTTAATGGCGCGCGGGTCTTCGACATCCAAACCGTGCAGGTGCTGGCGGGCATACTCGAGTTGTGGGGCGTAGTCCGCCGGCGCCAACTGTTCGGCCGCCGCGAAGGCTTGATCGATCGAATAGTGCTTCAATTGCACGCCAAACGTCCGAGTCAAGTCCCGTGGCACGGTCCCGGAGAAATCAAAACCGGTCGGATGATCGCTCACGACCCCCAACGTGAGGTGGTGGATCGCCTGATAGGCCTGCACCGAGCTGACGAATTGCCGCACCACCTGAGCGCCTTGCGGAGTATCGACCCCACCCAGATACTGCTGATAGGGTAACCCGTGGGTGTGTAAGGCGTTGGCCGTGCTCAACAGCCCGGTCAGCGCGTTAAGGTGCAACCAACCGTGAACGCTGGGTTCCTCTTCGGCCAGCAGCAAGACGGGCACCGCGTAACGGCTGATGAGTTCGTTGATAAACTCCTGGCCGGTAAAGGTCAACTGTTGGACGATCAACGCCGTGGGTTCCTGGTCGAGCGTTTCGATAAACGCCAATAATTCGGCGGGTTCCCCCAGGGGGGCCGCCGGGCTGACCAGATCGGGAATCGCTAACCGAAGCGCCGCTTGGGTCGCCGTAAAGCGTTGCTGCGCCAGTTCGGCGTCAAACTTGCGGCGCACGACGGGAAGATAAACGATGGTCATCGGCTACACCTCCTTAGCGGTTTGGTCCCAAGCGGCTTGGAATCGCTGCAGGCCCACGTCCGTATACGGGTGGGTAAAGCTGGCCTGGTAGACGCCCAGGCCGGCGGTAACGATGTCGGCCCCGGTCAACGCCGCGTTAACCAGTTGCCGACCGGTCTGCACCGCCGCCACGATGATCTCGGTCTCGCTCCCGTAATTCTGATAGATTTTAGCGATCTCTTGGACCGTTTGCAGGCCGTCTTGACCGGTGATTTCCTGCCAGTTCACGAACGGCGAGACGTATTTGGCGTGGAAGTGCGCCGGCCACAGCGCCTGCGCGGCGGAGAAGACCAGCGTCACGTTGGTGCGAACGCCCTGCTCCTCCAGTTGGCGCGCGGCCACTAGTCCGGCCGGCGTGCAGGGAATCTTGATGACGAAGTTGTCGGATTGGGCGTGCAACTGGTGGGCCATGGTGACCATCTCGTCGCTGGTGGCCAGATGAGGGTTGACCTCCACGGAGATGGGAAAGTCGGGCTTATCGGCCGCAAACTCGGCCAGTTGCTGAACCACGGTCTCGAAAGATTCCCCGCTATTTTTGATGTGTTTGGGGTTGGTGGTCACCCCATCGATGCCGTAGTCGCGGTAGGCTAACTCGATTTCGTCTAGCTTGGCACTATCTAAAAAGTATTTCATTTAAAGCCGCTTCCTTTCCGATAACTTTTGGGCGTAATTTTTCCGTTAAGACCTGCCGGTAGCGGGCTTCGGTCAGCGGATAGAGGTAGTGCATGACCATGATGGTCAAAATCGCCATCCCCGCCGAATAGAAGAACATCAACCCACGAATCCCGAGCAACGCCGTGGCCGTTTGCGTTTGGTTCGGCACGTAGCCGACCCAGGTCAATACCAGGCCGGGCACGAAGCCCGCAATGGCCTGAGACAACTTCCGGAAGTAGGTAAACGCCGAATAGACCATGCCTTCCGAGCGAATCCCGCTTTGCCACTCGCCATATTCCACGCAATCGGAGACCAACGCCCAGTTCAGCGCACTGGTAAAGCCATCCCCCAGGTACGCGATGCTGGTCAGGATCACCAACATCACCGTACTGTTGGCAAAGAAGAAGCCTAAGATGTCGGCCACGGCCCAGATCAGGCACCCCAGCACGTAGACGGTCGTCTTATCGAAGATCTTGGTCAATAACGGTACCAGCGCCACGGCCACGAAGACCATCCCAATACTAAAGACGCCCAACCAGGATTCAGCGGTGGTGTCCTTGAGGATGTATTGGCAATAGTAGACCTGGACCGTCAACTTGAGATTAAACGCCGAGAAGGTAAAGAGGTTCACCAAGCACAGCGTGACCAGCGGCCGGTTCTTTAGTAGCGCCCGGAAACTCTTTTGAATGTCGGCCTTGGTGGCCTTGGGCTTGGCCGGTTGGGTGTAGACCTCGCGAATGTTGGCATAGGCCCCCCACTGACACAAAACCCCGATCACGGCAAACCCCACCACGGCGACCAGGTAGCCGCTTTTGTCCGTGGGTAACAGGTTCACAATCGGCATAAACCCGATGGTCGCCAGCATCAGCCCTAAGTTGGAGCCAGCCTGCCGAAACGACGCCAACTCCGCTCGTTCCTGACTGTTGCGGGTCATGGTCGGAATCATCGACCCGAACGGCACGTTGGAGATGCTATAGCAGGTCCCAAAGACCATGTAGGCTAGGTAGGCCCACAACATTTTGCCGGTCACCGAGAAATTCGGAATGGAAAAATTCGCAATTAACAATAGGGCCAACGGAATCGCCGCCCATAATAGAAACGGCCGGTATTTCCCCCGCGGACCAATGTTCTGCCGGTTATCGATCCAGGTCCCGACCCCCATGTCCATGAAGGCGTCCCAGATCTTGGCGACCAGAAAGACCGTTCCGGCTAACGCGGACGGTAACTGCAAAACGTCCGTGTAGTATTTCAATAAGTACAGTTGTCCCATATCGAACAAAAAGTTATTGCCGACGTCGCCCAGCGCATACCCCAACTTGTTGCGTAGCGTGGTGGTCCGGGGAAAGTTGGTGGTTGGTCGCGGCTTGGTTAGTGATTCGGTTTCCATCGCAGCACCTCCTTAGGCGGGCAAGACCACAATCTTCGCGTTCATAAATTCCAGGATGCCCAGGTCGCTCATCTCGCGCCCGTACCCGGACTGCTTGATCCCACCAAACGGTAACTCGGGAATGCCACTAGACCCCTGGTTAATGAAGACCTGGCCGGTTGCCAGTCGACTCGCGAGGCGTTGGGCGCGCTGGTGGTCACCGGAAAAGATGCTTCCGGCCAAGCCAAACGGTGTTTGATTAGCGACCGCCACGGCTTGGTCGTCGGAATCCACCACGTACAGTTGTGCGACGGGCCCGAAAAATTCTTCTTGGGTGGCAGGGTTAGTCAGCGCTAAATCCGTCAGCAGCGTCGGGCGAAAGCCAGTCCCCCCCGGCACCGCGCCGCCGGGGATCAGGGCCGTGGCCCCGTGCTCTAACGCGCGGTTTACCTGTTCACTCAGGTGCGTTTGGCCCGCGACGGACGCCAAAGGCGCCAGGGTGGTCGCCGGATCTAAGGGATCGCCAATCAATTGGTCTTCGAAGATCGTCTTCAGTCCCCCGATCACCTGGTCGGCCACGTCGCGGTGGACGATGAAACGCTTGGCCGAGGTACAAGTCTGCCCGGCGTTACGTAACCGTGAGGTCGCCATGGCCGGAATTGCCGTGGCTAAGTCGGCGTCATCGAGAATCACACAGGCGTCACTGCCCCCTAATTCCAGGGTGCACTTCTTTAAGGCCTGGCCGGCCAGACTCGCCAAGTGCCGACCGACCGCGGGCGACCCCGTAACGGCCACACCCTGGACCCGGTCGTCGGCAATCGCCTGGGCAACCTGATCATGGGTCAACGGCAGGCTGGTGAAGGCCCCCGCGGGAATCCCCGCCGCTTGGACTAAATCCCCTAACGCCGCGGCACAACCCGCAACCTGACGCGCCGGTTTCAAGAGGACCGGGTTCCCCGCAAGGTAGTTGGGGGCCAGCACCCGGATGACCTGGGTGTACGGAAAATTCCAGGGTTCCACCGCCAACACGATGCCTAACGGGGCGTACTCTAATTGGGCGGGCGCATCGTGCGGCCCGTAAACGTAGGGTTTAGGGGTTAAAAAGGCCGGCCCGTGATTGGCGTAATACCGCAGAATGGCCGCGGCGGCGTGGGCTTCCTGTTGTCCCTCCGCAAATAACTTGTGCATGTCGTGGGCCGCCTGGGTCGCCAATTCGGCGGCCTGATCGTCGAAGAGTTGGGCTAACGCCAAAAGGTGTTCACACCGGTCGTATTGGTTGGTCGGCTGGGTCGCAAAGTAAGTTGCCCCCGCCGCCAACGCCGTGTCTAGTTGCTCGTCCGTCACCCGAGCAATCACCGTTTCAGAGTCTTGTAACATCTCACCATCGCCTTTCTGCTGGGTTGCTAAATTAGAATCCAGTATGCGAGTGGAATTTGTGAAAGTCGTGAAGATAAGGTAGATTGTAAAATTAATCCGAACGCTGTTCGGACAAAAAAGATCAGCTTCCTTTAAAATGGTGTTTACCACAAACCCATCTTTTAGGAGCTGATCTTTTGTCTAGTATAACCTATTCCGAACGAATTAAAATCGAAACCTTTTGTGAACTAGGGCTGTCCAATATCCAAATGGGCGTTCGGCTGAACCGATCACCGTCAACAATTTCTTATGAATTATCTCGATGTCAACCTTATCAGGCTGAATTAGCACAAACAGATGCCGAATACAAGCGATCACGATGTGGTCGGAAAACTAAGCTGAGCGATGAGTTAAAGCAAAAAATTCTCAACCATTTACGTCTAAGCTGGTCACCAGGAATGATTGCTCACGAATTTAAACTAGCTACTAAATCTATTTATAATTGGCTAAATCAGGGGAGAATTGATTTCTCCTTGAATGATCTACCTGAACATGGCGTACGCCAACGGCGTAACGTTGACCAACGATCCAAATATAATCAATCTTTGGGGCGATCAATTGAACAGCGTCCCATGATGATTAATCAACGTAATCGCATCGGCGATTTTGAACTAGATACAGTCGTTGGTCCTCGTGGGCATAGTAAGGCAGTTTTATTAACTTTAATCGATCGAAAATCACGGTTCCTTTGGGCATACCGGTTAAAAGATCGAACGACAGCGAGTGTTAATGAAGCACTGACTAAGTTCCTAACAACTTTTAATGGACCGGTGCACAGTTTTACTGTGGACCGTGGTACTGAGTTTAGTGGGCTAGTATCATTTGAATCACAATATGGTATTAAGACCTATTACTGTCATGCTTATACGCCAGCTGAACGTGGTAGTAATGAACGCTTTAATCGGAATTTACGTTATTTTTATCCTAAGGGGACTCGTTTTGAGCACATTAGTGCTCAAGATTTAACGACGACGTTACTCCAAATTAACCAGCGACCGCTTAAAATACTCGACTGGCAAACACCGTATCAGGTTATGCTGACCAATTTGTCCAAAAATTCGGATTAAATTTGCAATCTACCATAAGGTCAAAACAATATTAAGAAACCCCTGAAACTTTATGAACCCTTCATCATCCTTAACGCTAGCCTAAAGCCAGCTGCATGGTCTTCAACCGCTTTCGACCACGCAAAAACGGCCGTCTCCCGCAGGAAACGACCGTTACTAACCAACCTCGCGGTAAAAACAAGAAAATCTTCTTGTCGCGGTCACACTTTCATCACTGAGGTGTGTCCGCTACCAGACGTTGCTTCTCTTCTATTCTCTGGTGTGAAACGTGTTACAATTGCCGACCACTGAGCCTAGTATTCCGGGACCCATTTCATGGCCGCGACCGCTTGCTTAGCATCGGTAATGGGTTCGCGGTTCAACTGCTGGTCGAGGACGCTTTGGGCCACGACCTCGGCGATGGTTTGGGAAAACGCCGTAATCTGGCTGACCGGGGGTAAGACCGCGGCGCCCGGTTGGGTGGTGTCCACCAGGCCGCCTAAGGCGTGGCACGCCGCCGACAGGGTCTCGCCATTTAAGACCTTAGCCGTCGCTGCCATCAGCCCGAAGCCTAACCCCGGGTACATCAAGGCATTATTGCCCTGCCCAATCTGGTAGGTCACGCCCCGATAGGTCACGTCCGGCGTCGGAATCCCGGTTGCCACTAAGGCACGACCGGCCGTCCAGGTAATCAAATCCGCGGCCTTCGCCTCCGCTAACTTGGTCGGGTTGGACAACGGAAAGATCACGGGCCGTGGCGTGTGGGCCGCCATGTCCTTCACGATCTCTTCGGTGAAGGCCCCCGGTTGGGTGGAGGTCCCAATCAAAACGGTCGGGTGAACGGCTTTGACCGCCGCGGTCAGCGTCGTCAAGGCGTCCGCCTGGCTAAATTCCGACCGGTCACGAGTAAACTCGCGTTGCGCGGCGGTCAGGTCCGGCGTGTCGTTGAACAACAGCCCCTGCTTATCCACGGCGTAGATGCGTTGTTTGGCAGCCGCTACGGACAACCCGGTCCGGGTCAACTCGTCCAGAATCTGACTGGCGATGCCCATGCCGGCGGTCCCGGCACCGAAGACCATGAACTTCTGGTCTTGAATGTTTTCGTGAGCGATGTTCATGGCGCCTAAGATTCCGGCTAAGACCACCATCCCGGTCCCCTGAATATCGTCGTTAAAGGTCGCCAAGCGGTCCTTGTACTTATCCAAGATGACCTTGGCGTGATCCCGGCCGAAGTCCTCCCAGTGAAGTAACGCATCGGGAAAGAGCTTTTGTTCGGCCTGAACGAACTGGTCGATGACCGCGTAGTAGGCCTCTCCGGTCACCCGTGCGTGGCGGTTCCCCAGGTAAAGCGGGTCGTTTAACAGTTTTTGGTTGTTGGTCCCGGCGTCAATGCTGACGGCTAAGACCTGCGCTGGGTTGATCCCCGCGGCGGCCGTGTAGACCATTAGTTTTCCCACGGCGATGTCGACCCCATCGACGCCCCAGTCACCGATTCCCAGGATGCCCTCGGCGTCGGTCACCACGATCAGTCGAATATCCCGACCGTTCGCGGCGTTGCGTAACGTGGCCTCAATATCGGCGGGCGCATCGACCGAGATAAACGCGGCGTCTTGGGGATCCTTGAATAGGTGGCTGTAGGATTCGATTGAGTCGGATACCGTGGGATCGTACACGATGGGCATGAACTCCGCCACGTGTTCGCCCATCAAATGGAAGAACAGGGTCCGGTTCTCGTTGAAGAGGTCCATCAAATACAGCCGCTTGGCCAAATTAGTTGGCCGGTTCTGAAACTGCAGGTAGGCCTGTTGTGCTTGTTCGTCAATGGTCTGGACCTGACTCGGTAACGTCCCGACCAAGCCAAGGGTCTGGCGCTCAGCCTGAGTGAACGCCGTTCCTTTATTTAAAAATGGATTATTTAAGATTTCATCTGCTTGTGGCATTTTAAGTCCTCCGTTCGTTCGATTTCACAAGCCCTACTATAGTCGCCGAGAAATCTTATAGTCAATTCTCGACCGTTACATAAATATATTTTATAATGGAGCTATTAACGCTGAATTAGAGGGATTTAAAATGAACACCAGAGACCTAGCTTATTTTTATCAATTAATTCGCCAAAAAAGTTTTTCCAAAGTCGCCGATTATTTTCATGTGACTCAACCCACCATCACCATGGCCCTGAAGCGGCTGGAGGCCGATTACGGCACTAAATTGATTCAACGTGACCGGGTCCACAACCAGCTAACTGTCACCGCGACCGGCCAGCAGCTGTTGACGCACGCCGAAGCGATTCTTAACGAACTGACGGTGGCCCGCCAAGAGATCACCCGTCTGACCCAGCAGCAAACCGTCTTGGCCCTGCCCCCCATCATCGAGACCCACTATTTCCCGCAAATTGCCGCCCAGCTGCAGGCCCATCAGTAGCTAGAGAACATTCGGACCATCGAGGGCGGCTCGGTGACCCTGCGGCAGGCCCTGCGCAACGGGGAGGCCGACATCGCGTTACTGGGGTCCACGGCGCCGCTGTCTTACCAGCAGCTTCTAGCTCAGGAATTCGACCGCCAGCCCTTCACCATCTTCGTCTCGCGGCAACATCCCCTGGCTAACCGCCACCACATTGCCTTTAGCGAGCTCCGCCACGAACACTTCATCCTTTTTACGGACGACTTCGTGCACAACGCCGCCTTTAACCAACTGACCCGTCGTAACCACTTTCGACCCGACGTGGTCTACCGAGCCAACGACACCCACGTGATCATGAACCTGGTGGCCGCCAACGTGGGTATCACCTTTCTGACCAGCATCGCCGATCAACACCGCAACGACGTGGTCCGTTTGACCTTAACGGACGACGAGCAACCCGAATTTATCGCCAGCATCGTCTACCGGACCGCCCACGTGCTGACGCCCGCCCAACAACAGGTGCTGGCCGTGTTGACCCAGACGCTAGGCCGTTGACCCGCATCCGACCCTAATTGGGGGATGCCTACTGACAGCACCCAAAGTTGGTGGTTTAATAGAACTTAAGGCTTAAAAAGGAGCGTTTTAACTTATGACGTATGGTGAAGCAGAAAGTAATCTTATCTTGGACCGGTTAGTCAACCAGTGGGCCGTATTGGGGGACGAACGTAAAATCGACCAGCAACTCGACCTAATGGCCGCCAGCGGGACTTACCGGGTCACCCGGCAGGACACCGTGGTTGCCGAAGCCACCGGCCGGCCCGCACTCAAAGCCTTATTCACCCAACAGGCTCAGGCCGCAGACACGGTCTTTACCTTAAACGGCCCCCACCTCATTACCTTAAACGCCGACGAAAATACGGCCAGCGGGGTCCTGTACGCGCAAGTCAAGGTGGTCAAGGACCAAGTCTTGACCGACTACAGCGTGCGTTACGACGACCAATACGCCTTCATCGACCACAACTGGGCGATTCAGGAACGTCAAGTCCACCTCTTGATCGAAGACGCGCATCCTCTAGCCTAAAAAAAAGACTTACGAAATTTTTTGAGGTGTGGTACGCTAATTGCTCGTGGGAAATTCAACCAAGGAGCAATTTATGCCTAAAAATTTCAAAGAAGAATTATTATTTACCGCTGTAATGGCCGGCCTGATGGTCCTGGTCATGGCGGGTTACAACATTGCCTTAACCGACGGCTTCACGGCCCATTATCTCAGCGAGGTCCTAACCGGCTACCCGTTAGCGTTACTGGTCGCTGCTATCTGTGATCTGGGGATTATCGGCCCCGGCGTCAAATACCTCTTTTTCCATTTCATCATTAACGACTATATGAAACAAAAACAAATCCGGATTGCCCTAACCATCTCGTGTCTGATGGTGGCCGGCATGGTGACTCTGATGTCACTGTTCGGGATGGTGGTGACTCAGAACTTCGGGGCCAACCCCGTGTTGACCTACTTGCACACCTGGATTTTCAACCTATTCATGGCTCTGCCACTGCAACTCTTGATTGTCGGGCCCATCGCCCGGGCCATCCTGGGTGCCGTCCAACGACGGACCGCTGCCAAAACGGCGCCGGAAGCTGCCACCAAAACCTTAGAAGATTAATTCAAACTAAACGTCACCGCTACCAATCAGTGTAGGGGTGGCGTTTTTCGTTGGTCCGGGACCCACGCCCGCGACCCTGAATCCATTTATCGTGCACAAAAAGGGCTTGCCGCTTGGCAAGCCCTTTTGCGTCCCTCACAGGAGACTAATCTTTAATCAACGAAGCGGCGTGCGCCCGTTGCTTGTACATCTCAATTTCATCGTCGGCCGCCCGCACATAGTGATGCGGCGCGATTTCAACCAAGTGCCGTTCCTTACCGTCGTTTTCGTTCTTGGCGTCGTAGTGGATCTCTTGGCGCGTCCGTTCGAATTCGGGGTCCGGAACAGGTACCGCTGACAGCAGGCTCTTGGTGTAGTCGTGGAGCGGGTGCGCATAGATTTCGTCGGCGTCGGCAATTTCCAGCATCCGCCCGTAGTGCATGACCCCGATGCGGTCGGAAATGTACTTGACCATCGACAAATCGTGCGCGATAAACAGGTAGGTTAAGTCCTGTTCCCGTTGCAACTTCTTCATCAAGTTGACCACTTGGGCCTGAATCGACACGTCCAACGCGGAGATTGGTTCGTCGGCAATTACGAACTTCGGGTGGACGGCTAACGCCCGGGCAATCCCGATCCGTTGCCGTTGCCCCCCGGAAAATTCGTGTGGGTAACGACTGGAGTGGTCCTTATTCAAGCCCACGGTTTCCAGCAGCGTTTCCACTTGGTTGGTCCGGTCGGCATCGTCTTTCGCCAGATGGTTGATGTCGATACCTTCCGCCACGATATCCTTGACCTTCATCCGCGGATTGAGTGACGCGTACGGGTCTTGGAAAATCATTTGCATGTCTTGGTGGAACTTATGACGATCTTCCTTACTGGTAAAGTTATCGACGTTCTTGCCGTCAAACAGGATCTCGCCGGACGTGGGTTCGTACAAGTGAATGATGGCCCGACCGGTCGTAGTTTTCCCAGAACCGGATTCCCCGACTAACCCAAAGGTTTCCCCCTTGTAGATGTCAAAGGAAATGTCATCGACCGCGCGAACTTCATCGACCTTGCCCACGTTGAAGTATTGCTTGAGGTGCTTGACCTCGAGGATTTTTTCGGCATTTTCGTAGTCCATTATTGCTGTTCCTCCTCTTCTTCAACGGGTCCGTGATGCTGCTGAGCCAATAAGCCCTTTTGCATCTTAGCGTATTGTTCTTGGCGCGCCACGATTTGGGCCGGTGGCGTCACCTTCGGCGCATCCGGATGAAGTAACCAGGTGGCCGCGTAGTGCGTATCGGAAACCTTGAAGAACGGCGGTTCCTTTTCCGTATCGATCTTTAAGGCGTACTGGTTCCGGGCCGCAAAGGCATCCCCAGTTGGCGGATCCAACAGGTCCGGTGGCGTCCCGGGAATGGATGGCAATTCGTCACCCTTAGTATCCAGCGTCGGCATCGAACTCAGTAGGCCCCAGGTGTAAGGGTGCTTGGGGTTGTAGAAGATTTCGTCCACGGTCCCATATTCAACGATCTTCCCGGCGTACATGACGGCGACCCGGTCGGCCATGCCGGCCACAACGCCCAAATCATGCGTGATAAAGATGATTGACGTCGAGATCTTGTCTTGCAATTCCTTCATCAAATTCAGAATTTGGGCCTGAATCGTCACATCCAACGCGGTGGTTGGTTCGTCGGCGATCAACACCTCCGGGTAGTTGACCAAGGCAATCGCAATCACGATCCGTTGGCGCATCCCCCCTGAGAATTGGTGCGGGTAGTCGTTCATCCGGTTTTCGGCGTCGGTAATCCCGACCAACTTCATCATTTCGAGGGCCTGCTTTAAGGCCTTTTCCTTCTTCATGCCCTTGTGGATCATCAACGGTTCGGCGATTTGCCGGCCGATCCGCATGGTGGGATCCAACGAAGTCATTGGATCTTGGAAAATTTCGGCAATGTCTTGCCCCCGAATGGCTTGCATTTCTTTTTCCGACTTCTTTAATAGGTCCTGACCCTTATACATGATGGAACCACTGGTGATTCGGGCGTTCGAGGCGTTTAAGCCCATGATGGTCCGCGTAGTAACGGACTTTCCCGAACCGGATTCCCCCACGATGGCTAACGTTTCACCCTTCCGCAGGTCAAAGCTAACGTTCCGAATCGCTTTAACGTCCCCGGCGTAGGTCTTGAAGTTAACCTGTAAGTTCCGGACTTCCAAAATATCTTTTTCGTTATCCATGACGTGCATTCACCTACTCTTTCGTCCGTGGATCAAAGGCGTCCCGCAGCCCATCACCCAAGAGGTTAAAGGCTAACATGATGATGGAAAGAATCAACGCGGGCCACCACATCTGATACGGCAAGAACTGGAAGTTCTTTTGCCCATCGTTCAACAACGTCCCTAGTGAAGCCTGGGGTGACGAAATCCCGATCCCGATGTAGGACAAGGTAGCTTCGAAGAAGATCGCGTTTGGAATGGTGAACATCGTGTTAATGATGATCACACTCGATAGGTTCGGCAACAAGTGCTTGAAGGAAATCTTCATCGAACTTTCCCCCAAGGTTCTGGCCGCAAGAATGAATTCCTGCTCCTTTAACTCTAACGTCTGCGCCCGGACTAGTCGGGCCATGTTGACCCACGACGTCAGCGCGATGGCGATAATGATCGAGGTCATCCCGGGTTTTAAGATCAAAATCAACAGGACAATCACGACCAGGTTAGGGATGGACAAAATAATTTCGATAATCCGCTGCATGATGGTGTCGACTCGACCACCCTTCCAGCCGGAAACCATCCCGTAAGTCACCCCGATAGTCAAATCAAATAACGTGGCGACCAACGCAATAATCAGGGAAATTCGTGTCCCGTAAAGGACCCGGGAGAACAGGTCCCGGCCTAAGTAGTCGGTCCCCATGATGTAGTAGGTCCCGGCACTGGCCCCCGCCTGTTTGTAGGCGTCGACCCGTTGGCCCGCTTGAACCAACGTCCCGTTAAACCCGTTAATGCCCACGCCCGGAATCTTGGACGGTAAGTTGGCGTACGACGGGTTAACGGCGTTCGGGTTGTGCGGTGACACGACCAATGATCCGAAAGCCATGATAAAGATAATCGCTAAAACGATGAGGGACACCCAGGCCCCCTTGTTTTTCTTCAGTCGACGCCAAGCATCTTGACGGAACGTCAGCGATGGGGCAGCAATTTTTTCACTGTCGAGCGCTTGCCGTTCGGCCGGCGTCATCGGCTTAAAGCTATCTTCTGGGAGTTTTACTGTATCTGCCATTTATTTACCTCCTAGTTAGCCTTTCCTGTAATCCGAATCCGCGGATCAACGATACCGTAAAGGATATCGGTAATCAGCAGCACGACACACAACATAAAGGAGTAGACGATGGTCAGCCCCATGATGGTTGGGTAGTCGTTAGTCAAGACGGACTTCACAAATTGTTCCCCAATCCCGGGAATCGAGAAGATGTTTTCCACCACCATCGACCCGGTCATGATGTTGACGGCTAACGGTCCCACAATGGTAATCAACGGAATTAAACTGTTCCGCAACGCGTGATGGTAAATCACGCCCATCCGACTGAGCCCCTTGGCCTTCGCTAATTCGATGTAATCCGAACTCAATACATCGACCATTTCGGTTCGCACGAACCGGGCGGATTCAGCTAACGGTGCCGCGGCCAACGCTAAGGTTGGTAACACGGTATAACTGAAGCCCCCCCATTCGGCAATGGGGAACCACCCAAGCTTTAACCCCAGGTAGTACTGCAACAAGACCGCCAACACGAAGGACGGAATGGAGATCCCTAAGATGGAGACCACCGTGGCCGACGTATCGACCCAACTATTTTGCTTCATCGCGCCAAACGCCCCGATGATGATTCCCACGATGACCCCCACGATGATAGCTTGCAGCCCAATCTGCAAGGAGGGTTCAATCCGACTGGAAATCAGGTAGGACACCGGTTGGTCACTGAACTGGAATGACGTCCCGAAGTTCCCCTTCACTGCCCCGGCAAGGTACAGCACGTATTGCTGCCAAACCGGCTTATCCAACCCGTATTGCTTGTAAATCAACGCAATCTGGCTCTTGGACAGCTTGGCTTGGTTGGTCAATGGCGTCCCGGGAAGCAGCTTCATCAGGAAAAACGTTACGGTAATCACGATGAATAAGGTCAGGATCAAGTAAAAGATCCGCTTTGCTAGGTATTTTGCCATTTGTTTACCTCTTCTCAATCAGTAGACTTATTCGTTACCATATAAGTTCCACAACTTAATAAAAACTATCAAAAAACAACAAGATGATAAATGATTGCTATAGCATCGAAGAGTAAGGACCACCAATGGTTGATCCTTACTCCCCGATAAAGCTTATGAGTCGGTCGCCCGGCTCATAAGCAGAAACCCTGTGCATGAGTCGTCAATTACTTGGCGATGTAAGTCTGACTGAAGTCCCAGTTGGCGCCGGTTGGGAAGTAGATCAAGCCCTTGACGTTGGCCTTCACCAGTTGGGCCTTCCCTTGTTGATAGAACGGAATGACCCCTTGGTCGTTTAGCAACGTCTTTTGGGCGTTAACCATGTCGTTCCACCGAGCGCGCTCGTTATTGGCATCTTTGCCGTTAGCGTTGGCGATATCCTTATCGTACGCCGCAGACTTCCATTTCCCGTTGTTGTATGCGTTGTCGGACGTAAACAATTGCAGGAAGGAAATTGGGTCGGGGAAGTCAGCGCCCCAAGCCGTGGCCACCACGTCGAATTGACCATTTTGTGAACGGCTTAACCGCGTCTTGAATGGTAAGTTCTGGTTAGTGACCTTCAGGTTAGGTAACTTGGCCCATTGACTCTGGATGAATTCGGCTGCGTTCTTGCCGGCTGGCGTATCATCGGCCATAAAGGTCAATGAATAGCTCTTCCGACCAGTTTCCTTCAAGGCTTGCTTCCACAACTTCTTTGCCTGCGTTAAGTTCTGCGTTGAAGCCGACTTGACGTTCGCAACGTCGGAGAAGTCTTTACCCTTGTAGGAAGCTAGGCCCGTCGCAACCACACCCTTGGCCGGCGTAGAACCGTCTTCTAAGACCTTGTTGATGAATTGGTTCCGGTTGATGGCCATGGATAGGGCTTGCCGAGCATGCTTATTACGCAGCATGGAATCCTTCTTTTCGTTGAGTTCCAAGTAGAAGGTTCCGGCTGACTTGCGTTCCACGTATTCCTTACTGTTCTTGTAGTTCTTGGGTTGTTGACCACTTAAATAAGTGGCATCTAACTTACCGCTTTGGTACTGACTCAAGGCCGTTTGAGGATCCTTCATCGTCTTGAAATTAATCTTCTTCAGTTTAACATTCTTGGCGTTCCAGTAGTTAGCATTCTTACTCATCGACCAGTTATCGGAAGTCCCGGTCCAGTAAGTCAGCTTGAAAGGACCGTTGTAAACGTTAGCCTGAGCAGTCGTGGCGTATTTGCTACCGTACTTCTTGGCCACGG
This sequence comes from Levilactobacillus zymae, assembly GCF_032190635.1. Lineage (NCBI taxonomy): Bacteria > Bacillati > Bacillota > Bacilli > Lactobacillales > Lactobacillaceae > Levilactobacillus > Levilactobacillus zymae. Next base: position 2,123,927 of record NZ_JAVLAS010000001.1, read on the forward strand.
ATGCGTTCTGTGGGAAGAAGGTCGGACTCGCCACTAAGGATGGGAAGTAGGCGGTCGCCTTGGTCAACGTGACCACGACCTTGTACTTACCCTGGGCTTTAATTCCTAAGGTTGACATGGGTTGCTTACCCTTTGAAATTGCGTCAGCGTTCTTAACGGGTGACAAAAGGTACGCGTATTGGGATGCGGTCTTAGGATTGACCGTGCGCTGCCAAGAGTACACGAAGTTTTGGGCCGTAACGGGATCGCCGTTACTCCACTTCGACTTCCGCAAATTAAAGGTATAGACCGTACCGTCCTTTGACTTGCTGTAGCTCTTCGCGACACCCGGGGTTAGCTTGTTGTTCTTGCCAATCCGCAAGAGTCCTTCCCCCGTGTTGTTCATGGTCTCCCCTGAAACCTGATCAGTCGCCTTAGAAATATCCATTGATGGGAGCGCGGACGCTTCCATCCAATTTAGGGTTTGGCCCTTCGCCGCACTCGTACTCGAACTTGACGACGAGCCACACGCTGCCAGCACAATGGCGGCAAACGTGGCCACTGTCCCTAACTTGACTGCTGAATTGATCCTCATTGAAAATCCAACCCCTCTATCCTGGTTGTGCCAAATAAATTGACAACCTCAAATTTGATGGTTCCAATTGTATATGAGAAAACAATTAAAATCAATGGTTGGATTTAATTTATTCGGTTAAATCGGATATAAGCGTTGATATAGCAACGTTTTAAATTAAAAATTAAAATCTGATGTCACATTTTAAATGTATTTAATTCGTCATTCTTGTATACGATATACAGGAAATGACTAAGTTTCACCCCCGATTATTCACTCTGATGATTAAGGAAGCTCGCCGGTCGACGATCGAGCGGCGAGCTTCGATAACGCATGCGTTACTTGGAGATATAAGTCTGACTGAAGTCCCAGTTAGCGCCGGTTGGGAAGTAGATGATTCCCTTGACGTTAGACTTGACCAGTTGTGGCTTAGCTTGTTGATAGATTGGGATGATCCCTTGATCGTTCATCAACGTCTTTTCAGCGTCGATCAAATCGTTCCAACGAGCGGATTCGTTGTTAGCATCCTGGTTGTTGGCCTTGTCGATGTCCTTGTCGTAAGTCGTGGACTTCCACTTCCCGTTGTTGTACGAGTTGCCGGAAGTAAACAGAGACAGGAAGGAGATTGGATCGGCGAAGTCAGCGCCCCAGCCAGAAACTACGGCATCGAATTGCCCATTTTGTGACCGGCTCAACCGGGTCTTAAATGGTAAGTTGCTGTTCGTAACCTTCAAGCCAGGTAACTTAGCCCACTGACTCTGAACGTATTCAGTGGCGTTCTTACCGGCTGGCGTATCATCGGCCATTAAGGTCAGAGACACGTTAGACTTGCCGGTTTCCTTCAAGGCTTTCTTCCATAAGGTCTTAGCTTCAGCCAAGTTGTAAGCCGTGCCTTCGCTGGTCTTAGCGGCCTTAGCGAAGTCCGTGCCCTTGTAAGAAACTAAACCGTCAGCCACGTAACCGGATGGCACCGTGGACCCGTCTTGTAAGACCTTGTTGACGAATTGGTTCCGGTTGATGGCCAAGGATAAGGCCTTCCGGGCGTTGACGTTCTTAAAGATGGCATCCTTTTTTTCGTTCATTTCAATGTAGAAGGTTGAAGCCCCCTTACGAACCACGTACTGCTTACTGTTCTTGTAGTTCTTTGGTTGCTGACCACTCAGGTAAGTGGCGTCCAACTTACCACTTTGATATTGACTCAAGGCGGTTTGTGGATCCTTCATGGTCTTAAAGTTGATCTTCTTCAGCTTGACGTTCTTAGCGTTCCAGTAGTTGCTGTTCTTGCTTAACGTCCAGTTGTCTGACGTCCCAGTCCAGTAAGTTAACTTGAATGGGCCGTTGTAAACGTTGCTTTGGGCGTTGGCCGCGTACTTCTTGCCGTACTTTTGCACGATCTTTTGATCTTGCGGGTAGAAGGTTGGGTTAGCCACTAAGGCTGGGAAGTAGTTCGTCGCCTTGGTCAACGTAACCACGACCTTGTAGTTGCCGTCCGCCTTGATCCCTAAACTAGAAACCGGCTTCTTATTGTTCATGATGGCGTTGGCGTTCTTCACCTGAGCAAACAAGTAAGCGTATTGCGAAGCGGTCTTCGGATTAACGGTGCGTTGCCAGGAATAAACGAAATCTTTAGCGGTAACGGGGTCTCCGTTACTCCACTTGGACTTCCGTAAATTGAAGGTATACGTTTTCCCGTCCTTGGACTTGGAATAGCTCTTGGCGACCCCAGGATGCGTTTTACTGTTCTTCCCCATCCGAAGTAACCCTTCGTTGGTGTTGTTCAGGGTTTCACCGGAAACCACGTCGGTCGCCGTGGAAATATCCATGGATGGTAAAGCCGAGGACTCCATCCAGTTTAAGGTTTGGTCCTTCGCCTGGGTGGCACCACCGTTACTACTGGACGAGCTGCCACACGCCGCGAGTAAAATTGCGGCGAAGGTAGCAACCGTCCCTAACTTGACTGCTGAATTGATTTTCATCACTTATTCAACCCCTCTTAGTTGGTCATGGGTAGATTGCAAATTTAATCCGAATTTTTGGACAAATTGGTCAGCATAACCTGATACGGTGTTTGCCAGTCGAGTATTTTAAGCGGTCGCTGGTTAATTTGGAGTAACGTCGTCGTTAAATCTTGAGCACTAATGTGCTCAAAACGAGTCCCCTTAGGATAAAAATAACGTAAATTCCGATTAAAGCGTTCATTACTACCACGTTCAGCTGGCGTATAAGCATGACAGTAATAGGTCTTAATACCATATTGTGATTCAAATGATACTAGCCCACTAAACTCAGTACCACGGTCCACAGTAAAACTGTGCACCGGTCCATTAAAAGTTGTTAGGAACTTAGTCAGTGCTTCATTAACACTCGCTGTCGTTCGATCTTTTAACCGGTATGCCCAAAGGAACCGTGATTTTCGATCGATTAAAGTTAATAAAACTGCCTTACTATGCCCACGAGGACCAACGACTGTATCTAGTTCAAAATCGCCGATGCGATTACGTTGATTAATCATCATGGGACGCTGTTCAATTGATCGCCCCAAAGATTGATTATATTTGGATCGTTGGTCAACGTTACGCCGTTGGCGTACGCCATGTTCAGGTAGATCATTCAAGGAGAAATCAATTCTCCCCTGATTTAGCCAATTATAAATAGATTTAGTAGCTAGTTTAAATTCGTGAGCAATCATTCCTGGTGACCAGCTTAGACGTAAATGGTTGAGAATTTTTTGCTTTAACTCATCGCTCAGCTTAGTTTTCCGACCACATCGTGATCGCTTGTATTCGGCATCTGTTTGTGCTAATTCAGCCTGATAAGGTTGACATCGAGATAATTCATAAGAAATTGTTGACGGTGATCGGTTCAGCCGAACGCCCATTTGGATATTGGACAGCCCTAGTTCACAAAAGGTTTCGATTTTAATTCGTTCGGAATAGGTTATACTAGACAAAAGATCAGCTCCTAAAAGATGGGTTTGTGGTAAACACCATTTTAAAGGAAGCTGATCTTTTTTGTCCGAACAGCGTTCGGATTAATTTTACAATCTACCATGGAACAAAAACTAACACCTCAAATTTGATTAGTCCTAGTGTATATTAGAAGAACATTAAAATCAATAGTAATATCTAATTTATTTTTAGTAAACCGTTATAAACGCCGTCTAATTAACGTTTCAAATTAAGCGTAATTGATTAATTAACTGTCTTTTGTGGGGGAATCCATTCTAAAATTGAATAAATATCACTTACAAAATTAGTAAATTCACCTTAAAAACTCATAAACGGTTAAGCAAGCAAACCAAATCCGTGCGGCCCCGTTAGGACCCCACGGATTTAAGCTGTCGCTAAATTGACTTAAGGTGGGATATTATGCATAAACCCTTATCCAATCACAAGTAGAGATTTTCTCGGTTAAAATTGTGTTTACCAGTTCGCAGTACTGATTAATTTATCCCACTAGTGTACAGCCCGGAGGCGAGCAGGAGCTCAGCCAGCGACATTATGGTTAGCCAGCGTATTTCGCTGACTTACCATAAGGCCAAGCTTCAAAACTCGCGGCTTTTGCGAGGTTCGAAGTTGTGCCCGCAGGCGTTCCAGCTCCTGAGCGCCGGAGGGCGACCAATCTCGCTCCAATTAGCATTAATTATTTGGCGATGTAGGCCTTACTAAAGTCCCAGTTGGCACCCACCGAGTAGTAGACCACGTTCTTGACCTTCGACTTAACCAATTGCGGCTTACCCCCTTGGTACAGCGGGATGATCCCCTCATCCTTCAGCAGGACCTTCTGGGCGTCCACCATGTTCTGCCACCGAGCGGCTGGCTTGTTGGCGTTGGTGTCCGTGGCTTCCTTGATCAGCTTATCGTAAGCGGCAGACTTCCACTTCCCGTTGTTGTACGAGTTGTCCGATGTGAACAACTGTAAATCGGTGATCGGATCGGGGAAATCAGCGCCCCAGAGGCTCACAACCACGTTAAATTGTTGGTTGGCCGAACGGGATAGCCGCGTCTTGTACGGAATGTTTTGGTTCGTCACCTTGATGCCGGAGAGCTTGCTCCACTGGCTCTGCAAGTATTCGGTGGTACTCTTGGCGACCGGCGTATCGTCGGCCATCAGTGTCAGGTTGTAGCTCTTACGGCCGGTTTCCTTTAAGGCTTGCTTCCAGAGTTGCTTGGCCTTGGTCAGGTTGTAGTCCGTGGCGGACTTAACCGTGGCCTGGTCCGCAAAGTCCTTGCCGTCACGTAAGGCCAGTTTCTTGGTCACAATCCCCGTGGCCGGCGTCGACCCATCGGCTAAGACCTTGTTGGTAAACTGACTCCGGTTGATGGCCAGGGACAGAGCTTGCCGCGCCTTGACGTTTCTCATCATCGAGTCGGACTTTTGGTTCATTTCCACGTAAGCCGCCCGCGAACTGGTCAAGGACCGGTAATCCTTGTTGTTCTTGTAGTTTCGTGGTTGTTGCCCACTCAGGTAGATGGCGTCCATCTTGCCACTTTGGTACTGACTTAACGCGGTTTGTGGATCCTTGATGGCGCTGAACTTGATGTGTTGCAACTTCACGGACTTGGCATCCCAGTACTTCGGGTTCTTGCTCAAGGTCCAGTTATCCGACGTCCCGGTCCAGGAGGTTAACTTGAATGGCCCGTTGTAAACGTTGTTCTGGGCGTTGTTGGCGTATTTCTTACCGTACTTTTGCACGACCTTTTGGTTCTGTGGGAAGAAGCTAACCTGCGCGACCAACGTTGGGAAGTAGCTAACTGCGTGGGTTAGGTGAACGACTACTTTGTAATTCCCCTTAGCCTCAACCCCCAACGTTGACACGGCCTTCTTTCCGTTCATGATAGCGTTAGCGTTCTTCACGTCAGCGTACAGGTAAGCATACTGCGACGCGGTCTTAGGATTGACCGTCCGTTGCCACCCGTAGACAAAGTCCTTGGCGGTCACGGGATCACCGTTACTCCACTTGGATTTCCGCAAATTAAACGTGTACGTTTTTCCGTCCTTAGACGTCGTGTAACTCTTGGCCACGGCCGGGTAGGTCTTGTTGTTCTTACCGAACTGTAAGAGCCCTTGCCCGGTATTATTCAACGTCTCCGCCGAAATGATGTCGGTGGCCAGTGAATTATCCATCGACGAGAGTGACGAACTTTCCATCCAGGTTAAGGTTTGGTCCTTGGCCTGTTTAGAACTACTGGTGGAACTGCCACACGCTGCTAATAAAATCGTCGAGAGCGTGGCGACAGTCCCCAACTTAATAAACGAAGTTACCCTCATATCTTTCAACCCCTCTAATATGTACCCATCAGCAATACAACATGTCATCATCATAAATGATAGAACAATGAGAATCAATAGTATTTTTTAATTTTATATTAATTTAGTTGTCGAATACGCCAAAAAAACGGGGCCAATCGCTGGATTGACCCCGTTTCCCATTTATCATCAAATTTTAAGAATTAGTCTGTTACCGACCTCACTTCGAGATGTAGGCGTGACTAAAGTCCCAGTTACCCCCAATTGGGTAGTACACAACGTCCTTGACCTTCGACTTCAACAATTGTGGCTTACCGGCTTGGTACAATGGAATGATGCCTTCGTTTTGTAAGAGAATCTTTTGGGCAGAAACCATTTCGTTCCACCGCTTGTCTGGGTTGTTGGCATCGGTCGTCGTGACCTTATTGATCAGACGGTCGTAGGCCTGGTTGGACCACTTGCCGTTGTTGTAGGTGTTCCCCGACGTAAACAGTTGCAGATCGGTAATCGGGTCTGGGAAGTCGGCGCCCCACAGGGAAACGACGACATCGAATTGTCCTGCAGCCGACCGTGCGAGCCGCGTCTTGTACGGAATGTTTTGGTTGGTGACCTTCAGGCCAGGGAGCTTACTCCATTCACTTTGCAGGTACTTGGTGGTACTCTTGCCCACTGGCGTATCATCGGACATCAACGTCATATTGTAACTCTTCCGCCCGGTTTCCTTCAACGCTTCGGCCCACAACTTCTTCGCCTTAGCTTGGTCATAAGCCGTGGCACTTGGGTCCGTGGCTTCGGTCGCGAAATCCTTGCCCTTATAGGTCGCCAACCCCTTAGTGCCGATTCCAGTTGCGGGAGTTGACCCATCGGCCATGACTTTCTTGGTAAACTGAGTCCGGTTAATGGCTAAGGACAACGCTTGCCGTGCCTTGGTGTTGCGCATCAACGAATCGTGTTTCTCATTCATTTCCACGTAGGCCGCCCGGGCACTGTCCAACGACCGGTAACCTGGATTGGATTTCAAGTTCCGTGGTTGTTGTCCCGTCAGGTAAATGGCATCCAACTTGCCACTTTGATACTGACTCAACGCGGTTTGCGGATCCTTGACGGCGCTAAACTTCAGTTGATGGAGTTTAACCCCCTTAGCGTCCCAGTAACTCGGGTTCTTGGTCAACGTCCAGTTATCCGACGTCCCGGTCCAGTAAGTTAGCTTAAACGGCCCGTTGTACACGTTATTTTGCGCGTTCGCCGCGTAGGCCTTGCCGTACTTTTGTACGACTGACTTATTTTGCGGGAAGAAGCTGACCTGGGCCACTAGGGTTGGGAAGTAACTAGTTGGATGAACCAAGTTAACCACCAGTTTATAATTACCTTCCGCCTTTACCCCTAGGTCACTAGCCGGTTCCTTGCCCTTAGAAATCGCGGCATCGTTTTTAATATCCGCGTACAGGTAAGCATACTGTGATCCGGTCTTGGGATTAACGGTCCGTTGCCACCCGTAAACGAAGTCTTTGGCCGTTACCGGTTGCCCGTTACTCCACTTAGACTTCCGCAGGTAAAAGGTATAGGTCTTCCCATCCTTCGACTTGGTATACCGGGTTGCGACTGACGGGTACGTTTTATTACCCGCCCCAAACTTCAACAGACCGGCACCGGTGTTATTCAGCGTTTCAGCTGAAATAATATCGGTGGCCAGTGAGTTGTCCATGCTAGTCAGCGAAGAACTCTCCATCCAAGTCAACGTTTGGTTCTTGGCCTGGGCGGTACTCGATTTGGCCGGCGAAGCACTATTACCACAGGCAGCTAATAGCATCGCTGCCAGCGTGGCCACAGTCCCCAACTTGGCCATTGCTGATAATTTCATTGCGACTCAACTCCCCTCACGTCTCTCTTAATGACGTTGAGGTCATCCTAGATTGGAATTCGATGAGAATCAACATTATCCTCTAATCTTGTAAGGTATCCTAACCCACATTCCCCCCGAAAGGTCTAGCACATGGTATACTGAGCCCATAAGAAGAATAAGGAGCGTGAGCATATGGATGAAACACCAGCAACACCCGTCATTACCATTGGCCTTAACTCGGGGCAGGCAACGTTCGACTACGCCATGGCCGAATTAGACGCCCTCGTGGCGGCCAACAACATGACCGTGGTCGAACAGGTGCAACAGGCCTTAAGTAAGCCCAATCCTGGCACCTACTTTGGGACCGGGAAAGTGGAAGAATTGGCCACCATCGTCGCTGACGACGGGGTCGATACCATCGTGGTCAACGATGAACTGACCCCCAGCCAGATTCGGAACTTAGAAGCCGGGACCAAGGCCCGCATCATCGATCGAACCGGCTTAATTCTCGAAATCTTCGCCAACCGGGCCCAGTCCCGTGAAGCCAAATTACAGGTTCAATTGGCCATGTTGCAGTACCAATTACCCCGGCTCCACACCAGTGCCTCGCAACGCTTGGACCAACAGACCGGGAGCGGCGGTGGCGGTGGCTTCACCAACCGGGGGGCCGGAGAATCCCAGACCGAAATGAGCCGGCGGACCATCCAACGGTCGATTAACCACGTCAATCACGAGTTAAAAGAAATCAACCTGGCCGCTGAAACCCAACGGGCTCAACGCGAACGTAACCAGTTACCCTCAATTGCCCTCGTTGGCTATACCAACGCCGGTAAGTCCACGTTGATGAATGCCTTGGTTCAACGCTTCGGCAAGAACGAGGATAAGCAGGTGTTCGTCAAAAACATGCTGTTCGCGACCTTGGACACCAGTGTTCGCCAGTTAATTTTCCCCGACCAAAAGAAGCTCCTACTAAGTGATACGGTCGGGTTCGTCAGCCAATTACCCACTAACTTGGTCAAGGCCTTCCGTTCGACGTTGGCCGAAGCGGCCAATGCCGATCTGTTAGTCCAAGTGGTCGATTACGCCGACGTGAACCGCGAGGCCATGATGGCCACCACGGAAAAAACTTTGCAGGAAATCGGCGTCACCGACGTGCCAATGATCACCGTCTTCAACAAAGCGGATCTGACCTCGGCCACCTACCCTAGCAGAGCGGGCGACCAACTGATTCTCTCGGCCAAAGACGACGCATCTATCGACATGCTGGTCCAAACCATGAAGGAAAAGGTCTTTCACAATTACGTGACGGCCAACTTCCTGATTCCGTTTGATGCCGGCGACGTGGTGGCCTACCTGAACGACCACGCTAACGTCCTCAAGACGGACTACCAGGCCACGGGAACCGCCATGCGGGTGGAACTGCCCCAAGCCGATTTTAACCGTTTCAAGCAGTACGTGGTCACCGACACCCCAAGTGAAGACTAATCCCACTACCGAAGCGGCGTACCCCGCTTTCGATAACTCAGATCCGCGGCAAATCGCGGGTCCTTTTTTTGCAACCAAAAATCGGTTGAGCTAGCAAACACGTTCGTTGTTGTAAGCGTTTTCTTCTATTATATAGGTCATTTTCACAGCTTATTGCGGGTGCGAGCGCCGCCACAAAAAACCGGAACCAATCATCAAGACTGGTTCCGGTTTAATTACTAAGTCATTTAAGCCCTTAGTTACGCCTGGCGCTTTTCAAGGTACCGGGCCAAAACGGACAACGCGTAGCAAACGATGAAGTACAGCAACGCAATCGCCACGAACATCGGAATGATGTAGTTGGTATTTTGCCCGTAAATGATCTGGGAGCGGTACAGCATTTCTGGTAACAAGATAATGGTCGCTAACGAGGTATCCTTGACCAGCGAGATGAACTGACTCACGATCGCCGGAATCATCTTGACCATGGCCTGCGGCAACACGATGTGCCATAGACCTTGCCAATAGGTTAACCCGTTAGCCCGGGCCCCTTCCATCTGGCCGGGATCCACGGCCTGAATCCCCGACCGGACGATCTCAGCCAACATGGCGGATTCAAAGATCGTCATGGCCAAAATCGCGGCCGGAATCACCTCGGGCTTAACCCCCAGGTTCGGTAAACCAAAGTAAATAAAGAATAAGATCAAAATTAACGGTAAATTCCGAATCACGTCAGTCACAAACCCGACAATCGCGGAAAAGTACTTGATCTTGACGTAGCGAATGACCCCCAAGATGGCCCCAATGATAAAACTCCCAATGATGGAAGCCACCGATACTAAGATGGTAATCCCCAGGCCACCGAACAGGTAGCGCAAGTTATCCGGGGAGTATGCGGCAATAAAATTATTCAGCATGGTTAACCCTCCCCTAAGCTAAACGCTTTTCTAAGTAGCGCATGTAGTAACTGATCGGCATGGTGATAATTAGATAAAGGACCCCTACGGCGGAGTAGGCCGCCATGGTTTCTAGCGAACTCGAGGCAATCGAATTTCCCTGATACATCAGGTCGAAGCCCCCCACGAAGGCTAAGGTCGACGAATTCTTAACCAGGTTCACAAACTGGTTACCCAGCGGTGGAATCACATACCGAAAGGCTTGGGGCAAGACGATGTAGCGCATCGATTGCCAGAAGGTCAACCCGTTGGAACGGGCCCCTTCCATCTGGCCGGGATCCACAGACTGAATCCCCGCCCGCACAGTTTCGGCGATGAACGCCGAGGTGTAGAGTGTTAACCCAATGGTACCGGCGGTAAACCCGTTCATCTTTAAGACGTACAGCGGAATTACCACGTAGAAAAACATGGTAATCACCAGTAACGGAATATTCCGGAAGATTTCGATGTACACGCGGGCGACTCCCCGGGCGAACTTGTTGGGCGATTCTTCGAGTAAGGCGAAGAACGTTCCAATGATTAAGCTACAAATCAACGCAATCACACTACATAGCAGCGTTTGCCCTAACCCATACAGGAGGGTGCCACCGTAAGTTTGGAAGATATGAATCATTCTTTAGCCGCCTCCTTGTAGTCAAAGCCCTTAACGTTATGGAACCACTTGTGCAGGATCTTCTGATATTGGCCGTTGGCCCGTAATTCCGCAATCGCCTGGTTAATTCCTTGGCGGAACGGGGTTTGCGGCTTGTCCACGGCAATCCCGTAAGGTTCAGAAACGAACGTCCCGCCGGTAACCACGTAATCCGGATTCTGGACGGACATCCCGTAAAGGATCCCGTTATCGGTGGTCAGCGCCTGACCTTGACCCGACTTCAGGGCCGTCATGGCTTGCGCGTAGTCGGTCAGCTGTAAGACCTTGGCGTTTGGCGCGACCTTCGCCACGTTTTCCACGGAGTCCGAGCCGACGACCCCGAGGACCGTCCCCTTCTGTTGATTAAGATCCTTAACATTCTTGATACTGCTGCCCTTCTTGACCAGTAACGATTGTCCAGCATAGAAGTAAGTATCGGTAAACGCAACCTGCTTACGCCGTTCAGGCGTGTTGGTCATGGTGGCGATAATCGCGTCGATGTTCCCGTTTTTCAACATCGGCATCCGCGTCGAACTCGTCACTTGAATAAATTTGGCTTTTCCCTTAGGCCCAAGCATTTGCTTAGTAATCGCCTTAGCGAGGTCAATTTCAAATCCCTTGATCTTGCCATCCTTGGTATCTAACAGACCAAACAGCCGCGTGTCGGCCTTGACTCCCCAGGTAATGGTCTTAGACTGTTGATCAACCTTTAACACGTTCCGGGATGACAACGGTTTGGACCCACAAGAACTGACCACCACGGTGAGGGCCACCAGCGCAACAATCAGGCCCAGGCGCCGCATTAATTTTTTCATAAGCGTGTCCCTCCCTGATTAGTGCAAAATCTTGCTTAAGAACTGACGAGCCCGTTCGTTGGTCGGTTCGCCGTTAAAGAACTTATCCTTAGAATCATCTTCGAGAATCCGCCCATCGGCCATGAAAATAACCCGGTTGGCCACTTCGCGCGCGAAGCCCATTTCGTGGGTCACGACTAGCGACGTCATACTGGAATCTTGAGCGATGGTCTTCATGATGTTCAAGACATCGTCGACCATTTCGGGGTCCAAGGCACTGGTCGGTTCGTCGAACAACAGGCACTTAGGCTTCATGGCTAACGACCGCGCAATGGCGATTCGTTGTTGTTGCCCCCCGGACAATTGGGCCGGCATTTTAGGCGCCTGGTCGGCTAACCCCACCCGATCGAGCATTTCCATCGCAACCTTCTTGTTTTCGGCCTCGTCGCGGTGCAACACGATCCGCGGTGCCAACATGATATTTTCCAGAATCGTCTTGTTGGCGTAGAGGTTAAAGTGTTGGAACACCATCCCCACGTTCTTGCGAATCCGGTTGATATCGGTCTTCGGGTTGGCCAAGTCCTGCCCGTTAACGATCAGCTTCCCTTCCCGAATCCGTTCCAACCCGTTCACCGAACGAATCAGCGTCGACTTACCGGAACCAGATGGTCCGATTAACACGACGGTCTCACCGGCCTCGATGGTTAAGTTGATATTATGCAACGCGTGAAAGTCGCCGTAATACTTCTCCACGTTGTGGAATTCAATCATTGACATATTTTTCCCTCCACTAGAATAGGTTGGGGCTCCGGACGGTTGGTCCGTAGCCCCACCACTAAGGTTATTGTGGTACCTACTGCTCCTCAAATTTTTGAACATTTGCAGGGTCTAAAATAAAGTTTAAACCAAAAGAATAGGCCGGTCAAAAACATTGCCTCGTTCGATCCGACCTTTCATAAGTCGTTATCCCCCAAAAAGGGTTACCTATCAACACTTTTCACCGAATAATGACCTAACAAAAAAAGTCATGGCCCACGCCATGACTTTCTAAAGATCAATTCAATTTAACGTTTAATGGTGGTAGCGTGATCGCCGCGTCATGGGTTCATCATCCGTGGCAGACGTCGCCGTCGACGTTGCCTGTTGGTCGTACCGTTGCCGGCGCGTCGTCCCCATCGGTTGTGAGGTCGCTGCGGGGGCCCCTTCATCCTGGTGCTTGTACGCCAATTGAACGGCAACCGCAAAGTCGTTGTCTTGTTCGATCAACGTGGTCCGCCCCACAACCTTAAACGGTCCACCGACCAGCGTCGCGTTGGCTAGGTACAGCTTAAATTGGTCGCGCACGTCATTCACGTTTTGCAACCCCACCGTGCTGACCGTTCCCACCGCCTGCTTATCGGCCTGGTTTAACCCCGCGTAAACGACTAACCGGCCGTCTTCGTTTTGCATCTCGAAGTACGGGATCAAAATCCCCGGCCCAGTTGCGTAGACTGGTTTACCATCCTTTTGGACCTGCTCCATAATTTCGCGATCACCCAACCCAGAATAGTCCAACTGCAGGAGTCGGTTCTGTTGAAGTTGGGTCGCCAAGTTCTGAATATTTTGTTGTTGGACTGGCGTGGCGCGTAATTTTCCGGGTAAGATCTTTTTCTGGTCAAAATAACCGTTTGCCGGAATGTTACGTCCGAGACTGTGCCGTCGCGGTTGTTCCGTTTCGGCCTCCTTCGGCTTAGTTCCCAGTAACTTTTCAATCTTGGGTGAGATGTCGAAGGGCGCCTTTTTCTTGGTGAAATAATAAACGATATTTAAAAAAGCAAAGTATAACAAGACGATCGCCACGCCCAAAATTAACAGGCCCCAGAACGGGTGGCCGTTTTGCAGGTAGCGAACCGCAATGTAGAAGAGGTAAAAGTCTCCCAGCAAGCCCAACACCGTATAGATCCGGTTCTTGAGCTTGACGCTGACGTTAATGTACCCCAAATAATGGTTCACCATATCAAGAAAGCTTAACATCTTCGGTCCCCCTTTCTGGCTTAATTGCCACCATCCGTGGTTCCACCATCATCGGTGGTTCCCTGAGTCGTCGTGGCATTATTGGTCGTGGTACCGGTCGTCCCCGTGGTATCGGACGTCGTGTCGTTAGTTGTGGTATCGTCATCCGTCGTGTTATCGGTATTGCCGGTCGTCGTGGTCGAACTGGATGACTTCTTCTTGGAGGTTGTCGTTCCGCCAGTCGTGGTCGTCCCCGTCGTACTGGATTCCGACGTGTTATCCGCCGACGAACTCTGCGTATCCGTCGAAGAACTATCCGATGAAGAGTCCTTATCCTTACTGCTACTATCGGAAGAATCCGAACTCTTATCCTTCTTGCTGCTATCGTCACTAGATTTCTTCTTATCGGAACTATCCGAGAACTGTCCCGATAGCGACGAACTGGTCGTCGAGACGCGACTAGCACCTTCGTTAGTCTTTGTCACGGTGTTGGTCACCACGTTGGTGGCCCCGAGTGCCAACGCCATCGATAGAATTGCGAATGGCGTGATAAACGGTGGTGTGCGGTACGCCATGTCTGATTCCTCCTTATCCCTAGCTCATTGACTCCATTATCTCACGGCTAGGTGAAAACTTTCTCAAAATTCTTTTAATTTTTAACTAAGGCCGCTTCCGTAATCCCCGCCGCCTTACAGTCGGCACACAGGCCGTACAGTTCAAAGCTGTGACCCGTTACGTCGCATCCCGGCAACTGATCGGTGAAAAAGTCTAGTGGGCACATCTGAAGCTCCGTCACCTTGCCACAGTTCTGACAGATGAAGTGGTGGTGATGCTGGTGGTGAAAATCACACTGGTACTTCACCCGTGCGCGCTCTGTTCCGTATTCTGTTCCACCAGGCCGACCTCTTCAAATTCTTTCAGGTTCCGGTAAACCGTGTTGTGACTCATTCCCGGAAATTCGGTCCGCATATAAGCGTCGACGGTCACAACGTCCGTATAGTGCCCCTGATTGGTCAACAAAAACGACAAAAGGGCGTGCCGTTGTTTGGTGAGCTTTAACTTATTCTTCTTTAAAATCGCCACAGCGGTACTCAATGATTCTGTCATGATGGACGACCTCCTTATAATCAGTCCGAATTCCCTGTTAGTTTAGCATACTTCCTAAGAAACGCAACTCGCGGCGGACCGCGCCTATTCGTCGGTCAAACGCGCCATCAAATCATCGAGCTTTAATTGAGTTTGTTGCCAATGATCGTTGTTCAGCTCAATGGCGCGTCCCCGCAAAGCTAACGGCATCGTCAAGTCCCGGCGATACTCCGGACTGGCTAATCGCTGCTTCAGCATGGTGGCGTTGTCCCCCCGAGCCGACAACCGTCCCTGCAGCTGATCGGCATTGCTAACCGTCAAAAAGATGATGACCGCTTGATCGCCCAGAGTTTGAGCGTAGGTAATGGCTCCCTTGGTGTCCAGCACAATGGCCGGAAACGGTGCGCGTTTAAACCCATCGGCAATGCCCTCGCGTGACGACCCGTACCGGTAACCCGCATAAACCACGGATTCCAGGTAATGGTTCTGGGCAAACGAGTCAGCCGTTTCAAAGTAGTAGTCGCGACCATTCACCTCACCGGCACGGGGTGGCCGGGTCGTGTGGGTCACAATGCGGGTGACCGGATAATTCTGAGCCAAATAATGTTGGACCGTGGTCTTGCCCGTTCCCGTGGCCCCAGTGATGACTAAGACTTTGGGCGTCATAGGGCACCCGCCGTCAGGTACGCGTGCGCCTTGTCGAGTGCCTCCTGCAGGTTGGCGTAACTCAACGTCGCTCGGGCCTCCTGATAGGGGAACCAACCAAAGTCACTGATTTCGACCTTTTGGCGGGTAATCGTGACGTCGTTAGCCACCTTGGCGGTATACAACACCACGTGCTTATGATGCCCGTTTTGCATATCGTAATCTAAAACCACTTGAAACTCGGGATCCACCGTCACATCCAGTTGGGTTTCTTCTTGAATCTCACGGTGCGCCGTTTCTAGGTCCGTTTCGTGTCCTTCCACGTGGCCCTTAGGAAATCCCCAGAAGTCACTGGTCGCACTCTTTAACAATAAATATTGGGGCTGGCCGTCTTTTAATTGATAAACGACCGCTCCACTGGCATTTTCGGTAATCATCAGTCAAATTGCCTCCTTAAATATCTTCCAAGTCTGGGATAAAAGTTTCGGGCTCTTTTCCGTCCCCGAATATCTGGTATCGAAACGTGCGCCAAAAAACAGTTGGCTCCGCTTAGCCTTGCAAACCAGATCATCACCTTCTGTCCCACTCTCATATTTAGCTAGTCTAATGCTAATCACCCGTCTCGGGCCGGCAAAACTCTCCTCCCGAGAGACCGGGGCGCAAATGTTCCGTTGCTGGCAACCTCTTATTATAACGGAATCAGTAGGACCCGAATAGTCTTCACGCTCGCTTTTCAAAAATGAGACCCGACAAAAGCCCAAAATTCGCCGTTAATCGGTTGAACTCTCATTGACTTTTAATTTAATTCTAGGGTACACTAGGCCAAGATATCAACTACATCAAGGGGGCCTCTTATGGCTATTTCACGTCTCTTTCGCCGCGAGAAACTCGACAGTTACCTCAGCAGCGACCAACATTTTGCAAAAACCATGTCCGCTAAGGATCTCATGTCCTTAGGGATTGGTGCGGTCATCGGAACCGGGATCTTCATTCTACCGGGGACCATTGCCGCACAGTACAGTGGTCCCGGGATTGTCTTGTCCTTCCTACTGGCCGCCGTCGTCTGTTCCACCGCCGCCATGTGTTACGCGGAATTCGCTTCCGTCCTGCCCGTCGCCGGTTCGGCCTACTCCTACGGCAACCTGGTCTTCGGCGAAATCATCGGTTGGGTCCTGGGCTGGGCGTTGATTCTCGAATACGTCTTGGCCGTGGCCGCCGTCGCCAACGCCTTCGGGGCCTATTTCAAATCGTTCGTGGCCGGCTTTCACCTCACCATCCCGACAGCGATCGCCGGGCCCTTCGACCCGGCGCACGGCACCTACGGCAACCTGGTCGCCATTCTGGTTGTGGTCCTGATTAGCTGGCTTCTGAACCGGGGGATGCGCGAATCCATGCGGATCAATAACGCCATCGTGATCGTCAAAATTGCCATCATTATTTTATTCGTTGTGGTCGGGGCGTTCTACGTTCGGCCCGCTAATTGGCACCCCTTCGCCCCGTTTGGCGCCGCCGGGATTCGCCGTGGCGCCGCAACCGTCTTCTTCGCCTACTTAGGGTTTGACGTGGTCTCCTCTTCGGCAGCCGAGGTTAAGAATCCTCGCCGCAACATGCCTATCGGGATCATCGGCACACTGGTCGTTGCCACCGTGCTTTATATGCTAGTCGCCATCGTGTTGACCGGGATGGTGACCTACACCAAGTTAAACGTGGCCGACCCCGTCGCTTTCGCACTGACCCTGGTTCACCAGAACTGGACGTCCGGGATCATCTCACTAGGAGCTCTGGCCGGAATGTTTACCATGATGGTCACCATGATCTACAGCTCGTCGCGGTTAATCTACTCGGTCGGGCGGGACGGTTTATTGCCCAAGTTTCTGGGTAAGATTGACACGCAAACGGGAACACCCAAGCACAGCCTGATTGTAGTCACGGTGGTCATCGCCTTGCTAGGCGGCTTCGTGCCACTAGACCAACTAACCAACCTGGTCAACATCGGGACGCTGGTGGTATTTTTGTTCGTTTCCTTCGGGATCATCCGTCTGCGCCACTTGCCAGAAATGCCGCACAATACGGGCTTTAAGGTGCCCTTCTACCCGGTACTACCCATCATTTCGGGGCTCCTGTGCTTCTACATGATGCTGCAGTTGCCCGCTGAAACCTGGATTGCTTCCTCTATCTGGTTTGCTTTGGGCCTAGTGATTTATCTGACCTACGGCTTACGGCACAGTCGGCTAAACGACCAGGACTAGCCTTAAACTGGGGCGCGTGAGATCACCTCTTGGGGTTAATCATTGCTAGTCAATCCAAACGTTCGGCGGTGATCGGCTACTCACTAACTCAACTCACCACTCTAATGAATGGAACAATCATTTTTGATATAAACTAGGGTCTGTCTTAAAACTCAATCACCGATTTAAATGATCATCCATTACCCTCTACTGAAAAGAATCCAGTTTATTTATTGTTATAACTCGTGTGAGCTGGAGGGCCAGTCAGAAATGGGCTCAGGGGTGAAATTTGTGTTGGCCGGTGTCCTTTGCCGGCCTAGACAAAGGTCGGTCTTCAAGACCTGGGCTATGGGCTTGAAGCCGTGCCCACCCCGTTCCAGCCCGTTTCTGACTGGCCCGGAGGCGCTGAATACTCAAAATTAGTCTTTTAAGACAGGCCCTAGTTACACAAACACTTTTAGGTTAAGGTAGGCGATTTTATGCGTAATCATCAATTTGCAATTCGTCCCACCACGCCCGCACAGGCGTTAGCCGAATTGCACCAAATTCGTTTCTTAGACGACACCACGGAAGCCCTCACGACACCTAGCGCCCTCCTCAGGGCCTTTTATGCCAAGAGTTGGCCCGAATTTCCGACCACGAGTAGTGTCGACGCCCAGCTAGCTAACTTGTTAGCAACGTCCGACACCGATGCAGCGGCCTTTCTAGCCGCTCACGATAACGTGCCGGTCACGGTTTTTTACAACTTAGCGCTCCAACGGTTGAACTTTGCGGTCAGTCGGGATTTCGACTTAGCCGATCCGTTAGCCGCCATGACTAAGATCCAATTACCCGTCAGTTCCCATGCCGGGGCCGACTTCACGCTGGCCGAACTCAAACAGGCCTGGTACCTGCTGCTAGCCACCCACACCAAAACCGGGCAAACCTTCCTGGACCAACTGACCACCCACGGTTATTTCGTGCCGTTCTACCACGACGCCAGCGTCACCAAACCGCTCCTCTTTAACGGTAAGGCCCAAGCGGTCTTCGATACCAGCGAGCTACTACGCGACGTGGTCTACGTGGAAAGTTCTCAAGACACCGATCACGATGGGCAACGCGACTTGCTAAAGGTCGAGATCTTACGTCCGGCCGAAACTGCCGATGGGCTGAAGGTCCCCGTGCTCTTCACGTCGAGTCCCTACAACCAAGGCACCAACGACGCCGAGGGCGAGGCGCTGACCCATAACGTCAACGTGCCGTTGACCCCTAAGCAGCCCGTGCATCGGACGTTAGCCGACGTGACCGCACCGGAGACGCCCTCCACGGTTCCCGCTCCGCGGCCCGTAACGGCAACGACCCGTGACGCCGAGGAACACTTTGCGCGCGAGCAATCTTACACGCTTAACGATTACTTCTTAGCCCGCGGGTTTGCCGTGGCCTACGCCGCCGGAATCGGGACCAAGGACTCCGACGGGTTACGGACCACCGGGGACCCTGACGAAACCATTTCGACCACCGCCGTGATTGAGTGGCTCGCCGGCAACCGCACGGCCTTCACGACCCGTGCGGCCACGACGGCCATTACCGCGTGGTGGTCCAACCACGCTATCGCCATGACCGGGCGCTCCTACCTGGGGACCCTGTCGACGGCCGCCGCCACTACCGGGGTTCAGGGCTTAAAGACCGTCATCAGTGAAGCCGCCATTTCCAGTTGGTACGACTACTACCGCGACGGTGGCCTGGTGATTGCCCCGGGTGGTTTCCCGGGTGAGGACGCCGACGTCTTGGCCGAAGAGGTCTTCAGTCGCCAACAACAGGCCGGCGCTTACCACCGACTTCAGGGCAAGTGGCAGGCTGCGTTAGCCCAGATTACCCACGATCAAGACCGGACTACCGGCAACTACAATCGCTTCTGGGACGCCCGCAACTACTTGAAACACGCCCAAGACATCAAGGCCGACCTCCTGTTGGTCCACGGCCTCAACGACTGGAACGTTAAGCCCCGCAACGTGAATAATCTGTGGAACGCGGTCAGAGACCTCCCCGTCACCAAGAAGCTGATTCTCCATCAGGGCCAACACATCTACATCAACGCCTTTCGGTCCATCGACTACACCGACATCGTCAATCTCTGGTTAACCCACGAACTGTTGGGGGTGGATAATCAGGCCGAGACGCTCCTACCTAACGTGATTATTCAAGACAACACGCAACCGGAACGTTGGCAAGCCTTCGATGATTGGGACGCCCCGACTAACCCGCAACGCCGCTTTACCCTGCGCGAGGGTGAACTGATTGACGCGCCCGTAGCCACTCCGGGGACCGGCGCCATCAGCTTTAGCGACCAATTGCCCGTTAAACAATTTGAACACTACACCCACCACATCGATGACTGGCAGGCCGACCTGCTGGGCGATAAACACAACGCCATGGCCAACCACCGGTTGATTTTCAAATCGGCCGGCCTAGAGCACGACCTGGTGCTCGATGGCAAGCCCAGCATTAACCTGCGCGTGGCCGTTAACCAGCCCGTGGGGATGCTGAGTTTCCAACTGGTCGATTACGGTGACGCCAAACGTCTTAAGGCCAACCCAACACCCTTACGTCAGGCCCTAGACTTGGGTTACCACTGGCGTGAAGACAGTCTGCGGGAATTCCAGCTGGGACCAATCACCCCCTGGCACCTGATCACCAAGGGGCATCGTAATTTGCAAAACCGGACCAACACCTATCAGGTCGACGAGTTGAAACCCAACGTCTTCTACGACCTGAGCGTCACGTTACAACCCACTCACCATCGGCTATTGGCCGGCCATCAGCTGGGGCTGGTCATCTACGCCACCGACTTTGGCATGACGGTGCGTGGTAATCAGGACCTGCAATATTCCATCCAGCTCGATACGGCCACCTTGACCGTTCCCACGTTAGCGGATTAGAAAATTGGGCCTTTAATTAAAAGCATGATAAACTAGACATCATTAAAACTTTAAGTATCGGGGGAATTTGATTATGAAACAAGGAACCACTATCATCACGCTCGACAACGGCTACCACCTCTGGACCAACACCCAAGGAACCGGCGACATTCACTTGCTGGCCTTACACGGGGGCCCCGGTGGTAACCACGAATACTGGGAAGACACTGCTCAGCAACTCGCCAAGCAAGGCCTGAACGTTCAAGTCCACATGTACGACCAACTGGGTTCCTGGTACTCCGACCAACCCGACTATAGTCAACACGAAAACCAAAAGTTACTGACCTACGACTACTTCTTGGATGAAGTCGAAGAAGTCCGGCAAAAATTGGGCATCGACCACTTCTACCTGATCGGTCAATCCTGGGGTGGCGCACTGGTTCAAATGTACTCCTTAAAGTACGGCCAACACCTCAAGGGAGCTATCATCTCCTCGATGGTCGATAACATCGACGAATACGTGGTCAACGTCAACAAGATTCGTGAGAAAATCATGACGGCCGACCAATTAGCCTACATGAAGCAGGTTGAAGCCAACGGAAACTACGACGATGCCAAGTACCAAGGCCTAGTCGACATCTTGAACAAGGGCTACGTCGACCGGAAGCAACCGGCCGCCATCTCCCACCTGATCGACACCACGGCAACCGACGTTTACGGTGCCTTCCAAGGCGATAACGAATTCGTCATCACCGGGAAACTTAAGGAATGGGACGTTCGCGACCAACTCAAAAACGACCAAGTGCCCACGTTAGTGACCTTCGGGGAACACGAAACCATGCCACTGGCCACGGGTAAGCGGATGGCCGAAACCATTCCCCACGCCCGGTGGGCCACGACGCCTGAAGGTGGCCACCACCACATGATCGATAACGCGCCGGTCTACTACGACCATTTGGCAACGTTCATTCGTGACGTGGAAAACGATAACTTCAACGATTAAGTTGAGCGTCGAAAAACGCTTAGTGACCTTCCTGGCCGCTAAGCGTTTTTTGCTGGTTTTGGATTACTTGGGCTGTCGCACCGGGCGGATGACCCGCGCCGGATTGCCGGCCGCAATCACGTTATCCGGTAAATCGTGGGTCACTACGGCGCCCGCACCGACGACCACGTGATGACCAATCGTTACACCGGGCAAAACGATGACCGACCCGCCGAACCAACAGTCATCCCCGATGGTGATGGGGGAGTCGTATTCCCATCCCTGGGCTCTAAGTTGCCAATCGTCCGTGGGATGGTTGGGCGTGAAGAGCTGGCAGTTCGGCCCAATAAAACAGCGTTTGCCGATGGTGACCTTGCCCGCACTAATGACCTGTAAGCGGGCGTTAATAAAGCTTCCGTCGCCAATCGTTAGTTGTTGGGGATGCTCAATGCTGATAATGGGACAGTATAACTCAACGTCTTGCCCCAGATTAGGCAAAAATTCGCGAATGAGGCGATTGGCCTGCGCGATATCGGTCTTGGCCACGTCGTTAATTCGCTGGACCGTCTGGGCACTTTGCTGCACAATGGCCTGCATTTTCGGTTCATGGACGTACTGATACCAGTCTCCATCGGTCACCCGTTGAAAAATATCTTTATGTGCACCCTGCTGTAAAATGGCGGTGCTAATCTTTTTAACCATCCTAAAAGCCCCTTTTACGTTAATTTAAACCGCTTACAACCTAGTGTACGCCAAAATCAGGTTAGTTGCTTAAAAAAACCAATTAAAAAATCGGTAAGTCCGCCCCATGACCATGGCGGCGAACTTACCGGTTGAATGTTCTTAACTTGTCTGGATGCTTAACTGTGAATAACCACTTTCATGCCATAAGGAACGGTCTCGTAGACCCATTTGGCATCGGCCACGGATAACCGCACACAGCCGTGCGAAGCGGCCGACTTCCCCAGTTCCTCGGCTTCCTTTTTAATGTAGTGACCGTCTTGGTCGGTCGGAACACTGTGGAAGAGGTAGATTCCGTGGTCCTTCCAGGAAACCCAATACCGGGCCCCCTCACCGGAACTCTGATTATAAAAGAAGGTTCCCCGCTCACTTTGGATGTGATAGGTCCCGGTCGGCGTACCATTCTTCTTCCCCGTCCCGGTCGAACAATACATGGTATAGAGGACGTGCTGACCGTCCTTAATGTAAACCCGCTGCCGGGTCGTGTTCACGTCTAACCAGGCGTTAGGATGTTGTTTTAGGTTCGGGTACGGCTTGCTTTCGGATGGTTTACGCCAGTTGATGGTCTTGGCCTCGGCTTGCGTGGTCGAGTTGGTCGTTGTTTTTTTGGCGGATTGACTGGTTCGTGGTGTGGACGTCGCGGATAAGCGCTGAAAAAGGTGGTTCAGCCCCCAGCCGGCGACTAAGACTACCAGCACCACTAAAAGTAGTTTTCTAAAGTGCTTCATCGAATTTTTCACCCTTTATTATTTTTTCACTGTAACGCCTACCATAACCGTTTTTTTTGAAAAAAGGAAGCTATTTGATTAAATCGTAACCTTAATTTGACCAAATCGTTAAACTCGTTTTTTCAACGTTCACGACGGACCACCCCGGTTTAACCGACGACAAAAGGTGTCATCCCGAACATCTCGGTTCGACATGACACCTCTAGTTAAGCGTGAATAACCACCTTCATACCGTAAGGAACGTGCCGGTAGACCCACTGTGCATCGGCTACGGATAGGCGTATGCAGCCGTGAGACGCGGCCGTCCGTCCAAGCTGTTTGGCTTCTTTAGTGATGTAGTCTCCCTGCTTATTCGTGGGAACGCTATGAAAGAGGTACACCCCATGATCTTTCCAGGAAACCCAGTAACGGGCTCCCTCACCGGACGTTGGGTTATAGAAGAACTTCCCCCGCTCGGCCTGGATATAAAAGGTGCCGGTTGGCGTCGCGTTGGCTCCCGTGCCGGTCGAACAGTACATGGTGTAAAGCGTCCGGCGACCATTCCTGACGTAGACCCGTTGCCGGCGGGTATTAACGTCCAACCAGGCGTGCGGGTAACGGGTGAGGTCCGGATAAGCTTGGTCCTCAGAAGGGGCGCGCCAATCGATGGCTGGTTGACTGACACCAATCTGGAAGACCCGCAGTAATTGATTGAGTCCCCAACCGGCCACCGCCAATAACCCGATGATGATCAGTAATTTACGAAAGTTCCGCACGGTCCCCACGCTCCCCTAATTAATTGGTGGCGTTCTTTAAACTCAGCTTTTCAACGTTTAAGATCTTGTCCACTAAACCGGTGTAGAAGCTGGCCTCATGGCTAACGATGATGGCGTTGCCCGGAAAGGCCCCAATTGCGTTCTTGAGGGCCTGCTTGGTTTCATCGTCCAGATGGTTGGTCGGTTCATCCATGATTAGGAAGTTGGCGGGCTCAAATTCCATCATCGCCAGCTTGACCTTGGTTTGTTCCCCCCCGGAGAGTTCCCCGATGGGCTTCATCGCGTTGGCCGAATCCAGCCCACACTTGGATAATTTAGTCCGAATCGCCTTTTGGGGCAACTTTTCGTACTTGGCCTGAATAATTTGTAGCGGCGTCTGGTGGTCGTTATCCCAGACTAAGTCCTGACTAAAGTAGCTGATCTTAGCCGACGGAGAAAAGTGGGCTTCCCCACCCTTGGCCTTGATCAGACCCAGGATGGATTTAATCAACGTCGACTTTCCGACCCCGTTGAACCCGGTCAAGCCCACCTTCTGATTGGTGGTTACCGAGAAGGTCACCGGCTTTAACAGTGGCCGGTCGTATCCCACAGAGAGTTGATCGACCACCAGGGCGTTTTGCGACCCCGTATCCTGATACGGAAAGTCGAAGTGCGCCTGGATATTGGTCGACGGTGGATCGACCCGTTCCATCCGGTTCAACATCTTTTCTCGCGACTTGGCCATGGTCGACTTAGAACCGGCCTTATTCTTGCGAATGAAGCGTTCAGCCTTTTCGATCACGACCTGTTGTTTATCGAATTCACGTTGCTGGGCCTTCTCGCGTTCCTCACGTTGCCACATGGCCTGCTTGAAGTTCCCCCGGTACTTGGTGATCCGGCCAAACGCCACGTTGATGATACAGTTGGTGACGTTTTGTAAGAAATCGTAATCGTGAGACACAATCAACGCTGCCCCGTCAAAACTATTCAGGTAGTCTTCCAACCAAGCAATATGCGTGACATCCAGGTAGTTGGTCGGTTCGTCCAACAGAATGACGTCGTTGTTTTCCAACAGCAACTTAGCCAAGATAATCTTGGATCGTTGCCCCCCGGACATTTTGGCAACTTCGTGGTCGCGGCCAATGTCGTCTAAGCCTAACCCGGAGATGACCCGTTCGATTTCGGTTTCGACGTCGTAGAAGTTCCGCGCGTCGAGTTGCTCTTGCAGGCGACCCGCCCGTTCGAGTAATTTATCGTCCATTTTTTCGGCGTATTCCGTGTACAGCGCGGTCATCCGGTCGTTTATTTCATATAAGTCCGCGTAAGCCGTATGCAAAAACTCAATCAGCGTCATCCCCTCCGGAATGTCCGCGTACTGGTCCAAGTAACCGACCCGCGCCTTGTTTTGCCATTTGACGGACCCCGTCACGGGGAGCTCCTGGCCCGTAATAATCTTGATTAATGTGGACTTACCGACCCCGTTTTGACCCACGACGCCCATATGTTCACCCTTGTTCAGTTGAAAGCTGGCATCGGCGTACAATTGCTTGTCCGCGAAACTCATGCTCAGGTTATCAACTTCTAATAGTGGCACGGTGAAATCCTTCCCTTCTGCTCTTATGCGTTCGCACAAAAAAGCCCCGACAACGTCAAGGCCGTTTTTCTTCATTAATACGTCATAACTTAACACGAAACCCGCCCCAGCGTCAACAACACCTCCCTAGGGGGTCACTAGGGAACTATGCTATAATGATGAAAATTTGCTTCACTAAAGGACTGACACTTTCTATGAACATTCGTGACATTGACCACATTACCCTGACCGTTAGCGACATCGAGCGTTCCGTGCGCTGGTACCACGAGGTTTTCGATCTCCCCATCGTGGAATTTGACGATGGTCGTCGCGGCGTTAAACTGGGCAAACAAAAAATTAACTTCCAGGTTGCTAGTGACCCCCACTTACCGGTGGCCAAGCACCCCACGGTTGGTGCGGCCGACTTCGCCATCATCGCGACCGATCCCTTAGCCAACATCCTCTCTCATCTGACCAACTACGCGGTGGAAATCATTGACGGCCCATTGCCCAAGATGGGCGCCCAGGGGCCGATGACGTCGGTCTACGTACGCGATCCGGACGAAAACTTAATTGAAATTGGCAAATACGATAACTAGCTGTAACGCATAAGGGGGAAATCGTCACATGCACAAGGCACCTCGGGGCATCATGGCCCTCTTTGATTGGCTCGGCCGGTGTGGGTACTGGGTCGGGTTTGTGATCATTTATTTAGCGGACTCACTGATCCTAACCACGGCCACTGGCTTAGCCAGCACCCAACCTGCCGCGGCCACCCGGATGATTGGCATCATGCTCATCTACTCGGCGGGACTCCTCGCCTTTATCAGCTGGCGTTACCAAAAGCAGCTCGATTACGATAATCCCCGGCACTTTGGGCGCACGCCGCTAACCTTTCAACGGTTCGGGCAGCTCATCGCCCTCTTCTTACTCATGTATGGGGTTCAGATCCTCTGGAGTGTTCTGATTGGCGCTCACGTGTTAAGCAGTCCCGCTAACCAAACCACCATTAACCAGCAAGTTCAACAGCTCCCCTTCTGGAACCTGGCCTACTCGGTCTTCTTCGCCCCTGTGATTGAGGAGTTGATTTTTCGGGGCATTTTTTTAAATTACTTTTTCCGCAAGAACAACCGCTGGCTGAATATTCTCGGCGTCCTGGTTTCCGGTCTAATCTTCGGTTACATGCACGTGGGGGGCTTGTCCTGGACCCTGCTGATGTACTCGGCGTTAGGTTGGGTGCTCGGCTTCACCTACCTGCACTTCCGCGACGTCCGTTACAATATCGCGCTACACTTTATGAATAACGCATTATCCCTACTTTAAAAGCACAATTAAACGCACCGACTCGTCCAGGGCCGGTGCGTTTTTTAGAAACATCTAGTCTAGCGTGTCACTAACTCTCGGTAATCACGGGCCCAGGTCAAGCCCATGGCCCCGTCCCCCACGTGAACGCCAAAGCTGGGCCCAATCAGGGCCGCGTCAAAGGCCACCTGGGGGAACCGATCATGCGCCGTCATCAGCCACTGTTCGGTGACCTCCGGTTGATCGGCATTGAGAATCGTGGCCTTAAGCGTGTCACTTTGCATCAGGTTGGACGCCATGAGATCCAATAGATCTCCCAGTGCACTCTTCAGGCGTAAAGTACTCCCCGCCAACCGGATCTTTCCCGAATTTTCGAAGACCAGTAGCGGTTTGCCCGCCAGTAACGGTGCGTTACCCGGACCGTGCCCCGGGTTAATTTCTCCCGTATGTAATAACGGCTTCATGGAGTCCACCACAAACCCGGTGTGACTGGTTTGCCGTAAGATGGCTAGCCGGTCCAAAATGGTCGCCACCGGCTCGTTTTGTTCAGCCAGTGCCGCTGCTAAGCGCACCTGATCGCCCATCCCCGTCAGAATCGTGCGAGAATCCCAGGGCCAAACCTTGACGCTCTCGATGTTCTCCACGTAAGCGCCCAACGTCGTCATGAAGCCCGATAGTCCACTAGTCGGGCCAATCACGATAACGTCCGTCACTTGCTGCTGGGCTAATTGGTCACAGGCGGTGTGGAGCGTTTGCATCGAAATCTGAGGTGCGGTGGGAACCATTTTTCGTGGCTTACTTAAGCGCAATAACCGATAATAGTCGGCCGGACTCAGGTCTTGATATTCGTGATATTGTCGGTTACCAAACATGATTGGCGCCGAGAGTAGCGTGATTCCGCGACTTTCAGCTTCCTGGGGGGTAATCCCTGCTGACGTATCCGTCATAATTGCTAGTTTCACGACGGCACCTCCTCGTTTCTACGCCCCCCATTCAGCACTACCTAGGGGGCCATCTAAAAAGTTAAGTATGCTTTAGTATACCATGCCCACCGCTTAGCACCAGTTGTTTATCGTCCGGCCACTGCGAAGTGGTTTGAAATTTCGCGAACAACCAAAAGATGGTTGACGTCTCTAAAACAATGCCGTACACTAAACTTATTCAGAATACGGAAAGAAGGAAAGTTAGATGCAAATGTCTACTCAGAACTTAAATGGACGTTGGCAAAGCCGGTAATCAGGTCGTCATCACTGTAGATGCGACTTGAGCTCACAGAGTGCTCTTCGCATCTGCGCCGGCTAACTTTCTGATGGAAAGGGTCTGCACGGATGAGTTTATCCGCCAGCGGCCCACTAGTTTTTGGGGTACCCGCTGCGGCTGGGTGCCCTTTT
The DNA here is from genome assembly GCF_032190635.1 of Levilactobacillus zymae. Classification (NCBI taxonomy): domain Bacteria; kingdom Bacillati; phylum Bacillota; class Bacilli; order Lactobacillales; family Lactobacillaceae; genus Levilactobacillus; species Levilactobacillus zymae. The sequence goes on from NZ_JAVLAS010000001.1 coordinate 2,151,717, forward strand.
TTAGTCGGAAAAAGCCAACTTTCACGAAACGAGGTTGAGAAAGATGAAACGGTTATACGGATTAATTGCCATTATATTGATTTTTCTGGGATTTGCCTTCGTTAAGGAAAACCACCAGCAAAACGCCCAAAAGACGGGCACGCCGACCGTGGGGATCTTACAGCTCCTCTCCCACCCGGCACTCGATGCCATTCACAAGGGCATCATTCACGGGTTAGCCGAGGAAGGCTACCACGTCAACAAGAACATCAAGATTGATTTTCAAAACGCGCAAAACGATCAAAGCAACCTAAAGACCATGAGCGCGCGGTTCGTCAACGAACACGCAAACGTCATGATTGGGATCGCCACGCCGGCCGCCCAGGCGTTAGCTAACGCCTCGAGCACCACGCCGGTGGTTTTAGGGGCCATCACCGACCCCAAGGGTGCCGACCTGGTCAAGAGTAACACCCGGCCGGGCACCAACGTCACCGGGGTCTCCGATCAGGCGCCCTTAAAGGCCCAATTGAAATTGATTCAAAAGATCATGCCCAATATGAAGACGCTGGGCATCATCTACACCTCGTCCGACGATTCGGCCACGGCCCAGTACCACCAATTCGCGGCCATTTGTAAGCAGGCTAACGTCAAACTGAAGGCCTACTCCATCGCCAACACCAACGACCTGAACCAGGTCGCCCAGCAGATGGTCTCCCAAGTCGACGCGGTCTACGTGCCGACCGACAACACCGTGGCCAGTGCCATGCAAACGTTGGTCGCCACGGCTAACGCCAAGAAGGTGCCCGTGTTCCCTGCCGTCGACACCATGGTCAAGGCCGGGGGGCTCGCCACACTCAGTATTAACCAGTACAAGCTGGGCGTCGAAACCGGGAAGATGACCGCCGCCATCCTGCGGGGCAAGAACCCGGCCACCACGCCAATTCACTTCGAACGCCGCGGGGAAATGACCATTAATTTAACCGCCGCTAAGAAACTGGGGATCACGCTCCCCAGTGACGTCGTCAAGGAAGCCCAACAACACGGGGAGGTCTTTAAATGAGTTTAATGGTATCCGCAATCGGACAAGGCCTGCTGTGGGCCGTCCTCGGGGTGGGCTTGTTCCTTACCTTTAGAATTCTCGATTTTGCCGACATGACGGTCGAAGGCACTTTCCCGTTAGGCGCGGCCACCTGTGTCGCCGCCATCAGTAACGGCATGTCGCCAATCGTCGCAACGTTGTTAGCCTTTATCGTGGGGAGCCTGGCCGGCCTAATCACCGGGTTGCTCTACACCAAGGGCCACATCCCCATCCTGTTAGCCGGGATCTTAGTCATGACCGCCTGCTACTCCGTCAACCTGCGGATCATGGGCCGGGCCAACGTGTCCCTGCTGGGCAAAGCCACGCTCTTTAAGAACCACTTTCTGGAAGGCCTGCCGCAATACTTCGACAGCGTCTTTCTGGGGACCCTGGTGATGGTCGTGGTCACGGGCATCGTAATCTACTTTCTTCAAACCCAGCTGGGTCAAGGATTCATCGCGACCGGGGATAACCAGACCATGGCCCGTTCTTTGGGCATCAACACCGATAACATGAAGATCATGGGTCTGATGGTTTCCAACGGGCTGATTGCCTTCGGCGGTGCCCTGGTCGCCCAAAACAACGGCTACGCCGACGTCAACATGGGGATTGGGATCATCGTCATCGCCCTGGCCTCCATCATCATCGGGGAAGTCGCGTTTGGGGACCTGACTCTCAATCAACGGTTAGTCGCCGTGACCCTGGGGAGTATCCTCTACCGATTCGTGCTGCTAATCGTGCTGAAGCTCGGGTTCAACGCCAACGACTTGAACCTCTTATCCGCCATCGTCCTAGCACTGTGCATGATGTTACCGGTCTTCAAGCAGGCCTTCAACTTCAAGCACATCTTGAAACGGGGGTTAGATACTAATGACTAAACCATTACTACAACTCAAGGACGTGGTGCTCAAGGTCAACCGTCACACGCCCGAAGAAATCAAAATCTTAGACCACCTCAACCTGACCATCAACGCCGGCGACTTCATCACGGTGTTGGGCTCGAACGGGGCTGGGAAATCCACCCTATTCAACGCTATCGGGGGCGACCTGACGATCGATAGCGGTCAGATCCTGCTGAACGGCCGCGACATCGCCCACGATTCCGTGGAAAAACGGACCCGTTTTCTCAGCCGGGTCTTTCAGGATCCCAAGTTAGGGACCGCGCCACGGATGACCGTGGCCGAGAACCTCTTGCTGGCCGAACGGCGCGGACAACGCCGCGGGCTCATGCCCCGACGGCTCAACAAACAACTGGCTCACTTTAAGGAAATCACGGCTACCATGCACAACGGTCTGGATCAACGCCTAACCACCGCCACGGGGAACCTTTCCGGCGGCCAACGCCAGGCCCTGAGTTTTTTGATGGCGACCTTAAAGCGGCCGGAACTGTTGTTACTAGACGAACACACCGCCGCGTTGGACCCGCAAACTAGTCAGGACCTGATGCACCTGACCAACGAGCGGGTGCAAGACCAGAACCTGACTTGTCTGATGATCACCCACCACCTCGAAGATGCCCTCACCTACGGCAACCGGCTGATTGTGCTCCACCACGGCCGGGTCACCTTCGATGTCGCCGGTGCCGAAAAGGCCGCACTGACCACCGAGAAGCTCTATAGTTTCTTTGCGGAAATCGAATAGGAATGCCGCATCATCTCATTGAACATCAAATAAAGGGACACCCCACGAAACTCGGGGTGTCCCTTTATTTAGCTAGGGCCTGTCTTAAAACTCAATCACCGATTTAACTGATCATCCATTACCCTTGCTGAAAAGAACCCAGTTTAATTATTGTTATAACTCGTGTGAGCTGGAAGCACTGAATATTTCAAATTAGTCTTTTAAGCCAGACTAGTTAAGTTACCCGTTACTTGTCCTCGTAAATCTTAATCAAGCCCTGCGTCCCGTCATCACCTAGGCCGCAGTCATCGACCATGGTCTCATAAAGCTGCTTGGCCTGTTGGGTCGCCGGTAAATCCAGGTGCATCCGGTCGGCTTCCCGTAAGGCAATCCGTAAGTCCTTTAAGAAGTGCTTGGCAAAGAAGCCAGGCGTATAGTCGCCCTTTAAGATGCGGGGCACGTAGTTATCCATGCTCCAATTATCGGCCCCGCCACTGCTTAACGTGGCCAAAACCTGCGGCAGGTCCAGACCGGCCGCCTTGGCGTAGACCAACATTTCGGTCAGACCGGTCATGGTCCCCGCAATCATGATCTGGTTAGCCATCTTAGCGTGTTGGCCCTTTCCAGCTGCTCCAAAGTAATTAACTCGTTGACCAATCTGCTCAAAAATCGGCTGCATGGCCTGATAGGCTTCCTGGTCACCGCCCACCATCACGGTCAAGGTAGCATTTTTCGTCCCCACGTCGCCGCCGGAAACTGGGGCGTCTAGAGCCTTTAACTTCAACTGGTGAGCCGTCTTAGTTAACGTTACAGCTAGTGCCGGGGTACTCGTGGTCATATCGATAATCGTGCTTCCCGGCTTAGCACCAGCAAAGATCCCGTCCGTCCGGGAATAAACATCCTGAACGTCTTGAGGGAACCCGACCATGGTGATGATCACCGTCGATTGGGCCGCCACGGCCTGGGGTGAGTCCGCCCAAGTAGCCCCCGCCGCGAGTACGGTCTTGGCGTGGGCCTTAGTCCGGTTATAAACGACGACTTGGTGCCCCGCCTTCAACAGATTCTGAATGATGCCGGTACCCATAACGCCGGTACCGATAAATCCAATTTGCATTTCACTAACCCCCTTGGTTGTGATTAGCCCTATCGTACCACGAAACGTCCGTTAGCGGGTCAGTGACGCTAGCCCCTAGGTCGTCACCGAACACCACTATTTAGTCCCATCACAAAAGGTGCGCCGTGACGAACACGGCGCACCCTGAGATTAGTCATTCTTAGATTCGGAAGTTTTCCGAGCAGCTCGCCGTTGCCGGATTGCGTGAATCAAGAGGGTCACGATAATGGCCCCCACCACAATCAGACCGAATAACGCGGCCGGAATCTCGATATCAATTGCCGGAATCGACAGAAACAACTTCAACGCGATGATGCCAATGAGGATGTAAGCCATCGGTTCCAGTTCGGGAATCCGCTGCATTAATTTCATGATGATCTCGGCCACCCCTCGCATGGCCAAGATGCCAATCATTCCCCCGATCAACACGATCACTGGGTTGCTAGAAATCGCCAGCGACGCCAGCACCGAATCCACCGAGAAAACGATATCCATTAATTCAATCTGAATCACAACGGACCAGAACAGGGAGAACACCCGGTGTTTTTTTTCTGTGACCAATTTACGCGTGTGCTTCACGCGGGTCCGGGTAAAGAAGCGAAAGACCAGGTAGGCCAGGTACAGTGATCCTAAAACCTTAATCTCCCAGAAGTGAATCAAATAGGTCCCCAACCCAATAATGATGAACCGAAAAATATAGGCTCCCCAAATCCCGTAAAACAGCGATTTCTCGCGTAATTCCTGCGTCGGTAACGACTGCGTTTGGGCGGCTAAAACCACCGCGTTATCGACGGACAGCAGACACTCGATCAGCACTAACGAAAAAATGATTAGCCAATCGTTTCCCGTTGTAATCACAGTTGCCCAATTATGCGGGTCAAAAAACGGCCCGTATAACTGACTTAGAAAATGTAACACCGCATGCCTCAGCTCCTTTTTTGTTGGGGCTATTTTACCATATTGCATCGCCTACTGGCGACTAACCCGCCAAACTTTTTGAAGGTCCTCGGGATCGTTGGTTAATTAACTTGAGTCATTCACAACTTAAAACGTTGAAAATGTTACCGAAAAGCCATCATCTTGTTATTGATTCGCAACCAAAGCGCGTTACCATAAACGTATACTACCAATCAAAGGGGAATGGATGGTTATTGTGAAAAAACTCATGTTAATCGCCGCTTCCGCAATTTTTGCGGGCGGTTTGCTACCCGTGGGCGCGGCTCACGCCAGTAGCTATTTGACAATTACGAACACCCAGAACACGGACTATAACGCCCGGTTCGTGGGTCAACCCAAACGTAACGACGGGATCTACTACTACGGTCCCTATAAGACGCGGCGGTCGGCCACCACTCGGGATGCTAGCGGGAAGAATTGGCAACACCGCTTCGTGCGGGTCAGCCAAACGGCCACGCTATCCAACGGCGTGAAGTTCGTCAAGTTTTCTTGGTACGGCAAGACCATTGGCTGGGTGGACCAGCGGGCATTACAGAAGTTTAGTCGGAGTAGTAACGCGCAGGCCTTGTTGACCAACGCGCACTTCAAGGGGCACGCCATTTTATTTAACAACTACTCCTCCAACGCCAGTCACGTCAGCGTGGGGTATGCCGATGCGACGAGCCAGTCACCCAACACCGCCAACACCCTCTACCCCATTGCCTCACTCCAAAAGGTGATGACGGGGGCCATCATTGAACAACTCACCAGTAGCAATAAGCTATCGATGACCGACAAGCTGAGCAAGTTTTACCCTAGCATGAAGTACAGTCAAGACATCACGATTCGGCAACTCTTGGATCACCGCTCTGGAATTTCTATGGCTGAAAGTACCCCGGGGTCACTCTTAACCACACAAGCGGCGCAAATTAACTATACGTTACAACAGCTTAACTCGACCGGTAAATCCAGCTTTGACTACACCAACGCGAACTACGCCTTACTCGCCGCCATCGCGTCGAAGGTGACCGGTCAGAGCTATGAAGACCTGGTCCAAAGCCGCATCATCAAGCCGTTAGGACTGCAAAACACCTATGCGTGGGACCAACTGCCAACGTCGCAGCTTGCTGCCAGTGGCTATCGCTATGCGAATGGCCAGGACTACCAGAGTGCCAACGTCTCACAAGATCTGATGTCATCCTTACTGGGGGCCGGCAATTACTACTCTACCCCAGAAGATTACGCCACCTTCCAACGGGGGTTACGCAACGGTAAGGTGCTGACGAGAAGTCAATACTACGACTTGGCCAACAACAATAAGTACACTTACGATGGCGGAATGTACCATTACAGCGGTGGGATGAAGCGCATTCGTGGCTCACTGACCGGCGCGGGCTACGATACCGTGTTGTACGGTACCGAAGGTAATAAGTACGGTGTGATCCTCTTCGCCAACCAAAGTCCAACTAAATCAATCAACTCGTTAGCTAACACACTGTATCAATTAGCCGAAAATTACAACGAAAACTAATTTCAAAAAGTGTGCGGTCTCATCGCTAGCTCTAGCGGTGAGGTCGCACACTTTTTAGGTAGTTGCCTTTAGGCCCGGTTGAGCACGCTAAAGCGCGCGAAACAAAAACCCACCTGCTTTGCGGGTGGATAACAATTGGTTATACAAAATAATCCCCCATCGAATTACAATAGAGGTGTCTGAAGCCAACATTGTAATTTGAAAGGAGATTATAAACTATGGCCAATAAACTCAACAGCCTAGCACATACGAAATGGTTGTGTAAATATCATATCGTATTTACCCCCAAGTATAGACGGAAGATTATCTACAATCAATATCGACGTGATTTACAAGAATACATCAAACTTCTGTGTAAATATAAAGGTGTCACGATTATTGAAGGACATATGATGCCGGACCACGTTCACCTGTTGGTCAGTATCCCACCAAAGCTAAGTGTCTCGTCCTTCATGGGATATTTGAAGGGGAAGAGTGCCTTAATGATGTTTGATCGACACGCCAATCTAAAGTATAAATTCGGCAATCGGCACTTCTGGTCAGAAGGGTATTATGTCACAACAGTAGGCATGAACGAAGCGACCATCAAGAAATATATTCAAGATCAAGAGAAGCATGACATGGCGCTTGATAAATTAACGACCAAGGAATATACCGACCCTTTTAAGGGTTAGAGGTCCAGCATTCCGCACGCCGCTTAAAGCGGCCCGCCACAGTGATTGATGCAATTTGGCTTTTGACAAAAAGCCAGCGCCTTGAGACGCTGGCAGTACATACCGGGCTTATAGCCCGTGAGCAAGCCACCCGTTTTACGGGTGGTCTTGACTTAAGTATCATACTGGTTTAGATCATACGTGGCAATCACGTTGGTCAGCTTCTTCGCGTAATTCGGATCCGTAGCGTACCCGTTAGCCTGCAACAGCTTAGCGGCCGTTTGATAATCTGTCACCGTTCCTTTAAAATAGCTTTGTTTTAGCAACGCATCGTGGTCTAAAATTGCATCCGTCAGGTTAGGATAGTTCCGAAAAGCCGCCTTAACCTTCACGCGCTTATTATTGACATACTCCGTGGTCCAAAAATCCTTGCTACTCCCTTGATAGGCGCCTTTGACCCCAAACGGGTTGTTAGCTTGCAGGAAGAGTTGTGAGGTTCCCCAGCTGGACTCCAAGATGGCCTGGGCAATCACGATACTGGGCAGGACCTGACCATTCTGCTGATAGACTCGGACCGCCGGCGCAGCCATTCTCTTGATAAATTGTCGTTGCGCCGCGGTTTCATTCGACGACGAACTACTCGTGGTTCGGGTGACAAAGCCCGATTCAATTTCTGTTTTCAGATTACTTCGCACCAACAAGCCCCCACCGACGACCAACAGGACCATCACAAAGATCCAGGTTGCCAAGGCGGGATGGCTATTGTGTTGGCGACTCCTTCGACGTCGTTTTGGCACCCGCGTCCCCCCAATTTCGGTTATAATTGAGTCTATTATAACCACCTGAACCAGCCAAAGAAACGACTTCGCCACAGGCCACAACAAAACTTAATCTTTTTCTGAAAGGAGGACACCCAGATGTTACTTAGTCTCATCTTTTTCCTACTGTGTTTCACTGCGCTAATGACCTTCTGGCAACCTCACGGGTTGTTCAGCGCCGTCATTACCAGTTTGAGTGGCGGCTTAATTATCCTCATCGCTAGCTTCTCCCACCACCAATGGGCTCACGGTCTCGCTCTAATTGGGTGGGCCATCGTGGCGGTCATCGTCATCAGCGGTCTAGTGACCCTCGGATTAATTCTAAGTCGTCCCCAGCGCATCTTGCGCAAACAGGAACGGCTCACCTGGGGGTTACGCCTGGCCATTGGTCTGTGGCTAGTGTTGGGCTGCGGTTGGGGTTGGGCCGTCTTCACGAGTCATTTTAGTGATACCCTATGGCCCTGGCTGACCTTCATCCCCGTCTTCAGTCTCTATCTGGGGTTCCTCTACGCGGCGAGCTTAGTAGGCTTTTGGCGGGCCAGCCTCCACGGCGTTCGCCACGCCGATACCCTGGTCATCCTGGGGGCTGGATTGATTAACGGGCATCAAGTCGGACAAGTCTTGGCCTCACGGTTAGACACCGCCCTGGCCTTCGCTCAGCGACAAAAGTCCCCAGTCACGTTATTAGTGACGGGCGGACAAGGCCCTGACGAAACGGTAACCGAGGCCGCGGCCATGGCCGCTTACTTGCAAGATCATGGGTTTCCCGCCGAGCGAATTATTCAAGAAACGGCGGCCACCAATACACTCACTAACCTGTTCAACAGCCAACGACTGTGGATTAAATTACCCCACCAGGGCGGCCGGGTGGTCCTGGTCACCAGTAGCTACCACCTCTTTCGGGCGCAAATTCTCGCCCATCACCTAGGAATTCGCTTTCCCGGTTTACCAGCACCTACCCGCTGGACCTACCTGCCCATTGCTTGGGCGCGTGAATTTCTAGCCATTCTCATGCTGCATCCCCGTTTACACCGGGGAGTCTTGGTCACCCTCGTGGTCATTAACGGCCTGGGGCTCCTACTGTAAATTAAACCAGCCCCCGCCAAACGACCGATTGACGTTTGGCGGGGGCTGGGTACTTAGTTCAAATCCGTAACAGTGAATTCATTTTTTACTGGGTAAAATTTCGGCGTCGTCCAAGACAACATTTCCCGGGTTAACCGTAGCCGAACCACGTCTAATCGATTGTAAGGTTGGAAATAGTAAGTCAACGATTCGCTACAGGTCGCCGCGCGATAAACCGAGTAAGTCGGCCGGTAATGGTGGCTCTGGGGCACCGTGACGCTATCTAGCAGGTGCCAAGCACTGATGACGCCAGCCGGTTCATCGGCCGGCAGATCGGCGCGTTCCTTATAATAGGCGGCGCGCACGAACCGCCCCCCAGGAGTGTACGATCCACTGGGAACGGGCTTACCCGAAAAACGTCCAGTCGTTACCCGGGGCGTATTAACCGGAACCGTACCCGCGATAAATTCATCCGTATAGTTAACGTACTGCCCTAGCCGGGCCAATTGCTGCTCAAAATCTTTGCTATTGGTGACGACCCCCAACGGGTTTTCCCGAATGCGCATCGGAAAGTGCGTTGGCTCAATCACCACAGCCCGGCCCGTACGGTCAACTACCGCAAAGTGGAGTTCGCTATCGCCAATCGCGTTAGCGGCTAAACGGCCACTCATGAGCTGAATTTCGGGGAGATGCGCCTCAATTTCGGCAATCGACCCATACCGACTGAGTAAATAGAACGAGAACTCGAACGGGGCCAGGTGCACGTGCTCCGGTGTCGGCGTGTCGACGAGGTGTGACCCGTTGGCAGAGGTGTGACCCGTTGGCAAAGGTTAACTTTTGGATGCTGAGACCCCGTTCGTTAACCCCGTCGGACACGTCGATCTCGTGATCGTGGGGCCCACTGCCCCCAATCAACGCGTACTTGGTGACGTAGGGCTGGTTATCGAACAAGCTTTGCCACCGATAACCCCGGGGAACAAAGAGGGGCATGCTGCGCATCACGTGCCAATCCATGGTACGGGCGAGAATGTGACTGCCATCCTTAGCAATCTGTAAAATACTGGTACACATGGTCCGCCTCCTTTAGTCCGCGGCCTGAGCATCGTCTAAGAACCGTTGGAATCGTTGATCGATGGTTCGCTGCCGGGCCGTTTCACCGGACAGACCCATTGCAGCTACGCTAGCCGTGATTTGTAAATAAGCAAACAAAACCTGACTGGGGTCCAGCCCCGTTTGCTGTGCCAATTGGGTTGCCAATTCAAACCGCTGCGCACCCAGCAGCGCCGCAAAGGGGCTAATGTAGGATCGGTGTCGCTTTGCCATACAATCATCCACTTTCTTTTAGTTCGTAAGTACTCCTACTTTACCGGCTTTTAGCGGGAAGTCAATTAAAAGACTTCCTTAACTTTTCTTAAATCAAAACCTATCCCTTCCGGATAAGCCTGAATATGGTAGAATTAAGCATGAATTACACCCTGCTTGCACGGCGGGAAACTAATTACTCAGAGAGGACTCAGATTACATATGCAAGAACGGATTAGAAAGCTTCATCACAACCGAATTTTTGCACTCGTATTCTGGTTAGTTGTGGTCTTTGCGGCCATCGTGACCTTGCCCAATATCAAGACCATTATTCAATACGATGGTCAACCACAATTGGCGAATACGAGTCAACCCGTCAAGGCAACCCAGATACGCAACCATTGGGGGCGCAATCTTGACGGCACGTACACGGTCAACGCGGTGTTCAACAACCCGGCCGGCAAACTGACCAACAAACAGTTAGCCGCGATTAACAAGACCACGTCGGCGTTGCAAAAGAAGTCGACCTATTACGGGATTCAAAAGATCACCACCATGACCAATACCCCGACTAGTCGGCCGCAACTACTTTCTAAGGATCAGTCCACAGAAATCGTTCAGCTGGCGGTCAGTCATAATCAAGGCCCCGTCCGCGACATTGCCAAGCAGTTAAAAAATGAAATTGCGACGGCGGGTCTGGAAACTTACGTGACCAGCCCCGAAATCGTTAGCGATGCGGCCAACGAACACATTGCGTCGTTCACGCTAATCGTCATTTTAATGACGTTGTTGATTGCCCTCGTTGCGATGGGGATTTTATTTGCATCCATTATTGCGCCAATCATCACCTTCTTGGCCATTCTCATCAGCTATATTTCAACCCTTAGTCTCGCAACGAACCTGGCTTATCACTGGAATTTCGCCTATTCCGAATACACCCCCATCTTCCTGTTGCTGGGCATCAGTTTATTTACCCTGCTGACCAGCTTCTGGTTCTTCAGGGAACTCCGGCAACTAACCGACGACGGGGTCGATAGCCAAGCGGCAACGACGCAAGTCATCCATAACTTGGGTTACCGGGTGCTCATCAGCACCCTTAGTTTGACGCTCGCTTTCGGCAGTCTGATGCTCTTTGACTTCTCCAGCATCCGGGCCTTCGGCGTGCTGGGAATTGGCTTTGCCATCACCGGTCTGGCCAGCGTCACCTTGATTCCCGTCTTCGCCGGAATGCTGGGGAGCAGCCTCTTCTGGCCGAAGAAAACCCGGCCCCAATTGGCGGACCATAAATTATGGCGTCAGCTGGCGCGTTTCGGTCTCTGGCAACCCTGGATTGCGGTCATCGTGGTCCTATACTTTGCCGGTGTCGGTCTCTTTGGCGGCGCTCAGGCCCACTTGAATTACAACAATACTCAAGACATTCCCAACAACCAAGCCGTGCAAGGGGCACGGGTCCTCAGTGCCCACTTTGGTCAAGGAAAAGCCACGCCAGTCACGCTGTACCTACAAAACACCCAGCGTCTGGACAATCAAGATCAACTTTACCAATTGGATAACTTAACCAAGAAGCTCCGTGCACAGCCAGGGGTGGCGGCGGTCACCTCAATGACTCAACCTGGCGGGCAACCCGTCACCCAGTATTACGTGGCTCAGCAGTTAAACGGGGTTAATACCAGCTTATCCGGTGCCATGGGGCAACTGCAATCCATCCGGAACGCGATTAAAGCGGATCAGAACGGGTTGAAGCAAAAGGATCTCAAGGCCGAGGTCAAGCGACTCAACAAATTATCGACGCAAACTAACAAATTAGTCGGTCAAAGCAGTCAGTTGCAATCCGCCCTGTCGTCTGCTCAAAGTAACACGTCCACGAGTAGCAGTTCGTCAAAGGCCGCCCGCCGGTACATTCAACAGCTAAACCGGATCAACACGGAACTGACCACCGCTGCCACCACGCTAACCAACTTAGCGGCAGCCGTTGGGTCGACCAGCAGCGATGCCAGCACGGCTCAGTCCAACTTGAGTACCTACCAAGAATCCATCAAGGCAGTCAACTCCAGTCTGGGCCAAACCCGCAAGCAAGTTCAGAAGTTAAACAAGTCCATCAACCAGATTTATACCTACCTGGGGGGCTTACAAAATTCCGCAGCGGCGAAGTCACTGTACTTGACGCCAACGCAACTAGCCAGCGGTGAATTCCAACAATCACTAGTAAACTTTACCGACGTGAAGGCTAAGTCCACCTACCTGACCATTACGTTGAAGCAAGAACCAAACGCCAAGACGACAACTAAGACGTTGCAAGAGCTCAAGCAAGTGGCTACCAGTCAATTGCGTGGGACGTCACTCAAAGACGCCACCCTCACGTTCTCCGGTCAACCCGTAGTGGCTTCGACGTTGCAAACCCAATTCCAACACGACCTCCCACGCGTCTTAGGCTTGGTCTTCGGAATTACCTTATTGTTGTTAGTTCTGTTCAGTCGTTCGCTCCTGCAAGCCAGCTACTGGTTCTTGACCTTCCTGGCATCGGCGGCGGCCAGTTACCAACTAACCCGCCTGCTCATGCAGTGGTTAACCGGTAACAGTCAATTTAACTGGCAGGTTCCTCTGTTGGCCTTCGTTCCCATTACGGTCTTAGCCGTGGTGGAATTAACCCAGTTAGCCTTGAGCTACCGGTTAAACGAAGCCCCATTACTTGACTGGTTATTGCCAGGGATTCACGAGGTTGGTCAGACCATGCGCCACTCGATGTTCATCATCATCGCCGGTGTCTTAGGTCTCTTGGCCGCTGAATCGCAAGTTTTGACGGCGGTGACGTTAATCACCATCCTAACGGCGATTATCTTTAATCTGATGTTGCCTCTCATGGCTTCCTCGTTCGGTAAACTCTCCGTGATTATTCCGGCCCAAAAGCCGTACCACTTCCACCGACCAACTCGGCGAAAGAAGTCCGGACGGCCATCCCGGAAGTCTCGGCGGAACCGGAAGATGCCAACTATCGATGAGTCTACGGATACTACCGCAACCAAGCCCACCGATGATCAAAAATAACTTCATTTGAAGTCAACAAAAGGCACGTGAACCTAATCGTTCACGTGCCTTTTAGTCGTTACTCAATTTCTAATCTTCCCGTGTCAGCCGTTGAGCTTCCTGATTGGGGAGCAACCGGTAGGTCACCGCCCCATCATCGGGCAATATCGCCATCAAGGTCTGCTGGTCATCAAAGGGACCCAGGTTAATGGCCAGTTGTCCGTCAACCTCGGCAAAACCCTGTAAGCCCGTTGAGATAAACCGGTGAAGCACCTTAGCCCGTGAATTTCGCGCAGCCGCCTTTTGAACGGCCGCCGCTAGGGTATAACCGCTATCCAGGAAATACTTGATCATGGATACCTTCACAAACGTGCCAAACGAATACACGCGTGCCTGCTCGCCTTCGCGTTCACGCGACTTAATAAATCCTTTTTTCTCCCAATACCGTAACTGGCGGGGGGACACTCCCGTCATGCTGGCCAATTCCCCAATCCGAAAGATCAACCGATGCACGTCAAAGACGTGTCGCAGCTCATCTGTAAATTCTGCCACGTCCCTAGCCTCCCTCTGACTGAACTGTTTCATTAAAAAGTAGTTTACCAAGACTTCCCGCCAATCCGCAAGTTATCCTACTAGAAAGTAATGTTTTGTTTAAGACATTTAACGGCATTGCAACTCACTTGTTACAAAATTGTCATATTAGACTGGTAGTCTTGTAATTGTAAATTCATGAGGAGTTGTGATGATAGGATGAATAAATTAGTTAAACATCTTGCGACAATCGCTTTAGTTGTTTCCGGCGCCTTCACGTTAGCCACGACCACGGCTAACGCCGATAGCACCACTACTGATACCACCAATCCAACTGTTTCGACGAATACGACGTTCAAGTCCGTCTACAAAGTCGCTAAGTCCCACTTAGGTGCTCGTTACGTTTACGGTGCTGTGGGTCCTAACGTCTTCGATTGCTCTGGCTTTACCAGCTACATTTACCGTAAAGGGGCGAACGTTACCCTGCCACGGACCGCGCAGGCACAATTTAACGCCTACAAACACGTGAAATACGCAAACATCAAGAAGGGTGATTTGGTCTTCTTTGGTGGGAGCAAGTATTCTATTTCTCACGTGGGAATGTACATTGGTAAGGGCAAGATGATCGACGCCCAAAACCGTGGGGTCGTTCGGGAAGCCGTTCACGCCCCATGGTGGCACGCCGTCGGGTACGCCCGAGTTACCAGCAACAACTAATCTGATCTCTCACTCATGAATAAATAGATCGGTAATTAACCTCAAAACGTTGCACGTTAGCAGTTGGCTAACGGCAGCGTTTTTTTTCGTGGCCGAACCCAAAGCGACCATGATTCCAAGTTCAGGAATCATGGTCGCTTTGATTAACTAATCTAAACGCCCCACCGCTTTAATTGGGGGTCGGTTGGTACCGCATTGTCTTATGCTGGATCCCCGCTTCCACAAACGGTTCCCCAATGGCCACAAACCCTAAATCCTGATAAAAGGCTAACGCGGTTAACTGCGCATCCAATTCGATGTGGGCCACATCCGATTTTTGCGCATCGGCAATAATCTGCTTAATCAATGCCCCCGCATATCCCCGCTGACGGTCAGCGGCCATCGTTGCCACTCGCTGGATTTTGACCCGGTTCCCCGCCAACATATCGATCCGCGCCGTGGTCACGGGCCGGTCATCCACGTAACCCACGTAGTGCATCTTGTCTTCATCGGTCCCGTCCAACTCATCTTGCGGATCGATGCCTTGCTCGTCGATAAAGACCCGCCGGCGAATTCCGACGGCGTCTTGGTAACAGGGATTCTGCGTCCCCCATGCCCTGCGACACTCCATACTGTCAGCTCCGTTTCCTAATCTTTTTGATTGTAACTTAACACTTGAATGTCCTGGTCGGTCAGCCGGAGTTTCGTTAAACTCCCGTTAGCAGGCCGCACACTGAGGTCATACTTTCCTTGACCGTAGCGCTCCATCAGGCTCAGTAACGTGTTACCATGACTAATCAGCAAGACGTTATCACCATTGTGTAAGTCGGGGTTACGCCGAATCAGGTCAAATCCTTGATCGACCCGTTGCCAATATTCCGCGTTATCTTCGGCTTGATGGAACGGGTCAGCGGCCTTTAAGAAGTCCTTGGCTCGACCAATGGAATACTTCGCCTCGATGGCTTTAAACGTGGGAACCCCGTGGGGGGCGCCGGCAACGTACCAAGCTTGGGCCATGTCGGTCCCTTCGAAGTACCCGTAGAATTCTTCTCTAAAGAATGGTGCCGTGGTCAACTTAGGCGCCGTAACGTTAGCCGCAATGATGGTTCGCGCCGTTTGTTCGGCCCGGGTTGTATCACTACAGTAGGCCGCCGCAAACTTGACGTCTTTGAGGCGTTGGCCGGCCTGCCGGGCATCGGCTAACCCTGCTTCGGTCAACGGTGAATTACTCCACCCCTGTAGCTTGTTATAAATGTTGAAATAGGTTTGGCCGTGCCGCACCACGTACAGCGTGATTCCTTTATCCATAACGTCTTCACACCTTTCGTCTGAACTACCTCTAGTGTACCAAATAACCCCGAATCAGCGGTTATATTTTAGCGGTTGGCTTAAAGTTTTCCTAAACTTCCCCCGGAACCGTACCACTGTCCCGATTGTTTGCTAGGATTAGGAAAAATGAGCCACCGCAGTTTGCCGGCTCTGGTCGTAAATTATGGTAGAATAGGGCTACTATGGGCTACGGGCCCGTATCCTGTGAAGGTGGGCGTTTTTTTGCCAGCCCCCACACGGCCCCACGCGACCGAGTTTCTGCTGGGTCCATTATTATCCTGATATGAAGGAGCAATTATTGTGGAACGTTTCAAAAAGATTTGGGCTCGAACCGGAACCCGGATGGGCTTTGTCGCCCTCCTGGTCATCCTGTTTTGGCTAAAGACCCTCGTCGCCTACTTTGTCGACTTCAACTTGAACCTTAGTGATCCTTTTCAGTTCATGATCCTCTTGTTGAATCCGTTGGCGACGACGCTCCTACTCTTCGGGCTCGCGCTATACTTTAAGCGTGCACGCTTCTTTTACCCGTTTTTATTTCTCATCGACATTCTCAACACGTTACTCCTCTACATCAACGTGATCTACTTCCGAGAATTCACCGATTTTATGACCGTCAGCACCATGTTGGGGTACTCCAAGGTCGACCAAGGCCTATCCGGCAGTTCGCTGGCGCTCACCTCCCCCCACGACATCCTCTACTGGCTTGATTTGGTCGTGGTATTAGCGCTCATGGCGACTCGCCGGATCTACATCGACCCGCGGCCTGTCAACAAGCGCGTGGGTCTGGCCGTAACCTCATTGTCCATGTTACTGTTCGCCGGCAACCTGACGCTGGGCGAAATGGACCGGCCCCAGTTACTGACCCGGACCTTCGATCGGACCTACGTGGTCAAATACCTGGGGTTAGACGCCTTTACCGTCTATGACGGTATCAAGACCCAGCACACCAGTGAAGTCCGCTCACACGCCAAAAAATCCGAGTTAGACGGCATCCTGAAGTTCGTGCACCAGAACTACGCCGCCCCGAATAAAAAACTCTACGGGGTCGCCAAGGGTAAGAACGTGATCGTCATTCACCTGGAAAGCTTCCAGCAGTTCCTGTTGAACCGTAAAGTTAACGGCCAGGAAGTCACGCCGTTTCTCAACAAGCTGTACAACAGTAAATCGACCTACAGTTTCGACAACTTCTTTCACGAGGTCGGCCAAGGGAAGACTTCCGACGCCGAAACCATGCTGGAAACCGGGACGTTTGGGTTATCGCAAGGCTCACTGTTTACACAACTAGGAAACGACAATACCTTCCAGGCGGCGCCCGCCATCTTCGACCAATCCGGTTACACCACGGCGGTCTTCCACGGCAACGTAGCTAGCTTCTGGAACCGCAGCAACACCTACAAGAACCTAGGCTACCAGTACTTCTTTGACGCCAGCTACTACGACACCTCCGGGGACAAGTCGCTGGGCTACGGGTTAAAGGACAAGTTACTGTTTAACGACTCCGTCAAGTACCTGCAACACCTGCAACAACCATTTTACGTGAAGTACCTAACCGTCACTAACCACTTCCCGTACACCTTAGACAGCGAGGATTCTAGCTTTAAGACACCGGATACCGGTGATAAGACGGTTGACAATTACTTTAAGACCGCCCATTATCTGGATCAATCCGTCAAGGAATTCTATCACTACCTTAAAAAATCGGGGTTAGCTAAGAATTCAATCATCATGCTTTACGGGGACCACTACGGTATTTCTAATTCGTCGAATAAGGCCTTAGCCAAGGTCTTGGGCGTTAACCCCGACGACTGGAACGACTATGATAATGCTCAGCTGCAACGCGTTCCGCTGATGTTCAACATGCCCGGCTACACCCACGGCAAGGTGGAACACCAATATGGTGGTGAAATCGACGTCTTACCAACCCTCCTGCACCTGATGGGGATCAGTTCCAAGAAATACCTGCAATTTGGGACCGACCTGTTCTCAAAGGAACATAATCAGGTCGTGGCCTTCCGGAACCGGGATTGGGAGAGTCCGGATTACACGTCCGTCGATGGGACCATCTACAGCAATAAGACCGGCGAGGAACTTCACCCGACCGGCAAGCAAAAAGCCGCCATCGAAAAGATGCAAAAACACGTCAACGAAGCCCTAAGTTACTCGGATTCGTTGAACCAGAAGAATCTCCTACGCTTCTACCACCCGAAGGGCTTTAAGGCCGTTGATCCCAACGACTACAATTACGCCGACGGGTTGGAAAAGGCCGAAAAGATTGAAGACAAACTGGGCTTGAAGTCCACCAGTCTCTTCTCGCGCAACGGTGATAAGTCCACCCAGAAGTGGTACAGCACCGATGCCCCAGAACTGAACCATAAAGAAACTGACTCGAACCGAATCAAGATTACCAACCAAGACGACACCAGCGGTAAGTAATCACGCAAAACACCATCTCAATTCTGGAGAACTCTCCAGTACTGGGATGGTGTTTTTGGTTCTATAATTAATTTGTATAGGGGCAATGCTTTCGGGGGAATTGTTTTCAGACAATTCCTAAATGACTAGGGCCTGTCTTAAGGCGCAATCACCGATTTAACTGACCAATCCATTAGCCTTCTCGCAACGATGTGCTGTGAACCGGCCCCCGCTTATCCGGGAAGTAGTCCGTCATGATCTGATGAACCGCAATCGGCGCTTCACCGTATCCCGTGGCAATCAACGGTTGCTTCCCGGGGTACGTGGCCCCGTCACCAATCGCAAACACTCCGGGGACGCTGGTCGCCATGGTCGAATCCACCGCAATCAACCGCCGGTCCCGTTCAAAGGCCAGGTCCCAGCCCTCGATCACGTGGTAGTCGGACGTGAAGCCGTAACTAATTAATAACTTATCCACGATGAGGTGTTCTTCCGTATTGGCGCCGACCGTCTTAATGGTCACGTCCACTGCCCCATCGGCCGTAGCGGCCAGTTGGCGGATCAAATACGGCGTTTTAACCGTCACGCTCGACTGATGCAACACATCGACCATGTGCTCTAACCCGCGAAAAGTATC
Organism: Levilactobacillus zymae; assembly: GCF_032190635.1. Taxonomy (NCBI): domain Bacteria; kingdom Bacillati; phylum Bacillota; class Bacilli; order Lactobacillales; family Lactobacillaceae; genus Levilactobacillus; species Levilactobacillus zymae. The sequence continues at coordinate 2,170,442 of NZ_JAVLAS010000001.1, forward strand.
GCGTCGGTGCAACAGCGTGACTGATTGGGCCACCGATTCCAACATCAAGGCCTGGTCGATGGCCGAGTCCCCCCCACCAGCGACCAACACCCGCTGTCCGCGGAACTGGTCCTTATCCGGCACGCTGTAGCTCACCTGACCACGTGCGACGAAGTCCTCAATGTGGGCCACGTTGAGCGGGCGTGGTGCAAAGGCCCCGTTTCCCACCGCCACAATCACGGTTTTACTATGGGTCACGCCCTTAGTCGTGGTCACGGCAAAACCATCGTCAATCGCTTGTAGGTTGGTGACGGGCGTCCCCGTTTGTACGGTTAGCGGAAACTGAGCCAATTGCTGGCGCTGGGCCGTGATCAGGTCCCGCCCTTGAATCGCGGGGTAGCCCGCCACGTCGAGAATCGTCTTTTCGGGATATAAGGCATTGACTTGCCCGCCCAAATCAGCGAGGCTTTCCACCAACTGGGTCTTAGCATTCCGCATTCCCGCGTAGAAGGCCGCAAACATCCCCACGGGACCGCCCCCAATAATTGTAATGTCGTACGTTTCAGTCATGTTCATCACTCCATTTTTAAATTTAACGTGAAAGGAAGTCTGGGTATGCAGCATCGTCATCTCTGGATCAGCGTCGGGATTAGTCTACTGATCATTTTGAGTCTCACGGGCGCGTGGGCCACCCACCACCAAGCCCTTCGTCAATTCCGCGGGCCACAGACCAGAACGGCCACTTTGCTGTTACCCGGCGATGGTGGCAATTGGTTGTCGCTACGCAGTATGACTCTCACCCTCAATCAGCCCCACGTCGCCACCCATAGCTTGACCGCCCACGTTGCCAGCAACGGACACGTCCAGTGGGAACAATTCCATTCAGTGCGGGCCGATAATCCCCTGATTCCGGTTCTGTTCGCGGATAATACGCACCCGCAACGAGAAGCCCATCAATTGGTCGGTGTCCTGAACGACCTCGCTAAGCGTTACCACATCACCCACGTGAATTTCGTGGGTCATTCATCAGGTGGCACCATTGCCTTGGCCTACCTGAACTTACCCCATCCAGCAGCCGTGACCGTCAATCACTTAGTCTGCATCGGCGCCGACTTTCCGGGCATCCCACCGCTGACCCGTCACTATCCAAAACTACAGGTCCTAAATCTCGCCGGCATGATTGACGCCGTGCCCAACGATGGTGAGGTGCCGTTAAGCGATGCTCGGCGGCTGGGCCCCTTAGTTCGGGGGCACGTGGCCAGCTACCGCTTTAAGATCGTTCACGGTCATCTCTGGCAAGTTGAACACTCACTCTTACACGAAAGTGCTCCGGTGGACCGCACCATCGCCACCTTCCTCTACCGTCCTAACTGAGTCGCCTTTAAAATTCGTTGCCCCTGTAACGTCCGGGCTTCACGTAAACCGGCGTTCACCAACACATAGACGGCCAACCAACCGATAGCGATTAAGACCCACTGTTGCAAATACAAAATATCCAACACCGCAAACGGCGCATTCCAATCCCACGCGGCGTGTAACAAGATGGCTAACAGGTAAAAGCGTAAAAACTTCGGGGCTACCATGTTACTCCCCGTGACGGGCTGATGCCGGTCTTTAGCTAAAATAATTGCCGCGCCCATGATGGCTGACCAAATGGTGTGGGTCCCAATGGCTTGCCAGCTTCGCATGAGTAGCGTCACCAACCCGTATTGCCCCGTATACCCGGCCGTTTCGAAGACCGCAAAGCCCGCGCCGATAGCCGCTCCCACTAATAGGCCGTTAAAGATGTAGTTAAGCCGAAATCGGTTAATAAAAAACGCAATCACTAACATCTTGGCAGTTTCTTCGATAAAACCCACGATGAGCGCCGATTCCCAGGAAGTTCCGTTTCCCGATGGAATTAACGAATAGAGAATCATGGTTGCCACCAACGACAGGATGCCGCCCACCAGAAAAATTGTGAAGAGCTGGTAGACCGAGAGATTTTGGAACACGTTGATCTCAAAAAACATCACCAATAGCGAAAACGGGACGGTTAATGACCCGATAAAGATCATTCCGGGAACCGCATTATTACTCCGAAACACTAAAAATAACATGGCTAATAAGACGAAACTACTCCCGAGCAACGCAAAGACCCGTGAGAATAGCCAAGGCTTGACCGGCGTCACGGAGACCGCCTCGAGTGAGGGCGTGGTATTGCGGGTGCCGACAATGAATAAAGATTCGGCGTCATCGCGATTGTGGGCCTTAAACACCTCCGAGAACATGGCAAACAGGTGGATCTCCACCACCTTGTTCTCACCGGTCCACTCGTTCATTTCCTTGGTCGCATCGTCTAAGAGGTGGTTATGATAATGAAATTGCCGTTTGATGGGTTTAACTGACTCTTTATTGGCCATCGGCGTTCCTCCTTTGGTCTCCTGATTGTCCCGTGGGGCCGTGACTGGCCGCTTCCGGGTGACCGAAAAATAATCCTTCCTTATCTTACCGTGAAGCGCGGCGACCTTCAACAAATGCCAGCGAGGGTTGCGGAATGTAACCCGTTACATTATAGTTAAGTTAGGCATTTCGCCAATTATGGATTATAGAGGGGATACGCAATTATGGCAAAACGTAAAATGATTTTGGACCTAGATACGGGGATCGATGACTCCTTAGCCATCGCCTACGCCTTGGGGGCCCCGGATGTTGACTTGATCGGGATTATGGGTTCTTACGGGAACGTCTACGTTGAAGACGGTGCCAAGAACGCCTTAAAGATTTTGGAATTGTTGGGTCACACCGACATTCCCGTCTACGTGGGGGAAAGTCATTCTTCCACGAGTGACCACTTCGACCGGATGCAAGTGAGTGCCAACATCCACGGGGAAAACGGGATTGGCCAAGTCGACCTGCCCGATCCTAAGCGGCCCATCGAAAAGGAATCCGCGGTAGACTTCTTGATTGACGCGGTCCACCAATACGGCAAAGACCTTACCCTGGTCCCAACTGGTCCGATGACCAACTTGGCTGCCGCCTTGAAGAAGGCCCCAGAAATCGCCACCGAAATCGGTAACGTCACCTTCATGGGCGGGGCCTTAACCGTTCCCGGTAACGTCACCTTCGTGGCTGAAGCCAACATCAACCAAGATGCTGAAGCCGCTAACGCCGTTTTGACCAGCCCATTACACTCCACGATGGTGGGCTTGGATGTCACCTTACGGACCTTATTGACCCGCAAGGAAACCCAACAATGGCGTGACCTAGGAACTGAAGCTGGTGAAAAATTTGCCGACATCGTCGATTATTACATCGACGCCTACCGTCAATTCAACGACAACTTAGGTGGTTGTGCCTTACACGATCCATTGGCCGTTGGGGTGGCTTTAGACCCTTCCTTCGTTCAAACGTTAGATCTCAACATGCTGGTAAAGTATGGCAAGGAAGACTACGGTCGGACCATCGGTGACGATAACCGATTGAACGAACCAACGAACGTCAAAGTTTCCGTCCAAGTGGACACGGACCGTTACTTAAAGACGTTCATGAAGTATCTCACCAACCTCTTCAAGCAAAACTAATTTAACTTACTAAAAAAACGGCGTTCCCTTTACGGAACGCCGTTTTTGCTGTCTGCCGGAAAGAATATTCCTCCCAGGGCCGTTTCAGTGCCTGCATTATTTCTTAATATTAAAGTTCTTCACCATGGTATCCACGGCTTGGTTGGCATATTGCGTGGCGATTTGTTCCTTCTGGGCTTGCGTAGCCTCGATAGAAGCAAACGCCTTTAAGTACTTCTTGTACATGGTCGGTTGAACGTACTTCTTGGCATATGCCTTGGCTGGATTGGTCTTGGTTCGCGTATAGGTATAAGTCTTTCCGCTGTTCGCTAAGCGCCGGTTGGCCTTAGTCCCAGTGAGCTTGGTGGTAAACTTGTTGGCCGACTTCTTGGTCAGCTTGAACGTATAGGCTTTCTTTGATAATGACGTCGTCGTCTTGCCGTTGGCCGTCTTAAAGTTAATCAGCTTATACTTCATGGTCAACACTTTGCTGTTCTTACTCAGTTTCATCGAGTTCAGGGCCCCGTACTTGACGTTCGGCACGCTACCAAAGTCCCCCATCACCAGAATGGTTGCGGACTTCTTGCTGTTAGTCGAAGCCTTGACCGTTTCAAAGTGAAAGGCACTCTTCGCCTTGGCACTCTTATAGTAACTTTGTAGATCCTTGTTTGCGAACTTGACGCTAGTCTTGGCACTGGCCACACTAGGGGTGAACACGCCACCCATGGTTCCTACTGCCAACATCGTCATTCCTATTTTCGCCCATAAACGCATCCCAATTTCCTCCTTAAGTTCCTTAGCTGTTTCATTTAGTGTGCCATATTCAACCCAACTTGTCAGTTAAGGTGTTTCACTAATTTAATGTCGCTTGAAAAACCTGCCGTAGATAAGCGGCCACCCCGGCGGCATTATTGTCCTTCGGTGTCTCGTGATTGGCAGCCGCTTTGATTTCCGGCTGACCATTCAGCATAGCGACCCCGCCACCTGCGGCCTTAATCATCCCTAAATCGTTTTCGGCATCCCCAAAAGCCATTAAGTGGCTAAAGTTCCAGCCAAAATGGGTCAACAATTGGCCCAACCCCACGGCCTTGTCCATCTCGGCCGCCAAGAATTCCAAGATTTTCGGTTGCGACCGCACGACGTGATACTTTTGTTTCAGGTCCGGCGTCAAGCGAGCCACCACCTGATCCAAGACGGCGGCGTCCGTGGCCATTACCGCCTTGCTGTAGAGATGGTCCGGTAAATCAGCAAAGGCCGTTGGGGTGAACGTCATCGGCGCCTTGAGCATCTGCTGATACACGGACGGTTTCAGGTCGGCTACCGGGTAAACTTGGTCAAAGTCCAAGATGTCTAACGGATAGCCGTTGGCTGACGCGAAGGCGTGTAGCAGGTCGAAGTCGTGATGTTTAAGTCCACTTTGGGCCAACGTTTCCTTCGTCACGTTGTTCACCACTAAAGCGCCGTTAAAGGTAATGGTAAAATCCTCCGGGGTGGTTAATCCCAGTTGTTGGATGTAACCCCAAATGGCGTTGATGGGCCGTCCGGTGCATAACACGACCTTCATTCCCGCCTGATGGAGCTGGCGCAGCGTGGCAACGTTTTCTTCACTAATCGTTTTATCGGTATTTAGTAGCGTCTCGTCTAAATCGAGCGCAATCATCTTGATCATGGCGTAGCCTCCCGTTAACTCCAGTCTACTCGTTACAATTTTAAAAATAAACCTCTAGTCCAAAAGATCCTGCCGAATCAAATGCACGATTTGTTGATTTTCCGGTAAGTTCGCGTGGTTGGCATTCGCACCACTCACGGTAATCTGCGTGAAGCTTTTGACCTGCTTTTGAAAGATGTATTTCCCCCGATCCACACTATCAAACGGGACGATACCGTCGCCATCATATGACTGACTACCGGCTAACGAATACACCACGAGATGCTTCGATAGATTTTGCCGGCCAGCCACCAGTTGTTTAAAGAGGGGGGTGTCGACCTTGGGGTTGGCCTCTTCTAGGTTAAACGGTGACGCGATGGTCATCAAGCGGTCAGCGTGGGCCCCAGTCTTCGCCAACGCATTTTCCATAAACAGCGTCAGGACCAGGCCCCCGTTAGAGTGCCCCATCGCCGAGAAGTGGTTAAAATGATAGGTTTTCTGCAAGGCTTGAAAGGCGATGGCAAACCACGCCGCTTGGCGCCGAATGTTGGTCAACCCGTCGGTCTTATTCTGAAACCCAATCACGATAAACGGGCGCCGGTCGCCCCGCCGAATTGACCCACTATAAACTAATTGATTGTTCGTCTTCACTTCGACCCGCAACAAGCTATGCTGCGTTTTGGTCTGCGTGTTCAGTTCCTTGACCAGGGCATTAAAGCGGTTCTGCGTGGCACTAGACCCCGGTACCAAGATCACCGGCGCCATCGCACTTTGGTAGTTGGCCCGCGCATGTCGGGTTTGCTGGGAACACCAAAAGAGCCCCGGAAGACTCAGTAGGATCACCAATAGTCCCAACACCCAGAGTCCCCGATAATGGTTAAAGCGTCGCATTGGCACTCGCCTCCTCGTGAACTTGCCGTTCAGCGATGGCCGCCCACTTTACAAACGGATAATAAATGACCGTACTCAACGCTAGGTTGACCAGTGCTAACCCCAAGGCCGACCAGGCACCCCCCGTTCCCAGGAAGCTGATCAACGGTCCGGGAGTCCCCACGGCAAAGGGGTAAGCCGAAGCCGGAACCCAATGCAGGCCCAAGCACAGACTACTTAGTGACAAACATGCCAGGGGCGCGACAATCAACGGCACCAGGAGCACCGGACTGAGGATAACCGGTAACCCCACGAGCAGGGGCGCGTTGACATTCCCCATTACGGGCAGCACACTTAACCACCCAATCCGCCGTTGCGCGGTGTTTTGGGTCACCAGCAAAATAGCCACGAGTAACCCCAGCGTCATCCCGGTGCCCCCCATATTCGCGTAGGGTTGGCTCACGGTTTGCACCGTCAGGGGATGCGGTAAGTGCCAGTTACCCGTGGTTAACACCGCAGCCAGATTTTGGGCAGCCATCACGGACTGCTCCGGGGTGGTTGGCACCGGACTTAACACGCCTAGCCAATTCAGCGCACCATTTAACACGCTAAAAACGGCGAGCTGCCCCCACCCATCTGCCAGATTAAGTGGGGCCCGTAACCAGGCACTAAACCCAGTCTGCAGGCTAAACGGCGCTCGTAACAGCCAGATCAGCCCCCCGGCCGCCACCAATAACAAGCCCAACGTGCCCAACGTTAATGGGCGTTCTAACGTATCACCGGGCTGCGACCAGTGCAACACACTCCACCGGTAGAGGTTACCGATTAATAACCCCACTACCGCTCCCACAGCTAATCCGGTTAGGCCGAGGTTCATCGCTAACCATTCGGGCGACCGGCCCACCTGTACGGTCGCCGGGTTGACATTCAATACTTGCAAGCCCAGGACCGCGATCCCCCCCGCCATTAAGCGGTCACTAGAAGCGGCGGTGACCCGGGCTACCAATAAGTAACTGACGACAAACGCCATCCCCAAAACTGCTAAGCCCAATGCGCCCGTTTGCAGCAGGAGCACGCCTTGCTGCAAACGGGTCCGGCGCAGTAGCCAGGTGGTCACGTGTAGCGTCTGGTAATAATAACCCGTGGGTTCCAGCCAGCTGCGGTTGACGAGATCCGCTAGGGTGCCCACAAGGACCAACGGAAAGATCAGCCGTAACGCCGTCAAGAGTACCCGGACCTGTTGATTTTTTCGCCACCGAACTTCCCCCGCAATCATCCATTGACCGAGCTGGCTTACTGGTTCACGCATACGCTGTCCCCCCAATTCCCCCCAATAGTACGGCACCACGGGCAAGCAACTCACCACTTAAGGGTTAGTTCGGTTACTCCGCGAACGCCGCTAGCCACGCCGCAATCTGGTCTAAAACGACCGGGGACGCATTGGTCCGTGTCGTGCATTGGTCGGCTTCCGCGAGAATCTCGGGGGCGGCGTTCGCCACCGCAATGCCTTGACCCGCCCACTGCAATAATGCCAGATCGTTACCAGAATCGCCGAAAGCTGCCACTTGGGTGCTCGAAATCTGCCAGTCACGTGCCAAGGCTTGCACCGCGGTGGCCTTATTAACGCCCGGTAACGACACGTTAAAGCCTCCCAAGCCGCTACTAGTCGCCGTTAGTTGTGGTGCAAATCGGTGGTTAAAGGCTGCCACCTGCGGGCGCACGTCGGTCCGGTGCCAGGTGACATCCAATTTCAAGATAGGGGCTGTCACCTGCGTTAGGTGCGCAACGTGCGTCAAACTGGGATAAAAGGCTTGTGATGCCCGAAACCGAGCACTCGTCACCGGTAACTCCGTGTACGCGCGGTCCGCCCCACAACTAATTAAGAAATTATCCGCCAAGCGCGGATCCCGCTGAATCCAGGTGATGGCTGTGCGCACTAACGGGGTTGGAATCACCTGTGTCTGTAAGACCTCACCGCGCCCAGTCACCGTTAACGCGCCATCTTCGACCACGTAGGTCAGCTCATGAACCGCTGCTAAGTCGCCGAACAACTCAACCACGTGATCGAGCGGGTCGCCGGTCGCGACGACAAAGTGACTGTCGTGCTGGGCCAACTTCCGTAAGAGTCGATCTAAGCGCGCGTGGTCGTAAGTGCCCCGGGGGTCCAAGAAGGTGCCGTCTAAGTCCGTCGCAATGAGTCGTGGTAGCATGTTTTTCAATCCTCCTGATCAATCGTGAAAGTACTTTCAGCATACCGATTTACTTCGGGTGACGCAACGCTCAGCTCTCGTGCGACGCAAAAAGGCCGCCCCGTCCCTGCGGACGACGCGGCCTTATTTAAACGTTTAATTAGTCATACTGCTCGATTGGTACGCGTGATTCATCAAAGAACGGGTTTCCGTAAATTCGTTTTCGTCGTGGAGGACCACCGTGATCACCCGGTGTTTACCAGTCTTCTGGCCAGTCCCCACAAAACAGTAGCCTGCCAGTGGCGTGTACCCGGTCTTCAAGCCATCGACGTTTAGCGATGCCTGGTAGTACTTTCGACCAGATAGCAGGTTGTTGTAATTATATAACGACTGCCCGTCAACGGTTTTAGACCCAATCTTCCCGTCGGTCACCACGCGCGGATAATCGTTGATCAGGTGCCGGGCGATCGTCGCCACGTCCTTAGGCGACACTTGATTAGCGTTAGCGGAACCGTAATTATACCCGAAAGCCTTCAAGTCGCTGTTTTCCAACCCGGACGCCGAGACAAAGCTGGTGTGCGTTAACCCCCAACTCTTGGCCTGGGCATTCATCTGCTGGATGAACTTGGCATTACTGCCGGCAACCCATTTTCCTAGAGCAATCGCCGCGTTGTTCGACGAATCCAGATAGGCAGCATAGTAGAGGTCTTTGACCGTATACTTATGACCACTCTTAAACTTAAAGCCACCGCACGCGGCATCGTTTCCCATGGCAATCAGCCCCTTGCTGCTGGTATTGACCACGTCGTTCCAGCTTCCCGAACTGCTATTAACCTTTTTGAGGGTCAAATAGAGGGTCATAATCTTGGAGACCGAGGCAATCGGTCGGGCCGTGTTGGCCGCTTTAGACCAGACCACTTTCCCGGTGCTGGCGTCCATAGCCACGGCCCCCTTAGCGTACTTCAGACCAAACGGGGCGGTTCCCTTGGTCAGATAGCCGTGCCAAATCCAGCCCTTGACAGAACCCGCCTTATTAGCCACGTACAGGTAAATGCCCTTCGAATTACCGTGCTTGAGGGTTGCTTGCTTGGTGGCGTACCAGGTGGTGTTGGGGTAGGTCTTCAGATTAGCCACCTTACGTGAATGGCTCTGATTGTACAATGCCCCGCTCGTGTTTTTCTTGTGGTAGGCTGTTTTAGCGATACTCTTGGACGACACCGTCGTATGCGTAGCCGCGTGAGCCGACTGAGGGTGGGTTAACCCAACTCCCATGGTCATGGTGACCACAAAGGCCAACGTCCCTAACTTTAACTTACCAATTGTCATGTCATAAGTCCCTTCTGATTCAAATAAGTTGTTTCTAATTTAGCATGGCTAGCTAGTTAAAAACACCGGTCAGCGGGCTTTGTAATCCGGCTGTTGTGTCTGTCATCTCCCTGTAATCCACCACTTGGCGGTCCTAAGATGGTCGCGCTCACAGCTCGATTCCCGCTTTTAAGGCATCAGGTTACCGTTCACCCGTTCTGCCCTACTAGCCTAACTAGTCCAGGGGCTCACTGGCTGGTGCAATAAAATTTAATCTTTTACTCAGTTGAATCCACGAGCTGTCTCGTGATTGGTCCGGACCATTTGGCGGTCACACTGTTGTTTGCCCGGACCATTCCCGGACTCAACAGCTAAAGCCTTAGATACGATTGTCACCCGTTAGCGGTTGCATTTTATCAACAGAATGGTTACGCTAAGAGTAATTTAAATCCGACTGGGGTGCCCGTATGGCTGAGATTAAACCCATTGAACCTGCTCTGGATAATTCCAGCGAAGGGACGGTGACTTATCAAGCAATTGGCCCCCACTATCAATTTAGTGGGGCCTTTTTACATTCGGGAACTCCTGCGGCAAATTTGAGGAGGAGACAGATTTATGGCACGTTGGCACGTTAAAGAGATTATTCTAGTCACAATTTTAGCAATTTTTATGGGGGTGATTTTCTGGGTCACCGGTCCACTCTACACCCTCTTGGGCGCCGCCTTAGCTCCCTTAGGACTCCAACCCATGGCTAACGACCTACTCTTAGGGCTCTGGTGCATGGCCGGTCCCTTAGCCGGCTTCATCATTCGCATCCCCGGTGCCGCAACCTTAGGCGAGTTTCTGGGCTCCGTCGTCGAAATGTTTCTGGGCAACATGTGGGGCGCAACAACCCTAATCTCCGGAATTGTTCAGGGAATTGGTTCCGAATTAGGGTTTGCCTTCACGGGTTACAAACACTACAATTGGCTGACGTTAGTGCTTAGTGCCCTGACCACCACGCTGGTGACCTTTGGGTGGGACTTTTTCCGCAATGGCTACAACAAGTATCAACTCGGCTTTATGCTCCTCCTACTCATGACACGGTTTATTTCCGTCTTTATCTTCGGGGGTGTGTTAACCAAGCTCATCACTAATCTGTTGAACCGAGCTCACATTCTAGCACCACGCGCAAAAGCTTAACTATTGGAGGAACCTATTTGGCGACCATTACCATTCAAAACTTAACGTACGCCCCGACGCACCAATCTCCGGTCTTACGGGATCTCACGGCCACCTTTACGGGCGGTCGTTTTTCCCTTCTAACCGGACCGTCGGGGAGTGGCAAGACCACCTTATTACGCTTGATGGCCGGCCTCACCCCATTACCGGCTGGTGCCACCATCACCTTTGACGGTCAGCCCTTGACCGCCCGGTCCCCGCGTCAGCGGTCCCGGACCGTGGCACTACTCTTTCAGGAGCCCAGCACCCAGTTCACCATGGACACCGTGGCTAACGAGTTGCGGTTTGCCCTGGAGAATCAACAGGTCGCTCCCAACGAGATGCCCCGTAAAATGACGGCGGCCCTAGATTTTGTCGGCATTCCCGATTTGCGCGACCGACAACTGATGCAACTTTCCGGAGGTGAGCAGCAAAAGGTCGCCTTGGCGATTATCGTGGCCATGGATAGCGACGTCATCTTACTCGACGAACCCTTTGCCAGCATCGATCCCGCCACCCGCCAGACCTTATTAGATCGCCTAGTACAATTGTGCCGTCAACGGGGAAAAACCATCATTTTGGCCGATCACGATTTGAGTGGCTACGCCCGGTGGATCGACCACTTAACGGTTCTTAACGCCGGTCAGCTCACTACCTTATCTGCAACTGCTACCCAGGCGCGTTTAGCAGCCTTCACCCCGGAACGCTTACAATTGACCCACGTTCAGATCCCGGCGACTAACGCTACGGCCGACCTGCAGGGCCACCACTTTGGTCTGGCTCCTCACGACCGTGTTTTAGTACGCCCCCAATCCCTGGCTCTCATGGCGCATAAGTTCACCTTGATTACAGGACCGAACGGTAGTGGGAAATCTACCTTCTTTCGCGCCTTGGTTCGACTAAGCCCCTACCAGGGACGCTTAACCTACCAAGGACGTGACATTCTCCGACTCCGCCGGCGGGCCTACGCCCGTCACGTGAGCCTGATGTTTCAATCAGCCACGGCGCAATTTCTCAACGTTACGGTTGCCGAAGAACTAGCCCTGTCGCAAAAATACGGAAACACCGCCTACTTCACTCCCGAACGGGTCCGAGCGGCCTTAGACCAGTTGCATCTCGCCGGTCGCGACGATCAGATTATCTATTCCCTAAGTAGTGGTCAACAAAAGAAACTGCAATTACTTTGTCTGTTGATAATGGCCCCAAATGTGCTCCTGCTCGACGAACCTTTAAAGGGACTCGACTTGCAGTCCGTGCACGCAGCGTTGACACTGCTAACCACCACCCAGCAGGATCTCAACTTGACCCTAGTGATGATTAGTCATCAACTGAGTGGTCTCAATGACTATGTCGATTACCACTTGGCATTAACCCACCAACAATTTGTTTATCAGGAGGCGACACCGTGAATCCCACGTTAAAATTAGCCACGATTGTGTTAATCGCCCTTGAGATTTCGTTCACTCAGGTCTGGTCGGTCAACGTCTGCCTAATCATCGTGGGCTTGGCCATTCTGTTGGGGACCCACGTACGTCTGCGGACACTGCTGTGGTTGACCATCGTCCCGCTCTTCTTCGCCAGTTCCCTGGTCTGGTCGCTGATGCTTCGGGGGAATGCCACCAATCACTTCTTGCTGGTGCTGTTTACCCGGACGTTTGTGTACGTCTACCTCGGCGCGACCTTTACCCAGACCACGACCACGCTTGAACTAACACGGTCGTTGGAGCAAAACGCCAAGCTTCCCTCAAAGTTCGCCTACGGGTTCCTGGCTGCCTTTAATCTCTTCCCCAAGATTCGCGCGGAAGTCGCCACCGTGCGAGCCGCCGCATTGATGCGCGGTCAAGTGCTGCACGTCTGGTCCCCACAGCTGTATTTTAAGGTCATTTTGACCGCCATGACTTGGTCCGAACAACTGGCCGACGCCATGACCTCACACGGCTACGTCGAGGGGGCACCACGAACCTACGCCGTGACGGTGCCCCTGCATCTTAAGGATTGGCTCTACTTCATCGGCAGTCTGATCTTGGTCCAAATCGGTCTCGTGATTGGTCTCCCCTAACTTGAAAGGAGTTTTTGATGTTTACCGCTGCCGCTCATACCGCCACGCTGACTGCCCAATTAGCTCTCGCCAACCGGGTAGCCACCCCAGAAAATACCCCGGATCTGCTGGCTGCTTTCCAAAAGAGTAGCTGGTACGAGCTTAACTTTTGGCAAATGGCGTTGGATCACGAAGATTGGCACGGCTAAGCTAACCTAGCGGGGCGTTCGATTGTTCAAGTTCACCGGGGTGCCTTATAATGGGGTTACACCGATATAGAAAGTGGTGAGTCCGTTGAAAAACTTGCGGCAATTATCCTTCTTAGAATTATTTGGCTTCTTAGCACTGCTCCTAGGGCTGGTGATCGCGGGCTACGCACTGTTCCATAATCCCGGAACGGTGACCAGCGGCGATGACATGTTTGGCGGTGCCGTGGTCTTAACCTTAGCAGCAGCATTCCTGCACCGTCGCTCGCTGGGGCTCCGCTTAAGTTTGATTGGTCTCAGCGCCCTTGGGTTGGGTTACTTCGTGTTCAGCCACACCCACGCCTGGCTGTGGACCATCGTTTTGACCCTGGTGGCAGCAGCGTTTCTAATTTTCTGCGTTGGCTTGCGCCACGATGTCCGTCAAAACCACAGCCATTGGCCACAATTTTAATAATCACCTAACTAACTGTGCCGAACCGGTCACAGTTTTTTTATGCCAAAAGAAAACAGGCCAACCGAAGTTGACCTGCTTCCCTGCTTGATAAACTACAAAAGACTGTAGTCATGTAATCATTATGATTACCGATATTTAGAGAAAACCCTACCGGTATTCCCGGTTCCAGATTAGTCCGCGTGATGCTGATGCGGCACAACCCGCGCATACGGCGGGTGACTTGGCCGGGATTGCGTCTGCAATTGTGTGGTAGACTCCTTGCCCATCAAAAACCATGACAGGCTGCTGACAACGGCCAACATCACAATGGCGACTCCCAGGCCGGTAATTACCCGTTTTAAATTCATGTTGCCACCTCATTTACCTCTTGTGTCGGGTTAAAAGCTAGAGTCTAGCTTAACTGCCGAATATCACAAAACGGTGACAGAACATCGAAAATCTGCTAACAGTTTCATCACTGTACGTTAACGGGGAATTGTCATATTGTGTTTTAGTTTACGCAATTTTACCGCAATCATCAAGTCTAAATCAAAAGTTTTGCTGTTTAGGGGACTTATTACGCCCCTTTGGCCAAACTTTAGTATAATGAAGTTTGAATAGCAAGTAGGATTATCATTTGGAGGGATTATGAATGAGTCAAGAATTAAGTAGTCTGGCTGAAGCAATCATCGCCTACCAAAAGAAATACGATAAGACTGACGGTGAGATGGCTTACGGCTCTCGCCTCACGGTTGAGAAGTTCCACGCCATCAAGACCGGTGAACTGCAACCCAATAGTGACGAACAAAGCGCACTGCAAAGTTTAATCGCTAAGAAACCCATGTAAGCGTTAAGTAAAGGGGCCCGGAAATAACTTCCGGCCCCCTTTTTTGATTAATGTGTTGTTTGGGCGGCCCAAGCCCGTTGATACGCCTGCGCCGTTGAGACATCAAATGCCACCAACCGCACCGTCACGTCTGGATGGACGGCCAACCAAGTAGCAATCGTGTGCGTGGCCACCCGGGCCGCCGCATCTAGCGGGTAACCGTAGACCCCCGTACTGATTGACGGGAAGTCCACACTGCGGCAGCCTTGTTGGGCGGCCAACGCCAAACTGTGCCGATACGAATTGGCCAGTAAGCGTGCTTCGCCCCGCGTGCCACCGTGCCACACCGGACCAGGCGTATGAATAACCCACTTCGCCGGTAACCGAAAACCGGGCGTGATCTTGGCCTCGCCGGTTGCACAGCCGTTGAGGGGCACACAGGCCGCAAAGAGCTCGGGCCCCGCCGCGCGATGGATAGCTCCGTCGACGCCGCCCCCGCCTAACAGCGTGGTGTTGGCGGCGTTAACGATGGCATCAACGTGGCTGTGCGTAATGTCGCCTTGAATCACTTGAAACTTTGCCATCATTTCACTCCTTTGACCACGGCCACCACCAACGACGCGGTTTAGTCGCCGTTGGGGCGCCATCACGCTGCTTTAAACGCTTCATGCCCTCCTTATAAGGATTCGCATATAACGCATTCAGATTCAACTTTGGGGACGTCTCTGCGGTCTTATCCGTTCCCCTAAACGCCTGAAGATCCGTGTGACACTGCGGACAGGTCGTCTCGTGAGCCGTCACCCGCGTCCCACAGTGGGGACAAAATTGTAAGCTAACTGTCATGCTGGTTCCCTTCTTTTGAACGGCGCTGCTGTCGTTGTTGATTTCGTTGCCGATTACGCTGCTGCGTGGCGGCCGCTTGTCTTGCGGCGGCCTGCCGTTGTGCCGCTAACCGTTCCGCTCGTTGTTGCGCGACTATGGCCTGCTGTTGCTCCGCCGCTCGCCGTTTAGCCTGACGACGATAGCTATAGTAGCTCCACAACCCCACAGCCCCGAAAGCCACGATGATCTGTAGTGGCACCTGCCACCACACGACTTTAGTTGCCAAAAACAGGTCGTAACCAATCAACAAAATGGCCATTGCGCCCACCACGGAACAGGTGTCCCGTAGCCAACGGGGCCAGGTTTTCCAGTGCATATCAGTCACTCCTTTAAGCTACAAATCGCCCTCAACCTTTAATTGGCGTTCGGTCAGATAAGCATCGAGGTAACCAAAGGCTAATTCGTCAACGTCGGCCACCTGATAAATCTTGCCAACTTGGTCCAGCTGGCCGTCCTCAACTTGATGAAAGATAAACCGCTTGGCCCCCACTTGGCTAGGATAACCCAGCAGGCTTTGGCCAGAATGCAGCTTCACGCGAATCACGGTGTGGAACGCCGCCGCCTGGGTCAGTCGGGCACCAAATTGGTCAACCGTCGCATCGAAGAGCCGTTCGTCGTTTAATACCGGCTGAATACGGTGACGATTGGCGCGGTTCAATAACGTAAATAGCCGCATGGTTTGTAAATAGTCGGATTGTAACACGATGGCGTGCAGCTCGCTTAAGCGCATCACTGTGTAGCCTCCGAATTGTCCGGTCATGTCCACCAGACTGAGAATGACGGCGTTACGGGTTAACGTGTTGACCCGCCCCACAAAAAAGAGTTCTCGGTCGTGAGCCGGCACTAAAGCCACCAGGGCGTCCTGATCGACTAAGCGCGCTAAGGTATCCCGCAATTGTGTGGGTGCCGTCACCCGCTCGGTCTCGACGTGCGTTAATTGCTGTAACCGAGGAGCCGCTAAACTTTGTAACGATAGCTCCTGGCCCTGGAACTCAATCACTTCAATCTGGTCGGGATTAATCTCACGGCGTGGCTGGTCCGTATAATCAAATTTATTTAAAATCTGTACGGTCACCGTGTCGCTGCCCACGTGGGTCACCAGGCCCTCGTAAAAGTGCGGATCGTTCGCCAAGACCAGCATCACAACCAAGTGATCGACCCAGGCATGGCTCAGGATTTGCCGGCGTAAATCGCGCTGACCGTCGAAGCGCATGGTCAGACCGCCCGCCTGTACAAAACGCTCCTCTTGAGCAATCTGCATCCGAAAGGCCATGTTGTCCAGATCATCGCTGGAAAATTCAACCTCATCAATCACGTCTAACGCCAAAAAGACGGCTCCATCGGGTAACCCGTAATCGTCGTAAGTGGCCAACACCATGCCGGTTTGACCAACCGTAGTCACGTACCCCGTATAAACAACGTCTTGATTGGCCTGATACACGTTAACCAAGAGCCGTTGGGCCAGCGCCCGATTTAAATCATTAACAATGGAATTCATTGAACGGCCCCCTTTTTATTTTTACCATTTTGAAAATTCTACCATATATGCCCTTAAATAGCTCGCCAAGGGACGGGCCAATCGTTTAAGATACGGCTGTCCGCATGAATTGCCGTAAAGCGGTGGCCGATAACCCGGCACTGAGACCCACTAAGAGCTTGATGCGTGCTTTCTGTCCGTTGAGTCCCTGACACAGGATAAGTCCCATCTTACGTAGTTCGATGCCGCCGCCTGGATAATCGTAGATATCCGTGGCGACGCCATTGTAACACCTTGATACCAACACAATTGGAATTTGCCGGTCTAACAGCCGTTGTACGGCCGGTAACGTCTGAGGAGGTAAATTCCCCGCGCCTAAGCCTTCAACGACCAGGCCGGCCGTCTGATCGTTATTGAGGGCGTCAAAGAACGTTCCGTCCATCCCCGCAAAGGCCTTCAGTAGGTATACGTGGTCGACCACGTGGTCCAGATCACAGACGGTTTGCTGAATCAGCTCCTGAAAGTAGGTTGGTTGGCCCTTCGTCACCAAACCAATCGGGCCAAAGGCGGGCGTCTTAAACGTCGCAACGTTCGTGGTGTGCGTCTTGGTGACGTAACGAGCCGTGTGAATCTCATCATTCATCACGACCAAAACCCCTTTGCCCCGTGAGGCATCGGCGGCCGCCACCTGAATGGCCGACCGAAAGTTATGCAACCCGTCAGCGCCAATTTCGTTAGAGGAACGCATCGCCCCAGTCACCACCACCGGAATCGTATCCGGTACCGTTAAATCCAAGAAATAAGCTGTCTCTTCCAAGGTGTCGGTTCCGTGAGTGACCACCACACCGTCGAGGCCTTCCGCAATGGCCTGAGCAATTCGCTGCTGAATGGTCAGCATCTGGACTGGTGTCATGTGCGGCGACGGCAAATTGAACAGGTCATCGGTAATCACTTGCACCTGATCATCCAGCACCTGAGTTGGGTGAGCAATGGGATTCTGGGCGTTGGGCACGATCTCCCCCTGGTCGTTTTGCGACATCGAAATCGTCCCGCCGGTGTGAATGGCTAAAATCTTCTTCATAATTGTGTGATCTTCCCTTCCCGCATAAATAAGTACCCATATTGTACCCCATTTGCGTTAAAATTTAAGGATAGACGTGAAGGGAGTTGACACCGATGGCTCAAGATCCAAAAAAGTCGAATGATTATTATCGTCCTGGTCCCGTTGTTCACCCTAAGAAGTATAGTTCATCCGGCGGTCTCGCCGACTGGGGGCCCCTGTTAAAGTGGTTTGGCGATAGTTTTCGTCACCTCTGGCGGAAGGTAAAAAAGTGAAAATGCCCGTTGTATTTTTCATTCTTTCGTGCTAAAGTAAGCAGTATTCCAAACAAACTATAATTGTAATTGCCTATATAATGCCATGATAAGGTTGGCGAGTTTCTACCTAGAACCGTAAATTCTAGACTATAAGCAAATTGAGGCCCCCGAACTCTTTTTGCCGATGAAAAGAGTTCATCGGCTGAGTTTTCAAGACGCTCTTTTTGCAAAGAGGGTCTTTTTTGTTTTCATTAAAGTCCCCGCCTTGTCAGTAGTCAGTTACCGTAAGGAGGAAGATTTTTTTGCAATCCGCAAAGTCCGCAACACCAGCACGAACACCCCAATCGACTAAAAACCCGAACAAAGGGCAATCCTTGTCCACGTGGCAAGCCGCCATCCTTGGGTTTCAGCACCTCTTAGCCATGTATTCCGGTGACGTCCTGGTTCCCCTGTTAATTGGGGGCGCGTTACACTTTAACGCCGTTCAGATGGCTTACCTGATCAGCGCGGACATTTTTATGTGTGGGATTGCCACTCTCCTACAACTCAAGCGCACCCGACTGACCGGGATTGCGCTCCCCGTGGTCCTAGGATGTGCGGTCCAAGCCGTGACCCCTTTGACCGCCATCGGGAAAAGCTACGGGATTGGCACCATGTACGGGGCCATCATCGGGGCCGGGATCTTCGTGTTCCTGAGTGCCGGGTGGTTCTCGAAGATTAAGCACCTCTTCCCGCCCGTAGTGACCGGATCGTTGATCACCATCATCGGGTTCACCCTGATTCCCGTGGGTTTCCAAGACCTCGGGGGTGGCGACGTAACCGCGAAGAACTTCGGCGATTTGAAATTCTTAGCCGTGGGCTTCTTCACCATCGCCGTAATCTTAGGTCTCAATGCCTTTGCCAAGGGCTTTCTTAAGTCCCTATCCATCCTGTTAGGCATCTTACTGGGAACCGTCGTGGCGAGTTGGCTGGGGATGGTCTCCTTAAGCCCCGTGGGCCAGGCTAGTTGGTTCCACCTGCCCCAATTCTTCTACTTCGGGACGCCCAAGTTCGAGTGGTCGTCGATTCTAACCATGATTCTGGTGTCGCTGACCACCATGGTCGAGTCCACCGGGGTCTTCTTCGCCTTAGGTGAAATCACCGGCCGGAAGATCGAAGAAGCCGACCTCAAGCGTGGTTACCGTGCCGAAGGGATCGCCGTAATCTTGGGAGGGTTGTTCAACACCTTCCCGTATTCGACCTTCTCCGAAAACGTCGGGGTCGTCCAACTCTCCGGCGTCAAGACTCGCAAGCCGATTTATTTCTCGGCAGCCTTCCTATTACTCTTAGGTCTGTTGCCCAAAGTCGGCGCGTTGGCCACGGTCATTCCCGCCCCCGTCTTGGGTGGCGCCATGATCGTGATGTTCGGCATGGTTGGGGTCCAGGGTATCCGGATGCTCCAACAGGTGAACTTCAAGGATAACAACAACCTGCTGGTTTCCGCGATTTCCATCGGCTTAGGGTTAGGCGTGACCGTCTACCCCCAAATCTTCCAAGACCTGCCTCAAGCCATTCAGATCATCGTCAACAACGGGGTGGTCATCGGCAGTTTCTCCGCGGTCATCTTAAACGTCATCTTCAACATGCGGCCGAGTCGCGTCCCGCACCCTGCCCAAGCGCAGGTCAACAGCGACGCGCAACCCAAACACTAACCATCACTTAAGGGAGTCGTTAGCCAAACCTTGCTGGCTAACGGCTTTTTTCTGTTCCCCAACTCACGTATAATAGGACTACGAGTCGCGGCGTCTTGCCCGGCTTCCCTCACTGAACGGCGGTGCGTGTTCGCCGCGTTCAACTTCTAAATCAAGGGAGTTCCGCCATGTTAAGTATTCAACACATTCGTAAACGCTTCGACGACGTGCTGGCGTTAAACGACGTCAGTTTCGACGTGGCCAACGGGCAGATTCTCGGCCTGATTGGTCAAAATGGGGCCGGCAAATCGACCACCTTTCACAGTATCCTGAACTTCATCACCTATGACGGCCAGATTACCTGGCAGGGGCACGCCTTCACCCCCCAAGACTTCAACCACATCGGCTACCTCCCCGAGGAACGCAGCCTGATGACCAAGCTGACCATCGAACAACAAATCGTCTACTTGGCCCGCTTGAAAGGGCAAAAGGCCCGCGACATTCGACCCCAGATCGACGATTGGTTAACGCGCTTTGCCGTCAAGGGCACGCGCAAGAGTAAGATTGGCGCACTGTCCAAGGGGAACCAGCAAAAGGTCCAGTTGATCTGCACCCTGATTCACCGTCCCGACCTCTTGATCCTCGACGAGCCCTTCAGTGGCCTGGACCCGGTCAATGCCGACCTGTTGAAACGCGCCATCCTCGATGCCAAGCAACGCGGCGCGGCCATCATCTTCTCCAGTCACGACATGGAAAACGTCACGGAACTTTGCGACCAGCTGGTGATGCTGCGCACCGGTAACGTGGTCCTCCATGGCACCTTGCAGGACGTTCGTAACCAGTTCGGCAAGACCGAATTGTTCGTGACCACCGACTGGTCGACCGACCGTTTGGCCGCCCTGCCCGGTGTGGCCAGCGTCACGGTCCGACAACCGGGGCAATACCGCCTGCACCTGACCGCTGCGCAGGCCGGTCCCGCCATTTTCCAAGAACTGACCCAGGGCCACTACATCGAGGAGTTCAACCAACAACCGCCGACACTCGACGAGATTTTCCGCTTGAAAGTGGGTGAAACCCATGCTTAAAACCTGGATTGTCACCTGTGAGACCTATCTGCGTCAGGTCAAGTCCTGGAGTTTCTTCTTCATGGTCTTAGGCCCGTTTCTGATGCTGGGACTGACCGTGGGAATCACCTACGTCAGCAGCCGCAGTAACGCCAGCAGCCAAAACATCGCGGTCATCGCCGAAACGCCGGCGCTCCGGCAAAACTTTATCGCCGAGAACCCCTCGAACATCGATCAGCAAATCACCACGGTGACCGCCGCCAAAAAGGCCCTGCACCAAAATCACCTGGCCGGCTACCTGGTTTTGCGCCAGACCGACCACCAACTACGCGCCGACTACCATGGGCCCAAAGCCCTAGGCAAGGGACTCAAGGCCCAGGTCCAAAACTACCTGGCCCAGACCCAGCAGGTCACCAATTATCAACAGGCCAAGTTAACGGCCAAGCAACAACGGCTGCTCCAACGCACGCCCAAGCTGACCCAGCACATCGCGGCCAGCACCGGGACGGCTAACCTGGCCAAGACCATTTCGTTTTGGCTGATTGTCACCATGATCTACATCATCCTGGTGACCTACGCCTCGATCACCGCCCAGGAAATTGCCTCCGATAAGGGCACCAAGATCATGGAGATCATCTTTTCCAGCACCACCGCGGTCAGTTACTTCGTGGGTAAGATTTGTGGGATCTTGCTGGTAATTCTCACCCAGATTGCCATTTATCTCCTGGGTGGTTGGGCCATCTACAGTTGGGCGCTGAGTCGCCCGCATTTGCACGCGATGTGGACCCAGTACCACGCCCTGGTCACGGCGATCCTGCACAACCTCTTGAACCTCAACCTGCTGTACCTCTTGGTCGGCGTGGTGCTGTTCACCCTAGTCGCCGCCTACAGTGGGGCCGTGGTCGCCAAAGCCGAGGACGCCTCCAAGGCCGCCCAACCGGTGGTCATGCTGGGAATGGTCGGCTTCTTCGCCACCTTCCCCTTCCAGAACAACCTGGACGCCCTGCCGGTCAAAATCATGTCCTACGTGCCATTTCTGTCGTCGTACTTCATGCCGATGCGAATCATCAACGGCACCGTCAGTCTGGGCACCCAGTGGCTCTCGCTGGGGTTAGCCCTCTTGACGGTGGCCGCGCTGGCCGGATACATCGGCCGCAAATACCAACACCTGATGCTGCAGACCGATAGTCATAGTATCTGGCAACATCTCTTCCAGCGTCATTAGAAAGGAGTCTTGACATGGCGGAAAAAGAACGTTATTACCAACCGTCAAACGTGACGGACGCCCTGACCGAAGTCCAAAAATTATTTAACAGTTACCGCAACGCCCCGTTCACCCAGGAACTCCTGGACTATCACCGTAAGTTGATCGACCGTCTGACCGGTGATCTCCAGGACGCCGCGCGCGCCGAACACCGCGACGATTTGGTCGCGGCCGCGCAAAGCATGGCCCGCGCGATGCAGGGCTGGATTCAAATTCGCTATAGCGGCCAACCGTACGCCGGCCGCCTGCGGCATTTCAAATTCGTTCCCGACGCCACCGGCCCTAAATTCAAGCGCCACGTGGTCAAGGATCACGGCAGCGGGACGCACCGCAGTAGCCGTCACTAATTACTAAAATGGCCCTCAAACCAGGTAAGCCCTACTGGTTTGACGGCCATTTTTTATCTGAGAGCAAAATAAAAACTGCTAGCTATTTCAGCTAACAGTTTCATCGCCCTGCCGAGCATGTTTTTTTATTCTGCAAAAGGTAATCAAATGATTACTTTTTATACTTACCCATTGAAACAACCAAAATCATGAATGCTGTAATAGCAGTGTTTTCACCACTTATCTCTACCCCTAGATACACAAAAATGGATCCTACCGGATTTGAACCGACGACCTCCTGCATGCGAAGCAGGCGCTCTCCCAACTGAGCTAAGGACCCAAAAACTTACGTGTTTAATTATAGCACTTTCCACCAAAAAGTTAATCGGTAATCTTAATTTTAGGCAAACGCTACCAGCATTATTTATCAACCATATTTATACTTTAGAATAAACATTCCACCCCATTGATTATCTAGTTTTTAACGTCTATACTCAAGTTATTCCGAGGAGATGGTGTAAATGAAAAAAATTAGTCACCCAACGACTAAAAATATCTATTTTTGGGCGCTTATCAGTGCATTCGGCTTAGTCTTAATGAACATTGCTGCTACCATGGACGTCACGGCTCCGTTTAAATCTGCTTCTCTGCTTCTCTTGCTCGTCGTTTTAGGTTACGGCTTAATCAAGACCCTCTGTGGTATTATTTTCAATGGCCTCTACGCCGATGGCGGGGTATTATCCGTTCTGCTACTTGAAGTTTGCTTCTTCGGCCTGTGTCTCTCGGCCGCGTTACTATAATCAATGGACTACTTAGCTCACCAACGTCGATTGTTGGTGAGCCTTATTTGACTTTCAAGTTAATCTTGACCCATCTCTCTAATTAATTATTCCTCTGCCCAACGCTGTAGCAACGCCTTTAACTTAAGCCATTAACATCTTGACACACTAACACCAATTTTGTTACTCTGACCGCTAGTAATCTTTGATTTCGAGTTAATTCCTTAGGATTTTTCACACATTGTTGTAATATATATTATAAGTACAAAAATATATTGCGATAAATTATGTCATTCTACTGGTATTAAATGGCATTCACATAACAATAGAACAACCAGCGGTGATAGAGATATTTAACTGTTAACTTAACGGCTAGCAGTCTTTATTTTTCACATAGATACTCTCCCCTACACCCCAACAGCTAACCATCTTTCCTATTCAGGGGATGGTTTTTAATTTACGCTCAGCAGCGTTACACTACTTGTGTATCATACATATCTTAGGGGGTAACTACATGAACAAGTTAACACACAAATACGCCATTGCTCTCATGCTGATTGGGGTAGTAGCAGGAATTGGCCTTACCGCGGGGACAACGGCAAGCGCTATGAGTAAGAGTCAAGAAGCCCGGTTAGCTAGTTATGCCAAGCTTGACCAAAAGACGACTGAGACTAGTCAAAAGATCGACCGTGAATTCGACAAAGTGGGAATGCGCAACCTGACCAAGTTAACTCGCCACAATATGAGTAGTAGTGTAGTTAAGCCCTTTGAACCCGATGTGTTTACAATCGGCAACAAGTTAACCGTTGGCAATCAGAACCGAACTCATGGCGTTACACTTGGTAAGCATTCGGTGGTCATTGGTAACATAAATACCTGGGGCGTTGCCAACGTTAAGACAACGACGCTCTCCAAGAAAAATCAGAAAAAGGTTTTCCGCACCATTGGCTCTAAATGGCAATCGGCAGTGTCGATGACCAAACTAAGCCAGTCGGCGCAAACCGCATTTTTAACTAAGCACACTTCCAAGACAGCGTTTGCTTACGGTGCCTACTCTAACTTGCCAGACCTTTACCAGAAAAACGCACAATCTTATTTTGATCAGGATAAAAACAACAATGGTTTTATAACGGTCACGGCAGACAATTATCTCAATTACTATCACAACTACGCCACTAAAATGGGAACGCCAAATTATACGAAACTTTCGCAATCGATTAAAATCAAAAAGTTTACCCGGGGCAAATCCGTTTACACCTATTACCTAGCAAAACCCTTGAAAGATTTCGGCACCAAGAAAGTTAACCTAGCTGGGAAAAAGATGTATCGGCTCAAGATGTCGCTGGGACACGTTTTCCAAGCTTACGATAATACCAATGGTGACGCTGGAACCTTCCGCATCACGGTCAACGTCGGTAGTAAACAATTCTACGCCAACCTTGGTAACATTGCGGAATCCTATGCCTATTCCCTACAGGGTAGCCAGGATGGGCAATCTGCATTCGATGAACAAAAAGCTAAGACCTATATTCAGGGACTACAATAGCTATTTCAAACAGGTCACCCCCACCGGGTGGCCTGTTTATTCGCTCACAAGCTCAATCCTACTCCATGGTTGCTTCCACAGGCACGTACCCTTTGTTCTTGAGAGCCTGTAAATAATACTTGTTATAGAGACTAAACATCACCACGTTGACCATCAATCCCGCCACCAGACTCCGGGGCAGCAACACCACTTGCGTTACCAACATACTGATACCCCACGGCCAGTCGCGGCGAATCAGCGGGACCAGGCAACCGAAAAATAGAGCGGTCCAACTCACGCCCATTTTACATTGCTTCACCTCCCCGGTCTGGGGCTGACACATCTTGATCATCACCGTGCTCACTCCCTTTGCCTTTAGTTTAACTCGCCCAATTTTGCGAATGAGTTTTAAATTACCCTTCACTCCCATTATTCTTAAATTATCTTATTCAAAATGTTAATTTAACGTTTAATAAACCTGTTTTTTGTGCAACAATAACTATAATCAAACATTTGGAGGATAGATTAATTATGCAAAAATCTCGTGTTTTACGGCTCTTTGTCAAATCCTGTTGATAGATGAATTTGGGACACTGTTAGAAGTTATGCAACTTCTAACAGTGTCTTTTTGTTTGGTTTGGTTCTCATTTGTTGTAATTTAACTCTTGAAACTAAGTGGTGATAATTTCGGAAACCGAAGGCAGTTCTTTGAATTTGCTTAATCATTCTATTGATCCCTTCAATTGGACCATTAGAATACTTTGATTCACTGGCATTGAGGACTATTTCAAGATTCTTTTTAAATGTGGTTAAAACATCTTTCATTTGCGAGCTAAGCTTATCGTTGTTATATAAATATTGAACAAGACCATCTTTGTCGTGATTTTTAAGACATATCATAATGCCTTGCATGGCGTTATAAGTATTTAACAGTCTTTCATCAACATCTAGACCTAACTGAACTCTTTCGAGTTGAGTTACTTGTTTCCTAAGGTGTCGATCGAAAAATGTTTTTTTAATCTCAAGCTCATCGAAGTGTTTTAAATAAAGTTTCCAGGAGAATTTAAGCATCCGATATTCCTTGGATTGTTTCTTGTATTCTTTCATAATTTGAACGCGACTTTGGTTAAAAGATCTAGTCATCATCGCAACAATATGAAAACGATCGACAATTATTTTGGCATTTGGAAATACCAATCTGGCGATATCTTGATAGTAACTATTAAGGTCCAGAGAAACTGTCTTTACTTGCTTTCTAGCGGTGCTGTCAAACTTATTAAAGTAATCAATAATAGTTTGTTTAAAGCGATCCGGTAGGATCTGTTGAATTTCATGATCACCATCACCGTTAATACAAAGAAAGTGGAAATCGCCGCCAACACCACGAAATTCATCCATAGATAAGTGCTCAGGTAAAGAATGATAATTTCTCCGAAATAGATCATCATAGTTGTCTAAATAGCGACAAACGGTACTGGGAGAAACACTATTATCTAAAGCAATACTAGTCTGAGTACGATCATCCTGAAGATGCATGAATATTTTTTGTCTGGTAGCTTTGGAAATATTACAATACTTATTGACGAGGTCTGTTGTTGCCATTACCGAGTTTCCACAATTTTTACAGATTAATCGTTCTTTATGAAGTTCAAGATAGACGGGCTCACTAGCGTTGGCCGACGGATATGAAACGCGTGACACATAGTGTCCGTTATGACTAAAGTTTTCAAAACCACATTGAGGACACCTTGTATAAGTGGCTTTTACATTGGCAACATAGACTTTAGCAGGTTTTGATTTTATGAATTGATGCTTATAACTGAAAAAAATAACATTTGGGTCTTTAATACTGAGTGAAAATTTTATATTATTATCTATAGGGTTCATGGTTTCTCACATCCTTTGATGATGCTGTAGTGGGTGGATTTTTTTGTGTGTGGGGACCTGTGGGCCTCTTTTTTTTTCAAAAAAATCCTGTTAATAGATTACCACATTGGTAGTTCATCAACAGGAAAAAGTATAGAGCCTGTTTTACTGGCAACCACTTTACTCACCACGTCGGTGGGTCTGGGTATTTTGGCCAACAATCAACCGACAACCGCTCAAGCTAAAGTACGAGCCGCTAAGGTATTAAAGACAACGGCCATTAAAAAGCAGGCCTATAACATTAACGGCGGTTACCTGTACAAGAATGCCAAGTTGACCAAGAAGGCAACTAGCAGTCGGCACTTACTCAAAACGACGCTCTATACATACAAGTCGGCTAACGTCAAAAAGACTAATGGTAAAAAAGCCATCTATTACTATGTCAAAAATAAGTCCGGTTCCGTGAAGGGATGGGCTTGGCGGGGTAACCTGCAAAAGAAACGTTCCTACGCACAACAAAAGAAGGATATCAAGGCAGTTCTAAGCATTGTGCGGACAATGTCCCAAGACTCTCAAAACGACTTACTCGGTGATTTTTCGGATATCACCCCACAACATGCCTACAACGGGCTCAGTGATATCGTTTCTTGGTCAACGAATAATAACCGCACAACAGCCGATCATGCCGCCGCTGGTAAATTCTACAAACACTTCCAAGGCCGCTTCAATTCCATCACAAATTCTAAACTAGCTGCCATTTATGGCAGTTACGTCGATGCGATGAATTCCTCAAATGACCAGGATGCTTACGAGGCTTCTAATAACCTCTTTGATGCCCTGGCTGATGCCATTTCTTCGCTCGGTTAAATCCATTAGCATCCCCCCAGTTTCACACTTAGATTGCTGCTGGTCAAAAGACTGGCCGCTCTCCCATCCGGGAAAGCGGCCAGTCTTTTTAATTACAGGTCTTCATGACGCTTATCTTTTAGTTGTTCCTTGGCTAACGCCAGAATCTCCGGCTTCAACCCAATCCGTTCGGCCAGCCACATGGCTTCACTGGCCCCGACCTGATTCAGCAACAGGCGGTATTCCGGCCGCAACGTTTGGCGGTCGAAGGCCATCGCTCCGGTCACAAAGTGGGGTTGGGCCACCGCATAGTTCTTGATGCCCGTGTAGTGAGTCGTGACCACCAGCTTGGCGCCTTGGTCAATCAGGTATTGGATGATGGCGATGCCTAGCGCCGTCCCCTCTTCCGGGTCGGTCCCACTGCCGATTTCATCGAGTAAAATCAGCGCGTTAGGCCGCAAATCGTTGGTGATATTCACCAGCGTGGTCATTTCCCCCGAGAAGGTACTCAGCTGGGCCGCCATGTTCTGTTGGTCCCCGATGTCGATCATGACTTGGTCAAAGACGGCCAGGTTGGTGCCCTCGTCGGCCGGAATCTCCAGCCCGAGCTTGACCATCATCGAGAATAACGCGATGGTTTTCAGCACCACCGTCTTCCCACCGGAGTTGGCCCCGGTGATCATCAGGCTTTGGTCGGCCGTCAGCGTCACGTTCAACGGGACCGCCTTTTCACCCAATAACGGGTGGCGCCCATTGACGATGTGCAGCGCCTGTTGCCCGTTTAGCTTCGGCAAGATAGCCTGATGTTCCAGGCCGTACTGCCCCCGGGCGAAGATCTGGTCGAGTTGACTCAATAAGTCGATCTGCTTTTCCAGATCCGCCCAGTGTTCCTCGATGTCGCCGGTCATGGTGGCCAAAATCTGGTACACCTCGGCGTCTTCCGCGCCTAACGTGGCGGCGAGCGCCAAACCGGTCTTGGTGACCGTTCCCGGTTCGAAATAGACCGTGGAGCCGGTGGCCGATTGGCCCATGACCGTCCCCTTGAATTTGTGCTTGTAGGTCGCCTTCAGCTGCACACAGTAGTGACCGTCGCGACGAATCAGCTGCTTGCCCTGCATCTCGTGGGAGTGTTTGGCCGTGAATTGGCTGAGCTGTTGTTGAATCTGGCGAGACTGTTTGTCCTTATCCTTGCGCAGTTGGGCCAACTCGGGGGTTGCGTTGTCGCGAATCCCGTTGAGGTCCAGCACATCGTCTAACCGGTCGCGGAGGCCGGTCAGTGGCGGCTGCTTGGCCAATAACGCCATCAGTTGCGGAATCTCGGTGGTGTGTTGGCGCAAAACGATGCTGAGTCGTTGCCAGTTAACCAGCGCCGCCAAAACGGCCTTCAATTGGTCGACCGTCAGCAAGCGTCCCTGGTCCAACTTGGTGTGGATCACCGTGAGTTGGTCCAGGTCAAAGAACGTCAGCATCACGTCTTGACTCAACAGCTGGTGGGCCTCGTGGGTCAACGCCAGTTCGCGCCGAACCGCGCTAAGGTCGGTCTGGACCGGCGTTTGACGGAGTTGGTCGGCGGCGTAATCGCTGTGGGTCAGTTGCGCAGCCGCGTCTAAAATCGTATCTAGTTGTAGTGTTTCTTCAATTGTTTTATCCATAGTTCTCCTTGATGGTACCCGACAATGGAGAACGAAGTCTGTCCATTGTCGCGCCCTAGTTCAGTTGGGACAGCGTCAGACCGTTGACCGCACTCATTAACGTCACTCCTTTTGACTCGAATAGTCCCAGAATAGCATGTTCCTGGCGGTGATTCAAATGGCGTTAAAAACGGCCCCCGCAAAATCACAATGATTTTTCGAGAGCCGTTTACCAGCTAGGCTGTCGCCCCCAGCCGGTACTCACAAAATTCTTGATAGTCGGTTTGGACCTGGTCGGCGTACAGCCAAGCAAACGTCGCCAGCTGATTGTCGAAGGTCTTGCCGTTGTTGCCCACGTAGCCGCGGATCATCCCCGCCGTGGGACTGGCCGCGTGTGCCATGGCCAGCGTCCAGGCGCAGGTGTTGGCGTAGGTCCGGAATTGGTCCCAATCGAGTTGCGTGAGGTCCACCGATTCCTTCATATCCCGGAACTGTCGGACGTAGAAGCTCCGCTCGTTGCCGGCGAAGTACCCCAAGAAGACATCGGACGCCGACTGGAGAATCTTCTGGGAATCCACGATCCGTTGGCCTTCGGTTTGTTCGAATTCGGCCGTGATGTGAGTTCCCTGTTGGCTCCCACGGCGCCGCGTCGGCAAGGCTTCTTTGACCTGCAAGACCAGGTGCGAGCCGTCGATACTGGTCAAGAGAATCAAGTAACAACGCGACCCGAAACTCCCGACCCCGACGCTGTGCCGAACCACGTCGGTAATGTGGTACTGCGACAATAATAGGTTCACGTCCGGGCGCAGCGTCTGACGGTAAGCCGCGAAGTAGTCCGCCACGTGGGTGGTAAAGTCATCGTCGACGTGCGTGGTCCGCGGCGCGTTTTCCCGGAAACACAGGCCACCCCGAACGTCCAGCGTGGTGAATTTGCGGACAACTTGTTCGGAGTCGTGCTTGTTGGCGTGGTTGATCAGGTTCATCAGCAGTTTGGAACTATCCTCATCCAATGCACTGGCCTGAATAATCTTTTCCACGTCGTTAGCCGGGTAGAACCGGTTCAGCGTGGTTAACTCAAACATCTGCTTAATGCTCTTACGGTAGCTGGCCACCACCGCCGGCAGGAAGTCGCGAATCTTCTTGTCCTTGACGCCGTTAGCCTGCGCCGCTAACAAGACGCTGACCAGCAGGCGTTTCAAATCCCACTCCCAGGGATTGATCCCCGCCTCGTCGAAGTCGTTCAGGTCAAACAACAAGCGGCGTTCCGGTGACGCATAGAACCCAAAATTCCCGATGTGCGCGTCCCCACAGGTAAACGTCAGAATGCCCGAGTTGGGCTGTTGTGCCAGGTCGGCTTCCATCAATTCGGCGGTCCCCCGGAAAAAGGAAAACGCCGAGACCCCCATGCGTTGCGTCCGTTCCGGTAAGAGTTCCGGAATCAATAGTTGGCGTACCCGGTCCATCATGACCCGACTATCGCGTCCCGTGGGGGTAAATTCCCCGAGGCGTTCGAACGGCACCTGATTGCGCGCCGCCTTGCCCATCTCGCGGAGCTCCGCGACGGTTTTGTTGACCTGCACCTTACCGGTACTAAATTTTGCTGGCGTCATGACGCCACCTCCCAATGTTCGTTACTTTTTATTCTACCGCAGTGACTAGAGAACGCACTGAAAAAGGACTCACCACTTGGTTTAACGCCCTTTCATCAGCACCACTAAAAAAACTGGACCACCTCTATCATCGAGATGATCCAGTTTAAGACTATCCAATCAACTAATTTTCTAAGCTTGGCTGCACCTGTCCCAGCAGGTCGTTGATTCGGTCTTGCTTGACCGGGTCGCTAATGGCCGAGTCCTTCAACAGCGCTAGGACCTGGTTACCCACCAACAAAAGATTGTCGTTGGCCGGGTCACTATTTCCCAGAAACGAGATCTTCAAGAAAATATCCAAGGTTTTGACGCTGTCCGGTTCGTCGGCCACCGCCGCTTGGACTAGCTTCTGTAACACCAGCCGGAGGTTCCGTTGCTGGTGTTTTTTAGCCTTATAGGCCGTATAGTACGGGAGAAACAGCGCCACCACGACCGCTAAAATTTCGGCAATCGCCGCAACCCATTCCGAGATTGGTCCGATTTCCATCATGAGTGCCCCCTGTCTCCATTTCCGTTTGGCAGGGGTCATTATACGCGCAGAAGCTGCCGGGTGACCGGAATCAACGCCTACTTAAGTCGAACACCGAACAAGCTCAACACCGTGGCGGCCTGCAAGGCGTTCAAGACCAATCCGCGCAGGTATTTCGCTTCGGGAGTCACCTCAAGCTGGTCAAAGGTGCTGGTGGCTAAGTCCACGCCGGCTAACGGACTTTCCCAGAAGCTGGCCTGGTCGAGGTCACACTGAGTGGCCACGAAGCCCCGTTTAAAGGTCACATCCCGAAAATAGGCTTCGCGCAGACTCGTGGTTTGGGCGGCGCAGACCGTCAGCTGCGCCCCACTCCAGTTGGCGTAGTCCGCGCGGCAATCGGTCAATTGAACGGTCTTCCAGACACCATTACTGAAGTTGGTCCCCAGGAGGTTACAGCCCTGAAACCGGCAACGATAGAGCACCGCTTGGTTCCAGTCCTGATTGGCCAGGTTTAGGTTCTGAAAGGTACAGTCGAGCCACTCGCTCTGACTCCAGGTACCCGTCAACGTACAGTTTTCAAGGGTCACGTCACTCACCTTACTGGGCAAGCTGGGTGCCGTAATCGTGCATTCCTGGTAGGTTTCGTAGGGGTCAAGTTGCGTCGCGGTTAGCGTTTGTTGGTGAATCATCTTAGCCATCTCCTGTCTGTTAAGACCGAGTATACCCGCGTTTAGTCCCGCCTGCCTGAGAAAATTCTCAGCGGCTGGTGAGGCAGTGATGACCGGGAATCGCACTGAACTTGCCGAAAATCACGCAGCAAGCGCCTCAGCCGCCCCTCAGCGCTAAAATTCTCATGAAAATTTTAGGCAAGGTTGTTAGACCGGGAATCGTCTTGCGGTGTTACGCTCCTTGGGGCCACCGCTTGAAAGACGGTCTGAATCTGTTGGAGCGCCCGGATGACCGTCGTAATTTGCTCGGGTGACGCCGCTCCCAATAAACGAATCACCTGCTGGTCGGCCCGGTAGTTCAACGTTTCAACAACGGTCTGCCCGGCAGCGGTTAGCGATAAAACCCGCCCCCGCCGGTCCGTGGCCAACGGCATCCCCCGCAACCATCCCTGCCGCTCTAACTTTTTCAAGGTTCGGCGCAACGGGACCCGGTCGACCTGCAAAGTAGTTTGCAACTGGGCCGCTCGGACCACCCCACGTTGAACCACCAGCAGTACCCGCCCCTCGAACAAGGTGCAGCCGCTTGGGGCGTGAGGCGGAGTCAGCCACTGCCAGTGTTGCGTGTAAAATCGGTTGAACGCCCGTATCAATTGAATATCGCTGGTTTGCATCCCACAACCTCCTAAAGGGTCTTTACGCCCTAGCGTAAAAGGTTGATCAGCCCCCGTCAACGTTAACCGAATCACGGTGCGCCCGCCGATTAAATCTGCGTCCACTAAAAACTGCGGACCGTTGCTTAACCCGCAGTTGGCTGCTAACGCACACGATTATTCACGAAACCGCCGGCCGAGAATATCCAAGCTGCGCAACTGGCCGTCCATCACGGCCACGTCGGGTAGGTGCCCCCAGGTGCTGAACCCGTTCTTGCGAAAAAGACCCTGACTAGGCTGATTATGACTAAAGATGTAGGCTACGATGGTCTTTATCCCCAGCGTTTTCAGCTGACCGAACACGAAGTCCAACGCCTGTTGCCCGAGCCCTTGATGATGAGAGGTGCTGGCGATGTAAAGGCTGATTTCAGCGGTCTGGTAGTAGGCGGGGCGCCCGTAAAACGATTCTAGACTGACCCACCCGGCAATGGCCGAGTCTTGCGTGAACACCCAGATGGGCCGACTGGCCGGGTCAAACGCGGCAAACCACGCTTGCCGGTCCGCCACACTCACGGGCGTCAAATCGGCGGTAGCTAACCGTCCGGGAATACTTTCATTATAAATGGCCACGATGCGGGGGAGATCCGCAGGGGTCGCTAAGCGAAACTTGATGGTCATAGTGGTTAACACTTCCTTTTGGAGCTTAATTATAGGCCAACGCCCAACCTTGTGCCACGTCACATTGTCATGTCAACTCCGCGATAACCAGGGCGTCACCAGGTCGTAACGCGTGCGTCTTAGTCACGTTTTCAGAAATTGCACCTTTCGTTATTTTCAGCTATCCATTTTCAGAAAAACCCGCTATAATCAGATGAACTGTCAGGACTAACCTCACTGACGGTGCACTTAATTAAGGGAGGTTTGACATGACTCAACCCATTATTGAACTGCGACACGTCACTCAAAAATATGCGTCGCAAACCATCTTGAACGACATCAATCTCACCCTAGAATCGGGAAAATTTTACACCTTACTCGGACCGTCCGGCTGCGGTAAGACCACTATTTTACGCACCATCGGCGGCTTCAACCAGATTACGTCGGGGGACGTCTTATTCGCCGGCAAGCGGATCAATGACCTGCCGGCTAACCGCCGCAACGTCAACACGGTCTTCCAAGATTACGCGCTATTCCCCAACATGACCGTGGCCGAAAACGTGGCCTTCGGACTGACCTTAAAAAAGCGCCCTGTCGACGAAATCGCCGACCGGGTCGCCCAAGCCCTTAAAATGGTCCAACTCAGCGACTTCGGGTCCCGCGACATCACCGCGTTATCTGGGGGCCAACAGCAGCGCATCGCCATCGCCCGGGCCATCGTGATGCAACCCAAAGTGTTGCTCCTCGACGAACCGCTCTCGGCACTCGACGCCAAGCTACGTCGGGCCATGCAATACGAGCTGCGCGACCTGCAGCAACGCCTGGGGATCACCTTTTTATTCGTAACCCACGATCAAGAAGAGGCCCTCGCCATGAGCGACGAGATCTTCGTGATGAATCACGGTGAAGTCCTGCAAAGTGGCTCGCCCGTCGATATTTACGACGAACCGATCAACCACTTTGTCGCCGACTTTATCGGGGAAAGTAACATCTTACCCGGTAAGATGGTCGCTGACTACCGGGTCAGCTTCGACGGTCACGAATTCGACTGTGTCGACGCCGGGATTCCCGACCACGAACCCATCGAAATCGTCCTGCGTCCCGAGGACCTCACCCTGACCGACCTGGCCCACGCCAAGCTACGTGTGACCATCGACACCCAGCTCTTCCGGGGGGACTATTACGAAATCAGTGCTACCGACGACCGCGGCCACGACTGGCTGATTCACTCGGTCCGACCTGCCCAAGACGGCGCGCGGGTCGGCCTGACCTTTCAGGCCGACGACCTGCACGTGATGCGGCTGCACGAGAAGGAAGCCGAGTTCGACGCCCGCCTCGAAACCTATGAAGGGACGGAAAACCATGACCAAGCGTAATTTCTGGGGCTACTTCGTCCCTTACGGCCTGTGGTTGGGCCTATTCGTCATCGCGCCCGTTGCCTTGATTGTTTACCAATCCTGCTTTAACCTGGACCACCAGTTCACGTTCACCAACTACGCTGACTATTTTCAATCCGGGGTGTACCTCAAGATGACGCTCAACTCCGTGTGGTACGCGTTCTTGATCACCCTGTTCACCGGTCTGATCAGCTATCCGACCGCTTACGCGTTGCATCAGCTGAAGCACCGTCAATTCTGGTTGCTCCTGGTGATTTTACCGACCTGGATCAACATTTTATTGAAGGCCTACGCGTTCATTGGTCTCTTTAGTCAGGACGGGTTGGCCAACACCTTTCTGCGCTTCATCGGCGTGGGACCGCACCAGTTGCTATTCACCAACGCTAGCTTCATCTTCGTAGCGACCTACATCCAGATTCCGTTCATGATCCTGCCGATCTACAACGCGCTCGTCGATCTGAACCCGGCGTTGGTCAACGCCAGTCGCGACCTGGGTGCCACCCACTGGCAGACCTTCCGCCACGTGATTTTTCCGTTGACGTTACCGGGCGTCAAAGCCGGTATCCAGGCCGTTTTCATCCCCTCGCTATCCCTCTTCATGTTGACCCGCCTGATTGGCGGCAACAAGGTGATCACCCTGGGGACTGCCATCGAGGAACACTTCCTGACCACCATGAACTGGGGGATGGGCTCGACGATTGGCGTGGTCCTCATCGTGGCCATGATCATCGTGATGCAGCTGACCAACGACCACACTAAGGGGGCGGAAAAATGAAAAAACTTTCTCGTCTGTACCTGATTCTGGTCTTCGTCATCCTCTACGTGCCCATCATTTACTTGATCGTGTATTCCTTTAGCCAGGGCGATACCATGACCAACTACCACGGCTTCACCTGGCAACACTACCGCGACCTATTCGCCGATCCACGGATGCTGGCCATCGTGGCCGACACCCTACTGGTGGCTTTACTCTCGGCGTTGATTGCCACGGCCGTTGGTACCCTGGGGGCCCTGAGCATTCAGCGGACGTCCAAGCGGGTCACCCGCGACGTGTTGCTCAGTCTCAACAACATCTTGATGGTGTCCCCCGACGTCATCATCGGGGCCAGCTTTTTAATCTTCTTCACCACCTTGAAAATGCCCCTGGGTTTTGGCTCGGTCCTCCTGAGTCACATTGCCTTCGAGATTCCCATCGTGGTGCTGATGGTCCTGCCCCGGTTACGCGAAATGTCGCCCAGTTTGCTGAGTGCCGCCGAAGACCTAGGCGCCACCACCCATCAGCTGCTGACCAAGATCATCCTGCCGTTCATCACACCGGGAATCCTGGCCGGCTTCTTCATGGCCCTGACTTACTCGTTAGACGACTTCGCCGTGACCTTCTTCGTTACCGGAAACGGCTTCTCCACCCTGTCCGTGGAAATCTACTCGCGGGCCCGTCAAGGCATCAACCTGGAAATCAACGCGTTGTCTGGCGTGATGCTGCTGTTCTCCCTGCTGCTGGTCGGCGGTTACTACCTGCTACAGCAGAATAGTCGCAAACGCCGCGCGCGTAAACAGCGTAATCGGGAGGTGGCCCAATGAAACGTTTGATTAGTCTGGTGGCCCTGCTACTGCTGGTTTGTGGGGGCTTAGCTTACGCCAGTACCCAACTCCAGAAATCCAGCGGCGCCGCCAGTGGCAAGGTACTGAACCTCTACAACTGGGGAGACTACCTCGACCCGGCTCTGCTCAAAAAATTCCAGGCCGAGACCGGTTACCACGTCAACGTCGAAACCTTCGACAGCAACGAGGCCATGTACACCAAGCTCAAACAGGGCGGCACCCATTACGACCTGGCGGTGCCCAGCGAATACATGGTCAGCAAGCTCAAAGCCGCCCACCTGCTTCAACCCCTGGATCACAGCAGGTTGACCGGGATGCAGAACTACGATTCGCGCTTCTTGAACCAATCGTTCGATCGGGGCAACCGCTACTCGCTCCCCTACTTCTGGGGGACGCTGGGTATCGTGTACAACGACCGGTTCGTCAAGCCCGGGACGTTGACCCACTGGTCGCAACTCTGGTCACCCAAGTACCGCGACCAACTGATGCTGATCGATTCGGCCCGCGACATCTTGGGGATGGCCCTGGTCGAACAGGGGCATTCGATGAACACCACCAACCCGCAGACGCTCCTCGCCGCCACCAAGCGGCTGGACCAGTTAAGTCCTAACGTCAAGGCCGTGGTGGCCGACGAGATCAAGATGTACATGAGCCAAGACGAGGCCGCCGTGGCGGTGGATTGGTCCGGAGAAGCCGCCGAAATGCTCGCCCACAACCAGCACTTGCATTACGTGGTTCCCAGCGAGGGCAGTAACCTATGGATCGACAACCTGGTGATTCCCAAGACCGCCCAACACTACCAAGCCATCTACGCCTTTCTCAACTTCATGAGTCGCCCCCAAAATGCGGCGCAAAACGCCGAGTACATCGGTTACGCGACGCCGAACGCCAAGGCTAAGGCCCTGTTACCGGCCAGCGTTCGCAACGACCGGCAATTCTATCCGGACGACAAAACGCTACGCCACTTGCAGGTCTACCGTAATTTGGCACCACGCGTGGTTCAAACGTATAACGACCGCTACTTGGAATTTAAGATGCACCATTAGCCGCTAAAAAGGCCCCCGAACCAGCAGGAAATCTCCTGCGGCCTGGGGGCCTTTAATGCGCCAACCACCGTTAACTTAACCAAAACTACCCGACACATAGTCCTGGGTGACTTGAATCTTGGGCGTACTGAACATGGTGGCGGTCGGGGCGTATTCCATCACGTGGCCCAAATGGAAGAAGGCACACTGACTACTGATCCGAGCCGCCTGCTGCATGTTGTGCGTCACGATGATAATCGTGTATTTCTTCTGCAGTTCCAGTAAGGTCTCTTCGACCTTGACCGTGGAAATCGGGTCCAGGGCACTGCAGGGTTCGTCCAGTAGCAGGACGTCCGGTTCCATGGCAATCGACCGGGCGATGCACAGCCGTTGTTGCTGCCCCCCGGATAACGCCAGCGCACTCTTATCCAGGGTGTCCTTGACCTCGTCCCACAACGCCACCCCCTTAAGGCTTTGTTCTACGCGTTGGTTGAGTACCCTTTTGTCCTTGATGCCGGTAGCCCGCAACGCGTAAATGATGTTTTCACGAATCGACTTGGCAAACGGATTCGGCCGTTGGAACACCATGCCGATGTGGCGCCGAATCTCGTAAATGTTGACGTCCGGCTGATTGATGTCCACCCCGTGATACCAAATTTTACCGGTCACGGTGGCGATGGTGTCGTTCATCCGGTTCAACGACCGTAAATAGGTCGATTTCCCGGACCCCGACGCCCCAATCAACGCGGTGATCTGGTTCTTAGGAAACGCCAGGTTGGCGTCGTGCATGGCGTGGTTACTGCCATAGTAAACTTGTAGATCTTCGGTTTTTAAGGCCAGTGCGACGTGATCATCGAACGTCTGCACGGCCGTTTGGTCAAAGGAATAATCTTTTAACATGAGCGGACCTCCTTACTTGCTAGCCGTGACGCGCCGGTAGAGGTAATTCCCCAGGACCCGGGCGAACAGGTTGAACAACAGCACGGCAATAATCAAGACCGCCGAAGCCGCCGCGGAAAGCTGCGCCGCGTTCGAAGCCAGCCCTTCCGTGTTGACTTTCCAGATGTGCACGGCCAGCGTTTCGGCCGGTCGCAGGGGGTTCAACGGACTGGCTGCATCCATCGGGTTCCAGTCCGCAAAGTTGGTCACGGGCGCACTTTGGCCCGCGGTGTAAATCAGCGCGGCGGCTTCCCCAAAGACCCGCCCGGCACTTAAGACAACCCCGGTAACGATGCCGGGTAAGGCGACCGGTAAAATAATCCCAATTTCCGTTTTCCATTTCGACAAGCCCAACGAGAGCCCGGCTTCCCGTTGACTGCGGGGCACCGCACTCAGGGACTCTTCGATGTTTCTGGTCAATAATGGCAGGTTAAAGAACGTCAAGGCGATGGCCCCGGAAATCACCGAGAAACCAATCTTGAACTTCACCACGAACAGCAAGAAGCCAAACAAGCCGACCACCACGGAAGGTAGCGAACTGAGGACTTCGATGGCGGAACGAATCAACCGCGTGCGCCAGTTGTCCTTGGCGTATTCGGCCAAGTAGATCCCGGCGCCCAGCGAAATGGGAATCGAAATTAACATGGTCAGAATCAACAAATAAAACGAATTGAAGAGTTGGACCCCAATGCCCCCGGCCCCACTAAAGGAGTCGGCGGACCCGGTCAGAAACGACCAGCTCACGTGGGGTAATCCCGAAATCAGGATGTAGGCCAGCAAGAAAACTAAGATGCCGACCACCGTTGCCACAATGGCGTCGATGATAATCGTCGCCAATAAGTCTTTTCGTTTAGCGTTCATGGCTAAGTTGCCCCCTCTTGGCAATGACCCGCACTAAGGCGTTAAAGAACAATGACATCAATAATAAAATTAAAGCTAGCGACCACAGGGCATTATTGGGCAAAGTCCCATCAATCGTGTCCCCAATCCCCGTCGTCAGTTGACTGGTCAGCGTCGAAGCTGGCGAAATCAGGTTTTTCGGCATCACGGCCGCATTCCCAATCACCATTTGGACGGCTAAGGCTTCCCCAAAAGCCCGGGCCATCCCGAAAATAATGGCGGTCAGGATACCTGGCGTCGCCGCTCGAAGAATCACCCGCGAAACGGTCTGCCACCGCGTCGCCCCTAAGGCTAACGAGGCTTCCTTATAAAAGCGCGGCACGGCCCGTAAGCTATCGACCGTCATCGTGGTGATCGTGGGTAGCACCATCACGAACAGTACGAAGGTTGCGGAGATGATCCCAAACCCGGAACCACCAACCAGGTGCCGCATGAACGGCACTACCACGGCCAATCCGATAAACCCGTAGACCACGGACGGAATCCCGACCAGTAGTTCAATCACGGGCTGGAGGACCTTACGTCCCCGTTTCGGGGAAATTTCGGTCATGAAGATGGCCGTCCCCACCGCAAACGGCGTTGCCACGATAGCTGCGGCAAAAGTCACCGCAAACGATCCCAAAATCATGGGCAATGCGCCGTTCTTCCCTTGATCCGGTGCCCAGTTCGTCCCGGTCAAGAATTGACCAATGTTAACGTGGTTTTGCGTAAACGTCGCAATCCCTTTCGAGGTAATGAACCACAGCATCGAGGCGACCACCAAGATGATGACCCCAATACATAGGTAACTAATCCCCCGACCGAGCCAGTCCTCACGGGTGGCACGGGTCGCGTGATGCAACTGTTGCGCCCAGTCTTTCGGCTGGGTGTCTTCCTGTTTAAAGCCTGAACTTGTTTGCTCCATGAGCTAACTTCCCCCTTAAAAAAGGTGAAGGTGCCGTATAACCGCGCACCTTCACCCAAACGTTCAACTTAACCCCGGTTACTTAGACGTCACAACGCCCTTCGCATCCTTCGTCACTTGCATGTCGTGAATGCTGATGTAACCCATATCCTTAACGAGACTGTTCTGAACGTCCTTAGACGTCATGTACTTCAGGAAGGCCGCCGTGGTTGCGTTAGGCGTGCCCTTAGTGTACATGTGTTCATAGGACCAGATCTTCCACTTGTTGTTTTCCACGTTGTTATCCGTTGGGGCGATGTTATCGACCGAAACGGCTTGTAACTTGTTGGTGTAGTAAGAGAAGGCTAAGTAACTCACGGCCCCTGGCGTCGTGGCCACAATCTTTTGCACCGCACCGTTGGAGTCTTGTTCTTGGGACTTCACGGCCGTTGCGCCCTTCAAAACAGCATTTTCAAAGGTTGCTCGGGTCCCGGAACCTTGGGCCCGGTTGATGATGACGATCTTTTGATCCTTCCCGCCAACCATCTTCCAGTTGGTAATCTTACCCGTAAAGATTTGCTTTAATTGCGACATCTTCAGGTTCTTCACGCCGGCATCCTTGTTGACCACCGGACCCATGCCGACAACGGCCACCTTGTGGTCGGTCAACTTGCTAGCGTCAATCCCCTTCTTTTCTTCGGCGAAGATATCAGAATCCCCAAGCGAAACCGCACCAGATTGAACTTGGCTCAGCCCGGTCCCTGAACCGCCGCCTTGAACCGTCAAGTTAACCTTACTGTGCTTTGACGTAAAGTTAGCGCCAGCCTTAGCTGCTAAGGGTTGTAGCGCCGTCGAGCCCACTGCCGTTACCTTACCAGAAAGTTCTGCACTACTAGACTTACTACTGCTAGTTGAACTGGTGGCTTTCCCACAACCTGCCAATAATAAGGTGATCGTGGCAAACCCCATTGCTAACTTTGTTCCTTTATTCATCCCTGTCACTCCATGTCTTTTAATATAGTCGATACGTCAACTTCGTAAGTTAGGCAACGAACTCTGTGACGCCTCCCCTTAACTTACAAAGCCCATTCTAAGCGACTAATATATAGTAATTGTCGCAATCATGTAAATTTTGAGTAAATGTTGGGCGGTTTACTATAAATCCCTTTATATCAAGGGTTAGCGGTCCATCAATCGAACCATTTATCCATTAATTAATGGGGGGGGCAGTGGCCCGCACAACCGCTCGAAAGGTCGGCCGACCACTCCGGTTTACTTTGGTGACCACCATTAACCCACCAGAACAATTGCGTCTCTTCTCTAAAATGGCTAGAATTGACCTAAGAGGTGATCTGAAGTGGCAAAGAAAAATGATACAAAAGCACGTCACGATATTATCGTTGATATGAACGACTTTCTCATGGACTATGCCGCCGTTAAGCTGGGCCGGCAGCCGAACTTAGCGCAACAAGTAGCCCAGGCCGGTCAGCCAGATTTGAAAGGGCTCGATGAGCTGTTCAAGGATAACGGCATTGGGCGCCGGACCAAGTACGAAGAAATTGCGACCGGCTTTCTGTGGGACAAAGAAGACGTCAACGCCGTCAAAGAAACTGACGCGATGAAACAAGAAAGTGCCGCTTTAACCCAAGAAGCCATCGTTTATCTGGGCGCTCACGCTCAAGACTTTGATCGCTGGGAAGAAGCTTAACTCAAAAACCCAAACTAAACGGTGTTTAGCTGGTAAGCCTTAACGTAAAAAAGATCACCATTCCAAATTCCGGAATAGTGATCTTTTTTACGTTAAGCGCAACTAACGGTCCCTGGGTGCCCGTGTCAGCGTCGTGTCCGGTTCCCCATCTCGGCTACTGCCAATCCCATAAATCAGCTTTCATCTTAGTCCCGATAATCTTAGTCAAAAAATCGATAAATTGATCCGGCATGTACTGGCTCGCGTCAAAGTGAGTTGCCGTTCCATCCACGCTGGTAATCACCATGCCCTGGTGCGTCAACTTAAGGCCGTACTTGGGGCCGACGACCTGACAGAGCCGTTCCATCTGCTTTTCGTTCATCCCATCGCCTCCTCCATTGAGGATAGCGAACCCACTGAGTAGCGTCAAGCGCCCCCCACGAACGTGCGTTCAAACCCGGTACAAAATATGGTATGATTAGGCCCAGAAACGGAGGAAGTCACCATGTCAATCAAACTCGGGGTTCGCGACCTGGTCGAGTTCACCCTACGAACCGGCGATTTAGGCGTCACGTCCAACAGCCAAAATACGGCGTTATTGGGCGCTCAAATTCACCGGCGCCTGCAAAAGCAACGCGGCACCGACTACCAAAAAGAATACTACCTAGATTTGCCCCTCACATTGGCGGGCCACGACTACCTCCTGCACGGTCGAGCCGACGGGGTCACGTTAGCATCAGATGAAGCCACCACGGCCAATATCGAAGAGATCAAAACGTCGGATACGGACTTCGACCAGCTCAGCGACAACACCTTGACCCTGTATTGGGCCCAGGTCAAGCTGTACGCGCACATGCTATTCTGCAAGCTGCCGACGTTGACCAGCCTCACGCTGACGTTAACCTATTACCAGACCAGCACGGACCAGGTCACCCAAACCGACCAGACTATCGACCGGGACACCGCCAAAACCTTTTTTCACCAAGTCATCGACGAATACGAGACCTGGTTAACCTTTCGGGACGAGCTCCGGCAACGCCGCGACCCCACGGTGCAAGCCTTGGACTTTCCCTTCGGTCAGTACCGCCCCGGGCAACGCGAACTCGCCGTGGCCGTCTACAAGACCGTTCTCAGTCGTAAACGGCTCTTTGCGGAAGCCCCCACCGGGACCGGGAAGACCATCTCAACGTTGTTTCCCACCATTAAAGCCATCGGCGAGGGCGTGATTCAACGTATTTTCTACCTGACCGCCAAACAGAGTACCCGCCGCGTGGCCGAGGAAGCCATCACGTTAATGGCCACCCAGGGGCTAAAACTCAAAAGCATCACCCTGACCGCCAAAGACAAAATCCGCTTTCCCGAAGAAGTCGACCTATTGCCCGAAAACAACCCGTTCATGCTGGGCTACTACGACCGACTGAAGCCGGCATTACTCGATTTGATTCAGCATAACGACCAGCTCACCCGCGACGTCATTGAAACCTACGCGCGCAAACATACCCTGGATCCGTTTGAATTTCAATTGGACGCCGGCCTTTTTTGTGATGTCGTGATTGGCGACTACAATTATCTCTTCGACCCACAGGTGCACCTCCAACGCTTCTTCGCCACTACCGACCCGGACAACTTTTTCCTAATCGACGAAGCCCACAACCTGGTCGACCGTTCCCGTGATATGTATTCGGCGGCCATCAGCAGTCGGCCGCTGGACCGCCTATTGGACCAAAGCGAGGGGTTATCCCAGGCCTCTGCCAAACTCCGCCGCCGGTTACGCGACCTGCGCGACACCTTTACCGACGTCGCCGCCCCCTTACGGCAGAGCGGCCAAACCGACACCACCTTCTTGACACCACCCGAAGCCTTTAACCACGAGCTGGGTCGCCTGATTGAAGCCATCCACGACTGGCTGGCCGATCAACCGCAAACACCCTTCACCCAGGCGATTCTCGACTTTTACTTTACGGCCATCAGCTACCAGCGTATCGGCGAGTACTACGACGACACCTACCGGATGCGCCTGACCCTCGAGGACGATAACGTCACACTCAAACAGCTTTGTCTCGACCCCAGTGCCTTTCTGGCCGATAGTCTGGCATTAGGTCACGGAGCTGTGCTGTTCTCGGCGACCCTCTCGCCGTTAAGCTACTACCAGACCGTCCTGGGGGGTGGCACCGACAGTTTGGC
The DNA here is from genome assembly GCF_032190635.1 of Levilactobacillus zymae. Classification (NCBI taxonomy): domain Bacteria; kingdom Bacillati; phylum Bacillota; class Bacilli; order Lactobacillales; family Lactobacillaceae; genus Levilactobacillus; species Levilactobacillus zymae. Next base: position 2,214,035 of record NZ_JAVLAS010000001.1, read on the forward strand.
TTACCGTCTGGAGTCACCCTTCCCGCCGGAACACCAACAAATCCTTATCACCAACTACATTCAAACCACCTACAAACAACGTCAAGCCAACCTCGCCAATATCTTGTTAGCGATTAAAACGCTGGTGGATGGCCGCACCGGCAACTACTTAATTTTTCTGCCCTCCTACAGCTACCTATTGACGGTCCGGCAAGCCTTCGAGCTGGCCTACCCCAAGGTTCACACGATTAGCCAAGAGGCCCAGATGACCGAAACCGCGCGCCAAGATTTCCTCGACGCTTTCACCACCAATCCGGAGCGGACGTTGGTTGGTTTCGCGCTACTGGGGGGGATCTTCTCCGAAGGTATCGACCTGAAAGGCCAGCGGTTGATCGGCGTGGGCATCGTCAGCGTGGGTCTGCCGGGGATTAGCCCCGAAAATGACTTGATTCGCGACTACTTCGACCAGCAGGACCAACCTGGATTCGCCTTTGCCTACCAGTTGCCCGGTCTCAACAACGTCTTTCAGGCCGCTGGGCGTTTGATTCGGGGGGCTCAGGACGTCGGGGTGATTTTACTGATGGATCAGCGGTTTGCCACCTCGCGTTACACCCAGCTTTACCCGCAGCATTGGCAGCATTACCAACGACTCTACCGGCCCGAACAGTTGGGCCCGGCCATCGCTCACTTTTGGACTCAGGAGGCCCCGCAGCATGAAAACTAAATTAACGTTAGCCATGGAACAGACGCTATATTACTATTGCCGCGAGACTGGCGCTACCGCGGTTGAAGAGGTGACCATGCCTAACGATCAAGGCATCGTCGATACCCTCAGTTACCAAGAATTGCCGGACCACACCGTGGAATGGCGCTGTTACGAACTCAAAGTCACCAAAAGCGACTTTCACTCCAGTGCTAAATTATCGTTCGTGGGTCACTATAACTACTTTGTCCTCCCGTTAAAGCTTTATCAGACCGTGGCGGACGAAATTCCTACCGGCATTGGTGTCCTGATCTACCGCCCGTTTGACCCGCAACTCCTGGCCACGGCCAGTGAACCCCCGGTTACCCCGGGATATTTGACGGTCGCCCGGCCCCCGCGGCACCAGGAACTGCAGGTCCCCGCTACCGAATTACAAAGTCGCTTCATCGCCTCGCAGGGCCGCGAAGTGTTTAAGGCCAAGCAGATGGCGACCGGCCTGAAGCAGTACAGCACCGAGCGTCTCTACCAAGAATTGAAGAAACGTCACCAACACTATGACGTCTACACCCCCGACCATAACTTCTACGACCAGTTCGTCGCCGATACCGAGGAAACCGCCGTGACCGCGCTCCAAACGGAGATTGACGCACTGAACCTCGAGGTCTATCAGCTCCAACAACGGCTAAAGGAGTCACAGTCATGATCTACTTTCCGTACTTTCGTGGGCGGCAGTTCGATCTGCAGGCGTTAAAAGCCATTGCCCAGCAACGGATCCTTCCGCCCAACCTCATCCCCATCATCGAACCGGTCCGCGATATCAAAGCTCTCCCGCAAACCGTGGCCGCCTTTGTCGAGCACGACCAGCCACTGGTCATCGTGACCAATCCCACGGTCAGCGACTACGCGTTGACCCAACAAAAACTCCACGACTGGTCCCCGTGGCGCGACAACCCCAACCTCATCTTGGGCCACGTCCTCGGACCGACGACCACACCAGAAGCCTTGACGCCGCTAAAGGGTCACCACACCCTGTTGATTGCTCGCCAATACGACGAACTCGCCGCGGCCCAGGGCGCCGGGTGGCTCGACTTACCCACCTATCTGCTGGTCCCACCCGAAGCCCGCATTCGGCAATTGCTTCACCGCCCAACCGTCAGCTTGTTCGACCACGCGTGGTTTCCCGACCGCGAGCAGACCTACGCCGACCTGACCGATGGCTTCTTCAGTGACGATTGGCAACGCGCAACCTGGGCGCACGACCAGGGCTTTAGCGACTACACCCTCACCGGCGGTCACTACAGCGAACACGGGTATCCGGCCCGCGCCGTGACGCTTCACCTGACCTATTTTGCCGGCGACCAATTACGCATTCGCCGCTTTGTGTCGGACGACCGCAGTGACTACAAGCATCCCAAGGAAAAGTTTTTCCAGGCCGTGGCCAAGCTGGCGGCCTGGCTTCCCGACCAACCCGCGGCGACGCAAACGCCAGCGGCCCAACAGTTGGCGGCCTACCACGACCAACACCACTTTCCAGGCCTCGGCGTGGTCAAGCGACTCAGCTCGGAACACCACCTCCAACTGATGGCGGCTTTTTTCCGCCAAAATTATCCGGTTTAGCCCTTCCCCCAGAGGGAATAAACAGCGGTTAGCCGGTGCCTTTTAACGTCAAAATGACCATTACTCCTGCATTCGGAATAATGGTCATTTTGAGCTTAACCGGAACCAACGCTAAACAACGGTTCGGGTCCACTTTCATTTTTATCCGGTATCGCTTACAACTTCATAGTTAATGCTTATTCGGTTCCAGCTTGGTAACCGTCCAGTATTGGACCCCCGTTGGTTTTGCCCAAGCCTGTAACTTTCGCTTAGCACTGCGCTTCTTGTGGTTATCCCACCGTTGGTAACAGAATGTCACCACGCCATAGACGAAGAAGAAAATCGTCAGAAACGTCACCACTAATGATAGCCAAGATCCTAGGAATGCAAACATCATGATTACCCCCATTTTCAAGATAGACTGCCTTCCGGTACGCTGCTGCCCCCAAACGATGACTTCAACGCACCATCCTTCCCCTTTACGATAAATATACCTGAATTCTTCTGGGTTGGTCCTTTTGACCAATCATTGACTTACAATTTAGTCTATTAACTATCTAACTGGCCTGAGATTTATGGCAAATGGCTTATCAACCCTAGCTGGGCCCCAGGACGGTCAGGTGGTGGCCTGAATATAAAAGTGGCCATTATCCCAAAATTCAGGAATAATGGCCACTCGGCAGTTCAGCGGACCCAACTATCTTTGGGTACCCGCTTCGGTACCGTAATTGTGCACATTAGGTTAAGCAGGTAAGACGCTGACACCTTCGGGCACCATGAAGTCCTTTTGCGCTAGCGTCAACTTCCCCGTTTCGGCATCGCGCTTAAAGAGACTCGCGTTATCGGACTTTTGGTGAACCACTAAGACCAAGCTTTCGTCGGCCGTCCAGTTAAAGTCCCGGGGGAAGTCCCCTTCCGTCGCAATTCGTTGAATTTCGGTCAACGTTCCGTCATCGGCGGTCTTCAGAACCGTAATCGAGTTGTTCCCCCGGTTAGAAACGTATACGAAACGCCCGTCACTGCTTAAGCGAATGGCTGCGGACCCGTTATGCGCCGTCCAATCATCCGGGATGACGTGGGTAATTTGCTTGACCGCAAATTTGCCGGCTTGTTCGTCATAGGTTAACGTGGCAACGTTACTACTCAACTCCCCAACCAGGTAAACCACGCTCTTCGACGCATCAAAGACGATGTGCCGCGGACCGTAACCGGCAGGTAAATCGACGTGACTCACAATGGACAGCTTCCCATTGTCGGCAACGTCGTAGAGGTAAACCCGATCCGTTCCTAAGTCACATACCACTAACCGACCATCCGGTGTCAGATCGGCATAGTGGGGATGGGGCCCGTCAGCCTGTTCGGGGGCTGGGCCCACGGGATCGGTATCCGTCAATTCATCGGCAACGGTCAGTGAACCGTCCGCCGCAATGGCGTAAACCGTAATCTTAGCCGTGTGGTAATTGGCGGTGTAAACCAGCTGCCGCGCTTCATCCACGGCAACGTAGGCGGGTGAAGAGCCCGGCGTCAAGACCTGTTGAATGGCCCGTGGCTTCTTGTCTGACATGTCGTAGATAATCAGACCACCCTCCGTTTGGCCATCGGTTTCTTTCTTGTTGATGACGTACAAACGTTGTGCCTTTGATTTTGCAATATAAGTTGGGCTGCCGGCAGATGCCAACCATTCGCAATTCGTCAACTTAGCGGCATCTTGATCGACGCTCACCTGATAAATCCCACGACTGATGCGTTTGGTATAAGTCCCAATGTAAAACTCTTCGGTCATACTGTTACCCCTTTCAACTTGTCTGTATCCCCTTTTAGTATAGCACAGCTCTTCGCCACAAAAACGACTAAGTCACTGGTGGTCGCCGCCAATAACCGGTACAATGAAACTAATTTATCGACGCGACTAATTGAGCGATAAGCTAACTGCTTGGTTCGTTCACCTTAATTGTTAGCCGCCCCCATCTTGGAAACAGAAAGGATCCCAAATTTATGTCTAGCTTTGAAGGCTATCACCCGCTACTCACCCCTTTGTTTCGCTTCGATTGGTTGACTCAGTTTCGCTTAAAGCAGGTGGCCGCCATCACCAATCAAGACCTCGCCGAAACGGCCGAGTGGATTAATACCAACATGCACCAAACCATGAGCCGCAACGCACTGACCTGGGGAATTGAACGACGGGCCACCCACAAGCTCGTGGGCTGGGGCGGCTTCCACACCGTCGACCTTCCCGCCCACAAGGGGCAGGCCTACCTGAGTGGCGCAACGCTGCCGGCCAGCGAACAACAAGAAATCGTTGACCGGCTCGTCAACTTCGCCCAAGAAGAACTTCAGCTAACCGTCCTCACGCTGAAGGACTCGCAGAACTTAGATGACGCCGTGGTGGCTGCAGCGGGCTTCGAACAAGACGCTCAGCAAAATTGGCGCTGGTCCAAGCACTAGCGGCCAATTCACGGTTGAAATCATCGGCTCCCACACCCGCATCACCCGGTTAGCTGTGGTATACTGAAACCGAATTCACCGGTTAGTTTAACCAATGAACTGGCAGGCAATACGCAGCTAATATGGGAGGAATCTGTCATGTTAAAAAGTCGACTCTTAGGATTAACGATCGTGGCACTGGGGACCTGGGGCCTGGGAACCGCCATGACGACCACAACCGCGCAGGCAGCTAAGTGGCACGCGGGGACCCCCAAGGTCTTACGCGGCACTTACGCGATGCATAAAAAAGATGCACTCGGTGAAAAACCTAATCTCAAGTTCACCGCCACCAAGCTGACGCTACAGCTCAATCCTCCCACCGTGGCCGACCACCTGAGCAAGGTCTCGTACCGCAAAATCAACGCCCACACCTACTACTTGAAGGGCCACTACTTATCGAGCGGCGTCCTCTACGTCAAGGCCATTTACAGCCCTAAGGCCCAGCAAAAACGCCTAAAAATTCAAGAAGGCTTCTTAGACGGCCAGCACATCAAGTGGTCGCCCCAGCACGCCATGGGCTGGTTCTATCAAAAATAGTGAGCACACAAAACGGCACTTCCCGATGAAGTGCCGTTTTTAGTCTGCTATTCGGTAACTCGTTGGTTCAATTCAGCCGCCACGTCCAGAGATTCGCTGCGATAAGCGTCGTGAACGCCTAGCGCGTAGCACGCCCAGCTGCCCAGCAGGACTCCGACAAAGTCTAGTGGATATGGCAACCAACCGGCGCCACCGAACTGGTGACTACCGATTAACGACATTAGCGTTAACCAAATCATCTCGGCTAACAACCAGCGGCCGCCGCGTAGACTGGCCCGTAGCTGCGGCCAGCCCTTCGGCCGCCGCACCTCGTAATACACGTAGAACACTAGGCCTAACGCAATCACCCCGAAGACTTCGACCGTGGTGGGCCACTTGGCCCAGTAAATCGCGAGACTGGCCAACCCATAGGCTACCGGAGCCCACCAATTTAGGTGCCGCAACCGAAACGGTCGGGTAAAGTCCGGCGCTTGCCGCCGTAGACTCATCACCGTCACCGGTCCGGTCAGATACGCAATCAGCGTGGACGTGGAAATCACGTTAGACAGAGCACTCCAGTTTCGGAATCCTGCCACCAGCACCACCCCCAACACCATGTTCACCAACATGGCGCGTCGGGGCGTCTGGTACTTGCGGTTAACTTCTCCCAGTTTAGTCGGCATGTGCTTGGTGCCGGTCATCGCCGCCAGCGCCCGGCTGGTGGTCGCCACAAACGACACCCCGGTCCCGAACGGCGATACGAACGCGTCTAGGTAGAGTAAGGTCGATAACCAATTTAAATTTAATAGGATGGCGATATCGGCAAACGGAGACTCGAAGTTGACTCCCGACCAACCATGGGTCAACGCACTCGCGGGTACGGCACCGATAAAGGCCACTTGCAAAAACGTATAAATCACGGTGCTAATGCTAAAGGCAATCACGATACCCCAGAAAATGTTGCGCTCCGGGTGCTCGATTTCGTTACCCATGTTAATGGTGGTCTGAAAGGCGTTATATGAAAAAATGATTCCCGCCGCGGTGGTCGCCGCAAAGATCGACGCGCTGCCACCCGGCATAAAGCCTGCCTTAGCCGCAAAGTTTTGCGGCTCAAAACCGGTCAGGACCAACACTAGAATCGTCAGCGTTGGAACCCCCAGCTTAAAGATCGAAATAAAACTGGTAAACCGCGTCAACAACTTGACCGACCAGAAATTCAGCAACGTGAAGGCCAAGATGAAGAGAAAGACAATCACTAACCCCAGATTGGTGACGTTGCCGGCGTGCAGAAAGCCCCGGGTCCAGTTGGCCCAAGACCAGGGCCACGAACTCATGTACTGAACGGCCGCCACGGCCTCAATAGGAATAATGGTTAATAGGGACAACCAGTTGGCCCACCCCGCCACGAACCCCAATAACGGCCCGTGGGAGAACGCCGCGTACTGGCTCATCCCGCCACTGGTGGGAAACATGGTTCCCAACTCGATGTAGTTTAACGCAATCAGGCCAATCACGACGGCCCCTAAAATCCAGGACAAAATAGCGGCCGGACCGGCAATTTGGGCGGCCATTCCGGCCCCAAATAACCAGCCCGACCCAATGATGGCGCTGAGCGTTAGCATGACCAATGAAAACAAACTCATTTTACGCTTCAAGCCAAATTTCCTCACTTTCAACCGCGACGGTCAGTAAGAGTAGCTTAGGATTGGCGCTTCCAGGCCAGTCAGAAACGGGCTGGAACGGGGTGGGCACGGCTTCAAGCCCGTAGCCCAGGTCTTGAAGACCGACCTTTGTCTAGGCCGGTAAAGAACACCGGCCAACACAAATTTCACCCCTGAGCCCATTTCTGCCTGGCCCTCCAGCTCACACTGGCAATGGTGATTTTCTTCCGGTTAACCCACCAGTGTAATGGTTGCAAGCTTTGGGGCTCCTGATTGTCCGCGGAAAACCAGTTTTATCCTCCACTAGCATCGCATTTAACAACTACAGTCCTCGTTTAAATTTCTAAACAGTCTCTAATTCCCGTCGCGGGATTATTTGGCTATTGTACACTCCCTGTCTGGCAAATAGCTTAGAAATTCCTTAGAAAAGCTGACCGACGTAGTAGTGAATAAACATGGTAATAATCCCGACCACGATGTTGCGGACAATCGCCGTCTTGACCAGACCGTGACTCAACTTGGCGCTCAGAAAACCCGTCAACGCCACAGATAAGATCACGGCAATGATGGTCCCCGGCCACTGCCAAGCCACCGGCAGAAAGGTCATCGCAACCAGCGGAAAGACCCCCCCGGCCGACGCGGAGAACAGTGAGGAGAAGGCCGCATCCCATGGGTTCATGTAGTGTCCCAGCTTGATGTCGTACTTCACTTCGACAATGGTTTCCAGGGCGTTCTTGCTCATCAGATCCTTGGCGATGGCCAAAGACGTTGCTGGCGTGACGCCCCGGCCTTCGTAGAACTTCTGGACCGTCGCGAGTTCGTCGTCAAAGTTGGTCTTTAATAGCTCGGCTTCCTTAGCGACCGCCGCCCGTTCGGTATCCTTTTGCGTGCTAACGGAGGCGTATTCCCCAGACGCCATCGAAAAGGCGCAGGCAATCAGGTCAGACAAACCGGCGATAAAAATCGTGAACTGGTTCGTGGTCGCCGCAGCCACACTGAATAGGACCCCGACTACCGTCAGAATACCATCGTTAGACCCCAACACCCCAGCCCGCAACGTGTTGAGCTTTTCATCCATCGTTTGGTGTTGCTTCTTACTCTTCTTTAAACGCAACGTATCATTTGCTACCATTGTTTAGCGCTCCCTCTCATGCGAATAATCGACCGATAAAGTACGTGACCAGCATGGTAATGACTCCCGCTACCACGTTTCGCACGGTACCGTTCCGTCGGTTGGCGTTCCCCAGAATCGCCGCGACATAGCCGGTAATCGATAACGCGATGATGACCGCCACGAACGTCCCCCAGATCCGTAAGTTCTTCGGCAACAAGCTGATCGATAACAGCGGTAGGATGGAGCCCGTCGGAAAGGAAATCATCGACGCAATGGCCGCCGAAAATGGATTGGTGTACTCTCCTACGTTAAACCCAAAGCGTTCACGAACCGTGGCCTTGATGGGATCCTTAGTCATCATTTCGTGGGCCGCCTGTTCGGCTAATTCCGGTTTAATCCCACTGGCAACGTACTTATCCTTGATGAAGTTGAATTCTCCGTCATAATCGTCATCTAACGCGACCGTCTGGGTTTCAATCGCCTTACGCTGAGCATCCTTTTGCGTATTGACCGAAACGTATTCCCCCATGGCCATCGACACCGTCCCGGCAATCATTCCGGCAATCCCTGAGATAAAGATGGCGAAACTACTCGTGGCTGCTCCGGCCACCCCGATAACAATCCCCGCAACGGATAAGATGCCATCATTGGCCCCCATAACGCTGGCCCGTAAGACGTTGATGCGTTGCGCTAAAGTTGCTGGCTTCTTCTTTGATTCCATTATTCCTAACCCCCTACATGGTTTTACAACCGCAGTACTTTTATCATAGCACGAATCAAACTCAAAAGTTTGGTATGACTAAAATTTTATCTATATTAGAATCGTTCTTATCTAACAACAATTCTATTCTAGCACGAATCCCGGAAAAGTAAATCATCTACCAACTAAAAATTATCGTAACCACGAATTGTTCTAAATTAAAACGGAAAACTGGAAGTCTGGTCGAAATGTGGTTTAATAGAGTCAGATAAGACTAATTATAAGGAGGGATTCCCATGGCCCAACCTAACCAACTTTTAGCGCAAGCGTTAAAGACCTTAAAGGATCATCATATTCGGGTAACGCCCCAGCGCCGGGTAATTTTGACTTACCTGGTCAACCATCACAATCACCCGGCCGTTGAAACCATCTACACCGCATTAGCGGCGGAACAACCTAATCTTAGTATGGCCACGATTTATAACACGTTAAACCTCTTAGTGGACCTTGGTATTGTGATCGAACTACCCAACGATAACGGCGGCGTCCGTTACGACTTCTATGGGCAGCCCCATTACCACGTGATTTGCGAAAACTGTGGCAAGATTACCGACGTCTTCGCCCCCGACTTCGCCCAGTTGGAACAACAACTCAACCGCGAAGCCAGCGAACAAACCGGATACTTGGTCACCAGTAACCACGTGGAGGTCTACGGGTTATGCCCGGAATGCCAACAAAAGTTGCATATCGATCCCGCCAGAAAACAGTGGGCTCAGGGTGCCGCGCCGGCACCGACAGCCGATTAAACCGGTTTCTTCTGATGTTACAGTGAGGTTACAGGCGTCGTGCAGTTTTAATCTATTTGAAAACACCCGAAACAAAGCCCGTGGTTATTGATATTAGAAGCGTAATATTAAGCTACGGTCCCGGTTAACCGGTTGTCGTGAGCGACATTTATCGATATAGTAAGGTACGAAATCATAGCGTCGCAACCGTACAGATGGTTGTTAACAAATAAGATAATGAAAGATTTGAGGGATGATTCGGGTGAAAATGTCAAAAGTTCTCCTTGCGGCAGTCGCCGCGTTAGGGTTTGCCGGTCTCTTCGGCGGAGCAACCTCGGCGAATGCTAGTTCGAAGGTCAACAATTATATTAATAGTCACAATTACAAGCCAGCCAAGGTCACGAAGGCCATTTGGAGTGGCTTTCCTAAGTACAAGTACCGGCACGGTGTTGGCAAGCCGGAAGGGGTCGTCGTCCACGAAACAGCTAACCCGTCTTCGACCATTTACAACGAAATTGCCTACATGAAGCGGAACTATAACAACGCCTTCGTCCACAGTTTCGTTGACGCCTCCCACATCATCAACATTGCCAACACCAACTACCTTTCCTGGGGGGTTGGCTATCCGGGGAACGCTCGGTTCGTTCAATTCGAACAGATTGAAGTACACAGTAAGTCCGCCTTCGCCCACGAAATTGCTAACGCGGCCTGGTACACGGCTTACCTGTTAAAGGAATACAAGTTGAAGCCTAACGATGCTGCCTACGACGGTAAGGGGACGGTTTGGTCCCACGGGTCCGTCGCTAAGCATTTAGGCGGGTCAACGCATACCGATCCGGTCGGGTACTACGCTTCGGCTGGGAAGAAGTACTTTGGGCAGAAGTACACCATGGCTGCCTTCTACCAGATGGTTAAGAAGTACTACAAGACCATGACGACCTCAACGCACACCAAGTTGATCACGGCAACTTACAAGTCGGTCAACCAACAAGCGAAGTTAAGTAGCAAGTACACGAAATACTACCTATACAATCACGTCAAGGGCTCTAACAAGAACGCCAAGCGGCAAAAGTGGTCTAAGATTACGCCTAAGGTGGGCAAGACCTACTACATTGACATGACGGCTAAGAAGACCACGGGATCGACCTGGTACCGCATCAAGCCTTCTAAGAACAGTAGCAAGCGTTACTGGGTTTACTCAAAGGTCTTAACGGGCGTCCAGAACGTCAAGACGACCACCGCAACGACAGCGAGTGCCACTAGCAGCTTCGATTCATCCAGCGCTACGAGCAGTTCTGATAGTTCGTCGGCCGCCACTAGTTCCAGCGACGTTAACGCAGCTAGCACTAGTACCAGTAGTGTGAGTGCCAGCAATTAAAGCTTAAATTTACGTTTCAACCCTCAAGCGAGCGGTGACTATCTACGGGATGGTCACCGCTCGTTTTTGCGTGGTACCGACGCGAACCTCTTTCACACCGCAAAATAGCGTGACTCTTAACGTAAAAATGGCCATTATTCCAAATTCAGGAACAATGGCCATTTTAGTATCAAGCGAAACAAACCGTCCGGTGACACCCTATCGACGGCCGCCGCGGGAACCACCGCGCAGCGCAACAGACCTATTTCGCCGCGCGCTTCCGCTGACCGGCCGCCGCTCGGGTCATGACCCAGGTGGTAATGGGCACCGTCAGCAAGACACTCAGCATGGCGAACAGGATCATCAAGATTTCCGACACGAAGATTTTATCGTTGAAAATCTCGCCAAACGAATAGTGCACACCGGTGAACCAGATGAATAACGCCAGGAAACCGCCGAAAAAGCCGAAAAACAGGGTGTTAAACGTGGTCCCGATGATTTGCTTACCCACGCTGATACCGTCGTTAAACAGCGATTTTAAGCCAACCTGGGGGTGCTGCTCAAGAATCTCACTGAGTCCCGCCGAAATCGCCATCGCCGCCTCGGCAATCGCTCCCAGCGTGCTCAGGATCGCCGTCGCCGTCGTCACCTTGACGAAGTTGATCCCCACCAGGACCGACAAGCCCACCAGGTCCTCACTGTCCTCCGGGCCAAAGCCCTGGACCATGGCCCACTGCTCAACCGGAACGATTAATAGGACCAAGACTACCAGCACGATGGCCGAAGCGATAAACGCCACGGTACTCGATAAATCATCACCACTACTCATGAAAATGGTCAAAGCCAAAACCATTAAGCCGACCACCAACGTAACGATCAACGGTGAGAAGTGAAAGGCCACCAACACGATAGCTAAGAATAGCAGGCCGAAGTTCAGGAGCAACGCCAGAAACGACTGGGCCCCCGCCTTGCCACCCACTAGCACCATTAGCAGTAGTAAAATCAGGCCCAATAAGGTAATTGTACTCATGCGGCCACCCCCTTAGGTAACCAACGACTAGCGAGATAACTGGCCAACGGAACGGCTAATACAATACCAATCCCACTAATCAAGCTTTGAACCACTCCCATCGACATGTTCATCGAGAAGGTATAGCCCCAGCTATTACCATTTTTGAGGTATAGCAATGCCATCGGAAACGTGTCGGCCACAAAAATAAAGAACAGCACGTTAATCAAGGGGCCCATAATGGTACTCCCAATCTGCCGGCCGGACTTGAAGATCTGTTGTGGCGTGATGGTCGGACGTTCTCGTTTCAATGCGAACAACGACGAGATGATGTCAGTCGATTCATCCATCACCGCACCTAACGACCCTAACAAGGTCTCAGCCAAGAACAATGGTCGGGGTAACTGGGTCACATACTGCATGGACTCGTAGAACATCCCCTTCTCGTGAGTCACGTGAAAGACACCTAACGCGACGACAATGGCACACAGCGTCCCCCCCAGCGTGGTTACCAACGTGATGACCATCTGACGAGTCCAGCCCAACACTAGCCACAGGGTTACCGCCGCAAAAACGACGGCTAAGCTGCCGAAAATCCACAGGACTTGCGCGCCCTGTGTTGAGCCATTCAACAGGATGGCCATTAAGAAGAGCACCCCGTTAGCCGCGACGCTAAGAAATGCCATCAAGCCGCTAAACTGCATGATTAACAGGAGTAGACCCACGACCACCCACAGCATAAAGACCAGTGGGATATCGCGCTTCCGATCTTTGACCGTTGCACTCAGATGACCATTATGGTGGTGTAACACCACAAACAGCTGATTCCCAACGTGGTAGCGTTGATCCATGGCCCCCGACGCCGAATAGGTATTGGTCACCTTCAGCTGGTGCCCCCGCCGTGACGTATTCAGCAACGTCCCCGTCAAAACCTGTTGCGTTTGATAATCGACGTTTTGAAAGTCATCGGTTTCCTTGGTCGTTTGTTGTTGCCGCACCGCGGTGACCCGCATGATGGGATCGTGATACCAGACGGCGTTATGCGCGGTACCCCACAATAGTAGGCCGCCGACGATAACCACGACTAACCACGCCCACCAGGTCACTTTGGACGTTTGCTTAAATGATTGCACACTAACCGTTCCTCTCTCTGATACTTTCAATTTTCAATATACCACTTTCCCCCAGACCCACCGGTTCCCCGCTCAAAATTTAACTAAATCGAAGGAGGTCCCGTGAAATTCCCAGTTGACCTTGCAATTTTGGGAGAAAACCAGTAGAATAGTAGCCGATTGTTATTTTAATTAAGCGAGGGTTTTTACAATGAGAAAAGCACATCCAAATGGCGTACAAGGCCGTCGGAAGGTTAACCGTAAGAAGGACCTGAAGCGGCGCGACGAAATCGCTAATCTTCAACGTTGGTTGAAGGGCGAAATCAAGAACAAGTAATCTCGCCAATTACTGAAAAAAACGCACTGACCAATTGGTCAGTGCGTTTTTTTGCTTAGCTCAACGAATTAATCGACCACCAGGACACTAGTGTCCGAGTTATGAACCACGTAGGCCGTGGTCGACCCCATAATGGCGCGACCCAAACCGTGAACCCCGGAACGACCAATCACCGTTAGTGTGGTTTTAAGTTCTTGGGGCAGCGTCGTCGCAATCGTGGGCTTAGGCAAGCCCACTTTGAAGCTAGTTTCAACCGGTACCCCGGCATTCTCTACTTCTTGCACCGCACTGTCTAAAAACTTCGTCGCCGCGGCCTTAAAATGGGTGACAATTTCACTCCCAAATTCCGCACCATAGTGTGCATAGGTCTGATCACTAGCGACAGAGACGATGAACAGTTTGGAGCCGAGTTTTTTGGCCAGCTTAATGGCCTCTACCAATGCTGTATGGGCATTTTTGCTGCCATCCATCGGTACTAAAATCCGTTCATACATCCTATCCCGTCCTTTCCAAAATCCACCGAAGTGGTATCGCTTTCAACACCTTAATCATACCAATAATTTGGCTTTTATGAAAGCAACACGTACTGCTTTTCATCAATATTTTTATGCAACTCATTCCCAGAAAAGCAATTCCCCGCGCGGGATTAGGCGACTTGTGGTAAGATGTAGCAAGTACTTTACTCACTCAAAGGATGGCGTATCTAACAATTATGAAAAAACTTCTCGTGAGCGCCCTAGGGTTGATGGCTTTGACCCTGGCCGGCTGCTCCAACACCCTCACCACCAAACAGTCCACCTACCATCCCACGGCGCTCACCGCGGTGGTCAAAGGCGACGCGAAGGCCAAGCGTGTGACCTACCAGATCGAAGACGGTCCCCAACAATCCGTTAAGGTTGCGGCCGGAACCTACTTCTTCCAGGTTCCCGCGGCACCGCACGACCAAACGGTCAAACTCAGTGCTAACGGGACCCACAAGACCGTCACGGTCAAGGCCACCCAGGCATTAGGCAACTACCAAAAATTTGCGGCCAGCTACAATCAGATGGTCATTGCCAGTTACCTGCCAACTAAGGTCCAAAAGCAGCTGCAGACGGCCCAGAAGACTCAGGCCCAGACCAAGCAAAAGTTAGCGGCCCTGGCCAAGACTGACCCAACGGCGGCTGCAGTGGCAGCCAAGCAACAACAGGCCGCTGCTCAACAGCTACAGGCTAAACTGGCCACTGCCAAACGGCAAGCTAAAGCCGACTTGCTCCCTACGACGGCTAAGAATGGCGTGCAAAACTTGGTCACCACCAAAGCCGCCACGATCCGTGCCAACGTGCAGGACGGTCAGCTAATGGGACTCGCGTTGATCACCCCCACGGCACAGATGAAGACTAAGAGCGGTCAGAAGCAGTTCGGGACCACCTTCGCCTTACTGGGAGCTACGTTAAAGGCTAAACCGAAGTACGTGATCAACAAGTTTGAAAAAGTGCTAAAGGATGCCAAGTCCAATAGTAGTTCCACTAATACCAAAACGATTCACTCCAACGGAATCCGGTTCAACACTGGCTTTTCGGCGGATCACCTCTACATTTATATGACCAAGTAAATCCAATTAGTCATGCGCTTCCTGGACAGTCAGAAACGGGCTGGAACGGGGTGGGCACGGCTTAAAGCCTCCCAAATCGAGTCTTGAAGACCGACCTTTGTCTAAGCCGACTGAAAAACGTCAGCTAAGACAAATTTCACCCCTGAGCCCATTTCTGACTGTCCCTCCAGCTTACACTGGTTATAACCAACTATCTGTGTCTTTTCTTAATAACGGCTGGTTGTTTTAACCAGTGATTAGATCCTAGAACATTCCTTACCAGTCCAATTTCTTACGCTAGCAGTTAACCCCCGCTAGCGTATTTTTGACTAGATGGAAAGCTGAGTTGTCTTAACCCGGCGCAATAAAGTGTAATCATTTTCATCCCCATCGATAGTGCCGCATAATGACGGTAAGCTGTGATAGCGGAGACCAGCACTCATGGTGTCAGCGCGTCGCAACTAAGTCAGCAAAAATTTGCTTCTATCTAGGGGGAGTCAAGCATGCAAAGCGAGGAGAGAGTATTTGAGACCTTCTTACGGCAATACCGGGAGATTTTCTGCGTCCTGATTAACGCCGCTGAGCAGATCACGGGGCAATACTCATTAAGTTTCGAACAATATTTACTGTTAAAACAAATTCATGAACAACGCAACATTACGCTAAGTGAGCTTGCGGATGACACCCGGACCACGCGTTCCGCCGCGGCTCGAAAATTACGGGCCTTACTGCTAGACGGTTACGTCGAACAGGAAGCCAAGATGGACGACCGGCGGGTCAAGTACCTGCGATTAACGCCTAAGGGAACCCGGGTGGAGGACGACATTCACCAGGTCTTCTTACAGAGTGCGCGGACTTGGAACCAATTACCATCCGACTTAGCGCCAGAAGCGATTAACGATTTCTTCACTCGCTATCAAGCCAACGTGGCTATCTGGGATCGTAACCGGCCGAAGTTCCACCGGCCCGTAACGCGGACCCGGCGGCAAGCAGAAGATTAAGCGGCCAAATGCCGTTCAGCATTAGGAGTGTGGGGTACGCCTCAGACTCCTTTTTTGATGGCCCTCCCAAATCATGAGAAATCAATGATAAAATAGTTTCCTTTCCCCGCCAAGTGGGTTAACCTGTGACTAATGACAATATTTAAGGAGGATTTTCGTATGCACACCACTCATTTTGCTGCCGGCCAACCCGGTGGTTCCGCAACGACTTTTCCGGTTGACGAGTCCCTGCTCAACCAAGACCTCTACGATGCCGTCAATGGCAAGTGGGCCGAACAGGCCACCATTCCCGCCGACCACGCCTCGACCGGGGGCTTCATGGACTTAGTCGACAACATCGAACACACCTTGATGGCCGACTTTGCCGACCTCTTAGCGGGTAAGTTAACGCCCGCCAATCCCGAAATGGCCGAATTCAAGAAATTCTACGCCTTAACGCGTGACTTTGCGGGCCGTGAACGGGCCGGTGCCGCACCGCTCAAGCCTTATTTGGCCAAAATCGAAGCGCTACAGAATTTCGCCGACCTAAACGCCGCGTTGGTCGATTTCTACCGGGAAGGCATTCCCACGCCCATCGCGCTGAGCGTCGACCCCGACATGAAGGATACCAGCAACTACGCGCTGTACGTCGACGCGCCGAGCCTGATTCTGCCCGACAAGACCTACTACGCCAAGGATAATCCGGCGGCCAAGCAATTACTGCCAATCTACACCCAGATGGCCACCAAGTTACTGACCATGGTGGGCTACAGTGAAGATGACGCCGCCCAGTTGGTCGACCAGACCAAGCAATTCGACGCGTTGATTGCGCCACACGTGAAGTCGTCCGAAGAAGCGGCCGACTACGTGAAGGACTATAACCCGTTCCCGCTGGCCGACGTGGCCGCTAAGACCGACGCGTTAGACCTGACCAGTGCCGTCACCGCCCTTCTAGGCGCCACACCGGACCAGGCCATCCTCCCGCAACCGACCTACTTCGACGCCATCGGCGATCTCTTAACCCCCGCCAACTTCCCACTCGTGAAAAGCTGGATCCTGGTTAAGACGGTCTTGGGCGCTAGTGGCACCTTGACCGAGGACTTCCGCCAAGTCGGTGGCACCTACGGCCGAGCTTTGTCGGGTCAAAAACAGGCTCGCTCTCAGGAAAAGGCCGCCTACTACCTAGCTAGTGGCTACTTCAGTCAGGTTGTCGGTGACTACTACGGTCGCAAATACTTCGGTGAAGCCGCTAAGGCCGACGTTCGTAAGATGGTCCTGAAGATGGCCGGCGTTTACCAAAACCGGTTGGCCACCAACGACTGGCTGAGTGAAGCCACCCGCAAGAAGGCCGTGGTCAAGCTTCAGAAGTTGACCATCAAGGTCGGCTACCCGGACAAGATCGACCCACTCTACGCCAAGTTTAAGGTCGACACCACCAAGTCCCTCTTCGACAACGCGCAAGCCTTCGACGAAATCGCCTTGGCTGAACACTTCGGCCACTGGGGCCACCCCGTCGACCGCGAGAAGTGGGACATGAGCGCCAACACGGTCAACGCCTACTACTCCCCGTCGAACAACGAAATCGTCTTTCCCGCCGCCATCTTGCAAAAGCCGTTCTACAGCCTAGAACAGTCCAGCAGCACCAACTACGGCGGTATCGGGGCCGTCATGGCGCACGAAATCTCCCACGCCTTCGATAACAACGGCGCGCAGTTCGACGAATTCGGGAACCTGAATAACTGGTGGACCGACGCGGACCTGGCCCACTTCAAGGACCTCTCGCAGGCCATGATCAAGGAATTCGACGGCATCGACTTTGCCGGTCAGAAGGTCAACGGTAAGCTGACCGTTTCCGAAAACATCGCCGACGCCGGCGGGCTGAGCTGTGCCCTAGAAGCCGCTAAATCGGCCGCTGACGTCGATTTACGGGCCTTCTTTATCAACTGGGCCAACGTCTGGCGGATGAAGGCCACAACGGAATATATGCAGCTTCTGCTGTCGATCGACGTCCACGCCCCGGCCAAGCTGCGGGCCGACGTGCAGGTCAAGAACCTCGACGACTTCTACACCACTTTCAACGTTCAACCGGGCGACGGCATGTACCTGAAGCCGGCGGACCGGGTGAAAATCTGGTAATCTAGATCTAAACTAAGCGCTTCCGGGCCAGTCAGAAAATGGGCTGGAACGGGGTGGGCACGGCTTCAAGCCCCCCAAACCGGGTCTTGAAGACCGACCTTTATCTAAGCCGGCAAACAACACCGGCTAAGATAAATTTCACCCCTGAGCCCCTTTCTGACTGGCCCTCCAGCTTAGACTGGCGTTAATGGCAACTCTAAGCCATCGCAACTAGTCATGACTCACTTAAAATTTTACTTTGAATCCTAAAATCACGCCCTCGTCTAACCGACCAAGGCGTGATTTTTAGGTTTAACCCATTTTAGAAACTATCCGTCAAAAAAAACGGTCACCCGCCATAACGGCGTGCAACCGGTCTTTCGTTTACTTTTTACTTCTGTAAGGTGCTCTCTCGTAAGACCAGACTCGTGCCGACCGTCACCCGTTGCGGGGTGGTCCGGCCCGTTTGAATCCGGTTTTCGATCAAGTCAACCGCCGTGGTACCCAGGAGTTCCGTGTTGACGTGCACGGTACTAAGCTCCGGGAAGACGTACCGGGCAATCGTGGTGTCGTTGAACCCAATCAGACTCACGCGTTGCGGCACGGCAATGTTAGCCTCACGAAGCGCCTTTAACGCGCCAGCGGCCATGGGGTCGTTGGTCACGAAGAACGCCGCGGGCAGTTGGTCACCCAACGTCTCAATCGCGCGGGTCATCTGATCATAGCCAGATTGGTTGGTGTAATCCCCCGCGAACACGCACGAGTCGTCGTACTGTCCGCGACTTTGCAGCAACTGCTTGAACGCCTGATACCGCGGATCGATTACCTGGTACTGCTCGTCGGTGGTCCATTCCGTCCCATGGAGTAACCCGATACGGGTCTGCCCCTGCTGGGTAAAGTAATCAACCACCTGTTGCACCGCGATCTGAAAGTCCGTGACCACGCTGTCGTACCCGTTAGCCAGTTGGTCCTGATCCACAAACACCAAGTTCGGCGTCATTTCCGCTAAGGCTTGGACCTGCTGGGGACTAAACTTCCCGATAGCGATAATCGCGTCCACGTCGTCGTCAATCTTACTCAGGTCATTCTGGAAGGTCCGCATGGTAATGAAGTGGCGTTGTTCACTGCGCTTCTCCAAGCCCAGGCGAATCGACATGTAATAGAGGTCGTCGAGTTCTTTGGTCTTGGAATACCATTGAACGACGGCAATCTTCAATTGCTTGTCCGCCAGAATCGGCCGCCGCTTGAGCTTCGAATAGTTCAGATTTTCCGCCACCTCGAAGATCTGCTTGCGGGTTTGGTCGCTGACCGATAACGTCCGGTCGTAATTCAAAACCCGCGAAACCGTCGCCAGTGACACACCCACGGCCTGAGCAATATCCTTTAACGTTGCTGCCATCGTTCTCGCCTCCCTAAAACGTTAATCAAAATTTGGTTAAAGTTGTGCTAAAAATTGGTCTAACGCGGCTTGCCCCTTGGCATCGCGCTTGAAGACTCCCGCATCCGCCAAGACCCGGGCAAACGTGTCCCCAATCGCTTGGTGAACTACCGATTGCACGTTTTCCGGCGTGATGTCGTGCTGGGCCTTCAGGCTGTCCGCCCAAGGTTGGTGCATGGCCGCAATCTGGTTGGGTTGCCCAATCAGGTACTTTTCGACCTCGGCCATTTCCGGTTTCAGCCGTGCGGGTAAGATGGCCCGGCCCATGACTTCGATCAAGCCAATGTTTTCCTTCTTGATGTGTTGGACGTCCTGATGCGGGTGGAAGATGCCATCCGGATACTGAGCGGACGTCTGGTTGTCCCGTAAGACCAGGTCCAGCACGTAGTCGTCTCCGTCACGGTACGCAATCGGGGTGACCGTGTGGTGCCGCGTGCCGTTGGTGTAAGCCCGCACGTCGACGCTTTCGTCGGAGTAGGCCTTCCAACTATCCATGATCCTGACCGCCGCCGTGACCAGGGCTTCGGGGTGCGCGCCCCGTAACCGTAAGTCGGTCATCGGCCACTGAACGACCCCGGCCGTAACACCCGGTACGTTCAGGTCAAATTCGCGATCCAACGGTGCCTTCATCATTGAGAAGGTGTGCTTGCCGCCTTGATAGTGGTCGTGGCTCAACATCGAGCCCCCCACGATCGGTAAGTCGGCGTTACTGCCGACAAAGTAGGTCGGGAACTGCCGCACGATTTCCAACAAGTTGGTGATTCCGTGTTGGTCGACCTTCATCGGCCGGTGAACTTGGGACAAGAAGATGGCGTGTTCGGCGAAGTAGGCGTACGGCGAATACTGGAAGCCCCAGATTTCGCCGCCCAGCATCAACCGGATGATCCGGTGATTGCTGCGGGCCGGATAACCCAACCGGCCTAAGTAGCCTTCGTTGGTCATGCAGAGTTGGTCTAACGGGTAACCCGTCTTAGGTTGGTTCCGCGCGGCCGCAATGGCCTTGGGGTCCTTTTCCGGCTTCGACAGGTTAATGGTGATTTCTAAGGTGCCCGCCGGCGTGTCGGCGTCAAAGACCACGTTACGCGCAATGTTACGCGTCTTGATGTAGTCGTTGGCCCGACTCAACTGGTAGAACCAGTCGGTCGCCTTGGACGGACTTTCCTGGTAACGGTCCCAGAAGCCACGGTTCAGTGCGGATGGGAGCGGCGTCATCAGGTCCATCAGTTGGGCTTCTAAAATTTCACGCTCACTGGGCGTGTCATTAATTTTACCGTGCTCGATGGCCGTGTTAACCAGCGCCGCGACCAAATCAATTGGGTTGGCCGCCGTGGCCGCTTGGACCGCACCGTCACCAATCAACGCGTAGATGCGGTTTTCCACGTACTGGCGATCCAGTGCCGTGTAGGGCGACGGGGACGCCACGATGTCGTCTAAGAATAACTGTAAGGTATCTTGAGCCATTAGGCGTTCGCCCCCCGGTCAGCGTAGCCTTCGGGGTGGGATTGCTTCCAGTTCCAGGCCGTCCGGATGATGTCTTCCACGTTGTCGTATTGGGGTTGCCAGTTCAAGATGTCGCGGGCCTTGTCACTCGCCGCAATCAAGGTACTTGGGTCACCGGCACGCCGTGGGGCCATCTTGGCAGGGATTTCCTTGCCCGTGACCTTCCGTGCGGCTTCCAACATTTCTTTGTTGGAGAAACCGGTCGAAGAACCCAGGTTGAAGGCGTTGCTGTCGTGGCCGGCCTTCAGGTATTCCAAGGCCAGGATGTGGGCGTCGGCTAAATCGACCACGTGGACGTAATCCCGCACGTTGGTGCCATCCTTAGTTGGGTAATCGTCCCCGAAGATGGACAGTTCTTTCCGTTCGCCCGCAGCGACTTCCAAGATGATCGGGACTAAGTGGGTTTCGGGGTGGTGGTCTTCACCGATGCTGCCATCTGGCTTGGCCCCCGCCACGTTGAAGTACCGCAAAGCCACGAACTTGATGCCGTAAGCTTCGTCGGACCACTTCATGATCTTTTCCATCATCAACTTGCTTTCGCCGTACGGGTTGGTTGGCACTTGCGGGTCAGTTTCCTTGATGGGAATCTGCTTCGGTTCGCCGTAAGTGGCCGCCGTTGAGGAGAAGACGATGCGTTTAACGTTGTGTTTGTTCATGACTTCCAGTAAGGAAACCATGCCGGCCGTGTTGTTGTCGAAGTACTTCAACGGTTTCTTCATGGATTCAGGCACCACGGAGAAGGCGGCGAAGTGAATGATCCCTTCGATGTCTTCCTTATCAAAAACGTCGTTCAGGAAATCTTGGTCCCGCACGTCACCTTGGTAAAAGCGCGCCTTAGGGTTCACGGCTGCGCGGTGTCCCGTGACCAGGTTATCCACAACGGCCACGTCGTACCCCTTTTCAACCAATCGATCAACGGCATGGGAGCCGATGTAACCAGCACCACCTAAAACTAAAACTGTCATTGCGCATTTCCTCCTCAATCTGTCTTGTGTTCTTAAACTTGTATGATTTATCCGTCTGCCGGTCGGGCCTGGTGAGGCTGGAACGGGGTGGGCACGACTTTGAGCCCTAAACCCAGGTCTCAAAGTTCGGCCTTTGTGTAAGTCGGGAAAGCACCCCGACTAACACAAACGACACCCCTGAGCCCCACCAGGCCCTCCCTCACGACTACACTAGCGTTAATCGTAAAACCAGCGTGCCCGTGATATCAGTCCAGATATGGCTAATACTCTCGTTGGTCTTCGCCGTGTTTTTTTCTCGGGCCAGACCCAGTCCAAGCTTAAAGCCCCGCACTTTTCGCGAGGCTTCAAGTTAGCCAGTAACGAGTCCTGCTAAGGCTGACCGGTAAGGCGTCCGTTACCGCCTACTTCGTCAGTTCGTGGGAACCGTCAGCTAAGTGGGCGATGTAGAATTCGGCTGGGTGACCGATCTTCTCGTTGTAGGTGTCGCCAACCGCCTTTTCGAAGGCGTCCACGTTGCTTTCCTTCACGATGGCAATCGCACAGCCACCGAAGCCGGCACCGGTCATCCGGGCTCCCAGGACACCTGGTTGTTGCCAAGCGGTTTCAACCAGCGTATCCAGTTCCGTCCCGGTTACGGCAAAGTCGTAATGTAACGAGATGTGGGACGCGTTGACCAGGTTACCGAAAGTGGTCAAGTCGTTGTTTTGTAAGGCATCGAAGGCCCGCAACGTCCGTTGGTTTTCCACCACCGCGTGCCGTGCCCGCTTGATCAAGATGTCGTCGTTGATCAGGTAACTGTTTTCGTCGAACTGGTCGCCGTTTAGGTCACCTAACGTTTGAATGTCTAACTTGGTTTGCAGGCGCCGTAAAGCTTCTTCACATTGGGCCCGCCGTTCGTTGTACTTGGAATCGGTCAGTTCCCGGCGCTTCTTGGTGTTCATGATAACCACCACGTAGCCGTCCATCTTGACCGGTGCGTATTGGTACTTCAAGGTGTTGGTGTCCAGCAAGATGGCCTGGTCCTTTTTCCCCATGAAGACCGCAAATTGGTCCATGATCCCGGTGTTTAAGCCTAAGTAGTCGTTTTCGACTAACTGGCCGGCCTTAACCAGGTCCACCCGCGAGATGTCCTGACCGTAAGCATCCAAGAGGATTTGGGCCATCAACATTTCCACGGAAGCTGAGGACGATAAGCCAGAGCCATCGGGTAAGTTCCCGTGAACGTACAGGTCAAACCCTTGATCGATGGTCTTGCCCTGCTTGGCTAATTCGAACAGCATCCCCTTAAAGTACTTGGTCCAGTTATCGGCCTCGTTGTAGCTCAGATCGTCTAACGAAAATTCAATGGTGCCAGCCTTGGGCAGGTTGGCAGAAAACATCCGGACCGTCCGATCATCGCGCTTACTGAAGGCCCCATACGTCCCCAAGCTGATGGCAGCTGGGAAAACGTGGCCCCCGTTAAAGTCGGTGTATTCCCCGATCAGGTTAATCCGACCTGGGGAGAAGAAGACCCGTTGTGGTTCGGCGTTAAAAGTTTCTTTGTATTCTGATGCAAGGCTGGCATAATCCATGGCGATGAACTCCTTTAGAATTTTAGTAAACTTTTACTATAGTTTAACTATACTCAGTAAAAGTCTCGGTGTCAAACATAATTGAAGCGTTTTCAACAACATTTCAATAAAGGGGTCCCCGATCTGAGACCTGAGACCCCGTCGAACTGATTAGTCCCCGATCTTTTGACCAGCAGCCTTTTCAGCCTTTAATTTCTTTTCCAAATCTTCGACGATTTCCGCGTGACGCTTTTCGGACAACTTGATCTTGCCAAAGTAAACGATGGCGGCCAAGATAATCAGAATAATCGGAATGTAGAAGATGAACATCTTAAATTGTAACAATCCACTAGCTGAAATATCGGACGGCTTAGCGTTCCCGGTCATCCCAGATTGCAGAGCGGCTAACATTACCACCCCGTTGGCGAACGCACCGGCCAACTTATCGATCAGGGGCCGAACGGCTAAGGTCACGGATTCGTTCCGTGTCCCGTTCTTCCACTGACCATATTCCACACTGTCAGTAATGGTCATTAAGGCGGCCAAGAAGATCATTGGGTACGGGAAGAAGTAGAACGCCACCCCGACCAAGACCATCGTCACGTTGGTGCCAGCGAACAAGAAGATCAGGTAACCGACGACCATCAAGGCAATCCCGCCGACATACACCCCACGGCGCTTGATCAGGCTGACCAAGAATGGGAACAGCACGACGGAGATAATCCCTAAGATGGCGGTAATAACCCCGACCATACTGTAAGCGGCCGGCTTGCCAATAACGTAACGGAAGTAGTAGAGCAATAGGGAGTTGGTGATGACATACCCAAAGGCAAACAGGAAGTAGGAGAGCGCCAACCACATGAGTTGATCGTTTTCCCCAATGGCCTTGAAGACGTCGCGTAAACGGGTCTTTTCGGTGTTTTCCCGAATCAAGTTCTTTTGTTCCTTAGTCCCAAACGCAGCGGTCAAGGCCCCTAAGAAGGAAACCACGGCGATAACGGCGGCAAATCCTAACCAACCGGCGCGGGTCTGCGTTTGCCCGGTCGTGCCGGAGAACTTCTGACTGAAGAAGTAAACCAATGGCATAACCACGATGATGACCCCTTGGGCCCCTAACGTAGATCCGAAACGAGCGACCGTCCCGAATTTAGTCCGGGTCTTGGAATCAACACTCAACGCTGGCAACATGGACCACAACGAAATATCTTTGAAGGAATAAAAAATATCTAAGATAACAAACACGATGCCAAAGATAATCAGGTATAACATGTCGTTGTGATCGGCCAACCCACCAATACTGGTGAAGATGATCATCAAGGTAATGGAGCTGACCAGCCCACCACCAAGTAACCAGGGCTTGAACTTGCCCCAACGGGTCCGGGTGTTATCCACAACCCCACCGATCATCGGGTCAAAGGCGATTTCAATCAACCGAATAATCACCAGCATGGCACTAACGGCCCCAATCATTTGCGCGGAGTTCGCGTGGCCGGTGAACAGAACACTAGTAACGAAGATTGGGAAATAGGTACTTAACGTCGCGTAGAACGCATCGTGCCCAAACGCCCCAAATGCATAGGAAGCATACTGCTTAAATAAATTCATGGCTCTTTTTCACACCTTTCAAATTAATCACTTAAGTTAACGAACGAAACGTCTAGTGGTAACGACGTTCAATGATCTTGGACAACACGTCATCGCGCTTCTGGGCTTTCGCCATGTCGAACCGTGATTCCTCAAGATTGTTAAAATCTTGCGCCAGCAACATGGCTTCCAAGTACAGCGTCAATTGACGCTTGATGTACAACTTATTGGCTTCGTCGGGGTGCTGAGCGTTTCCTCCCAGGACTGCGGCCGCAAAAGCAGCTGGATCTAACGTGATTTTGTCGTTAGCCATTCAAAATACCCTCTTTCCGTTCATCATGAAGTTCGGTAAAGCTCATCAGTGAATTTTAAGTAAATGTAAGCGCTTTACGTTACTTATCTTAGGGCCTACGGGGCAAAGTTGCAACCTAAATCATTGTACACTGTTCAACATAAAAACCGTTATATTAGCGTTTTTATCAGGTTGCAACCGGTTGTAATTTTATGGTAAAAAATTTAGTAAACCCAATAAATGAAGGCACAAAAAAAGACCCGTCTAGCCCAATTAACAGGGTTAGCCGGATCAATTACTTTAGTTAATTATAGCGCCGTTCGATAAGTTTCATCAAAATATCGTCGCGTTGTTGCTCCTTGGCGTCGTTGAAGCGGGTCTGTTCCAACCCGTTAAAATCTTGCGCTAGGAGTGTGGCTTCCAGATAAAGGGTCAGTTGGCGCTTAATGTATAGCTTGTTCTCTTCGCCCTTTTTCTGTGCATTGCCCCCCAGCACCGCGGCCGCAAACTTCTCAGGATCTAACTTCATCTTATCTTTTGCCATCACAAAATCCCTCTTTCTCACCTTAGCTAACTAAGGACCCAATTAGCCGTTTTTACAACCTTTACGGTTACTTATCAGTCATCCAAAATGCATTATAGCAACTTGTGAAAAGTTTGGCAATATTGTAACCGCTACCGTTTTAAAAAGAAAAAGCGTTCCCGACAATCGTCGAGAACGCCAGTTAAATCAACGTTAATTGATAGACGCTACATAAGCCTTCAACGCTTGTTCGTACTTGCTTAAGCGTTGGTTGGCCGCAGCGGCCGTTTGATCGCTAGTACCAATGTAGAACTTGACCTTGGGCTCGGTTCCGGAAGGCCGGATGCAGATCCAAGTGCCATCGTGTAACCAGTACTTCAAGACGTTGGACTGTGGTAAATCGATGGCCGTGGTGGTCCCATCGGCCGCCGTCTTCACGCTGGTCTGGAAGTCCTCCACAGCATCAATGCCGGTACCGGCAAAATCGTGGGGCGCATTTTCGCGGAATTCACTCATCAGCTTGGCCCGTTGTGCGGAGCCGTCGACGCCCTGGAATTCCTCGAACGTGGTCTTTTCGGCGTAGTAGCCGTAGGTCGCGTAGAGTTCTTCGATCCCGTCGTACAGGGTCATCCCCCGTTGCTTGTAGTCCGCCGCCACTTCGGCCAGCAAGACCGTCGATTGGATGGCGTCCTTGTCCCGCACGAATGGCTTGATCAGGTAACCGTAACTTTCTTCGAATCCAAACAGGAAGGTGTGATCGTGGTTGGTTTCGTACTGGTGGATCTGTTCGGCGATAAACTTAAAGCCGGTCAGCACGTTTTTCATTTCCACGCCGTAAGCCGCCGCAATCTTGGTGGCTAACTCGGTTGACACGATTGACTTAACCACCCGACCGTCAACCGGCAGATCTCCAGCCGCCTTGCGCGCCTTCAAAATGTAGGCCAACAAGATTGACGCAATCTGGTTCCCGGTCAACAGTTGGTACTCCCCGTCGGGTTGCCGGACAGCGGCACCCAAACGGTCGGCATCGGGGTCGGTGGCCACTAAGAGATCGGCGCCCTCTTGTTTTCCTAACGCAATGGCCATGTCAAAGGCTTCCGGAAATTCGGGGTTCGGGAAGTCAACCGTCGGAAATTCGGGGTCGGCAATCGCCTGTTGAGGCACCATGGTAAAGTTCTCGAAACCGGCCTTCCGTAAGGCCCGTTCACCGATCACTTTCCCAGTTCCGTGCAGTGGTGTGTAGATCAACTTCATGGTCTTGCCGACCTTACTAATCAGGTCATGGTTGATGGTCACACTCGTCACGTTTTGCAAGTAAGGCTGGTCAACGTCTTCACCGATGATATGCAGCAACTTAGCCTGACGCAGCGCCTGTTCGTCGGCCACTTGGATGGCGAATACGTCGGTGGCGGACCGCACGAACTTAGTGATCATGTCCGAAGCCTTAGGCGGCATCTGCCCGCCATCTGGTCCGTAGATCTTGTACCCGTTGTACTGCTTGGGGTTGTGGCTGGCCGTGATCATGATTCCCATGGCCGTGTGCAGGTGCCGCACGGCAAAGGACAATTCCGGCGTTGGCCGTAAATCATCGAACACGAAGCTGGGAATCTGGTGAGCGCCCAAAACCCGGGCCGCTTCGTGAGCAAATTCAGTGGAATGGTACCGCGAATCAAAACTGATGGCGACCCCACGTTGTTTGGTGGCGTCGTCCAGGGTATCTAGATAACGGGCCACCCCCTCGGTTGCCTGGCGTACCGTGTAGACGTTCATCTGCCCGATACCGGGACCCATAACGCCCCGCATGCCGGCAGTCCCAAAACTCATCGGCGCACTAAAGGCGGCCTCTAGCGCCTGATTGTCGCCCGCCATAGCGTCCAGTTCACGCCGGACGTCCGGCAACATGGTGGGTTGTTTTTGCCAAACGGCATAGTTTTCTTGCCAACTCAAATCGAATCTCTCCTTTTGCTGATGACCTAGTTCCTCACCATAGCGTACTCGTTTTAACCAGTACTGACTAGTTGTCCGCCCATTATTTACGGACATATTGATAAGCAATCGTGTGCGTGACCGCTTGGTTCGCGGGTAACACGATGTCCCCAAAATTGTCGTGGTGAATGGCATCTGGTAAGTTCTGCGCTTCCAAAGCTAGGGCGTTGTAGTCGCGTTTCTCCGCTCTGGCTGGGTCCGTGGCGTTCGCCGTGAAGACCACTACCCCGTTTCTGTCGGAATAGATTTGGACTTCGCGGTGACCGGTGGTATCACCAACCGTAGCGATTGGGGCATCCCCCGGCTGAACCTCAAAGGCATCATCGTATTCGACACCGCCGGCTTGGGCCAATTGGGCTAGGCCATCCTTGATGGTCCGCGGCTTGCGGAAGTCGTAGCCGGTCCCGGCCACGGCAGCCTTCTCGCCGGTCGGAATCTTTTCATTATTTAAAATTAAACGCTTGTCGGCGTTCAAGGTCAACCATTGTTGATCCAGATCGTGTTGATCGTCAGTTACGTTAAAGTACGCGTGAATCGTGGGGTTAAACAGCGTTGCTGCATCACTTTGCCCCTTAAAGGTGATGGTCAACCGGTCGTTTTCATCCAGCGTATAGGTAATCGTTGTGGTGAGGTTTCCTGGGTACTGATCATCTTGCGGCGTTGAGGTATGGGTCAAAATCACACTGGCCCGGTCCCCGTCTTCTTGGGTCGTGGCGTCCCAGTTGATGTGCAGAAAGCCGTGGGGGCCCCCGTGGATGGCATTTTTGCCTTCAGTGGCTTCGATCTGGTAGGTCGTCCCGTCAATGTCAAAGGCCACCCCCTTGATCCGGCCGGCAACCCGGCCGAGCGCCTGGCAGAGGCAATAAGTATTGTTGTCGTAAGCCGCCAGGTTGTCCTGGTGGACGGCGAGTTGTTGACGTTGACCGTCTTCTAAGGCACTAAATTCTTGTAAGGTGGCCGCCCAGGTCAGAATCGCCGCGCGGGTCCCGTGTTGATTGGTCAAAACGTACTTGGTGACTTTTTGTTGGTGAAGTTCGCCAGCTATTTCTTGGGTAATTTGCATAAAACAGGCACCTCCAAAATTCTAAGAATACGGTTACATTGTATAATACTCGGCGTTTAAGTACCATTGTTTTTCGTGATTAAGTAAAATTTTACGCAAATTTACCTGACAAAAAGCCCCCGCTCACCGCGAGTCGCGGGAGCGGGGACTTTTTATAAATTAATAATCATTGATGTTACCGTACCCAAGTTGTATCCCGCCACCTGCAATCGCAATGGGCCAGGATCCTAAGATTCGGCAACACAACTGACCCTCAAAACTGTTTGAGTTGGGCCCGGATGATTTTCCAGGTTTCGGGGTCGTGCGTGTCGATGGTCGACGGGAAAAAGCGCTGGAGATCTTGTTGGATAAACTGTTCGTTGATGTGGAACCATTCGTCTTCGCTACTAGCGTCCTGAAATTGATTCAGGTAGTACGGATCGTCAATCTGGAGCAGCGTATGCAAAATTAAATCACGTTGTTCAGGGGTCACCATCGGTATCTCCTCCTCGGACTAATTGTTCATTAATTCGGCTAAGAGTTCACGCGCGGACTCGTTTAACTTGTCTTGGGACTTGTCGTTGCCTAAGTGGGTGTAGATTTCCCCAATGTAAACCTGTTCCTTGAAGAGTTCGGTAAAGACCGCGTCGATAATCGGTCGCGTCTGGGCCTGTTCTTGCACGGGGCCGAACGGGTTGGCGAAGAAGGTGGTACTCATCCCAACCTCATCGGTGGTTCCCAACGCCCGGCGTTTGCCGGCCACGAAGGTCTCCTCGGCCTGCTCGCGGTCCGTAAAGCGGTGAACCCCCACGGCATCGTCGTAATTGTTGGCGTAGACCCACATGTCGATGTGGTGATGGGCCACCACCCGATCCCAGGTGTTGGCCGGGATAATTACCCGCGCGTTGGACAGTTCGGGGTTCATGTAAATCCCGCGGTCCATGTTGTTAAAGGCGACTTCACTGCTCAGGTCGTCTAGGCGCACGAAGGCCCCGGTTTCGGTCCCCTGCGCGTAAATGCCCTTTCCTGGATCAAGTGTGAAGCTCCCCATGTCGTCGAAAATGGTTTCGATGTTGACAATCTGGTCATCGGCCACGTTCTGCAGCGCTTCGATGGATTCGGACTTACCCGCTCCGGAATCCCCGAAAAAGACCACCGTCTTGGTCTGACCGTTAGCGAAAGTAATCTTAACCATTGACCCGTGGATTGGCAACCGCTTTTGAGCAATCTGGTGCAAGTTATGCAGGGTCAAGCACATCTTCTTCATGTACCCAAAGTAGGTCGTTTGGTCATTGTATGGCACCTGACCCACGTAGATTTGATTTTCGGCGTCATAGAAGTAGTGCCCGTTTTCGGGATCCGCATCCCCCTGCGCACTCGGGGAGCCAAAGAGTAAGATCAGGTCCGGCTTCTGGTTCAAGACCTCCTGACGGTCGGCCAGCTGGAACAGGTTAGCCAAGGCCAAGCCCGATGCCATGTAGTCGCGGTGGAAGTAGATGTAGGCCAAGCTTTCCCCAATCTTTGCCGGGTAGCACAACCAGTCTTGCTTGGTCCCCGTGAAGTTCTTCAACGGGTTCTCGTGACTCGCCGTGAAGCGACCCTTACGCTTGTTACTCTTGGTGTGAAGCATCATCGGTGGCCGCAACATCAGGCGGTTCATGAAGCGGATATCCGTCAAGGCCTCATAACCGGCCGGTACCGGCCACTGAACCTGTTGCAACAACACACAGGCGCTGGTGGCCGCATTGGTCTGCCGGTAGACGTGGTTGGCGTGGCCCTTGAGTTTTTCTTCAATCGTCCGGTACAAGCGTAAGACCACGTCGTTAAACCGCTGGTCAATGGTCATGAATTCACTGGCCACCACGTGATTCTGTTGGGTGGTCATGGTCGCGACCCGCAGATACGACCGGTAGTATGAGTAGAGATCTTCAATGCTGGCCAGAATTTCTTTACGCGAGAATTGATCAAATGCGCGTGGTTGATCGGTCAAGACGTCTTTTAAGGTGTCAATATAGGTCTTGGGGTCCACCCGATCATAGGTGGTCTCGGGATCGGCATCGTCGGGAATCGAGTCTTGTTGCTCGGCCAAAAAGAGCTGCACGAAAGCGGCAAATTCGTCACTATTGATCAAATCAAAGGTGCTTGATAAGAAGCGAGCACTGTAGTTCAACACGGCCACGTTGCGGTCCGGGTTGGCGTAGAAGGTTTGTAAATCAATCGGTGCTGGTACTGGCATAGAAAAACCCCTCTCATAGTTGTCTCATCATTTGATTATGACAAGTTTAGCCTATTTCTCCGCCAGATGAAAGCCTTTCACCGGGCTTGATGCAAAATTAACCTGTCCCGGCCGCCCGCTATTTGATTAGTCATCAACCCAACCCCCGCTCCCCTCACTGCGTGGCCGGTTTCCCTTAAACTAGCGTATACTAGGTATAACTAATCACCAGGGAGGAACTTACTAATGAAAAGATGGTTACTAGGAAGTACTGCGCTACTCGTGGGACTGGGGTTACTGGGGAGCACCCCCGTTCAGGCGGCTAAATACACCGTCAAAATTGGCACGACTACGGCCTTCAAAGAATTCTTACACATTTCGCCGTACTATCGCACCACTAAGGCCGTCAAAGCTCAGATTGACACCAACCCTATCACCCGCACCAGCACTGCGGCAGCTACGCAAACGCTGACCATTCCCAAGGGAACCGTCCTGGCTGCCAACAACATCGCTAACCGTAAAGTTTATCAGATTGACGCGGCGCAATTGAGCTATGGCGTTTTAAAGCCCCTAATTAAGAAGGGCGTCGTCCCCACCGATCAATTCTACGGCAGAATCAAAGCCAGTGCCCACGCCCTAACCAAGGTGACTCGGCCCACCTATTTGCCGGCATACAGTTATGGGGATCTCTACCCCGGGAAAACCATTCAAGCCATTAATCACATTTTCGGTGAACAGGCCGGCCCCAAAGTCCTCCTGACCTCCGATGGTTACCTCGAACGTCACGTGGCCACCAACTCAAAGGCCAACCAATTTGTGCACTTACAGCTACGTCCCCAGAGCAGTGCCAAGATTCAAAAAACCATGGTCAAGGGGGCCACGCGCTACCTGTACTTCAAGACCAAGGTTGCGGGCATCTCCACTAAACACATCCGTTCAACGGGGAACTTTCGCTACCGTCTCACGCTAACCAACCGCCATCAGCCCATCTACCAACGGGGAAATTCGGATGATGACGGGGCCGGTAGTTTTTACAGTTTGTACCGTTTAGGCAAGCAAACCTATTTCACACCACTAGGTAACGACGGGTCCGGCGACTAATGCCCCCCTCTAAGTACCACCGCACCCCGAAACCACCGGCTCAGACGATTAATTAACAACTTTTTGGAGATGATCTTATCCGCAAACTAATACTCGGTCTGATGGCTGGCCTACTGGGCTGGGGACTCATGGGTGCTTCCAGCTCCGCACAAGCCGCCAGTGGCACCGTTAAAATCGGCAATACCTCGACCGATAAACTGTTCTTACACATCGCGCAACATTACCGCACGACCCGGACCACCAAGCTCCACGTGATGGTCACGTCCATTCACAGCCACCAAAGTGCCAAGACCAAAACGCTCACCCTCCCTAAGGGGGTGACGTTGGCCGCCAAACACGAAACTGGTGCTAACTATCGATTAGACGCTTCTCTGCTCAGCTATCGGCGGCTTAAGCCGTTGATCAGCCAGGGTTATATTCCCGTTTCGGGGGAGATGACCACCCTAAAGTCCCGCACGCTGGTCAAGGTCAAACGGCCAGCGTTTCTACCAACCTATAGCTATGGCAACCTCTATCCCGGTCACAGCCAGGCGGCCATTACCCGGGCGGCAGACAACCAGGAAGCTAACCGGATTCAACTGACTGCCGATGGTTACCTCGACCGTTATAAACCCAATCAGCAGGTACTAGCGACCGCTCGGCTACAGGTCACCCCCACGCTTCACGCGAAAATCCAGCAGACTAAGGTGACCAAGTCCGGGACGCGCTACTTGTACTTCAAAACTAAGCTTCCCGGGCTCACGACGAAACACGTCCGGCGAACGGGGGCGGCCCGCTACCGCCTCACGTTAACCAACAACCACCGTCCCATCCACAATCCAGGAAACAGTGATAACGATTTAGCCGGCTGGTTCTACAGCCGCTACACGCTCGGCGGTCACGCCTATTTCACCCCACTGGGCAACGATGGCCCCGGCGATTAAACCCAACAGTCAGTTAAAAAGCCTCCATTGAGCGCATCGGCGCCGAATGGAGGCTTTTTTAAGGTGGCAAATTACAAGTTTAATCCGAACAAGCCCGGAATCTTTCAATGGCAGTCTGTTGATGATGTATTTTTAATGGTCGTTGATTAATTAGTTCAAGTGCTGCTAGGATCTCATCAGTCGTTACTTGGCTAAAATTGGTCTTTTTCGGGAAGAACCAGCGTAACCGTCTATTAAAATATTCATTGGAACCTCGCTCCCATGGTGAATATGGATGGCAAAAATAAACTTTGATCTGATAATCCTGTTCTAAGGCCTGATAATTGGCAAACTCTTTACCATGATCAACAGTAATGGATTTTACTTGGGGACCGAAGGCCCCCATAAACTTGCCAAAGGCGGTGTTTAGAGCCTTAGCCGTTCTATTAGGGGCTTTGATGGCCCATAGAAGTCGGGTCTTACGTTCTACGAATGTAACCAGACATGATCGTGACTCACTTCGACTAGAAAGCACCGTATCTACTTCCCAATGACCAAAAGCTAACCGTTGATTAACAGTTGTTGGCCGTTGTTCGATGGAAGTCCCACTTGTAAATTTCCCACGATTTTCGCTCACTCGGTGCTGGCGGACATTCCGATTGGGTAGATCAGTCAATTTGAAGGGGAGCCAGCCACGATTAAGCCAATTATAAATTGACGCAGTGCTCAAGTTATAAGCGGCCGCAATGGTTTCTGGTGACCAGGTTAATCGTAAGTGATTGGTAATTAAAGTCGCTAATGCTGCCGTCAGCATCGAACGACGACCGCAATTCCGCCTTTTGCGATCTGCATCTTGCTGAGCTAATTCTGGATCATAAGGTTTAACCCGGTCCAACTCATAGCTAATCGTAGCTTTGGCGACGCCTAAGGCGTCAGCCATTACTTGGTAAGATTTATTCCCCTCATTGACCAGTTGTGCTAGTGCGCCACGTTGAAAACGTGATAAAGTAGATGTACCCAAAGTAATCACTCCCTATATTGGTTGGAATTAGCTACTACCATTGTAAGTGATTGCTTTGGGCTTTTTAATTTCTGTTCGGATTAATTATAGAATTTGCCAGGTTGTTTTCATTGAGTGACTGATTTGAGCCTCGTCACCACTGCGTTGCCGGGTCAACGCACTGCCGAACCAGCCTGGTAATGACCTGAAGCATCGGTTTAACCCTGTGCCTTAGTCTTGCGCCCATCCCGTAACATGGCCGCGAAGATGAAGCCCACGATAGAGACCACCAGGAAGGTCATAAAGACCGCCCGGTAGCCCGCCAAGTTGGCGTTAGCCGCCGTGGTCGTGGCCTTGTGACTGGCCGTGACCATGGCCAAGATTAACGTCGCCACAGCGACCCCGGTCGATCCCAGAATTTGCCGCACCGTGGTAATCACGGCGGTCCCGTGTGAAATCAGATTATCGGGTAACGAGTTAGCCCCCAACGTAACGGCGGGCATCATGACAAAGGCGTTGCCCCCTTCAATCAGGGCCGCAATCAGAATCATACTGAACAGGGGTTGTTTACCCGGCATTAGAACCAGCAAGGCCCAACCGACGACAATCATGCCCATCCCGGTCAACATGGTGCCCTTGAAGCCGATCTTATCGGCCAAGTGCCCGGTCACCGGATTTAAGAGGCTGAGCAAGACGGCCCCGGGAACTAGCGACATCCCAGAGGCGAACGGCGATAACCCCAGCACCGTTTGGTAATACAACGGAAAGATAATCGTCACCACGATCAGCGCGATGTAGGATGTCCCGGTCAACAAAACCGCCAAGTCGAAGTTAAAGGTCTTGAGCACCCGTAATTCCAGTAACGGCGTGTCAACGTGGAACTGCCGCCAAACGAAGAACGTGACCAGTAACAGACTAACGACCAACAGGGTGCCTTGCAGCCCCCAGTTGACGCCAGCCTTACCAATCTGGTTAACCACGTACAGAATCCCGATGAAGCCTAAGCTCCCCACGACGGACAGATAATCCAACCGTGACGTGTGCTGGGGCATGACGTCCTTAATGGTCTTGAGCGACAGGACGAAGACCACCGTAATAATCAGCATGAAGACCACGAAGAGCCCCTGCCAAGTCGTGTATTTTAAGACGATTCCGGAAATGATCGGACCCACGGCTAACGCGGACCCCATGACCAACCCGGCAAAGCCCATCACGCCACCCCGTTTATCTTCCGGCGTGATCCGTAACATCACGGTCTGATACGACGGGAACATCACCCCGACGGCCATGGCTTCCATCACCCGCCCCAGCATCATCATTGGAAAACTGGTGGCGAGGTAAATGATGAAGGTTCCCACATCGAATAAGGCCAGCATACTCATGAACAAAACCGGGAACCGTAGATTATTCAACAACCACGGACTGACCGGCATCATGACCACCATCACCAACATGAACCCGGTAGTCAACCACTGCACGGTCGACGCGGGAATGTTGAAGTAGTGCATCAATGTCGGATAGGCCGTCGATAGCGATGATTGACTGATGGACATGGTAAACGTCCCGGCCAACAACGTCCAAATGAACGCTAAATGATTGTACGGCCGCCCCTTCAAATCAATTGGTTGTGTCTCTGCCATCTTACCCACTCCTCTTTGCCTAGTTTAGAACTGTTCTTAACTATTCCATCGTAACCCTTTTCTTGATTTCTGTAAACTCGTAACCCCCGCCCGCGCCCCTAGTTCGGCCGGTGACTTAGCCCCCCTTCTTCCGATTATTTTCCTTGACCCCGTTGGGTTTTACCACCATTTCCATGTCGCGGTGGGGGGTGAACCTTCGCAAATTAAATTGCTAGCAATTTAATTTTTGACGAGTTAAACGTTCTGACCGCCAGCGGCACGATAAGTTACTTCTCCGGGCTTTTTTGGTACAATATAGTCTATTGGGAATAGAAATTATTCTGGTAAATTAAAGGAATTGAGGGCAAGCCATGGACTTAGTAAGTTATTTACACGATGAAATCAACTTTCTCACCGAACAAATGAATGAAGCAGAAAAGGATCATAACAGTTCCATGCGGTTCCTCTGCGATGCCCGGATCGAAGAGGCCAAGCACATCTTAAAGAAGATCGATGCTGGTGACATCACACAATTAACTAAAACCGAATAGAACAGCTAGCGAGGGCGAGACCACCATCTCGCCCTCGTTTTTCGCCGTTGGCTCCCGAACATCGTCCCAAGTTCGCCGAATTGCCAATTTGGGTGTAAATTAGAAGTGTCACTTAATTTAGAGGAGGTAACACGTTGATAACTATTAAATCAGCTCGTGAAATCGAAAAAATGCGTGAATCTGGTGCCGTTTTGGCCGGTGTCCATTTGGGCTTACGTCAGCTCATCAAGCCCGGCATCTCGAGTTGGGAAATCGAAGAATTTGCGAACAAGTACATCGAAGAACACGGCGCTAAACCGTCCGAAAAGGGCTTCGAGGGGTACAAGTACGCCACCTGTGTCAGCGTCAACGACGAAGTGGCCCACGCCATCCCGCGAAAGAACTTGATCTTAAAGAACGGCGACGTGGTCAAAGTTGATATGACCGTCAACCTGGACGGCTTCGAAAGCGATTCTTGCTGGGCCTACGCGGTTGGCGAGATTAGTGACGACGCCAAACGCCTGATGGCCGTGACGAAGAAAGCCCTATACCTGGGGATTGACCAGGCCGTAGTGGGCAACCGCATCGGGGATATCGGCCACGCTATTCAAGACTACGTCGAAACCCAAAACCACATGGGTGACGTGCGAGAATTGATTGGCCACGGGATTGGCCCAACCATGCACGAACAACCTAACGTCCCCCATTACGGCGAAGCGGGCCACGGCTTACGCTTGCGCGAGGGCATGACCATCACCATCGAACCCATGGTTAACTTGGGGACTTGGGAGATCAAATCCAAGCCCACGGCCGATAAATCCTGGGAATACTACGTTTCGGCCGACGGGTCACTATCCTGCCAGTACGAACACACCCTGGCCATCACCAAGGATGGTCCGAAGATCTTAACGTCCCAGGATCCCGAATTCGACGCCAAGTATCTCTAACAAGGAGGCGGCCACGATGGCGTTAACCAACCACACGTCCGAAAAAAGTGTCGCGCACCTGTTCAATCAGATTGCGCCCCAGTACGATCAGATGAATAGCATTATTAGCTTGGGCACCCACCGGCTTTGGCGCCAACGGGTCATGGACGCCATGCACGTGGCCCCGGGCGTTTCCGCCCTCGACCTGTGTTGTGGTACCGGTGACTGGACTATTTCATTAGCCCAAGCGGCGGGTCCCAGCGGCCAAGTGGTCGGTCTCGACCTAAGCTCTGAGATGCTAGCGGTCGCTCGCCAAAAGGTCGCTACGGCTCAGCTGCAAAGCCAAATTACGCTGA
Source organism: Levilactobacillus zymae (assembly GCF_032190635.1). Classification (NCBI taxonomy): domain Bacteria; kingdom Bacillati; phylum Bacillota; class Bacilli; order Lactobacillales; family Lactobacillaceae; genus Levilactobacillus; species Levilactobacillus zymae. The sequence goes on from NZ_JAVLAS010000001.1 coordinate 2,251,585, forward strand.
AGACCGGTGATGCCATGCACCTGCCCTACCCAGATAACTACTTCGACGTGGTCACCATCGGTTTCGGCTTGCGCAACGTCCCGGACGCCCAACGGGTTTTAAACGAAATGACGCGGGTAGTTAAGCCCGGCGGCCAGGTGGTCTGCTTAGAAACCTCACAGCCGACTAATCCGCTGGTTCACGCTGGCTGGCAAGTCTACTTCGGTCACTTAGTGCCATTGATGGGCCGGGTGGTGGCCCACCACTACCAAGCCTACCAGTACCTGCAGCGAACTACTCACGAGTTCGTGTCGGCTTCAACACTCGCCGCCATGTTCACCCAAGCCGGGTTGATTCAAGTTCACTTCACCCGGTTCAACCTGGGAGCGGCGGCCGTCCACTTCGGGGTGAAACCCCGGCCGGCCGACCGCCTGACCCGACTGCCCCGATCACTCATGCTTACTAAAACGCAAAGGTGTCCCTTGTTCCTGAATTAGGAACAAGGGACACCTTTGCGTTAAACGATTTCAATTGTCTTTAGCGGGCATTGTCGGTTGCGACCACTACCCTAGTCCAACGTCGCTTCGGCGTCGCGAATGAGCCCCAGCACATGCTGATTATCGTTCAGTCGCGCAAACGCCGCCGCATCATCTAGATCCTGCTGAATTACGGCACGATCGGCATGATGTTGCTGCCGATTAAGGGCCCGGCGGAGGATGATCCGAGCCAGATAAAAGGTCACGTGATACTGGGCACAGATTTTAACCCCGTAAGCTAACAGATCATCACTAGTCTCATAATCGCCCTGTTGACTGTAGAACTCGGCGGTGTAGTTAATGATATTTAGGGCCCGCCAAATACTATGGCGGGTCTTAAACGATAGCTTCCGGATTTCCCCGAACACCTTGTTAAAATAGAACTCTGCCCGTTTGGCGTCGTCGACTTGATTGTAGGCAATTCCCGTCCCCGTGTAGGCCAACATCGCATACATCGAGTGATGGCCCTCGTCTAACCGGTTCAAAATTTGCGAAAAGTCGTACAGCGCATCACTGACACTCCCGTGAGACAGGGCCGTCGCGTACCCCCGTAAAAAGTAATAACGTAATTGGAAGGTCACCGAATCGTTAGCGGGGTCGCCTAATTTTTCTAAGTCGGCGTGTACCATGGGGTACATCTCTTGCTGCAGGTGCGTTTCGGCCGATTCCAAAATCAATGCCCGCTTAGAATCACCACTCTGATTGACGGGGAATAGGTCGTCGAGGGTGAGTTCCAAGCGATCGCATAACTGTAACAAAATTTTTAACGACGGGACTTTCCCGTTACGTTCAAACTTACTTAAGGTCGCCTGCGTACAGATTCCCTGCGCCAATTGTTCTTGTGACAGGTGCATCCGCTTGCGGGTTTCAATGAAAATATCTACGTTCATATTGTCTTTTCCTCATCCCTTAAATGGTTTTGGACTTATACTTTCAGTGTACAAGATTACCAGTTGATTGCCAACCATGCTGGCCACGGTCCCAGTCCCGTTTACGACTCGCCGAGACAAATGGATTCCCCGCAACCGTGAACCGGAGGGGTTGGTCGTGCCAACTCCCCGCACTGACGCCGATTCGCGCCGAAGAGACGATTTGGCGGGGCAGCCGCGTGGCCGTCGGGGTAATGAACAGGTTATGCGCCCCCAGCATGGTCCGGTTCAACGCCTTGGTGTGAATGCCCAGCGCCGCCATCAGTTTCCCTGGTCCGTTGGTCACGTTCGGCACCGGTTTGTTTCGATGAATCTGCATTAATTCCAATCCCCGGTGCGGCTCGATTCCCCGAATCAAGATCCCTTGGGGCGTCCCCTGCGGCTGAGCGGCAACGTTCAGCATGTAGTATCCCCGCAAGACGTATATGTAAATGGTACCTGGCGCGTCGTACAATGCAGCGTTGGCCGCCGTATGCCGCCCTTTAAAGGCGTGAGCAGCAGTATCCTGTTCTCCCAGATAGGCCTCGGTTTCAACAATCCAGCCGCTCATCAGCCCCGCGCGCGTCTCATAGATCAGTTCGTGCCCCAATAGGTCGCGCGCAATCTCCGGGGTTGGTCGGCCCGTGTAAAAGTCTCCAATCGCTGCCATGGCTAACCTTCCTTCCAATTATCCAATTAATGTTGCCCCGCAATCAATTCCGCAACAAACCCGAGCTTAGTACAGTCCTCTGCCGGTCTACCTTCGCCTTTGCATCCCCCGTCGTAAACGGTAGAATAAGGACTAGGAGATGATGCTTTTATGGCACTAAAGTTAGAACGAATCTACACTAAGCCCGCCGATCTCAGCGGGTACCGCATCTTAGTCGACCGGTTATGGCCCCGCGGGATTTCCAAAGTTAACGCTCATTTGGACCACTGGGACAAAGAAATCGGCCCGTCCACCGAACTGCGTAAATGGTTCAACCACGACCCCGCCAAGTTTCCAGAATTTAAAACTCGCTACCTAGCCGAGCTGAACGCCAATCCGGCCTTACCCGCTTTCCTGCAGCAGTTGGCCACCCAACTCACCACGCAAGATGTCATCCTACTGTACGGAGCCAAGGACGAGACCCACAACCAAGCCGTGGTGCTTAAAGCCTTTCTGCAAGCTCAACTTGCGGGGCAAGTACCTGCCGCACGGCTGCAAGACTAAGCGCAGCCGTTCCTGGCAACATCGCCGCTACGGGGGCCAGCGGTGTCGCGTTGATGCCAATGGTCACACACCCAGCCGCACTCGCCGACTGCACCCCCGTCACGGTGTCCTCAAAGGCCACACACGCGGTAGGTGGCAGCCCTAAGAGCTCCGCCGCAGCATTCGTCGACGCTGAGGCCAGGGCTAACGGATAGCCGGCTCGTTGTAGTTCGGCGAGAAAGGCGGTCACTCCAGGCAACCGGTTCGCCGGGGTCATCGCGGCCACGAATTGCCGGTACAGGGCATTTTCATGCTCGGTCAGTTGCCGAAATTGCGCCGGGGTCAAGCTATTTTCCCGACCGCCGGAAGCCAGAATGGCCGTCAGCGAATCCTGGCGACTCATGCCAGGCAGCTGGGTCGCTAACGTCGTGGTCCAGGGAATGTCCAGTTCTTGTGCCACAGTTTGCCATGATTTTAGGTGGTACTGCCAAGAGTCCGCAATAACCCCGTGTAAATCAAACAAGAAACCATGAATGGTGATCATCGAAATTTCCCCTCGTCATGCCGGGTATTAATGGGTCTTATTATACACCTATTAAAATACGAAAAGCGCCAACGGCCTTCACCGCTGACGCTTTTTTTAAGTGACTTAATCTAATAGTTGTGTTACCGGATGACGATCACGGAGACGTCGGATTTGCGTGCTAAGCGTAACCCGATGGCTCCGGGATGGCCGTGACTAGCGAAATCCACGTCGGCGCCGCACACCACCAGATCCGGTTGAAAATCCGGAATGATCTGTTGGAGAATCACGTCGTCCACGTCGCCGCCTTCCGCCACAATGGGCCGCACGTTTTCAACGCCAAAATCCTTCGCCTTGGCCGCGTACCCTTTAACCACGTCTTGCAATTCCTGACGTTTCTGGTGAACCTTATCCGGCATCAACGATTCGTAGATACTAATATCGTCATTTTCCAACACCGACGTAATGCCGAGCTCCGCCCCGTAATCGCGGGCCATCGTCAGCGCAAATCGAAAAGCGCGGGCGGTCGACGGCCGATCATCTTCATCAATGGTCACCAAAATTCGGTGGAAGAACAACGGCCGGTAATTTTCGTCTGGCATAAAACCCCTCCTGGCGTCACAATCTCTGGTCTCATTATAACAAGCTTCATCGGAAACGCAACCGACGCCCTGGTTAAGGTAAAATTGCTGAGGTTAACAAAAACAGCAGTCCGAAAGTTGGCCCTCGGACTGCTGTTTGATTTTAATCTTTAAAACTAATCACTTACCGCGCGTGATCCGGCGACAAAATCATCGGTCCCCGAACGGCCCGTGGTAATTCGACGGTAATCCGCCGCATCACAACTGGCTTGGGTACCATAACCGGTTCGGTAACCTTCGCCGGTGCTGGCTTAGCCGTTAACATGTGCCAGATGGAATGAATCAGCAGCAGGCAGACGATCATCAGCGGGAAACCGGCAATCGTCGACACGGTTTGCACGGTCTTGAAGCCCCCGACCATCACAATCCCGAAGGAGAAGACGATGAAGACCACGACCCAGATCATCCGGTTCCAACGACTTGGTTGTTGCCCGTCGTCCAAGTGGAGACTGGTAAACGACGACACGATAAACGCCGACGACGAAATCGTGGTGGCCAAGAAGATGAAACACGAGATGCAGTACAGGGCCAAGACAATCATCTTAAACGGCAAGGTGGCAATCACCGTGGCAACCACGGCGGCTTGCCCCTGCGTATTTAAGATGTGGACCAAGTTCACTGCTCCGGTCCGTTGGAGCCACAGGGAGTAGCCCCCAAAGATGGCATAAAAGCTCATGCACCCTAGGGCCCCGTAAGTCAGCATGCCGACCAAGACCTGCTTAATCGTCCGGCCCTTGGAGATGCGGGCGATAAATAGTCCCATGACGGGCATGTAAGACAACCACCAGCCCCAGTAGAAGATGGTCTCCTGCTGAGCCGTGGAATCTCCCCCGTTGGGCAAGGTATTGGTGGACATGGAAATAAACTTTTGGGCCATTAAGCCCAAACTGTTGGTTTCGGAATTTAAGATGTAGACGGTCGGTCCAATGATCAAAATCAGAGCCAAGAGTCCTAAGGCCGTCCAGATGTGCGCGGCACTTAACCGGTCGATCCCCCCGTTTAACCCGTGGAAGACCGTGACGGCAAACAGAATAAACAGAATAATAAAGAGCTCAATCTTTAACGCCAGGTTATCTTGAACCCCGGTCAAACGACTCAAGACCTTCGAAATAATCGGAATTTCCATCCCGACGGAGGAACCAATGCCCCCCATGATCCCGAAGACCACTAAGAAGTCGATGACCTGCCGGGCAATCTTCTTGCCACGGCTGTCACCTTGCAGGCTAGTAATGGCGGCACTAACCCGTTGAACCTTACCGTGCTTAACGAATAAGACGTAGGCAATCGCGATGGTGGCCGGCGCAAACATCATCCACGCCATGGGGCCCCAGTTGAACTGACCGTACATGTGCGCTACCCCGTAGGCCGCCGTAGAGAACGGCTTCAACCCGAAGGCCGGGTGCTGTAAGTACCGTAAGGGGTCGACGATGGACAGCATCAAGATACTGGCATCGATCGCCGTGGCGAACACCATGCTCCCCCACTGAAAGCTACTGTAACGTGGCTTGTCGTCGGGGCCGCCTAATTTAACTTTCCCAAACTTTCCAAAGGCGAGATACATAAAGAATAAAAAGTTAATCGCATAGACCAACAGATAAGCCCACGACATCTGGGTATCAATCCAGTTGAGCAGTGAGCCCAACACCGCCTGCAGCCGATCCCCGCCCATGATGAAGATCACGGACGCAATGGCAAACAAGACAAACGTTGGCACGAACACTAACTTATCAATATTTTTTCGCGCTAAAATAAAAATCCTGCTACTGATGACTCAGTTTAAGTTCCAGAATTTCTTGCTTCGTCCTAGTTGGCACTGGTCAAATTGTATCCTGTACAACTGAGTGCCTAGTCCACAAGCGTAAATTCCCGGCTAGCAACCGGTACAGCGCTTTGTTGGCGGCGCATTGCCGCACAAAGTTTTCAGTATCTCTAGATTTTTAACGAAGCTTTGACGACACTTCGTTGGGCGCAGCGACGGGTTCACCATCACTGATAGAGTTTTTGCACGTTCAGCCTAGTTTCGCTAGGTTAAAATCAGTAGCAGATTTTCCTTCCTTCTTCGGTCTGGCCTGCAGTGCAAGATACTGATGAGAAGCCTCTTAACTAAAATTAGTGCCTACGGGAACTGATCTGGGGTCACCGAGCCGTCTGACGCACCACGGCGTCGCAAGTTGAGGCCTCACGATTGGCAAAACGCCAATGAGTTGGTCATCCGGGCAGAACTGCCAATGACCCCCGGGATCACTTCCCAGCCAATCTTCGGTAATCTTAAATGATAACCGCATTCGAAACGTTGCTGGTTAAAAAACCAGCAGATGTTTAGTTGAATTTAGAAATCATCAATTACCTCCTCATAATTAGCCTGAACCACCATTGTTCAGAGCGTTACTTCCCAAGATACACAAAAAGCGCCGAACCGGGTCGTCCCACGAGTCCGACGCTAAGCGCCTAAACAGCCGCTCCGACTGCATTCCTGTGAAGCAATATCCACGTTTTATTATACGCGGACGGCATGATTAGTAAAACGGCACAACTGGTTTCCGCCATTTTCGGGCAAAGAAAACGATTTCAGTGCCTATCATGATACGAATCTAAGAATTTGATGAGAATTTAAGTTGCCCGCTATCGTTTAGTCGGCAACTAAAAAGCATTGGGCCACTGGGCTTTAGCGGCTGCGTCCCCCGTTGCCCCGTTATCGATTTCTTTAATCACCCGGGCCGGGTTGCCGGCAATCACCACGTCATCGCCAAATGACTTAGTCACCACGGATCCGGCGCCGACGACCACGTTATTGCCCAGCGTGACCCCGGGGAGAATCGTGACCCGGCCACCTAACCAAGCGTTATCGCCAATGGTGATGGGCGCCCCCATCTCCACGTCGGCCACCCGGGCCATTGCGTTTAAGGGGTGCACGGGGGTGTACAAACCGATGTTGGGGCCAAAGTAACAGTGTTCTCCGATGGTAATGGGACAGGTATCCAGGAAGGTCATGTCGTAGTTACCGTAGAAGTGGTCACCGATATGAATGTTCCACCCATAGTCGAACTTAAAACCCGCTTCCACGAAGAAGTCGTCGCCGGTATCGGTAATCAATTGCCGGTACCCCTGATTGCGTGCGTCGTTGTCATCTAACTGGTTAACGGCCCGTAACTGCTTACGCGCAGCCGTCCGCCGTGCAATCAGCTCGTGATCGAATTGGTTATACGGCTGACCCGCCGTCATCTTTTCCCGTTCTGTTGCCATAATCTAACATCACTCCTCTTGGGGCCATCATACCACTTTCCCCCGCCCTGCCGAAGTGGACCGTTAGTGAACGGCCCCTTAGACTAGTACCCGTGCAATGTTCTCCGCGGTACGTGCGAGGTTGTCGGCCCCCGTCTGCATCGCCGTGGGTAGGGTGACGACTCCCGGTAAGATGCCAAAAATCGCATCGATGCCGAGCCCGTACAACTGGTCAATCCCGGCACCCACGTTGCCCGCTAAGCCGATAACTTTGGCTTCGGGACTCACCGCTTTAACCGCCTGTGCCGTTCCCATCGGGGTTTTCCCGTACTGGGTCTGAAAATCGATGGCCCCTTCGCCGGTAAACACGTAATCGGCTTGCCGGGCTCGTTCCTTGAGATGCGTTTCGCGTACCACAATCTCCACGCCCCGTTCCATTTCGGCCGGCGTAAAGGCCAGTAATCCCGCACCAAGGCCCCCCGCTGCTCCCGCACCCGGGAAGGCGGCCAGGTCACGACCGACCGTGCGTTTAATCACCGCCGCATAGTGTGTTAAATTCTGATCCAGCGTCGCCACCATCGCCGGTGTGGCCCCCTTCTGTGGTCCGAAAACCACGGCGGCACCCGTCTGGCCCACTAACGGATTCGTGACATCCGACGCAATGTGGATCTTAGTTTGGGCCACTAGTGGATCAATTCCCGTCAGGTCGATGGTCTGCAGGTCGGCTAAGCCACCGCCACCCCGCTTAATCGGTTGACCCTGGGCGTCTAAGAACCGCACGCCTAGCGCTTCGGCCATCCCTTGACCACCATCCGTAGTGGCGCTCCCACCAATTCCGATGATAATTTCTCGAGCCCCCTGGTGCATGGCATCAAGCATCAGTTGTCCCGTCCCATAGGTCGTCGTTCGTAACGGATTCTTAGTCTGCTCATTAACAAACTGAATGCCACTCGCCGCAGCCATTTCAATCACCGCGGTGGCCTGATCGCCTAAGAAGCCGTAGGTCGCCTCCACGACCTGGCCCAACGGATTCAGCACCTGAGCCGTCGCAAAATGACCGTGGGTCGCATCCACCAACGACTGAACCGTGCCTTCGCCCCCGTCAGCCATCGGAACCAACTCGTAATCGGCCGTGGGAAAGACCCGTTTTAGACCCGTTTCAATCGCCTGAGCCGCCTGTTGGGCGGTCAGGCTTCCCTTAAATGAATCTGGTGCAATCACAAATTTCATGGTGTGCCATCCCTTCTAAAAGACCGTGTACATCACAACGCCGACAATCGTCATGGTCAACCCGACCAACGTTTCGTAAGGAACCGAGTGCATCCGGTCCTTCAACGTCATATTCATGGCGTTGGCCGTCACGTGGAAATAGTTCCCTTGTGGCAAGTGGTCGATCACCGTCGCCCCAGTATGAACCATGACAGCGGCGGCTAACGGTGCCGTGCCAAAGGCCAAAATGGCTTTGCCAAAGGAACCCGTCGCCAAGATAACCCCCGTAGAGGTGGAAGCCGTGGCAGCCGCCATCAAGATCCCCGCGATTGGCGCTAAGAAGGTCCCAGAAATTCCCGAAACCTTAATCAGATGGACAATCGCAGCGGGTAACGTCGAGGTTGTAATCAGGCCCCCAATGGCCCCCGCACCGATTAAGATCAGTACGACGTCCGTCATGCGGGTCATCCCCGCCTTAGTGTAAGCCAGCACCTGCTTACCTTGGTGCATCGCCAGCATTCCTACCAGTCCGGCCAGCGGTAGAATGTACATGGCATCGACCTCAAACTTTTCCAACACCTGCACGTGGAGCACGTTGCCCACTGGGTTCAGGAGTAACAACACAATGGCCAGTACTGGCGCCACAATGGCCGACTTAAGTGAGGGCAACGTCCCCGTCGGCGCGGCCTGGTCTTGATTGGCCGTAATATCGGCCATGGTCGCAATTTGTCCCCGGTGTCGCAGAAGCGTGGCTAATAGAACACTCGCCGCTAACCCAAAGACCGCCGGGATAAAGTCCGCCACCATGAGTTGACTCAATTCCACGTTGAAGCCGTGGGCCGCCGCGATGGTATTGGGATTCGGCGAAATGATGTTTCCCGCCTTCCCCCCACCAGATAGGGCCACTAGCAAGGCCAGTTTAGAAATCTGCATGCGACTCCCGACCTCTAAGGCAATGGGGGCCACGATCAGCACCGCCACGGGAATGAAGACGCCCACCGCCGTGATAATCATGGTCGCTAAGGCCAGCGACAAGATCGCCAAGCTCTCCCCAAATTTCGTGACGATCCCCCGCGCAATGGCGTTGGCTGCCCCGGATTCCATCATGACTCCGGCAAAAACTCCGGCTGCTAACACCCGAACCACGGTGCCCATCACGCTTTGTGAGCCCGTCACCACAATGTTCACGGTTTGGGTTAAATTAGCCCCACCAATCAACGCGCCCACAATGGTCCCCAAAAGTAACGCGTATACCGGATTCAACTTTCGTAAAATTAAAATAATCGCTAGTGCTAATCCGATCAAAGCACCCCACCAACTGACTGAAACCGCCATGCTCTATCGCTCCTTTAATTCTCATTGATGGTTCCCCACTAATCTGAATTTTGGCATAATTAACAGTAAAGTAATCGGTTACAATTTCTAACCAGCTAACCATTATTCGTTCCTTATCAGGGCAATAAGGAACATGTTATTTAGTGAGCAACCATTGACTGCTTTTTACTTTACCCATCTTGATTGACCGGTACAATGGACATAGTGTCCAAAAATTAGCCGTCTTTTTCGTCACTATGTCAACGCAACGCATAAGGAGTGATTTTTCGTGAAACTTAGTGCCGATCTGGCTCAAACAATCGTGAACAAGATGATGGCCCAGATTCCCTATAACGTCAATATGATGGACGACCAGGGGTATATCATCGCTAGTGGCGACGTGACGCGGTTAAACACCCTGCACGTCGGCGCCGTCAAGGCGATTCAGCAGCAAAAAACACTGCCGATGTACCACGCTTACGGTCACCACGGCCAACCCGGCGTGAATATGCCGGTCTTCTTCAATCAACAAATTGTCGGCGTGATTGGGATTACCGGCGACCCCGACAAGGTGACCCCTTTAGCTTCTCTCCTCCGCGTGGCCACCGAACTGCTCCTGCAACAAAGCCAGGATAACCAACGCCAGCAACAACGGGAAAACGAACTCCAACGGTTGCTCTATCAATGGATTAATGTGCCGGTCGGCCAGCCCCTCCCCACCGAGCTAACCCTGGCCGCCCATCAACTACACCTGAACTTAACCTTACCCCGCCAAGCCATTGCCCTGGCCACGTCCGACTTACCGACCACCCTGCTCGAGGCTAGCGATCTGCGGCTTTCGTTGACCGCTCAAGTTACCATTGTCTTAACCACCACTGCGGCTACCGTCCAACGGTTAACGACCTACGCGCGCACCGCCCATATTTTGTTGGGAATTGGCGAAACCGCCCTAACCCCCGCCCAGTCGGTTCAACAGGCCCGTCAAACCCTCCACCTTAACCAGCAACTTCACCGCCCGGATCTCATTAATTTTTCCCAGATCCGTTTCCAACAACTTCTGTTAGACGGCCATCTGGCCTTAGACCCCCTCGTTACCCAATTTCGTGAGCTAGCCCGTACCGCCACGGGTCAGGAGCTCATCCAAACGTTAACCGTCTACATTGCTCACAACGGTAACGTGACCCAAACGGCCAAAGTCCTCCACGCCCATCGCAATACCCTAATTTACCGGTTACATAAATTGCAGGATTATTTTGGCCGCGACCCCCATCAAGACCTGGAACGCTTCGAGCTTTACTTAGGACTACTCTACTTTCGGACGACAAACTAAAAACTGCTAAGGCGACCCCTTAAGGGAACCGTCTTAGCAGTTTTAATGACATCTTATTTTAGTTCTAGTCATCAACGTGCGGATTCATGGTTAGCGACGAAGACTCCCGGAGAATCCAGGTAATCCCGTAGGCATCCACGATTTGGCCCATCTTGCCACCCTGTGTCTGGTCCGCAAACGGGTTAATCACCTTCACGTCGGACTTGATCAACCGCTGGTACAGCGCCATCAATTCCTTGACGCCCTCGCTATCGTCCTCATCAACGACCAACATTAATGAAATTAACGTGGACGACGTGGGTTGTCCCATCAACGCATCGGCACATTGAACATCTAAGCCTAAGAGCTGAAACCCACCTTGCATGGTCAACTGCTCTAGGTCGACGTCTGGTTCTAGTCCGTATTGTTCCGCCTCTTCTGCCGTTGGACTGATGCGGTAGACGTTAGTGGCACCAAAGACCCCCTGGTAATAGGCCAGGGCCTCCTTGGCATTTTCAAATTCCAAATAGGGAATTAACTTTGCTTGCATCATCGGTACCTCGTTACTTTTTTAGTCTGGTCGTTACTAGTCGTCACTGACGCCCGCGTCCCGTAAAATCTGGCGAATCGCCGCGACCGACCGGTCCACCGTTTGGTGACTCGCGGGGGTGGCCGGTTGCCGGTTCGTCCGAGCCTGAGGCGCTGCGGCCGGTGACGTAGGCGCGGTCTTCGCCGTCGTGACGGGGCCCGTCACCGGTGGCGTCACCCCCGGCGTCGTCATGTGATCCATGGTTTGGTTTAACAGGTGATCGACAAACACGTTACCGGAGTTGGTGGCGTGCCCCTTGGTCCAGTGAAACGTGAGGTGCGTAAATTGGGGCAACAACTGATCAACCTGCCGCCACAGTTCGGCGTTGGCTAACGGACCAGCACTGCGCTTCCAACCGCGCCGTTTCCACCCCGCTAACCAGCCCTGAGTCACCGCGTTTAACACGTACCGGGAATCCAACACGAATTGCACGGACCGGGTCGCTTGCCCCAGCCGGTTTAACTGCTGAAGCGCCCGTAAGAACGCCATGATTTCCATGCGGTTATTGCTGGCGCCCCATTCGCCCGCCGAATCGGTCACCACCTGATCGGCCAACTCAATTCGGTAAGCCCAAGCAGCCTTATCACTAGTCCGGACGTGGCCGCCCGCGACGTTGCCCGTATTCCGCGAACCACCATCCGTGTAAACGGTGATTTCGGCGGGAGCTGCCGAACCGGTTGCCCGTGACTGGGGAGCCCCCGTCGTCGTTGGTGTTGGGGGAGTCGTTACCCCGGTCAGGAAGGCCTGAGCCGCTGCTAGGGTCGGAAAACTTTTGTATTGCGCGCCCGGATACCCACTAACCTGTTTTTGGGCGTCCGGCCAGGTTCGATAAATTCCGGTCTGACGACCCTGACGAACCGCATAATATTTTTGTCCCATCCTATTCCCCGCTTTCGCACTAATCTTAGCTAGTTTACCATACTTTCCCCGCACTTCGACGAAATTGAGTATTACCAAAATCATGAAGCCGTTACCATTCAACTAGCCAATTAGTCCTGTTACCACCGCCTTTTCGGTAAGCAACGAACCTTAAGAATGGGTAACTTAGAGGGGGAAATTGTTTTCATCATGTAGGGATTATGCTAACCTAGTATGTAGAAGGATTTTACTGACCGGCGGGTAATTTATGTGTTATCCTGTCCAAACTTTTAAGGGGGTTTTTATGGAAAGTCCTATCCGTGCAACACTTATCACCGTCGACCAAGCCCGGGCCATGTTAAAAGACCAACGTGACCAACGGGGTGAACGTTTTCCCCAGCTCGCACTCTCCGGCCAGTATATCTTGCCAGACTATCGGCTCACACGCAAACGGGAAGCCTTTAAGATTCGACGTCATACGTTCTTAAAGAAACATTTTCGTTCTTACGTCGCCTTCGATTCCGATAACGGACAAACGCTGTGGATTCATAACTTCCCCAGCCTGTCCGAAGCATGCTTCTGGCTAAATACTGGCCTAAAGCCCACCGACACCGACTCGACCAGTTCCTATCAGGAATGGAAGACGCACCACGTTGAGGAAATCGAACGTTTAAAAGAACAGTTACGCACCCAACACCACGACAAGAAAAAGGTCGTCGCCACCCCCAAGAAGCCCTCGGTTTCTACGGTGAAGAAGACCAAACATCTGAAAAAGTAAGCGTTCCGGATTTCCGGGACGTTTTTTGTTTACCCTTCTGCTGACAGCTGAAAACCGCGGGCCCGAGCAACTGCACGGGTCCGCGGTTCCGGCGGAACTTGTTTACTTGGTTAAGTTTAAGTGGACCTGTTTCGGGTCGGTCTGCACGATGACGCGTCCGTGGTGAATCGAATACAGAACTTCGGCGCGCGTGTTCAACGCGTTATAGAAGTTATCGCTGTTCATGATCACCAGATTGGCGGGCTTCCCCACCGCAATGCCGTAGTGGTCACCCACGTGCATCGCCTTAGCCCCGTGAGTCGTCACGAACTGGTACGAATTCAAGATGTCGTCATACCCCATCATCTGGGTTACGTGAATCCCGGTGTGCAGGGCGTCAAGCATATTACCATCGCCCATCGGGTACCACGGGTCCTTAATGTCGTCTTCCCCAAAGGCCACGTTCACGCCGGCCTCGTTGAGTTCCTTAACCCGGGTTAAGCCGCGGCGCTTCGGATAGGTGTCGAACCGACCGCCCAAGTGGGTGTTAATTAACGGGTTAGAAATCATGTTGATGTGGGAAAGTTGCAGTAACCGCATCAACTTGTAGGCGTAAGCGTTATTGTATGATCCCATGGCCGTGGTGTGACTGGCCGTGACCTGGTCACCCAACCCGGTTTCGTAGGCCAAGGTGGCCAAGGTCTCCAATCCGCGGGAAGCCGGGTCGTCAATCTCGTCACAGTGGGCATCGACTAACTTGCCGTATTTTTGCGCCAGGTCGACCGCAAAATGCAGTGATTCCACACTGTATTCCCGGGTGAACTCGAAGTGCGGAATGGCCCCAATCACGTCGACCCCCAGCTTGGCAGCTTGTTCCATCAATTCCTTGCCGTGAGGGAACGACAAGATACCGTCCTGAGGAAAGGCCACCAATTGGAGTTCGATGAAGTCCTTGACCTCGTCGCGGACCTCCAACAACGCCTTTAGTGCCGTCAGGTTCGGGTCGGTCACGTCCACGTGGGAGCGAACGAACTGAATTCCGTGGGACGCCTGCAGTTCCAGCGCCTGCCGCGCCCGTTGTTTGACGTCGGCATGGGTCAACGTCTTTTTACGTTCCCCCCAGATGCGAATCCCGTCGAACAGGGTCCCGGACTGGTTCCATTCGGGATCCCCTGCCGTCATGGTACTATCCAGGTGCACGTGCGGATCGACGAACGGCGGGATAATTAATTTGCCGTGAGCGTCGATGACCGTTTCGTGGGCCTTGGGCGTAAGCTGGGCCGCAATGGCGGTGAACTTACCGTCCTCGATCCGAATATCTTGTGGATCAGTTGCGTTTTCAATCAATCCTTGTTGAATTAACATATCTACTTCTTCCTCCTGAAACGGGTATGTCCGTCGCCACACCTGTAGATGCGTTGCAACCCGACTTAGTAAAATCCCGAAACCGTTTGGCCGAACCACAAGAGTAAGCCATCGGCTAACGCACCTAAGGCGGCCGCCCAACCGGCGACCACTAGCCACGCCACCCACCAATTGGACTGATGGGGAAACGCCTTCACGATTCCTATTAAGCTTATCACACATCCCCCCAAACCGAGCGATAAAGTTAGGGGCTCGTGACCCAGAATGCGGTACGCCCAACCCGTGGCCCCGTTCAGGGCAAAAATACCCGCTAAAAGACCAAGTAGCCCCCAAACTAACCCTCGCCATTGTTGTCGCGACATTTATTTCATCCCCTCACGACGTTTCTGAAACAACTCTTCGTACATTTTCAACGTTCCATGCTATCCTTAGGCTAATTGGGATTTTCCTAAGGAGGAGACATTCAGATGACAAATACTTACCCACAAGCGCTAACCATCGCCGGTTCCGATAGTGATGGTAGTGCTGGCATGCAAGCTGATCTACATACGTTCTTTGCCCGTGGCGTTTACGGTGCTTCCGTAATCACCGCCTGCGTGGCCGGCAATTCATACGGTATCCACGCGAGTGTACCGATGCCCACGGACTTCATCAACCAAGAGTTCCAAGACTTAGCTGACGATTACCAGATTCGGGCCGCCAAGACCGGCATGTTGGCCGATTCCGAACTCATCACCGACGTGGTCCGCAACTACCAGGCTGCCGACTTCGGCCCCCTAGTGGTCGATCCCGTCATCATGACCAAGCACGGGAACCAACTCTTAGAGGAAAGTGCCTTCAAAACGTTACGGACGCAACTATTGCCCCTAGCCACGGTCCTCACGCCAAACTTCTATGAGGTGGAAAAAATCACCGAAACGACGATTCATAGTGATGCGGACATCGTGGCCGCGGCGCACCAGATGCAACAAATGGGGGCCAAAAACATTGTCGCTAAGGGGAGTCACGCGTTGACCAACCAAACCGCCGTCCGCGACTTTGTTTTGCTAGAATCCGGCGACAGCTTCTGGTTAAGCCAGCCTTACCACGCCACGGACCGGGTTAACGGGACCGGGGATTCCCTGTCAGCCTGCATTACCGCTGAGCTGGCTAAGGGGACGCCAATGAAGCGGGCCATTACGATTGCGAAGACCTTCGTCAACACCGCAATTGGGACCCCCATTGACGTGGGTCATAAATTTGGCCCCATCAACCATTGGGCTGCCCAAAATCGAACTTACGATTAACTGGCCACTTAAGAGTGGGCCTGGTGAGCGTAAACGACGAGCCGTAAGGCGGAACCAGCTGCCTTTTAGCCCCCGTTTCGTTCCCTCCAAAAAAATATTTGGTGACACCAACGAGTCTGAGACTTTTGTCCCAGACTCGTTGCTATTTTCAAGGCGACGGCTGCCCAACCACCTTAGGTTCCCCGCGGTGGCGCTCCTTACCATTTGTCCGGTCGCCAGGTCCGCCCGTCAATTTCTCCCTGTAATTGGTCTTGCCGCCGGGCCTGTTCGTCTACCAATTGCGCCAACGCCACCCAGAAAGCCCGGTCCGTGAATCTTGATTGGTGTTGCGCCAGCGCTTGAATCTGTTGATGTAACCACGCCTGATTATCAGTCATCGTCCTGCTCCTTAATCATGGCTAACGTGGCCATGAGTTCTGCCAAGGTGTCTACCTGTTGCGTCACCGTCGTCGCAATCAAGCGCCCCGTTGTCTGGTCGGCCGGCTTAAGTTGGGCCACCTTCTCCGGTAACCGCGCCGCAAACCAAGCCTGCCGATTGGCTAGCGTGTCCGGCGCCGATTGCGTGAGGTAGCGTTGATAGGCCACCACCAGGCGTAACTTTTGGGGCTCGTCTAAGTAGTTGAATTGGTGGACCGCAAAGATCGGCAGCCAACTCATTTTCGCTCGGTGAGCCAGGGCTGCTAAGGGCGCCATCAGGGCGTCTAGGGTCACGTTTTCGGTCCCGCCACGCCGAAAGGCCTGAGCGGGCATGCCCGTGGTCACCACGATTCCCAGTTCTTTATCCGCTAAGGGATATCGGTGATCGCCGTAGACGAAGGTACGGGTCAAAACGGTGTCCTCCCAGTGTTTCAGGCTCGCCGGAGCGGCATACCAGTACAACGGGAACTGTAGAATAATCCGGTCCGCCTGCCGCAAGGCCGCTTGCTCTTGGGACACATCATAGTCCCGCTGGTCGAGCACCCGGTACGTCACCCCATCAGCCGGCAAACTCGCCTTAAAAAACTGCTGGGTGGTCGAATCCGCCAAGTGGGGGTGCGCCACCAATACCAACGTTTGCATCTTGGTCAACTCCTTTACAATTGCATTTACTGTAGCATAGAAATCGGTTTTTCCCACCAAAAAAGGCCCACAAGTCAATGCTTGCAAGCCTCGGGTTTTAACTTAATCGTTGCTTGGAATGATCAGAGAAGCGGTCGCGACCGGCCAGATGCTTACTCTTCTTCCGAAAGGCCGCTAAATTATTGAGGTACAATTGCCCTCCCGCAGCGAACAAGATAATCAACAAAATGATCAACACAGCCATCATCAGAAATTCCCCCCGTCAACATTAGGTTACAAATATATTATCGTAATGTTACAGAAAGATTGCAAGGGAAATTCACTAAAAATTAGATTTTCTTGAGAATTATTGCCCCGCGTGCTCCGACTGGGTAGTCGATTCCGAGTGGCGAGAAGACTCCCGTTGTCGGTCCTGGCGGTGCTTTTTAACCTTCTTAACTTGATTGGAAATCTGGTTGGTTGGGCTAACGTCCTTTTTCCCTGATAAGTTCGAAACGGGATAGGCGATTAATAACACCACGACGGCGACGCCCACGTACATCAAATTCCGGCGCCGGTCGCCCTGCGCTTGGGTAATCTGAAAGAAATAGTAAATCAGGCTAATGGCGGCGAAGAAGACCACGATTTCCGCCACAATGTGCACCAGCGTCATCCTTTTGGCCCCCCTTCATGCGGTTTGGCAACACGCCAAGTTCGCTTCCGACTCGCGATTGACACGGCGCAACGGCTTCTCTATAATAAATGACTGTGAGTGGTTTTGTCGCAATAGCTCAGCTGGATAGAGCAACGGTCTTCTAAACCGTAGGTCGAGGGTTCGAACCTCTCTTGCGACATCGTTAATTAACTGCATCAAGTGACCCACTCAGCGCCCCGGAACGATCTCCGGGCGCTTTTTTTGCGTTCATTTATTTTAAATGCTGGGCAAACGTCTTGATGTTTTCGCGGACGAAACGGTCCAACGGAATTCCCAGTTCGCCATACGAGTAAACGTCATTAAACACCGCATTCCCGAAGTTGATGAGGATAAAGTTACTGACCTCTTGGGAAACATTAACCTGCGCGTTAATCTCCCCACTAGCCACCATCTTGTTAAAGGTGTTAGTCAGCGATGCTTGAAATTGTAGGGGTAACTTCTTCACCGCCTGGCGGATCTCGGGGAATTGATTCCCCTCTTTAACCCCCAATAGGGAAACTGCCTGGTGTCGTTGAATAAAGTCCGCGTACAGTTCCGCAACCCGTTGCAGGTCCGTTTCAATGTTACCGTCAATTTGGAACGTCTCGTTAATTTCATCAATGTCGTCGATGTAGAGACTAATCAGTCGGTCCAGTAGGTGGTGCTTATCTTGAAAGTGCCGAAAAACCGTGCTCTCATTGACCCCTGCTCGGTCCGCAATTTTGCGCGTCGTGGTCCCATGGTAACCATACTTTAAAACTAATTCCGAAAAGGCGGTCAAGATACGCTGATCCGTTTCTTGCTTCGTCGCCATCCTATCGAGCTCCTTTTCACTAAAGATCATCGTTTAAGTTAAGTGTACCATGGGTACCCGTTAACTTGCCGGAATACGCCTAGCAAAAAATTTGTTATACTGAGGGTAAATACTTCATGGGCAACACCAATGACTCTCGCGATGGGGCTCATATTAGGAGGAGAGACACATGAAACTCGCCAATTATAAACGACTATGGGGGGTACTGATCGCCGGCGTAGCCGCACTAATCTGTCAGTTTATCTTGCGGCAACCCCAGTGGACGGCCGGCATCCTGATTATCGCCGGAAGTCTGATTGCCCTACTCATGTTCGTCGACATGGTCCAGACCTTAAAATCCGGTAAATTTGGGGTCGACCTCCTCGCCATTACGGCGGCCATCGCTACGTTGGCCGTAGGAGAATACTGGGCCGCCCTCATTGTCCTATTAATGCTGACCGGGGGAGACGCGCTAGAAGATTTCGCCGCTCACCGGGCCAACACCGAGCTGCAGAGCCTCCTGGCTAATTCCCCCCAAGACGCCCACCTGGTCACGGGAGACTCTCTGACGGACATTCACATCGATGCCGTCACCGTTGGTCAGGAACTTCTGGTCAAACCGGGGGAAGCCATTCCCGTCGACGGGACGATTTTGCAGGGAACGACCACGGTTGACGAATCCTCTTTGACGGGGGAATCGCGCCCCATCGATAAACAACCGACCGACACCGTGATGTCCGGAGCCATCAACGGTGAGCACGCCATTCACATTCAAGCCGACCAAACGGCGGCCAACAGTCAGTACCAAAACATCGTCCGCTTGGTCAAACAGGCCGAAAATCAACCGGCCCACTTTGTGCGAATGGCCGATCGGTACGCCGTGCCCTTTACCTTAGGCGCCTACCTCATCGCTGGGATTGCCTGGTGGCTGTCCGGCGACCCCGTGCGCGTTGCCGAAGTCTTGGTCGTGGCCTCCCCGTGACCCTTAATCTTAGCCGCCCCGATTGCACTGGTCTCCGGCATGAGTCGGGCCAGTCGAAACGGGATCATCGTTAAGACCGGGACCACGCTAGAAAAGTTAGCCCAGGTCCGTAGTTTCGCCTTCGATAAGACCGGAACCATCACCCAAGGTAACCTGGTCGTGGCCAGCGTCTTACCCCAAGCGGATCTCAGTAGCGCGCGGCTGCTGCAGCTTGCCGCCAGCGTTGAGCAACACTCTAACCACGTGTTGGCGCGCTCATTACTAGCCGCTAACCAGCAGGCCCTATTACCGGCTAGCGACGTGACGGAAACCACGGCGGCCGGAATTCAGGCCACCATCGACGGGCAAACGGTGCGTGCCGGCAAAGCCAGCTACATCACTACCGCTGCTATTCAAAAGGTCCAACAAACCGCCGTCTACGTCTCCGTTAATGATCAATACGTGGGGTGTGTGACCTTTACCGATCGGGTTCGGCCGGAAGCGGCCACGACCATGACCACCCTGCACCGGCTCGGCATTAACAACCTCCTGATGATTTCCGGGGATCAACCCACCATTGCCCACCAGATTGCGCGTGAAGTGGGGATCGATCAGGTGCACGCCGAGTGTCTACCGGCCGATAAGATCAGTGTGTTGCGGCAACTTCCTGCCGACCAGCGCCCCGTCGCCATGGTGGGCGATGGGGTCAACGACGCCCCTTCACTGGTGACGGCCGACGTGGGGATCGCCATGGGGGCCCACGGGGCTACCGCAGCCAGTGAATCCGCCGATGCGGTGGTCTTAAAGGACGACCTGACCCGGGTCAGCACCGCCGTTCAGATCTCGCGGGATACCATGCGCATCGCCCGGCAGTCGGTTCTGATCGGGATCGCCATTTGTACTGGGCTGATGTTAATTGCCAGCTTCGGGGTTATCCCCGCCATCATCGGGGCCCTGTTCCAGGAAGCCGTCGATACCATCACGATTCTCTACGCCTTACGGGCCAGAACGGACCGCTAACCCCAATATTTACCCAAACTCGCGACTGACTCCAGTGGCGAGTTTTTCTTTGCGCCCAATCATCAATCAGTGACCGTTGCCATAGTGGCCGCACCAACCGGTCACCCCGCAAGAGTCCAGCCACTCATGCTGACCATAAACGCCTATGCTCAGGGTAAACCAATCTAGGGGGCGTCTTTTATGAAATCGGTTAAAACTCAATCGTTGCCCACCGTTGTGCAGTCGTATTTGAAAGTGTTACCGTTAGTCGGCGTGCTTCTATTATTGAATTGCCAGTTTGTCGTCGGCCACTTCGTCTGGCACTGGTCACCGCTGTCGTGGTATTGGCTTTTGTGCTACGGGCTGTTCCCACTGGCGGACCGCTACGTTCACCAGTTAACCACTCGACTACTCGCCCGGCACCCGGTAGCGACTCCCACCGCGCCGAGACCTCGCGCCGCCATCTACGCCGCAGGTCTCCCCTTAATGCCCTTAGAAGACTACGACCCGCACCAAGTCCGGTTCTTACCGGCACTGGGGCGGCTCAGTCTCATTTTGTTGCTGGCACCGGCAATCGTTCTGATTGGCAGTGTCAGTCACCGACACAACTCCCTCTAATCGAAAGCGCCACCCTGACGGGGCAGATCTCCGTCAGGGTGACGTTTTTTATTAGGGGGCGGGCGACAAAAAACGCATTCCCCAACTCCGGGAACGCGTCACAGTTCTAGTCTTCGGCCAGAACACCTTTTTTATAAACTTGTTTATCAGGCTGTTGGACCGCGTGGATGTCAGTCAACGGATCGGCGTCTAGGACCACCAAATCCGCCACTTTTCCCACCGCTAACGTGCCGTAACGGTCATCGATCTGCATGAGCTTTGCGGCGTTTTGGGTCGCCCCCAATAAGGCCTGGTACGGCGTAAGCCCCATTTCCGTCATCAAAACGATTTCGTCCGTGGTCCCGGTGGTGAAGCCGTTGAACGGCGTCCCGGCATCGGTCCCCACGGCGTAATTAATACCCGAATTCAGGGCGATGCGCATGTTCTTGTAGAAGATTTCCTTAACGCCGGCGTTCTTGCGGTAGACGTAATCCGGCACGATGCCTTTGCCGTAACGGTCGATCTTATCGCAGGGACTGAGCGTAGGTACCAGGTAGGTCCCCTGATCCTTCATCAATTGAATCTGGTCGGCGTCGATGTAGATGCCGTGTTCGATGGAATCCACCCCGGCTTCAAGCGATAACTGAATTCCCCGGTTGCCTTGGGCGTGTGAGGCCACCGTCATGTGCTTACTATGGGCTTCTTGGACGGCCACGCGAATTTCTTCTTCGGTCAGTTCCGTGTCGTCGACCTCGTCGTCAGCGGACATCACGCCCCCGGTCGCCATGACCTTGATGTTGCCGGCCCCCAGCTTGAAGTTTTCCCGGACGGCCCGACGCACGTCACTGGCGGAATTCACCAGGTGGCCCAGATTGCTTTCGCCGTTGAGTCCCTGGGGTTCGTCCCCGTGACCACCGATAATGGAAATCGGGCGCCCAGAACCGTCAATTTCGGTCCCTCCCAGTTCGCCAGCCTTTTGCAGGCGCGATAACTTGATGTCCACGCCAAACGCACACCCGCAGTCCCGGATGTAGGTCACGCCGTCGTGCAATAACGCCTTTAAATTCTTTAACGCCCGGTAGGTCACTTCCGTTTCGGACAAGTGGTCGCCGGGTTGATCCGCCGGCCCGCTCATGATGTGCGTATGGACGTTCATCAGGCCGGGAATCACGACCTTGCCCTGTAAATCAATCGTTTCCCCCGCCACGGTTGCCGGAACTCCCGTGCCGAGGGCCGTAATGACGCCGTGGTCATCTACGGTCAGGTAAGTATCGGGTTGCAAGTGGTCGTCAACGCCATTAAAGAGCTGGGCGTGTAAAAAAGTTTTCGTCATGGACAAGTCTCCCTTGAATGCAGTGATTAGTCAAATTCTAAGAGAACTTCTCATAATTGTCAATTGTGTTTCAGCAGCATCAGCATAGACACACCTAACTATTATTGGTATTGCAACATTACTGTCTAAGTTTACCTAGACTCATTATTTTTTAATGTTGACCAAACAACGAAAAAAGGCCACCATCCGAAGATGGTGACCTTTTTGGCTATAGGCTAATGTAAATTAGTCAACAACCGTAACGTTAGCAGCTTGTGGGCCACGATCGCCTTGTTCTACGTCAAGGGATACGTGTTGGCCTTCTTCAAGAGTCTTGAAGCCTTCACTGTTGATAGCAGAGAAGTGAACGAAAACGTCAGAGCCGTTTTCCAAAGTGATGAAGCCGTAACCTTTATCAGCGTTGAACCATTTAACAGTACCTTGTTCCATAAGAATGAAACCTCCGTGCGCATAGCGCAATAATATTTGCATTTGAAAGCTGGGGTAAAAAGGAGCCATTCTTAAAGAACGTCGAGCCTTTAAAACTTCCGAACCATAAATACATTAACCATAGGATAACAGGTATTGCCCAGAATAGCAAATGAGAAATCCTAAATATTTGCTGAAATCGCGATTAATTCCTATAATCGGTCCGTTAACCATTGATAAGCCGCCAATACTTCTTGGGGCGTCAACTGGTGAGTGCCCCCGGTCACGTCGACCGTGGCGCTCATCCCCAAGTCCCGACAGGCCCCCGCAATTTTTTGCACGGTCGCTGGGCTGACTAGCGGATCTCGCTGACCCGCCGATAGCCAGATTTCCCGTTGCGGATCCGCGAGCGGTTGCGCGACGGTCAACCACAGTGGGTGGAACAACAAGGCTAACCGCCCGGGTAGCAGCCCCCGCCGCACACCGTAGGCCCCTAACGCCGCGCCATTGGAGTACCCAACCGTCACCAACCGCGTCACGTCCCAGTGATGCTCCCGGCACACGAGTTGGGCCTGGGCAACCACCCAACGCAATTCCCGGTCCACCTGAGCCGGCTGGGCCGGGGTACTCGCCGTTTGCGTGTAGTACTGTCGCTGGGCCCCCACTCCCTGCCGACCGGCAATTGTGAGTAAGGGGCTCTGCGGGGCCAAACGACGGCCAAATTCTAAGATTTCGCGATTCGTCCCCCCCGTTCCCTGGAGTAGCAAGACCGGGGGTGCCGTATTGGCCCCCGGCATGGTTTCAATTAACTCACTCATCAGCGATCCCCCCAGCCTAACGGTGAACCACAATTTCAATCGTATCCTTTTGGGGAGCGACGTTTAGTCCGAAGCAGGGCTCATTCAAAATCTTGCCGTACTCTTCCAACACGTCGGCGGGAAGCGGCGTGTGTTCACGCAACTTGGCAATTAAGTCCGCCGCTGTGTCTAGCTCCGCCAAGTTTACAAATAATAACGCATCATTAATTAAATCATGAACGAGATCGCTCAGTAATCCGTTGGGTTTCCCCGCCGCATCGGTCACAATCACTTGGGAACTCGCCATGGGTCGGTGGTTCACAGAAACGAATTTTAAAATCGTAAAAATGGTTGGCATTAGTAAATTCCCCCTATTCGTTAACCGCCGAACGAGCCTTCGCCCAACGACGCATCATCTTTTCTTGAACCTTCGGTAGTGGCAACGCACTCACCCGCTCACGTGGCACCCACTCGCCCGGAAAATAGGTCAGGTCTAAGGCGCTGGGCACCTGCGCTACCAATAACTTCACCTGCCAGCGTTGATGCGTGTAGGTCTGGCTAACGGGCTGACCGCCTAATGACTGAAAGGTCACCGGCAAGTGGTAGTCGCGCGCCCACTGCTGCTCTAGTGCCGCAATATCGGCGGCTAACGTGGTAGGTTCTGGGGCATCGTCGGGGTGCAGCTCCGCCTTGGTTACCAGTGGGTAGGTCCAGTAGCCGGTCAACATTTGTTGACTAGTTCGCTGGACCATCAATTCTCCCGTTGGTGACTGGACCAATAACCCATAATAGGGAATCAGCCGGGGGCGCGGCTTCTTGGTTTTGACCGGAAACTCGAGGACCCGGTTATCACGATACGACGCATCGAATTCTCGGACCGGCGAATGCGCCGGATCGGAGTTTTTCGCCGTCATGTAGCTGGAGCCCAAGTCCATAATGGCCTGATTGAAGTCCCCCGGTCGTTGCGGATCCACGATTGGCTGAATTGCGTCGAAAAAGATCTGTCGCGTCTTCGGTTGGGCAATATCCTCATCAATCAGTAGCAGCCGGGCAAACACCCGAAACGCGTTGCCATCGACGGCGGGCACCACCTCTTTAAAGGCAATACTGGCAATCGCACAGGCCGTATAGGGACCGATGCCGACCAAATCCTGTAAGGCCGCCGCAGTCCGGGGCCACTGACCGTGATAGTCGGTAACCAGTTGCTGAGCCGCTCGTTGTAGGTTACGGGCTCGAGAATAGTAGCCTAGCCCCTGCCAAGCCTTCAACAGGTCCGGTTCGGCGGCTTGGGCGAGCGCTTCTACCGTCGGAAAAGCCCTCATAAAGCGTTGGTAGTACGGAATTACCGTCTGCACTTGTGTTTGCTGGAGCATGATCTCACTAACCCAGACATGGTAGGGTTCCTGATCATGCCGCCAGGGTAAGTCGCGGCCCTCCCGGTCGTACCAGGCCAGCAACGTGTGCCGAAAATCGGCGATCGTCGTGGTTGACCATTTTTCCATGAGCATCCCTCCAATAACTATTCAATCCGTTAAACGCCAAGGCTGAGTGTTGCCGTTCCAACCCACTTTTGATTCGTCTCAACATACGGCGTTTTTAAGGACGAATCCCGTCCAACGGATAACTATTTTCTTAATTTTAGCGAATTCCCCGGCCCATCACAAGTCGCGGCCCTCAACTAGGGCTTGACGCCACTATGCTGCTCCCCTATTATCAAACAGGAAGCTGTCTATAGATATCGGAGGGGTCAACATTGAAACGCTGGATTATCCCAATTTTAATCATCCTGCTTGGCGGATTAACGGGCTGCACGCAAAGTACCACCGTTAACTCGACCAGTGATAGTAAGGGCGTCATGGCTAAGCGGCAAACGCTTGATTTAGCCACGGAGACCCCCCTCACCACCCTGGACACCGACAAAATGGCTCAATTTGGCCGCCTGAACAACACGATTGAGGGCCTCTATCAAACCAACCGTGACGGTCAGGCCCAACTCGCCCTCGCCCGCCGCGTCAAGGTCAATGCCGCTAAAACAACTTATACATTCACGCTGTGGAAGGACTCTTATTGGAGTAATGGCGACCTAATTACCGCACAAAACTTTGTCTATGCTTGGCGCCGGGCCCTCAACCCACGAACCAAGGCCCCCGATGCCGACCTCTTTCGCGGTATTAAGAATGCGCGACAAATTCTGGCCGGTCAACTTCCCGCTAATCAGCTAGGAGTCCGAGCACAAGGTCGCTTCAAGCTGATCGTACAGCTTGACCATCCCATGGCTGAACTTCCCCAACGCCTAGCGTACCCCCTCTTTGGTCCTCAGAATCAACGCATCGCTAAAAAATTCGGTAAGAAGTACGCTACCAAGCCCGAATATCAGGTCTACGCGGGACCTTTCATGGTCAGCAGCCACGGCGATACCCGTCAACATTGGCACATGGTCCCGAATCCTCATTACTGGGACCGCCAACACGTCTATCTCACCCGCATCAACGTCAACGTCTACCACAGTCAGGCCCGGGCCTGGCGTGATTACCAGTCCGGTAAACTCGATGAAGTCCGGTTGCTGACCAAGACCAACATCAAGGCTTACGAGCACAAGGACTCCTACACCGCGCGCCCGTACTCTCGAATGATTCTCCTGACCTATCGCCGGAATGGCGCCAATGCCAAAATCAATCAACTCCTCACGCAAAGCCGGGCCCGACTAGCCATTTCCCACGCCATCAACCGCAAACAGTTGGGCCAGGCCACCTACGGCAGTGCGTCTCTCCCCGCCCAAGGCATTGTCCCGGCTGGGCTGTCGCGCGGCGTCCGGGGAACCGCCGACTTTGCGGCTAGCCAGCCCCACCAAGCCACCTTGAAATACCAACCTAAGTTAGCCCAGCGCGACTGGCAGGCCGCACTCAAGCAAGCGGGCCTGACGCACGTGACCCTTTCGTTAAGCTACTTAGATGCCATTAATAGTCACAGTCTCGCCAAACACTTAAAACAGCAACTCACAAAGATTCTCCCCGGCCTGACCATCAAGTTGAAGAGCCGGGAGTGGGGATTCCACTCGGCTCCCCTGACTGGCGATCTGAATCTGGCAACGCAACGCGCCCAATACGCCGACCCGCTGTCGATGCTCTCGCTGTACACCTCCACCAGCACCGCTAACACGGGACACTGGCAAAACTTCGATTACGATGACTTGGTCGCTCAGGCCAGCAACGCCCCCTCCTTTAACAATCGCCGCTGGAAAACGCTGTTAAAAGCGGACGGTATCCTGATG
Organism: Levilactobacillus zymae; assembly: GCF_032190635.1. Classification (NCBI taxonomy): domain Bacteria; kingdom Bacillati; phylum Bacillota; class Bacilli; order Lactobacillales; family Lactobacillaceae; genus Levilactobacillus; species Levilactobacillus zymae. Next base: position 2,278,164 of record NZ_JAVLAS010000001.1, read on the forward strand.
CAACACCAGGGGGTCACCCCGCTGTTCCAGCCGGCCAGCACCTATTTAATCAACCCGCACCTCAACGGTGTCCAATTCAACACCGTCGGCACCCAATCGAACTTTAAGGAAGCCTATTTCGTCAAGTAACGGGTACTTAGAACCACTGAGCGCAACTAAAAACGAGCCCCCGCAGGACGGTCATCCCATTCTGCGAGGACTCGTTTTTAATTGGGGACAGTCACGATTCACGATTGCGGCAACCGCGACTGGGCCACCCGTAACACGGTCTCATCAATAAATTCACTGGTCAGGCGTTGCATCGGCGTGTACCCGTGTCGATCCTTGTAGGCGACCGGGTAAGCGGCTACTACCGCTACCTTCAGGTTGTTCTCGGTCAAAAAGATCTGCCCGGCGCCCCGGTACTTGCCCTCACTGTGCCGCCCGGTCCGCCAGGAATGCAGCTTAAAATCACCGTCCGGTTCCCGCTTGATCCGATAGTGTCCCGAAGCATCGGCTTCCACCGGTACTCCCAGGTACTGATTTACTTCATACTTTGCTTTCGCCACGCCCTAGGCCTCCTTGGTTAGTGTCGTCATTAATGGTGTCACGGCCGCCTGCCCCAGCACCGCCGTAACGGCTGGTTGGGTCAATACCGCGGTCACGGCTGCCGGTGTCGTGGCGACCCCGACTAACTGGTCAGCAATCGCTGCCAACTGTGAGGGCGTGCCCACCGTTCCGAAGAGGGCAACCCGGCGTAACGTTCCCCGTTGGTCGGTGAAGTTCACGTGTAAATCGCCGGTAGGCAGCGTTAATCGCTGATACTGGCGAAATCCCGGATTGGCCCCGTAATTCCAGGCATCCGTACGGTATTTCTCGGCCAGGCGTTGATCAATCACGGCCCAATCCTGCTGGGTCAAGTGGTAGGTGTCGATTTGGTCCAACCGTTTAACGTTAAACACGTGGCACAATAGCGCTTCCCGGAAAGCCTGAATATCAAGGTTTTGATACTCCGGCGCTAGATACTGCCGCAGATTGGTGATGGGCACTCGGTTAGAGGCGACCCCCCGGTGCGACCGGTCACCGGCCGGTAATAGTGCCGCGTGCGCCGCATCGACGTTCAGATCGTACATGATCGTGCCCCCCGCCGCGTAACCGTCCCCGTTTTTAAACATGGTCATCCCCGAGAACTTCTTGCCAGCCACCGTTAAGGCACTCTTCTGACTGATAGCTAGGTCCGTCACACCCATGGCTTTCAAGGCCTGCAGGATTGGTTGGGCAAAGACCGTGTAGTCGCCAAATTTCGAGCCATCTTGCGGATCACCATTCACGATGTGCTCAAAAATCAAGTTACGTTCATCGTGGTACACGGCACCGCCCCCAGAAGTCCGTCGTACCAACTGAACCTGGTGGTCGGCGAGATATTGAAAGTCCACCTCGGCCGCGACCGTTTGGTTAATCCCCACGATCACCGCCGGCTGGTTGACGTACATCATCAGCCCGTGACCGGGTAACTTCAAATCGTTGACCAGATAATTATCAATGGATTGATTTACAATGGCATCGGTGACCACTTGGCCCTGACGCGACGTATCGATCAAAAACATCCTTGGGCAGCTCCCTTCGTGCCTTTTCACAAGGCAGCGCTTAATTTAATCTCAGTTTAGCATAAGCACCGACCCCCAACAACTCCCCTGGCACTTAGAAAGGTCGATGGTTGTCAGCGGTTCCATAAATCCGTATACTAGAGCTAAATTCACAAACCGAGAGGAAGATAACAATGACCGAACCGAACCGTTCCATCTGGCAACGTCTCAAAAAGTGGTGGCAGCACCGTACCACAACCGCCACCCCCGCCATGACCATTAAGGATGGCGTTTGGATCGAACAGCGGGGCCACGGACACTATCGCTTAGGCCTAGCGAGCGACGCTTTAGAACAAATTGGTGACATTAGCTTTGCGGACCTGCCCATCATGGTCGACGATGATCTGTTAGCCAACGACGACATCTTAGAAGTCGAAAGTGATAAGGCGGTTGAGAACTTTAAGACCCCTTACGCCGGCACCGTCACTCGCGTCAACGAGGCCTTGGTCGCCGATCCCAACGCCATCAGCCCTAAACACCAGGCAGACAACTGGATCTTAGATTTACAGGTCGCCTGACCAAGCTCACCAGAAACTAGATAAATTAGTTTCCATTTTGGCGAAAATGAACTAATATGAGAACTGAAGCCGGTGGTACCCATGCCAATCAACTGAGCTACACTGACCCAATTTTTAATTGGAGGTAATGGTTATGGCTGTTGTATTTAAGACCGCTTTATTGGATGAAAAGATGGACGAAGTTTTTGACTGGTCCAAGGATTCTATTCCTGTTCGTGACGCCCTTTGGGATCACTTCATGGAATCCAATGGTCACAACACCGATGAAACTGAAGCTTCGATGCAGAAGATCGATGCCAAGTCTGACGCTGACGTCAAGGCTTACGTCGAAGAAAATCTGAAGAAGTAACCGGCTCACTTAAAAATAACGTCGTCCTTACGGGGGACGTTATTTTTTTATCGTCAACTAAAATTAAAAACAACGCGTCAACTGGAATTTCCCCGGTCCAGCTGACGCGTTATTTTTTTGTTGACGGACTAAATCAACGCCCGCCAAGCAACCTTAAGTTTAATGTCCCCTACTCCGTTGACCATCATGTCGTCCTAAATAACGGTAGCGCCATAAAACCAAGAATGGCCATCCCACTTGCCATTGCAGCCACCAACCGGTTGCCAGCAAGAGACTGGCGACCGTATCGCTGGGATAATGGGCCCGTAAGACTAATCGCGAGATCAGAATCAGTAGCACCCCCAAGCCCACTAATCCCGTTAAACTCCCGCGCAGCCGGCCCGCAGCCAGTTGGTGCCGTAAGACTTGCCACAGCACCAAGGCCAATAGCATGGCGCTAAAGACGTGTCCACTGGGAAAGCTGTAACCACCATCCGCCAGCACCGGCAGGGTGGGCCGAGGACGCACCATCAGCTGTTTGACCAGCCAAGCCACCACATCCCCACTCAGTAAGACGCTGCCCCAAAACCACGCGTGGTGCCGGTCACCATGCCACCACGCACTGGCGGCGATCCCCATGATCAGCGTCCCGGTGATAACCGGACTACCCAGCGTTGAAATGGCGTGAAACCACTTGGTCCCCCCGGGCGCCAGGTGCGCCGTGACGGCGGCCAATCCCCATTGGTCGCCGGCCGTCAGTAACGCGAACCGAAACTTGGCCAGTAACGCTAAAATCCCCAATAAGCCAAAACAACTTAACGCTAATTCTTCACGTTCTCGTCGCCACACCATCGTGGCCGCCCCCTATCTCGCTAACCAACTGATCACACTCGTCACCAGTAAAATGCCTAACTGTAGACTTCCCAGCATCCGTATCGCCGCCCCTCAAAAACACTGTGTTACAGAACAGTTTCTATCATAGTCGCTTGCTCCATCCCTAACCACTCATGCGAAAAGAGATTAATCTGAGAATTTTTCAGAATCGGCGGTCGGAAAGTTCAGAATAAAGCGGCTGCCCGTGGGTTGGTTGTCCTCGACCGTGACCGTCACGTGATTAAGACTAGCTAATTGCGCAACGATGGCCAATCCCAGGCCGGTCCCGGCGACTTTATGATTGTGGGCCGCGTCGGCCCGGTAGAAGCGTTCAAAAATTTTGGGTTTATCCGCGACCGCAATGCCGGGACCCTGGTCCTCCACGGCTAACGTCACGGAGGCGGTGGCCGTCACCCGGACAGTAATCGGCGAGGTCGCGGGCGCGTATTTCCCGGCGTTATCCAGTAACGCGCTGATCATTTGTTGTACGCTGGCGGCGTCCCCGGTGACCTGCACGGTGGCCGGGCCCTGATAAGCCAGTGGTTGCGTGAAGACCGCTCGTTTCTCCGTCAACGTTGCCCGGACCAGATCCACCAAGTCAACTTTTGTCAGCGGCAGCATTCCCCGATCGGCGCGCGACAAGGTTAACAGGCTGTTGACCAAGCTTTGCATCTTGGCCGATTCGTCGTCAATAAAGCCTAACGACCGCGGGACGATTTCAGGATGGGCGTCCCCACGCCGTTGGACCAACCGGACGTGCCCCCGAATCGCGGTGATCGGCGTCCGTAACTCGTGGGCGGCGTTGGAAATGAATTCACGCTCCTGCTGGGTGTGTTGGTTGATGGCCCCCAACAGGACGTTGATGCTTTGAGCCAGTTGGTGCACCTCAAAGGGCTGGTCCGGGACCGGCAAGGCCACCTTGGTTTGCGGGCTTTGCGCCTGCTGGCGGGCGGCGTCACTGAGACCGGCGAGGGGCCGGGTAATGCTACGGGCGGTCACCCGCACGTAGGCCCAACCCACTATGAGAATCAGGAGCGCCACGGCCGCAACCACCCCGATAATCGACCACAACAGACTGGTAATTGGCTCCAGACTGACCCAGGTCTCAAAGACCACGTGGGCTCGCGACCCCGACCGGTAATAGGTAACCCCGTAGCCCGGCGTGTAGGTTAGGGCTTCGAAGAACGGAATATTGTAGTGAGTTGCCCGCAGGAACCCCCGAGTATTGGGTGAATAATAGTGCTTGGCCGTCTTACCCTGGCGGCTAGCCAACACGTAGGTCCGGCGGGTATCGATGGCACTATTCTGACGCCAAAGGTGCCAATCCCAGGACTGCCAATCGGGCTCCCGGTCGGTCATGGACCGTTTCAGGCTGGCAACGACCTGGTTAGACGTCCGTTCCTGTTGCTTGACCAACTGATAGCCGACCGTTCCCACGACGCCCAACCCCATCAAAAGGGTTAGGGCCACTAACATGATTAAGAAACGTCGTTGGATCTCCTGCGCGGTGGTTAATCGTTTACGCATCCATTCACCCCCTACCGGTAGTCGGCGGACAGCACGTAGCCCACCCCCCGCACCGTGTGAATCAGGTGTGGCGTGACCAGGTCGACCTTGTGGCGTAGATAGCGAATATAAACGTCGACGATGTTGGGCTGGCCGTCAAAGTCCACGCCCCACACCGTATCGAGCAACTCGTCGCGCGTCAGCGTTTGGCCGGCATGTTGCATCAAGCAGAGCAATAAATCGTATTCGCGCTGGGTCAACTGAATGATGCCGTTGTGGCGTAACACCTGCCGGGCCGTGGTGTCGAGCGTTAAATCGGCCACCCGCAACTGTTGCGATTGGCGTTGCTGTCCCCGTTGGTGCCGTAAGATGACCCGGATGCGAGCCAAGAGTTCCTCGATATCAAACGGCTTCGTGATGTAATCGTCGGCCCCGGTGTCCAGGCCGGCGACCTTATCCCCCACGTAGTCGCGCGCGGTCATCATGATCACCGGCAGATCATCGCGTTTGCGAATCCGGCGCAGGACCTCTAGTCCGTCTAACCCGGGTAACATCCAGTCCAGTAAAACCAAATCCAATTGCCCCCGATGACTCTCGTAAGTCGCCAACGCCGCGGGACCGTCCGTCGCGTTTAACACCGTGTACCCTTCGAACTGTAATTCACTAGTCAGGTAGGTAATCACGGCCTCCTCATCCTCAACGATTAAAATAGTATGTGTCATTATTATTGCCCCCATGTTTCATGTCTTGGATTAATTATAAGGCGGATAACCACGAGAAACGCAATTGCTAACGGACCTTAAGAACTTCCGTCCAAGCTTAAAAAAACCGCAACCTCTGATCAGAGATTGCGATTCATGAAATTTGAGATTTTAAAGACCCAACCGGGTGAGACTATAGCCCCGCAGGTACCGGTGTCCGGTAGCCGGATCAACGGTCATGCGGGTCAGGCTGGCGTTACGGGGTTCGGGAAGGGCTTGGGACGTCGCCAATCCTAACATCAGTAACGCCGCTAGCTTAATGGTCAAGCCGTGGCTCACCACTAAGATGTGTTCGTAGGGATAATCGACCACTAATTCGGCCACCAGCTGGCCCACGCGCGCCTGAATTTGACGGTAACTCTCGCCCCCGGTGCGGGGCAACCAGTCCGGTAAAACCTCGTAGGTCAAGGGATCGAAGGCGTCCGGATAGCGTTTCTGTAACTCGGCGGTGGACTGCCCCGTCCAATCACCGTAGTCACCCTCGACCAAGCGCTGATCCAAAGTTAACGGTAAGGTGTCCGCCGACCCCGTGGTCAGAATCGCCGCGGTTTGCCGGGTCCGTTGCAACGGACTGACCACAATGCGGTTGTAATCGGTCAATTCCAGGTGCGCTAACAGATCCTGCACCTGTCGTTCTCCCGTACTGGTCATCAGCGTCACGGCTGTATCCAGCTGCCCCTGAATTATGTGACTCACGTTAGCGTGCGTTTGACCGTGGCGTACCCAATCGATCGTTGTCATCCTATCGCCCTCCCGGTTAGTTCGCTGACTCTTCGAAAACGGTCGTGACCTTCCGCCGCCCCCGTTGTAACAGGTAAATGGCCACGATGACCAGGACGGAACCAATCACTTCAGCTAGGGTAATTTTAAGACTTAAGAAGAGAATCGACAAGACAAACGTCATCACGGGCTGCGTCGCGTCCACGATACTGATCACGTCGGACGGCGCAAAGTGACTACTGTAGAGCAACAGGGAGAACGGTAAGATGGTTCCCACCAGAATCACGGTGCTCATGGACGCCAGTAAACCGGTGGTCAACGGTGGCGTGTTGACCCAGACCGGATGGTTGAGGTTAAAGACGATCCCGGCGATCAACGTTCCCCAACCCAAGACGGTGATGGGTGAATGACCGTTATCTCTGACCAGCGTCCGGGGTAAGACCACGTAACCGGCCGCGGTGATCCCGGAGCCAATCCCCCACAACAAGGAATCTAACGGGATGGCCAACTGCGAAATGTTACCCCGGGTGATGGCCAGAAAGACCCCCACCATCGCCACAGCAAAGGCGATCATGTCGCTCCGTAACGGCCGCTCGTGCTTAAAGAGAAAACTCCCCAAAACGATAAATAAGGGGCTTAAGTATTGCAGGATGGTCGATGCGGCGGCGTTCCCGGTCTGCACGGACATGTAAAAGGTCAACAGATTGGCCCCCAGCCCGATGATGGCGTAGGCCACTAACCAGGCAATCTCGCGTAAGCTGCCGAAGACGGCGAACGTTTTCTTACCATATAAGACCAAACTAATCAGCAACAAAACAACTCCGGCGCCCAAGGTTCGAGCGGATAAGAACCAACTGGCCGGGATGTCCTGACCCTGAGAGATAAACTGTAACACGGTCCCGGAAACCCCAAACATGGTCGACGCCACGGTCGCCCAGAAGATTCCCTTCATGATACTGCCGGTCGGTGTATTTACTGTTTTCAACGCGCTAAATCCTCGCTTTCGTTCACCATTTTTAATTTTCTAATTCTAACGAATCATGATTAAAATTTGCTAACAAACGGATACTTTTTTCAATAATTTATTTAACCGCGGATGGAATAAAAAATGTAATCGAAGAAGCCTAGTGCTGGTTGAGCGGAGCTGTCGCTTGCTTCCGCTCAGCTGGGCCGTGACGACCGTGGGCACGACTTCGAGCCCATCTGAGCTCCAGCAATCTTAACGATGGTGATGATCCCGCCATTTAAACTTAACTGCCACCGTAGTAGAGCAGCGTCAATGTTTTTTTCATGTTCAGCACGGACAAACACCCCGCCAGAACGACAAGTCAATGTCACCACTATTTTCTAACCAACTAGCACGACGCGTAACCAAATATAAATTTCGTTATAAAAAGCTTTCCAGACAAGACGTGATCCGCTAAGATCACGTCTTGTCTGTTAACTTAAAGCTAGGCGCTGTGGTCCACGTGGCGGGCCAGTAAGTCCCCGCATAGCTGAATCGCAAAGACAATCACCAGGATGATCAACATGGCCAGGATGGTCACGTCCCCTTCAAAGCGACTGTACCCGACGTTGATGGCCAGGTTCCCCAAGCCACCCCCACCAATGGCACCGGCCATGGCGGTCAGGTCGATCAGACTGATCAAGGTTAGGACGGACGAACGGATGATATCCGCCAGCCCTTCCTTGAGGTAGACCCGAAAGATAATCGCGATGGGCCCGGAACCGACCGCTTCGGCGGCTTCAATCACGCCCCGGTCAACTTCGGCCAACGCGTTTTGAATCTGCCGCGCGTAGAACGGGGCGGACCCGATGATCAACGGCACGATGGCCGCCGTGGTCCCAATCGCCGTCCCAACGATTAGCCGGGTGACCGGCGCGATGACGGCCAGTAAGATCACGAACGGAATCGACCGGAACAGGTTGACCAGTTTATCGAGAATGTTATAGACGACCTTATTTTCGAGGATTCCACCCGGTTGGGTAACCGTTAAGCCGACCCCGATGGCCATCCCGATGATCCCCGCGATAATCGCGGTGAACAGGGTCATGTAGATGGTTTCGCCGGCGGCTTGGAGAAAATCGCTCTTCATGGTCACCGCGTTAGGAAAATATTGGGCAAAGAGTTTCAACTAGGCCACCTCCGAATCATTGGGATTGAGTTGCGTGACTTGAATTCCGGCATCCCGGCAATACTGCCAAGCCTGGTCCAACTGGTCGGGTTCCCCGGCCATGACCACCACCAGGTTCCCCAGCGGCGTGTCTTGCAGGATTTCCACGTTCCCGTACAGAATGTTGGAGACCACCTGGTAACGTTTGAACAGCTCGGTGATTAGCGGCGCATCGGTGCTGGCCCCCACGTACTTAAGTTGGATGGTCGTCCAACCCCAGCGCGTTGGCCTGCTTGTAAATCTTGTCGAGCGCTTGGTCGATCTGCGTGGCGGTATTGATGAAGTCGCGGGTCAGTTTCTGCTTGGGCTCGCTGAAGATGGTGACTAAATCACCGCGTTCGATGATCTCGCCGTCTTCCATCACGGCCACTTTGTTGCAGATTTCCTTGACGGCTTCCATTTCATGGGTAATCAACACCACCGTCAAGCCCAGGTCCTTGTTCAATTGCTTGAGTAACTCCAAGATTGCCGTGGTGGTCTTGGGGTCCAGGGCACTGGTGGCTTCATCACTGATTAAAATTTCGGGGTCGTTGGCCAGCGCCCGCGCGATGGCGACCCGCTGCTTTTGGCCCCCCGACAGTTGTGCGGGGTAGTCGTTGGCCTTTTCGCTCAACCCAACCAGGTCCAATAACTTAGCGACCTTTTCCTTGCGTTGGGCGTGGGTCAACTTTCCCCCCTTGAGCGGGTAATCCACGTTATCGGCGATGGTCCGGGCGTTCATCAGGTTGAAGTGTTGGAAAATCATCCCAATTTTTGTTCGCGCCTGGCGTAAATCCTTGGCCTTCATGGCGAGGATGTCCTGGCCGTTAACGATAACTTGCCCGGCTGTGGGCCGTTGAAGACGGTTAATCACCCGGACGAGGGTACTCTTCCCGGCGCCGGAATACCCGACGACGCCGTAGATGTCCCCCCGCTGGACATCTAACGAGACGTGTTTTACGGCTTGCACCGTTTGACCCTTATTATGGAAGGTAACGTCAACATCCTTTAACTGAATAATCGTATCTTTGGTCACTATCGCATTCTCCTTACTCGCTATGCCGGTAATTCTTACTTAACGCCACGGGATTACGGTTACCATGCTGGCACGGATAAACCGTGGTAGTACTTCTTGATTAACTTCTTGGTTGATTCGCTTTGGTAAGCCTTCACGATCTTCTGGTAGGTCTTGTTGTTCTTGTCAGACTTGTTCGCCGCAATGATGTTGATGTACGGAATGGAGGCCTTGTTCAGCTTTTCCTTGAAAATGCATTCGTTGTTCGGTAACTTCGCTTCGGCCGCAAATTCGTTGTTGACCACGGCACCAGCCGCATCCGATAAGGAACGTGGCGTCTGGGCGGCATCAACCGGCGTAATCTTTAACTTCAGCTTGTTTTCCGTGATGTTCTTAGGCGTTGGCAGTTCTACCTTGTTGTCCACCTTGATCAAACCAGCGGATTGCAGTAAGTGTAAAGCCCGGCCTTCGTTGGTCGAATCGTTAGGAATGGTGATCTGGTCACCCTTCTTGATGGCCGAAACGTTCTTGACCTTCTTGGAGTATAACCGTAGGGGTGCGCGCACGGTCTTCCCGATGGATACGATGTTGGTCTTGTGGGCCTTGTTCCAAGCTTGCATGAAGAACGTGTGTTGGAACGAGTTGATGTCGATTTCGTGGTTGGTCAGCGCTGCGTTGGGTTGGTTGTAATCCGTAAAGGTGACCAGCTTGATGTTGACGCCTTCCTTAGCCAATTTGGTCTTAATGGGCTTCCAAATTTTCTCGTCGGAACCCATGATGCCGACCTTGATGGTCTTGTTCGAGCTAGACTTCCCGCAACCTGCGACGATTAACAACGGAATCAATAATAAAAATAGCCAGGCAAATCGTTTAAATTGCTTCATTAATAAAATCCCCTTTTTCCTCAAAATAATCATTGCTAATTGATCAGTGATTGAAATCGGACCAAAAGAAAAAGTCCGCTCCTAAGTTAATAGAAACGAACTTGTCGTGGTACCATTCTAGTTTAAGTCAGCGTTTGACGGCCGGCTCCTCATTAACACTCACCGGAACCCCGGGAAGTGCGTGCACGGTAATGAGTGCCAGTCATCGTCACCTCATTCTAAACGAACTCAGCAACGCCAATTCATTTCAGGCCATCTTCACCCCGGCGTGGGCTACCCGCTTGCAGCAAATCGCGGGCTCTCTATCAAACCATTACCGGTGGTTACTCTCCTGATCACATTGTTTTCAATCACTTAATTTACAAGTAAGTCTAATGCAACTTTAATTCGGTGTCAAGCTGAAGTGACAATAAATTTATTTATATCAAAACGCGTCAGACCGGCGTTTGGCTGCGAACCCCCCGCCAGCCTTGAAGAAATCGTTCTCAGTCAAGTCAGAATTCTCATCTAAATTTCAGATACTTACCTCGAGTCTGAAAAAAGCTCAGGCTTCGTGTGTCTCCGAATATTTGGTGTCGAAATGTGCGCCAAAAGGCAGCTGGTTCCGCTTAACCCCGTAAGCCAAACAATCCAAATTCAGGATTGTCCGTCTTACGATGTTAATGCTCACCAGCTGATCGCCTTTTGTCCCACTCTCCTACTCATCCAAAATCTGATCCTGCAAAATACCGGCCGCCTTTAGAAACATGTGCGTGACCACCGGGCCCACAAACTTGCATCCGCGGCGCTTTAAATCCTTCGCAACCGCGGAACCGATGGTCGATTGATTGACAATTTCGTCACGCGTCACCACGGGTAATAGCAACGGTGTGCCGTTCACAAATTGCCACAGGTAGTCGGCAAAGCTACCGAATTCGGCTTGAATCTGGGTAATCGCCCGGGCATTTTGAATCGTGGCCCGAATTTTACGGACGTTACGAATCATCTCATCGTCGCGGGCAATGCGTTCCACGTCGATTTCTAAATCAAAGCCCGCCACTTGGGCAATGTCCATCCCCGCAAAGACGCGGCGATAGACGGGTAACTTACTAGCGGCGGCTTGCCAACTGAGACCCACCTGGAAGACACCCACAGTCATGAGCTCAAACAAGATGTGATCATCATGGGTCGGTGTTCCAAAGTAGGCATCGTACTCTTTCGTGCCATTGGTGTACCACTGGTGCCCGTCGTCAACGGCAATGGTCATCGTGATCCCCTCCTCCGGCTTTCAGTGTACCATGTCCAGCAAAGACTTGTCGTCGAGGCTAGCGCCTGTCTTAAGAGTTCAGCGCGTCCGGGCCAGTCAGAAGCACCGCCAGACCTACTTGATATAAGCATACTTGTAGCTCCACTGCGTGCCGGCCGTGTTGTGAATCACACCCTTGACCGTTGAACGTTGGAGGTAAGCATAGTTGGCTTGGTACAGCGGCGTAAAGCTCTGCTCCGTATTCAACAGCTTAGCGGCTTGAACCATGTCCTGCCACCGTTTTTCTGGCGTAGCGGCGTCTTGGTTTTGTGCCTTAGCGATCAGTTGGTCGTAGGTCTTACTGGACCACTGACCGTAGTTCAACGAGTTAGAACTCAGCGGAATCTGCATGAAGGAGATGGGGTCGTTGAAGTCCGCGCCCCAGTGCGACAGGTACAGGTCAAAGTCGCCGGATTGCGACCGTTGTTGGGCGACCTGTGCCGGAACGTTTTGGATATTCAGCTTGAACCCGGGCAGCGTCTTTTCCAGTTGCCCCTTCAGGTACTGGGTGACGGTACTGGCCATCGGGTCATCGTTCCCGGCCAGAACACTCAACTTGACTTCCTTAGTCCCCAACTGTTTGAGCGCCTTTTGCCACTTCTGCTTAGCTAACGTCGGGTTATAGGTCGTGGTGTTCTTGACGGCCTGTTGCTGAGCAAAGTCCTCGCCGGTCTTGGGATCCTTGGCCAGACCACTGGTGACAAAGCCAGTCGGGGTCACGGACCCGTCGCCTAAGACCTTCTTGGTCAACTGTTGCCGGTTGATGGACAACGCGATGGCTTGCCGCAAGTTTCGGTTACTCAAAGCCGCCCGCTTAGTCGCGTCGGTATCCTTAAAGTTATACTTCAGGTGAATCATGATGGAATAAGGATATTCCTTGAATTCGGCATCGTTCTTGTAATTCTTGACTTGTTCGTTGGTCAGTTGGGCTAAATCCAGCTTCTTGTTTTGGTAGAGTCCCAACCCGGTTTGCTGGTTGGTGACCACTTGATAGTTGATTTTGTGCAACTTAACCACCTTGTGATCCCAGTAATTGTTGTTCTTCACGAACGACCAAGTGTTACTGGTTCCCTTCCAGTTTTCAATCTTGAACGGCCCGCTGTAGACCATGTATTGCGACTTAGTGGCGTATTTCTTACCGTACTGCTTGACCACCTTTTCGTTTTGGGGGGCGAACAGCGGATAGGCCATCAAAATCTTGAAGTAGGCCATCGGCTTGGTCAGCTGAACCACCACGGTCTGCTGATTCTTAGCGTGAATGCCAATTTTATTAGGGCTCATCTTCCCGGCGATAATCTTATCGCCGTTCTTGATGCCGGAGAACAAGTAGGTGTAGGTCGACTTGGTGGCCGGCGTCAACGTCCGCCGCCAGGAATACACGAAGTCCTTGGCGGTAATCTTGTCGCCGTTACTCCACTTAGCGTTGTCGCGGATGTGGAAGGTCCAGGTCTTTTGATCTTTAGATTCCTGGACTTTGTCGGCCAATCCCGGGGCCACCTTGCCGTCCTTGCCTAGCCGGTAGAAGCTTTCAAACACGTTCCCCGTCTGGCCATAACCGGTCGCCTTAGCTAAATCAATCGTATACAATTGCGCGGTCGCCGGCAACTTCAACACCTGCTTGGGCTGAGCGCTGGTCGTGGATTTCCCACAAGCGGCGAGCCCCACTCCTAACGCCACGACTGCGGTGACTAATCCTAAACTCGTCCATCTGTTCATACCTAACACTCTCCCTTTCATTCCTCAATTTGGCGTGCAACCGCTGACGACAAAAAACGGGTGTCCCCCCACGTTCATCGTGGAGAAACACCCGTTGACAGAAACACTCGTCGTTATGTAAGGCTACGAGTTTGCCGGGGATCCCGAATGAACGCAACGCAAAAGGCACACGTTACATTCGCAACATGCGGCAACAAACCCTTGAACTTGGATTGCGTTGGTTAACATTCGTGAGTCCCCTCCTTTAAAATTTATGATCGTCTCGATTGCACTTTCTAAAAGTAACTTACTTTGTCCCGCTTGTCAACGGTTACGATTTTTTTACCGGGGAAAGTCCTCTCCGCAGTAACATCTTCGACCCGAAAACGGTATACTGGGTTTAGCTGAACTCAGTAGAAAGGATTTGAACGTATGGACATCGAAAAGACGCTGGCAGCCCTGACGCTGCCAGAAAAGGCCGCTTTGGTTTCGGGAAAGCAGAGTTGGTACACCGCGAAGATTGATCGCCTGGGGATTCCCGCCCTCATGATGACGGATGGTCCGTCGGGCTTGCGGAAACAAACCACCCAGACCAATAACCTCAACGACTCGATTCAGGCCATCACCTACCCATCGTCAGCCCTCAGTGCTAGCTCCTGGAACACCAACCTACTACGCCAACTAGGCGAACATCTGGGGATTGAGGCCCGCGCAGAGCAAATCAGTCTGCTCCTGGGTCCCGGGGTGAACCTCAAGCGCTCTCCGTTGGGCGGCCGGAACTTCGAGTACCTGTCCGAGGATCCGCTGGTGGCCGGAAAGCTTGGTACCGCCTACGTTCAAGGCGTTCAATCCCAACACGTGGGCGTCGCCTTAAAGCACTTCGCTGCCAATAACCGGGAGAATCAACGGTTCACGGCTTCCAGCGATATGTCGCAACGAACGCTGCGCGAGCTTTACCTTAAAACCTTTGAAATCATTGTTAAGCAGGCCTTACCCGCAACCGTCATGGCCTCGTATAATCGGATTAATGGGGTCTTAAACTCGGAAAACCATTACCTATTACGGGACATTCTGCGTGACGAATGGGGCTTCCACGGTGCCGTGATGTCGGATTGGGGAGCCGTGGCGCATCACGCCCCCGCTTTAAGTGCCGGCCTGGATCTGGAAATGCCGGGGAAGGGTCAGGCATCGATCGATGAAATCGTGCGGGCCGTCGAAACCGGGGAACTGGACGAAGGCACGCTGAACAAGTCCGTTCGTCACCTGCTACACCTGATTCAGGACTGTCAGGCGGCTCCCCAGGCGAAAACCTACGACCACGCCGCCCATCACCAGTTTGCCCGCAAGTTGGCCGACGATAGTATCGTGCTCCTGAAAAACAATCAAAACGAATTGCCGTTGACACCCGCTAAGGCTGGTAAGTTGGTCGTCGTGGGTGAACTGGCCCAGCATCCCCGCTACCAAGGGGCAGGCAGTTCACACGTCAACCCCACACACCTGGTAACGCCACTGGACGCGCTAGCCGACAGCGGGCTGAGCGCCACCTACTACCCGGGTTATCGGTTAGCCGACGACGAAACCGACGAACAACTGGCCGACGCCGCCCTTACGGCAGCCAAGACGGCCGATCACGTGGTGGTTTTCGCTGGTTATCCGGCCGAAGAGGAGTCCGAAGGGTTCGATAAGATCGATATTCTCTTACCCGAAAACCAAACGGAATTGATTGGCCGCCTAGCCAAGATTAATCCTCACACCACGGTGGTCCTGCAGAACGGTTCCGTCCTGGAAATGCCATGGATTGAAAATGTGGCCGCGGTCGTCGAAACTTACTTGGCCGGGGAAGCCGTCGGCGAAGCGACCTGGGATATTCTTACCGGGAAGGTCAATCCTTCCGGCCACTTAACCGAAACCTTCCCACTTCAATTAGCGGATACGCCCATGGCCCCAACTTTTGGCCAGGATCCGCATCATGAATACTACTCTGAAGGCATCTTCATGGGCTACCGTTACTACGATACCCACGAAATGCACGTGCTCTTCCCGTTTGGTCACGGCCTGAGTTACACCACCTTCGAATATACTAATTTAGCCACCAAGGCCGACGCTCACGGGGCAACCATCACCTTCGATGTGACCAATACCGGTCAACGGGCCGGTAAGGCGGTTCCCCAACTTTATGTGGCTAACCATGCCTCCCACGCCCCCATGCCCACCAAGGAACTGCGGGCCTTTACCAAGCTAGCCGTGGCCCCCGGTGAGACTCAGTCCGTTACCTTGCACCTTAACCGCCAAGACTTCAGTTGGTGGCGCGAACGGAAACACCGCTGGCAAGCCGATACCGGCGACTATGAAGTGATGATTGGGGAATCCTCCCGTGATATTCGGGTTCAGACCAAGCTCACCATGAACTTCGAGAACGCCCCGGCACCGGTGTCCTTGGAAAGCTACCTGTACCGGATTATCGGTGACCCCCGGTTGCGCGGGCTATTCCAACGAACCGTGATTACGCCACTATCACAACCCGACGTTCCCGCCAATTTCTTCAGTGAGTTAGCTGCCGATGGCCAACCAGCGGCCTTTCATAACCGCATGTTTTTAAACATGCCACTCCGGGCGCTCATCGCCTTAGGAACGCCGGATAAGCCAATCAAGGCCTTTATTCGTCAGGCTAATCAAGACCACTAACGTCATAATGTGTTTTAACCTTAAAACGACCATTATTCCAACTCCAGGAATAATGGTCGTTTTGAGTAAACTATTTTTTAAACGGTAGATTGCAAATTTAATCCGAATTTTTGGACAAATTGGTCAGCATAACCTGATACGGTGTTTGCCAGTCGAGTATTTTAAGCGGTCGCTGGTTAATTTGGAGTAACGTCGTCGTTAAATCTTGAGCACTAATGTGCTCAAAACGAGTCCCCTTAGGATAAAAATAACGTAAATTCCGATTAAAGCGTTCATTACTACCACGTTCAGCTGGCGTATAAGCATGACAGTAATAGGTCTTAATACCATATTGTGATTCAAATGATACTAGCCCACTAAACTCAGTACCACGGTCCACAGTAAAACTGTGCACCGGTCCATTAAAAGTTGTTAGGAACTTAGTCAGTGCTTCATTAACACTCGCTGTCGTTCGATCTTTTAACCGGTATGCCCAAAGGAACCGTGATTTTCGATCGATTAAAGTTAATAAAACTGCCTTACTATGCCCACGAGGACCAACGACTGTATCTAGTTCAAAATCGCCGATGCGATTACGTTGATTAATCATCATGGGACGCTGTTCAATTGATCGCCCCAAAGATTGATTATATTTGGATCGTTGGTCAACGTTACGCCGTTGGCGTACGCCATGTTCAGGTAGATCATTCAAGGAGAAATCAATTCTCCCCTGATTTAGCCAATTATAAATAGATTTAGTAGCTAGTTTAAATTCGTGAGCAATCATTCCTGGTGACCAGCTTAGACGTAAATGGTTGAGAATTTTTTGCTTTAACTCATCGCTCAGCTTAGTTTTCCGACCACATCGTGATCGCTTGTATTCGGCATCTGTTTGTGCTAATTCAGCCTGATAAGGTTGACATCGAGATAATTCATAAGAAATTGTTGACGGTGATCGGTTCAGCCGAACGCCCATTTGGATATTGGACAGCCCTAGTTCACAAAAGGTTTCGATTTTAATTCGTTCGGAATAGGTTATACTAGACAAAAGATCAGCTCCTAAAAGATGGGTTTGTGGTAAACACCATTTTAAAGGAAGCTGATCTTTTTTGTCCGAACAGCGTTCGGATTAATTTTACAATCTACCAAACATCTACTTTGTTATTGTTGAAAAAGCACTCCGGTCGCAAAGTCAAACCGAATCCCCGTCACCGGGCTACCAGCCAGCGATCGGCTAGTTCCGCGTCACGGGCAAGATCATGTCCAAGTGGGGAATCCCCGTGTCTAGATACACGTCGCTCACGGGTTGAAACCCGAACGACGCATAAAATTTCTGCAAATACGCCTGCGCTTCAATGTCGATCTGTTGAACGGCGGGCCACTGTTGCCGAATTGTCTGCAGTGCCTGGGTAACCAATTCCCGGCCGGTTCCCCGCCCACGGGCAGTAGTGGCCACGACGACTCGCCCAATCTGAACGTGGTTCGCTGCGCGCGGAATCAACCGTGCATACGCCTGCAGCTGACCGTCGGGGGCTACCCCCATCAGGTGCACGGCCGTCTGGTCTAGCGCATCCACTTCCTGATAGGCGCAGGCCTGTTCCACGACGAAGACTGCCGTTCGTAGTTGGTAAATGGCCCATAATTCTTGGGTGGTCAGTTGAGCAAAGGACTTTGCTTGGTAAGTTAACATGTTGTCGCCTTCTCTAGTTGAGTGAATGCACGTGTACCTCGTGCTTTAGTGGGAACTCCGTGGGTTCGTCACAGTTTTCCAACAACTCATCGGTTAACGCTAACTCTTGGAGTTCTTGATTATCATAAGGTTCCATATAGTAGGTTCGGTCGTCGAGACTCATGTACCCACGATACTGCGTGTAGTCACTAGTCCCGTCGCTCTTAAGCTTCACACCCTTAGGAATCGTCACGCTATCCAAGAGGTGTTGCAGTAGGTTAAGCGTGCCGGGCTTGTCGGCAGGCCGTTGACTAAAGTGCTTGGCAAAAACCGTTCGGATGAATCGGGATGGCGAGGTGTAATCACCCGGTAAGCCTAACGCCCCCGTTCCCGGTCCCTGGGTCTTTAGCGTGTAGCCTAGGTACTGGTTCAGCGGGCGTTTCTCGGCCGTAAGGGTTCCGTAACTACTGAGGTTTTGTAAATGCCAGCCAAACTCTGGCGAATTGGTCATCACGCCCACCGGATTGTCGATCAGATGCAAGTCCTGACTGGTCGCTTCTAGGACCGCCGTTGCTCCGGTCGTATCACTCACGATAAAGTGTAGCGGGGTCACCACTTGCAGCAGTCCCACCGGTACGTTCACCAGTTGAATCGTCTTCACGAGTTCACCTAATTCGGCAACACTGCCGGCGTTGCCGAGCGCCCAGGCAGTGAAATCGTGGGGCGCTAAGCCTAATTTATCCGCTGCCGCCTGGTCAACGTATGCCGTGTTTCCGGGGAAGTAGAGGGCCGCAACGCCCAATCCCTTCTCGTTAACGCCATCAACGAACGTCTCGTGCCCCAGGTTCCGCCCGGCGCCCACGAAACCATAAGTTGTGGTAAAGTCACCGGCATCCCCCTTCACCGTTCTGCGCCGCGGCATAAACATCGGTCGGCCATCCAACTCAAAGGCAAAATCCATCGTCCGGGCTAAAAAGTGGTCCCCGCGGCTATTCTCATACGTCAAACTGGTACACATTCTGGTCATCCCATTTCTGATTAATTATTGGACCATTTTACCCTCTTTTTAGAAGTTTTGCACGAATAATCGTTAATTATATAACCATTTTCGCAAAAAGCGAAGAAATGCCTTCGTACCGCCCTTTAACGTTTTAGGGGAGCGTAGAATTATCTGCTCATTTTTACCCGTTTTCACGAATCTGATACTTAAGTTGGCTCTCGCCGTTGCCTTGCGCGATCACTTGTAGCTGGTTGGGGACCTGGGCGCGAAGTTCACTGACGTGACTGATAATGCCAATCATTCGATGCTGCCCCTCGACGGTCTCCAAGGATTCTAGCGCCGTCATTAGCGCGTCTTCATCCAGTGAGCCAAATCCTTCGTCAATGAACAAAGCATCCACGTCCACACTCCCGGTAGTCCGTTGAATGACCTCCCCCAGTGCTAAGGCCAACGCCAGCGCGGCAATGAAACTTTCTCCACCCGAAAGCGTATGAACACTTCGCTGCTCACCCACATGGTCATCGTAGACGTTGATTTCCAAACCCGAATACTTCTTCGCGGCTGTAGGCGTGTCGTCGATGACGAACTGATAGCGGCCATTAGTCAGTTGCCGGAGACGTTGGTTCCCCACCAACAAGATCTGGCGTAAGTAGGTTTGTAACACGTAACGTTCCAGACCTAACTTGCTGTTCGGCCCATCACCATTAATCACACCCGAGAGTTCGTCTAATTCCTGAGTCTGTTGTAAGGCTGTGGCTTGATTGGTCAGTTGTTGCTGCAATCGACTGACCAACGTCGCATTCCGTTGCCACCGTTCATGGGTCGCATAGCGTTCGTCCTGCAACTGAGCCACCCGTTTCTGCGCCGCAGCCAAGGCGGTCTGAGTTTGATCCCGATCTGGCTGCGGGCGATCGGCCAAGCGTTGTTGCAGTTCGGCAATGGTCGCATTATTCTGGGTGCGCGCCGTTCGGAAGGTTTGTAGTTGTTGCCGGTACGTCGGCAACTGGGCCAACTCGGCTAACTGCTGAGTCAACGTCGCCGTTGTCGTGGCCGTTAAGGTCAGCTCATGCTTAGCTAGAACTTGTGTTAACGTGGTCCGGGTAGTCGCGACTTGCTGCACACTTTGTTCCAGCTCATGGGTCGCCGTTTGCGACTCGCTCTTAGCTACCGCTAGGGCTTGCGTGGCTTGGGTTACCCGCTGCTGTAAGGTATCCGCTTTACGTTGTAGTGCGGCTAAGCGGGCTTGCCGCGTTTCTTCTAATTCATTAAACTCGTGCAACGTTAAGGCATCGGCCGGCAATTGGGCTTGTTGAGTCGTCAGCTGGGCATCCAACCGATCCAATTGGGTTTGAGCCGCCTGGGCCGCCGCTTGGGCTTGCGTTAAATCTGCCTGCTGTGCCCGTTCCGTCGTTTGGAGACGATCCAGTTGTGCTTGGGCCGCGCGTCCCCGGTCCAGTTGCTGATTAACCTGGTCGAGTTCGTGCTGATTCGCATCCTGGGCCTGCGTCAGGGATTGCACTAGCTCCGATAGCGGCGTTTCAGTCGTCACCGGCAAGCTTGACACCATTGCTTGCCGTAACGTGGCAAGTGCCGTTTGAAAGGCCGCTTGGTCCCGAGCCAACGTGGTCTGGCCTTGACTCAACTGAGTCGCCAATTGAGTGGCGGTTTGCTGGGCCTGGGTGGCCGCTTGCTGCGCCTGCTTGACTTGGGTAGCCGTCACCGGCGGTATTTCCTCATGAGTTGCGGGATGCGGGTGGGTCGTTGCCCCACACACGGGACACGGACTCCCCGGCGTTAATTGCGCACTTAGCTCCGCAATCTGGGACCGTAATCGGGCCTGGTACCGCTCTTCTGCGGTGGCCTGAGCCTGGTCGGCGGTATCCTGGGCCACCGTGACTCGTGCTTGGAGGTCGGTAAGCTGGTCGGCCTGATCCTTCAGGGCTTGCCGGTCCGTGGTAAGCTGAGCAAGCCGTTGTTGCCAGGTCGAATAAGTCGTTGCTGTTTGCTGCCGCGCCTGGCTTTGATCATACCAAGTTCCCTGTTGCGCAATAATTGCTTGGTTCTGTTTTTGCGCCGCCGCGGTTGCCTGTAGTGCGGCGGTTAAGCGCTGGACGGCCGCTTGCGTCTGCTGCTGAGCTGTTTGGGCGGCCGTTTGCCGGTCCTGTAACGCGGCAATTTGTTGGTAAAGTGGTTTGACGGTGGCCTGACGCGCCAACTGATCCCGGAGTGCCGTTAACTGGTCGGGCAGATCCGCCGCGGCTTGCTGAGCAGCTTGGGCTTGGGTTAAGTCATCCTGCGCCTGTGTCACCCGTTGCGCTTGCTGTTGTTGACTGGCTTGACGCTGGCTCACAGCCGCTTGCGCCGTCTGCCAAGCCTGCCAGTGCGGTTGAATTCCTTGAACCCATTCCAACTCGGCTAACTTCGTCTGCAGCTGGGCCATTGCCGGTTCACGCTGGATTAGCGTTGCTTGCGTCGTTTGCGCCGCGGCCAACCGTCGTTGATCAGCAAGGAACTGTTCCTCTTGCGTTTCTTGCTTGGTTAGGCGGGTAACCACTTGTTGCGCGGTCGTCAGCTGGGTTAACGTTGCCTGCTCGTGAGCTTGGGTCGTCGCCTGTTGTTGCGCCATCAACTTTAACAAATCGTCGGCTTGGTGATTACTCTGCAGATCCGCGGCCGCCGCTTGATTCGTCGAATCCCACTGTAGCTCGTTTTGCACGTGGGTCAGTTCTGCCAGGGCCGCACGATTGGCCTGCTGACTTTGACGGAGCTTGGCCTTTAACTTTTCGGCCCAACGTGCGTAGATTTCCGTATCGAAAAGTTGCTCTAAGACTTGTGCCTTGGCATCACTATCCGCCACCAGGAAGCGCCGAAACTGGCCCTGAGGCAGGAGCACAATCTGAGCAAATTGCTTCCCATCCATCTGAAGGAGGTCCTGTAAAAACTCACGAACCTGCCCAATCTTGGTAAGCTGCCGCTCTTCGGCCTGGTTGTGCCACACGGTTAGCGTCACACTGGCCGTCACGGGGGTCACCCCCGTTCCCCGCTTCTTTGCCAGGGTTTGCGCCGGTTCACGCACGATTTGGTAGCGGCGGTCGCGGTGGGTAAACTCAAACGTTACTCGGGTTCGATCGTGGATCGTCGCAAAGTCTGAACGCATCGCGGTCGCCTCGCGGTCGGTTCCCGACGTTTGATCGAATAGCGCGTAACACATCCCATCAAAAATGGTTGTTTTCCCACTTCCCGTTTTCCCACTAATCAGAAACAACGGGGTCGCCGTAAATTTCGTAAAATCGACCGTCGTATCCCGGTACGGACCGAAGAACTCAAGATGTAAACTAAGTGGTGTCATCTAAGCATCCCCCTTTTCAGCGTCTCGCAAAGTTTCCTTGGCCCACGCCTGCTGCTGGACCGTTAAGTCGTGTTGCGTCACCTGGGTGAAGAAGTCGTCCATTAGCGTCAACGGATCACGTTGGGTTTCTTGGGGGGTCAGTTCTTTGGGCGTCACCTGTAATTGGTTCACCCGCGTAAGCTCGATGATCCGGGGAAACCGCGTCTTCAGTCGCTGCATCACGTTTGAGATGGGCGTCGTATCCGTTAACTCAATGGCCACAAAATCCGCCTTGGTCACCGGATAGTCCCGTTGCGTATCCATCAAGTGGTCAAAGCTGTCCCGCAGTACTACCAGGTCGTGAAGGGGCTGAAGGGGCTTAAAGGTCACCGTCACCGGCGTCGTGGCCGTATCGACCACCCATACGCCCTTGGTATCGGCCGCCTCACTTGTAGAGAACTTTAAGGGCGACCCGCTGTACTTCATGGTCGGTTCGCTTTGTAAGGCTTCCTTGCGGTGTAAATGGCCTAACGCAACGTAATCGAAATCGCGCAACAGGTCGGTGGGGACGGCATTCAGTCCGCCGACCTGGACCAGGGTTTCGGAATCACTATGCTGACTGCCCGCCGCAAAAAAGTGCGCCACTAAGACGTGCTTCTTGGCTGGATCAAAATTTGCCTTCATCTCACCGACCAACCGCTGCATGGCCTGAGTCACCGTCCGAATCTCGGGATCATCGAATAATTGGCGTACCGCGAACGGTTCAAAATAGGGTAACAGAAAGAACTGGGTATCGCCCACCGTCACCGGGTGCAACCCTTCTGCCACCGTTGTTTTCAGATAAAAGTGCGTGCTGGCGAACCATTCCCGACCGTAGCCTAAGCGAACCGCCGAATCGTGATTGCCACTGATGGCTAAGATGGGGAGGTGTTCTTGCCGATTCAGATCCACCAACATCTGGTCTAACGCCGCCACGGCGTCTTCTCCCGGCAAAGCCCGGTCGTACAAATCCCCCGCAATGACCACTGCGTCCACTTGTTCGGCCAACGCAATTGCTTTAATCTGGCGGTAAGCATCCCGCTGTTCGGTCAACAAGTCATACCCGTGCAATTTCTTGCCGATATGCCAATCGGCCGTATGTAAAAATCGCATATCCTAATACTCCTTTCGCTGTTCAGGGGCCCAATCACAACTCACCAAGTGATCGTTAACCAGCCCCGCCGCCTGTAAGAAGGAATACACGGTCGTGGGACCCACGAACTTAAAGCCGCGTTTCTTCATTTCCCGGGAAATATGCTGTGCCAAGTCCGTAGTCGCGGGTATCTGATCGGCGGCTGTAAAGTGGTGGCGAATTGGTTTACCGCCCACAAAGGCCCACAGCCAAGTACTAAAGTCACTTCCGGCCGGCCAGTGCAAGATTACCTGGGCGTTATTGACCGTGGCCGCCAACTTCAATCGGTTACGAATAATGCTAGCGTCCTGGCGTAGTTGCGCGAGATCCGCCGGCGTCATGGCCGCCACTTGTGCCAAATCATAGTGATAGAAGGCCCGTTGAAATGCCGCTCGTTTATTTAAAACCGTTTGCCAGCTCAATCCCGCCTGATAAGTTTCCAAACACAACAGTTCGAACAACTGTTGATTATCGTGCAGTGGCCGGCCCCATTCCGTATCGTGATAGCGTTGCAAACTGGGAGATTGTTCCGCCCAAGGACACCGTGTGACCATTTCAATTCCTCCTTAAAAATCGTTACCTTTACTATACCAGATTATCGTCAAAACGAACATACATTCCCCTATCAATTCATCATGAAACCGGCTCCATGCCCGCTAAACGGGGAATTTCCTGGATAAAGTTCGCAGCTGTTTTGCTTGACCCTCCCCGGGGAAAGTCATATGCTATTGTCAACTATAAATGTTTTGGGGATTTGAGGAGGTTATCTATTATGCGTACCGCACAACGATTCAAGGTCCGCTCAGTATTTGCGGCAGCCGCGGCTGTCCTCTTAGTGACGCCCATCGCCGTGAGTGGCACCGTGACGGCCCATGCCGCCAGCGTTAAACCCTCGGCCAGCGTCCTCAAGAAGAGCAACAGTTACTACCGGAAACACGCCAAGACCCTGGGCAAGAAGTACAAGTTGGTTTACGACGCCCAAACGGCCCTCAAGAAGAACGGTAAGGCCGTGGTCTGGGTCAATACGTCCGATAAGCAACTCAAGAAGAGTGTCCAGTTGGCGATGGATTACTGGAACCACAAGCTCGGTAAGAAAGAATTTACGAAGGGGTCGAAGAAGAACCACACCCTCACGTTCTCGGTCTCCCATGCGCAGGCATCCAAGAGCGATAATAGCGATGCCTGGTGGACGCCAGGAACCAAGAAGGTTCAAGTTCGGTGGTCCTACTACCAAGACGCCAAAAAAGACATTGCTCAGAAAATGAGTGAACCTTACCAGGTCGCCTTCTATAAGCAATACAATACCACCATTACCAGTACTGCCAAGAAGAACCTGGCCGCTCAGGGAGTCGATCCCGCTGCTAATAACTACAGTGCGTTGTTAGAACAGGAAGAAACCAAGGTTGCGGAGGGGTTGAAGGCCTTTCAGTCCGTCAACAAGACGTTGACCGCCATCAACAATTCCGTGGCCGCCCAAGGACGGATGTACGAATACGCCGGGACGATTGCCCACGAATTCGGACACACCATGGGGCTGGATCACTCGCCCAACGCCAAGGATTTGATGTACTACGAGAGTGGCACCAACAAGGTTTATAGCTATAAGCAAGTCACGACCAAGATGAAGAGTTATAACCCCGTCACGGCGACCGATAAGGCCCGGGCACAACTCGCCTTAAAGATTTACGTGGCTGCACACAAATAAGTTCCGTGAACTCACCCCTGTTTTTTGTCCGGGGTGGGTTTTTCTTTGCAATCGAACTGTAATCAATTGTAAATTTGCGGTAACCTCCTTTGCGCCAATCCCGTGTACAATGAAGTCGATGAAGACTGAGGAGGATTTCTATGCAAAATAAGTTACGTCGATTCGGTATCGGGTTAGCCGCCATGGCAGCCGTTGTGGCAGTGGGAATTGGTCTCAACACCACGACCGCCAGTGCGGCGGGCTCCAAGATTGCCGACGTCTCACAATACCAAGGGAATATTAACTGGACGAAGGCATCTAAGGACTTAAAGTACGCTCTGATTCGAGTGCAACACGGGAGTAAGGGCGACGCTGGTTACATGGTTGATACCAAGCGTAACGTCAACGCCAACGGTGCCTACAAGGCTGGCGTCCCATTCGGTCAATACATGTTCGCGGAATTCACCAGCGTGAAGGATGCCCAACAAGAAGCCAAGGATTTTTATAAGCGCAGTAACAAGCACACCAAGTTCTTTGTTCTAGACGAAGAAAAGCGGATGAGTTCGGCGACGAAATCCGAACAGACTTACGTGAACGCTTGGTTGAAGACCATGCGGAAGCTGACCAACAAGCCGTTGATTATGTACGCCGGGGAATACTACGCGACCGCTCACAAGTTAAACTTCTCAAAGTTTGACGGGGCTTGGATCGCCAAGTACAGTTCCGTTAAGCCTAGCGTTCCGGGCGTCACCATTGACCTCTGGCAATACACCAGTACCGGTCGCGTGTCCGGGATCAGCGGCAACGTTGATCTGAACAAGGCATTAAAGCCGTCCGTAGTTAATAGTTGGTTCAGTGGTAGCGCGACCCACGGCTCTTCGAAGGCCACTTACTACACCACAGTCAGCGGTGTGAAGGGCGTCAAGACCAAGAAGGCGGTTTATGAATACTCATCAACCAGCTTCACCAAGGCTCACCGGGGCACTAAGGTCGCTACGGGGTCTAAGTTAGCCGTTAAGGCCATCGCCAAGAATAGCAAGGGCGCTTACCGGTTCCAATTAACTAATGGCAAGTACGTCACGGCCAACCAAGCTTACGTCTCCACCTATTAATCATGATCTAAACTAAGTCGTTCACCACGGTGAGCGGCTTTTTTAGTACTTTTCAAAGCAATCCCCCTGCGGCAACGTTAAATTGGCCACCATTCCTTCGTTGAAATGGTGGCCAATTTAATGTTTAATGCGCCTTGGTTCTTGCTGCTAACCCCATGGTTATGCCGATTGCAAGGCCGTTAACACCTGGAGGGTGGCGCCGAAATAGCTCTTTTTTTGAATCTTTCGGGGCAACTGACGTTGTAAGCGGTGCTGCAAGGCCGTCTTTTTGAGGGTTTTAGCCCCCCAGTAGACCGGTGCGGTAAACGCCGGGTTCGTGTAACCGTTGACGGCTCTTCCACTCAATGTATAGACCGCCGTCACGATTTTCTTCCGCTTGAAGAAGGCTAGTTGCTTGGCCAACGCTCGCTTAGTGGTGCCATCCTTAGTCAGGCGGTAGGTCTTCGCCAATCGCCACGGCACCCGACAAGCATTATAACCGTACTGATTATCGGTCCCCGATTCGATCTCACCGGGCTTAACGGTCGTGAACTTAAGCCGTTTACCGCTAACCCGAATAAAGTCGGGAAACAGTCCCGTTTTGTGGCGCGCACTCAACCGGCGGATCACCGTTTGACTACGCTTAGCGACCGTCTGCCAACTGCGGTCCCCCGTAAACTTCGCGAACGTCCGGAAGTACCCGGGCATCAGATCGCTGGTCCGTAACTTACTGCGATCATAACTGTTCGTTGCCCAATTTCCCATTAAGGGCAAGCGGGTCGTGGGGTTAATTTCGTGGGCTTTAATGGCCTTCAACAAGGACAATGCCGCTTGACGATAATTTATCTGCCGACTTCCCCACTGCCGATCGGCCAGAATTAAAGCGTAGGCAATGTCTAAGTCCCCATCAGTCGCACTGTTGCGTTCACCCCCAACGCTAGTCAGCTTGCCGCTACGCCGGTTTTGTTGCCACGCCATCAACGGTAAGTTACCCGCAATCCGGTGGGCCCGATAATACCGGTAAAATTGATTAAACGTCGCGTGCGAGTTCACGCCCTTTTTGGCCGCTAAGACGGCCGCTAACATTCCATACCCCTGGCCTTCCGAAACGGCACGGGTCGGCCCCTGGCCGTCGTTCATCCGGACGTACTTCTGGGTCTTGCCCCCAACGTAGGCCCGTTGCCACTGTCGATACCAGGTGACCGCCTGACTGGTTTTAGCCTGCGCAGTCCTAGGTGGCCCGACCAGCAAGCCCCCTAAGACCGCTAAGCCAATTAACCCGACTAGGCCGCTCAATTTTCCTAATCTTCGTCGCTGCATGGTGATCCGTCCTTTCCCGGTTCTCTACGACTAGTATGCACCGTTAATCGTCACAGCGCACCGGTCAACTTTCCCCGGATGGCCTAACTTAACCAGGAATCTAATTCGAACTTCCGCATGGTAATCCGGTGAGCCGCCATTGCGGTCAACGCTTGAATCTGGACATAGCCGGGTTGGGCCGCCAGCTGTGCGTCCACCGTTGCCAATTGCTCGGCGGGTAAGACCCACTTTAATGCCTGCAGTTGTTGGAAAATGACTAATAAATCCCGATGGGCTGGCGTTAGCGTTTGCGTCTGCAGCTCATGGACGAGTTGGGTCGTTAACGCTTGCTTTGCCGCGGCGGTTGGGACGTAGATGGTGTGCGGCATCAGGTTATTTTGAAAAATAACCTTCTCGACTAGCGCCCGTTGTTCCAGTTCCGGACCGATCGTGTCATAAATGGCGTTGGCGAGTTTCCAGCTAACCAACAATTTGAACACATCTTCGGTCTGGTCACTTTGCGCTCGCGCGGCTTGTAATCGCTGAGCAATCATCTGCAAGCTGGCGGGTAAGGCCGCCTCCAAACGTGGTTCGCTAGGTACCGCCACGTGCTGTTCGTTGATCATCAACAGCCGCTGATCCCGCAGATCCAGAAACGCGGCCAAGACCAGGTAGGCTTGGGCCGTAAACCGGGTCCGCAGCACGGGCCGATTCGTAATTTTTTCCGTTAATAATAGGTAATCTTGCGCAATGGGTAAGTCCATGACAATTCCTCCTCACAAACGACTTAATGGCGATTTGTCCTTAGTTTACCATGTTCCGCCCCCGCTCGACCGCCACTTCCTGTGTCAGCACATTCCGCGTTAATGCCGCTAGCGGTAGCCAATTTACCTATTTTCCACTCGCAGTGAAGTAATTATTGAATGACGGTTAAACCGCCCATGTACTTTTGTAGAACGGCCGGGATCTTAACGGTCCCATCGGCTTGCTGATTATTTTCCAGAATCGCCGCAACCGTACGGCCAACCGCCAAGCCAGAACCATTGAGCGTGTGAACGTACGCCACGGTCCCGTCGGCCTTGCGGTACCGAATCATGGCTCGGCGGGCCTGGAAGTCTAAACAATTGGAGCAAGAACTAATTTCCCGGTAAACGTTTTGTTCCGGCATCCAGACCTCGATATCGTAAGTCTTAGCGGACGAAAAGCCTAGATCCCCGGTCGATAACGTAATGACGTGGTACGGCAGTTCCAGTTCCCGTAAGACCTCTTCGGCGTTGTCGGTCAACTTCTCCAATTCATCGTAAGAATCCTCAGGCCGGCAGAACTTGACCATCTCAACTTTGTGAAACTGGTGCATGCGGATCAATCCCCGGGTGTCGCGGCCAGCGCTCCCGGCTTCAGACCGGAAACACGGCGTCATGGCCGTTAGGTAAGTTGGCAACTGATCTTCGGTCAAGATTTCGTTGGCGTAATAGTTAGTCAGGGGCACTTCGGCCGTCGGAATTAAGGTTTCGCCCGTCGTTTCCACGGTGTACACGTCTTCCTTAAACTTCGGAAACTGACCCGTGCCAAACATGGTCTTGGCGTTAACCAGATACGGTGGAATGACCTCGTGATACCCTTGTTTTTGGGTGTGCAGATCCAGCATGAAGCAGTACAGCGCACGCTCCAACTGTGCCCCGGCATCCTTATAATAGACGAACCGGGCCCCGGAAACCTTGGCCGCCCGTTCAAAATCGAGAATTCCCAGCCGTTCCCCTAATTCCCAATGGGCTTTGGGGGCAAAGTCAAAGGTCGGAATCGTGCCCCACTTACGGTCTTCGACGTCACTATTCTCGTCGGGACCCACGGGAAGACCGTCCGCCGGCAGATTGGGGAGCCGCACCGCGATGTAGTGCAGCCGTTCGGCCACCTCTTCTTGCGCCGCCTCCGTCGACTTCAACTCCTGATTTAAGGCCTTCACTTGCTGGATCAAGGCTTGGCCCGCCGCAGATTGGGAATCGGCCTGACCCACCTGCCGGCTCAATTCATTTTTCTGCTTTTTGAGTGTTTCGGCGCGGGTAATCGCCTCCCGATTTTGCCGATCGAGGGTCAAATACTCGTCAATTTCGTTGGGGTCCACGCCCCGCGTTTGCAACTTCGTCTTTACCGTTTCAGCATGAGTCCGAACATACTTAGGATCTAACATTGACAAAACTTCCTTTCTTGACAAACGATACTAAAAAAACGCCCCACGACCGGATCACCGGTCATGGGACGTCGCTCAACACATTAACGTGGTACCACCCAACTTCGGGCCTAAATGAGGGTCCGCTCACGAGGATAACGTCTCGCCGTGTCTCCTTCGCTCGGAGACAAGCGCTTAGGTCGGGGATTCGACTTCTTAGGTTGGCTAACCTCGCAGCACCGTTTAGCTCTCTGGACAACCGGCCGAAGTCTACTAACGACCATGTTCGCGCTTTCAATATCTACGTCTAATGTACCGCCGCTTCCCGACGTTTGTCAAACCATGGCTAGCCGCCATTGCCGGTCGACGGTCGCAGTCCTTGGGCGCGGACCAATCCAGCAGACGTTACTGACTAAAGTAACCGGCCGGACTAACGACGGCAAGCGGAACCGCTGCCTGCGTCCGCACATTTTGGCGCGAGTCATTCAAAGTCACCCCGAGCAATGGAAAAGCAGCAAGAAAATTCCCGGAAAAATCGAGAAACTTCCTACTGCTTGTTAAAATCCGAGTAATCGACTTAATCGTTGATGGACGCACTAGAATCTGCATCCGTCGCCGGGGCTTCGGCGGGTTCACTAGCCGCTTCATCGACGGACGCACTTGACGTGGTGTCTGCTGCGGGAGCATCCGCGTTGACCGACGCACTGGTCGTGGCATCGGGGTTCCCCTCAAGCTTTTGTCCCGTCTTGGCTAAGTACCATTTGATGGTCGGCATGATGTCTTGAACGTATTCGTTGACTCCCATGTAGTGTCCTTGTTCGTCGTGCATGGCGCGGTAATTGTGCACGATGTACTTGTCCGCGGTGTTGCCCGGAACCGGCATGCTGACTTCTGGCACTTGCCCCGTCCGCAAGGCGTGAATGACTTCCTTGACGTGCTTAACCACGCGGGCGTTCTTCGGGTGAACCATCGCGAGTGGGTTCCCCGCTTGGTCCGGCGTCCGGGCAGCCAACATCTTCTCGGCCGGCGCCATCTTATTGTAGTAGATAAATTGATTATTGCTATCGGCGTAGGTTAATTCCAATGGCATCGAGTTCAGAAAGGCGTTCAATTGATCGACCGTCAGTAACCCCCGATCCAACTTGACGTAGTCGTTACCCGCAGCCGCGTGCGTCTTTTCAGCGGCCTGTTCCACCCAATCCGGCGCCGCCATGTCCACGCCCTCGACCGTGGTCGCAATCTTACCGGTTGCGTTCAAGTCTTCGCTTTCCGCACCGGTGTCCTCCGGGTGATTCAAGGTATTAATTACCTTCACAAACTTCACGAATTTTTGAAGGGTGGACTGCAAGAAGTTAACGGTTCCGGAATCCTTCAAGTTGTCGTTTTCATCAAAGGCATCCTTCACTTCGCCTAACAGAAATTCGTTACCCGGCAAGACCACCGCGTTAACCCCGGGGGCTTCCAGGATTTGCCGCAGATTTAATTGTGCCCGTGACGACCCTTGATCGTAATAGGAAGCGCCGACGATCATGACCGGTTTCCCGTCCAACGGGTGAATCTTGTAGGATAACCATTCGATCACACTCTTAAGACTTGCCGTGGTGGTGTGGTTGTGTTCCGGCGTCGCAATCACGACCCCGTCAGCGCTTTCAATCTTGCGCTTCAAGTATTGGATGGCATCGCTTTCGGTCTGGTCATCGCTTTCGTTAAATAGCGGCACGTCCTTAATGTCCAACATTTCAATATCGGCTAAGTCGCTAAAATGAGTGGCCATGTACTTTAAGAGAATTCGATTATATGATTTATCGGCTACTGAGCCAGCAATTCCTACTAATTTCATGCGTTTTCCGCTCCTTTTACAGCTTATTCCAGTCGAAGTTTTTCGTGTCTTTTTGATTGAGATCCTTGGCGTGGTTCAGTTGTCCTGACACCGCGACGAAGGTTTGGAAGTCCTTAAATAGGCCGTCCAATTGAGCGACCTTATCGGCGTCCTTCAAGTTCCCCTGATCGTCAAATGCGTCCAGGGAATGCCCCAAGAGATATTCGGAACTCGGCATAATGCGGGCGCGCAGCTCCGGTGAATCCAGAATCTGCCGCAGGTGGGCCTGCGCACGGGAAGACCCCAGTGAGCCGTACGACGCCCCAACGATCATCACGGGTTTATCCACGAACGGGTGAACCCGGTGAGATAACCATTCCAACGCATTCATCAGCGCAGAAGGGACCGCATGGTCGTATTCGGGGGTCGCGATAATGACCCCGTCAGCCGTGTCAATCGCCTGGGCCATGGCCAACACGGGCGCGGGAACCGGACTGTTTTCGGGCTTGTTAAACAACGGGAGATCAGTGATTTCCATGAGTTCAATTTCTGCCTGATCGGCAAAATGCCGCTTCATGAACTGGAGTAACGTTCGGTTGGTGGACACTTTTGCGTTGGTTCCAACCATTGCCACAAATTTATTCATTATAGACCGCTCCTTTAAACTTTGGGGATTCGCGGCGCACACCGCTTAGCTCCATTGTAAACGCTTTTATATACTATAGCAATATTTTCACAAAATTGTGGAATAAAGTTGCCCTGTCTGAGTAATAATTATGCCATCGATCCCCGACGTTTGCCGCAATTGCGCCATTGCCGCTTCCACGGGTTGTCCGAATAATCGGGTGGTCCAAAGCTCACCGGTGATCGATTGGGCCGAAATGATGGTGACACTCGCCATCTCGGTGGGCATCGGGTAGCCGGTCACCGGATCCAAAACGTGGTGGTAAGTATGCCCAGCGGCGTGTAATTGCCGCTCATAAATTCCGGAGGTCACCACCGACTTGTCCCGAACCCGGATCACCAGCCGGTTTTGCCCCCGTGGTTTCCCCGGATCCTGGATGCCAATTCGCCATTGCTGATCGGCGTGTTGCCGTTGCGGACCGAAGACCACCACGTTGCCACCCAGGTTAATCAGCCCCGCCGTGACCCCCACAGTCGTGAAATAGTCGTGGAGGAGATCGGCAACGTAGCCCTTGGCGATGGCTCCCAAGTCCAGGGTCATTCCCGGTCGTTGCAGATAAACGGTCAGGTGCCGTGGATCCAACGTTATGGCCGCCGGATCCGTCAGCCGTAACGCAGCCTGAATCTCGGCATCACTGGGTTTACGGGCATCGTTAAAGCCGATTCGCCAGGTTTGCACCAACGGGCCAATGGCGATATTTAAGTGTTCGGCCGTATTGGCACTGTGATCGCGGCCAATCCGGATCAGGTCAAAAAGTTCGGGATCCACGGCCACCGGTCGCTGACCGGCTTGGTGCGCGATAGCCATCAATTCCGACGTTTCATCGTTCGCACTAAATCGATGTTCATAAACCTTCAACCGACGAACGGCCTCAGTCAACACGGGTTGCGGTTGCCGGTGCGTAATCGTCAGTGTAATCACGGTGCCCATCAGGTGCACCACTTGAGTGGCCACAGGCATGCCACCACCTCCTTCACCGTTATCGTACCCGAATTTAGTGCGAATTTAAAGTATTATGATAACGATTTCACTACCACACCGTTACGGCACGCAACCACCGCTTTTTTCACCCCCGTAGATTCCGCCAAAGTTGACGAACTCTAGCCAATAGCCTATCTTTATGGATAGATGACATTTACTAGGTCCCACCATTGAGGACCGCTGAAGGAGTTTACCATGGCTAAATTACAGATTTCTCGTTTCACTACCCGGATTCTCATCGGCTGGTGTGTGTTCTTATTCGCTATTCTCTTGACCTTAGGCTTCTCACACCTGCTGGAACCCCACGTCATTACGTTACACGCCCTGACGCTCGACGGTTTTCTGGCCAGCGTCCTCATGGGGCTACGGGTCATTGTCTTATTCTTGGTTTTCTCGACCATTCCCATGCGTTGGCCCATCACGTTACTGTCCTTTATCAGTCTGACCATCGCCATCGTGGCCGTCTACCAATTCATCACCGTGGTTCTGACCGGTAACTTGTTGGTTATCCTCGCCTACCTGGTCTTCGTTGGCGCCTTTCTGGCCTTACTCTATACCGCCATTCTGATGACCAGCGAGATTATTAATCATAATCACTGGGAGCAAGGCGGCGGTTACCTCAAGCACTGGGGCCTTTCGTTACTAGCAAACATTCGGCAGTTCAGTCTCCCCTTATTACTGAGCCTGCTAATCTTCAGCATCGCCCTGCCCCTGACTAATTCCGTCACTTTCTAAACCAAGTTCTATGCGCGCAGCGGATTTCGATCCCCTGCGCGCTTTTTGTATTGCAAAATAACCGGTTTCATGATATAAATAGATTAACATATGAGCATACATAGATATTAAAAAAGGAGGAATTAACATGCCCACCAAAAAGCTTGCGCCCAGCGCCTACCTAGTCGGACTTCTGCTCTTCGGTCTCAGCTTCTTTCTTCCCGGCATTAGCCGGTCTCTGGGATTCCTAGCCGCTACGCTGTTTGCCGGTTACCACATCGTTATCGAAGGCCTGATTGAAACCGTGACCGATAGTCGGGCCCAACATAAATTTGCCCCCAACATTCACATCTTGATGTTTCTGGCCGCGCTGGGGGCCATCCTCATTGGTAGCTTCGAGGAGGCCGCCCTGTTGATCCTAATTTTTGCCGGCGCCCATTTCTTAGAAGAATACGCCGAGGGTAAAAGCCAACGCGAAATCACGGCTCTCTTAGACTTAAATCCGGTGGCGGCCCGCCGCTACACCACCACCGGGGCGATCGAGGTGGTCCCCGTGGCCGACCTCGCCGTAGGGGATCGACTCCAGGTCTTAAACGGCGGTCAGGTGCCGACCGATGGCACCATCATTAAGGGAACGGCCACGTTGAACGAAGCGGCCATTACCGGGGAGAGTATCCCCCAAGAAAAGACCGTCGATGCCACCGTCTTCGGCAGTACCATCAATGGCGACTCAACCTTCGACATGGTGGTGACCAAGGATGCCCAGGACACGGTTTTTGCTAAGATCCTCCAGCTAGTTCAAGACTCCCAACAATCCTTGGGGAAGACCGCCACGAAGATCAAGCGCTTCGAACCCCTCTACGTCACGACCGTCTTACTACTATTACCGGTGGTCTTTCTGGTAGGAATCTTCCTGATTCATTGGTCGGTACCCACCAGTCTTTACCGGACCATCGTCTTTCTAATCTCGGCCTCGCCGTGTGCGTTGGCCGCTGCCGCGGTTCCCGCAACCTTATCGGGACTGTCGAATCTGGCCCGTCACGGAGTCCTCTTCAAGGGGGGCGCCTACCTGAATCAGTTAGCCGAGTTACAGGCCGTGGCCTTCGACAAGACGGGGACCCTGACGGCCGGAAAGCCCACGGTCACCGACACCGAATTCGTACCGGGCGTCAACGCTGACCGACTTACTAACCAAATCGTAGCGATGGAACAGCAAAGTAACCACCCCCTGGCCACCGCCATTGTCGCGCACTTCACCCCCACCCAATCGCTTGACGTCACCGTCACCAATCAATTAGGTAAGGGATTGGAAAGTCAGATTGACGGTCATACCGTCCGGATCGGGAAACCCTCCAGTTTTACAACGGTCCCCGCTGCCCTGCAAACCCGTAGCGATGAACTCGCTGCGGCGGGCAAGACCGTGATCTTCGTGGCCGTCGACGACCAAGTTCAAGCGTTACTGGCCCTGATGGACGTCCCGAACCCAGCGTCGCAAGCGGCCATCGATTACTTCAAACAACACCAGATTCACACCCAGATGATCACCGGAGACGCCCAGCTCACAGGTCAGGCCGTGGGGGCCGCACTAGGCGTGGACGAGGTCGCCGCCAACGTCTTACCGGAGAATAAGGCCGCCATCATCGACCAGCAGAAGCAACGCTACGCCACGGTGGCCATGGTTGGCGACGGCGTTAACGATGCCCCCGCCCTGGTCAAGGCCGATATCGGCGTAGCCATGGGCGACGGAACCGACGTGGCGATTGACGTGGCCGATACCGTGCTGATGCAAAACGACCTGTCCAAGCTCACCTACGCCCACCGCTTATCCAAACGGTTAAACCAAATCATCTGGACAAACCTTATCTTTGCGTTGGCAATCGTGGTATTATTAATTGTGCTGAACTTTTTAAGCATTACCAACATCGCTTGGGGCGTAGTGGTTCACGAGGGGAGTACCCTGCTCGTGATCTTAAACGGCTTACGCTTATTGATGTTTAAATAAGGCAGCTTAATTCTTTAAACCATTGGGGGTTGCAGCATGCCGACCGATCCATCGCTCGACCCGACGTTGCCCAGCGACAACGAGTTACGTCCGGTCCTCTCCATTTTCAAGGCAATCAGTGATCCCTCCAAGATGCGGATTATCCTGTTGATTGCCCACCAATCGCTTAGCGTCGGAGAGATCACCAACCGGCTGAATATCAGTCAATCGGCGGTCTCCCATCACCTACAAACCTTGCGTCAGCTCAACCTGGTCACCAACGTACGGGTGGGGCGCGAAATGCACTACCAAGTCACCGACCAACACGTCATTCAGATTTTCGAACTGACCAAAAAACATGTATTGGAAGACGCCTAATCTTAGACGACCCTGACTAGCCAACGCTAGTTCGGGTCGTTTTTTCTGTCCCATTTTGTCTCAATTTTGGTGAGACCACTGCGACACTCAAGAGCCCATGGTCACCAGCTTCGACACGATCTAGCCGCGAAATCTAGACTATTGCGTACCCTCACTGTTTTAGTAAACCCCTACTAAATTCAGCGACCAGCCGTCGAATTGTGAAGAAAATAATTAGTTGAAAACGCTTGCAGAATAGTGACCCACCAGCTATACTTTATTCGTTAATACATTTTATAAAGGCATTTTTTAAAATAGATTTCAAATCTAACGGAGGAGTGTATTCCAATGAAGCAGTACTTAGCCTATGCGTTTGGCACTTTCGGGCACGATGCCTTCTACAATACGTTAAGCATTTATTTCATGATGTTTCTCACCAGTCAGCTTTTTACCAGTGGGGCCGACGAAAAGATGGTCGGCTTGGTGACCCTCATTGTCGTGGTCATTCGGATTGGTGAAATCATGTTCGACCCGATGATTGGTGGGGTCGTCGATAACACCGAAACACGCTGGGGCAAATTTCGGCCGTGGATCATGGCTGGCTCCCTCGTGGCCTCCATCGGTCTAATCGTTTTATTCTCCGATTACGGTGGTCTGGCGTTCAACAATCCAACCCTGTACCTGATTTTGTTAGCGGTTACTTTCTTAGTAATCGACGTTTTCTACTCGTTCAGTGACATTGCCTTATGGTCGATGTTACCCGCCATCAGCATCGACACCAAAGTTCGAACACGCTTCGGAACGGCTTCACGACTGGGATCGACGCTGGGCGCCCAAATCGTGATTGTGATCATCACGCCCGCCATCCTGTTGTTCTCCCACGTTTTCTCGAAGGTCCCTTACGGGCAACAGACCCACGCCGGCTGGTTCGGCTACGTCTTGATTGTGGCTTTACTGTGTTCCGGTGGGGCGTTGATCACTTGCTTGAACATCAAGGAACAGGACAACCTGATTCGGAAGAACACCCAACACACCAACTTAAAGGCCATCTTTAACGCCATTAAGAACAACACGCAACTCCTGTGGATCGCGGCATCTTACTTCCTGTTTGCCTTTAGCTACGTGGTCACCCAATCCCTGTTGATGTACTACTTCCGTTACCGGTTGGGCAACGTGGCGGCCTACACCTGGGTCGGGGTCATCACCTGTGTGCTGGGCGTGCTCTCCGTATCCATCTATCCGTTACTTGAGCGCCTGATTCGGCGAAAAGCCATCTACATTGCCGGTATCGCCTTTATGCTGATTGGCTACGTGATCTTCTTGTTTGCCGGGCAGAACCTGGCCCTAGTACTGGTCGCCGTGTCCTGCTACTTCTTCCCGTACCCGCTGATTTTCTTGGCCACGTTGATGACCATCACCGACAGTGTCGAATACGGGCAACTAGTCAACGGTACGCGAAACGAATCGGTCACCCTGTCCATCCGACCACTGATCGATAAATTAGCCGGCGCCGCCTCCAACGGGGTCGTGGGCCTGGTCGCCGTGGCCGTCGGAATGACGGGTAACGCCAAACCCAGTGACATCTCGGCCGCCGGGATCTTTAAGTTCAACACCTTCATGTTCTACATTCCCATCGTGCTGCTGATCATCGCCGCCGTGATTTTCTTCTTCAAGGTCACGCTGACCGAAGCTAAGCACGCCGAAATCGTTAAGGAGCTGCGCAAGCGTTTGGAAAAACAAGACGCTGCCACGCCTAAGTCAACCTTAACCGATTCGCAACAAACCACCCACGTGACCTCGGCCACACCAATGGCCAACTCGCACAACTAACCTTCTAAAAACCGTCATCCAGTCTGTGAGCTGGGTGGCGGTTTTTGGTGTCCATCTAATCGTTATGTCGCTGTTAGTAGCATAGCTAAGCCCCCTCAGACGTTGCTAATCGTTTTCGTCTAGCACTAGTAGCTTGCCACAGACGCTAAGCCTGCCCCCAGTACTGTCTGGTCATTACCCTTCAGGATGACCGATCCCACTAATCAGTACCTGCTAATCACCAGCGACACGCCTACGAAGAGTCCCAACCCTAGTTCACTCGTTTTGATAACCTTTAATTGATGACTTGCTAGTCCATGAAGGCTCTCCAGTCCCGTAACCCCAAACTAGCTTAACGTCCCGACCACTATAAAATCGTCTTCTCTCCGCCTTAATTTCCCACTTTCCCCGCTGGATACCTGCGTCTGCCCTTTAGGGGGCCCACCCAGCAACGCATGAAGGCCCTGAAAAGTAACTAAGTAACGACCACCTAGGCCCCACCAACTTACCCCACCGGACCCACTAAAAATAGGCCCCATCCGGATCAGCACGTCCGGATGAGGCCTATTGATTTAGGGTTTTATGAATGTAGTTAAAAAGATACGAGTGGGAACCAAAGCCTATTTGGCACTAACGGGGGCTTTATCGCTGGCCACGTTGGCGTCTAGCTTAGCAAGCTTCGTGAGGCCGTGCATGTCGCCGACTAAGTCCTGGTACAGCTTCCGGTACATAGTGTAGTACTGGTTGTATACGGCGTGGCGCTTAGCGTTCGGTTCGACTGGGTCGCCGAGAACCTGCCACTTCTGAACGTCGTCGACATCGAGGATGCCCGTGCCGATACCGGCCAACATCACGTCACCCAGGTTAGCTTCGGCGTCTTCGATTGGCGTCCGAACGGCGTAACCCGTTACGTCAGCAAACATTTGGACCCAGTCCTTGGAGTTCGTGACCCCACCGGCGATGATGATGTAATCGCCCAGGTCGCGGCCCGTGCTTTCGATACTGTGCCGCAATGCGTAGCAGACGGCTTCCTGGAAGGCGTGGTAAATGTGAGCCTTGGTGTGGACCAACGACAACCCGAAGATCAAGCCCTTGGCGTCGGAGTTCCAGATTGGGGCCCGTTCACCCATGAAGTATGGCAGAACGACCAGGCCTTCACTCCCCGGACCGATGTTTAACTTCTTAGCTTCCTTGTTCAAGGCCACGTAGGCGTTATCGCCCCCGGC
Organism: Levilactobacillus zymae; assembly: GCF_032190635.1. Classification (NCBI taxonomy): domain Bacteria; kingdom Bacillati; phylum Bacillota; class Bacilli; order Lactobacillales; family Lactobacillaceae; genus Levilactobacillus; species Levilactobacillus zymae. The sequence continues at coordinate 2,317,172 of NZ_JAVLAS010000001.1, forward strand.
CTTTTGTGCGGCCACTTCTTCTTGGGCGAACGTGTCCCGGAACCACTTAGTGATGGCGCCGGCCGTAGCGGACCCGGAGAAGTTGTAGACCAAGTTTTCCGACTTGTAGGGGTACGGCCAAACGATCAGGCCCTGGCCCTTAATCGGCTTTTCGCTAACCAACGCGGCATTCATGGATTGTCCAATGGCGGCCACGTACTTGCCGGGCTTGAAGACGCCCATGCCGACGTTCGCGGCTCCGACATCGACCCCACCGGAAATCACGGGCGTGCCTGCCAGTAAGCCCAGTTCCTTAGCGGCAGCGGCGGTCAGTCCCCCCACGATGGTCGTGGAGTCAACGATGGGCATCGGCATCATGCTTTCGGGAACACCCATGGCGTCGAGCATTTCCTTGGACCAGGTATTGGTGTTGACGTCGTAGAACCCACCCAAGTTCCCGGCGGCGGTGTGGTCAATGGCCACCTTACCGGTCAATTCATAAATCGCGTAGTTGGAAGGCGGCAGGAACATCCGCGTCTTCTTCCAGTTCTCGGGTTCGTGGTTCTTAATCCAGAGAATCTTAGTGTAGCCGTAATACGGGTCGACCACGTCGTTCCCGGTGATTTCGGTCAACCGGTCGCCGTCGATGTGTTCCTTGACCCAGGCAACTTCGTCTTCGGCTCGGCGGTCCATCCAGATCAGGCAAGGCCGAACCGGCTGCATGTGTTCGTCAACGGGGATCCCGGAGCCCCCGTACAGACCACTGATACCGACCCCTTTAATATCGTGCGGGTCGACGCCGGCCTTTTCAACCGTCTTTTGGATGGACTTCTTTAAGCCATCGACCCAGACGCTGGGCCATTGTTCCGCCCACAGCGGCTTGGGTGTGAGGACGTCGTATTCTTCTAAGTCTTGTGCGATCAGGTGACCTGCCGTATCCATCAAGATACTCTTGGTCCCTGACGTCCCAATATCCGTTCCAATTAAATATTTCATGAGTAGACCTTCCTTCGGCAATGCCGTTTTTCAAAGCTATAGGTGTGTGTAGCTTCCGCCCGAACCGACCATTTGATCAATCCATCACACGCCTGAAGAAACGCAAAGGTGACGATAGTCGCACGATCGCCACCTTCAGTGAGTTAACGTGGTCACTTTACCAAGCGGTGAAGGCCCCGTCAACCAAGTAGTCGTCCCCGGTACTGAATGAACTGGTGTCACCCGCCAAGTAAACGGCCATTCCTTGTAATTCATCCGGTCGACCCAAGCGCCCAAGCGGTGCCCAGTCGTTCCAAGTCTTGATCAATGGCTTCAAGTCTGGTGAGCTTAACGTCAAGTCGGTGCCCATGTAACCTGGGGAAATGGTGTTCACCCGCACGCCCTTCTTGGCCCATTCGATTGCTAAGGACTTGGATAATTGGATAACCCCGTTCTTAGTGGCGTTGTACGAGCATTGTGGTTGTGGCCGGTTAACGATGTGTGCGGACATGGAAGCCGTGTTCACGATGGAACCGCCACCATTCTTTAACATGTAACGACCAGCCGCTTGCGAGCAGAGGAAGACGGAGTTCAGGTTCAAGTTAACAACCTTCAACCAGTCCTGGTAGGACATATCTTCGGCGGGGATGTTTAAGCACATGCCGGCGTTGTTGAACGCAGCGTCTAAGCCGCCCAATTCCTGAACCACCGTTTCGACCATCTTTTGCACTTGGTCGGGATCGGTGACGTCGGTTGGTACCGCGATGACCTTTTGGCCCGTGGCGTCCGCAATTTCTTTGGCCGTGGCTTGTGACTTTTCAGCGTTGATGTCCACGATGGCCAGGTCGGCCCCAGCTTCTGCTAAACCAGTGGCCATGGATTTACCTAATCCTTGCGCACCGCCGGTCACGTAAATCTTCTTACCCTTGAGTGACATTCGATCTAGAATCCCCATTAGTGTTGCCTCCTAAGTAATTGATTAACTAATTTAAGTGGCATTAAGGGCGTTTAGCAAAATAATAAGTAGTTTTGTAAAATCGTTTTCCTTAATGCTCCTTAATCATATATCCAGATGTAACCGCTGTCAACGATTTTAGAAAACTATTTTATAAAACAAGCCTTCAATTTTACAAAACAAGTTGCGATTAGGTATAATAACGGTATTGGAGGCGCACACATGGCAAACGATATTACCAATAATTATTCGCGAGTCTTTCAACTCATCTACCATCAAGATAAAATTTCCAAACAAGAAATTGCCATTCAATTAAACCTCAGTCTCCCCACGGTGACCCATAATCTGAAGCTACTCATGGCGAACGACCTGATTCGCAACGACGGGAAGTTCAAATCCCAAGTTGGCCGGCGCGCCGTCGCCTACTCGGTCTACGCCCGCAAGCGGGTCTGCTTAGGCCTGGAAATGTTCAAGAATTATGTGACCATCACCGCCATCGATTTAAAGGGTGCCGAAATTGCGGCCGATAAGTTGCTGCTGGATTACTCGAATGACGACAACTACTTTCAACAACTGGCCACCTGGATCAAAAGCTTCGCCACGGACTGCGGTCTCGTGGACGAACAGGTCATCGGCTTAGGCGTGGGCATCCAAGGTTTAATTTCCTACGACCGCACAACGGTTTTGTACGGCAAAATCTTGGATTGCACGGGGTTAAAGACTGTCCGCTTCGAACAGTTTCTCCCCTATAAAGTTTCGTTCTTCCATGATGCCGACTGTGTGGCCTATGCGGAACACGATCAGTCCGACGACCACAAGGACACCATCTACCTGTCCATCGGCGAACATCTCGGCACGGCCATCATGATTAATGACCGCATCTACTCCGGCGAACAGGGCCGCAGTGGGACCATGGAACACGTGACCTTCGTGGCCAACAGCGACCGGCTGTGCTACTGCGGTCGGCACGGTTGCATCGAAACCTACGTCTCCATTAGTTCGTTGCTCCACGCCGACGAGCAGTTACCCGATTTTATGGCCAGCTTAGCGCAGAATCAGGCTAACCGGGCGCGGTGGGAAACCTACCTGGACGACCTCGCCGAAGCCATCAATAACTTTCATATGTTCCTCGACAACCGTATCGTGATTGCCGGGGAGTTATTGCAATTCATCAACCAACAGACCTTGGCCCAGCTTAAGGAGCGCATCGCCAACCTGACGGCCTTTCCGGAAGACCGGCCGTACCTGCGCCTAGGATCCGTTTTAACCCATCCAGTGGCTACCGGTGCTGCTATTCCGTTAATGGAAAGTTTCATCGAAAACATTTAGGCGACAAAAAACGATTAGACAATCAGGCTTCAATCCTGATCATCTAATCGTTTTTAGATTACTTGTCTCGCTTAGAAGAACCGCTTCAATGGCACTAACCCTAAACCAACCAAAGCGACTAAGCCAATGACTGCCGCCACTGGGGAATGCTTCTCGTTAGTCTGTGGTAATGTCGCTGCCGTAACGTGATGGCCGCTAGCGTCGTAGCTCGGCTGTGCCGCAGCACCAGTCGTGCCAGATTCAGTCGATCCGCTAGTCGCGGTGCTGCCGTTAGCCGTCGTGCCATTCGCTGGCATCGCGCCCTGACCAGCCGTTGCGGGCATCTGGTTGCTTGGCGTGGTCCCCGTTACGGGTGCGGTCGTCCCAGATTCGGCCGTGCTAGGTTCGCTTGGCGTTGCACCAGCGCCACCTGGCGTCGTCGTGCTCGGCTCAGTGGTTCCCGGTTCGGTCGTGCTAGGTTCAGTTGGCGTTGCACCAGCACCACCCGGCGTCGTGCCAGGTTCAGTTGGTGTTGTCGTCCCAGGTCCCGGTTCAAATCCACCGGCACCGTCGCCACCACCAGGAATTAACTCCCCAGGTTCTTGGGGTTCCGTCGGCGTGCCAGGTTCACCTGGCATCACACCAGCACCGCCCGGCTCAGTAGTCCCGGGTTCTTCGGGATTCGTTGGTTCCGTGACCCCTGGTTCGGTAGTCCCAGGTTCTTCGGGATTCGTTGGTTCCGTCACACCTGGTTCGGTAGTCCCGGGTTCTTCGGGATTCGTTGGTTCCGTGACCCCTGGTTCAGTAGTCCCAGGTTCTTCGGGTTCCGTTGGTTCCGTGACCCCTGGTTCAGTGGTCCCAGGTTCTTCGGGTTCCGTTGGCTCCGTGACCCCTGGTTCAGTGGTCCCAGGCTCTTCGGGCTCCGTTGGTTCCGTGACCCCTGGTTCGGTAGTTCCAGGTTCTTCGGGTTCGGTGATTGGCCCAGCACCAACCACGTCCAACCGGATGAACCCGTGCCGATTAAACGAATTACTGTTTAACTTATTTAACGTGACCGTCCCGGTATGGGAACCCGCCGCGATGAAGAAGTGACCAATTGGGGCACTCCCGTACAGGTTCGTCATTTCAAAACTGTCGTCCTTAGGAATCTTCACATTTGCGGGCACCGTGACCGTCATGGTGTCCCCGGCCTCAAGTGGCGTATAGGAAGGTAACCGCCACTTATAGTTGACGGTATAGGCCTGATCCTCCGGTAAGACTTCCGTATGGGTCATGACCTTCCCCCGACTGTTCTTAATCACCGCACTAGCGGCGTCCAAGCCAGTCGCGGCAAGCTCCTTAGCTTGCCCAATCATTGGTGGCCCCATGAAAAGGGTCGCCAAGCCGGCAACCATTAGCAAAGAGATTTTCCAAAACTTACGCATATCTAATTCCTCCAATCGCTCTCTCCTAACACCCACAACGTAGCATGAATATACGTAAGAGATTAAACTTCCCGTCTGCTTAGTTAAATCAACAACGTTTGCCGAAACACTGCTAAATCGCTCATTAGTTTCCCAGCAACTACATCACGTTAATTATTTCACTAAAAACTAATCTAGCACATCTCTTGGTCTAACTTTCGGTTAACGCAAGGACTGAGTAACGAAAAAATTATATTTGCATCATCCTTGATTTTTTCCGGGAATCCGATTTTAGACCGGCAACGAGGGAACCATCATCCCCATCAAACAATCGTTACCGGCCACCTTCCAGCCCACCAACGGTCTTTTTCAGCGCCACCCACCGCTAGCGGACATATAATGTAAGCAACCTAAGGAGTGATCCGAATGAGCGAATTGAGACGCTTGGACGGCCAATCACCGGCCATTCAATACCTACAGACAAAAGACAAGCACCTCGGCAAAGCCATTCAGATGGTGGGACCACTGGAGTACCGACTGGCCGACAACGGTTACGGCTTTCTGGTGAGTCAAATCATTGGCCAAATGTTATCCAATAAGGTGGCCGCTGTGCTAACCCAACGTCTCCTGGACCAGTGTGCCGGCCCTTTGACCGCGCCGACCATCGCCCAACTCAGCGACGCCACCATTCGGGGGATTGGCATCTCCCACTCGAAGGTCGGCTATATCCGCAACTTAACCACCGCCGTGTTGAATCAAACCGTGGACTTTGACCGTTACGCAACGTTACCTGACGCCACCATCATGCAGGAGCTGACCGCCGTCAAAGGGATTGGACGGTGGTCGGCCAAGATGTATCTAATCTTCGCGCTGGATCGACCCAACATCTTACCCTACGAAGACGTCGCTTTTCTTCAGGGATACGGCTGGGTGTACAAAACCACCGATTACACGGCGCGGGCCGTCCAGAAGAAGTGTCATAAGTGGCAACCCTATTCGTCGATTGCCGCGCGCTACCTTTACGTGGCCCTCGATCGGGGGCTCACCAAGACGCCCTTTCACCTCTTCAAATAGGCTTATCTTCATTCGCTGGTAGTGCCGTTCACTAACGCTAATGGCGCAGGAGATTTTACCCGGGGGCCGGAAGCTTCTATACTTAGAAGTAGCCTAAGAAATTGGAAGTGATTCACGATGTTTCAACTTTTGACTGATTCCGAATGCGGTCTTGCGGGCGCCACATTGAAGGCGCACCACGTGGCGGTCATCCCGTTTCATTTCACGGTTAACGGCCACACCATCGCCAGTGATCTCGATGATAACCAGCAATTAGAAGACTTTTACACCCAACTCAAACAGGGCGTTCAGCCGTCCACGGCGGCCATCAATGTCGGTGAATACGTCACCTTTTTCAAGCCCTACGTCCAGGCTGGAACCCCCATCTTGTTCATGGGTCTGTCTAGCGGTCTCAGTAGTTCGTTTCATAACGCCGAACTAGCCCGCGACCTGCTCCTCGAAGACTATCCGGATGCCGACATCCGCGTGGTCGATACCCTGGCCGCCTGTGCCGGCGAAGGTCGACTGCTCCTCGAAGCCATCCACTTACAAGCGGCGGGAAATGACCTCGATACCACGGTAGCCTGGTTGACCGCCCACCGACTACAGCTCCAACAGTGGTTCACCGTCGATAGTCTGCAGTTCCTCTACCATGGTGGCCGGATCTCCCGGGCGAGCGCCACGGTGGGCACCTTGCTGCAGATCAAACCCCTCTTAGACGTCGATCCTCAGGGGAAATTACGAGTGGTCGATAAGATTCGGGCCCGCCACCACGCCTTGGCCGCCCTCACGAACAAGGTCACCGCTGCGCTCCATCAAGACGTTCGTCAACCCGTTCTGATTGCGACTAGTGGCGATTGGGCCGCCGCCAAACGCGTCCGGGACGCCGTCTTGACGCAATACCCCGCCGCCGACCTGCGTATTGGCCCGATTGGTCCCACGATTGCCTGTCACACTGGGTTTGGCTGCGTGGCGGTCTTCGTGACCGGACTAACGGACCGTAACTAACGGCAACCTGCCTTGATAATCGACAGGTCGCCTGGCGAGGCGGGTCTCCCCTAACCTTAAAGTGCAACGCGTTGCTTTTCGATAATGGGTTTTGACTAACCCCAAGTTTTCCGGGCTGGTCTGGGTCACCAGCTGGCTGGCCGCACGCAATTAACCGATGCAAACGATTTGTTTTCAAGCATAAATAGTTTATAATACACCTATATTAACCATCGGCGTTAATCAGGAGTTGCCCTTGGCAGCCCATCACGACTGAGGGACGCCCAAACTATCTTCAGGAGGTCATGCCATGGTCCTAATCAGCTTAGTGCTCGGAATTCTCCTTGCCCTCGGTGGTTTCTTCGTCCCCACCACCCGACTGGTGCGCCTCCTGGTCGGCGGTCTGGGCTTGGTGATCCTCCTAGGGGCCACGGTGGGCCTGGTAGGTAACGCTCAGCAGCACTGGGGAATGCACCGGGTGACCACCACTCACACCAATTCCGTTGCTTCAATTGCTTCAACCGATCCCCTCGATGTCCTGGTTTACCAGCCCAGCAAGGGACCGCGTAACCAACGAGTCTATACTTATCGTTCAACCACGACGAACCGGCAACAGACCACCGCGGCCACGTCCCAAACTCGTAATCGGGTCGTTATCGGCCACACCACTACGGCGACGCTAACCACCACCACAACCAGCTGGCAGTTTCGTTCTCGGTTCTGGCGGGCGATGTTTACCTATCCCGGCCGGCACACGGCGTTAATTCGCCAGCAAAACACCTTTGAGTTGCCTAGCCGGTGGGTCACGCTCACGCCGAAGCAAACGCAGTGGCTGAAAGCCGCCGTTAAGGAACAGGCCAAGGGGGTGCGGCAGGCCAAACGCGAGGCGGTCGCCAAGATCGTCAAACAACAATTAGCCGCCATCAGCCACCCCACTGCGGCGCAACGGCGACAAATCACCGCTAAAGCTCAACGCGCTGTCACCCAAGAACTTCAGAAACAAGCACCAAAACGGGCGGCCCAGCTGGCCCAACAAGCCCAGCAACAACCCGCAGAATAGAAGAAGTACGACCAAAGATCAGGCCCCGTTCCCGGTTAATCACCGGTCAACGGGGCCTTTACTGGCCTTCATTAAGAACCTATCCGACTTTACGCCATCCTCAGCTGGTGTTTTACCCATAACACACAAAAGCGTCGCGGTTTCTACCAGAGTAGAAATTGCGACACTTTTAGCTGACAGCTGTTCTGGCAAGTCTCACTAGAACTTTAAGGTTTTACTTTCCACCCACGGGTTCTTATCCGCCACAAAGTGTCCCGTCTTCATCGAACCGGCCACCGAACGAACTTTGAGATGGTGTTTGTCCGGCCGCGTTAACGTGTATTGCGTTGCGATCCCCCGGTCCGTCTTCATATACTCGACCATCACGAATTTCTTGGCTGTCCGCGTGGTCATCACTAATTTATCTAGTTTAGATAACTTAGTGTCAGCAATCACACCACTCTTTTGTCCAATCTGATAGGCCTTAGCCGTCGTCATTTTCTGTAATGGGACGACCTTAAGCTTCAAATGCTTATTCGGATCTCTCCAAGACCACTTCACGATCTTAAACTGCGAGCGGCTGTTCAACGCCACGGCATGAAAGGCCCCCTTACCTCCGGGGAACTTTTTGGAGGAGACATTAAAGTAGTCCTGTCCGTTTCGAACCATGACCTTCCACGCCAGGGAAAGTTGACTTCCCTTCTTAATCGTCACCACCCGTTTCCAGTTTTTGTGCCCAGCGTAGTGCTGCCGATTCAAGTTATTGACCTGCTTTTGCGTGGTCAAGTAGGGCTTATTGTTAACCCCGTAGAGGTAGACTTTCAGGGGCCGTTTAGCCCGAATCGTAAAGTTCTTTTCCTTAGCCTGCCGGGTAAAACTAGCCATCCCCTTGGTCGTCTTCGCTTGCGCTGATTGGGTTGAACTCAACCCGACCGTGACGAAGGTCATCGCTGCCAAAGCCATGACCGTACCGCGAACCATTTGTTTAAACATCAAAGCAACTCCCCTTATGTATCTAATTTTAGCTTAACTGATTACTAGGATAATCGTTAACCCAAGATAATATTAGGCGATTGGGTAAGGTTAGTAAAATGCAGACTTCCTTCGTTTCTGCACTTTATCCGTCAAAAAATGGACCGCCACCCCATCAGGTGACGGCCCATTTTCATTCGGTTAACGTTTACTCCAGATACTGCTTCGTGGCGGCCACAATGTCTTGTAACCCCTTCTTGGCATCGGAGAAGAACATTTGCGTGTTATCCATGGAGAATAACGGGTTTTGAATCCCGGCATACCCGGTACTCATCGACCGTTTGATAACCACCACGGACTTCGACTTGTCGACGTCCAGAATTGGCATTCCGGAGATTTCGTTGCCACTTTCCCGCGCTAACGGGTTGGTAACGTCGTTGGCCCCGATGACCAACGACACGTCGGTGTTTTCAAACATCGGGTTGGCATCGTCCAGTTGCTTCATCTGTTCGTACGGCACGTTCACGTCGGCCAACAGCACGTTCATGTGCCCTGGCATCCGCCCGGCAACCGGGTGAATCGCGTAGTCGACGTTGATACCCTTATCCGTCAAGACCTTCGCCAATTCGGCAACTTCGTGTTGTGCTTGAGCGGCGGCTAACCCGTACCCGGGCACGATCATCACGTTGTGAGCGTAAGCCAACTGCAACCCAATATCGTCGGCGGAAGTTTCCTTGACGTCGACGGGCACGGCATCGGCGGTGCTGTTTGCATCGCTGTCGCCAGTCCCGAAGCCCCCGGCCAAAATGTTGGCCACGGACCGGTTCATGGCATCAGCCATTTGCAGCGTCAAGATGGTCCCGGCGGCCCCAACTAAGGCCCCGGCGATGATCAAGACTTGGTTATTGATGACGAACCCGGCAAAGGCCACGGCCAACCCAGTGAAGGCGTTCAACAGGGAAACCACGACCGGCATGTCGGCCCCACCAATTGGTAAGGTCATCAACAGCCCGAAAATTAAACTCATGACCAATGCCAAGATAACGTACCAGACGTTAGTTGGCGATGCCATCATGAACCAAGCCGAAACCAAAATGGCAACCACTACGATGATGTTCAGTAAGCGGGCCCCCGGGAAGGTAATTGGCTTTCCGGGAACTTTCCCGGATAATTTCCCCGTGGCAATCAATGACCCGGAGAAAGTAATCCCCCCGATCACCACGTCCAGAAAGACGGGTAGCGAGAAGGCCAAGCTCAGGGTCGCGCCATCACCCTTCAACAGGTAATCGAAGATCCCGATAACGGCGGCAGCCCCGCCCCCAACGGCGTTAAATAAACTAACTAATTGTGGCACATCGGTCATTGGCACCTTGCGTGCTTTGACCATCCCGTACAGAATCCCGAGTGCTAAGCCCAAGATTAAGACGATCCAGCCGACACTGTCGATGGTGCCTTCCACGATGATCGTCACGATAATCGTGATGACGGCTAAGAACATCCCAATGGCCGATAAGCCGTTCCCGTGCCGGGCGGTCTTTGGTGACCGCATCATATGTACCCCGAGAACGTAGCAGACGGCTGAAATCAGATAAATTAATGCTGATACCGTTTGTAATGCACTCATTTGCGATCAGCCTCCCCTTGTTTAGCGGCCGGCTTGCGGTCAAACATGCCCAGCATCCGGTCGGTGACGGTGTACCCACCCGCGACGTTAACCGCCGAGAAGAAGGCCCCTAAGAAGGCTAAGATGTAGAATGGCCAGCTGTTGGCTTCGGCCGCGATTACGAAGGCCCCCACAACAACGACCCCGTGAATGGCGTTGGCCCCAGACATCATGGGCGTTTGTAGCGTCGCAGGAATCTTACTCATAACTTCAAACCCAACTAATAGACTCAATACAAAAATAGCTAAATTCGTAAATAACTCTTCACTCATGACTAATCAGCTCCTTTAGTCTTGGATTCTTCGGAGGAGTCATCGGCAGCGGACGATTGGGCTTCATCAGTCGTTGCTTCCGCTGGTTCGGGATGCCGATCCGGCAACTTCATTGCGGAGCGTTCACGGCTACTGATGATGTCACCCTGGTAGGTCGCCAGTAATTCACCGACCACCTCATCGTCAACATCAAAGACCAGTTCACCGTCTTTAGTGATATCGTTGATGACGGCTTGCACGTTCTTGGCAAACATGTCGGAAGCCGATGCTGGCAACTGACTCGCCATATCGCCAGCCGCGATAATCTGGGCGCCGTTTGGCGTGGTAACCGTTTCGTCGGCCTTAGAACCAGCCACGTTACCGCCCAGTTCACTGGCAGCTAAGTCAATGAAGACCGTCCCAGGCTTAGCATTGTCCACGGAATCCTGGGTAACCAACAATGGTGGCCGCCGTCCAGGCACTTGAGCGGTCGTGATAATCACGTCATTTTCCGCAATAAATCCGGCTAACTCTTCCTGTTGCTTTGCGGTTTCTTCCGGCGTCAAGGCCCGTGCGTAACCGCCTTCACCGGTGGCCGAAACGGATGTCGTCAGGAACGTCGCCCCTAAGGATTCCACTTCGCCCCGTGACGCTGGTCGAATATCGTACCCGGAAACCATGGCCCCGAGTCGTTTAGCGGTCCCAATCGCTTGGAGTCCCGCAACCCCGGTCCCTAAGACTAGCACCTTGGTAGGCTTAGCGGTCCCAGCGGCGGTAATCATCATTGGGAAGTACCGGGTGAACTTATCTGCGGCCAAGAGCGCCGCCTTGTATCCCGCAACACTGGCCTGTGAACTTAAAACGTCCATCGTTTGGGCCCGTGAAACCGTCCGTGGTAGGAGTTCGAAAGCCAGCGCATTAACCTTTTTGGCCGCTAACTTTTTAACAAACTCCAAGTCTGTAAGCGGTGCCAATAATCCTAATAACGTTTGCCCCGCTTGTAAGTGATCCACGACATTGTCGCCGGGTTGACCAATCGTCGCAATAATCGACGCTTTTTCAACCGCAGTATTCCGATCCACTACCTGAGCCCCAGCATCCGTATACGCGGAATCCTGGTAGAAGGCCTGCTGACCCGCGTTCTTTTCGATCAAGACCTGATAATCGCTCTTGACCATCTTGCGGACAACATCCGGTGACAGGGCGACCCGGTTTTCACCCGGCGCCTCTTTCAAAGCCGAAATGGTAATTGCCATACCACACATCTCCTTTTAACAAATTCTTCACAATTCCACTATAAAGCAATTAATCGCGCAAAACAATGGTTAGACATCAGAATTATAGAAAGTCATTTTCTATAATTCACCAATCCCGGTGGTTGGGGGTTGCCACGTTCAAACCATTTAGCACCACTCCTTAGGACACAATCGATACTCTGTCATTCGTGCGCCACCCTATGAGCACGCAACGACAACCCGTTGCACAAATGATAGCGTTTTCACAACCCAATCGTTTACTACCTATTTTCTCGAGCATCCCAATGGCTATCCCCGTCAAAAAATTTTCTGAAAATATTTTTCTACCTTAATTTAGACCAACAAAAAACGAGACAATTGCCCGTCGCAATTATCTCGTTGCACACTGTTCACAATCTCGCACTTAGACTCTCAACTTCCGGTACAGGGTCCAGCCGCTAACGCTCAGAAGCAAGGTGACGACTCCCACGATGGTGAGCCAGCCGTGAGCCTGCTCGTTAGTTTGTGGCAACGTACCGTGGGCCGTGGACCCTAACGAACCGGTTGGTCCCTGACCAGCAGCCACGCCGGCATTCGCCGTGGCTGTGCCGGCGGTGGCACCGCCAGTTACTGAACCAGCGGCACCCCCACCATTGGTCAAGCTTCCGGTGGAACCAGTTCCCGTTGTTGGCGCCGCGCCAGGAGTCGAAACACTTGGTGTGGTAGCCGGATGACCGGTACCTGGTTCGCTCGGGTTAGTGGTTGGTGGCGTCACACTGCTGCCGCCGTTGCCTGGTTCGCTCGGGTTGGTGGTTGGTGGCGTCACACCGCTGCCGCCGTTGCCTGGTTCGCTCGGGTTGGTGGTTGGTGGCGTCACACCGCTACCGCCGTTGCCTGGTTCGCTGGGATTAGTGGTTGGTGGCGTCACACCGCTACCGCCGTTGCCTGGTTCGCTCGGGTTGGTGGTTGGTGGCGTCACACCACTGCCGCCGTTACCTGGTTCGCTGGGATTAGTGGTTGGTGGCGTTACACCGCTGCCACCATTACCCGGTTCGCTTGGATTGGTGGTTGGTGGCGTCGTTGTGCTACCGCCTTCTCCTGGTTCACCAGGGGTCGGCGTAGTCGTCGCCTGATCCGTTTCGTGCAACTGACCAACCGCCGTGCCACCTTCCGTGGATGGTAAACGGAATCGCGGTGGTGTTTAACTCATAGCCGGCCGGTGCCTTAGTTTCCACTAGGGTATAATCGCCCGGAAGTAACCGATTTAACGTAATCTGGCCGTTCGCATCCGTGACTAAGCCAGCTTGGACCACTTGACCAGTACTATCGCGTAACTCAAATTCCGCACCGGGTAAGACGACGTCGTCGGTTCCCGTCTTGGTTAGAACCACGCTACCATAGCCCTGACCAGAACCGGTGCCACTACCACCATACGCAATGTTGGCGGTGACGGAACTACCGTTAGATGAAGCCGTATTGGTCCAGGTTTGGCTACCACCCGTAATGTTTGGCTTCGTTTGATACGTCATATCCACGGCCGTGGTGACATTAGCAAAGGTAAAGGTGATCTCTTGGCCGCTTTGGGAAACGGTCGGGGTCAACTTACCCCCGTTGCTGACGAAATTCCCACTGGCATCATAGGAACCGGTATTCGCCGTCACACTGCCCGGGATAAAGGTCTGATTCGGGCCTAAGGTATCCGTGACGGTGACGGTGCCGATATTCTGACTACCCGCGTTAAAGGCCACGTTCCAGGTCAGAGCCGTTGGCGTCCCATCCGGGGCCTTACTGCCGACCCAGCCAACCTTGTTTACTTTCCAATTGTTATCGGTTGGCTTGGTATCGGTCGTGCCTTTGACGTAGAACTGCAAGGTGCCCTTCCGGTTTCGGGCATTTTCGCCGGCCTCGTTAAAGGTCAACGTCCCCGTCGTCTCACCGGCTTTGATGGTAAAGGACCCGATGACGGTCCCATCTTCAGCGGTCAACGGGATCGTGGTATCGTTCGCCGCGACTAACCCGTTCGGCAAAGTCACCGAGGCCGATTGATTAGCAATCGACACGTCGTCTGGAATCGACCAATTATAACTAGCTTCGTAATTTTCCCACTTACTAAATTCGGAATTACTGGTGACGGTACTTCCGGCGGAATCCGTAACCGTCGCATCCCCAGCGGCCAGACCACTCACGGTCACGGCCGCGTGCGACGTCACGGGGGCGGCCAGCATCAATCCAGCGAGTAACGCCACGATGCCGGCCACGATGGTTGTAACCAACTTCCGCATAAGACATTCCTCCCTTGGTTCAATCTAACTTCCTTTGACCCTTAAGGGACCTCATCTCCTTCGTCCAAATCCCTGACGGACCCACTCGTTACCACTTCTACTATAGAGCGATGCCGTCTAGAAAAGACACTCGCCCTCTTCCATTACCCTCTGGTTTGAGTAATCATGTGGCGCAACTAAGTCCTTTAGTCCCTAACCGGTTGCGTTTTGCCGTTCAGCGGTGCCACCGGTTCATCCAACATTTGGTTGAATCACTCGACCGTTTAACTATCGAATATGACAAACTAATGACAATTAACCGAAATTTGCCGTCAGTTCTTAATCTGGGCGATACACGGCAGTAACACAACCCCGGTAAACTCGGAGACATTAAAGGCGGGCGTTCCGCCAACGATTCATCTGAACTCACGACTTCACCAATCACCTATAGGAGGGTGTCTCTTGACTAAATTAATTACGACTTTCATGACCACTACCGTTGCCGCCGTTAGCTTGTTCCTGTTCGGCTCGATCAACGCCGACGCTGCCACTAAGACCTACACGGTGAAATCCGGCGACTCGGTCTGGGCCATCTCCCAAAAGTTCAACCTGTCAATGGCCACCCTCGAAAAGACCAACCACATTCAACACCACGCCCTCGTTGCTGGTCAGACCTTAACGCTAAGCACCACCGCGAAGGCCAAGACCGCCAAGACGACTTCCACGACGTCTAAATCCACAACCACGACTTACACCGGCGCGAACCTGAAAAGCTACGTCTTAGATCAGATGGCGTCGCGGACCGGCGTTCCGGCCGCCACTTGGAACACCATCATCCAACGAGAATCCAACTGGCAACCCAACGTTCGTAACACGTCCAGTGGCGCGTACGGGCTCTTTCAAAACATGCACATCTCCAGCGGCTCCGTTGAAGAACAAGTCGATGCCGCCGTTAGTCTTTACCAGGCCCAGGGCTTAGCCGCTTGGTCCCTTTAATTCAGAATTAGTCCTAGTCAGCGTGCCCCGGCACGCTGACTTTTTCAATTGTCGACTAAATCGCAATGCCCCCTCGCTATTATTTTGTAATATACGGGATTTTACCGGTCAGCTAACCAACGTCAATCCCCGTCAGACCACCATTTAGCAGGATTAATTCCGACCCTTAATTTTCCGTAAAATTAACCAAATAGACCGCTTTCTGGTCGCTTAGCCGACAGAATTATGATATCGGCTTAATCCCGTAGTAACTCCCTGTTAATCAAACTGCAACATTCATCGGTTAAGCTACTAGGTAATGATTAACAGATATGGGAGTTATTAAAAATATGTCAAAACTTAAACTAAAACTTGCAGCATTCTTATTACTATTCAGCTTTTCCTTCGGCATGGCCACGGACGTTACGGCTAGCCTGGGCACACAAGCCACAGTAACGGCCCAAGCGGCCACCAAATTAACCGCTAAGCAAAAGAAACAAATCGCGGCCATCAACGCGTCGTTGTCCAAGAAACAAAAGGCCGCCAAGAAGTGGATCGCCTACCACGAATCTCGGTACAGCTACACCGCTCGTAACGGGAATTGTTACGGTCGTTACCAACTCTTGAAGTCGTACCTCCACGGTAACTACTCCGCCGTCAACCAAGAAAAGACCGCCAACAAATACGTGGCTGGTCGTTACGGCACCTGGACCAAGGCCAAGAAATTCTGGCAGAGTCACCACTGGTACTAAAAATTTCGCCATTACCCCAACGTCACGGACTTTGCGCCGTGGCGTTTTTTTCACTAAAAAAGCGGCGACGTCCTTTCCGAGGAAAGTCGTCGCCGCTAACACGTTTCAATTTTAGATAGCCCAGATGCGGCCCAATTCATAGTCACCGTTTGGATGTTGATAAACGCTAACCTGGAGACCCTTGGTGTTATTCTGAAACAGAAAAACGTCCTGTTCCGCCGAGGTAGCAAATAAGTGCCACGCGCTCGCGTCGTGTCCTAAGAGGGGCAATTGCTCATGGGTCCAAGTTTCAATCGAGATGTTCTGCTTTTGACTAGTGATACTGGCAACTCCTTTTCTCTAAACAACAATCGTTAATTTTAAATGCGCAATTAAGTTGCACACAATATTATTGTAATGCTTATTATACACGAATAGCTTAGTATTTCAATCAAAAAATTCTAGTTGGTATTAATTAACAGGCTGAAAACGGTTTATATTTAACCAGTTACTCTAAAAAGCGCTCTGAATGACTAGTTACCGTCATCCAGAGCGCTTATTTTAACTGATTAAATTACATCCGGGTCGTGCGTGTCCCGGTACTTGCGTTTCAAATAATAGTAGAGCGGCATTCCCAACGCGATCACGATCATCGAAGCCGCGGCCCCGGTGAAATCGGAAAACAACTCGCTGATAACCACGAAACCGGTCCCCAAAATGGCAAAGATGGGCACGATTGGATACCCCGGCGTTCGAAAACCGGTTGGTTGTCCCTCGTGGCGGCGCCGGAGAATAAAGACCCCGACGAACGCGGCGATGTAGAAACTATACATCACGAAAATGCACAATTCCGACAAGCGGTCCGTGTCAATGGTCAGAATCATCGCCGTCGCTAAGACCAGTAGCGTCAACGTGGCCACCACCGGCGTGTGCGTCTTGGGATTCAAGCGCCCCAGGTACTTCGCAAATGGCAACTGGTGCTTGGCAGCCATCGCGTAGTAGATCCGCGGGAAACTCATCACCTTCCCGTTGAGCGCACCGATGATCGAAATCATGATACCAATATTGATCAACCGGCCACCCCAGGTGCCAAACGCACTGGTGGCAAAGTAGGCCGTGGCGTTTTCCCCCAGTGCGTCAATTCGCGTGGCACTCATCGACCGGAAGATGCCGTAGGTCACCCCGAGATATAGCACGATAATGATCGTAATCCCCAGGATAATGGCCAGGGGTAGGAGTTTTTCGGGGCGCTTGATTTCGCCCCCCCAGGTTGGTAATCAGGATCCAGCCATCATAGGCGAAGATGGTCCCCAACACAGCGACCCCGAAGTTGCCCATGCTCTGATGCACACTGGTGATGGTCTCCCCCAGCGCACTTTGGTTACCGAAAAACAGGCCGAACACGATAATCACCAGAATCGGCACTAGCTTACAGATGGTGGTCACGATGGCAAACGTCGCCCCGTACCGATTCTCTAACATGTTGAGGACCGCAACTAACACGATCGTGATAATCGCGATGGGCGCCTTCCAGAAGGAACTGATACCAAAGAAGTTGACCATCAGTAAGCCCAGGTACCCAGCAATTGAGCCCACGATCGAAGGCGCGTAGACGATCACTTGCATCCAGCCGGACATAAAGCCCCAGAATTCCCCGTAAATGTGGGTCATGTACTGGTACAGCCCCCCGGTATGGGGAATCTGTGATCCGATTTCGGACAACGTTAGCCCGTCCGCCAGGGTAATTACGCCCCCCAGCAACCAGGCCAGTAACGCTAAGTTGGTCGACCCCGTCATTTGTAAAACGGAGGCCTGTTTAAAGAAGATTCCGGACCCAATCACGGTTCCAATGACTAGTGAGAGTGCCGACCACAACCCCAGTGATCGGTTCAATCCCACCGTTGACGTTTCTTTCACGATTTCCCCATCTCTTTCTCTCCAAGCTCCGCGCCGACTGCCACCGGCACGGTGTTAGTTTACAGTATACTGAACCACCGGGACCGGCGCAATCAGAACCGACCGGAAGGGGGATTTCAACGCAAAACCTGCGCGGGGTCAAATCCGGCTCCCATGCTTGGCGAAAAATCGCTATAATAGTAGTCTGTAGTAACTTTTTTACCAACTCAACTGAAAGGATAATTTCGATGACGAATAAACGGATTTCACGTTCCTTAATCGTGATGGTCTTCGGGTGGATGTAAGCTGATTCCTGAGACAACTTTTAAGAGAGCGTATAATGAATAAATCGTCTCTCAAAAGGAAGGAATTTTTACATGCCAACTCGTTACGACAAAGAATTCAAACAAAACATCATCAACCTATATAAACAAGGCGAATCAGCCGCCCAACTGGCCAGAGAATATGGCATTGGCTATTCAACCGTTCATAAGTGGATCCAGGGCCAAGCCAAAACTCAATCCGGTAAATCGCCAGACGAAATTAAAGCGATGGAAAAGCGGCTGGCTTCCCTGTCTGAGGAGAACGAAATCCTAAAAAAAGCCCTGGGCTTCCTTGCGCAGAAGTAACCAATATTTTTGATTACATTCACCAAGAAAGCCATCACCACCAGGTAACTAAGATGTGCCGAATTCTCGGTGTTTCCAGAGCTCAGTATTATCGTTATCGATCCCCCAAGCCTTCAAAACGCCGGGCCGAAGATGAGGACTTAAAACAACGGATTCTGCGGATCTTTGCGGAATTCAAGCAGCGATACGGCGTTATGAAGATCCACCATGAATTGAATCTGGAACTTCAACCACTGCAGCGTCGGTGCAGCCCAAGACGGATTTCCCGGCTCATGAAGGAACTGGATATCCACTCCGTTACCGTCAATAAATGGAAAGCGGCTTCGGCTTCCAAAACCAAGGTTGAACAGCGTCCCAACTTGTTTAAGCAGGATTTCTCGACCACTGGTTTAAATCAAAAATGGACCGCTGATATGACCTATATTCAAACGAAGCGTAATGGCTGGTGTTACTTATCAACCATCATGGATCTGCACTCAAGACGAATTATCGGCTATTCATTCTCAAAAAAGATGGCTACTGATTTAGTCTTAAAGACCCTGGAAAGCGCGGTTAAAAATCGAACCATTACTGGGGACCTGATTATCCACACAGACTTAGGATCACAGTACACCAGCGATGATTACAACCAACGTTTAACAGAACTACATATCCGCCACTCTTACAGCCGTAAGGGGTGTCCATACGATAATGCACCAATGGAATCTTTTCATGCTTCCCTCAAAAAGGAATGTGTTTATCCAGTGCCGGTCTTTGAGAATTATGAAACTGCCGCTGCTGTCCTTTTTGAATATGTGCATACTTTCTACAATAGGAAGAGAATTCATAGTTCACTGGGCTACCAGACCCCCTTACAAGTTGAAATCGCAACACTTACGAGCCAAATGGCCGCCTGATTTAATGCTTTCCATGGTTCAAATAAGTTATTAATCACGATTAATGATTTATTTGAGCTATGGAAGGTAAACGCGGTTCTGAATGTCTCTTAAAACCTGTCTCAAATATTGACTTCAATCCAATTTCTCACCAATAAATTTCCAATATAATATCCTTCTTCTTCTTGATCAATATCTTCTAATAACGCTCTTATATTTTCGTTACTCCAAGAGTACTCTCTTTGATATAAAGGAATTTTGTATTTTATTGCAGCATTTTCTGACACCGGAAATAAATCTACGATACTACGTGGATCTGCATGTATATCCATTGTTAATTATCCCCCTAATGATTTTATAGCAGTCATATTTTGGTAACCGTTTACATTAAACTAATATTCAATATTTACTTTCCAATCCAACTACTCTCTTATTAAATTACATTGAACCATTTTAATTATATCTCAATATATTAAGAACCGTTATGATGAAAATTAAAAATAGAGCAATCAAGCCTAATTGCTTGGTTGCTCTATTAAAGTTCAATTATTTAGCTAGCATCCGCGTCTTCCTGCACGAACGTATGCTTGTCATCCAGCACGTACTGGAACTGCACGGCGTTCAACATCAAGCTCGCGCGGAACAACGCCTTGATACCTTGTTCATTACTCATGACCACAAAGAATTCACGGTCGGTGCCACTGACTCGTTGGAAGTCTTCATATTCTCCCTTGAAACCTTCCTTACGGAACAGTGCGATAATCTTCATCATTTCAACTTGCGTAACTTCTTTAGTCGCCAAATTCAAATCTCTTTTCTTCTCTTATAGTTGTGTATCAATAATGCTAATTTAGTGCCTACCGGGGGTACTCTCTAGCTCAGACAGCTTGTCTTCAATCAATTGGTTAGCTATCCCAAAGGCTTTCAGCCGTCGCTTCGCCAAAGTCAGCTGGGATTTATACCGACTAGGATTCTCTTTCGCTTCAAGGGTCTTCACGACCTCCTGAATCTTATGCAACGTTGAGTCAATCTGACGCTTAGCTTCTAGTAGTTCGTCAACCTCATACATCCAAAGAGCCCTCCCTCGAATAGTCCCAAGTAACCTAAATTAAACGACCAGAAGTGACCAATTAGTGACCACCGGTGGCGAAACGTGGGATTACCGGGCAGCCGATTCCGCTTAACCCCACTAAGCCAATTAGCCACCCCCAGCTAATCGCCTTAGTGACGTTAATCCTCGTCAGCTAACCGCCCTGCGGCACACTCTGATTTTTCCCCACGAAAAAGCCGACCCTGCGTAAGCCGGATCGGCCTTCAATTAAGCTGACAATTACTTGCCCAACTTAACCTTGTTCGTCATGTTTAACTTGTCATCGAAGTCGTAAACCACTGGTTCACCAGTTGCCATTTCGAGGTCCATGATGTCGTCATCAGAGATCCGTTCGATGTACTTGCTTAAAGCACGTAATGAGTTCCCGTGGGCTGCGATGATGACGTTCTTGCCATCCAGCAACTTAGGTGCGATTTGGTCTTCCCAGAACGGCATAACCCGTTCCAAGGTAACCTTCAAGTTTTCACCACCAGGGATGATGTTTGGATCCAAGTCAGCGTAACGACGGTCGTTCACAGCGGAACCTTCGTCATCAGCACTCAACAGTGGAGGCAACACATCGTAGGACCGACGCCAGATGTGCACTTGGTCGTCGCCGTACTTTTCAGCCGTTTCCTTCTTGTTTAAGCCTTGTAATGCGCCATAGTGCCGTTCGTTCAAACGCCACGTCTTAGTTTCTGGAACCCAAAGTTGGTCGGATTCTTCCAAAACGTAGTGTAACGTCTTGATGGCCCGCTTCAGAACTGAAGTGTAGGCGTAATCGAATTCCAAGCCGGCTTCCTTAACTTTCTTCCCAGCAGCCTTTGCTTCTTCGACACCCTTTTCACTCAAGTCAACGTCAACCCAGCCAGTGAATTGGTTGGAAAGGTTCCATTCACTTTGGCCGTGGCGAATCAGTACTAATTTTGCCATTATTTAGACCTCTTTCTTCTTAGTTTTACCCTGTTATTTTACACCATCTCCCCGGAAATTTCAGCATTATTCCCGTTTTAACCCCGGAGTTAGCTAGGTAACCGTTTTCTTCTCATTGGACCAAAAAAGCCAGGTCGGTCACCCGATCTGGCTTACTGATTTTAAATTAAGGTTGCTTACGACTGACAAATGCCAAGCCTAACCCGATAAGCATCAGGCCACCGAAGACCACGCCAGCGTAGTTAGCTTCCTCGTTGGTTTGTGGCAGGCGTCCCGTGGCCGTGACAGGTAAGGCGGCATTGACCGCTGACCCACTGCTCATGGCGTTGGGTTGCGTTGCTGGTTGTGAACCGGCAATTGCCGCTTGGGTCCCGGATTGTGGTAACCCAGCGACCGTACCGTTGTTGGCCGGAACCGTAGCGCCCTGACCGCCGACAACCGGTTGACTTGGCTGAACACTCGAACTCGAGTTCATTCCCGGTGCCAACACGCCCTGACCGGACGAAGCAACACTGGAGCTGGCCGCGCTGCTGGAGATCCCGGGCATACTGGAAACGGCACTACTGCTGCTTACAGAACTCGATGATGCGCTGGGCACCGTGACACTTGGCGTCGATGATGCTTGACTCGATGACTCGCTTGGTACCGTAACCGGTGCTGACGATTGACTTGGCTGCGAACTGCTACTCATGCTAGCAGAACTCGAAACGCTGGGTTCGCTAGGCATCGTCGCAGAGCTGGAAGCACTCGGCAGACTGCTGGATTCCGCGGATTCGTCCGAAGAATCGTCCACGCCACCACCAGCGCCGTCCGTCATGTGACTGCTGGATGAACTATCAATTTCGTTAGAGCTATCTTCATCGACATCACCGCCAGCGCCATCGGTCATGGGCTCGCTGGACGAACTATCTTCGTCAACGCCGCCACCGGCACCATCGGTCATGCCACTACCGCCCACGGTGACCGTGGTCGTTGCGTGACTCGTCACGGTAGAAGAAGTCGGCGTCTTCGCGGGTGTCGTCAAACTAGAGCTGCTCGACGAACTCGATGAGGATGTCGTTGAGGAACTGGTTGGCGTCTTGACCGGATCTGGGTCGGTCAGGCCGTCCCAGTTAATTTGACTCGTGCTGGCGTGCCCGGCAACTTCGGCCGTCGCCATCCAGTTACCGTTTAACCCACTGACCTGAGGCGTGGTCCGGTAATAAACCGCGACCGGTGCGTTCACGTCGCTAAACGCCACCGTCAGTTGTTGACCCAACGTGGTGGTGCCGTTCACGGTAACCGTCGGTGTCAGCTCGTGGCCACCGGTACTACTGAAGGACCCATCGGCATTAAAGGTCCCGGTCGTCGCCGTGACACTGCCGGGGACGTAAGCCTGCCCCGGACTCAAGGTATTAACTAAACTCGCATTGCCCAAATCCTGACCGGTCGAGTTGAACCCGACGTTCCAAGTCAGCTGATTAGGATAATTGTTGGCATCCCGGCCGGTGATATTGCCGTTCACATCGACCGTCCAATTAGCCGTAGGGGTGGTGGCAGCTTGTGTCGTCACTGGGATGGCTAACGGGATAATTCCCATAATCATGGCAGACAAACTCGTCATGATGACCTGACGTAATCTGCGCATTAGAACTCCCCCTTTGGTCGCAACCATCTGGTAAAAGTCCACACTTCACCAGTGGTTAACCTATCTGTTTCATCTTCAGCGTAGGCCGAAATTAACCGTAATTATAATTTTGCCGATAGATAACCCCCTGGTTAGGCAACTGATGGGGCCTAACTAATTTCATTTTGACTATGCTGGAACTGGTGGGACCGCACAAAAAAACGGTGGCTCTCCGTAGAAAGTCACCGTTTTGGGATTGAATTAGTCGTCATCCTGATCATCGCCACGGTGTCGGCGTCGCCCGTGCGTCTGCCGGTACTGGCGAAGCTTCTCGACGTCCACCCCCGGATGTAAGCCGTGAACCGGCCGCACACCCAAGATATCCAGGAAGAAGGTAAAGATGGGGACCCCCACAATCAGGCCCCAAACGCCGAAGAGTTGTTCACCCGCCAACAACACCACGAAGGTGTAGAAGATGGGCAGCTCCGTGCGACTGGACATGAACTTGGGGTTTAACACGTAGGCCTCTAACGCGTGGACCACCACAATCATAACTAAGATGTAAATGATGTAGCGGTAACCGCCGACCGAATAGCCCAGCACGGCCAACGGAATCACGGATACAATCACCCCGGCCACTGGAATCAGGCTCAGGATGAAGATCATGATGGCCAAAGTTGGCAGTTGCGGCATCTTCATGATGGCCAGAATCACCGTGGTAATCACGGTGTTGCACATCGCGATGAAGAATTGGGCTTCCAACACCACGCCGAAGGTATTGATGAATTTATCGGCGAAGAACTTGATATCCTGGAAGACCCAGCCGTAAGTACTGGTCAAAAAACGTTGGGAAAAGGCCGTCATCTGCTTGCTTTCAATGGTAAAGAAGAAGCTGAGGATCATCGACATGAACAGCGTCAGACCGAACGAACCAATCGTCGAAACGTAGTTCAAAACGACCTTGGCCCCATTCTGTACCTGTCCTAGCAGGTCCGAGGTGCTGATGTAGTTGGTCACCCAACGGGCAATCTGGTTAGTGTCGTTGTCCGGGTTCTGGTAAAACTTGTAAAGCTTCTCAATCCCGTGGACCGACGACGTCACGATCTGGGGCAGATAGGTAGTCACGGCCCAATACAGGCCCCCCAGAATGATCACGTAGGTCAGCACCACAATCAATTGCGTTGGAATCTTGACGTGCCGCCGGACGAACTTGACCAGCTGAAGCACCAGAAAGGTAAAGATAAAGGTCAGTAGAATCGTGTTCATTTCGCTGCGGACCAGCCACAGGATTAGGATGATAAAAGCTAGCACCACGAAGCGGCGTAAGCGAATGTTCGTTGTAAACCGTTCCCATAAATTCAAGGTCGAATCCCCCCACTCTTTTAGTCAGCTTTCATTATACCGCAACGCCCCCATTTCCCTAAGGATTTCCCCAGCGGTAGCCTAGACAATTGCGTTGGGCGGCTTAAAAATTGCGTTGCTGTCGGCCAATCAAAAAGACCCGCCAAACTTGACGGGTCCCCACTGTAAACTTCAGCGTGCTAAGATTCAATTTGTTCGAGGACCACCGGCCGCTCGTTTCTAAACGTCAATTGGAGATCATCCAGGGCTAAGACCCGGTGAATAATCGCCGATGCGCCCCCCATCAGGGAAGCTTCCTTGGCGTTCTTGGTCAAGAGGAGCGGCGCCTTGCGCGGAATCGCCAACTTATCGACGTACCCACGGATGTCGTCCATCAATTCGGGCAGGAGTTCCAAAATCGGGGCGTTCAGCAGGATTGCGTCCGGCGCAAACCCACTAGAAATGTTCGCCAAAACCTTGGCCAAGTAGTAGGAGAATTCATCCAAAATCGCTAATAATTCTGGTTGGTGACCCAGATAATCCCGCCGAATCCGGTTAACGTCGACCCGGTCGAGCTTCTGATAGGCCATAATGCGCTTCAACACACTGGTCTCGGAAACGTAGTGGTTCACGGTCTCTTGATTCTGTTCCTGATAGCGGTCGGCCAACGGACACTTCCCGATGACCCCCGCTTCCCCGCGGTGACCGCGGTACAGGTGACCGTTCGTCACGATACCGGCGCTGACCTGATCCCGGATGGTGACCGAAATTAGGTTTTCGTAAACCCCTTCGCCGGAGAAGTCCCGTTCGAAGATGGCCGCTTCGTTGGCCAAGTTTTCCAGCACCACCGGCACGTTGAACTTATCGCCGAAGTACTTTGCCAGGTCAAAATCCTTCAACCCGTTCAGTCCGGCGTTTAAAATTTGGTTTTCGTAAATCACACCGTCTAAGCCAAAGGACAACCCGAGTAACCGGGTATCCCGGTCACCCATCATCTGCCGAATGTGTTCTTCAATCATGTCGAGCACGGACGTGAGATCCACGTTACGCGTCGACACACTCGTATAATCTTCTGATTTACCATCTAACCGACAGGCCAACATGGTGAACCGTTGGCGTAAGATGTTGATGCTGATCACGTACCCATAGTCCACGTTGAGTAACGCCATCACCGGCTTCCGGCCACCATTCCGCGTACTAACACCGTGACCCACTTCGCGAATCAAACCTTCGTGAAGTAATTCGCTATAGATATCCGAAACGGTCACCTTGTTCAGGCTTAGGTTCCGAGAAATCTGACTCCGCGAAATTGGTCCAGCATTGACAATCTGTTGCAATACTTGCTTTTCGTTCGTCGTCCGCATGATATGTTTGTTAATAATCATAATATGGTAGTGATGTTGGACCCCCGATTAACCGCGACGCTACGCCCATTCAAGGCTCAGTAGAATCGCTTGACCCCCCAAGATCATCACGGTTCTGGCTAACCGGTGCCACACCACCTTACCCCCCTTACAGTGTAATTGGTTTGTGGACCTATTACTATAGTAAACCTCCCTTACCAATAGCGGGTAAATAATGACTCACCGTCAATCCGACTTTCCAGGTGGTAAAATACCCACCAAACCGCTGGTAATATTGACGTTTTGTGCGTCAAATCACGTTAAGTGCCGTCAGAAAACTTTCAAACTGCTGGTAAGCTATCCTTACAAACTACATTACCCATCAATTGATTAACCGGAAGTAAATACTTAGTCGTAAATAGTCCAGTTTCCTGCTGAATCGCTGGTTAGTTTATCATACGATTAATTAGAAGCCGTCGCCAATCACCTAGTTAATTAAGTCACCCATCAAAAAACGCCACCCGCAAGTGACGTTAGCTGTTTATTTTAAATATTGTTGCGTGTACTTAGTCAACGACAGGCCCTTCTTATTCGCCTGCTGTAAGGCTACCCGGACGTCCTGATCGCTCATGGCGTCAGCTTGCCCACCGGCAGCGTTAATCGTTTGCCGGGCGGAACTAATCTGACCGGCCGTGATGACCTTTCCGTTTAATTCTTGCTGCTTCTTGGTTACCGTGTATTCGTTCGACCCCTGATAGTTCTGGGCGGCCGCGGATTCCGACGACGTCAGCGACGCTCCGTTACTGCCGCTGTTCGCTGCCTGACTACTGTCGCTAGCCGAACTGGTCGCCGTGCTCGAAGACGTGGTGGCCGCACTACTACTATTCGTGACCACGCTGGTCTGTCCCGCATTGTTAGCTTTCCGTAAGGCTAAGGCTTGCGCGTACAGGTTCTTGTAGTAGACCTGTTGGAACTTACGGTTGTTGAACAATTCATCAAGCGTGGTGTTCGATGCGCCATAATTTAACGCCTGGTTCTGGTCTTGCGCCTTACTCAACACCTGTTTGAACTGTGTGACGTTGGCCCGAATCACCTTAACCTGCTTGAGCCGCTTGGTGGCGCGGTTTACCAGGACCGCCGAGCCATTCTTGGTGGTCTTGACCGTCTGGTAGTGCGTTTGGGCGTGCCCAAACTTACGCGCGTCCATGGCATTTTCCCCGGACACAAACCGTTGCGTCTGCGTTAAGTACGTTTGCGCGGTCCGATCGTTCAGCCGCCGCTTCAAGGCGTTCTGAAAGTAGCTTTCGGCTTGCGTATAATCTTTATTCTTTAAGGCTGTCCGCCCGTTAGTCATTGCCGCTTGGTATTCCTTCGCGGTCGCGTGGTGGTTAGAGTAAGCATAGCCACCGATGAGCAATGCGACCACGATTGTCGCGACGACCCATACCCATTTTTTCAAAGTGAAGACCTCCGCTGGTTTTTGTAGTTTCATTATACCATGTCCGTTTAGTAAATCCGGTAAATTTGCAAACTTCGCTGGCGGTTAAGCGGTTACACTGAGCCTCCCCCTTACGTTAGCCAGGGGAAGTGGCGTATAATGGCGTGGTAAATCTGTTTTCCTTATCGGAAGACAAATCAGAAAGGACCCTTGACATGCTTGAAAAGACTTTTTACAAAACGTTTCTTAGTCACACCTTCAACATCCCCGTCCGCGTAAATTACTGGGACGGTACCAGTGACGTCTACGGGGCCGGCACGCCCGCTAACACGATCACCATCCACCAGGCGATTCCGGTCAAGGAAATCTCTCGTAACGCGTCCATCGCGTTGGGGGAAGCCATCATGGACGGCACGATTGAAATCGACGGCAGTATCGAAGACCTGCTGACGGCCGCCTACGAAAATGCGGACAGCTTCTTCCATAATAAGAAGTACATTCACTTCTTACCGAAGCAAAAGCACACCGAAAAGGAAAGTAAGGCCGACGTTCAGAACCATTACGACATCGGGAACAACTTCTACCAACTTTGGTTGGACAGCACCATGACCTACTCGTGTGCCTACTTCGAGACGCCCGACGATGACCTGGAGACCGCTCAAGTCAACAAGGTCCACCACATCATCAAGAAGCTCAACCCCCAACCGGGTAAAACGCTCCTGGATATCGGTTGTGGCTGGGGTACGTTGATGCTTACGGCCGCTAAGGAATACGGCTTACACGTCACGGGAATCACCTTAAGTCAGGAACAATACGACTACGTGACTCAACGGATTAACGACGAGGGTCTCCAAGACGTCGCCGAAGTTCGGTTGGAAGACTACCGAGAATTAGGCCACGAACAGTGGGACTACATCACCTCCGTGGGGATGTTCGAACACGTCGGCGCCGAAAACTTAGGCGAATACTTCAACTGCGTTCAGAAGTACCTGATGAACGACGGTGTGGCCCTAATTCACGGAATCACCCGGCAACAGGGTGGCGCTAACAACGGCTGGCTAAACAAGTGGATCTTCCCCGGTGGCTACGTGCCTGGTCTGGTGGAAAACACGACCCACATCATCGAAAACGGCTTACAAATCGATGACATGGAACCCCTGCGCCGGCACTATCAAAAGACCGTGGAAATCTGGGATCAAAACTTCAACCAACACCGCGAAGAAGTTGCCAAGATGTTCGACGATAAGTTTGTTCGTATGTGGGACTTGTACTTACAGGCCTGTGCGGCATCCTTCAAATCCGGTAATATCGACGTGATTCAGTATCTGATTTCCAAGGGGCCTTCCGCCCGGATGTTACCGATGACGCGGGACTACATGTACGCCGAAACGGATAAAGTAACTGACTAAATTGAGTCAATGGTTGCGGCCGCGGACCGTAATCCAACCTAAAAGCTTACCCACTACGTCTGATCAACGTAATGGGTAAGCTTTTTAATGACCAGTTAGTACAGAAAAGACCATATACAATAGACATAGGCCAATGATAATTTCGGCTAGTGCAATCTCCTCACCCCCACACGTGTGGGGAATACCGTCTGATCAGCGTAATGGGTAAGCTTTTTTAGGAATCACCCCCACACGTGTGGGGAATACTAGTTGAAGTCAAGGATTCAGGCATGTCGCGTAGAATCACCCCCACACGTGTGGGGAATACGTCCCAAGGGTGCCCATAATCACGTCCTAGCGGGAATCACCCCCACACGTGTGGGGAATACGTTCGATAATCCCTTTGACGGGGTAACTTACTAGAATCACCCCCACACGTGTGGGGAATACTTGTTGGACTAGCCGCGAGTGCTGCTTCAATTAGAATCACCCCCACACGTGTGGGGAATACGTGGTTCCAAGACGCTAGTGCTAATTACTAGTGGAATCACCCCCACACGTGTGGGGAATACACGGTAACCCTGATGAGTTTGGCAACAATCATGGAATCACCCCCACACGTGTGGGGAATACCCTTGGCGACCATTAATGATGAGGCTGTAGCCGGAATCACCCCCACACGTGTGGGGAATACCTGACAGTTTAACGATGGCGTACGGCGTCTTGAGAATCACCCCCACACGTGTGGGGAATACTCAATGACACCGACCTTATCCCACTGGTCTTCAGAATCACCCCCACACGTGTGGGGAATACCATTAAAGCCTGATAGCCTTACTGGGACGGTTAGAATCACCCCCACACGTGTGGGGAATACCATATAGGGTGTGGGGGGTATACCCCGTTAATAGAATCACCCCCACACGTGTGGGGAATACAGCAAGCGTTAGTAGAAAAATAAAATCCGGAGAGAATCACCCCCACACGTGTGGGGAATACACTAAACAAAAGCCGTCATAGCAGCATTCTAAATCTCGTCTATTGCAGTTTTACATTAACTTGTTTTCATTAATTGTACCTACAATGCGCTCTATTTTCAATCAAAGATACGAATACCCTATTAATTATATTTTTAATAAAAAAGGCATCACCCACTTCTCTTGAGAAGCGGATAATGCCGATATAACGATTTACTATTTTTTATATCACCATCGACAGCAGAAACACGCCAATCAGTCCCGTAATCACGGAAATGGCCATTGAGCGCGTGCGGTACGCGATGATGATGACGATCACCGCCGCCAACATTTCTGGCACCTGGGTGAAGATCAGCTGGTAACTTTTACTGTCGATAAACACATCTTTAACCACCAGAGCCGTAAAAAGCGACACGGGGACAAACTTCATCCATTCGTTAAACCACTCTGGAATCTCACGCTTGGTAAACAGCATCAGCGGGATATATCGCGGCAGGAAGGCAACGAAAAAGCCGAGAATAATTAACCAAAAATGCTGCGTACTGGTCCACGTATTAACTGTACTCATAAACTTCTCCCTGCATCCTTATTTTCCATCCGAACCTTCTACCGCCGATTGCTTAGCCCCAGGGCTGCGTAACTTCCAAAACCAGTGACTATCCGGCAGACGCTTCCGTAGCGTCGTCTCCAACCCAAACCCAATCAATGAGGAGATGATGGTCGAAATCACCAGCCCCAGCGTTGATTTGGTAATCATCATGCAGACCGCGGCGAGCACCCCGGAAATCAGGCAGATCACCACCGTTAGCCGGTTCTTGATCTGCATCACGATCATGTAGAGGAACAGGGCCGTCAGCGCGAAATTAACGATGCCGAGATCGATTTTAAGTGCGCTCCCGATCAAACTCCCGATGACGTTACTCATCGCCCAGAACAGCAACGAGTAGTGTTCTACCATTAGGGCTTCCTTACCCGTCCACTTCTTATCCGTGGCGAATTTAAGGTAGTTGATGGCGTAGTTTTCATCGTTTAGTGAAATTGCAAAGATAAATAAGAAGCGGTTGGATTGACCCTTTAAATATGGAGAAAGACTCGAACTTAAAAGGGCATACCGTAATTCCAAGAAAAACAGCATCAAGACAATTGAAAGTAATGGGGAATTAATGGTCAACATCGTGGCAATTAAAAATTGTGCCCCACCGGAGAAAATCAATAAGGAAACTAATCCGGTCAATAGGGTATTGAACCCTGCCGCGTGGAGCAAAATCCCACAAGCCAGCCCGATAGGAATGTAACTCAAGTTAAGGGGCATGGCTACCCGCAGTGTCGACCGCCATAAGGGTTCGTTGGGATCAGGCACTTGCTTGGGGTTGGGCCTTCGTTTATTCAAGAATGTTTGCCTCCGTCGAATACTCTGAGATATGAAATGCGTTATAAAACCACACGAGGATATTTTACCATGTTTCACAAGATTTTCATACCGTAACCCGAACATTATCAAGGGGCAAAACGGCTTTTTCGCTCCTGGTTCCCCATCTTTGTGAAAATTTGCGGTGACTTTTCATCGCTCTATCATGCAAAAACGGCGGCAGACCCCAGAGGTCCACCGCCGTTTTAATTAAGCTAATTGTTTAGGAGTGCCGCTTACTGGTTGGATCTTCAACCGCCTGCAGCTTCTGGTTATCGTCTAACTGTGAAACGCCCATCAGGTGCTTCTTCTGTAACCAATGCATGGTTGGGAACAGGAGTGCCAAACTGATAATGACGAAGAGCGCTAAGACAAAGACCGCTTGCCACTCAACACCACTGCCCATACCGTCCGTAATGGCTTGCCGGAATCCGAGGATTGAGTAAGTCATTGGTAAGAACGGATGAACGACGTTGTAGAAGTGGTTCGTGACTTCCATTGGGAAGGTCCCACCGGAGCCCCCTAATTGCAGCATCAAGAGAACCATGGCGATAAACCGCCCTGGGTTGTCCAGGAGCATCGACAGGAACATGACAATGAACATCGACGCCTCCGAGAACGCAATTGAGAGGATGATCAGTTGTCCTGGGTGGGCAACCGACAAGCCCCCTAACATCATCAGGGATGGTTCGATCACGGCCATGGCTAAGGCTTCAACGGCCCCAATCGAGACCTTACTGAAGAACCAGCCCGTTGCGCTGCCGCCTTCCATCGACACCTTCCGAATTGGGAAGGCGAAGTTGAAGACCAGTGCCCCCACGTAAAGAGCCACAGACAGCACGTAAGGTGCTAAGGCGTGCCCGTAGTTCGGCACGTAACTGTAGTTCTTGTGGGCTAACTTGGTTGGCGACGAGAACATATCCGCCGTCTTGCTAGTCAGTGGTTGGTTATTGATCTGGTCGGCCCCAGACTTCAGGGACTTGGCCAGCTTACCGCTCCCGGCGTTCAGCTTCTTGGCCCCGGCAACTAACTTCGGACTGTTGGCGTTCAATTGTGCTGAGCCAGCAGCTAACTGGTTCACCCCACTGGTCAGCGTTGGCACCTTGCTGTTCAGTTGCGCGGTCCCAGCGGCTAATTGGCTGGCCCCACTGTTTAGTTGCGGTGAAGCTTGGTTCAGCTGGTTACCCGCAGCCGTCAGTTTACCGGTGCTGGCGTTCAGCTTGTTGCCGGCGGCCGTTAATTGACCGGTATTGGCGTTAAGGGTGTTGCCGGCAGCCGTGAGCTTGGCAGCGCCAGACGTCAACTGACTCACCCCAGCAACCACGGTAGAGGCTTTACTGCTTAATTCAGCCGTTCCGCTTGCAAGTTGGCTAGAACCAGACTTCAACGTCTTACCATTCTTGGCCAACTCTGCCGTCCCGTTCATAATCTTGGTAATCCCATTTTGAAGCGTTGGCACCTGAGCGTTTAAGCTACCGAGCCCACTCTTCAGTGAGGTTGACCCCGCGAAGGCCTTATCCACGCCTGACGTGTATTGACTAACGCTACCGCTTAACGTGGAAGCACCCGTGCTGAGACCATTAGCACCGTTTGTCAATGTATCCAGTTGTTCCTTCAATTTGGCTTGACCACTGGCAGACGCTAATTCATTGAGTTGAGCCAGCATTGGCGTCAGGTTGTTTTTCGTCGTTTGCGCATCGGCAATGACTTTAGCCAAGGCATAGTTGCCACCGGTTCCCAAAGACCCGGTACTGATGCTTTGAGAAAGTCCTGCTACCTGAGCGGCTAACGTCTGCGTTGCTTCGTTCAATTTTTGTTGAGCTGAACTAATAGCTGCCACATCCGCTGTAATTGCCGAGCTAGCTGACGAAGTCGTCACTTGCTTAGTCGTAGACCCACTTTGTGACGAGCCGGCATTAGCCAGTAACGCATCCGCCTTACTCAACAACTCCTTGGATTTAGTCGCATCATCCGTACCTTCAGCTTCTTTAATTAAAGCTCGTGCACTAGAAATGGCACTTGAACTAGAATCGGAACCAGTTGTCGCGTTCGTCGTAGTCGTGGTTGAACCCGACTTTGTTGCATCCTGCTTCAACTGTGATGTTGCTGCGGTCACACTGCTAGATGCTTCATCAACAGCGGATTTAGCCGCAACCACGTTACTTACAGATGTTTTTAGCTGATCAGAAGCACCAGCTGGAGCAGCTGCCTCTAACGCCTTAACTTCATCAATTAAGGAATTTACTTGATTTAACTGCGTTGCTCCCGACGCCACATATGATTCGATAGTTGAACGTAACGTAGCGACACCGCTATTAAACTTTGAAGCCCCAGCGGCTAACTCGCTAGCGCCACTATTCAACGCACTAGAGTTACCACTTAATTCCGACAATCCAGAATTGAGCGTGCTACTCCCGGTGTACAGCTTGGAAACACCATCTGCCAATGGTCCCACGCCACTCCCCAGTTGTTTAACCCCTGAGTTCAACGTGTAAACGCCATCGACATACCTATAAGTGCCATCCTTTAACGTCTGTGCCCCAGAATTTAACAGATTAGTGCCGTCAATCAACTTAGGCATTCCGGCACCCAGCGTGTTAATCCCACTGGCCAGCGTGTTCACGCCAGAAGTATACTGACCCACTCCGGCCGTGTACTTGTTCACGCCAGAGGTGTATTGACCCACACCGGCTGTATATTGGTTGACCCCAGACGTATATTGGCCCACACCAGAAGTGTATTGGGTCAGGCCGGACTTCAACGTCGCGGCCCCATCGTTTAACTGTTGAATCCCCGTGGCTAACGGTTTCACGGACGTCTTCATGGTTTGTAACCCATTGTTTAACGTCTTAACCCCCGTCGTGTAGGTGTTTAGCCCATCCGTCAGGGTCGTGGTCCCGTCCTTCAATTGAGCGGAACCCGTGGCCGCCTTGTCCATCCCCTTGCCGACCTGGTAGACCAGCTTAAAGGTCGCCTGAGCGTAAGCCTTGGTGACCTTCGCACTGATCTCGCTTTGCAGCTTAGAAGCGCCGACTTCACTCATGACTTCGGCGATATAGTTGGCCGATGCATTGGTGTTGTACGTCAACGTCATCTTCTTGGGATGCTTGTCTAACGCCGTGGCCGCGTGGGCCGAGAAGTTCTTGGGAATTGTGATGACCGTGTAGTACTTACGGTCCTTTAGCCCCTGGGCAGCTTGTTGCTTAGACACAAACTTCCAGCCCAGTTGGTGATTCTTCTTCAGGTTGGTGACGGTCTGGTCACCCACGTTTAACGTCTGCCCCTGATAAGTCACCGGTTTATCCAGGTTAACCACCGCTACCGGCAGTTTACTGGTTTCTCCGTACGGATCCCAAACGGACCGCAGGAAGAAAATACTATAGAGGAATGGAATAAACATAATTGCTAAAACGGAAATCAAAATCAACCGATTATGCCGAATATAGCTCCATTCGCCTTTCACCATTTTCAAAAGTTCCAACTCCCTTTATCCTCAAAATTTCCTTAAAAATTGCGCGTTTTCAGCTAATCATAAGGTATATTCGCACATTAATACTTGACTTGTCAAAAAAGCAACAGGTCGTCAACTATCTTTTAATTACTGTAAACACTTGGTACACCAACGTTTTCGGGTAATTTACCCAATTATAAAAAAAGACACCGTTGCCTGGCGCGTCGCCTTCAAGCCGCGGTGGGCGCGGGACACCAGCCCGAATGTCTCCGCCATTAATGCTATTATGCCGAATCCTCCTCGTGATTAACTTGATATTAATCAACTTAGCACCATAACTTTTAGGCGCAGGGGGTCCCCGCTTGGGAAAAAGGCCTACAAAAAAGGACCCCCTTCGCCTGAATGGGGTCCCCTAACTTATTTTAACAATGGTTGAAACACTAATCGTTTAGAACAAGGCCACAACCCAGCGCCACATCCGCACAAAGACGTTGGCCCTTTCTACGGATTGGGTCACCTTCAGCGGTACCTTGACCGTCTTGGTGTTGCCCAAAAAGCCGAGTTGGTCCCCCTTCAAGGAAAGGTTGGCAGTCCCGATTTGCTGGTTCTTGGCGACCGGGGCCTCCAGGGCGTTATCCTTGGTCAGACTCGCCTTCAATTGCGGCTTGGCCGTGATGTTGCTGGCCACCTGGTCGTTACGAATCCAGAGCTTCACGTCACTGGCCAGCGCCGTCTGCGCGGTCTTGGCCTTGGCATCGTGAGTCGTGATCGACTTGGCCCCGGTGATCGATTGGCCGGCGTGGTACGTCACCGTCTTGAAGTTGTTGTAGACGTACGACATCATCTTTTGGGTCTGTTGGAACCGTGACGGGTCCGTTTCGGACTTGTGCGCGGCGTGTAAGACCACCGTGATGATCCGATTGCCGTTGTTGTGTGCCGTCCCGGTGAAGTTAGCCCCGGCGGCATCCGACGTCCCGGTCTTTAACCCGTCCACGTGTAACTTGGTGTACGACGCGGTCAGGCCCTTCAACATCCAGTTCCAGTTTTCCATCTTGGTGGCATCCTTAGTGCCCTTTTCAAACCACATCTTGGTAATCTTGGTGGTCTGTAGAACTTCAGGATACTTGTCCAGTAACGCCACGGCGAGCTTGGCCTGGTCGGCGGCCGACCATTCGTTTTCGGCCTTACCAGCAACGTTGCTGTAGCCCAGATCGCCCACTTGCTTGTTGGTCAACCCACAGGCGTTGTAAATCTTGACGTTGGTCATCCCCAGCTTCTTGGCTTGGGCCTTCATCTGGGTCACAAAGGCGTGTGGTGAACCCGCCACGGCGCTCCCTAAGGCCTCGATGGCCCCGTTAGCGGAGTAAATCAGAGACGCCTGGTAGAGGGCCTTGACCGTGTAACTGTGTCCCGCGCGCAGCGGCACGTTGGACAAATCGGTGTCTTCAGCGATCTTGGCGATCGGCTTACTGATGGTGATCTTCTGGTCCCACTTCAGCTTGCCGGCGTGAACCGCCTGTAACACCAAATAAATCGATAACAGTTTAGACATCGAGGCCACCGGCAAGGACTGGTCACCGTTCTTCTCGTACAAAATCTGGCCGGTCGTGGCGTCCACGGCAATCCCGGCCTTCGCCTTCAGGTTTACCGTGGAACTGGTGGTACTCGTTGTCGCAGCGTGAGCCGTTACCGTAGGCGTTACTGCGCCGGTACTCAGGCCACCCGTAAGTAAGGTTACGGCCGCGACGACCCCAACCATGAATTGACGTAAACGTTTCAAAGCAAAACTCTCCCGTTCTTATGTAATCGCGACTGCTGCCGCGATTGATTTTTTAGTCACACTTAAGCAGTGGGTCCCGCCGTTTTTAACCGCTGGGGCACCGCCAAAGGGTGCGCGTGTTCTGTTGGTAGATGAATCACAAAACTGGTGAGGGCATCGTCGGATTCGACGTAAATATACCCACCGTGTAGGGCCACGATGCTTTGCGCAATCGCTAAGCCTAACCCCGTCCCGCCAGTTTCCTTGGACCGCGATTCCTCGACGCGGTAGAACCGCTCGAAAATCAGGGCTAAGGATTCCTTGGGGATCTTCGGCCCATCGTTGGTCACGCGGACCTCCAGCTCGGCCTCGGAGACGCGGCGCGCCACCAGATTGATGTGCTTACCACCATCCCCGTACTTCAGGGCGTTACTGACCAAGTTGTTGAAGATGCGGACCAACTTCTCGGGATCGGCCTCCATCATCAATGGCGTCTCGCCCACATCGGCACCGATCGCCATGCCCTTCTTCTGGGCCTCCAGTTCGAAGCTGGCCGCCAGCTGTTCCAGCATGGCGCCCAAGTCGATCTTAGTCAGACTCAGGGGCGTATCGGTCTGACGTACCTTGGTGTACTCGAACAGATCGTCGACCAGCGACTTCATCTGCTTGGACTTGAGAAAGGCCGTGTGGGTGTACTTAAGCAGGTCGGTCTCCGAATTGTACTGCTTGTCCTCAATCAAGCCGAGGTACCCGATGATCGAGGTCAGCGGCGTGCGAATATCGTGGCTGACGTTGGTAATCAACTCGTCCTTGGACTTCTCGATCGCCCGTTCCTCGTCCATCGAATGAATGACCGAATCGACCAACGCGTTAACCGAATCGACCACCCGTTGCACGTCCCCACTGACCCGAAACGGGATGCGGTGGTCGAAGTGCCCGTTGGCGATGTAGTGCAACTCTTCAATAATATGGTGCAACTGCATTTGCTTGTAGCGGCGAATCAAGCGCCACCACACCACCAACGCATCACCAATCATCATCAGGCCAATGAAGAGGTTCTCCCAACTCCACAATTGGTAGTGATGGGGACCTAACACCACGGAGCGTTTAATGATGAAGATCCCGTCGCGCAGTCCGGGATTACTCTCGATGGCCTGAACGATCAAAACTAAGAGCGCCAAATTCAGCATGAGCAGCAGAATTACCGTGACGACGCCTTCCATAAAGAGGGCGCTTTTCTCACGGGTCGTGAGCTTCATGCTGGTGGGGTTAGTGGGATTCAATCTTGTACCCCACGCCCCAGACCGTTTGAATTACCTTTTCGCCGTTCGTGGCCTCTTCGATCTTATCGCGCAAGTGACTCACGTGAACCATCACGGTCTTGGCGGACACGATACTTTCTTGACGCCAGACCCGCTCGAAGATCTCATCGGCCGAGAAAACCCGGTTGGGGTGACTCGCTAATAGGTAGAGAATTCCAAATTCCAACGCGGTCAACGAGACGGTCTTACCGGTGATTGTCTTGACCTCGTGGGAGTCCTTGTTAATGGTCAGCGTCCCAATGTCTAAGACGTCGGGACTATCGTCGGTCACTTGGTCCTGGCTCCGCCGCAACAGCGACTTGACCCGGGCCATGACTTCCAGCGGGTTGAACGGCTTGGTGACGTAATCGTCCGCCCCGGTGATCAGGCCCTGAATCTTATCCATGTCGCCGGTCTTGGCCGACAAGATCAGAATCGGGATCTGCGAGTCTTTTCGGACTTCCTTGATGACTTCAATCCCACTCATCTCGGGCATCATCACGTCTAAGATCATTAGTGCAATATCGGGCGTGGTGTGTAACTTGGTGAGGGCTTCCTTACCATTATATGCGGTCAAGGGCTCGTAGCCTTCGTTTTTAATGTAGATTTCGAGTAATTGGGCGATTTCTTTATCGTCGTCGACAACTAAAATTTTCATCTTCACGTTCTCCTTCACAATAACCGCCCACTTACGAGCAGTCAGTTTCGGCATTTAAGCTTAGTGTACCAAAAATTCTTCCGGCAATCCGGCTTGGCCCGGAACCTTTACTCAGGCGTAAGGCAATTTAACAGTTCTTAATTTTACACTAATTACCCCCGTCTAGCCACCGCCGCCCCTTTTCTGACCCAGCACTTGTTCGGGGGCGCTATCAATCGTCAAAACTGGTCAAAAAATCTTTAGCCCCCTAAACCGGCCCCCGGCCAAAACCGTCACCCGCCGGTCACAACCGGACGAAAAATCGCACACTCCTTGGACCAATTTACCCTTATCTGGCGATAAACCACCGCAAAACGTTCGTTATTTTTTTAATCGTCTTTTTTATGGTGATCCTTAAATTCAAGACTCCCCTAAACCTTTTGGGGGAGTCTGGTTTGGATTGGATTTTAAACAATCTAAATTTGTATAGCAAACAACCGGTTTTTGGTTTTGACCACAAACCCTTATCTGTAACTATTTCTAAGGGTCTAAAGGGTCATTTTTAATGGTTTATACCCACTTCATAAAAATTGTCCCCTCGAAACTATCTACAGTCAACTAGGTGTGTGAACAAATCAATTCGATTTCAAGGCATACTAGCATTGTTCAAAGGGATAAGGAATTTAGAAAATCAAAACATTCGGAATTTTAGAAAGTGGGTTAAACATCATGTTTAAGCAAATCATCAAACAAATCGCTATCGTCTCCGCAACCTTTGCTTTAGCCTTCACCACGTTAGGTGGGTCGGTTAACGCCGCTGAAAATGCCAAGACGCCTACCTGGGGTGCTTGGAAGACCACGACGATCACCTACAAGACCGATGTTTCCTCCAAGTACTACAAGGGTGTTTGGAAGAACGCTGTGAAGTCCTGGAACAAGGTTGGCGTTGTTGAATTAGTTCCTGCCAAGAGCGGTGAAAAGGCCGACATTACGTTGACTTCCTCCAACAGCTTGAAGACTAAGGGTGATGATTTAGCCGGTTACACCAACTACGCTTACTACCAGAAGAGCGATAGCAACCAGATTGTTTCCGCTACCTCGACGTTAAACAAGAAGTTACTGAACAAGTACAACTACACCAAGACTCAACGGACCAACGTGGCAACTCACGAAATTGGCCACGCCTTAGGCTTAAGCCACTCCAAGTCCGAAGCCAGTGTGATGTACGCCAGCGAACGGTACGCATCCATTGAACAACAAGACAAGGTTGCCTTACAACAAGCCTACAACAACTAAGCTTCTTCCCACTTTCTAAAATCCCGAATGTGAACCCCCGTCAGGACCGAATGCCTGCCGGGGGTTTTAATTTACCTATTTTTTCAAAAATGCAAAAAAGCACCAGCTCCGGGCTAAACCCGTGAGCTGGTGCTGGTAGTTAGTTTTATTTGTAGTTAGGTGCGGCCTTGGTGATCTGAACGTCGTGCGGGTGAGATTCCCGTAAGCCGGCGTTAGAAATCTTAACGAATTGGGCGTTATCGATCAGCGCTTGAATGTTCGCACTGCCCGTGTAGCCCATCCCGGAACGTAGACCCCCGATCATCTGGAAGATGATGTCGTTAACGCTCCCCTTGTAAGCCACGCGGGCTTCGATACCTTCGGGCACCAACTTGTTGGCTTCATTGACACTACCTTGGAAGTAGCGGTCTTTGGAGCCCTTTTCCATGGCGGCTAAACTGCCCATGCCCCGGTAGGACTTGTACTTCTTCCCACCATCTTCGATGACGTCGCCAGGCGCTTCATCGGTCCCGGCAAACATGGACCCAAACATCACGGCGTTTCCGCCGGCGGCCATGGCCTTGACGATGTCGCCGGAGTACTTCATGCCCCCGTCAGCGATGATGGGTTTGCCAAATTCACGAGCGACGTTAGCGGCATCGTAAACGGCCGTAATTTGCGGCACCCCGACACCGGCAACCACCCGCGTGGTGCAGATAGAACCAGGGCCGATACCGACCTTAACCACGTCGACGCCGGCTTCGAACAGTGCCCGGGTCCCTTCACCCGTAGCGACGTTCCCCGCGATTAACGTGGCGTCCGGTAACTCTTCACGAATCTGAGCGACCTTCCGCAGCACCCCGGCGGAGTGACCGTGGGCCGTATCGATGATAATCGCGTCGGCCCCGGCGTCTAGCAGCGCGTGAGCCCGTTCGAACGTATCGGACGTGACCCCCACGGCAGCGGCCACCAGCAAGTGGTTGTTGGCGTCCACGGCGGCGTTAGGGTGCTGAGCGGCATCGTTTTCGATGGCCTTAACGTCAGCGACCATCTGGGCCTGCTTCGCGGTGGTCATGTTCTTGTGAATGACTCCCAACCCACCGTTGTAGGCCATGGCCGTGGCCATCTTGGTCTCGGTGACCGTATCCATCGAGGCACTTAAGAACGGGATATTCAACTTTAAATTCGGGGCTAATTGGACACTCAAATCGACTTCGTCCGGCAAAACGTGACTTTCCGCGGGAATTAACAGTACATCATCAAACGTGATTCCTTCTTTAGCAAACTTCGTGTCCCAATTAGACATAATAGTTGATCGCTCCTCTGTGATTTAGTCTCAGGCTCGGTTAGGAATCCTGGGAGATATTGTTCTCTAATGTACCAGCCAAACCTTGGTCGGTCAAGGTTTCTCATCGAACTTTCATGGTTTTTCATGAAAATGGGGCAGTTCTCCATATTTTCACTGGAAGTTCCCCCACCTTTGGCCTGACCAGCTTCCCCGCGTCGCTTCGGTAGTTGGGCACTAACGCTCAGGTCGGCGTCTCCAGCGGATGACGAGTCCGAGTCCGCCGAGCCAGACCACCAACGATACCCAGCCGCTTACCCGTTGGCTGACCGTCGGGTGGTAGCGGTAAGTCACCCGGTTAATCCCCCGCCGCAGCTGCACGGCGATGACCCGGGTGGCGTCTAACCAGAAATCCTGGGGACGGCCGTTCACCCACACGCGGTCATCGTAAAAGTAAATCACCGGTAATCTCACGATGCGCGCCGTGCGACTCCGGATACGGTAGCTCACACCCAACGGTTGCACCCGCCGCGACACCACGTGCAGTCCACTTGGTCGTTGACCGTTCGGCTGGGTGTTCATAACCGCCACGGACTTGGTACGAATGGCCGCCATGGTTGGCGTGGCCGCGGCCGGTAGGTAATCGGCATCCTGGTCAACAGCTTGTTGGGTTGCCGCGTGATAGGTCGTGGCCGTGACGATTTTCGGGCCGGTCGCGACTTGTCGATAGAGCCGTTGATTAGCGGTCAGACTAAGGCTCACCACGATGACCGTCACCCCAACCAGAAGCCCTAGTTGTTCTCGTAACCGGCTAGGACGTCCCAGTTGCACCATGCCCTGTGCGCCCGCTAAGGCGATGAAGAAGGTTGCCAGGGTCAAGCAGCGCCAGGGAAATTGCAGCATTCCCAGTGGACCTTGTAGGAGCCGCCAGGGGAACCATCGGGTCGCCAACCAGACGTTGACCCAGCCCAGAATCAGGAAATAGCGATCGATGCTGCGCAGTCGGCGCCAAGCCAACACGGCCACCAGACTGGCCAACAGGAGACTTAGTCCTAAGCCCACATGGTCCGACGTGACCCGATTTTGAAGCGTATCGCGTAAGAATTGCCCCGGTTGGAGCGCACTTTGAGCCAACTGATAGCGCATGACGCCTAAGGACGGCGACCGGTAGAGCTGTTCAGCCAACGGGACCAGAAACGTCGCCGCCAGGAGGACCGTCGCCCCACCAGCCAGGACGAGGTGCCCCAGTCGGGCCTTTAAGCGGTCGCGGCGCAGGCCCCACAAGCCCAACATGCCCAAGATGGCCAAGCTGCACAGGACCACCGACAGCACGTGGGTTAAAGCCACTAACGCCATGCCAATGGCCAACCAGAACCATTGCCGATCATCCCCGGCAATCAGGCAGTAGGCCCCATAAATCACCAAGGGCAGTACCGCGAGCACCAGCCCCTCGGCTAACGCGCCCCGCACGAAGAAGTCCAATAGCCGGTACTGGGCAAACCCATAGATGACGGCTAACACGGCCCCGGCCAGCCGACTGTCCAACAACCGCCGACCGACCCAGGCCGTGAGTTCCAGCGTCAAGTCGGTCACCAGTCCTAAGAAGAGGTAGTAGGCGGTCACCCCGTTCACCACCAAGTGGAGCCAGGCGGCCGGCAGTAACGTCACGGCCGGGTAGAACAGGTTGATGGGATACCCCCACTCGCTAAAGGCCCCGGTGGTCACCGGCGGCACCGCCCACCACCGACCGGTCGTCGCGATGTAGTGGGTTAACCCCTGCAGGCGGTTCAAGTGAAATTGCAGGTCGTCGCCAAGATACAGCCGACCGGAGAAGGCCCAGGGCAGTAACCAGATTAGGCTGAGTCCTAGAAACGCCAAGCTTTCTAGCAGCCGCCAGTGTCGCGCTCCCCAGCGGCTCATTGGTCCACCTTGCGCTGGAAGAGCCAGTACGTCACGTTAGTGCTCTCAAAGATTTGACTGTGCTTGGCCACTAAGCGGTAATGGCGGTACAAGGGACCGGCCAACGTCGCCGTCCCCGGATTGAGGTTCCCCGCCGTGATCCGACCGTCGTTACCCACGTACCCCCGCCAATTCCGGACGGAGCGCCCGTGCGGCGTGTTCAGGACCACCCACCCCACGCGCTGGTGCTTGATGGCACTGACCTGCTCCCGTAAGATTTGGGGCGCGGCGGCCTGCGGAATGTTGTAGTTTTGGAAATAATACAACGAAGGCACAGCCCCCGCCGCCGTATAAAAGCCCATGTCGATCGACCCGTAATTCAGTAGGGTTAACCGGTGGTGCTGCGGAGTCCGGGCACGCATTAGACGCCCAAATTCAACCTGTGCGGGCTGTTGTGGGACCTTCGTTTGACGTTCGGTAATCGACGAATTATTGGGAAAGAGCCGCGACTTGGTGACGTTACCGTTCACCCCCAACACCAGAAACAGGCTGAGAATCATCACGGCCACGATGCTAAACGGGTCCTCCAAGCGAGGAAGTTGAACCCGATCAAAAAATAGTTTGGCGAAGTAAATCAGCGGCAGCACGAAGAACGCAAAGTAGATTAATTGGTAGTATTGGTAGACCGTGTCCGTCTGATAGCCGTACAGCGCTAGCAAATCGGTCGTCACGAAGACCAGTAGATAGAGGGCCTTGGTGAAGGGCTGTTGGAGTAAGTCCGTCTGAAAAATCAGCACGAAGGTTCCCAGGATGCCCAAGATGAAGAAGAGGACGTCGCCCATGTAAAACTGGGCCAATAAGACCACCGACTGAATGAGATTGGAGAAGACCGAGACCGACGACGTGAGGTAGACGTGCGTGTTAAACAGGATGT
Source organism: Levilactobacillus zymae (assembly GCF_032190635.1). NCBI lineage: Bacteria > Bacillati > Bacillota > Bacilli > Lactobacillales > Lactobacillaceae > Levilactobacillus > Levilactobacillus zymae. The sequence continues at coordinate 2,360,424 of NZ_JAVLAS010000001.1, forward strand.
AAACGTTAATGAAGTCGCCTAACGCCCCGTGGGCCAGGAAGTACACCAGCCAGGGCACCGTGGTCAGCAAAAAGCCGCCACCACTCCAGAGAACCAGTCTCCCCAAGTGACGCCACTGCCGATGTGCTAGCAGATACCCGCCTAAAATCAGGTAAAAGGCGATCCAGCCCCCCAATAACGTGTATTTCGAGAGGAAGACCAGACCCACGAAGGCCCCTTGGAGGGCGAACCAGACGGGCGACACCCGTGCGCCCTTGCGATCGAGTAACACGATCAAGTAGACCAGAGACAATAACAACGGGATCGTAAAGAATTCCACGGTATCGCCGTAGTCAAAGTACGGGTGGTAGAGGAAAAGGACCGGCGATAATAGCGCCGTCAAAAACGCCGTTAGCGGCGTCATTCGTAAGCGGAGGGCCAAGTGATGCACCAAGATCATGGCCGCGGCTAAGGTGAGAATTTCCCCCACAAAAATGAGTAGAAAACTGCGGTTCGAGACCAGGTAGGCTAACCCGTGCCAGAAGTACACGTAGGGTCCCTTTTGCTCGAAAATGTCTTTGTATGGGACGATGCCGTGCATCATGGCCTTACCGACCGTGAAGAAGGCGTTGTTGTCGGGTGAAACGTCAAAGTAATAGGCCGGTGACGTGTAGGAACAAAACGCCATTAAAAAGGCCCCCACGATGGCCAACAGGTAGTCGTACTGCGCCGCGTGGCTGCTCAAAACTCGTTTAAGGTGTGTCAAAAATACTCTCCCCTATCCATCAGATGTCGTGCCAACGGGTCATGACCGCGGCTGGGTGCCGTCAAGCCACAAAAAAAGCGCGGTCAGTCTGACCACGCTCCTGTCGTGCTCGGTTTAGGCGTTAACCCTTACTTAGCAATCTTAACCGTAACGGTGTAAGTCTTGTAACCCTTTTGTGCAACGGAAGCCTTGAAGGTCTTACCCTTGTGCAACTTCTTAGCTTGCTTCTTGGTCAACTTAACCGTGAACTTACCGTTCTTCTTAACGCTGTACTTCTTAACGGTTTGCTTCTTGCTGTTCTTCAACGTTACCTTGGAACCCTTGCGGCCCTTGTTGAAGACAACCTTCTTAGCGTTCTTCCGGTACTTCTTGGCTAACTTGATGCGCTTCTTCGTGGCAACTTTCTTAGCCTTCTTGGTAGCCTTCTTCTTAGTAACGGCCTTCTTGACCACACTAGAAGAGGTTGCGCCAGAAGCGGAGCCACTAGTTGCAACGGCATTGCTGCCGGCGGCGTTAGCCGTCGTCGCGATCGTGCCGGCTAAAGTGAAGACAGCCACTAGCCCTAAAACATAACCGAAAATCTTTTTCATGAAATTTTCCCCCTACAGAAAAATATGTAATTTAGACCCCTCAATTATCGCTAATTTAATGATCCGTTTTTCATTCTAGTTTTCTCAATCACTAGTGTCAAGGGGACATTTTTTAATTAACGAGTTATTTCTATCCTCAATTATTAGAATTATCGGAGAGGTGAGTTTTTCGCGGCATGACAAGCTTTCAGCCTTAATTACCCGGCAATGAAATCATCACCAATCCTTAATCCTAGCATTAGTTAATGCCCAACGGTTTGATTCCCTAAAAAAGATCGTTCTTGATTGAACGATCCCTGCAACCGGTTCAGTCCTAGGCATCCAGTTGCCGTTGACGTCGATACCACCGCCAGCCACCGGTTCCAAGCAAGCCGATCCAGGCTAACGCCGTCAGTACGCCCGTTACGGTTTGCACGGTCGTCTTGCGGTACTCATAACGAATCTGACTGGTCCCCGCGTTCACCCGAATGTGCACCACACCGTTGCCATCGAGCGTCGGCGTCTGTTCGTGCCCGTTCACGTAGACGTGATATCCGTAGTAGTCCAGCTGCGGCAACTTGATGTTTTGCGCAGTCGTACTGCGTAACGTGTAGACTAGGCCGTTAGCAACCGGCCGAACCCCTAATTGTTGCAACGAAGCGGGCTGTTGCCCGTTAGGTTGGGTATTCATTACCGGAATTGAATGCGTCCGGACCGCCGCCATGGAGACGAGACCCCGTTGGGCCACGTAATCGGTCGTGGTGTCCTGCGTGGCATTTGCCAAGTAGGTTGCATTGGTGACAACCTTCGCGTTCGTCGGTCCCACTGACCGATAAAGGGTCGTGCTGGCGCTAAAGGATAAGCCCACGACAATCACCGTCACCGCAGCCACCACGGTTAACCCGCGTTGAAAGGTCGTCGTCCGGGTAATCACCATGATGGCGCGAGCGCCAACCAAGGCCAGTGGAAAGTCGGCCAAGGCCAAGAACCGCCACGGAAATTGGATACTCCCCAGCAGGCCTTGAAGCAACGGCCACGGAAACAGGTTTGTCGCCAGTAACACGAAGATGCCACCCAGTACCAGACAATAGTGATCGAACGGCCGTAACCGCCGCCAGACGACGATCGCCAATCCGCTAGTGACCAGTAGCAAGATCCCAAAGTTAATGGCGTTAGAGGCTACGGCATCGTTCAGTGAATTCCACAGTAAGTCGCCGAGGTGCGTGGCACTATCGGCCAAGGTATACTGGGCAATTCCCAGCTTTCCTATGTGCTGCAGCTGTTCGATTAGCGGTCCCAGAAAGCTTAGCGATAGCAACGCCGCCGTGCCCGCAGCAGCCCCTAACCGCAGTGCCCGCGCGGAAATCTCGCGGCGCCGCAAGCCCCAAAAGCTCAGCATAATGACCACCCCAACGCTGCTCAAGACCAGGGAGACCACGTGCGTCAACGCAATCAGGGCCATCCCCACGGCCAACCAATACCACTTCCGGTAATCCCCGGCCGCGATGCTGTAAGTCCCGTAGAAAATCAGGGGCAGAAAGGCAAAAACAATCCCTTCGGCCAACGAGCCGCGCACGAAGAAATCCAAGAAACGGTACTGGGCAAAGCTATAGATGACGGCGGCTAGGAAGGCCTCGGCGTGATTGGGTAACAACCGGTCAGCTACCTGGGCGGCAATCCAGAGGGTCACCACGTTCAACAGAACCAAGAAAAGGTAATAGCCGCTGATGCCACTAGCGAGGTTTTGCAACCAGGCAGCCGGCAACAACGCGGCGGCCGGGTAGAACAGGTTAATGGGATACCCCCAGCCACTAAAGGCCGTGGTCGAAACGGCCGGAATCTGCCACCAGTGACCACTGAGTTGCATGTCGCGAGCCAGCCCCTGAATGCGATTCAGGTGAAACCCCAGATCGTCTCCCAGGTAGAGCTTGCCAGAAAAGCCCCAGGGCAAAATCCAAATGACGCTCAGGACCACAAAACTAAGCAGTTCTAGCTGCCACCGATATTTTGTCACCATTCGTCGAATTAGTTGCATCATACTACCAGACTCCCCCAACCACTAACGTTTCACGGTCACGAACGCTATTCCTTACGTTGGAATAACCAGTAGGTGACGTTCATGTTTTCAAAACTCTGCGTATGCTGGGCCACGTACCGATAATTGCGGTACAGGACCTTACTGATCTGCGCCGTCCCCGGATTCAGGTTGCCATCCGTAATCTGGCCCGGCTTATAGGCGAGGCCCTTCCAGGCTTGCGGTGACTTCCCCGCCGGCGTGTTAAAGACCACCCACTCCACTTGCTTATGCCGAATTGCGTTGACCTGCGAGTCGATAATCGTCGGGTCGCTGCGTACCGGAATGTTGTAATTCTGGAAGTAATACTGGTTAGGCACGGCCCCAGAAGCCGTGTAAAAGCCCATGTCGATCGACCCGTAATTCAACAACGTAAGGTTCTTCCCCGTGGACTTCGCCCGCATCAGATCACCAAACTCGGTCTGCGCCGGCAATTGTGGTACCTTGGTGTGCCGGTTCGTCACCGACGCGTTATTGGGGAACAACCGTGAACTCGTAAAGTTATTATTGACTCCCAGAACCAGGAACAGGCTGACTAGGATGGTGGCCAGAATGGTCAGGGCATCGTCGTCACTTTGAATGGTCTGCCGGTCAAAGAAGAACTTGCAGAAGTAGATGAACGGCAACACGAAGAACGGAAAGTAAACCAGTTGATAGTACTGGAAGACGTTGCCACTACTATAGCCGTACAGGGCCAAAATGTCGTTAGCCAAAAAGACCACCAGATACAGGCTTTTGGCGAAAGCGCCCTTCAAGATATCCGTGCGAAAGGTAATCGCCAACGTCCCCAGTAAGCCCAACACGAAGAAAACGACGCCGGACAAGAAGAACTGGGACAGCAGACTGGTCGATTGTACCAGGTTGGCGAAGAACGACACGGACGACGTCAGGTACACGTGCGTGTTAAAGAAGAAGTAGACGTAAATAAAGCTCTTGAGGCCGTGGACCGTGGCAAAGTAGAGCACCCACGGCACCGTCGCTAGTAAGAACCCCGCCCCGCTCCATAGCACTAGGCGTTTGAGGACGGCCCAATTCCGCTGACGCAGTAAGGTAATCCCCATGAAGAGATAAAAGGCAATCCAGCCGCCTAAGAGCGTGTATTTCGAGAAGAACTCGATCCCGACAAATAGCCCCTGCGCAAAGAACCACCAGGGACTGACCTGGAAGTGGTGGTCCACCAGTAACATGATCAGATAAATCAACGACAGGATGAAGGGCAACGCGAAGAACTCCGCCGTATCCCCGTAATCGTAGTACGGGTGGTAGAGGAATAACGCCGGTGAAAGAATGCCGACCAATAAAGCCTGTGGCGTGGTCAACACCCGCTTAGCAATCCGGTACGTCAAGTACATCGAGGCAATTAACGTTGCCGACTCGTAGACGTAAATAAACACAAAGCTCCGGTGCGAAACCAGGTACGCGATGATGTGTAGGAGGTAGATGTAGGGGCCCTTCTGTTCGAAAATATCCTTATACAGTACCTGACCATGCGCCATGGCCTTGCCCACCGTAAAAAAGGCGTTATTATCCGGCGAATAATCGAAATAAAACGCCGGTGACGTGTACGAACAAATCAACATAATAAAGAATCCCAGTAACGTGAATAACGTCAGATATTGGAATTCCCGGTTATTCAACTGTGCTTTCAGCTTAGCCAACACGCGCGATCACCCATTCTCTCCCTGAGTTTCGATCCTCATCGGTGGTGCGCGGTGTTGCACCACCATTCGGTTCGCATTATGGGGCAGCCCGTTGGTGGCTTCAACAATTTTAGCGTGAAAGCGGGGCGATCACTCGATCACCTTACAATTAATTTTGTGATGGCTCCCCCGCTACCGTATACTTCACGGTGACTGCCGGGCACCGGGTGATCAGTGCCGTGACGTAGAACGGTCCGGTGGTCACCGCCGAAAACTGGCGCTTGGAGAGCGGGATGGTCAACTTCCCCGACTGGGTCACGGTACACACGCGAATCACCCGCTGGTGCTGATCGCGCAAGACAACCGTCATCCCCCGGCGAGCGTGGTGAAACCGCAACTGCCGTTTTCGCGGCCGGATCGCCCTTAGTCGTAAAGTCGGACTCACCGACTGTGGCGCTAACGGTTCGACCGGGGTCACCGGTAAGTGTTTTTTTCGCGGAACAATCACAATGGTCTCTGCGTCCATCGCGGATGTTACCCGCGGCGTGGTCATCTGAATCAGTTCTCCCAATATTAATGCCTCCTGACAAAAATCTCTGATGTACGCTGATTATACGGACCGCCGGCTCACCGAAACAAGTCGGAACCCTTCGTCCGCCCCAAGTCGCTATGAATCTCGTTGTGAAAAGGGTTTTTCTTGCGTTGCCAGCAAAAAAGGGCCTAGAACAAAAGTCTCAGGCTCTTTAGCGTCTCCGAATATTTGGTGTCGAAACGTGCGCCAAAAGGCAGCTGGTTCCGCTTAACCCCGTAAGCCAAACAATCCAAGTTCAGGATTGTCCGTCTTACGACGTTAATGCTCACCAGCTAACCGCCTTTTGTCCCACTCTCTTCCGTCGTTATTCAATTGGTGTTACTTGAAGATCACATACTTCACGGTATAGGTCTTGTAACCCTTTTCGGCCACCGTAAAGGTGAAGTACTTGCCGTATTTCGCTAACTTTTCTGCTTCCTTCTTGCTCAGCTTAATGCTGAACTTACCGCTGCGCTTAACGTCAAACTTGGTGACGTATTGACCCTTCCGGTTCCGCAACGTCACCTTAGCGCCCTTGCGTCCCTTCTGGAACAAAACGATGCGGCTATCCTTACGATAACGCAAACGACCCCGCATCTTCTTGGCGCTGGTAACCACCTTTGCCGGCTTCTTAGCGGGCTTTTGTGGCTTACTGGATTCGGCCGCAGAACTGGAGCTAGCCGCACTGCTAGAACTAGAAGCCGCTACCGGAACTGCGTTGTCGCCACCACCATCGAAGCTAAACGACGCATCATACGTGTCGGATGACGCACTGCTGCTGACGCCACTTGCCGCATCGGCTGAAGCACCGTCCGCATGGGCGGAAGTTGCCGCAACCCCCGCTAGTGACAACGCGGCGACTAAAGCGGCAGCATAACCTAAAACCTTTTTCATGAAAACTCCCCCTCAGAGTTTAAGACTATAGTCAGTCGTCCCAGGCATTGGCTATCTACAGTCCATTCTAGGAAGGGGGCTGCCAGAGTCAAGCATTCGCGTTATCCGCCCCTCATCCGCAATGATGCGACCGGCTAAATGGCGGCTAGTTCCCCGTCAGATCAACGTTTCGGCCAGCCGTGATGGGGCCATCACCAATGACGGTGAGCTAATTATATCCCCAATTCTTTCAATGGCTTTCAAACTAGTCCGCTTAGCTGTAACTGGTCACCACGATTCAGGGTGACCGCTACCGTCATAAAAAAGAGTCGGCACTGGGCCGACTCTAGATAACCGCATTTACCCCTAGGTTATTTGCAGACTGGATTGGAAACCGTGTAAGTCTTGTAGCCTTTTTGTGCTACAGAATACTTAAAGGTCGAACATTGACTGAGCTTTTTGGCTTGGGCCTTAGTCAGCTTCAAGTTAAAGTTCCCCGTGGTCTTCACGTCAAACTTCTTGACGCACTGCTTCTTGCCGTTTAAGACCGTTAACTTGGCGTTCTTGCGACCGTTCTGGAATTCCAGTTGCCGAGCGTTCTTGGTGTAGTTCGTCCGTAATTTCATTTGCTTAGACGTGGCTAAGGTTTTCACGGATGATTTACTACCCTGGGCACTCGTCGACGCGCACCCGCCTAAAGCTAACACAGCAGCGACACCAGCAACATAACCTAAAATCTTTTTCATAAAGAACTCCCCCTAGAAATAGATCGGTAGTCACCTCTGGCTATCTGCAACCCAGTTTAGAGTCCCGGTGATTCAGAGTCAAGACAGCCGTCCGGCTCAGATTTTAAGGTGGTCACTCAGGGGCCCCCGTCACGGTTAAATGCCTTCGTTACGGGCTTTATCACCCTAACCAGTTAACACAACCGGTTAGTCATACTCACCGTTCGATCTCTAAAAAAGGACGTGAGTTGGCGTCTTGAATGGGACGTTAATCGCTGATTCCCCCGTGACTCCAGACGCTAGCGCTAGGCATGGTCGTCAGATCCTTGACGTGCTGACTGTGGTAGATCGGGGTAAGGGTGGTATCCGTACTGGCCACCGCCACAACGCTGACCAACCCTAAAACCAGCACGACACCCGTCACAATTCCAAAAACTTTTTTCATGAAAAGAACTCCTAACCAATTAATTTATTGATTTTCTCTCTGCAAGTTTCATTCTATAAGGCCGTAAACCAGCTGTCAAGGGACCTAAATACGGTGGCCATTGTGCACGGAACGGGCATTCTCACCAGCGGTCCGAGTGTTGAAAGTCGGTGAAAATCAAAAGCAGGCAGCCCCGCCCTCACGGCGCAAACTGCCTGCTTCATTAGATGATTAGTTAAACTTGATTGTTGTCGGTCACAACGACGCTTACCCGAAGAACCCACCGCGGATGTTATACCGCCGACGGATCCAGATCATCGCGGCAATCGATAATAAGCCGACGATGATGCTTGGCCACGGCATCAACACGGGGTTGATGGCTGGTGGCAAGAGTTGGGCGAAGTAGAAGAGCACCATCCACACCGCGAACCCGACCAGAGTCAAGAGGAACCGAATCCAGCCGTTGAACCGGTGCTTGATCTTCGGATCGAACAACCGGGGCATGATTGGCAACAGGAACCCTGCGACCAACGCACTGACTAGAATGGCCGTGATGCCCACGGGACTACTGGTCTTCATCAACTTCGGTGAGAAGAGGTACATCACCCCGAACAACAGCGTGAAGATCATAAAGAACGTCAGCGCGTTGTAGACCATGTTTGGCCAGTAATCGGGGCCGCCGAAGACCTTGCCTTCGGCTTCTCGTTGGGGACCTTCCACCACGTACTTGACGCGACTCGCCACGTCACCGTACAGGTTCTTAGCGGTCTTCCCACTCTTCTGGCCCTCGACTAACTCGTTGACCATGGCTTGCACGGCCGCCGCCTTCTTGTCGGGCGACAGCTTAGTGCTTTCTAGGGCCTTGTTGAAGCGGAACATGTAATCGGCATTCCGCTTGGTTAGCCCCAGATTATCAAACGCCGTGCGCTCGTTAGTGGCGACGGTGTTGCGATTCTGATGCACATCCGCATTCCGCGGTCGTGCGTTTGGCTTGTTTTCACTCATAGTTGAATCCCTTCTAAACGTTGAAGCGGAATTCGACAATGTCGCCGTCCGTCATCACGTAATCCTTACCTTCGACCCGCAGCTTACCGGCTTCCTTGACGGCCGCTTCGGTCTCGTACTTGTCTAAATCAGCAAACGCCATGACTTCGGCCCGGATGAACCCGCGTTCGAAGTCGGAGTGAATGATTCCGGCGGCTTGGGGAGCCTTGGTACCGGCCTTATAGGTCCAAGCCCGGGTTTCCTTACCCCCGGCCGTGAAGAACGTTTCCAGACCTAAGAGGTGGTAGGACGCCCGAATCAACCGGTTCAACCCAGGTTCTTCGACGCCTTCCGCTTCCAGGAAGTCCTTCTTTTCGTCATCGTCGAGTTCGGCGATTTCTTCTTCGGCTTCGGCGGCCACGGCAATGGCTTCGGCGCCTTCCTTGGCGGCGTAATCCTGAATCGTCTTGAAGTACTTGGAATTTTCGGGGGCGGCCATGTCGTCTTCGGCGATGTTGGCCACGTACAGAACCGGCTTAGAGGTCAGCAGGAACAGGCCCTTGACGATTTTTTGTTCGTCTTCGTCAAAGTCTAGCGTCCGGACCGCGCCCCCGTTTTCGAGGACCGGCTTGATCTTCTCGAGCACGGCCAGTTCAGCCTTAGCTTCCTTGTCGCTCCCCTTAGCGGCCCGTTGAACCTTGGCCAGCCGCTTGTTCACGGCATCTAGATCGGACAAGCCCAGTTCCAAGTTAATGGTTTCGATGTCGTCGATCGGGTCAACTTTCCCGGTCACGTGGGTGATGTTGTCGTCGTCAAATGCCCGTACCACGTGGACGATGGCGTCCACCTGCCGGATGTTTTCGAGGAATTGGTTCCCCAAACCTTCACCCTTGCTGGCACCTTTGACGATCCCGGCGATGTCGGTAAATTCAAACGTCGTGGGTACAACCTTCTTGGCGGGAATCAATTCTTGAATCCGGTCCAAGCGGGCATCCGGTACTTCAACCATCCCGACGTTGGGATCGATCGTGGCGAACGGGTAGTTGGCCATTTCGGCACCGGCATTAGTAATCGCGTTAAATAAGGTTGACTTCCCCACGTTAGGTAAGCCAACGATTCCTGCAGTTAATGACATTACGCTTATTCACTCTTTTCTGAATTTTCGGCATCGGCCTTGCGAACCAATACCTTCTTTAGTTTCTTCTCGAACTCACGCCGTGACAACATCACCACGTGGCCGCAGTTGGTACACTTGATCTTAATATCCGCGCCCATCCGGGTAATCTCCCAGCGGTTGGCACCGCATGGGTGGGGCTTCTTCATTTCAACCACATCGCCTAAGTCGTACATCGTATCCCTCCGTTAGTTCGATTGAATGTTCAGCAACGTCAAAATGCGGTTCAGATCATCGTTGGAGAGATATTCGATTTCGATATGTCCCGCGTGATCCTGATGATTATTCTCGTTGATCGACACCTGCGTGCCAAAGTGTTCCTGAAGTTGGTTCTCCGTGGAGCGCAAGAACGGTGACTTCTTCTTAGCGGGTTTCTTCGCCGCCTTCTTGGCCGCCCCGTTGAGCTTGCTGACCTCGGACTCCAAGGCCCGCACGGTCATCCCCTCGGAAACGGCCCGCTTAGCCAGCATCACCAACTTGCTCTTGTCCTTTAAGGATAGCAACGTTCGGGCCTGGCCCATCGACAACTGGTTGTGTTGCAGCATGTCCTTGACGGCCTTGGGTAACCCCAATAGCCGCAAGTAGTTGGCAATGTAAGGCCGACTCTTGCCCAGCCGTTCGGAGACCTGGGCCTGCGTCAAGGTGAGCTTGGTCATCAGGGTATCGTAGGCTTCGGCCTCTTCTAACGGCGTCAGGTCTTCACGTTGCAGGTTTTCCAGCACCGCGATTTCCATCATTTGTTCTTCGGTCACGTCGCGGATGATGCCGGGAATCGTAACCTTGCCCGCCATCTTGGAGGCTCTAAACCGGCGTTCGCCCGCCAGAATCTCGTAACGGTTAGCCCGCTTGTCCGGTTGCCGGACGATGATCGGTTGGAAGACCCCGGTCTTTTCGATGGAAGCCGCTAAATCGGCCAAGCCCTTTTGGTCGAACTTTTGCCGGGGTTGGTACGGGTTGGGCACGATGTCCGCCAGCGTCAAATCGACCACGGTCTCTTCGCCGGTGTCGACGCCATTTTCAGCGAACAGCGCGTCAATCCCGCGCCCTAAACTTTTCTCTTTCTTACTTGCCATGGGCAGCTAGCACTTCCTTTGCGAGTTCAGTGTACACCTCTGCACCTTTAGATTTCGGTGCGTAATCAATAATCGGCATCCCGTGACTCGGGGCCTCGGCCAGTTGCACGTTCCGGGGAATAATCGTGTCGTAGACCTTGTTTTGGAAATACTTTTTCACTTCGGCGTTGACCTGCTTGCCCAGGTTGGTCCGGGCATCGTATAAGGTCAACAGAACCCCTTCAATCTTCAGGTTACGGTTGAAGTGCTTTTGGACCAGCTTGACCGTGTTTAATAACTGGGTCAGCCCCTCCAACGCGTAGTATTCACTTTGAACCGGAATCAGGATCGAGTCGGCCGCGGTAAATGCATTGATGGTCAATAACCCCAGCGAAGGCGGGCAATCGATCAGAATGTAATCGTAATCGTCGCGCACTTCGTCGAGGGCGGCCTTCAGCCGGGTTTCTCTGGCCATCATCGGGGTCAACTCGATCTCGGCGCCGGAAAGCTGAATGGTGGCCGGAACGATGTCTAACCCGGGATGCTGGGTCGGTAAAATCGTGTCACGAATTGGAATCTCATCAACTAAAACGTTGTAGATTTCTCGTTGGATCGACGCCTTTTGAATACCAACCCCGCTGGTGGCGTTCCCCTGCGCATCCGTATCGACCAACAGGACCTTTTTCCCGTTCGTGGCCAAAGCGGCGCCTAGGTTCACCCCGGTGGTCGTCTTACCGACGCCCCCCTTTTGGTTGGCTAATGCGATGATATAGCCCATACTTCGTTCCACCTCTAGCTTTCTTTTGGAATGTCAATGATAATGCGGTAATGGTCCGCCGTTTCTTCTTCTTTGGTGGTCAACGGTAGTCCCGCGTCGGTCACCATCTTCACCGACTGGCGAATGGTGTTGACCGCCACGCGAGTATCGCCGTTAACGCCTTGCTTAGTCACCCTCCGGCGTCGCTTCGTCTTTTGCGGTGCCAGCTTCGCGATCAGCGCTTCGGTTTCCTTAACCGTTAACTGCCGGTCAACGATTTGGTGTAAGACGGTCACCTGTTGTTCGGGGGCCACGGCCAATAAGGCGCGACCATGCCGTTCGGTGATTTGGCGGTTCAAGATGGCTTGCCGGACGGGAGCACTGAGCTTCAGCAGTCGCAGCTTGTTGGCCACGAAACCCTGGCTTTTGCCGATGCCTTGCGCCAACTGGACCTGCGTCAACTGGTTTAACGTCATCAGTTGTTGGTAGGCCGTGGCCTCTTCGATGGCGGTGAGTTCCTCTCGTTGGAGGTTTTCGATCAACGCCATCGAGGCGGTCTCGTCATCACTGAGGTCTTCGATAATCGCCGGCACTTCGGTCCACTTGAGCTTAGAAACGGCTCTAAACCGCCGTTCGCCGGCAATGATCTCGTAATGGTCCGGTTCGTATTGGCGTAAGACGATGGGTTGGAGTAACCCGTGGTCTTGAATCGTCTGGGCCAGCTCCCCGATGGCCGTCGCGTCGAAGCGTTGCCGGGGCTGGAACCGGTTGGCGACGATTTGTGCGACCGGAATCATCACCACGCTTTGTTTCACGGGATGACTGGGCCGGGCGGCCTTCTCCCGGTTATTTCCAAATAATGAAAATGGCAAAATGGTTTACCTCCATTCCATTAATCTTCTAACGGTTCTCGGTTAGGCGTCCCGGCCTTCCGAGGATACCGCTTCGGCGTGTGTTTCACCTTATCGATCACCACGATGTGCCGGGGATCCTGTGATTCCGGCAACTTAAATTCGTGGTCGGCGGCCAATTGCCCCCCTAAGGTGGTGATGGCCTTGTGACTAACCGCCAATTCGTCGGCGGTCTTGGCGGCCTTTAAGGCCACAAACTGCCCACCGACCTTGGTCAGCGGTAAGCAGAGTTCGCTGAGCACGGACATCCGGGCCACCGCCCGGGCCGTGACCAGATCGAAGGCTTCGCGGTTGGCCGCGCGCTTGCCACCAAATTCCTCAGCTCGCGCATGGTGAAACGCCACCCCGGTCAGGTTGAGCTTCGCAGCGAGCTCGTTTAAAAACGTGATCCGCTTATTCAACGAGTCCACGATGGTCACCTGCAACTGCGGGAAGACGATCTTTAACGGCAAAGACGGAAAGCCCGCCCCGGCCCCCACGTCGCAAAGCGTCAGGGGCTGGTCACGTAAGGCTGGCAGATAAAAGGCCGGCGTCAGTGAGTCGTAAAAGTGCTTCAAGTAGACGTCCGGCTCCGCCGTAATCGTGGTCAGATTCACGTGTTCGTTAGTCGCCACTAAAAATTGATAGTACGTCGCAAACTGCTGCTCCTGTACGGGGGTTAATTCGATCCCCTGAGTAGCCAGTGCGGCCCGAAATTCTTCTGGATTCATGTTTAATCTCCCAGTCCACTTCTGTGAAACAATTGTTTCACGTTTGCTTATACTTTACCTTACTTATGAGGGAAACGCAACCGCATCCCCCACCACATCGTTTCCTATTATACCGAAAACTGGGGTCACATGAAACGGCTACCGCCAGAAAAAATCAGGGAAACGAGTGGCCGTAGTGCCCCCGTTCCCCTGATCAATAATTGTGATATTTCCCCGGTTATGTGCCTACCGTGATTCCCCGACTCGTCGCGGCCGCAATAACCGCGGGCGATGCTTAGTAAAGCCGGTATTGCCCACCGGGATCACCGCTTGCACCTGCGGATCGAACCGCAATGGTCGCACCGTCACGCTGGCGATCCCCCGTTCGATGGTAATGACGTTGTAGCTGACTGCCGCGTGAACCGCGTGCCGGTGCGGGTCCCGACAGTCGATATAGGTTGACGCCGCGCCGGCCACGGTCACCGGTAACGTGTTGTCCACCAAGTAATTCGCCGCAAAGTGGAGGTGCCCGGCAAAGATCCCCCCGATGTTATGGCCGTGTAAAATCGCCAACAACTCCCGGTTATTCTGTAATAACGTATAGCGCATCTCCCGGAGCGCGGGCGCATCCAACGGGTGGTGAAGAAAGATAAAGGCCCGGCGGCGGGGCGCCAAGTGTAAGCTCTTGTTCAACCAATCTAGTTGATCGCGTCCCAGCCAGCCGGCCGAGCGCCGGGTCTCCCACTTCGAATCCAAAAAATAAAAATCCATGTTCTGGTGGTTCTGCTTATACGCATAATACGGGCGGGTCGCTTGGCCCAGATAGCCCGCATTAAAGGCGTCACGATTATCCAGGTCACCTAAGATGACCTGGATGGGGGCGCCCAAGCGCTGACCTTGTTGTGTTAAATATGTCCGTAACCACCGATAGTCCGCCGGGCTCCCCCGCTGAATCAGATCGCCACTAAGGACAATCAAGTCGGGCGAGACCGGGTCACGTGCCAGGTCATCGAACACCAGTTGCAGGTTGGCAACTGCCGTGATCCCCGTCGTCGGCAGTGGTGGTGTGAGTTGCACGTCGGACACGTGAATCACTGTGTATTTGTTCATCCCCGTTGCCCCTATCGCACTGAAAATTATGACCGCTCGCCTCCGAACAAGCGGCCACCCCTCATCATGTGAGTCTAAGTCTAGGATAACGACTTAATGTAAATTATTGGTATGGTCTATGTCAACATCATGTAAAGTTTCCGCAAACAACCCGTGAACGCCGAATTAAAAAAATCATGCTCACCCCGCTCTCCTGGCGACATGAACATGATTCTAACGACAAAGACTAGCGACGATGGTGGACCGGCTTAGCAAGCCAAAGCATCGGCAACCAGGTCAAAATTAGTAAGATCAAAGTTTCGGTATCCATCACAGACATACCAAACATCCTCTTTCTCCCTGATACACTTCCATCATAGCAACCCTATGTCGCGTTTTGGTATCGTTAGGTTTTCGTTTGTGTAAAGGTTGCTGGTCCCCGGGTCTACTCCAGCCAAAAAAGGCTGCGCGAGAAAAACCCGCGCAGCCCCGAAGTTACCGCGGCGACTCAGCGTCAGCCCAAACGGTCACTTACATCTTAATGTTCTTAACTTCTTCCATGAACCAGTCGTTGAACGCTTGGTCGTCGATGTCAACGGAAACCTTAGCGTTGGTCTTGCCGTTGTGGTAAGCCCCCCGGATATCACCGACAGTTTCCCCAATGGCTGGACCCTGAGTAACCACGTCGACCCACATATCTTCGGTCTTGATGGCTTCTGGGTGCAAGAGGTAGAAGATGGTGTTAACGTCGTGCATCGCACTCCCCTTGTCGTTGTGGTCCCCGTCGTTAATGATGATGTCGTGTAACATCTGGCCAGCTTCATTCAAGTGTTGCAGCTTTTCGATGTTTTCGTTGGTCAGTAACGCCTTCATCGTGATGTCCAAGCCCACCATGACGATCGGGATACCGGACTTGTAGACGATTGCGGCGGCATCTGGGTCGGTAAAGACGTTGAATTCGGCCGCACTGGTCATGTTCCCCTTGCCTAAGGCACCACCCATGGCCACGATCCGGTCGATGTGGCTCTTCACTTCTGGGTATTCGGAGAAGAGTAAGGCGATGTTGGTGTACGAACCGGTTGGCACTAAGGTAATCGGGTCGTTGCTGGCCATGATTTCATCATGTAAGGCTTCCACGGCCGTCTTGTTCAATGGCTTAGGCAAGTCTTCTGGGAAGTCGTAACCTGGCATCCCGGATTCCCCGTGAATCCGTGCAGCGTCTTCAAAGTCCTTGAACAGTGGTTGTTCGGCACCGGCCGCCACTGGAATGTCTTGGTTGAAGAACCGGACGATCTTCAAGGCGTTCTTGGTGGTCTTATCAACCGTCACGTTACCGGCCACCGTGGTGATCAACTTCAAGTCAATCTTGGGGTCGTTAATCGCCATGGTTAAGGCAGCAGCATCGTCAATTCCGGGGTCAGTATCCATTAAAATCTTAATCGTCATTTCTATTTCCTCCTAAAAAGTACTCAAATTTTACAGCTCGTAACCGCTTACGTTTTACCAGGAAAGCACGCCCTACTAGAGCATGGCACTAAAGACCAAGTCCAGTAGGAACAGTACTCCCAGCAGGTAAACTGGCCAGGTCAAGGTTTTCCCCTTGCCGATGGCGAGTTTCATAATCGGGTAAGCCACAAATCCAAAGGCCAATCCGGTCGAAATACTATTGGTGAATGGAATCAACACAATGATTAAAAACGCGGGGAACCATTCAGAGAAGTCCGCCATCTGAATGTTGCCAATAGCGGCCATCATCAACGCCCCCGTGATGATGATCACGGGCGCAATCGCTGCGGAAGGCACGTAGGCCAGCAGTGGCACAAAGATCAGGGACAAGGCAAACAGGACGGCGGCGACTAGCGCCATAATCCCGGTCCGGCCCCCACTTTCGATCCCCGAAGCACTTTCGGCGGCCGTCACGGTTGGGCTGGTCCCCATAAAGCCGGAGAGGAAGGTGGTGACGGAACTCCCCTCGAAGGTCTTCTTAAACTTCTGCTTGTTCGGGAGTAACCCTTGCAAGAGTCCCATTGACTCGAACACCAGAATCATGGTCATCGAAAAGGCGGCCAAGATAAACGGCGTGCTAATCAAGTGGGAGAAGTCGTTTTGGAAAACGATCTTGTGGTATTGCCCCAACCGTGCTAGGTCCACGTTGGGCGTGTCACTATCCTTGACGCCCAAGAAGAACGCCAACAGACTGGTGGCAATGATTGCAATGAAGAAGTTCCCTTTAATCTTCCGTAGATACAGAACCAGACTCAACACTAAGCCGAACAACGCGAGTAACGGTGTGGGCTTGGTCAAATCCCCTAACACGATCAACGACGACTTGCCGGCGACAATCAGGCCCGCCTTTTCCAGGCCAATTTCGACCAGGAAGAGCCCAATTCCCGCGGTGATCCCACTCTTCAACGATTCGGGAATCGCCTCCGAGAGAACCGTCGACACCTTGGTAAAGGCAATCAGCATATAGGCAAAGCTGGCTACGGCCGCGATTCCTAAGGCCTCTTGCCAACTGAGGCCCATGTTGACCACAATCGTGTAGGTAAAGAAGGCGTTGACCCCCATCCCGGGCGTCAAGATGATTGGGGCGTTGGACCAGAAGGCCATAATCAGACACCCAATCACGGACGAGAAGATCGTCGCAAAGACGCTCAGGTCGGTGGGAATCCCCGCATCCTTTAAAATCAGCGGGTTCACAATAATAATGTAGGAGATGGCAAAGAAGCCCGTCACGCCCGCAATGATTTCGTTGCGAACGACCTCCTTATCTCGCAGGGCTTCGCGCAGCGTCATATGATTGGCCCGTTCAATGGCCGATTCCGCTTGCTGTGCCTGCGCTTGTTGCTTATCCATAGATTTCCCTATCTTTCAATACGCCACAACCCGACGTACAGACTTCACGGGCTTTGCAACCGAATGGTCTCACGCACCCGGCTGGGTTTCACTCCCCTGCTAGGGAGGTCGGCACCCGTACGGCCGATGACGCGCATCAGCCGAAACCCCGGCGCACTAATGGCACGGGGTCACCTGACACAGATAGCCCAGTGGCCAGGCCCCTGGGCTATCTTTTCAAAACAGTTTAACGCACTTTGATTACCAAACGAAGATCCCAACGATCCCGGCAGAAAGCAAGGAAACCAGAATCCCGGAAAGTAACATGTAACCAACGTTCTTAGAAATCAAGTCGTTGTTTTCTTGGTCGACAATCCCCTTGAAACAACCGATAATCATACCAGTCGTGGAGAAGTTGGCGAAGGAAGTTAAGAAGACCGTCAGAATTGCGCGGTAGTGAGCAGAGAAGGCACCAGTATTGATGGTGGAAGAAATCTTACCCATAACCACGAATTCGTTCGTGACTAACTTAGTCCCCATGTATTGGGCGAAGCCGAAAGCGTCGTGGACGTTCAGACCCATTAACCAAGCAAATGGGAACATGATGATCCCCAAGATGTGTTCCAGAGACAGCCATGGGTTGAATAAGCCCAACAGCTTGTCGATTAAGGCAGCTAAAGCCACGAAGGCGATAACGTTAGCGGCGATGATCAAGATCAGCCGGCCGGCACCCAAGATTGAGTCACCCAAGAAGGAGAAGAATGGTTCCTTCTTGCCGTCGTCTTCAACACCTTCAGTGGCAGCAGAAGCACTGGAGCCACCGATCTTAGCAATCGTATCTTCTTCAGGAGCCACGTCAACGGGGTTCAATAAGTTCGTGACGATGATGGCGTTCAAGATGTTAATTGGAACGGCCGTCAGAACGAATTGCCCAGGAACCATTTGGGTATAAGCCCCCAGAATGGACGCCGTGATACATGACATGGACATCATGGCCAGCGTTAAGTTCCGTTCCTTACGCATACTCTTTAATTGTAATTGAGAAACGGCTAAGGCTTCGGTGTTCCCTAAGAACATCATTTCAACGGAGAAGAATGATTCGAACTTAGGTTGACCGGTAATGAAGGAAAGACCACGACCAACCCACTTGATGATCCAAGGTAAGACCCCGATATAAGTCAGGATATCGAACATTGGAACAACCAGCAAGATTGGCAGCAATGAACTGGTAATAAAGTTCATCGACTTAGCGGTCCCACCGAATTCTGGCGTTACCCAGTTAGGTAAGGCGAAGACGATCCCTTGGTAAGCCACTTGGACTAACCAGTTGAATCCGTCGGCAGCACCCTTAACAATGTCTTGCCCGATACTGAAACTGGTAAAGAACCAAGCTAACACGATGTTAAGAACTAACACGATTCCGACTGAACGCCAGTGAATCTTTTTCTTGTTCTTAGAGAACAGGAAGGCAATGGCGAGGTAAACGATTACCCCGAGAATATTAATTGCGACTAACATTGGTCAAAATACCTCTTTCCGATATTGTTTAACGCGGTGTGGCGCCCCACAGCCGACGTTAGGACACGATGTTACTTGCAGAAACTATGTACGCATAATTCCTGTCACGAACGACGCCGTTCAACGGGAAAGCCTAACGGGATTGGTGAATTGAATAAGTGATATAGCCTGCCGTTAGTCCTTGCGCTTTCTACCGTCATCACGGTTTGGTGCTGCCCCTCACCTCCTTTCAGGGTTGGTCATTTTAAATTTGGGTAATTTCATTTAATAAACTATGTCCAGCACTGGTCGTGGCCACCCCGTAATTCTCGAGGATGGTCGCCCCCACGTCAGCTAAGGTTCGCCGAATACCTAAGGCAAAACCGTTCGCCCGTGACGGGGAGTACACCAGTAACGGGAGGTACTCGCGCGTCGGCGTCAAGCCGAAGGTCGGGTCGGCGGCGTGCGTGGCCGTCACGATCAACAGGTCGTTAGCCCCCAGGTCGTGAACCACCTGGGCGAGATAGTGGTCGGCCGCGCTTAACGCGGTGCCAAACCCCATCAGGTCCTGATGCTCACCGGCAAAGCGCATCTCCGGTAAGCAGATGTAGGTCAGCCCGGAAGCCGGGTCATTCAACCGCTCGTAGAGAATCCGGAAGCTAGCCTGATTACTGCCGACCTGATACCGACTGGCTGGTGTCTGGGTGGCCAGGTAGCTCAGGAAGGGTCCGGCTAAGGTCACCGGATAACCCGCGGTGGTCAACGTGGTAAAGACGTTCTCCGTACGAATCTCACCGGTGTAATCCCACATCTCGCGCAACCCCGTGGGGCGGCGATTACCTTGTGCCGCCATGTGCAAGCGCCCATAGAAGCCCAAGGGATGGTCGACCGGGGCGACCCCGGTGACGGGATGGTCAATCCGAATATTGCCCAGGCCTAATTGCCGTAATGTTGGGAGCTTTAGTTGACCGGGCCAACTAACAGCGACGTGACCTAAGGTATCGGCACCGACGGATTGAAAGCGGTTGGCATCGGAAGCTTCGCCCAAGCCTAACCCAGCAAAATCAATAACGAAAATGCGATGAAAAGCCACGTTTACTCACTCCCTCTTCCCCAAACGATTTCTGCGAATCAGATTTGCGATGGGCCTTAGTAATAATATACCTTTTCGCTAAAGCGCTGTAAATCCCCGATTTAAGAAAATCGTAAAAATCGGATTTTTCCGAACATTATTGCCCTTAACTACTTGTTGGTTAAGGTTGCTCGTCCCTTAACCCCTTGGGGCTGTAAGGAAAGTTAAAAGGATTTACGTGGCGAGCCAGACGGGTAAAGTGGCCTCAAACACCGGACTAGCTGGTTCAGTACTGAGCATTTGGGTCGTTCATGTTCGTTTATGTAATGCCGTAAACCACTGGATAACCAGTGCGGTTTGAGGGGTCAAAAATAGACTTCAAGTTAGGTAAAGAATCAACTTGAAGTCTACTCGGTTGTAGAAAGGTAGGTGTGATCCCGGAATTTCCGTCTTGTAATCTTAATAATTCTTAATCGCCTCATACACTCTATTTTTTCCGACTGAACTGACGCAACCATTTTTCATCCATTTAATTTCTGGCTACCGTTTTCAGTAATAACCTTAACGCCTTCATCGACACTACCCAGTCAACGCTCTAACGATTCTTCTTGAAATCCTCGCATGATCCTGGCTAATCCGACATCCGAGCTCTAGACGTAACATTGTTTATCCATCTCAGAACAAATTTCACGGTGTAACTAAATGCTATTCAGTTTTTGGTGAAGTGCCTAAACCCTGAAACTTTACGGTTGTTTCCACTAGAGTTCGTTAGAAGGTTTACCTTATGGTTCTGACGCCTGATTCTGATACTTAAAGCTGTGACGCTTAAAACGTGATTCTGATACTCGTACAACATAAACCAGACTTACGTCAAAACGGAAATCGGCTTTACGAAACTGAAACGTTGTATCAACTAGATCAAGTGGTACTTGTGACTCAACTGGCCACCCCTGATCCTTTCTACGCCTATAATATACCACGTGTTGTAAGCGGTTGCAACCAAAATACAAAAAAATTTATCGCCCGTTAAACTCCCCGCTCCCCCCTAATTTTGCACAAAAAAATGCCGCCACCACCTGGGTGTCGACATCAGTTCGCATAGCCCATAACCACCGGCCACAAGTCTTATAGGTTCTTGTTTGGAGGAAAGGTTCTATAATGCGGACTCGGTCTGATTATAAGTTATCCGCTAAGTAAGAATTCTTACTACTTATGCGTCGTCTTGAAACGCACACCTTAGTTATACAGCGAAACGCGCAAAATTGCACACGTTTAGCCTACCCATTAGGCGCTTAGTACCACGCCGGCTTGGCACCATCGGTATCGGGCTTGTTGACCCCTAACGATTCGTGGACGTGTTGGCTCGGGGCCTGGACCAATTGGGTCACCACTGCCGCGATACTCTTCCGGGAAACCTCGGTCCCCTTGAAAGGTTCGCCCTTCTGGGTAGTCTCGTAAGCCACCTCATCGTGGTTCGATAACCAAGCCGGCCGAATGATCGTGTAATCTAGCGCCGAGCCCTCGATGACCTTGGCAGCCGCGCTGTAAGTCTCCAGGTAGCCGCCATCCAGCATCTGAT
The DNA here is from genome assembly GCF_032190635.1 of Levilactobacillus zymae. Lineage (NCBI taxonomy): Bacteria > Bacillati > Bacillota > Bacilli > Lactobacillales > Lactobacillaceae > Levilactobacillus > Levilactobacillus zymae. The sequence goes on from NZ_JAVLAS010000001.1 coordinate 2,381,684, forward strand.
GGTTCCACTGACCGAAGGCACCGGGAACTTCGTCGTAGATTCCCAACGTGGAAATCCAAATCAGCCGTTGCACGTGCGCCTGGCCCATTGCGGTCACCACGGCTTGGGCCTCGGCTTCAATGTTGTGGCCCGCCAAGTTGGCGTACACCACGTCCACTTGAGCCATGGCCCGGGTGAGGTCGGCCACGTTCGCCGCATCGCCTTCGACAACGGTTACCCGGTCGCTAGCGGCATCCGCTAAGCGTTGCGCGTTACGTAAGAAGAGCGTCAGGTGGGCGTCGGTCTGCGCGAGTAACATTGGTACGGCCAACTGGGCGATCTTCCCGTGAGCCCCTAAAACTAATACGTTTGTCATCAGAACAAAACCCCTTTGTCATTGATTTGTTGACTATACTGTAACTCTAGTAATTACATTATGCAACCTAAACGACTCAGCAGTTAACCCCCTGCCCCCGTCACGAGGACACAAAAAAGCCAGCCCCAACTTACCGTTGAGCGCTGACCAATTGATTCCAGACTAGATTAACATCAGGGTTACGCCATCGATTGGGGTCAAGCTGTCGCCCATGTCCCCGAAGACCAGGTCGTGGTTAAAGACCGGTGAGGCGAGTTCCGTGAGGTTCGTTTTCTCGATCACTAGATGATAACGTCCTCGCTTATCCTTGCTTAGTTCGTAGTTGATGAACTCCTGCTCTGGCGCGTAATCCGCGAAGCGTGCCGCGAAGTGGCCGAGTTGATGAGAGACCACCAAGCGAATACCGTTTTCATCTCTAAAAATATGCAAAATTGTTCACTCCTATATTCAATAAACTGACTACTGGACGCGCAGGCGATCCGCAGATCCCCCACCGTCGGACTTCCGACTGGCGTCCTGCGGCCAATCACGTGGAAGCTGAGGGGCCCAATGACCCCCAAAATTTCACCATGTACGTCGATTGTACCATATTCACCCGCTAAATTTGAAGGGCTCCCTTAAAACTGCCCCGGTTTCGCGAAAAACCACGCGGGACGCTTGCATCTGCCCGGTTAAAAATGGTCTAATATTAATAATACGCCGAGAACGGGTCGCGGTTAATCGCCGACTCGTGGTCACCGGGTGGCACCGGTGGCGGACGACCGCCCGGCGCCCATTACTAATAATTCCGACAATAATTAATCATTAACTGCCGGTTGGAGGATGAAAAACATTGGCGAATACCAAGAATAGTCAGGCGGCCAAGATCCGTAAGCAGATCATCGCCTGGCTGCAAGATGAAGATAAGATTGAAGTGGTGTCCGAGGAACGGTTCCCCGGCATTCGGGGCATCCGAGCTGTGCAACTGCGGCAGATGCTAGGCGAGCAGGGTTATCCGCAGACCGCCGTCATGGGCGCAGTCTCCGCGGCCCCGTCCATCGACCACCGAATCCAAAAGGCGGCCTTAAAGCCGCGCGAGGTCTACTACTACTTCGTGGCCGACGCCGCCGTCAAGCCTAATAAGACGCCCAGCCCGACCACTGCTGCCCCCCGAGTAACCCGCCACACAACCCCGGGGGTGGGTCTAACCGCTACCCCGGCCTTCCGGGCCCTGCACACCGCCAACGATCAGCTGGATCAGGCCGTCGACGACCTGCTTACCGCGGCCCAGGCCCAGGCTCCACTCAGCGACCTGGAGATCGACTTTCTGACGGAACTGGCCACCCAGACCGCCAAGCAGGGCGAACTCTTACAGAAATTCGCGACCCAGGAACGCATCGCCCAGCTGCGGCACCATTAAGCAGACGACCGGCGGCTCAGCAGCCAGCCAGGACTTAACACCTGACGTGATCGTTTAGCAGGAAAACGACTTAATCACTTATTTAAATAAAAAAATATTCCGTTTTTTCTTGACTTTTCGGCCCATTACCCTTATCCTGTTACAAATTACTTTTATGGGGGACGATCATTCATGGCTTTACACGAAAATGACCGGGTTTATTGCAAGGAAACGGAACTATTTTCTACGTCATTTTACGGCTCCGTGACCAAGGTTTACGAACACGCGGTCTTGGTGAAAGTGGAACCAGAACAACTGAAGAAGAAAGAAACGGACAAGATTGATTCTTTCGGCGATCTCGTGGTCATCCGCCAATCGGAACTCCAACTGGTGAATGAAAACGGCGAGGCCATCGAAGAACCCGTCGACGAAAAGATTGAAGCTGCCGAATAACCGGCAACGGACACAAAAAAGGCCGAGATTGCGATCTCGGTCTTTTTTGATGTCTACCCCCAGCGTTAGCCTTGAGCGGGCTTCACGTAGGTGGCCAACTTGGCCATCAACTGCGGGAGTTCGTGGGCTAAGACCAGGCTCACGTGTTCGTGAATGGCCTCGCCCCGCGGGGTAATCTGAAAGACGTGGTACCGCCGATCGGTCGGCAAGGTTTCGTCTTGAATGTACCCACCTTTAAGTAACCGGCTGATTTGAATCGAAATCATGGATTGCCCGACGTGTAACCGCCGTGACAACTCACTCGTGCTGGTCTTTTCCCGAACCAATTCGTGTAAGATTCGGTATTGTTCAAACGTGACCGCGTCCCCACTGCTCGGTCGTTTGATAAAGGGCCGTAAGATGGAATTCAGTTGGTGAATTCGCTCAATATCCTTGGCCATTTCATCGTCTTCTGTCATGCTGCTCTTCCTCCTCATGCCAACCACTCGAGAGTGACGAACTTCCTGGGTGGCCGTCGTAAACATAGTCATCGCGAATCATCCTAGCCAACAAATTGCTGATTGACTAAGCTGATACTCTTCGTATTGTAACATAGAACAAACGGCTACACTGTAAACAAGTCACGACCGTGTCAAATATTTAAGGCATGAGCCGCCCTGGAAGCGTTCGTCGAGCGGACTAATCCTCCTCAAGCGGGCCCAAATCATCCAGCGGCCAACTCGCGTTATGGCGCGCCTCATCAATGATTTCGTTCATCTCGTCGGCGGTCCAAGACACCGGTAACCGCTTCTCTAAGTACAGGACCGTTAAGTATTGCACTCGCCGCCGAAATTTTAATAATTCCGGTGGAACTTGCACATTTACTAAATAGTGTGAACCGTACAATTCGTTATTATATTCCCTATTTATTTGTTGAAGACGTCTTATCTTATTGGTTAGTTTCCACTTCCCCGTGAGCCGTTCCGCCGAATCCTGAACCAGCACTTCCGGTCCCGGCTTTAACGCCACCATGGCCTGCTTCTCCTGTAACAGCAGGGTCATGGGATTAATGGTCTGGACGTACCGGCCGTTCAACCAGCTGTACTGACTCTTCTTCTGCTCAATCGGAATGAGTTGCAGGGGCCCGAGGACGTACGATAACGGGCGGCGCCCCTGGCTGATATCTGTATACGCTTGCATGTCTTGCCAAGTAACGGGACTAACTTGTTCCAAACGATCAATCAGCGTTATCGGGGAGACATCGGTACTCACGAAGCCGACGTGGGCGTTCCAAATAATCGTCGCCCCCCGCCGGGAACTGCCACCCGGACAATATTTCAGTAAGATCACGTGCTCCCAATCTATGGCGAGCTGCCGGTTAGGCACCTGATAGGTGACCACACTGGGTGTCAGCTTCGCCAATGTCAGACTATTTCTGACCTCAATCTCGCGGCGAAAAGCCGGCGTCAGATTGTTCCAAATCGGTTGTTGCATGAATAGCCGCCCCCTCCTTTTCAGGGCGCACAACTAACGGTCGTTGTGCATTGGCGCCGAAGTCGTTACCGACCTCAGCCGTTACTCTTACCATGGCTACCATGCCATAAATCACGAACATTAGCAAGAAATTAGCTCACCCTATAGATAAACGTCATATCAAACCATTATTGATATTGACGGTGTTTAACCGTGTTTGGCCGCAATGATTTAAAGCTAAAAAGATGAATTATAAACAAATTAATATAGATAATATTCGTGATTCTCGCCAAATTCTTAACCTAGTCACAGGAAGTTCTCGGGGTGAACTTGATATACTCAACGTAACGTTAAGTTAGGGAGATGATTGCAGATGCGTCACACGATTGGTGAAATCCTCCAGACGATTCGCCACTGTTGCTACCAAGACGATCTCCGGGGATTTAAACACGATCTGATGATGTTTGCCATCCCCGACTGGTACTACTTCAACCTCGAGAAAAGTCAGGCCTACTACCTGCCCACGGAAAAAGAAGACCTGCTGATGCGCTTCTTCGCCTTAGAACCGGCGAGAATGGCGCAGTTCCGGACGGCTGACGACCTGCCGCAAGCGGTCAACGAGGCGCTGCTGGACCTAGTCAAGAAGCACGCGTGGGAGTTTCGCCGGATGGGGCTGCCCTGGCCCGATAGCGCCCAGGTGGCGAAACGGCTGGGAAAACAGCCCGAAGACCCTACGGCGACCTTCCGTTACGCCGACCTTCTGCGCTTCTTACGGGTTACGATTCTCCAGAAGCCCGTGGTCTTACTGGCCGACTACTTTGGCCTTCCACCCCTGATCTACTGGCAGATGGAAACCGCCCAGGTGCCGGTGAACGCCGAGATCATTGCGTGGCTCAAGGAAGTCCTCAATACGGACGACCTGCGGCGCTACACCCACGCCACCGATCTGAAGACCGCGGTCGATCAGGCCTACGATGGTGGCTTCGTCCTGGAAGAACCTTAGGACACACGAAAAGGGCCTCAATCCCGGAATACCGGTGATTGAGGCCCTTTTTTAACGGTCAATTAACGTGCTTGGCGTTGGCGTCTTACCCCGTAGGCCACGGTCGCGGTGCTGATCAATAAGATCAGTCCGCCCACGCCTAATAGATCCAGGCGCGACTGTTCGTCGGTCTGGGGTAAACGGTCCGTGGTAGCCGCGGCACCGCTCCGGCGAACCGGATACTTGCCTAAGACCTCCACGCCCTTCGTGGGTTCACTAATTCGCGCTGCGGTTGGCGTAGTCGTGGCCGCGGCCCGCGTTGTGGGTTCGGTTCGCGGCGTTGACGTCCGTTCGGCTGCAGCTGGCGCCGTGGTTCGGTCGGTTGGCTTGGTCGCCGGGGCCGTCTTCGCTGTCGGCGCTGATTTGGCCGCTGGTGTGGTTGCGGCGGTCTTTAAGCGTTCGTAAATCATGGTCACCGTTGCCGACTTCACCGTAAACTCGCCGTTGGCTTCCCCGACCACGCGTGCCAGGACGTACCCGGCGATCTTGGCGATGGGCACCCGGTACTGGGTCCCCAAGTTCCCGCTGAGGGTCTGATCCGGTGCCAAGCGGTGGCCGGCGCTATCCTGATAGTGAATGGTGACGGGCGCGCCCTGGGTAGCCGGTTCACTCACCGTAGCGGTGGTTTGCAGCGACGTAGTTCCCGCGGCCGCCTGCGCGTTGGTGACGGTTAGGCCGCTCCCCACGGCTAACCCTACTAATAAAGTAACTTTTAGCCAAAATTGTTTGGTCATGATGCACACTCCCCCATGAGCATCGATTGCGATACTGCGTTAGTTTCAACTTTAGTGTACCAGCTAGCGGCGACTAGGGATTGGTTTGGTGGGTGAATTAGTGGGGAAACGAAGGTATGTTTATTAAGGGCGACCACGTAAAAAATCGCGCATCAGGGTTATTCCTGATGCACGATTTCTTATTAATTAACAAAAGTCAGTTTGTAAGGTTACTTAGCGGCGGTAAAGTCACCGTCAGTCGTCGTAGACGCTACGCTCCCCTTAACGGCCGTGTAGTAAACCTTAGACGAAGAACCGTAAGTCCCTTGGTCCGCACTCTTCAACGTGTATTGATAAGCAACGTACGTCCCATCAGCGTTCTTAGTAGTCGTCTTGGCCACAATCGTGTCCAACTTATCGGTCTTCAGTTGTGCTTCGATGTTCGCAGCAGTTGCCGTCGTACCACCAACTTGCTTAAAGAACGTGTCCTTAGCTAAAACAGCCTTGGCCGTATCGTTCCAGTAAGCTGACAAAGCAGTTTGGGCAGCAGCATCAACATCGTTGTTATAAACCGTTGGCGTCAGCGTTAAATCAGCTTCGGCGTTTTGGTTAACGTAAACCACAACCGAACCACCCTTAGCCACAGAGTTAGCCGTACCCAGACTATCATAAGTGTAGCCAGCAGGTAAGTTAGTCGTGTCCTTAGCTAACTTCACGAGATCAGCATTTTCAACCGTATCGTTCTTAGCAGTCGTTGGCATCGCAACCACCTTGTCGGCAACAGAGGCACCAGTGGCCTTGTTAACGAACTTCAAGGTAATTCCGTTTTGAGCTTGAACTTCAGCACTTTGAGCTGAAGAAACGGCACCGCTGTAGATCCAACCGTTGATGGATGGGTTAGCAGCGTCTTCAACGTAGTAGTACAGTGAACCTTCGCGGGTCTTCGTAGCGGCCTTGGTGATGGTCAAAGTATCCTTAGCAAATGGCGTGGTGTCCTTAACTTGCTTGGAAGCCTTGTATTGAGTGTACTTCGGTGCGTTCCACGTTACGTTAGCCTTACCAGGCTTAGCGAAGTAAACCTTGGTAGTCGTTGGCATCGTAGCATCCGTCATGGTGTTGGCAGTCTTGATCCCACCAGAAAAGGCAGAAGTACTCTTCCCACCGTAGATGTAGCCACGGTACTTACCGTTCATGGTAACGACCTTGTAGTAAACGGAACCCTTGTTGGTCGTCGCAACGGCGTAAGCCCGGAAGTAGTCCGCAGACTTCTTGGAAGTAGCCAGCTTCTTCATGGTCTTCTTGGAAGCCACGACCTTAGCCCCCTTAACCGTCCCCGGCTTAGAGTAGATAGCGTTAGTTCCCGTGGAAACAACGTTCCGAGTATCCCCGGCGGTCTTTAAAGTCTTAGTAGAAGTCACCTTTGCGTAGCTCTTGGCACTAGCAGTCGTTGACAGCGTCGTTACGGCACCTAAACTCAGCGCAGCTAAACCAAGGTATAACGTCTTAGTTAAACGTGATTGCATGATGTATTTTCTCCTCTGAAAATTGTAAGTTTATTGAACGGTCTTTAGTATAGCAGAATAATTCCACATTAGGTTAATAATTTTTTGATTACCGTTCAGTAATGCGTCAATTATATAAAGCGTACTTAGTTACCTAAAACAAAAAGGCCTAATTCGACATGAATTAAGGCCTCTCTGAATTGAAATTATCTAAAAAACTAATTACCCAAAGATAGAGTTACCAGTATTTACAGTAATATTAACTGGTGATTTACTACCATAAATCGTTTCAGCTGTATAGAATAATTGGGCGTCATTGCTACCAAAAATCCCCTTATTAGCAGAGGTCAAAGTATACTTAACATATGCAGCGATACCAACCGTATTCGCGGCAGCGGCGGCATTGCTAGCATCACCACTTGTCTTAACATAGAAAGTTGGCGAATACAAAGTTCCAAGCTTATTATTATTAGCAAAAGCGGTTAAGTCTGACGAACTGTAGCTAGCTCCTTGACTGCCCGAAAACCCTGCAGTTAAAGTAGGGAACACAACCTGCTTAGCATATTTTTCAGCGGTAATCTTAGAATTATCAGTGGTGGTAGCACCGTTAGTCGTAGTAGTTGCGGCCTTAATTGCCGTAAGATATTCATTAGACTTAGTTTCATCCATAGAGGTAAGTTTGGTATTAGTTACCGTAGTACCATCAGTCCCTACATTCGTAACATATGCTTTAATCGTGTTAGTCACATTCGTACCCTTAGTAACGCTTAAAGTGATCGTGTCACCGGTCTTGGCAGATAGTAATGCTGCCTTATTAGCATTCGAAGATTTATCGTACGCGTACCCGGTACCTTTTAATTGAGCGTCTACCCAAGTAGCCGTGCCCTCGGCTGCGGTAGTTGCTTTTTCAGTAGTATCAGTACCTACAGCAGTACCCACAGCAGTAGCAGGTTCCTTATTAGAATCCGCCTTTAATCCTTGGAGTACGCCGCTTGCAACTACTTTTCCATCGTTAGCAAAATTAATTTTCACATCGGTCGCATGATTAAAGGATACCTTAGCATTAGAAGTAACAGCCTTGCTGTAGATCCAACCACTTACAGATGGGTGAGTAGCATCTTCTACATAGTAGTATAATGAACCTTCACGCGTCTTAGTAGCAGCCTTAGTAACCTTCAAAGAGTCACCAGCAAATGGCGTCGTGTTAGCAACATTCTTGGAAGCCTTGTATTGCGTGTACTTAGGTGCAGTCCACGTAACGTTGGTCTTACCAGGGTTAGCGAAGTAAACAGTCTTACCGATGTTAGTATCAGTAGTGTTTTCAGTCGTCGTGTTAGCAGACTTGATACCACCAGCAAAGGCAGTGTCAGACTTACCACCGTAAACGTAACCACGGTACTTACCGTCCATCGTTACAACACGGTAGTAAACGGAACCACGGTTAGTGGTCTTAACACCGTAAGCACGGAAGTAGTTAGCGGACTTCTTGGATGAAGCTAACGTAGCCATAGTGGCCTTGGAAGCAACAACCTTAGCACCCTTAACAGTACCTGGCTTAGTGTAAAGTGCGTTAGTACCAGTAGCTTCAACGTTACGAGTAGTAGCGTCGCTCTTCAAAGTACTGTATGCACCGGCAGTAGCATAGGATTTAGCTGAAGCAGTGGTTGAAACCGTAGCAACGGCACCAAAGCTTAATGCAGCAAGACCCAAGTAAAGAGATTTCTTTAAACTTGATTGCATAATCTTTTTTCCTCCAAACATATTGTATGTAATTTATCAAGCAGGAATAGTATATCATGATATTAGTGATTTTGTTAAGAATTACCCGTTGTGCTAGTTGAAATGGGACAATTAAAGTACATAAAAAGCCTGGCAGGCTTACACTTTTAAGTATCCTAAACAAAGAAGTGTGAACGATGTCAAGCCAATGTTATCTTACTCAACCTACAACTATCGTGCAAGCACCTTGGCAACCCTGGGTTGCGGTTGTAACGCCACTATATCAACGTTATGTTTCCTGCAAAATTCGGCAAAGAAAGAATGCTAATCATGCCAAAATATCAGATGTAACTATCATGGCTTTGATGTGTTGGCAGGTATCACTTGGTATCACTAATCAATGTGCTTTTTATCGTCTGTTAGTTGGGTTAGGGCTGACTGGTTTGCCGGAACGATCTCGTTTTAATCGACGGTGCACAGCTATGGGCTGTCTGCTCCAAACCCTGCGGGTTGGTTTAGTTAAACACTGTTTACCATCAGTGACTTACACCATCATAGATAGTTTTCCAATCCCATTATGCCAATCAATTCGTAATCATCGAGCCAAAGTTTTACGCTCACTTGCTGACATTGGCTATAATGCCACCAAGAAACAATGGTTCTATGGTTTAAAGGGACATTTTCAGGTCACCAATCAAGGCATTGTAGTGGCCTATTCAATTTCAGCTGCTTCAATTCATGATATTCGTTTAGTGCCAGAATTGATTGACCAATACGCTTGCTCACATGTTTTGGCCGATGTTGGCTACCTTAGTCAACCACTAAAAGATCAATTAAAGCAACGACACATTGATTTCTGGACACCCAAACGCCGTAACATGCCCCAATCACGACTGAATAGCACCTTATTGAAGCGCCAAAGGCGCATGATCGAAACTTTATTCTCTAAATGGCAGGTTTTATTTCAGGTTGAACATAATCGGGCCCGATGTCTGCGTGGCTTCAAAAGTCGATTAGAACAACTTTTATTCGTAGATACCTGGCAGCTAATTAACTAGCACAACGGGTTAAGAATTTTATTCTTCAATCAATAAATCACAATTCCTACCCCTCAACTACAAGTTCGATTATAGCGATTCCATGACCTATAGACAAGGAATTTGCTTCCTTTGTCGTCCGAATGAAATATTTTCATGGCTTTTGTAATATTCCTGTTACTTGTAACGCGTTCGTTACTATTATATTTATATTCTGCATTTTCATTAAGTTTAACCCGCCATTAAGGTAAGTCAATTCACTTGCATTTCTCCCCCAACGGTTCTAAACTACGGGTATCAAATGAAAGGGGGTGATGCTTTTTGGCAACGCAATGTAGCCTTAAAGTGATCGCTTCCGCGGAGAACGGAAACGATTAATCTCTTTAAGGGATGGCCGGCGAAATGATCTCGTCGGCCTTTTAGTTTGCCTGCGTTTTCCCCCTTCACCGGTCATCCCCACCACTACCCTTACTAGCCAACAAAAAGTTAAGGTATCCCTAATATTATCCTTTAAATCGTTGTAACTCCGGCATCATCCTCGTATACTTCAAGGTGGAGGTGAGAGAGATGCTCACGATTTATGTCGATCCTAAGCAACAGGATCAAGTCGTTCAGTTGTCCGACCAAGACCGTGGTTACTTGACCGTTTCTCGGCAAGCCCACACGGCACGCTATACCTTCTTCTTTGTTGGTCACCAACACCCGAGCTTTTGGCGCGACGGGAAGTTAACCGATGGCGCCGAAGAGACGGTGCGCACCATCGATGGGGTCCAACACTACCGTATCGCCTTTCGTTGATGAGTTGATCTGTCAGGATATGGCCACATCGCCTGAGATATCAGGCCATCAGCGACCAATTAAAAATGGTGTCACTAGTCAGTAGACCGGTGACACCATTTTTAACTTACCTAGAATTCAATTTAACCGCCTAAGCTTGGACGTCGCTCAGCCGAATGATGGGTTTTACCACCTCGCCGGACGCGGAATCCGCGAAGGCTTGTTGAATATCCTTAAAGTCATAGAACTTGACCAGCTTATCGAACGGGAACAGTCCCTTGCGGTAGTAGTCGACCATCTTCGGAATGAAGAGTTGTGGGATGGCATCCCCCTCGATCACGCCCGCCAACTGCTTCGATTCGGCCATAATGTCGGCCATGGCGTTCAACTCGAGCGGCCCCCCGATACCCAACAGGACACACTTCCCCGATGGCCGGAGTGCGTGAATCGCATCCAGGATCACCGGTGAGGCCCCCGTCGTGTCGATCGTGTAGTCGACACCGCCAGGGACCAGTTCCTTGATCCGGGCCACGGCGTCTTCCTTTTGATTGTTAATCACCGCCGTGGCGCCCAGTTCCTTGGCCAGCACCAGCCGGTTATCGTGCCGGTTGACCGCGATGATGTGTTCGACGCCGGCGATCTTGGCAGCCATGATGGCGGCTAACCCGACGGCCCCCGCACCGAAGACCACTAGTGATTGACCGAATTCCGGCTTGATAAAGTTTAGCACCGTGCCGGCCCCGGTTTGGAACCCACACCCCAGCGGGCCCAGGAGCGCCAAGTCGACGTCTTCAGGAACCTTGGTCACGCCGTGTTCGTCGACGACCGAGTAGGTGGCAAACGATGATTGGCCAAAGAAGGTCGAGATGGCCTGGCCATCAGTGGTGTGAATCCGGTTCGTCCCGTCGAACGCCTTACCCCCAAAGTTCAACTGGTTCAGGTTCACGCAGTTACCGGGATGGCCGCTACGACAGTTCGAGCAAACCCCGTCGTACGAGAACGACAAGACCACGTGGTCACCGGGTTGGACCGTGGTGACGGCCGAACCGACCCGTTCCACAATCCCGGAGCCTTCGTGGCCCAACGCGACCGGATACGGCGACAAGCCGGCCTGTTGGCCCTCGGCATCCGTATGGCAGATCCCACTCGCCACAATCTTCACTAAGACTTCGTTGGCTTTCGGATCGTCTAATTCAGCATCAATAATTTGGAGTGGCGCGCCTTGTTCGGTGGCTACCGCAGTTTTAATCTTCACTTGATGACCTCCAATATCATTTTTTGTGAAATAACGAACTATATTATAGCACGTTCCGGCCGGGGTGCCGCTATTTTTTTCGCCCGCCGCCGCAGGGCCTAACCAGCAAATGAGCGTTACCCCGATGCTACGGGATAACGCTCGTTTGAAATTGCTAATTCGGTTATCACGCCGGGCCGGCCGCGAAACCCTCACAACCAGCGCGGTTAATCTTTTCCTATTATTAGACCACCGGATGGGTCGCGTGGATGGCCGCCTTGAGTTCGTCCCCCAATCGCCGCATCCCCGCGTCGATCGCTTGGGGTGCCAAGCCGCTGTAGCTCAGGCGCAACGCGTTATGCACGTCACGGTTAGGGTAGAAGTTGGTTGCCGGCACGTAGGTGATGTGAGCCTGGGGCTGAATCGTGTGCGTCAGCAGTTCCCCCGCATCCAGGTCCGCCGGTAACGTGACCCAGTCGAAGAAGCCCCCGGCCGGCCGCGTATATTGGACCTCCTCCGGGAAGTAGGCGGCTAGCGCGTGCACCATGGCGTCGCGCTGGCGCCGGTAATGCTGCGTGAGGTTTTGGATGTGTTCATCTAGGTCGTTAGCCGTTAAGTACGCCGCAATCGCCGCGTGCACCACGTTATTGGCCTCCAGGTCCGAGGCCAGCCGCACCTTCAAGATGGCGGCCAACAAGTCCCCGTCGGCCACCAGCCACCCGGTCCGCAAGCCCGGCATCAGGATTTTCGAGAAACTCGACAGAAAGATCACCCGGCCCTGGGTATCGAAGCTCTTGATGGCCGGTAGGGGCGCGTGTTCGTACCCCAGGTCGCGGTACGGTGTGTCTTCCAGAATCACGAAGTCGTATTGGTTCGCCAGCGCGACCAGCTGTTGACGCTTGGTCGTGCTCATGGTAATCCCCGTCGGATTGTGGTAGTCCGGCACCGTGTAGAGTAGCTTAATCTTGGGGTGCCGGCGCAACGTGTCCTCCAGGGCGTTCAGATCAATCCCGTCCGTGGTCAACGGCACCGCGTGATACCGGGGTTGGTACAGATCGAAGGCCGCCAGGGCCCCGATATAGGCCGGTGTCTCCACCGCCAGTTCGTCCCCGGGATTCAAGAGGGCCTTGGCCACCAGGTCGATCCCCTGTTGGCCGCCAACCGTTAAGACCACGTTGTCGGCCGTGGTGGTCACTTGTCCCCACTTATGAATCCGGTCGGCCAGTTGTTGGCGCAGGGTCGCGTTCCCCTGCGCGGTCTGGTACTGAAACAGGCCCGCCCCGGCCTGGTCGATGGCCGTGTTGAAGGCTGCTTGCATCGCGGCGACCGGGAACAGTTGTTGATTCGGACTGCCCGGGGCAAACGAGATGGCCTGGTCGCTGGTATCGTGGGGGAATAACCCCGCCAGGGCCGAAGACACATCGGGATTAGCGCGTGTCGCCAGTAAATTTTTCATGATTTAGCTCTCCTTTCGGGCCGGCGAATCCGGTTCAACCGGTCAAACCTCAGAAGTTGACTATCACCCAACTAACTAATATGATAGAATACCTTTGAAAAAAAGTACAATTCATGTATGCTAAGTTTACGTGAAAGTAATTCATTTTAACCAAGGAGGTGGCCGGCTTGCTGCCATTCGCCTACCGCGTTTTTCAAGCCATCATTCAAGAACACACCTTTTACCGGGCGGCGCAGATCCTAAACGTCACGCCGTCCGCCATCAGCCACTCGGTCAACCAGCTGGAAAAGGAACTGGGCTTTAGCCTGTTCATCCGGACCCGCTCGGGCGTCGAGCTGACTCCCGACGGCAAGTCCGTTCAACCGCTGATCCAGGCCATCATCAACGCCGAGGAACGGCTAGAACAGGCCGCGGCCAACATCAAGGGGCTAAACGCCGGGTCCGTGCGTCTGGGCGCCTTCTCGTCCGTGTGCATCAACTGGCTGCCACCCATCATCCAGAACTTCAAGCAGGACTACCCGGACATCGCCATCAACGTCGAGCAGGCCGACTTCACCGAGATCGCCGCGGCCGTCAAGACCGGGCGGCTCGACCTGGGGTTCTCCGCGCTGCCGGTCAACGAGAAGCTGACGATCCTGCCGCTGATCAAAGACGAGATCTATTGCATCACCCCGGCCGACTTCATCCCCGCCAACCGAACCACGGTGACGGCGGCCGACCTGGTCAAGCAGAACTTCATCCTGCAACGGGGCGACTACGATAAGGACACCAAGGCGGCACTCGACCACTACCGCATCCAGCCTAACGCTCTGCGCTTCTCCATCGACGACCAGTCGATCCTGGCCATGGTCGAGGCCGGCATGGACATGGGCATCCTACCGGAGTTAGCGCTCCAACGCATCAGCGGTGACGTCAACGTTTACCCGTTCGACACGCGCTTCTACCGGACCATCTGCCTGGTGGTCAACAGCGCCCAGGCTAAGGCCCCGTCGACCGCCAAGATGATCGACGCCATCACCACCTACGTCACCACCAAGTACCCCGAGAAAGTCCTGCGACACCCGGGCGCCGTGTAACGCTCACGGCTTAGAACGTCAAAGTGACCATGATTCCCAATCCAGGAATCATGGTCACTTTTGTGTTTTCCCTTACTCGTTGCCGTGCTGAAAGTACGTGGTCAAAAATGGCCGGGTCTGCCGCAAGATCTCGGCCTGGCTGTAAGTCCGGTGGCCGTCCCCCCAGATGGAAAGCGCCGACCCGATATTGAGCCGACTCAGCGCCGGCGTACTGTGGTCCCAATTATCCCAGATGGCGTTGGTCCAATGCGCGTCCAGGTCCTTTTGCCAGAAGTCCACGTTGGCCGGTAAAAACATCTTGGGATTGGTAATCAGGTACAGGTACGAATAGTTCGCGTTGATGGTCTGAAAACCCGCCGCGTTCAGGTCCAGCAAGCTCGCTCGGCGGGCCCGGCGGCGGGGCACGTCCTGCGGATCATCGGGCTGGCCGTCGTAGCTCCAGTACAGGACCAGCACGTTATTGTCCAAGCGCGGTAGGTCCGCCCTTAAGATGCCGTCATTCCAGAGCGTTGCGCGCAGGTGGCGGCGATTTAAATCACGGTTGAGCCCGTTGGTGTACCGCAACATGGTCGGCGACGTGGTGGCCTGGGCCGCGCGATACTCGTCGCCCCCCAGCCCCACGTGCTGGTTGCGGTACAGCAGGCCGGTGTACTCGTGCAAGAGCCGCTTGACCAGATTCAGGGTCTGCGGGTGGGCCATATCCAATTCCCCGTCCACGGCGATCCGGCGGACCAGCTGCCGGTTAGACCGGCTCGACTGGCGCAACAGCTTGATCAACGCCCGGCTATGACCCGGCGTATCGATCTCGGGGATCACCTCGACGCCACGCTGGTGACCGTACACCACCAGGGTGCGCAGTTGTCGTTTGCTTAAAAACGCCAGCTTGGTCCGGCGGTTATAGTAGGTCTGCCCCCGCTTGATGGCCCGCTGCGTGGTCTGGCCCAGTAGCCGACTTTCCACCCCGTACCGCGAATCATCCGTGAGGTGCAGCTGCAGGAAGCTGCCACCCCCCGCGTGAATCTGGTCAATGAACTGCTTGATGGACGCCACCGAGTAATACTGCCGGGCAACGTCTAAGATCAGGCCCTTACTGGGGACCCGTTCGGGCGCTCGCACCGTCGAATGACCCGTTAACGGCACCCAGCTCAGTCCGACCACTACGACCACGGCCACAATCCACTTGCCAACTTTGCGCATCTTGTCTAACGCCTCCCGAATTTCGAATTTCTTCCAGCATACTGGATTTATCACCCTAACTCGGCCGCAACGCAAAAAACGCAGGCCCCCAGCTGGGAACCTGCGTCCTTTACGTTGCACGGAAAGAATAAGTTAGGCTTGGGCGGCGGGCAGCGGCGTCTTCGTGGTCTCAACCACGGTCGCGCTCACCGGCGTGGCGTAGAGTTCCACGTCCTGCTTCGCAAACAGCTTAGTTGCGGCCATCTTGCCCATCAATTCGAGGGCTTCGTCGGCCGTCAGATCGGCGTTAACGTACTTCAAACGTAAGTTCTTAATCCGATGATCGGTCCCCTTGAACGTTAACTCTAAAGCTTTCATAAGTTAATTTCCCCCTCTTAGATCCTTAGGCGACGGTGTTTTGCGTCGTAACGTTGGCGCGGATGAACGGCAGACCCGTCAAACCGGCTAAATAGCCCCCAAACGCTTCGATCTGTTCCGGCTCCGGTGCACTCACCCCGTTGTTCAGAACAATCCGGGCGGGGTGCGTCGCGTCGGTCCCCAGTAGAAAAGTGATGGATGTTTTTAACCAAGTCTTAGTCATTGTTGTGACCCCTCTCAAAGTTATGGTGTGTAAGTCGGCTGGCCAACCCTTACACTCTTACTAACGAAATTGCGGGTGGGGTTGTCACCCCCTAATTCCAATCCGGCCAAAAATTTTGACGCCGCAGCCGGTTTACCAGCGTCTTGCGCCACCGTAACACGGTCTGCCGGCTGACCTGACAGCGCCGCGCAATCTCCGCGGCCGTCAGGTGATTGACCAACGTGCCGTTCAGATAGGTCCACTCGCCCAGCGTCCCCTCCTCGCGAATCAACCGTAACAGGCGCGCCTGATACAAGCGCACCTCCAGGTCTCGTTGGAGGTCGCCGGTGTTGGGTAATTCCGCTAGCAACGCGGCGTGATCCCCGTCCGCGCGGTACTGATTCTGCCGCCGTTCCTTCCGCAACCGATCCAGGATGGTCCAGTAGATTTTCTGCTGCGCGTAGGCCAAGAATTGATGGGGCTTTTCCAGCGGATCATCGGGGAAGCGCTGGTACACCTTGAGAAATAAGAGGCGACTTTCCTGCAGGTAATCATCATAGTCCGCGTGGAGCGGTGAAAGGTGTAACTTCTTCAGCGCGGCGTGGAGAATGACCTCGTGGTCACCCGTAAACAAGAATTTGAAAGCATCCTGTGCGTCTCTCAATATAAATTCCTCATTTCCAACTAGATTTTGTCCCCTCAAGGGAACAGCTTCTAAGTTATCAAACCGGTCTAGACCCGTCTAATGGCCGTTTTCACCCCCGCCACTGGCTGATAGCCGCTCTCAATTTACGGGTCTAATCATAAGAACGGTTTCTTCGCCGGGACGGCTGGGTGCCGGAACCAGTCAATCCGACCCGTTTACCGTTAATTTTAGCGACAGTTGGGTCGACGGAAATTTTATTTTTTTGACTATTCGTGGTATAAATAGATTGTGAGAAGTTTATCATTAAGAAGGAGTGGGGATTTCATGCAGTCAACAACCTGGTTACCCTGGCTTACCGCCACGGCAGCCGTTCTTTTCGCCATCGGGGGCTCGGGGACCACGGCGGCCGCCAAGACGTATACGCAACACGGCAACGCGCTGGCAAATTACAACGTCGCCAAGTATCGGACGGTCAACAACCGGAATCTATCCGTCAAACGCTATAGTTTTACCGGTCAAGGGTCAACTTTGACCAGCATTCGGGGTAAACGGGTCGGTTTTAAGACCAACCTGTTATTACCCGACCAAACCGGTTGGCAAAACCCACAGAGTCTGGTCATGACCAAGACCGGCAGTACCATGTACGTGCTGAGCACGCAGCATAACGACCGCGGCTTCATCGCCAAGTATAACCTGACCGCCCTACGGAAGTTGGGAGCAACCTCGGGCGCGTTAGCTCTGGCCTTCAAGGACCAACGCCAACACACCCTAACGGCCCGGGATAAGGCCATCATCAAGAACGTCAAGGTCGGACCCGAATTCGCCTGTGGTCACGGCCAATCGCTTGCCCGTAACCCTAAGAACGGCCAACTCTGGTTCGTGGGGGCTACGGCCATCCACAGTAACGTCCAACAGGTCAGCACCAAAACCTTAAAACCCGTCAAGCGGATCAACTTTACCCTGAAGAGCACGGTCCCGATGGGCGAAAACCTGACCTTCGACAAACACGGCAACGCCTACTTCTACACCTATTCCAATGGTGGGTGGGCACCCAAGGGTAGCGTCAAAATCTATCAAGGGAAGATTCACAGTAAATCCGTGCGCTTCCACCTCATCATGCAGGGGTTGCGCCATAACCCCGGGACCAAGAGTCAGTCGTTAGCGTATAATGCCCAGCGCAACCGGCTATACTTCATCAGCGACGGCAGTATCTCCTCGATCCCCGTTAGCAAGCTGGGCCACCTCAAGGCCAAAGACGTCGAAGCCACGAACCTGAACGGCCACCGAGAGTTCGAAGGCCTTCAGTTCACCAGTAACGGTGCGGGTTACCTGCTCACTAACCGTCCCGCCCAGGTGATGCGTACCACCAAGAATTTCTAACCTCATATACGGGTACTACAGGAAGCTCCGGTTAACCGGAGCTTCTTTTTTGACGGTACGTCAAAAAGGAACCAAGTTTTCGCATCCCCACGAAAACTTGATTCCTTGACTTAGACGCGACGACCACTAAAGGCTTCACTCGCCGGTAAGGTCTTCCCGGCCACCATCCCGGTGATGGTGACCAATTGCTAATCAGACGACAAAAGTTGACCGTGCAAAAACTAGTCGTTGCACCCGGGGGTCGCCCCAGATGAGGGGGAATACTACCCTTAAAGCCGCGATGGTCTCGCTCCTAATTATACGAACATACGTTCAAGATAGCAAGGCTTGTTTGCCGCGTTCTGACCGCGCGCCCCGCCATCGGCGTAAACGGTGATCCGGTTCTCTCCCGCATCACGGTGGGCCAATTCTCGATGCCCACTGCGCCCACTTTACCGCCTGAAACGTCATTCGTCAATTCAACTTGCGACCGTTAACTATCGGACCCCCGCTAAACGTTGATTGGTCACGCTTTGCCGGTTCTCAGCAAATTCTTACTTTTCACCGCCGCAACCCCTTTCGACCACGGCCCCCGCTGTCACGGGCTGTCCCGGACCGCCAGCAACCCCCAGCCGGTCTTAATCCCGCCAACCGCGTTCCCCAAGAACGGTTTAAACCCCGTACGACCAGCCCCATTTTTCGACAAAAATCACGGCCCTTAATTGTTAAAATAATCTGCCAATCAGTCATCTTTAGGTTGGTTTTCCGACGCACCCATGGTAGAATTAAGGCTGTAAAGTTAAGTCTTAGTCAGCTTAGCTTCTCAAATTTATGACGAATTCAGCTCGCCCACTGCACCTATCTCGTGGGGGAGCTGTTTCCGCTTTGATGGCCGTTTTAGCCAACGTTACGTAATCTCAAAACTGTTACGTTTTTCCAATCTTACCCAACTCTAAGGCAACTCAAAAATCGTTAACGGCCATCCGGTCGTTAACGATTTTTTTATGGTTTATTCGTATGCTAAGGCTTCGATCGGATCAAGCTTGGCGGCCCGACTCGACGGTGCCAAGGCGGCTAATAGGCTAATCACAATCGCCACCACGATCCCGAAGATCAGGTAGTTCCCCGTGATGCCAATAATGCTGTAGCCAATATACTTGGTCGCGACGTTGTTGGCTAAGACCGCCACCAATTCGGTGAAGACCAACGCCAGGATACTGGAGAACAGTCCCAAGAAGAAGGCTTCCGACAAGAACAGGTTCTTGATGTCGCGGCGCCGAACCCCTAAGGCTCGCAGAATCCCGATTTCCTTGGTTCGTTCGGACACGCTGATGTAGAGCACCACGATGATCATAATTGCGGAGACTAGCAGCGAGATGCCGGCAATTGCGGCCAGGACGTAGAACGCCAACTGGATATAGGTGTTCAACGTCGATACGGTGGCCCCGGCCCCGGTCAACTGATACCGGGCCTTGCCGTTGCTGGTCTTAAGCGCGCGGATCTTGTCCTGCACGCCAGTGACGTGACTGAAGCCAGCAATGTCGACCGTCGCGAAGTTGGCCCGGAAGGTCAGGTGCTTGCTCTGGTACATCTGCTTGATGGTCTGAAGGTTGGTCTGTAACTGACCACTGCTCCCATCGGTCACCCCGCTGACCGTTAATTTCTTGGTCATCACGGTCGGAATGTTGTGCTTATCCATGGCCGTTAGGGAAACCTTAACCGTCTTGCCCACCAGCCGATAAGGATGTTGCTTATTGAATTTCTTGGCGAAATCCTTCGACAACATCACTTCACCGGTCTTGGGGGTGTGACCCTTCTTGACGCTCTTGGCCAACATCTGGTCGGTGACCGTTTGGACGATCTGCGCCGTCGAACTGGTACCGTTACGTTGGACCTGGGCCCCCTGAGTGTAGAAGCCCAGTTGGACCTTCTTGACGTGGTCGAGCCGCTTTAAGCGCTGCACGTCGGCGGTCTTCATCTCAACTTTCTTAGGGTTCTCACTGGTGGTCTTCTGGGCCACCTGAACGGCGGTAGGCTTAATCTGCGAATAGATTTCGTGATTAATGTAGCCCTTGACCCCGCGACCTAAGCCCAGCATCAGAATCACACTGAAAATCCCGATGGACGCCCCGAAGATGATCAACAGGTTGCGCCCCAAGTTATAGCGCATATGTTGTAAGGCCATGCGGACCATCGCCAGAAAGCCCAGGTGCTTCGCGGGCATCTCGGCATGGTCGTTAACCGGAAACGGGTCTTTCAGGTTCTCGTCGCGGTCGATGACCCCATCGGCCATGTGCACGATCCGCGTCCCGTGGTCGGCAACCTCTTGCGAATGGGTCACACAGATCACCAGTTTGCCGCTGGCCGCGATGTCGTCCATCAACGCCAGGATTTCCTGGGTGTTCTGCGAATCCAGTGCCCCGGTAGGCTCATCAGCGATGATGATGTCGGGGTCCGAAGCCAAGGCCCGCGCAATGGCGACCCGTTGCTTCTGCCCCCCCGAAAGTTGGTTGGGGTGCTTATGGCGGTGTTCCTTTAACCCCACCTGATCCAACAACTCGGTGGCCCGCTCGCGTTGCTCCTTGCGGCTGAGCTTGGTCATCTGTAGCGATACCATCACGTTGTCCAGGATGCTGAGGTGGCTAATCAGGTTAAAGTTCTGGAAGATAAACCCAATCGTTTGCCGCCGGAAAGTGTCCAGTTGCTTCACGGACGCGTGACGCAGCGACTCACCGTTCAGCAGGACGTCGCCCTCGTACTGGGCGTCCAACCCACCGATGATGTTCATCAGCGTGGTCTTCCCACCCCCGGACTCGCCCAAGATCGACACAAACTCGCCGCGGTCGAACTTCAGGCTGATTCCCTTTAAGACGGGAAAGGGTGTTTTATTCATGTAGTAAGACTTGTGAATATCTTTTAGCTCTAAAAAGCTCATAGGTACAGGTAACCCCCCTTTAATTCAGTAATATCCTGAACGATAACCTATTTCGGGCTAAAACGCAATTATTTTGCCGGTTTGGTGAACGCCGCGCGCATGGCGCGAATCGCGGTCTGGGGCTGGTCGTGGCGGGTCAAAAGCGTGATCACCGCCACACCGGCCGCCCCGGTCTGAGCGATGGCCGGTAACGACTCGAGGGTCACCCCGCCGATGGCCACTACTGGGACCTTGGACTGGGCCACCAGTTGAGCCAGACCGGCCGTCCCAATCACGGGATCGGCATCGTCCTTGGAGACCGTCGGGTAGATGGGACCACTCCCCAAATAAGCAATCCCGTCGATCTGGTTAGCCGCAGCGACCTCGGCCGCCGTCGAACACGACAATCCCACGAACATCTGGCGGTCGTCGGTGGCCGCCAAGACTTGTTGAATGCGCTCGTCGCTCTGACCCACGTGAATGCCATCGGCGTTTAGCTGCAGCGCCATCTCGACGTCATCGTCGACGATGAACGGCACGTTGGCCGCCCGGCACTGATCGCGCAGGTCGCGGCCTAGCGTCAGCCGTTGTTCGGGCGTCAGCGTGCTGGCCCCCTTGTCGCGAAACTGGTAGGCCGTGATACCGGCCGCCAGCATGGTGGCCAACACGTCGCGTAAATCTCGGCCGGGCACGTCTTGACTGCCCGCCACAAAGTAGGCCCGGAGCAAGCCGGGTTCAAAAGTTACTGACATTATAGCGTTCCCCCTTGATTGTAAGCCCAATGGTTCAGCGGTCCGTGGCCGTGGCCAACCTCGATGGGGTGGGCGATGGCCGCGGTGACGTAATCCTTACCCAAGCGAATCGCCGTCTCGAAGTCGGCGCCCTTCGCTAGCTCGGCCGTGATGCACGACGACAGGGTGTCGCCCGTGCCGTGGGTCCGCACCGTGTCGATCCGTGGGGCACTCAGCCAAAACGACCGACCGTCTTCAAGCAGGACAAAGTCACTGGCCTGATCCGGCGTGGTCTCGTGACCGCCCTTGATGATCACGTTCTTGGCCCCTAAGTTCTGTAGCTCAACCGCCGCGGCCTCCATCTCTTCTTTGCTATCGAGGGGCAGCCCCGTCAGACGCTGGGCCTCCAGTAGGTTGGGCGTCAAGACGTCGGCTAACGGAATTAATTCGTCACGCACCGTCGCCACGGCGTCGTCGGCGAGTAAGGCCGCGCCGCCCTTGGCAATCATCACGGGATCGACCGTCAACGGGCCGAAATGATAGCGTTTGAGATTCTCCACGACCCCGTGGACGTGTTCGGCGTCGGCCAGCATCCCCGTCTTGCAGGCGCGGATCTGGAAGTCATCGGCCAACGACGCAAACTGCTCGTCGATCAGCCGCTGCGGTAAGGCCAGGAAGTCCTGGACCCCCTTGGTATTTTGCGCCGTCACCGCCACGACCACCGCCGTCCCGAAGACGTGGCGTTCCTGCATGGTCTTAAGATCGGCCATCACCCCGGCGCCCCCACCGCTGTCGGTCCCCGCAATGGTTAGCGTTTGGGGAAATTCATTTGTCATTTGTCTGTCATCCTTTCAGCCTATTCGTAGGCCGCCACCGCCTCAATCTGGGCCACGGTGGTCTGCTGCAAGGCGTCCATTAATTTGATAATAAAGGTGCCGGCTCCCATCTGTGGGTCCGCCTGGGCAACCCGTTGGCCGATGGCCGCAAAGACCAAGTACGCGGTCTGGGCCGCTTCGAAGTAGTCGTCCTCAATCGCACAGAAGGCCGCCACGATACTGGACAGCATGTCGCCGGACCCCACGTACGTCTGGAACAGCGTGGTCCCATTGATAACCTGTACGGTGCGCGTCCCATCGGTAATCACGTCGGTCGGACCGGACAGGATCACCGTACACTTTTGCTTCTTGGCGCAGGTCTCGGCAATCGTGGCTAAATCACCAGTGCCTTGACCGGCATCGATGCCCTTGGCCTGCCAGTCGATCCCGGCTAAGGCCGCAATCTCACCGGCGTTCCCCCGTAGCACGTCCGGCTGAAAGGCCCGAAACAGATCTGCGGCCACCTGTGCCCGGTACTTAACGGCCCCCACCGCTACCGGGTCGACCACCAACGGCTTATGATACCGGTTGGCCAGCTGACCGGTCACCTTGATCTGGTGAACCTGCGGCGTGGTAAAGGCGCCCAGGTTCAAGCAGACCGCCTGCGACATCTGCACCATCTCGTCGGCCTCGTCGACCTCTTCGGACATGATGGGCGACGCGCCAATCGCGTTGATCCCGTTGGCCACGTCTTGAACCGTCACGAAGTTGGAAATGTTGAACACAATCGGATTTTGACGCCGTAAATCGTCCAGTAAACTGATTTTCATGTTGCAAATACCCCCAAAGATAGTTGTGCTAATCCTAGTGTGCCCCGCTCACCCGGCCGAAAAACACCAAAACGGCCACCCATTCGTCAAGTGAACGGGTGGCCGTCGCCAGTCAAACACGTTCCCTTCGCAAGTCTGGACTTGACAGGTTCAAAGGAATTGCGACAAGGTCACATCTCAGCCCGCGTGCGGACACTCCTAGTGTTAGTTATCTTTAGCATAGCATGTTGACGCGTCACGTCAACGATTCTTAGATTAATGGGTGATTCGTTGGGCCGCTTGACCAGTCAGCCGCCAGATCCGGTCCATGGTCTTATCGGACAAGAACCGCCGGGCTAACAGGATTTGACTCCCGGTGCCGGCGTGGTACCGGGTCTTAGGCCGCCGGGCCAGGGCCGCGCGGTCAACCAACCGGGCGATAACTTGCGGTTCGCTGGCGTAGCGCTTGGCCGCCGTCAGAATCGCCGCGGCCATGGTCGCGGTCTTGGCGTACGGTCCGTCACCCGAGGTCTCGTGGAGGTGGGTCGCCGCGATGTCGGCCCATTCGGATTGAATGCTGCCGGGTTCGATGACGGCCACGTGAATGCCGTGGGGCTGGAGTTCTAGCCGTAGCGTGTCCGAGAGACCTTCTAAGGCGAACTTGGACGCCACGTACCAGCTGGCCATGGGTTGCGCCACCTTGCCGTCAATCGACGTGATGTTGATAATCCGGCCGCTGTGTTGCTGCCGCATCATCGGCAGCACCGACTTGATCAGCCGCGCCGCCCCGAAGAGGTTCACGTCGAACTGCCCCAGCGCCTGCTTAATGGGTACGTCCTCTAGCGCGCCCAGCAGGCCGAAGCCCGCGTTATTAACTAAAATGTCGATGCGCCCGGTCTCACTCACAATCCGGTCGACCACTTGTTCCACGCTGTCGGCGTCCGTGACGTCCAACGCCACCGTGGTAATCCCTAAATCGTCTAAATCATTCATGCGGTCGACCCGCCGAGCCCCGGCGTATACCGTGACCCCGTTACGATGTAAATTCCGTGCAATGGCGTTGCCAATTCCCGATGACGCACCCGTCACCAGGGCAACTTTACGATGATGCATGGCCAAGCCCCCTTAAATTTTTCGATACCTGGATGTTGGGAAAGACTAAACGCTTCCGGAACAGTCAGCAACGGGCTGGAACGGAGCGGGCACGGCTTTGAGCCCGAAATTCGGGTCTCAAAGTCCGACCTTTGTCTAAGCCGTCTACTCACTAGTCATGGCTAAATCAGCGGTCTTCCACATAGGTAACTTAATTGTACCCAAAAGCACCCAGACTAGCTATGAAAGCGGCCCCATTTTAATGATTTTTTTAGTCCTGCAGGCGTCCCGCCCCGTCTGGCGGCAATCTTTGGTATAATGGTCAAGATTAATAGGTTTCAACTGTCACTATATAGGAGAAAATCAATGAGAAATTATCAAAAACGCGACGATTACCGGGACAACTACCGCCGGGGCCGCCGCAACGACCACCGGGACACGCCCCAGGTCGAAGTCGAAGAGGGCCAACGTTTTCCGCTGACCATCAAGAAGATGGGGATCAACGGCGAAGGCATCGGCTACTACAAGCGCATGGCCGTCTTCGTGCCCGGCGCGTTGACCGGTGAAGAAGCCGTGGTGGAAGTCACCAGCATCTCTCACCGTTACTTGCGGGCCAAGGTCCACCGGATTCGCAAGGCCAGCCCGTACCGCGTCGAACCGCGCGACAGCTACGCCGATCAGGTCGGTGGCTTCGAGCTCGAACATTTAGCCTACCCGCAACAACTTGAATTCAAGCGCGACATCGTCCGTCAATCGCTGGAACGCTACCACCCTTATGGTTTCAAGGATTACGATGTCCGTCCCACGCTGGGGATGGCCGACCCGTACGCCTACCGTAACAAGGCCCAGTTCCAAGTCCGTCAAGCCGCGGATGGCACGGTCCAAGCCGGCCTATACGCCGAACGCAGTCACGATTTGATCGACCTGCCCACCTGCTCCGTGCAGATGCCCGTCACCATGACCGTGATGCGCGCGTTGGTCAAGATGCTACAAGACTTAGAAGTCCCGATTTACGACGAAGCCCACAACTCCGGCATCGTCAAAACGCTGGTGGTCCGCGCGGCCGCCAACACCGACGACGTTCAGGTCACCTTCATCACCAACTCCAAAAAGCTGCCCCACAAGCACCAACTCCTGTTGCGGATGGCCGACGAGCTGCCCCAAGTGACCTCCGTGATGCAAAACATCAACCCGGGCAAGACGTCATTGGTCTGGGGCGAGGAGACCCAACACCTGGCCGGTGAAGAAACCATCACCGAAAAGCTGGGCGGCCTGGCCTTCAAGCTTTCCGCCCGAGCCTTTCTCCAACTCAACCCGGCCCAGACCGAGGTCTTGTACGACCAGGCGAAGAAGGCCCTGGACCTGCAACCCGGTCAAACCGTGGTCGACGCCTACTCCGGGGTCGGCACCATCGGGCTGTCGTTAGCCGACGTGGCCGCCGAAGTCCGGGGGATGGACGTTATCCCCGAAGCCGTGGCCGACGCCAACGCCAACGCGGCGCTTAACGGGATCACCAACGCCCACTACGAGGTCGGCACCGCCGAAGATCTCCTACCTAAGTGGGCCGTGGCCGGGTTCCGGCCGGACGCCATCGTGGTCGACCCACCCCGCACCGGTCTGGACGGTCACCTGATGGACACCATCTTAGCGATTCACCCGCAAAAGTTGGTCTACATCTCCTGCAACCCCTCGACGCTGGCCAAGGATTTAGATACGTTGACCGACGATTACCGCGTCGACTACATCCAATCCGTCGACATGATGCCGCAAACGGCCCGCTGCGAAGCGGTCGTCAAGTTGTCGCAACGATAGAATAATAGGCAACGCACGGCTTTCGTGGTAGACTTTTATTAACGAATTTTGTTAGAAAGTTGGCTAATCTCATGCAAGATCCTTTTAAGGGCTTTAACGATGACGACAACAATAACAACGGTAACGGCCCTCAAGGACTGCCCTTACCGCCGAATTACGCCACCGTCGTGAACCCGGAAACCGGTAACCTCCGCATCGCGAAAGTTGGGTTCTCATGGACCATGTTTCTGTTCCACCCGATTCCCACGATTTTCCGCGCGGACTGGTATAACTTTTTGTGTATCGTGGGGGTTGAACTTGGCGCCATCATGCTATTTAACATGCTAGTGCCGGCTAATCAACAAGTCACCGCAACCAGCGGTCTGGAACTCGGTATCGCCCTGCTCTGGGGGGCCATCTACAACATGATGTACTACAAGCACCTGTTCAATCAGGGCTTCGTGCCGGCCGACGAGCGCTCGCGCGACCTGCTCACCCGAGCCCACTATTGGAAACCCTAATCTCAGCATTTAACGCTAAGCCGTTCCTGCCAAGGAGCGGCTTTTTAGGTGGGAACTATTCTTCAAGTTTTGCTTAAATGCGTCGTTCAAAATTGATAAACCCTGTGAACCTTGATATGCTAAGGAAAAACTCAGTTACCCGCTTCGCTGACAAGGAGGATCCTACTCATGTTGACCCAACGGACGTCCAGTCTCGTGACCCGCGTTTTTAAAGGTATCATCATTGCCCTCGGCTTTATTCTACCCGGCGTTTCCGGTGGCGTGCTCGCCGCCATCCTGGGACTCTACGAACGCCTGCTGGGCTTCATGGCCCATCCCCGCCAGCGCTGGCGCCAGGACCTGCCGTTCTTTCTACCGGTCGGCATCGGGGGCGTCTTAGGCGTGGCCCTGCTCTCCGCACCGCTAGCCTACCTGCTGACCCACGCGCAAGTCATTGTCTTGTGGGGCTTCGCCGGAGCCATCGTCGGCACCCTTCCCGCCCTTCTCGCGACCGCCACGCAACATTCGCGCCGCGACCTGGTCGATTGGTTGTGGTTCGGGGGCACCCTGTTAGTCGGGGGCCTAGGGCTGTATAACGTCAGCCACCTGGGGACGCTACCCGCCAACTTCATCGGCTTCGTGGTGGCCGGCGGTCTGATTGCCCTGGGTGTCCTGGTGCCCGGCCTCAGCCCGTCGAACCTGTTGCTGATTTTGGGTCTGTTCTCCCCGATGCTCCTGGGGTTCAAGAACCTCGACCTATTGGGCGTCTTCTTGCCCATCGCCATCGGGGGACTGATCACTATGGCCCTGTTGGCGAAGGGCATCGAATACCTGATTGACCACCATCACTCGCGGGTCTACCACTTCATCATCGGCCTGGTGGTCGCCAGTACCGCACTGATCTTGATTCCCAACGCCCACGCAGCCGAAAGCATTTCCTACGCCGGGGCCACGCCGCTGACCTGGGGCGCGAGTCTATTAGCCGCCGGAGCCGGGATTGCCCTGGGCTGGTGGATGAGTCGCCTGGAAGCTAAATATAAATAAACTTAAAACGGACGCGATTCTCAGCTGAGGATCACGTCCGTTTCGTGCTTTATGAGTCCCCAAAAAGGCCGCTACCCCACGGTAACGGCCTTTTCATTACTCCTGTTTATCCGGTGCCGAATCACTTAAATCGGCATCGTTAGTCAGCCGGTCCATCTTGCGTTGCAGATCCTGATTCTGGGTCAACGTCGACCAGGCTTCCAAAGTCTGTTGCCAGGCCTGGTACTCGGCCTTCGAGACCATCACGACATTAGCGTGGTGTTGCCGTTGAACGACCACCGCGCCGTTATGCTGGTTGACCCAATCGGCATAGTGGGCAAAATGTTTGCGCAGCTTCTTGGTTGTTGTATCTTTGATTTGCGTCATGGTTCCTCCCCCTTCAACGGAATTCCCCCAAATTCGTTAGGGCTTAAACGTCCGCGTGGCTTTGACGGCTTGTTGCCACCCGGCATACAAGCGTTGCCGCCGGGCCTCACCCATGTCGGGCACGAACAGGCGACCATCGGCGTGGATCTGCTCGATCTCATCGAGACTGTCCCAGTAGCCGACCGCCAACCCGGCGGCAATCGCGGCCCCCGTCGCCGTGGTTTCTTCGTCGGCCGCTCGTTGGACCGGCGTGTTTAAGATATCGGCCTGGAACTGCATCAAGTAGCGGTTCCGCGACGCCCCACCGTCGGCCATCAATTCGGAAATCGTGATACCGGTGTCCTGCGTCATGGTGGTTAACACGTCGCGGGTCTGGTAGGCAATCGACTGCAAGGTGGCCTTGACGAAGTCGTTCCGGTTACTCCCGCGCGTCAGACCAAAGACCGCCCCGCGTGCATCGGGATCCCAATACGGCGCCCCCAACCCGTTAAAGGCCGGGACCACGTAGACCTCGTCGTCATCGGTCGAGGCCATGGCGGCCTGCCGCGATTCGGGCACGTTGTCGATGATCTTCAAACTCTCGTGTAGCCAGGCTAACGCGGTCCCGGCCACCAGGATCGACCCTTCGAGGGCGTAGGTGACCTTGCCGTCCAGCTGATAGGCAATCGTGGTTAGCAGGTTGTGCTTGGACGTTTGCGGTTCGTGGCCCGTGTTCATCATGGCAAAGGCTCCGTCGCCGTAAGTGTTCTTGACCATCCCCGGCTTAATCGCCAGTTGCCCCAGTAAGGCGGCCGATTGGTCCCCCATCAGTCCGGCAATCGGCACCTCGACGCCGTAGAACTGGAAGTTCTGGGTGACCCCGTAGACCTCGGAGCTGGATTTCACGGCCGGCAACATGGCCGCCGGAATGTTCAACCAATTCAAGACGTCGGCGTCCCAGGTCAACTCGTGGATGTTAAACAACATGGTCCGGCTAGCGTTACTGTAGTCGGTCACGTGAATCTTACCACCCGATAATTTCCAGGCCAACCAACTATCGACGGTTCCGAAGGCCAACTCACCTTTTTCGGCGCGTTCCTGGGCCCCGGCAACGTGGTCTAAGATCCACCGAATCTTGGTGGCACTAAAGTAGGCGTCAACCACCAACCCGGTCTTGGCCTGGATCTCGGCACCGTGGTCAGC
Source organism: Levilactobacillus zymae (assembly GCF_032190635.1). NCBI lineage: Bacteria > Bacillati > Bacillota > Bacilli > Lactobacillales > Lactobacillaceae > Levilactobacillus > Levilactobacillus zymae. The sequence goes on from NZ_JAVLAS010000001.1 coordinate 2,410,883, forward strand.
GGCCAATTGCTTGGCCAACGCGGCGGTCTGTTGACTCTGCCAGCCCACGGCCGGATAGATTGGTTCGCCGGTGGCCTTGTCCCAGACAATCGTGGTTTCCCGTTGGCTACTGATCCCGATGGCTTGAATGTTCTCCGGGTGAATCGACGCGTCGATCAACGCGCTGGCAATCACCGACAAGACACTGTTCCAGATTTCATTGGCGTCGGATTCGACCCAACCGGCGTGCGGGTAGGACTGATGGACTTCCTTATACCCCTCAATCACCTTGCGCCCGCTGTGGTCAAAGATAAAGGCCCGCGTACTGCTGGTCCCTTGGTCAATCGCTAACACGTAGTTCTCCGGCTGCTTTAGTGCCATATGTAAAACTCCCTCCAGTTTCCCGTTCGTCATTTCGGAAACGGTTTCAAATTCGCTGCACTTATCATATCACGAAGTGTGCGTGACTCGGGAAAATTTGTTCTGGCCGACGCAGCCAGCCCACTGACCAAACTAAACGGTCAGGTGCTGTCCCGCCAGAAACGACGCGGCAAAGTCGCTATCGGTCTTGACCCGCTTACCGAACTCGTCGATCAGCGCGTGAAACTCCTGCCGGTCGCGTAGCCCCAGCGGAAATTGGGCCAGGACTTGCTTTTGAAACGCGGGGTAGGTCTTCGGCATGGTCGCCCCCAGCCAGCTAAACAAGCGCCGAGCGTAGGTGTCGACCATGAAGGTCCCGTGATCTAACGTGTACATCAAGATGTAATCGGCGGTCTCGTTGCCGATTCCGGTGATGGCCAGGAGTTCGGCGCGTTCCTGCGCTCCATCCCCCTGCCTGAGGGCAATCAGATCGTCATCGTGCTCGCCCAACCACGCGGCCAGGCTCAGGATGGCCGCGGCCTTACGGCGGTAAAACCCACTACTTTGAATCAAGGGTGTAAGGGTCGCTGGCGTCAACGCCCGCAACCGCGCTGGCTCAAAGGCCGTTTCGCGTTTCAGGTTGCGCAGAGCCGGTTCGACGTTACGCCAGTTGGTGTTTTGTACCAGGATGGCGCCCAGCATGATTTCCACCGGCGTCTCGGCCCAGGGCGTCCCCGGCTTCAACCAGGGTTGTGGCCCCATCGTGCGAGCCATGGTGTGGTACAGTTCTTCAATGGTCATGGTGTATCTCCAATCTATCTCGTAAATATTCGTTTAAAGTGAGCTAGCGATGTGCTTCCCCCGCTAATCATCTACTACTAATCGGCATTATTCATCCCTAGCCAAGAAGAAATCAGCTCCCCAAATTTGCCATAAATTTTAGCAATTTACATTTCTAAACGTTAAAGGCTTACCCACGGGAATGATCCCATCTTGCCTGGAGGTCCAGCCCCCACTGGCTCAGGGGTGAAATTTCACTTAGTCGGCGAATTATCCGACTTAGTGAAAGGTCGGCTTTTGAGACCTGCTTTGGGGCTCAAAACCGTGCCCACCCCGTTCCAGCCGGTGGGGGCTGGGCCGGAAGGCAGCCAGTTTAGACTAACGCAAAAAGGAGGCCAAAGTTGGTCTCCTTTCCGTGAACCCCTAACGCTTAAGGCCGGTAACCGCTAACAATCGCCGGTAAAACTCGATTACCGCTTGATGGTTAAGCGAATGTCGGCATCCACGTCTTTAGGATGGAGCTCTTCGTTGTAATCAAAATCCGCACTCTTAAAGTAGTGCTTAATCTCGTCGTTGAGTTCTTCGACGGGCCGCACGTCCTTATCCAAGCGTTTTAATAAAAGCGTGTATTCCTTAGAGTCTTCATCGACGTTTTCGAAGTGGTATTCAATCGCTTCGGAATTCAAAATTTCTTGAATCAACTGCCGTTCAGTCATCATTTCTACCTCGCTTATATTTAATTTCGTTACACCTACTATTCTACTATAGTTTTCCGCCAATCATTTGTTAATTATTTTATCGTCCCAAACAATTTTACCCGCTAAATCCCGTCAGGGCCTTCCCCTTTCCCGTTTTTTCGGTTAGACTAACAACTAGACTAACTCGAGGAGATGACACTGGTGGCAAAAATGCAGGATTTTGGACAACGCATGCGCTTTTTGGCCTTTTCCATCTTCCTGAACTCCGCCGCCAACGCGTTAACCATCTCCACCAACCTGGGGAGTGCCGTGTGGACCGGATCATCGGTCAACCTAGCCAACTGGATTCACGTGCCGCTGGGGACCACGCTGTTCATCTACGGCATCGTGATTACCCTCCTAAATCAGCTGTTACTGGGGCGCTTCGATCGGCGCCGCCTGGTATCCAACCTCCTCTACATCATCCCGTTTAGCTACCTGGTCGAGTGGATCGGGTACTTCTGGGACTGGCTGGGGGTCGGCCAACTGGGGTTAGTGGCCCGCATTATCGTCGACATCATCGGGCTCACCGGGGTGGCGTTCGCCGTGTCGATCTATCAACGCTGCAACATCATCATGCACCCCAACGACGACCTGTCCTACATCATCCGCTTCCGGTTTCTCCACGGATCGGCCATCATCGCACAGTGGGCGAGCTATCTGCCCCCGGTAATCATCATCGCGCTATCCTACTGGGCCACCGGGCAACTGCACGCCATCGGCTTTGGGACCATCTGGGCACTGGTCACGCAAGGCGCCGTGATGGGCTGGGCCGACGTTCACGTCTTTTCGCGGTTGAAGCACCACGTCGACGTTTAAGTTAATTGAATGTAACCTAAAACAGGCACCGCTACGGATTTCCGATGAAAAACCCGCAGTGGTGCCTGTTCTATTGTCTCATTCCTTAACCAGTAATACGATTCCCTCACCGGGGTATTCACCCGCATCGGCCTCGTCATCGCTGATCGCTAAGACGCCACCGCCCACGTACCAGCCGCGATAGCCAGCCCGTACTTTGGCGGTGTAGCCGACCCGGCTTAAGGCCCGGTCGATGGCCGCCGCATCGTACGGTGCCTGGGCCTCGAACGTCACGACCTTGACTGTGCGGTTGGGCACGTTGTTCAACAAGCGCTTGAAGTCGGCCATCCCCGCCGCCGTAGTGGGATCGTACTCCCCGACCGTGCGATCGTCACCCAGGTTCAGGTAGCTATTCGCCGCCACGTAGACCCGTTGATCGTACCGGGCCGTGGGGAACAGCTACATCACGGTCGCGTCCGCGGGATTGACCGCGGCATGTTGCGGACTCTGGTACAACGCGGCTAGGTTCATCCGCGCTAAAGGAACGGTCGCCGGTGCCACGGCTACGGGCGTCTTAACGGCGTTCGAGCCGCCCTGGATCACCGGGGCGGCCTTCAGATACCCCCGCCAGATCCAGCCACCACTGGTGTAGTCGCCGTTATTAACGTGATAGTAAATTAGCTGTCGGTGCGTGGCCTTATCATAGAGCTTCTCGTGTGCGTTGGTGTACCACACCTGGTTCGGTGTCGCGGCGTTAGCCCCGTAGCGCACCCCCAGATGAGCCGAGTACCGGGCGCCCCGCGTGGCGGTGTAGCTATACTGGCCCATTGAATGGCGCCAGACTAACCGCACGGAACGGCTACGCGCCGCCGAATAATTGCGTTGACTAGCCGATGCGGTGCTGCCCCCGAATAGTCCTAAGCTCAACCCCAGCGCCAACATCCCCTGAACATAATGTTTCATATTGAAAACCCCTTCCTTAAAATTAAGGGTAGCACTTTTAACTGGCAGCAGGTTTCCTTTTTAAACAATTAAGGATATTTCGCAGTAACTCTAGCGAGCGATTAGCCAGCCAGCTAAGCGCTGGCCCGGGAAACTAAAAAAACTGGGGGCCATTTAACGACCAAGCGACCACACTTCCTGAATTGGAAGCGTGGTCGCTTGGTCATAAATCCTCATCACCTAAAACGGTTAGGTGGCTAAGCCCACCCTAATCTTCCGGCAAGGCACCGGTTAAGATGAACTGTTTAATTTCCTTCAACGTCCGCTTGGTCTCCGGCAACTTACGCCACAGGATGTAGTCATGGAGCATCGACCGCACCGCGTGGGCCGCAAAGTCGGTTCCCGTCGCGTCTTCTAACTTCTGTACCAAGCGTTGGTCGTCGGCCGACAATAACTCGTTGGTCCCGTAATACAGGAGAATGGGGCCCAGATCATCAAAGTTACCATAAATCGGGCTAACCCGGGGATCGGTCACCGGATGGTCGCCGGCGTATTCAAACCCAATCTTCTTCAGCGTCGCCAACGTCAGGTACGGATCGTGCTTGGCTGCGGCGGTCAGATCCGGATTCATCATGCTCAGGTCGGTCCAGGGCGAGATCAGAATCGTTCCGGCCGGCAAGGCTTCTTGATGGACCTTTAACTGCTGCAACAGCGTCAACGCTAAGCCACCACCCGCCGAGTCCCCCATCAAGAAGAACTGGTCGTCGGGATACTGGGCGTGCAGATACCCGTAGGCATTGCCCGCAAAGCCCAGGGTGTCGTCAACCGTGGCTTCCGGCACCAACGGATAATCGACGTACGAGATTCGCAGGTTGGCCTCCCGAATCAACGCCGTCATCATCTCGCGGTGACTCGCGGTGCCCTGCATGGTGTAGGCGCCGCCATGAAATAAGATGATGTGTTGGGGCAACGGGGCGCCGGTCGCGGCGGTCAGGATCCGGCCACCAAAAATTTCTCGTTCCTTAGTCACGATGTCGGCCGGAAATTTCGCCGGCACCACGGCTAGGTTACGCCGACTGGGCTGTAAAAAAGCCTGTTGGATCTGTTGCTTGAGTTGACTGTGCTGGGTCTTGAAGAGTAACCATTTCCCACGCAAGCTCACGACTATCACCCTATCTTTTCCTTCGTCAATTTCTCGCACTCTTAGGGATAGTATACAGCGTTTCGCCCAAAAACGCTTGAAATCTCGAAAGGAATCACTAGGCTATTCCCGCAAAAACCGTTAGAATAGAGCCAGAACAACGCTGATTGAAAGGGTGGTAAAACAATGACAAACAGTCGGATTTTAAAGGTGACGGGCGGCCTCAACTTCCGCGAACTCGGGGGGTATCCTACCGTCGATGGGCGCACCGTGAAGTGGCACAAGTTGGTGCGGACCGCGGGGTTAGATAAGCTCACGACCGCCGACCAAGACTACTTAGCACACTACGGGGTCGTGGCCGACGTGGACTTCCGGTCCAAAGACGAGCGAACCCAGTCCCCCGACAAGGTCCCGACCGGTGCGACCTATCACTTTTTACCGGTCTTCCCGGACGGCGACGAGACCGACGCTTCGGCCAGCCAAGCCGACCTGGAACGCCGCTTCTCTAGCGACGGAACGGCCGGCTACCAGCACATGCTGGAAGTCTACCGCAACATGATCACCTTACAGACCGCCCAAAGTGCTTACCACGACTTTCTGGCCACCCTTTTAGCTAACGAGCAGACCGATCAGGCCGTCCTGTTTCACTGCACCGCCGGTAAGGACCGGACCGGCATGGGCGCCTTCTTAGCGCTCAGTGCCCTGGGCGTCGACCCCCAAGTCATTCGGCACGACTACCTGCTGACCAACGAAAACGTGGTTCCCATGGTGGACAAGATGTTAGCCCAGGCTAAAGCCGCCGGTAAAGGGGACGCCTTTATCGCCAACATCCGGGCGCTGTCCACGGTCAATCCGGACTACTTCGATACCGCCATGAAGGTCATCAACACCCAATACGGCGGGGTCCAAGATTACCTGCGTGACGTCCTCGACTTTTCCCGTAAGGACGTTGAAGCCCTGAAAGAACTCTACCTTGATTAAGTCAGAAGTCTGGGACAATCGTCTCGGACTTTTTTGTCTTCGAATGGCTGGTGTCGAAACGTGCGCCAAAAGGCAGCTGGTTCCGCTTAACCCCGTAAGTCAGGTAATCCAATTCCAGGATTATCTGACTTACGAACCGTCGTTCATGCTCACCAGCTAACCGCCTTTTGGCCCACTTTTTTCGTGATACTTGGCTTGTGTCCCACCGCGGCTTCTTCTATAATAACTGGGTATTTGCATAAGCAGAAAGGACGGATCCCGTGAAGAAAAAACTAACTTTGGCCCTCCCCTTAGTGGGGGCGGCCGCAACCGCCTTATTGGCCAGTGAACACCTGTTTAATTTCGCGTTCAAACGGGTCAACTACGTCCCCGAAACCTCCGCGGATAAGCAGAAATACGCGGACGCCTACTACGCTTACGTCGACTGGTACCAGGCCATCGACAAGCAAACCTGGTACCTGCACGAACACGATGCCAGAAATCGGATGGTCGCCGAATACATCCCCGCTGAGACCGCCAGTGACCGCACGGTAATCATCGGCCACGGCTACAAGGGTAACGGCGAAACCATGGCGAATTTCGCTCAGATGTACCACAACCTCGGGTTTAACGTGTTGTTACCCGACGACCGGGGTCACGGCGAAAGCGCCGGTAAATACATCAGCTTCGGTTGGCTGGACCGGTTGGATTACCTGCAATGGATTCAGCAGGTCATCGACCGTAGCGACCGGCCCGTGAAGATTCTCCTGTTCGGCGTGTCGATGGGCGGGGCCACCATGGAGATGTTGTCGGGTGAAAGCCTCCCGCCACAGGTCAAAGCCATCATCGCCGACTGCGGCTATTCCAGTGTCGAGGCCAAACTGGTCTATTTGCTGAAGCGCCAATATCATTTACCCAAGTATCCAATTGAACCGCTGGTCTCCACCATCTCTAAGCGGCGGCTGGGCTACTACTTAAACGACGTGACGGCGACCGGGCAACTCAAGAAAAACACGCGACCGATCCTGTTCATTCACGGTGAAAAGGACGTGTACGTACCGGTGGGGATGGCCTACGAGAATTACGCGGCGACCCACGCACCTAAGCAGCTGTGGATCGTGAAAAACGCCTCACACGCGGAGAGTTTCTGGATCAACCCGCAACGTTACCAGCAACGGGTGGTCCACTTCTTGAACACGTATTTCGACCCGCAGCAACCGTCGGCGTAGGTCTTAACCAGAATCTAAGGACTTTAGATTTACTTTACCAAATCGTCAAAAAGTCGTCACGGCTTACCCCATTTTCTATTCACAACTCCCGGGTATAGTTATCATCATAGTAATTCGCCAGTAACGGTTACTAGTCAAAATCTTTATCCAATCCCCTTTTGAATTCTCTCCCCCTAAGAGAATTCAATTCCTCGTCAGGTTCTCCTCAAACCTGATGAACTCCTCAAATTTGAGTTTCTCCCCTCATAAGAAACTCACTCCTCATAAAAGTCCCTTCGGCTTCCTCGGCTGAAGGGATTTTTGGTTTACCGCTAGGGTTTATCATAATATTTATAAGTAGTTTAGCTTGCCATTAACTCGCAGCATCCTATAATGGAACCATGAAACGTTGCATATAATAAACTATACATCATTGTGATTTTACCCTTTTACAAGGAGGATCCTGTTTTATGCCCGTCAAACGTCCCATTTTCCATGATTTATCGTTCTCTAATGCCGGAAAAAGATGGCTTGAAGTCTCCACCCTGGTTCTCAGCCTCAGTCTTGGCACACTAACCGAACCGACGATTGCCCGGGCCGCCAGTAATAGCGCCCCCCTTTCCCCAACGACCGCGTCAAGTTCAACCGCGACGACCAACCATGCGTCCACCGCGAACTCCAGCGCCCCAACCAAGAATACCGCGACGACGCCGAACAGCCAGGTCCAGCAAGTCCGCGCGAACACTCGTAAGACTAATTCAAATATTATCCGCAATAGAGAAACGGGAACTACAGCCACACCTAAACTTTCCCCTCAGGCTCTAGCAGCCCCCGTCGTCACGCTTCCCCGGGCGGCCGCCAGTCAGGCCCCAACCACGCCAACCCCAGCTGCGCCCACCGCGGCCAAGCTGGGCAACGCTAAAACCTGGATTCCCGACGACACCCTGCGCGTTTGGTTGGAACGGGTCGCTCAGGAACAACTCCGAAAGGTTATAGTTGGTGACGAAGACGAAGGAAAACCCCTATATCCGGACGTCACAATTACCGACGACAACCTCGCGGACTACGTCGATAAGGTGCCCGCCCTCACCGACGACAATACCCAGATTTTAACCCCCGATATTGCCATACCATCGGCCCCCGTCCCGCCAGCCAATGACGGTCCCGACGAGCATGGCGTCTGGCCCCACATTGACTTCCCGGACTACCCCGAAGTGAAGGTGGGCTTCATCCACGATTTAACCGGGATCGAACAATTCAAAAACATCACCGAATTCTCCCTTCAAAATCCCGAACGCGTCGACCTTACACAGCTTAAACATCTGTCACTGGCGTTCGCCCCCCACCTCCAGAAGGTCGTCATCCAGTACAGTCCCATGACGGCCGACGGCGAACCCCTAGTGGGCCCGGAACTCGGCCTAAACGTCAACGCGCAAGCCTACCTCGACCAGCTACTTCCCCAAAATCCAGAACTGACCGATTTATCCCTAAGCGGGTTAGGTCTGACGGGGGGCCTGCCCCACTTTGACCAATATCCCCAATTAATGTACGCCAACCTGGTCAGCAATCACCTCAGCGGCCCCATTAACTTTTACCCGGGGTTCGTTCGGGACCACGCGGACGTTACCGACGTCCATAACGACATTCACGTTCACCGGCTAGCCGTCACGAACAACGATTTTACCGGCTACTTACCGAGTGGCGACCTCAAAGGCCAAGTTGACTATGCCCAGAATCACATTCTAACGGCCCTCATAGACACCAGCATCGACGACGATCAGTTCTTTGACATCGGGACGCTTACCACAACGGCCACCCAGCCTACCCTAAACCTCACGCAACTGATCACGCACAACCTCACCGGTGAGCTCAGGGACCATTCGGCGGGTACGGTGGACGACGACTCCCAAGCCTTGACTTTAGCCCCCGCTAATGGTTTCCCGTTAACAATTTATCGGTTATCCGGCACTAGACCGAACGACGATATGGACGATGACGCCACGGACGACTTTAAGGTGACCCAGACGAACGGTGAATACATTGTGACGGTGACGCCCACCACCCCCAACGGGACCTACTGGTTTTCCGTCATCCCCAACGGCGATCCGCGGTCCGGGTCCAGCTACTCGGCCGATTTGGTGTTTCATTTGAATAATCAATTGATTCCCTCGAAACCTGAACCCACCCCGGAACCTGAACCCCAGCCACAACCTAAGCCTGAACCGCAGCCAGAGCCTAAACCGCAACCCGCGCCCCAAGTCACCCCGCCGACCGTCACGGTCACACCCGCGCGTTATCCCCTGACAGAGAACGTCAACGCGCAGATCACGCATCCCGTGGCGTTACCAACGGCGACCGCAATCATCCACGCCATCCAAGCCGCTCAGGGAACGGGGCCACGCTTCCCGGCACCTGCCACGACCAAGCGACCCGCAATCAGCCGCACACCAATCTCCTCACCCGCAGCCCCCCGACAACTCCCCCAAACTCACGAACGGCTAGCCCGATTCGCCCAGTTGCTCGGCGGAAGCCTGCTCCTGACCACCCTGATGGTCTACTACCGCAAGCGCCATTGACGCCATAATTGTTAAAGGCCCCCAGACCAATCGTCTGGGGGCCTTTAGTTATAGTTACTTGCGTTCACTCATCGCCCGCAACAGCGCCAAGGTCTCTGGCGTCGCCGCATCCTGACTCTGTACCAGCTGGGCCAACAAGCGGTTATACTCATTATCCAGCTGCGCCAATTCGCGTTTCGTCGCCTGAATCTCCCGCAGCGTCGTCGGCACGTCCACTGCCGGGTGCCGATCTGCCGGCGTCACGTACCGCGCCACGCTGAGGTCAAACGCGTTTGCGCGGAGTTCCGCCAGGGTCGCCAAATGGGCCAGGTGGGGGACCTCCTGCCGCTGGTGATACCGGTCCAAGATGGCCGTGACCGCCGTTGCCACCAAATCAATTTTCCCGTCTTGTTTCGTGCCGAACCCGGCTGCATCCAACAACCACACGTCCCGGGTCGTCCGGCCCCGCCGAAAGACCACCACCGCGCTAGCCGTCAACTGACCAATTTTAGCGGGAAGACTAATCACCGCGTCCAACAAGTTGTCCCGTTCGACGATCTGCCGACGAATCACGCCCTCGGCCTCCTGCCGGAACAGGCTGCCCACCGGCAAGACCACCGCCAGACAACCCCGATCCGTCAAATGGGCCAACATGTGCTCAACGAACGCCCAATCGGCCTTGGATTTGGGGGCAAACTGCCCGTAAGCCGTAAACCGCGGGTCGTTCGCCAGGTAGTGCGGGTCCCAGTAGGCCGCGGCCGGCGGGGTGGCCACAATGGCCGCAAATTTCCGACCAGCCAACCGGTCCGCCGTTAAGACATCCCCTACGGCGACCTGACCGTCCCGGTAGGACACCCCGTGAACCAAGAGGTTGAGTTGCGCCAAACTCGCCGTCCCGGGCATTAACTCTTGCCCGTAATACGTGGTGGCCCCCAAGCGTTGCCCCGCCAGAATCAGCGACGACCCCGTGCCCATGGTCGGGTCGTACACCGCCGTCACCGCTTGACCTTGGTCGACCAAGCCCGCTTGCAGGGTCGAGACCGACCGGGGAGTGTAAAAGCTCCCCGCGGGCAGGTGCACCCGGGCCGCCGCACACTGTAACAGGTTCTCGTACACGGCGCCCCAGTCGTCAACCGGTAATTGATAGACTCGTAGGAACAATCGGCTGACGTTTTCAATCCGCTGTTCCGCCGTTCCCCCGAACTGTAGACTGTCTAAGTCCACATCGTCGAACAAATGCACGAAGGTCGGACGCGACGTGGGCGTGGTCGAGGCGGCAATCTGGTCCATGGCCTGCTGTAAGGCTCCCGTCAGCCGCATACTTAAATCGTGACCATGCAGGTGGTGCATCGCCGCCAAGAACTGTTCCGGCCAGAGTTGGGGTTCCAGGTAAAAACCCAATTCTTCCTGCAGGACAGTTTGCAGGCGTTGGCGGTGGGTGGCGTCCTGCCAAACTACTTCCGGCCGCTGCGTCCCCAGGCGTTGGCGAACCACCGTTTCGACACTCATCGCCAGGTACCGGTAGCCGAAGAAACTCAGCGCCGCCTGCCAGTAAACCCGTTCGCCCCCCTTGGGTACCCCCTTGAAGGCTGCCAGTAGTTTTTTAAATGCCGTTGTTCGTCTTTGCGTCATGTTGCGGACCCCCTCAAGTTTTCTTATTAATTCGATTATAACCGGAGACACAAAACGCCGCCATCCCCGAGTGAGATGGCGGCGTTTGACGTCTATTCTAGACCTAAGCGTTTAAAAATCACGTCCACCCGGCGTAGGTGGTAGTGGTAATCGAAGGCGTCTTCGATCTGATCTGGCGTGAGCCGTGCGCGGATCCCCGCGCTGGCTTCCACCAACGGCCGGAACTGGGTCTGCTGATCCCAGGCCTTAGCCGTTAACGGTTGCACCAGGTCGTAGGCGTCCTCGCGACTCATCCCCGCCTCGATCAATTTCAGCAACAGGCGCTGACTGTAAATCAAGCCGTAGGTCCGGTTCATGTTGGCCAGCATGGTCTGCGGGAACACGTCGAGGTTGGTCAGAATCCGGTTGAAGCGGTGCAGCATGTAATCCAACAGCGTGGTGGTCTCCGGTAAGATGATCCGTTCGGCCGACGAATGCGAGATGTCGCGTTCGTGCCATAGACTGACGTTTTCGTAAGCCGTGATCACGTTACCCCGCAGGACCCGCGCCAGACCGGTCACGTTCTCCGAGCCAATCGGGTTGCGCTTATGCGGCATGGCCGACGACCCCTTCTGGCCGGGGTTGAAGTGTTCTTCGACCTCGTGGATCTCCGAACGTTGGAGACTGCGGATCTCCGTGGCGAACTCTTCAATACTGGTCCCAATCAAGGCTAACGTGGCAATGTAGTCGGCGTGTAGATCCCGGGGCAGCACCTGACTAGCGATCGGTTGCGCGGTGATCCCCAACCGGTCACACACGTAGGCTTCGACCTCGGGTGGCACGTTAGCAAACGTCCCCACGGCCCCGCTGATCTTACCGGTCTCAACGCCCTTAGCGGCCCGGTCGAAGCGGTCCAAGTTGCGTTGCATTTCCGCATACCAACGGGCAATCTTCAACCCGAAGGTGGTCGGTTCGGCTTGTACCCCGTGGGTCCGGCCGATCATCACCGTATCCTTATACTTCAACGACATGGTCTTTAACGTGGCGATCAACGTCACGATGCCCTGCCGCAACTGGGCGTTGGCTTGCTTCAAGCGGTAGCCCTGCGCGGTGTCGACTACGTCGGTACTGGTGACCCCGAAGTGAATCCACTTGCGTTCGGCCCCCAACGATTCGGATACGGCGCGGGTAAAGGCGACCACGTCATGGTGGGTCACGGCTTCAATCTCAGCAATGCGGTCCACGTCAAAGGTGGCGTTGGCGCGAATCTTCTCGGCATCGGCCACCGGGACCTCGCCCAACTGGGCCCAGGCCTCATCAATCGCAATTTCTACGGCTAACCAAGACGCGTACTGGTTCTGCAACGACCAAATCTTGCCCATCTCGGGACGCGTATAACGTGATAACATGGGATTCCTCCTTATTTTTACGGCAAAACACGAACATTTTAATAATCATTCGGTAAAACTCCGTCTGCTATTATAGCATAGATCGTCCCAGAATTGGACGGTTTCAACGATAAATCATCCCACCATTTAGTTTCTATCCTCAATAAATAGAATGATTATAGAAAATAATTTATAATCGTTCGTTTTCGGCTTGCTTTTTAATTCCGAACATGGTAAATTAATTCTTGCTGGGTCGTTCGGCTTAGCAAAAATAAAACGATGAGGTGTTGTTATGTCATCAACAGTAGTAGTTGGTAGTCAATGGGGCGATGAAGGAAAGGGCAAGATCACTGATTTTCTAAGTGAAAAAGCGGACGTTATCGCGCGCTACCAAGGGGGCGACAACGCCGGTCACACCATCGTCTTCAACGGCCAAACGTTTAAATTACGCTTGATTCCGTCTGGGATTTTCTACGCGGATAAGACCAGTGTGATTGGTAACGGTGTGGTCCTGAACCCGAAGTCCTTAGTTGAAGAACTACAGTACCTCAACGACAACGGCGTGGTCACGGACAATCTCCGGATTTCCGATCGGGCCCACGTCATCCTGCCTTACCACATTCTCTTGGACAAGTGCCAAGAAAAGACCAAGACCAACAAGATTGGGACCACCAACAAGGGAATCGGCCCGGCTTACATGGATAAAGCCGAACGGGTCGGTATCCGGGTGGCCGACTTGCTCGACCGCGACACCTTCGCCGCGAAGCTCAAACAAAACTTGGCCGAAAAAAATGAGTTGTTCATCAAACTCTACGATGAACAACCCCTGAACTTTGACGATATTTTCGAAACCTACTATCAATATGGGCAACAATTGAAGGCCCACGTCACCGACACCTCCGTGGTGATCAACGACGCCATCGACGCCGGCAAGAACGTGTTGTTTGAAGGCGCTCAGGGCGTGATGCTCGACATCGACCACGGGACTTATCCGTTCGTCACTTCTTCAAACCCTGTGGCTGGGGGCGTGACCATCGGTTCCGGGGTCGGCCCAACCAAGATCAACCAAGTGGTCGGCGTCTGCAAGGCCTACACATCTCGGGTCGGCGACGGCCCCTTCCCCACTGAACTGCACGACGAGATTGGCGACACCATCCGGGAGACCGGCCACGAATACGGTACGGTCACTAAGCGGCCTCGCCGGATCGGGTGGTTCGACAGCGTGGTGCTCCGGCACGCCAAGCGCGTTTCCGGCTTGACTCACCTGTCCCTGAACTGTCTAGACGTCCTGACTGGCCTAAAGACCGTCAAGATCTGCAAGGCCTACGAACTCAACGGCGAAACGATTTACCACTATCCCGCTAGCTTGAAGGACCTCTCGGCTTGCCAACCGGTCTACGAAGAATTACCAGGCTGGACCGAAGACATCACCGGTTGCCGGTCATTGGCGGAATTACCCGAAAACGCCCGCAACTACGTCAAGCGGCTTGAAGAACTCGTCGGCGTCCCCGTGGCTACCTTGTCCGTGGGTCCCGACCGTGAACAAACCAACATTTTACAGTCCATCTGGGACTAATCCACTAATTAGGAGTTGACCAGCGATGCATCCATCCGAAGTATTTGATTACGAAGACATTCAACTGATTCCCAACAAGTGTATCCTCGATAGCCGGTCCGACGCCGATACCACGATTACCTTCGGCGGCCGCAAGTTTAGAATTCCCGTGGTACCCGCCAACATGGAAACCGTCATCAACGAAGAACTGGCCACCTGGCTGGCGCAAAACGATTACTTCTACGTGATGCATCGCTTCCAACCCCAGGAACGGCGCGGCTTCATCGAACGCATGCACGCTAAGCACCTGTTCGCCTCAATCAGTGTCGGCGTCAAGCCCGACGAACACGCCTTCATCGACGAGTTAGCGGCGGCCGACCTGGTCCCCGAATACATCACCATCGACATCGCCCACGGGCACGCCGATTCCGTGATTCGGATGATCAAGAAGATCAAGACCACCCTGCCCGCTAGCTTCGTGATTGCCGGTAACGTCGGGACGCCCGAAGCCGTCCGGGAACTGGAAAACGCGGGTGCCGACGCCACCAAAGTCGGCATCGGCCCCGGTAAGGCCTGCATCACCAAGCTCAAGACCGGTTTTGGAACCGGGGGCTGGCAGCTCGCCGCCCTGCGGCTCTGCGCCAAGGCGGCCCGGAAGCCCATCATCGCCGACGGGGGGATTCGCTACGACGGCGACATCGCCAAGTCCGTCCGTTTCGGGGCCAGCATGGTGATGATTGGCTCCATGTTAGCGGGGCACGAACAATCGCCCGGTAGCAAGTTAACCATCGACGGCCGCGTCTACAAGCAGTACTGGGGCTCCGCGTCCGAGAAATAAAAGGGCGCCTACCGCAACGTGGAAGGCAAGCAGATGCTGGTCCCGTATCGCGGCGACATCGCCGACACGTTACAGGAAATCCACCAAGACTTACAGTCCTCGATTTCCTACGCCGGTGGCCGCAACCTGCTAGACATCCGCACCGTTGACTACGTGATCGTCAAGAACTCCATCACCAACGGCGACCACTACTAAATCTTGAAATATTATTAAACGACCGATTCCTGTGAGGGTGAATCGGTCGTTTTTTTGGCTCTCGCCTAACCTTCACCCCGACCATTCTGAAAGGCTTCCCAGCCCTCACTGGCAATGAAATAGACCAGGACCAGCGCAGCCACGGAATCGGCCCACCACCAGCCGAACGCAGCGGTCAAAACCGCCCCCATCAAGACGGTTCCCGCCATGTAGGCGCAGGTGATGTTACACATGCCATCCTCGATCAAGGCCGGCGACCCAATCCGCTGACCAATCCTGCGCTTACCCACAGCCAGGACCGGCATCAGTAGCACTGAAGCCACCGCAATCGTTATTCCCGACCAGCTGGTATCGGCCAACTGGTGCGTGGCCAGGTTGTACCCCGACACCCCGATGACGTAAACCGCCAGTAATAGTAGCACCGTCCCCACGATTAACGACGACCGCCGCTCGGCTTGCGCAATGGCCGCATCGCTAGCCGTACCCGTCACCGACTTGCGGAGCCGCCAGATTAAGGTGCCACCCGAGATGATTTCTAAAAAGCTGTCCAACCCGAAGGCGATCAACAGGATGGACCCCGCCTTTAACCCCGAAGTGAACCCAACCAGAAATTCAAAGGTCATCCAGGCCGTTGAGAAATATTCGAGGTGTAACCCCCGGCGAAACGCCTGTTGCTTAACTGATGTCATGTTGTTTATCCCCTTTTTGCTAAGTTTTGTCTAAAAAATGGCGGCCTAAGCCATGTTCAAAATGAACATGACTTAGACCGCCACAAGTGATGCTAATTTAATTTTAACAGCTTACCGGATCACCAAAACCGAAATCGGTGAGTATTTCGCCATGTAGGCGGCTTGACTCCCGAAGTGGCGCCGAACGCCCTTCTTGGCTTCCGAACCAATGATTAACAAATCTGGTTGAACGTGGGGGATCACATCTTTGACGATGGTTTCTCCCGGTCCCCCGTCCGCGACCAACGCGTGCACCTTCGTCAGACCGGCCTTTTGGGCCTGTTGTTGATAGTCCTGAATGTGTTGCTCCAGTGCCTGACGCTCCCCGTGCACGTAGTCTTTACTCAAAGCTTCATAGACGCTCATATCATCGCTTTCCAATACGGACACGATGTAGAGTTCCGCATCATCACGCTTGGCTTGATGCAAGGCGTACTCAAATGCTAACAGCGCGTCGGCCGAATCGTCGACCCCCACTAAAATACGGTTAAACTTTGTTGCCATCTCTATCGCCCCTTATGCTTCTTGGTCAGCAGCGTCATCGGTCATCACCGCTTCCACGGCAGATTCAACCCCCTCAGCCTTCAAGTGGTTTTCCAACCGCTTGTTACCTTGGTGGAGTTCAACGATGGTCCAAACCAGTAAGGCTAGGATTGCGGCAATCAGAATGTAGGCAATCAGATTAGCGGTATTCGTTTGAGCGGCCGTCGGGTTGTCCCCGAAGAAGGCGGCAATCTGATCTGGCAGACCCTTCATGTTCAAGACGGTCAGTCCCACAACGGAGACCCACCCTAAAATCTTGACCCACATGGTGTTCTTGAACTTTCCCATTTCCAACTTACTGTCAGTCATCATCAACAACGGCAGCATCGAGAATGGCAAATCAAACGCCAGAAAGACTTGTGAGTTGTTCATCAGGTCGTTTAACGCAGTGTGCTCGGCGATGGCGCTCTTCCCACTGGTCATCATGACACAGATCAGCACAGGAATCACGGAAATCAACCGGGTAACTAAACGCCGTAACCAAAGTGGCATCCGCATGTGGACAAAGCCTTCCATGATGACCTGACCGGTTAAGGTCCCGGTAATCGTGGAGTTTTGCCCGGAGGCTAACAGTGCCACGGCGAACAAGGTTGATAAGATCCCGGTCTTGGCGACCCCGGCTAAGACCCCGTTGCTCATGGTTGACGTATCGGACAAGGCTTGGAACAGCCCGAAGAACGACGGATCCTTGACGGCACCGGACTTGAAGACGGCAACCCCCATGATCAACAGCAAGGCATTCACGAAGAAGGCCAACGTCAGTTGAATGTTGGAGTCCCAGCTAGCGAAACGCACGGTCCGGGCGATGTCAGCTTCGTCACTGTGGTCAATTTCCCGCGTTTGCGAGATGGCCGAGTGCAGGTACAGGTTGTGCGGCATCACGGTCGCCCCGATGATTCCTAGAGCCCCTTGTAACGGATTGTTCCCGCCAATCACTGGCTTTTCCGCGAAGGTGGCACCGGTCGGAATCAAGCCCTTGAAGACGCCACCCCAGTCTGGGTTAGAAAGCGCCACTTGGTAGGCAAAGACCACCAGAATCACCATGATCAGGCAGACCACGATGGCTTCGATCTTCCGGAACCCAATCTTGGTCAGTAACAGTAAGAGCAAAACGTCAAAAACGGTAATGAACACGGAAATGACTAAGGGAATATTGAATAATAGATATAACGCGATCGCCGCCCCGATAACTTCAGCGATATCCGTGGCCATAATGGCTAATTCTGTCATGATCCATAAGACGATTCCCAGGGCTTTACTGGTCCGCGCCCGAATGGCTTGGGCCAAGTCCATCTGACTCACGATCCCAAGTTTGGCGGCCATGTATTGCAGCAACATCGCCACTAAACTTGAAATCAAGATAACAGACATGAGTAAGTACTGGAAATTTTGTCCCCCGGTGATCGACGTGGACCAGTTCCCGGGATCCATGTACCCCACGGCAACCAAGGCACCCGGACCGGAATACATAAACAGGGCCTTTCCAAAACTAATATTACGTGGCACTTTAACCGTGCCGTTGATTTCTTCCAACGAACGACCGTTGGCGTACTGAATCAACTTGTGCTTCTTTGCAACGTTATCAGACACGACAAAAAACTCCTCTCCTGATTCACTTAACAACGACCTCATTATACATTAAATCTAAATACGTGCAAAGACTTTTTTAGTTGACCCTAAACTTAGTTTGCCTCGAATAAGATTATTTTTTAAATTATTCATTTAAAATTGAAAGCGGCACCAATCCCGTTATTTTAGGATACTTCCGCCATTGATCCAGGCCCGTTCAGCCCACTCAAGCGCACCCAAAAGCCGCCAATATTTTTTTGATAATGCCAACTCATTTTTAAGGGCACCTAAACTTTCTACTTATAATTTCATAACAAAAAGCGTAATCAACGGTTTTTTCGACCAACGATTACGCTCCTAGATGGTGACATCCTTCAAAATGACTGAGAGTGGGACAAAAGGCTCAGACTCGTTAGTATCTCCGAATATTTGGCGTTGAAACGTGCGCCAAAAGGCAGCTGGTTCCGCTTAACCCCGTAAGGCGAATAATCCAAGTCCAGGATTATCCACCTTACGACGTTAATGCTCACCAGCTAACCGCCTTCTGTCCCACTCTCAGGTTTCCTTAATCCTCTTCGTGGTTTTCCACGCCTTCGGTCATCGCCGCTTCTACGGCGGATGGTTGCCCTTCCGCCTTCAGGTGGGCGGCTAACTGTTGATTACCGTGGTGCAATTCAATGATGGTCCACAGTAACAAGGCCAGAATCACGACAATCAGAAAGTCGGCAATCCCATGAGCCAACGCCGTTTGTGCCGCCGTCGGGTTGTCCCCGAAGAAACCGGCGACTTGGTCGGGCAGTCCCTGCATGTTCAGCACGGTTAATCTAATCACGGATAACCATCCCAGAACCTTGACCCATAAGGAATTCTTGAACTTCCCCATCTCAAGTTTACTGTCGGTCATCATCAACAACGGCAGCATCGAGAAAGGTAAGGCGAAGGCCAGAAAGACTTGCGAATTGTTCATTAAATCGTTCAAAGCCACGTGTTCGTCGATGGCACTCTTCCCACTGGTCATGCCCACGCAGATCAACACCGGAATCACGGAGATGACCCGGGTGACTAACCGACGTAACCATAGCGGCATCCGCATGTGGACGAACCCTTCCATAATGACCTGACCGGTTAAGGTCCCGGTAATCGTGGAATTTTGCCCGGAAGCTAACAGCGCCACGGCAAATAACGTGGAGAGAATCCCGGTCTTCGCAACCGAGGCCAGCACACCGTTACTCATGGTCGAGGTATCGGATAAGGCTTGAAACAGCCCGAAGAACGACGGATCCTTGACGGCGCCGGACTTGAAGACGGCAACCCCCATGATCAACAGCAACGCGTTGACGAAGAAGGCTAACGTCAGTTGAATGTTGGAATCCCAGCTAGCAAACCGGACCGTCCGCGCAATATCCTTTTCGGAATTGTGGTCGATCTTCCGGGTTTGCGAAATAGCGGAGTGCAGGTACAGGTTGTGCGGCATCACGGTCGCCCCAATGATTCCTAGTGCCCCCTGCAGTGGATTAGACCCGCCCACGGTTGGGCTAGCCGCAAACGTCTTACCAGTCGGAATCAATCCGGCAAAAACGCCGCCCCAGTTGGGGTTAGACAAGGCAACTTGGTAAGCGAAGACCACCAAAATTACCATAATCAGGCAGACCACAATCGCTTCGATCTTCCGAAACCCAATCTTAGTCAATAAGAGCAAAAGCAACACGTCAAAAACGGTAATAAACACCGCCATGACCAACGGAATATGGAACAGCAAGTATAACGCAATCGCCGCCCCAATGACTTCAGCAATATCGGTCGCCATAATGGCGAATTCGGTCATAATCCATAAGACAATGCCCAGGGCTTTACTGGTTCGCGCCCGAATGGCTTGGGCCAAGTCCATTTGACTCACGATTCCAAGTTTGGCTGCCATGTACTGCAGCAGCATCGCGACTAAACTTGAAATCAAGATGACAGACATTAACAAATACTGGAAGTTTTGCCCACCGGTAATGGACGTTGACCAGTTCCCAGGATCCATGTACCCCACGGCAACTAAGGCTCCGGGACCCGAATACATAAATAACGCCTTCATAAAACTAATATCGTGCGGTACTTCCACGGTACCGTTGATTTCCTCCAGCGATCGTCCGTTGGCGTACTGGATTAGCTTACGCTTCTTGGTCGTAGTTTCCGGCATGAAAAAAACTTCCTTTCAACGGATGGGTGACCAGTGGTTCAATCCGGGCGCCACATTGTCCGGGTCCATTGCGCCGTCACGCGCACCCAACTTTGGCTTTCAGTAGTTACTTCGCTCCTTTCTTAATCGCCCAAAGTGTAGCAAAAAAGACCACCCCCGGGTCCATAAAACGCCCTTAAACCGGATCGCTTGTATGCCACACTTTACGAACCCGGGCTGGCCAATTGCGCCCCCACATGACCTAGCCCCGCCAAGATCAACTGGTGGTCGGACCCGCCAACCGGGTTCCCTTCTCCCAGAAGAACGAGTACACCAAGATTAGCGCTTCAAGTTCCGCTCACGTCACAAAAATAGCGCCCCTAAATTGACTGTTCCCGTCAACTTAAGGCCGCCGTTTTGTGACTGCCGATTGATTTAAGCTTCTTTACCCGTTGGCCGCCAGTCGGTGCCCCGGCTGTAAAACCCGGGTCTTGATCTCGGCCACGATTTGAGCCGGGGTCAACCCGTCCGTAGCGACCGCCACGTCGGCCGCCGCGCGGTACAGGGCCGCGCGTTTTTGCTTCAAGGCCATTAACCCCCCGCTGCCCAGTTCGTCGACCAGGGGCCGGCCGGTGTCCTGCGCCACGCGCCCCAGAATTGTCTGATCGCTGGCCGTCAAACAAATGACGGGTACCGGGCTGGCCTTTAAAATCGCCGCGTTGGCCGCAATCGTGGGCGTACCGCCCCCCGTGGAGAGGATTCCCGGTTGGGCGATAGCGTCGCGGAGGGTCTGTTGTTCAAGCTGGCGAAAATAGGCTTCGCCCCGTTCCGCAAAAATCGTGCTAATGGTCTTTCCAGCGCGTTGGACAATCATGTCATCTAGGTCGGCGTGGTGGGTGCCCAGTTCCGCGGCTAATAGCTGACCCACGGTGGTCTTCCCACTGCCCATGAACCCAATCAAAATGGCTTGCATCTTAACTCCTCCTCACAATCTGATAATCGGCGCCCTGTAATAACTCGGCGGCCTGGTCGCGGGTCGCGGCTTCCCCGAAGGTCAGCTGCAAGACCCCGTCAACTTCTTCACGAATCTCTAAAATATGAATGTTGACTAAGCTCAGGTGAGCGGCGGCCAACCGGTGCGTGACGTCCGCAATGGCACCGACCTGGTCGGGCACGTTCAGGAATAAATCAAAGAAATTAGGCAGGCTGCCCAACCGGTCGGGCCCCAGGTGGTCGCGGGTGGTCTTGGCGTGGGTGAAAAACGCGTTGATCTGCGCGGCATCCTGGGTGGTAATCGCCGTTTCCATCCGGTTCAGTTCCGCCTGGTAAGCCCGTAACTGATCGGCTACCAGGGCGCCGTTGTTCAGTAGGATGGCGGTCCACATAGTTGGGTCCGACGAGGCGATTCGGGTGATACTCTTGAAGCCCCCGGCCGCTAACCGCAGCCCCAACGGCGAGTCCGCCAACGCGGCTTGCGTCTGGTTGACCAGCGCAGCGGCCACGATATGGGGGAGGTGGCTCAGTTGCCCCACGATGCGGTCGTGTTGGGTCGGCGTGACCGTCAGCCATTTGACGTGGGTGCCCACCAGGAGGTCCTGTAGCCGGGTTACCGTGCTAGTCGGTGCGAGACCCGGCACCAGAAAGTAAAACGCGTTTTCGAATAAATCGGCGCGGCCGGCGGTCACCCCGGACTTGTGCGACCCGGCCATGGGGTGGCCGCCGATAAAGGTGACCCCGCGCTGTTGCAAGGGCTTGGCGGCCCGTAAAACGGTCTGCTTGGTACTCCCCACGTCGGTGATCAAGACGTCGGGTTTGAGCGTTAACGACGCCAGCAACGCCAGGTCGTCACAGATCACACTGACCGGACCGGCCAGGATGATCACGTCGGCGGTCGGCGCGGCGGCCATAAAGTCGTCTGCCCGTTCGTCGATCAGGTGTTGGGCCACCGCATAGTCGAGGCTGTCAGAATTAACGTCACAGCCCACCAACTGGTCGTCCGGGTGCGCCGCGCGAATCGCTAACGCTAACGAACTGCCAATCAGGCCGAGGCCCTTAATCAAAATTTTAGGCATGCGCAGCCTCCGTTTCGGTAGTCAAGTGGGTCAGATCGTCAAAGAAGCTGGGGTAGGAAATGTTGATGGCCCCGGCGTCCGCTAAGGTGGTCGGCGTAGTCAATCGCAGGGCCGCAATGGCCATCATCATGCCGATGCGGTGGTCGCCGTGGCTGTCAAATTGCGCGGCGCTGACCCGCCAGGCCGGCCGCCCATCGATGATAAAGCCGTCCGGTTTTTCGGTGATCCGCACGCCCAATTTCCGCAGTTCGGTCACGATGGTGGCGATGCGGTCGGTCTCCTTGACCCGCAGTTCTTCGGCCCCACTGATTTCGCTGACCCCGTCGGCCGTGGCGGCCAGTAAGGCCACCAGCGGCAACTCGTCGATCACCGCCGGAATGTCGGCGGCCGTCAACTGGATGGGGTGTAACTGCGCGGCGCTGACCGTGATGTCACCCAGCGGTTCCCCCGGCTGGTCAGTCAACCGGATGTCGAGGTGGCCGCCCATCCGTTGGAGCACGTCGATGATCCCCGTCCGGGTGGGATTTAAGCCCACGTCCTTGAGGGTAATTTGCGAACCGGGAACGATGCTGGCCGCCGTTAAGAAGAAGGCCGCCGAGGAGACATCCCCGGGCACCGTGATGGTTTGGCCGGTCAGGTGCGGTTGGGGCTGGACCGTGATGGTGCGCCCGTCCGCCGTCGTGGTCAATTCACCGCCAAACGCCCGTAAGAGCCGTTCGGTGTGGTCGCGGGTCGGAAGTTTTTCAACAATGGTGCTGGGACCGTCCGCCTGCAAGGCCGCTAAGATCAAGGCACTCTTGACCTGGGCGCTGGCCACTTGCATCTCGACGTGCGTGGCGTGTAGCGCCCGGCCGTGAATTTGCATTGGCAGGTGGCCGGCCGTCAGGTCAATCTGTGCGCCCATGGTGGCCAGTGGTTGTTGGACCCGGGCCATCGGGCGTTGACTCAACGACGCATCCCCCACCAACGTCGCGTCGAAAGCTTGACCGGCTAGTAACCCGGTCATCAGGCGCGTGGCGGTCCCGGCGTTCCCCATGTCGAGTGGCTGATTGGCGGCCCGCAACCCGTGTAGGCCCTGGCCGGTCACCGTGACCGTGGTACCGTCGCGTTGAATCGGCACGCCCAACGCGCGTAACGCGTTTAGCGTCGACAGGCAATCCGCGGCCGTTAAGAAGTGGGTCAACCGCGTAGTCCCCGTACTAATGGCCCCCAAGATCAGCCCGCGATGGGAAATACTCTTATCGCCGGGCACCGTGCTGGTACCGTGTAAACCGGTCGTTGGCCGGCGCATTAATGTTTTGATCATCTGGTCTCACCCTTACTTAATTTGATAGACGCACCACACCATGCTGGGCGTGAGGCGTTTTAATAGTCGTTCGTCAGCCCCTAAGCTGACGTTTTTTTCGTTGGTTAAGACGTAGGCGCCCCGGTTATCCTGATAGGCGCGATACGCTAAATACTTGCTGGTGGCGGTCTGCACGTCCACCTGACTGACGATTCGCTGGAGCAGTTGGGCCGTGGCCGCGTGGGTGTAGCCGATGCGGTTGTCGGCGTCTAAGCGCTGCACCACCACCAGCGGATCCAGGGCCGTGATGAAGCTGGTCTTTAAGGTCCAGTGATCGAGTAACGCGTAGTGAACGTCGCCCCAGCTGGCGTGCAACGTGGGCGACTTGAAGGCCGCTGGAATCACCAATTCGTCGTGCGCGTACGCGTCGAGGTCGGTTAAGATCTCTTCGAAGCTGGGATGCCCCACGATGGTGGCCGCTCCGGCGTACGCAACTTGGTTATAGTGCAGAGCCGCGGCGTAACTGTCAGTCGCGCTGGGCCCCAAGGTATGAATTTTCATGGTCGCCCCGCCTTAGTAGCGCTGCAGTTCGTCGCGGTACTCGGCGATGGTCCGCTTCAATCGCTCGAGGTTACTGCCGTCAAACGTTTCCGTGATTGCCTTGGCCAGTTCGATGGCCACCACACTTTCGACCACGATGGACGCCGGCACGATGGCGGTGGTGTCGGAGCGTTCCACGCTGGCCTTCTTGACTTCCTTGGTGGCAATGTCGACGCTTTGCAGCGGCTTGTAGAGGGTCGGAATCGGCTTCATGGCCGCCTTGACGATAATCGGCATGCCGTTAGTCATCCCGCCTTCGAAGCCGCCCAGGTGATTGGTCAACCGTGACCAGCCGTCTTCGGCGTTCCAGTCGATCTCGTCCATCACCTGGCTACCGTGGCTGGCCGCGGCCGCGAAGCCGTCACCAATCTCGACGCCCTTCATGGCGTTGACGCCCATCACGGCCGCGGCGAGTTTGCCGTCCAACTTGGTGTCCCAGTTGGTGTAACTCCCCAAGCCGGCCGGCACGTGGGTGGCGACTACCCGAATCACGCCGCCCAGCGTATCACCGGCCTTGCGCGTGGCGGTAATCAGGTCATGAATCTCGTCGACCTTGGCGTTATCGGTGATGCGCAGGTCGTTTTGGGTGATGGCTTGTTCTAAGGCGGCCACATCCAGTCCGGCTTGCGGGTCGGTCTTGACCTGACCAATCTGTTGGACGTACCCCACTAAGTGGATGTCGAGTTGGGCTAAGAGTTGTTTACAAATCTGGCCGATCGCCACCCGCATGGCGGTTTCTCTGGCCGAGGAGCGTTCCAAAACGTTCCGCAAATCGCGGTGACCGTACTTCATGCCCCCGACCAAATCGGCGTGACCGGGCCGTGGGCGGGTCACCTGCCGGAGGGTATTTTCCGGAGTGGCCGGGCTGGTCGGATTCATGATTTTGGCCCAGTGAGCGTGGTCACGATTTTGAATGGTCAGCGCTAACGGCGAGCCTAACGTGACGCCGTGGCGCAGACCGCCGACTACGGTGACCTGGTCGTGTTCGATCTGTTGGCGGTTACCGCGGCCGAAGCCGCCTTGCCGGGCACTCAGGCCCGCGTTGATGGCGTCGATGTCTAAGGTCAAGCCGGCGGGAATACCGGTCAAGATACCCGTTAGTTGGGGGCCGTGTGATTCACCGGCAGTGACGTAATTAATCATGTAAATCCTCCTTATTAGTTAGCCCGCTAGTCTGTGGTGCGACCGGAGCCACTTGGTGCGTGGTGGTCTTGCGGGCGGTCTGGTAAGCCCGCGAATTACTCATAATGGCTTGGTAAATGGCCTGTAGGTACGGCGTGTGGGCCGCTTGGTTACTGCGTTGAGCGACCCGGTCCAAGACCCGGTCTTCTCGGCTCTGGTCCAGGACAGGCAAGTGAGCCTGTTGCTTGAGGTCGCTAATGTCGGTAACGGTCTCGAACCGTTGATTCAACAGCCGCACGATCTTTTGGTCAATCTGGTTGATGGCCTGCCGGTCGGTTTCTAACGAATGGGCCGGTCGCAGCGCCCAAGCGGTCACCGCCACACAACCTAATCCAGCTGCGGCCACTACCAGGTCGGACCGCATCGCTGCAGCAATGCTCTGCTTGGATAACCAACCGGTAATCAGTGGAATCGTGAAGGCGGCCACACTCCCGAAGGTGAAGAACGTCCCAGTAATCGTCCCCTTAATGTGTGGGTACAACCGCAAGAAGATGTTTAACCCAATCTGCATCGCGCCCCCGGCGGCTAAGAACCCGAAGGCTAATGACGCCACCATCGACAACCACGGCACGGCCGCGTAGCAGACCACCGCTAAAGCGATGAGGGAGCCGACGTTCATCCCCACCAACAACTTGCGTTCTGAAATGCCCGTCCGTAAGAGCAGGAAGATCACAATGACCCCGGTGATGGAACCGATACTGTATAGCGATAACAACAGGTGGGCCAAAACCGGGCCGAAGCCGTAAGTCTTAGTGACAAACAAGCTGATCCATTGGGTGTAAAGAATCATCAGAGCCATTGAGGTGTAGCCGTAACCCGCTAACCCTAGCGAGGCGAGAATTCGCCGGGACTTGGGCAACTGCTGGGCGGCAACCGCCGTGGCGTCGTCGGCCTGGTTACGTTGCGGGAAGGTTTGCCGGTTCAAGAAGAACAGGTTGAAGACCAGAACCGCGGCGGCTAACATGAAGGACCAGCCGTACCATGCCTGGTTGGCTTCTAGCGTGGCGATGAACAGCGGTAGGATGAACTCCCCGATGGACATGAAGGCTTTGATCAAAATATTGGCGGAACCTTGATTCCCCCCCATTTCGATGAAGGTTGCGTAGGTCCCGGAATCTAACGCCGAGTTGGCGATCCCGGCGACGATGGCTAAGGCGTAGGCCACCTGAATGTTGCGGACAAACGCCATCCCCAAGAAGAAGACCAGGTAGCTGAGCATCCCGATATTAATGAAGACCTTACGACCAAACCGGTCGGATAAGTTCCCGAAGATGAAGTAGGCGAAGATCCGGCCAATCCCAATCCCCGAGAAGACGTAGGAGACAGTGGCCAGTGGCGAATTCCAGTGTTGGCTAAGCGCCTGCATGTTTTGGGTCAGGATGATCAACCCAATCCCGTGAACAAAGTAGTTCAGGTATAAGCTAAGTGATAATGTTCGTTTATTCATAATCTCGCTCCTTTGATTTAACGGTAAAAGCAAACAAAAAGGCCAGCTAGATTTTCATCTAGCTGACCTAATCCCCGCCTGACGACGGATTTTTCTCGAGAGAAATTGGATTTAGCCTAGCTAGGTGAAACGTGTCTAGCTGGCCAAAGACAATCATGACTTCGCTAACTCTAGACACGGACGTGTGTGCCGTCCGTATCTGGAATGCGATACGGACGCTACCTAAAGTAAACTAAGCCAAAATAATACGCGGTCGTTGGTAACTGTAAGTTCGTCATGATTATCTGTCCTTTCCGTTTAAGTGATTGGCTATATTAAAACATTCTCATTTTGTGATGTCAATACTAATTTCATTTTAATTTTCTTTTTTTGTGGAGGTTGGTCGTTGGTGGGCCGCTGCACTCTGCCGAGCCAGCGGGAATAGTCGTTGATAGCCGCCTTGCCGGTCGGTCCCAACGGGGCTGGAACGTGGTGGGCACGACTTGAAGCCTCACCCACCCCGTGAGTCTTCAAGCTCGACCTTTCTGTAA
The DNA here is from genome assembly GCF_032190635.1 of Levilactobacillus zymae. Classification (NCBI taxonomy): domain Bacteria; kingdom Bacillati; phylum Bacillota; class Bacilli; order Lactobacillales; family Lactobacillaceae; genus Levilactobacillus; species Levilactobacillus zymae. The sequence continues at coordinate 2,438,050 of NZ_JAVLAS010000001.1, forward strand.
GCCGGGAAACCCACCCGCCTAACAGAAATTTCACCACTGAGCCCCATTGGGACCTCCCTCTCGGCTAAGGTGGAGCACCCAAATTAGAATTGGGAATACCCCCACCCGCGAAAGGTTATCACTAGTGTGAACGAGGTACCCACAACGTAGCGCAACGGCGCCGACTGGCGTTCTAGTAGTGAAATTATCCTTAAGCGACGTTTCTTGTCAGTTTAGGATAAGGTCGAGTTCTGGAGACCGCCGGGTTTGGACGGGCTTCAGAATCGGGCCCACTACTAGAACGCTGGCTCGGCAGAGTGCAGCGGCTGGCAAGGCGACCAACAACGACCAAACTTTACTCTACCGACCAGAAGCTTCCGGCGTGACGGCCGTGGTGGCGTTGGTGGCCGCAGCGGGCGCCTGCCGCTTCAGACCAATCCCCGTGAACCCACTGATGATCGAGAAGACCGGCGACAATAGGCTAAAGAAGCAGAATGGCAGGTAAGCCAGCGTCGAAACGCCCAGCGTGTTGGCCGCAAAGGCTCCGGCCACGCCCCAAGGAATCAGGTAGTTGATGACGGTCCCGCCATCTTCCAAGACCCGACTTAACGCTAAATTAGCCAACCCGCGTTGGTTAAAGGCTTGCTTGAAGGCCTTCCCGGGTAAGATCACGGACAGGTACTGTTCGCCGACGAAGATGTTGACCCCGATGCCCCCTAAAATGGCGGCAGTGACTAGCGACCCAGATTTAGTGAGCCGGTTGACTAACGGCGTCATGGCCGTTTGAATCAGGTCGAACTTCATCAGTAAGCCCCCTAACGACAGGGTTAGGATGATCAGAGAAACCGTCCCCATCATGGAGCTAACTCCACCCCGGGATAACAGGGCGTCGACGCTGGCGTTCCCGGTCTTGGACACGAACCCAGATTCGATGGTCGTGGCTAACCCGGACAGCGAGGTCTTGGGTTGTTCGATGAAGATCATCACGATGGCCACCCCGATGTTTAAGAACAACGTGGCGATGGCCGGCACCTTCATCACGGCACAAACGACCATGATGACCAGGGGTAAGGCGGCCCACCAACTGATGGTGAAGTGCGCCTGCAGCGTGTTAACGGTCGTGGCAATCTTGCTCATCCCATTATCGCTGGCGGCCCCGGTCCCAATCACGGCGTAAATCACCAGGGAGACCAGGAAGGCCGGAATCGTCGACCACATCAGGTTACGGATGTGGCTAAACAGGTCGGCTTCGGCTACGGCGGATGCCAGGTTGGTCGAGTCGGACAGCGGCGAGGTCTTATCGCCGAAGATGGCCCCGGAGATAATTGCCCCGGCGACTAACGCGGGGTTCATCCCCATGGTTGCGCCCATCCCGAACAGGGCGATCCCCACGGTCGAAATGATGGTGAAAGCACTTCCGATGGACGACCCGATGATGGCGCACACCAGAAAGACCGACGGCACGAACCATTTGGCGGAGATTAAGTGAAACCCAACCACCATCATGGACGGAATGATGCCGGCTTGAATCCAGACACTGATCAAGGCCCCAATCAGGATAAAAATGAAGATGGGGATGATCCCGGTCTTAATCCCGTCAATGATGCCGCCGTGAATCTTTTCCCAGTCGGCGCCGCGGACCCGCGCCCACAAGATGACCAGAGCAATCACCAACATGACCGGCGTTTGCGGGGATAAACCAAACTTAATGACCCCGGTTCCCATAATCACCAACATCAGAAGTAACACGATCAAGGCTTCCCTTAATTTAACGGGTTGCCACTGCTTTGCTTGTTTCATACGACCACTCTCCTCATTCTCTCGATAAAAAAATCGTCCCTGCCGCAAGTTTCCTTGCAACAGGGACGATTGATTGACTTCTACCGTGGTACCACCCAGCTTGACTAACCAGTCCGCCTAAGGGTCCAGTTAGTCCACTCTCTAGAAGGTAACGGTTCTAGTTTCTCCGCCTGGCGGACCAGGACGTTCCACTGTATTTCGTCGAGATTACCCTGATCGGTTCGCAGCACCCACCGACTTTCTGACACCCAGATAATTCGCTACTTGTAATGGAAGTTAACGTTCGCTATTTGATTGACTAGAATGATAGCACGGTGAGAAAAGGCCGTCAACCTTTAATTTAAATTTTATCGAAAGCTGACGGATATTCCAGCATCCCGCCGACGTGGGCTAAGGCCCCGGGAGTCAACGGTTTGATCAGGTGGTTACCCATCGGTACCATACGGCTGTTATGGATTGAAAATTCTTCGGCCATCACGTACCCGCGTTGCCCGTAGTAGTTAGAATCGCCAACCACACTAATGGCCGGATACCCCTCTAGGCGCGCCCGGACCTCTAACTCACTTAACAGCCGACTCCCCACCCCTTGGGCTTGCCAATCGGGATGCACGGCTAATGGCGCTAAGGCCAAGATCTTGGTGGTGTGGCGGTTACCGCGCACCGTGACGGGCGTTAAGATGCCGTGACCAACGACGCTGTCCGTGTCGGGTTTAGCCACCATTTCAAAGCTTGGTTGGTACTCGTAAGTGTTTCGCAGCTGGTGAAGGAAAGCGACCTCCCGTCCGTGACTCTCGGCGACTGGCGCAAAGGCGTCAGTCACGATCTGATCGACTTGGTCAAAATCCGTTGGTTGAATCGTTTCAAAGCTTAACTTCAATTCGTCTACCTCTCATTTCTCAGCGGCTCACAACAAGTTGATGACTAGGGCCTGTTTTAACAAACGCTTCCGGGCCAGTCAGCAACGGGCTGGAACGGGGTGGGCACGGCTTTGAGCCCAAAGTTCAGGTCTCAAAGTCCGACCTTTGTCTAAGCCGGTAAAAACCACCGGCTAAGTCAAATCTCACCCCTGAGCCCATTGCTGACTGCCCCTCCAACTCATACTAGCAATAATGGTCGCTTTGGAATTAATCCTCAACAAGCAGTCATCATCAAGTCCCAAGGCGGGTCCTAGTAACTGACTAGTAGGTGGTGAACAAATACTTAGTTCTCATTGCGTAACCCTAATCAAAGAATTACCCACCTACGTCAGATTCATCAAATTACGTCCTGCATCTCTTAGATTAACTATTTTGCCTCAACTAAGATAATACATAGATATAATACTGTGCTATTATACACGACTACGTCCAAATTTCGAGGATTCCCCGTTAAATTTGACCAAATCGCTTGAATTTACCAGCCCCAGCCCCTTACACTGGGAGCAACTCAACTGGAAGTGAGATGATTAACTTGACGCACAAATTACGCTGGGCGCTGGCTGCCGCGGCCCTTTACGTGGCCTTCGTCGTTATTGCCGTGACCACCGGCTTCTTAGCCCCCAGTAAGATTGGCCTGCAATGGACCATCCTGTGGTACTTCGTGGCCGCTGGACTGGCGTACTACTTCTACTTTAAAAACGTCACTTACCGCGAAATTATCTACTACGCGCAAAAGCTTGGTTACCACTACGCTGATCTGAAATCTTGGGTACCCAACTTACGGGCTAACCAGGACGTTCCCAACCCGGACAAGCCCCGGTTCTTCAGCCCGTTCACCAAGGTACCCATTACCGCCACCAACATCATCGGGGACAAACTAACCGCCGAAGCCCAGCAGAAGGGAATTCCTCAATATCGCTAACCACTAAAAATGACGCTCCTCCGTCGATCGGAGAACCGCCATTTTACCGATAATCTTTTACAGCCGAGTGCCGTTAGCTCCCCCATGTCGTTATCCGCAAGGGTTACTTGCGACTTGAGTAAGTCTGGGATTGCTTCAACCAAGCCTCGTCGTCAGGGTTCGGGCCAACCCGCTTACCGGCGTCGAGGTCGCTGATCTGGTGCATCTCGTCTTCGTCCAGGCCAAAGGCAAAGATATCCCGGTTCGCCGCAATCCGGGCTTCATGGGTGGACTTAGGAATCACGACTTCTTCGCGTTGCACGTGCCAGCGTAAGATGACTTGGGCCGCACTCACGTCGTGGGCCGCCGCAATTTCGTTAATCACCGCATCGTGCAAGACGTCGTTGTTACCACCGCCCAGTGGACTCCAGGCTTCGTGCAAGATACCTTGCGTTTCCAGGTAAGCGTGCAGGTCCTTTTGCTGGAAGTACGGGTGCGTTTCCACCTGATCGACCACCGGCTTAACCGTGGCCTTTTCCATCAAGTGTTCCAATTGGTGTTGCTGGAAGTTCGAGACCCCGATGTTTCTAATCTTGCCGGCCTTGTAAAGGTCTTCCATGGCCCGCCAGCTTTCTTCGTAGCCCGGTGCCGGCCAGTGGATCAGGAACATGTCGAGGTAGTCAAACCCCAACTTGTCGAGCGTTGTCTGAAAGGCCGCCTTGGTCTGGTCGTAGCCCCGTTCGCTGTTCCACAGCTTCGAGGTCACAAAAATATCTTCGCGCTTAAGGCCGCTTTCCCGGATGGCTTCGCCCACCCACTGTTCGTTGCCATAGTAGGCCGCCGTATCGATATGCCGGTAACCGGCTGCTAACGCCCACTTCACGGCATTCTTGGTGTCCTCGGCGTTGTCCACCTGGAACACGCCCAACCCGAGTTGGGGAATCTGATTGCCATTGGCTAATGGTAAGGCTGGAATCTCATTATGCATAATTTAAATACCACCTTTTCAACTTGATAGCTCTATCATACAATAATTCGCCCGTTTGCTCGCACTTGGACCGCCGAAAAATGAGAAATAGGTGGTTTTGATTTCTCTCTGTGCCGCTTTTGCGGTAAGATGGAAGGTGTGGTAGTTTACCGTCGTGACGGTAAACTCACTTTTTGGATTTACAGCAAAGAAACGGTCGTCGTCCCCACCATTTTAAGGACCGGGAACGACCCGCATGCGATCATCACGCTCATTCAGCAGATTTGCGACGGCCCTTTTGCCGTCACCGTATGCGACTTACTTCGACGTCAACGGCGTTACTGATCGGCCACTTCACGACCGACACACCGTTTCTGGACATGGAGGTTTTTCAGTTGAACAACCAAGAACCAAAATCACGTGTACAACGCTATAATTTTAATGCGGACGACCAACCCTCGTCCCGGCGGCGCCGCCGTCAACGCCGGTGGTGGCCCTGGGTCTTAACAGTGGTGACCCTCACCATTGCCGTGCTGTTAGTACTGGTCATCAACACCCGCAAATCATCGTCTTCCTCGGATACCGCGACGGCTTCTAGCGTCGAGTCTTCGTTGACGGCTAAGTCCTCATCAACGTCCGAGCAGTCCGTCTACGAAAGTTTCGAAGCCAAGTACCGGCAAGCCCTCACGAACGGTACGTTAACCGCCGCTCAAAAGCAGAAGCTTCAAGCCATCATCAACAACGAAGACAACAGTGCTACCCAGGCGCGTGAGCAGAAGTTACTGGACCAGGCGGAGGTCACTAAATCATCGACCGCTACCAGCTCCTCGAACACGAGTCAAAGTTCGACGACCAAGGAAAGCAGTAACCCGACATCCTTCGGCACCACCCACACCTTCTCCTCGGTCAACGACGCCCAAAACTGGGCCCAGGCCTCGAAGAGTCAGTGGTTACAAGCCGGCTACTCCACCTACACCATCACGTCCGATGGGCAGGGTAATTACAATTTACAGTTCGTTCGTTAAGTCTTAAGGGTCTGGGACAAAAGTCTCAGGCTCCTTTTCGTCTCCGAACACCTGGTGTCGAAACGTGCGCCAAAAGGCAGCTGGTTCCGCTTAACCCCGTAAATCAGATAATCCAGACCCAGGATTATCCGCTTTACGACGTTAATGCTCGCCAGCTAACCGCCTTTTGTCCCACTCTTTTAATGTTTTCGGTTCTGGTGCTGAATCTGGCGTTGGAGCTGGTCCACCTTGACGGTCAACGCGTCCACCTTCTGCAACAGGGCCGTTAAATCGGCCTGTTGCTGAGTGGTTTCGGCACTAGTGGTCTGCTGCGCTCGACTGGTAAAGAAGTCCGTGATGGTACTGGTCAATAACCCGATAAACCCGATACCCCCGAACATCAATACGCTGGCGATGATTTTCCCCACGGCCGTGTGCGGCGTTTCGTCCCCGTACCCCACCGTGGTGGCCGTCGTCACCGCCCACCATAGTGAATTGGCCAGGCTTTGCTTCTCAGATAAGGAGAACAGAAACGCACTGAGCACGATGATGGCGACACTGATGGAGAACAGGTAAATGAAGCCGGTACTGTAAATGAACCGGTGATAGGCCTTGGTCCACTGGCCGTCGAGGCCCCAGCGCCAGAAGAGGTGGTGAAACCGAATCAGGCGCACCACCCGGCCCAGCCGGAAAAAGGCAAAGACCGGGTGCATGGGGATGATCCCTAGGAGGTCGAACGCCGATTGAATCAAGAAAATCTTCCGGTTGGTGGTCACGGCTAACCGCACCAGGTAGTCGACCGCAAAAAGTGCCAACAGGCCGTTACTGATCACCCGTTCTACCCCCAGTGGCCCTAAATGCCCCAGCATGAAACTCACGTTAACCACGGACAGCAGGGTGAGCCCGGTCACCACCAGGTGGTAGCCGGCCAACCACCGCCGGCGAGTGCGTTGTTGCATCGTCACATTTTTCGCTTCCCTTAATAAATTAAACTCTAATATAGTGGGTTTAGCCGCCCTTGCCAAGGCCCCCGGCAAAACTTTACCAATTTGGCCACTTTTTTAGCAAAACTTGAGAACCCCAACTCATGGTTCCCTCACGACCGATTGCCATAAATAAAGGACTTCGCGTCGTCGCGAAGTCCTTTTGTCGTTGCCTTTTTCACGGTCCTAGTCGGTACCGCCGTTAGCCGGTTGGGCCAAGAATGCCGGGACCAACGCCTCGTAAAAGTCGATGGCCTGCAGGTACTCCTGAATGGAGATGTACTCGTCGGGTTGGTGCGAGGTGTTACTGCCGGGACCAATTTCGATACTGGTAAAGTCCCCCTTGGCGCGTAGGAATTCCGCCCCGTCATTGGCGCCACCGGACCCCACCACCTGCGTGTCGTGGCCGCAAACCCGATCACTGATTTGCTTGGCCAACTGAACCAGCGGGGCGTGCGGATCGCCCGGGATCGCTTCTTCGGGGAAACTGTATGACAGGTCGAGTTGGACGCCCGGCTCCTGATTGAGCTTCGCCACCAGACCCTCTAGCTCGTCGTAAATCATCTGGTTCGGGTACGCCGGAATGGTCCGCATATTGGCCATCAACTCGGCGTGCGCCGGAATCGAATTAATCTGTTCCCCACCGGAGATCAGGTCCACGTTGTGTAACAGCCCGCCCAAGACGGGATCGGTCTGCGTATGTTGCGCCATCAACGGCCCTACGGCGTTATAAAACTTCATGAGGTTCGTAATCGCGTTAATGCCCAACTCCGGGCTGGCACTGTGAACGCCCTTACCCGTGGAAACCACTTTGTAGTCGATCACGCCCCGGGCCGTATAGACCACCTGATCCAAGCCACTGGGTTCGGCAATCACTAGTCCGGCAAGATTATCGGCGTACCCGGCGTCGGTCAGTTGAGCCGCTCCGTACTCGCCGGTCTCTTCGCCGACCGTCGCTAACAACCGCACACTTCCGGCCAACGGGGTCCCCTGTTCCAGGAACTCTAGCAGGGTAATCACGATGGCGGCCAGCCCGCTCTTCATGTCCGATGCGCCCCGACCAAAGAGCTGGTCACCGACGATCTCACCACCAAACGGGGCGTGGGACCACGCGGCCTCGTCGCCCGGCGCCACGACGTCCATGTGACCGGATAACCCCAACCTCGGGCCGGTAGCCTGGCCGATGGTGACCACCAGGTTATCCCGTCCTGGGGCGTAGGTCAAACGCTCAACCTTTGCCTGGGGATACGGGGCAAACAGGCTCGCTAGGTAGTCCGCCACGTCGGCCTCATGGGCGTTAACGGACGGAATCTGAATTAAATGTTGTAAAATCTCGATTTTGGTTTGGGGAGTCATCCTGGATCAAATCCTTTCTCTGAAAAAATGATTAAACTTAGCTTACGCTATTTTAATCAAAAATCAAGCTATTTTTAATAATTTATGCGATTTATTTTTTCTATATGGATTTTTATACATTATTTTGTGTATATTACTCATGGGGTGCTTGGCGTTCAGGACCGTGCGCGACCCCTAAAAACTACCAAGCAATTCTCCCTAGTCACTGCAAACGAACGGTGCGGCAAGCCGTGTTAATCTATTCGCGAGGACCCCCACTCCTGCGGTATAATGTGAGTAAGTCACAGCTTATTTAGGAGGGATTTCATGCGTATCTTTGTACCGACCGAGAACGGCTACCTCGCCGATGAATTCAGTAAGCACGCCACGGGCGACGACGTTTACCAAGGAACTCCGGTCAAATCATTTCCCATCAGTCTGAGTAAAATCCCCAGAAAAACGCGCACCATTGCGTTGAATCTGATCGACTTCGATGCCGTGCCCGTCTCCGGCTTCCCCTGGATTCACTGGGTGGCCGCTAACTTTCCGGGAACGACCCGGGAAATCACGGCCGACGTTTCGCGGACCAACGCGATTCCCCACGTCCACGGCCGGAACAGTAACGCCGGCGCGTTAATCGGCAACACCGATCCCGCTATTTATCAGAACTACACGGGTCCCTTTCCGCCTAATGCGGATCACGACTACAGCCTAACGGTCTACGCACTCAACACTAAGTTGGAGCTCGCCGATGGCTTCTGGCTCAACGATCTGTTACACCAAATCAACGGTCACGTGTTAGACACCGCCACCATTACGCTGCGCGGCCGAGTCTAAAAAGAAGGCTAAGTATGGCATTTAACTACCAAAGTATCCTGGTTCCCGTTGACGGTTCCGTTCAGGCCGAACTGGCCCTGAAAAAAGCCGTCACCGTGGCCCAACAACATCACGCACACATCGATCTGCTAAACGTCTTGCGCATTAATCATTACGGTTTCTACGCCAGTGGGTCCATGCCCGGTGACGTGATTCACGAATTGACTAGTGACGCGGTGGGTTACCTCCAATCCCTGGTCGAGACCACCGGCGCGGCCACCGGGTTTCACGACATCGCCCCGCACGTTCGGTTTGGCAATCCCAAAACCGTGATTGCTACCGAGTTCATCAAGGATCACCATAACGACCTAATCATGCTCGGCGCTACGGGACTCAGCGCCGTGGCGCGCATGGTCGAAGGGTCCGTAACGGCCTACGTCAGTCGGATGGCCACGGTAGACGTGTTCGTGGTGCGAACCGACATGGCCCGCCAACCAATCAACATGCACCAGGTCACGGCGGAAAATCAGGAACAACCGAAATTATAAAAGGACGGTCAAAAGGCGCTAGAAAGTCATCACTTTCTAGCGCCTTTTGCGTGGCAGAGAATCCTTCAGTTCTTAAGCTGGCCACAAGTTCGCTGTCGCGACATCCCCCGAGATGAAGGGACCCGGAACGGTGGTGATCCCCCGGTGATGGCCAAAGTAGTCCTGGTCAAAGGTAATCTCCTCGCCGTTGGGGGTCTCGTACCGTTGTTCCGGCTCAAAGGCTTCCCCCAAAGTCTGGGTCGTGATAATCCCTGCAGAAGCGTGTTTGAGGAACTCGTAAAGGTTACTTTCAAGGTGCACCTGGTCCCCGTTAGCCACTAGTTTAACGGTCACGTGATCTCGGCGATTGACCCAGTGATTGGTCTCCTTTCGCCAGGCCCGGGCCCCGTTAAAGTAGCTATTACCGGCCGCCCAGATGGGGAGATGGCTGAAGTGAGCTTCTTTAAGGGCGCTCATATCGTTTTCCTTCGCCACCGTCCCTTCTAAACGTTTAAACGGCGCGTACCATTCTGCGTAGGTTGGGTACTCATCAAACCCACTCGTGCCGACCCGTTCCGGATCCTCCGGCGAGCGATCCACTACGGTTTCGTGGCCGGCGGGTTCAACCGGCCAGTTCTGGACGAAAATGTTGTTATAAAACCGATTATCCCCGTGCAGGATCGACATGAACCCGGCGACTTCCGTTCGGTGCGGAATGTGATACGGCGTATAGCGTGGTTGGTTTTTCCCGGCCACCACCGCATCGGTGTTCGCCCCAATCGACGTGATTGAGCCCAACATCAGGTTGTGCACGCAGGCCACCCCTTCCGTCGCTAGTCGCAAGGAAACCTTGGAAAGCAATAGGTTATTGTCAATCAGGGTGGGGCCGTGCCCCACTTCGACGAAAATATCCTGGCTCTGCATCGCCCCCGCAATCCGTTCAGCGGTCCCCGCCGGCGCATAGTTATGGTCGAGTAAGTTCTGGGTGATGCGGGTTCCCTGGGCCTCCCAGTCGGTCCAGATGCCCATGGTACAATCGTTGATCCGGTTCCGCCGAATAATCACGTCAATGGCCGCGTGGAGCTTGATACCAGCTATTTCCGCTCCGGCCAACTCCTGCATATTATTGATATCGTGGATGTGGTTGTCCTCAATGAGACTGAACACGCCCCCCTGACGGCCCACGATCCCGTCTTGTTCACAATGATGGATGTTGCAATGACGGATGATGTGGTGGCCAATCTTCTCTTTGAGCCAGCCGTGATATTGTCCCCGGCAGACCGCATCGCGTTCCATCTGGGTGGGGCTCTTCACGTGTTTGTACGTGAAGTACTGGTCGTTAGCTGGATCCCGGTACTTTCCTAACGAGATTCCGGCGCAGCGGCTGTGGCTGATATCGCAATCCTCAATGATCCACCCCTTCGACCAGTGGGGACCGATCATCCCATCTTGGTAGGAAGCCGGTGGCGCCCAGGTCGTGGCAGCTTTAGTGATGGTAAACCCACTCACCGTGATATTGTTGATGCCCGTGGCTTGGGGCATGAAAACCTCCCGGCGAACGTTAATCGTGACGTCTTCGCGGTTGGGATTCTTCCCCTGAAAGTTCGCGTAAATCACGGTTTCGTCCGTCGCGTCATCCTGTTCGGTATACCACTTATAGACTGAATTTTGCCGCTCCCAAGAACGCGCATAAACCTTGGCGGCTAAACAGTCGGCCAACGACGTGGTTTCGTAGAATTGGTGATCGTTTAGGTACACCGCTCCCGTGTGCTTATTCACCGGACCAAAGTACCAATCCCCCATGACGTAGGTGGTATACGGGTTATAGGCCCCAAAGCGGCCGTTAGGGATGCGGACAACCCAGACATTTTCTTGGTAGGGTTGCCAAGTCTTGACGGTTTCGCCCCCCGTGATGATCGCCTTACGGGGCGCAACACTGCGGTAGGTAATCCGTGCAGCGTCCGTCCCGCCGTGGCGGGGGTTGACGTATTCGTGATAGGTTCCCGGAAAGACTAGCACGTCATCTCCCGCCAGCGCGACCTGTGCCGCCGCGTTGATCGTTTTATACGGGGCTTCCTGGGTGCCGTTGCCCTCTCGTGTTGCTTGTGCGTCTACATATATCTTCATGAACCATGCCTCCGATTATTCGCTAAACTCATCCACGTTACCCGCAACCTACCACTTGGGGCCTAGCGCCTTTGCGCCTTAGTCACGGCTTCCCACAAGCCATTCAGGTAGGCAATGCCCAACGCCCGATCGTACAGGCCGTACCCGGGACGCCCGTCTTCACCCCAGATGTTACGCCCGTGATCCGGACGAATGTACCCATCGAACCCACTGTCGGCTAAGGCCTGCATCACCTCGTACATATCTAACGAGCCCGCCGCAGAAAAATGGGAGGATTCGTGGAACTGCGTTTTGGCCGCATTCGTAAACTTAATATTGCGGGCATGGATAAACGGGGCCCGATCGCGACCCACGAATTCCCGGATGATGGCCGGCAAATCGTTCTCAGGGTTTTCGCCTAAACTCCCCGTACAAATCGTAAACCCATTATACTTCGAGTCATATAGGGCCGCAATCTGGGCCATGTCGTCGCGATTCTTGCAAATTCGTGGCAAACCAAACAGGTTAAACGGCGGATCATCCGGGTGCATCGCCATCCGGACATCGCACGCTTCACAGGTCGGCATAATCGCCTCTAGAAAGTATTGGAGGTTGGCCGTAAGCTTCTCGGCATCCACGTCGCGATACAGCCGAAAGAGGGCCTTAACGTGTTCTAAGCGTTCCGGTTCCCAGCCCGGCATCTGCAAACCCTTGAACCCCGTTGAAATCTTGGTCACCATTTCGTCCGGATCACTGACCAACTGCGATGGATCATACGCCATCACGTTCGACCCATCGGGCAGTTCGGCAGCCAAGTTGGTTCTAAGCCAATCAAAGACCGGCATAAAATTGTAGCAGATGACCTTGATGCCGTACTTCGCTAACGTCCGGATGGTCTGTTTATAATTTTCGATGTAACGATCCCGCGACGGTAACCCGATCTTAATGTCGTCGTGAATGTTCACCGATTCGATGACTTCCAGTTTTAACCCTGCGGCCGTCACGGCGGCTTTTAGCTGAGCTACCTCGGCTTCCGGCCAGGCCGCACCCACCGGAACATCATACAGGGCCCCCACCACCTGAGTCGTGCCCGGTATCTGCCGAATCTCCTGTAACGTAATTGGATCGTCCGCCGACCCAAACCAACGAAATCCCATATTCTTCATCTAAACTAACCCTCTTCATCACTGATTTTTTCCAACGGGATCAGACCAACATTCCCCCGCGAATTCTTTGATACTCGTCGACGTACGCCTTCGCGTTACGCGTGACCCCCGCAAAGTCGTCCTGGTCGGCCGGGGCCGTCAAACCACCACCGGCACCCACCACGATGGCGCCCGCATCGAACCAACTCTGCATGTTAGCGGTGTTGACCCCACCCGACGGCATCACGTTTAGATACGGGAAGGGCCCCTGGTACTCCTTGATGGCGCCCACGCCAGCCATCTTTCCCGGAAAGAGCTTAACGACTTCCGACCCGTACTTTAAGGCCGTCTGAGCTTCCGTCGGGGTGTACACTCCTGGCACGTAAGGAACCTGATACAGGTTACACATCAGGGCCACTTCCCGGTCAAAAACGGGACTGACAATGAACTTGGCCCCCGCGATAATGGCTAATCGGGCGGAGGTCGGGTCCAGCACCGTGCCCGCCCCCACCACCACATCGGTATGCGCATACCGCTCGGTGAGTTCACCGATCACACTATCGGCGTTAGGCACGCTATAGGTCAGTTCGACCCCCGTGATTCCGCCCTTAATCACGGCGTCGGCTACCTGAACGGCCTTCTCCGCCGTTGCCGCACGTACCACGGCAATCACACCCGTGTTGATCATCTGGGTTAAGAGTTGCATTCTCTTCATGTTAACGTCCTCCTTATCAGGCCTGTTGTAACTGTTGGTGATAAAACTGGTTGAGTGCTGCGCGGGTCGGGTAACCATCGTTATCCCCCGGGGTGGTGACGGCCAATGCTCCGATCGCACACCCCCGTTGGGTCGCGGCGGCCAGATCCAGGCCTTCCAGTAATCCCGAGATTAATCCCACGGCAAACCCGTCGCCGGCCCCCACGGTATCCACTACCCGGGGCACCCGAAAGCCCGCCACGTACTTCTGCAGCCCGTCTCGGGTCTTGATAAAGGCCCCCTTAGCGCCGAGTTTGACGATCACGGTCTGCGTCACGGCGCTACGTTTCAGGTAGAAGTCCGCAATCACTTCCGGACTCCGCGAGCCCACTAGGACCTCGCCTTCATTGACGCCCGGTAAAATGAGGTTGGCGTGCCGTGCCAAGTCGTTCGTTACGGCCACCATCTCGTCACGACTAGGCCATAACGTCGGCCGTAGGTTCGGGTCAAACGTCGTCATGACTTGCTCGTCATTTAAACGCTTACAAAAACGACTAAGCAAGCGGGCATTGCCCGTTGACAAGGCGGCAAAGATCCCCGAGATGTGGGCCAGTTTCACCCGCCGAAGATCAACTTGTGCCAAACTTGCCGCGGCAAAGTTCGCCGCCGCTGAATTCTTACGGTAGTAATAAACGCCCGGGTCCCCTTGGCTAACGGCTTGCTTTAGATAAAAGCCCGTCTTGTGCTGCCGGTCGCGATTCAGATACCGCGTCCCAATGCCCAGCCGGGTGATTTCCTCCGTAATGTACTGCCCAAAGGGATCTTCGCCCACCGCCGAAATGTATTCCGTCTGATGTCCCAGCCGGGAAACCCCAACGGCCACGTTCAGCTCTGCTCCCGCCAAGTAGCGCTGATAATGCTGCACGTTTTTGAGCGCCGTATCAACGTCCTGGGCCGCGAGCACGGCCATGGGTTCCCCAATAGTTAAGAGTTCCGTCATCTGCTACACCTTCCTTAAAAATCAAAAGTCGTCGTCAAATTTTGCGATAGTCATAGCCCCGGTCATGTGCTTGCGCCTGCTGACCGATTTCGAAATAGGTCACCGCGTTGGGCGCAACGTGCAGCTCGACCGTCCGTTGATCGGACAAGGTCGTCGTCACCGTTTCCGGCACCGCCGCGTCGCGTAAAAGTTCGATCTGGCGTTCGTCGAGACTCTGCGGTTCACCCAGGACGTGCCAGGTCTTTAACGGGTTGGCATGATCGTCGTCGAGTCGTTGTTGCAGCAAATAGCATTGACCGGTTAAGGTCTCTGGTAATTGCAGCGTCATCGCGCGATCCGTATCGCCGTAGTTAAAGGCCACCCCGTGCAGGGTGCCACGGGCATCTTGGGTAATCACGCAATGGTCCGTGTTTACCAGGCAGTCACCGACCAACTGCTTGAAGAACTTAAACGTCCAAAAGGTCGGTTTAGGAATATTGTGGAAGGCCACCAGCCCAAAGCCCCCGTGAAATTCCTGAAACGGAATCCCCTTTTCCTCGAATACGTCCCCGAACGTCCAGTAAGAGTAGAGTTGTGACGTCGCCCCCAGTCGCGCCAGTAAAGCGGCCACGTAAGCCGCATTCTTGACCGTATCGTGTAACGGTGCATCCGGGCTATACGACGAGCTAAATTCGGAGATGTACATGGGGAGCCCGTGATACCGCGACGACTGATCAATAATCCGGCGAGACACTTCTAGTTCATGGAAGCTTTCGTCTAATTGCCGCAATGACGGGTACCGGTAGTGGCCCTCGACGGGAACCGGATTCACCGTATAGAAGTGCCGGGTAAAGAAGTCCACCGGTAACGCTTCTCGTTCGCAGAAGGTCACAAACTCCCGCAGCCAGCGCTCGTCATCAACCCCACAGATGGCCGGTCCGCCCACCCGAAACCGGGGATCAATTTGCTTAATCGCTTGAATGGTCAGCTTGAAGAGCTCAAAGTATTTCGCCATATCGGTATCCTGCCAAAAGTTCGTCAGGTTCGGTTCGTTCCACACCTCGATGGGCCAACTCAGGACTTGTTGGCCGTAGCGGTCCAACAAGTGGCGCAGCGTGGCTTGGACCAACGCCACCCACCGTTGCGGATCCTTCGGTGGCGTGACGTTGGCCTGCCAATAAAACGTGGTCTGATCGCCCGAAGCCAACTGTTTGGGCATAAACCCTAACTCTAGAAAGGGACTGATGCCTTGCCGCTGGTAACCGTCCATGATCCGATCTAGGTACGTAAAGTTATACTCAACCTGGGTCTGACCGTGGTCATCCTGGTACTCATGGTAAATCCCGACGTCGTCCGCAAAGAGACCGTGCCCCCGAATGTACTTGAACTGCAACTGCCGCTGCACAAACGCTAATTCCTGTTGATACTCTTGGTGCAACGCTAACCCCAACCGTCCCGTGCCAATGCACTGAAACGCCTGGTTGTTAAACGTTGCTTGGCTGGTCTTTAAATCAATGGTTTCCATAATTTCACTCCCTGACGGTCACGCCTACAAATTCGTCAAAATACTCTCTTGGTAAAAGTGATTCTCAACCTCTAAGACAAAGGGGGAGGCCGGCTGATCCGCATCGTTTCTCAGGAACGTGACTGGCGCGTTGGCGTACGCGTAGCGAATCTGGCTCCCCGGCACAACGTTCAAGCCCTCCGGTAAGCGGACGGCCACGGTGTTCCCAATCACCTGAAAGTCTGGCAGCGTGATCAGCTGACCGTTCTGGCATAACTCGAACTTCCCGGGTGATGCGACCAACTGATGGCCAAACGTTTCAAATTGAAGCCGAATCTGATGATTATCTAGTGCTGCCGCCGTAGCTAACGGCCCGTTAGAATACCCGTTGGGATACTGTGCTAGCATCTGGTCCGCGTCAAACAACTGTTGGGCCACGCCCGCCTTATTCAGGGGGTGCAGGTCGTTATCTTCGCCTAACCCTAAGGCCACCACCATGGCGGTGTGGTCCAGGGCCAATCCCGCCTTCTGTGCTAGGCGGACCTTGCTCCAGACGTGGTTAGGTTCGATGGCACAGTTCGGCAACTGCACGTACAGGAACGGTAACGCCGGGTTGCGGAACAGTCGTCGCCATTCTTGAATTAAGTGGACGAAGACGCGCCCGTAATTTGTGGGCCGTGCCGCATCGCTTTCACCCTGATACCACAGAATTCCTTTGAGGTTCAAGCGGCGTAACGGATAAATCATGCCGTTAAACAGCCCCACGGGTTGATACTGGGGGAAAACACTTTCACGCTTAGGGGGTAACCAGCACCCGCGCTTAACTAACCACGCCCCCTGGGCATCCAAGTCAACCGTTTGTTGCTCCCCAATCAAGACGTGTTGCTTCCCAAAACGTGGGCCCCCCGGTGCGTTAAAGACGTGTAAGCGAATTGTCAGCGTCAGCTCCGCCGGCAAGCGATCCACCCGGTAGTTGCGTGGCGGGTATTGGTACCCGGTCTCCCCAATCTTTTGACCGTTCAGATAGGTTTCATCCGCGTCCACGAAGGTCCCTAGCCTGAACTCGGCGGGCTGGCCCACCATGGCAGCTGGCGTCTGAAGGTGTTTACGAATCCAGATGACCCCCGGTTGGCGGTAGTCTTCTGGCCAGGTTTCCCCGTCTAAGGCTAGTTTGGTCCACTGCGTATCGTCCGTTTCGACCCGTTGCCAGTGGCCCAACACCCCTTGGTCGGACTGGGCACACAGCTTTTCATAGCTCTGCTGATAACGATTGTTGTCCGCCACGTAGTCGTCTAGGAACTGCTGGTCCGCCAGCTTTTCAAAGTCCAACGGCAGTTCGCCGATGGCCGCCAGCGTGGGTTGACTCACCCACGACCGGACGGGGGTGCCCCCGATGGCCGTCGAGATCAACCCAATCGGCAC
The DNA here is from genome assembly GCF_032190635.1 of Levilactobacillus zymae. NCBI lineage: Bacteria > Bacillati > Bacillota > Bacilli > Lactobacillales > Lactobacillaceae > Levilactobacillus > Levilactobacillus zymae. The sequence goes on from NZ_JAVLAS010000001.1 coordinate 2,455,129, forward strand.
GTGGGTTTCTCGCCGTTGCAGTTGGGCATAGAAGTACCCAATCCCCGATAACATCTCGATGTTCTTGCCGACCGCGGTTTGCCATTCCCCCGCCGCTAGGTCGTCGTCGGCTTGCTTAAAGTCATACCGTTGCGGAACCATAAAGAAGTGAATGTTGGCGTCCTTAGCCCGGTCAACCTCATGGGGATAACGGGCCGCTAAGCGTTGTAACCACAACTGCATGTTAGACTGGCCCGCTAATAACCAAACATCCCCGAATAAGACGTCCCGACTCACCGCGCGTTCGGTCCCACTGGTCACCTCAAAGGTCACCGGGTCCCCCGCCGCGTGCGGCGCTAATTCGAACTGGAAGTACCCGTTAGTTCCCGCGGTAGTTTCCAGGTGGTGCTGCTCATAAGTCAACGTGACGCGGCTCTGGGCAGCCGCCATCCCCCAAAAGGTGGTGCTGACGTCGCGTTGAAGAATCGCGTGACTGCGTAAGACGTACGGAATAAATATCATAATTAACGCGCTCCGTTCTCTACTTTTAACTAAAGAAGGCAAAGACAGTGACTAGTTCCACACCATCCTTGCCTCAATATTCATTACTACTATTTACTTAATCATCCAGCAGACTGGTTACTGCCTAGAGCGACACCCATTAATTACCTTCAACTGCTGGCTTAACCGTTTCGGTTTCGTTCGCAATTGGCCATAATTTATCATAGGTTACCCCGGTCAACGACTCAACAATCTTCTTGGTATCTGGTGTAACGTCGGCCTTCTTGCCCCCAGCCTTCAAGCGGTTAATTTCATCCACTAAGACCGTGTGAGTGTGAACGTCGAGCTTAAACGTAAAGGCAAAGAAGATGGCAACCAACGTCAGGATCCCCGTCCCGAAGATGACGGTGAACACAATGGCTTGAATGGCCTGTGGCGATTGCGTGGTAGCGCCCGTCTTAAAGCCGTTCATGGTCAAGATCCAACCTAAGAAGACCGCAGCGATCCCAGAGGTCACCTTCCGGATAAAGTTCATCATTGCGGCAAATTCACCTTCACGCCGCTTCCCGGTGATGATTTCATCGACATCGGGAATAAATGGAAAGACGTTCCAAGGAATGGAGTAAGCACCACCCTTAAAGAAGAGGTAGATCGTCGAAACGACGGCCAAGATGGCAATTAGCATTCCTTGTGACATGTGCATCAGGAACAAGACGTAGTAAGCACCCAACGATACAATGACTAAGGAGAAGTAAAGCATGTAACAACGACGAGCCCCTAAACGCGTGAATAACCAATAGTTAACTGGCGTTAATGGTAACCCGATAATCCCTAAGGACAGTAACCAAGAAGCCGTCGACGTGGACAGACCGTAACCGAAGACCACGAAGTAAACGAAGGCACCGGAGAATAAGTCTTGGGCGGTTACCCCTAATAAGTACAGGTACATGTGTTGCCGGAACGCCTTAACGCGCAACGTGGAGAAGTAGGAAACTAGCGCACTCCAGAGGAACTTAAGCAGGTTTTGGTGTTCATTAATTTCTGCTTCCGTCATCCCTGCCTTGATCACGTCAACTGGACGTTCCCAAGTGAACTTGTAAGTAATCATGACCGCAACACTGAAGATCACGGCGAAGATAATCCCAATTACAGTATAAGCGTAAGCGTTGTGATCACCCATCAGGCTAATCACAATCCCCCCGACTAACGTGACGATCGACGTAATACTACCGGAGAAGAACATCCGCGTCGTGGACATCTTGGACCGCGAGTTGTAATCCGTGGTCATTTCAGAAGGTAAGGTTTCGTACGGAATCATGACCATCGTGACCACGATTTCAACCAAGCAGTACATCACTAAGTAGTACAGGTAACCGACCCCAGGGATCCAGAGTAGGCTGTAGACAATCAGCACTAACGGTGATCCAATGAGGAGGAAGAAGTGCCGCCGGCCGTACTTACGACCGAGCTTAGTCCGCCAGAAGCTATCAGAAAGCTTCCCCATGACAATTGACGTTACTGAGTCGACTAACTTCGCCAACCCAATAATACTCCCGGCTTCCAGTGGATTTAAATTACAGAAAGTCGTAAAGAAGAACATCAGGTAGGCACCGACTAACGCACCGTAGCCCCCACCCATTAAATCAGTAATCCCAAAGGCAATACTGTGCCACATGCCAACTGGTTTTTTCGTGGCTTCAATCTGCTCTTTTGTTAACGTTTTATTCATAAGTTCTCACTCCATTATTTTAATGGTCTCAACTTGATTGAAAAACTAACGGTAAATTTGTCGGCCCTGTTCGTCCGCAATCCCGGACATCCGGTAGAAGTACGTGTTGACCTGGTCCCGCCATTCCAAAGCGTTTTCATTCTGCCGTTCCAAACAATTCTGGACTTCTTGGAAGAGGTCCGCCGGTAAATCCGCCTGCAACGTGGCCCAATCATCCATGTACTTGGTCGTCATGTCGAACCCGTCAAAGTGGGTATCGTAGATGGTTTGAATCAACGTTTTATGGTTAGGCAACACCTGATCATACCGAATATGGTGGAAGAATAATGCCAATTCGACGGGCGTCGTGGCTAACTCTTCGAACATCGCCGCCACTTGGGGCGCGTACATGGCCGTAAAGCCAGTCCCCGTCTTCTGCGTCCGGTCAACCCCGACCCCATTACGGTCCGCAAAGTGGTAGGTGCCCCACTTATCGTATTCATAACCGTTGACGGAAACACCATAATGGTAATGCGGAACGACCATGAAGCCCACGCCCAACGGTGCCGTGTAGTTCCGGTAGGTCTGATTCGAGCTGCTCAAGATGTCGAAAATCTTGCGGCGCGTTTGGGCCTTGGCCACCCCGAAGGTCAACTGTAGCCATTCGTTCAAGATGTCATCCGGTTGGAGCCGATTCCCCCAGCAGAGCCGCCCGTAACCGTACAGGTTGGCTAAGGCTAACGGGTTCCCCGTCCAAAACGGGGTCATCCCAACGTTTCCAACCGCCGCAAACCCGCTGTTTTGGGGTTTAATGGAACCGGCCTTGATGACTTCACCGGCCCGAGAATCCGCAAAGTTCGCGTGTTGCGTCTCGAAGTTAATCATGTGAGACCATTGTGGCACCGCATAGTTGACGTCGATCTGATGGCCCAGGTACTCCGCGGCTAATTCAAATTCCATCATCTGGTTCGTGTGTTGCAACTTCCCAAATAGGGGCTGCAGTGGCTCGGCCGTCTGAAAATCGATGGGGCCAAACTTGATCTGTAAGATCACGTTATCGGCAAACTGACCATCTAGGCCTTCAAAGTTCTCATATGCGGCCTTGGCCCGGTCAGTCGACCGATCCCGCCAGTCTTGGTGAGAGTTGTACACAAACGCGCGCCAGATAATCAATCCGTGATGGGGTGCAATGGCCTGTGCCAACATGTTGGCACCTTCCGCGTGGGTCCGACCATACTGATACGGTCCCGGTTCCCCTTCACTGTCGGCCTTCACCACAAACCCACCAAAATCGGGGATAACCTGGTAAATGCCATCGCAGATCTGCTGCCAAAAGGCTTCGACTTTAGTATCCAGTGGATCCGATGTTGCTAAGTGCCCAATGTGAATTGGTGATTCCCAATTAATTGCTAAGTAAATCTGGATACCGAAGCCGCGGAAAATATCGGCAATTTCCTTGACCCCGTCAAGATACGGTTCCGTAATCAGGTTCGTGCCCTGGTCCCGCACGTTCACGTTATTCAGGGAAATGGCGTTAATGCCAACCGACGCGAGCAGCCGTGCGTAGCGCACCATCCGGTTACGATCGTGCCGGAACGGATCACCCTTTACCGGTAAGACCGCGAAGTCACCCTTGTCCGGATTGCTCAAATGGTCGGGGGCCCCGAAGAAGATGGAGGCGCCCGCATATCCCCGTTCGATGCTGCCGTCGATTTGATCCCAGTGATCGATCATCCGAAGGGCTTGATCCGGGGCGGACGCTAAGGTCACCTGCTTGGTGCCCGTTAACCGTTGGCGAATCAAGGCGTAGAAGCCGTAAATCAATCCGGCTGGTCCCTGCGCCGTAATCGTGGTTTGACCGGCAGCCTGGACAATCTGGAACGCCTCGGTGGTGGCAAAGTTATCCGGGGCGAGTGCAAATACGATCGTGGCTTGGTGGTCATCCGCCAAAACCGGCCGGTGGAGCCATTCCGTAATTTCCTCGCGCAGTCTTAAGGTCACCGCATCCCCGGGTTTTAAATCCATTTGCTTAAAAGCAAAAGTTTCATCACTGAATTCCTGCCGAATAGCGGTTTGATTTAACCATGCTTCGTACAAAAGTATCATCTCCCAAATTAATGATATTGGTTTGTTCTAACAACCAACCAATACTTTCAAAAATTAAGATTAACGTTTCGCTGAAAAGGTTTACGTTAATCACTAAGGCTAGTGTAATCGCTTACAAGTGAAAAAGCCATATTCAGAAGTGACGCCTTTTTGTCAAATCCTGAACCGGATCATTCAAAATACCCGCTCCCTCTAACCGTAGTCACACTACGTTTATGTAAGACTTGTTGCTGATATTTACTGGGTGAAATGCCCGACCATTTTTTAAATTGTTTGCTGAAACTAGACATGCTAGTGGCCCCGACCATCCGGGAAACTCGCTCAATACTGTACTCCGGTGACCCCAATAAAACTTTGGCCTTACTATATTTACGATCTTCCAGATAATGTAATGGTGTGGTAGATTGTAAAATTAATCCGAACGCTGTTCGGACAAAAAAGATCAGCTTCCTTTAAAATGGTGTTTACCACAAACCCATCTTTTAGGAGCTGATCTTTTGTCTAGTATAACCTATTCCGAACGAATTAAAATCGAAACCTTTTGTGAACTAGGGCTGTCCAATATCCAAATGGGCGTTCGGCTGAACCGATCACCGTCAACAATTTCTTATGAATTATCTCGATGTCAACCTTATCAGGCTGAATTAGCACAAACAGATGCCGAATACAAGCGATCACGATGTGGTCGGAAAACTAAGCTGAGCGATGAGTTAAAGCAAAAAATTCTCAACCATTTACGTCTAAGCTGGTCACCAGGAATGATTGCTCACGAATTTAAACTAGCTACTAAATCTATTTATAATTGGCTAAATCAGGGGAGAATTGATTTCTCCTTGAATGATCTACCTGAACATGGCGTACGCCAACGGCGTAACGTTGACCAACGATCCAAATATAATCAATCTTTGGGGCGATCAATTGAACAGCGTCCCATGATGATTAATCAACGTAATCGCATCGGCGATTTTGAACTAGATACAGTCGTTGGTCCTCGTGGGCATAGTAAGGCAGTTTTATTAACTTTAATCGATCGAAAATCACGGTTCCTTTGGGCATACCGGTTAAAAGATCGAACGACAGCGAGTGTTAATGAAGCACTGACTAAGTTCCTAACAACTTTTAATGGACCGGTGCACAGTTTTACTGTGGACCGTGGTACTGAGTTTAGTGGGCTAGTATCATTTGAATCACAATATGGTATTAAGACCTATTACTGTCATGCTTATACGCCAGCTGAACGTGGTAGTAATGAACGCTTTAATCGGAATTTACGTTATTTTTATCCTAAGGGGACTCGTTTTGAGCACATTAGTGCTCAAGATTTAACGACGACGTTACTCCAAATTAACCAGCGACCGCTTAAAATACTCGACTGGCAAACACCGTATCAGGTTATGCTGACCAATTTGTCCAAAAATTCGGATTAAATTTGCAATCTACCGTGTGATGCCATAGACCCGCTTGAAGATCCGGTGGCCGTACCCCGCACTGATATTTAAGCGCTGACAATTGTCCTCGAAACTATCCATCTTAGGATGATCTAGCTTAATGTTATCCGCCATTAAGGTCGCTAACGACCGAGCTAATTGTGCTTCGCGGTCCGTATATTTGACGTCCACCTTTTTGAATTTCTTGATATTATGGACGATAACTAAGAGGAAGTTTAAAAAGATAATCTGAATCTTCAACCGTTGCTCTTCCTCCGACAAATCAGTGTTTTCGCTAATTTCAATCAGCTGCTTAGAAGTCTTAAAGGCGTTCTTCGCAAAGAAGCTGTCCGCTCTAAACACCGAATTAGCCAGGTTACTAATAATCTCCGATTTTAGATTTAAGTTCTCCATATCGAAGTGACAGGTAATGTAAGTCATGGGTTCGTTTTGACTCGCGTTGGCATTCACGTGCCAGGTTCCCGGCGAAATCACCAATACCTCACCGGGACCGTAAATCATCGGGGGCAAATTGCGGATCTGAGTCACCTGTTGTCCAGCGACCACACACATTAACTCGAATGACTGGTGTTGTTGCCCGAAGAATTTCCAACCGCCAGAAACTGTGCGCATGTGTCCGCCAAATAAGCGAATGCTCGATTCAAGATTCGGAATTGCCACGAAATCTTTGTCCATTTTGTTGACCTGCTTCCCATATTTTTTAATGTGGCAAATTCTATAATTAATCCGAACAGAAATTAAAAAGCCCAAAGCAATCACTTACAATGGTAGTAGCTAATTCCAACCAATATAGGGAGTGATTACTTTGGGTACATCTACTTTATCACGTTTTCAACGTGGCGCACTAGCACAACTGGTCAATGAGGGGAATAAATCTTACCAAGTAATGGCTGACGCCTTAGGCGTCGCCAAAGCTACGATTAGCTATGAGTTGGACCGGGTTAAACCTTATGATCCAGAATTAGCTCAGCAAGATGCAGATCGCAAAAGGCGGAATTGCGGTCGTCGTTCGATGCTGACGGCAGCATTAGCGACTTTAATTACCAATCACTTACGATTAACCTGGTCACCAGAAACCATTGCGGCCGCTTATAACTTGAGCACTGCGTCAATTTATAATTGGCTTAATCGTGGCTGGCTCCTCTTCAAATTGACTGATCTACCCAATCGGAATGTCCGCCAGCACCGAGTGAGCGAAAATCGTGGGAAATTTACAAGTGGGACTTCCATCGAACAACGGCCAACAACTGTTAATCAACGGTTAGCTTTTGGTCATTGGGAAGTAGATACGGTGCTTTCTAGTCGAAGTGAGTCACGATCATGTCTGGTTACATTCGTAGAACGTAAGACCCGACTTCTATGGGCCATCAAAGCCCCTAATAGAACGGCTAAGGCTCTAAACACCGCCTTTGGCAAGTTTATGGGGGCCTTCGGTCCCCAAGTAAAATCCATTACTGTTGATCATGGTAAAGAGTTTGCCAATTATCAGGCCTTAGAACAGGATTATCAGATCAAAGTTTATTTTTGCCATCCATATTCACCATGGGAGCGAGGTTCCAATGAATATTTTAATAGACGGTTACGCTGGTTCTTCCCGAAAAAGACCAATTTTAGCCAAGTAACGACTGATGAGATCCTAGCAGCACTTGAACTAATTAATCAACGACCATTAAAAATACATCATCAACAGACTGCCATTGAAAGATTCCGGGCTTGTTCGGATTAAACTTGTAATTTGCCATGTTTTTTGTTATATTGTGGTAGATTGCAAATTTAATCCGAATTTTTGGACAAATTGGTCAGCATAACCTGATACGGTGTTTGCCAGTCGAGTATTTTAAGCGGTCGCTGGTTAATTTGGAGTAACGTCGTCGTTAAATCTTGAGCACTAATGTGCTCAAAACGAGTCCCCTTAGGATAAAAATAACGTAAATTCCGATTAAAGCGTTCATTACTACCACGTTCAGCTGGCGTATAAGCATGACAGTAATAGGTCTTAATACCATATTGTGATTCAAATGATACTAGCCCACTAAACTCAGTACCACGGTCCACAGTAAAACTGTGCACCGGTCCATTAAAAGTTGTTAGGAACTTAGTCAGTGCTTCATTAACACTCGCTGTCGTTCGATCTTTTAACCGGTATGCCCAAAGGAACCGTGATTTTCGATCGATTAAAGTTAATAAAACTGCCTTACTATGCCCACGAGGACCAACGACTGTATCTAGTTCAAAATCGCCGATGCGATTACGTTGATTAATCATCATGGGACGCTGTTCAATTGATCGCCCCAAAGATTGATTATATTTGGATCGTTGGTCAACGTTACGCCGTTGGCGTACGCCATGTTCAGGTAGATCATTCAAGGAGAAATCAATTCTCCCCTGATTTAGCCAATTATAAATAGATTTAGTAGCTAGTTTAAATTCGTGAGCAATCATTCCTGGTGACCAGCTTAGACGTAAATGGTTGAGAATTTTTTGCTTTAACTCATCGCTCAGCTTAGTTTTCCGACCACATCGTGATCGCTTGTATTCGGCATCTGTTTGTGCTAATTCAGCCTGATAAGGTTGACATCGAGATAATTCATAAGAAATTGTTGACGGTGATCGGTTCAGCCGAACGCCCATTTGGATATTGGACAGCCCTAGTTCACAAAAGGTTTCGATTTTAATTCGTTCGGAATAGGTTATACTAGACAAAAGATCAGCTCCTAAAAGATGGGTTTGTGGTAAACACCATTTTAAAGGAAGCTGATCTTTTTTGTCCGAACAGCGTTCGGATTAATTTTACAATCTACCTTGTAACCTCTTTATTTCCAATCGTCTACAGACGGCCCAAAGTTGGTTGCTTTCAACAACTAAGCTAGTATAATAAGCCACAAACGGATATAAAACGCTTTCATAGCTTTATATCATCCAAAGGAGACGTTAATTTGCAAATTAAAAACCCAATTCTCACCGGTTTTCATCCCGACCCCAGCATCATCCGGGTCCACAATACATACTACATCGCCAACTCAACCTTCGAATGGTTCCCCGGCGTGCGGCTGCACCAATCAACGGACCTAGTGCACTGGACACAAGTCCCTTCCCCGCTAGCCTCTACCCGCTTAGTGAACATGATCGGCGATCCCGCTTCCGGTGGTGTTTGGGCCCCAGACCTGTCTTACGCGGACGGGAAGTTCTGGTTGGTCTACTCCGACGTTAAATCCGTGCAGGGGCCCTTTAAAGACCTGCAGAACTACCTGACGACCGCCGAATCGATCGAAGGCCCCTGGTCCGATCCCGTACCCCTAAACAGTCTCGGCTTTGACGCCTCGCTATTTCACGACCAGGATGGACGCAAATACCTGGTCCAACAGACCTGGGATCACCGCGAATACCACAACCCCTTTAACGGGATTACCCTGACCGAATACGACCCTCAGTCCCAACGGTTGTTACCCGAGACGGCGCGGACCATCTCTCAAGGTGACGACGTCCGCTTGGTCGAAGGGCCCCACCTATACCGGCACAACGGCTATTACTACCTCTTCGCTGCCGAGGGCGGGACCGCCTTTGCCCACCAGGAAATCGTGGCCCGCTCTAAGACCCTCGACGCACTATCCTTCGTCAACCAGCCCGATGGTCCCTTCATCACGAACATGGACTCGCCAGACTCGTACCTTCAAAAGCAGGGGCACGGTGAACTCGTCGATACACCGGATGGTGAATGGTACTACGCCTCATTAGTCTCACGGCCGTGGCACCACGCCAACGAATCCACCCACGATCCCCGGGGCTGGAGTAGCCTAGGTCGCGAAACGTCCCTGCAAAAGGTAACCTGGGACGACGCGGGCTGGCCCCGGATCGTCGGCGGCCACAACGGGACCACCCTGGTCGACGCGCCAAAGGGAAGTTTAGTCACCCCAGTCGTGACTCAACAAGCTCAGCACGACGATTTCCAAGCACCAGCCCTCGATCCTAATTGGAACACGCTACGTCAGCCCTTCTCTGCTAAGCTGGGCACGGTCGGTAACGGCAAGTTAACCCTAGTGGGGCGCCAATCGCTCTCCAGCACCTTCGACGTTTCAATGGTCGCCCGGCGCTGGCAAGCCTTCGAGTTCGACGCCACGACTCAGCTGAGCTTTAACCCTACCAGCTATCAACAAATGGCGGGCCTAGTGAACTTCTATAACGACCGCCACTACTCCTGGGTCTTTATCACCCGCGACGAGCAACGGGGCCCCGTGATTGAAGTCGCTCAAAATGACGATAATCACTACACGTCCTTCCTCAAGGACCAGGCCATTCAGATCCCTGCGGGCACCCACAAGGTTTGGTTTAAAACCGCCGTTCGGACCCAAACCTATCAATACCAATATTCCTTCAACGGAACCGATTGGCACACCATCCCCGTGACCTTAGATGCCGCCATTCTCTCGGACGACTACGTCATGCAAAACTACGGTGGCTTCTTCACGGGCGCGTTCGTGGGGTTGGCCGCGGTAGATTACGCCGGCTACCAAACGCCCGCAAACTTCTTTAAATTCGACTACACGGAACTTTAACTCACCGGAAAGGAACGGATCAGCATGCAAGAATTCAGTCACCCTCACCTAAAAAAGCCGCCCCAGGCGACTTTGCACCACAACCTTTTCTGACAGCTAGCGATTGTCACCGCTATTATCCGGAAAACCGGACCACAGGCACCAAAAAAGGCCACCCGTTTGGAGGTGACCCTTTAATAGAATTGACGGCATTAACGTTTAAATGGTACGCCGTTACTGGTCTTAAAAGACGACTAGTGTTGCGCCGAGAACTTGGCTTCCTTTTCGCCGCTCTTGGCCCGTAACGTCGCTTCGATTTCTTCCAACGACCGGTTCCGCGTTTCGAAGACCATCTTGTGCACGAACCAGATGGACACGAAGCACAGAATGCCGTAACCAATGAATAAACTCCCCGTACCGAAGAAGTCCAGTAAGGACGGGAACGTCAGGGAAACCACCATGTTGGCCGTCCAGTTAATCACACTGGCAAAGGAGTTCCCTAAGCCCCGAATGTTCAACGGGAAGACTTCCCCGATCATGACCCACATCACCGGACCCCAGGTTGCGGAGAAAAACGCGATGTAGACGGTTAAGGCGAGTACACAGACCACGGCGGCCGTGAAGGACCCGTGAGAGAACTTCATGGCGATGCTCATGATGAACAACGACACACCCATGCCGATGGCCCCGCCAATCAGCATTTTCTTCCGGTCAATCTTATCCATGATCGCCACGGCAACGGCCGTCACAATCACGTTAAAGATCCCGATTCCGATGTGGGCTAACAGGGCCGCGGAGACCCCGAATCCCACGTCGGTAAAGATGGTTGGTGCGTAGTACAGCACGGTGTTACATCCCATGACTTGTTGGAAGATGGCTAAGCCCACCCCGATAACCAGTGCCGGCCGGACCATCTTACTGAAGAGTTCCTTCCAACCACCACTAACAATTTTGGCTTGTTTTTGAATCTGGGCGACTTCTTGATCGACGGCCGCTTGGTCGTGCTTGTTCATGGTATCCAACACTTCACGCGCCGCAACCAGGTGCCCCTGCTTGACCAGGAACCGAGGCGATTCGGGTAAGATTAATCCCCCTAAGAACAGTAGCGCCGCTGGAATGGCCGCAAACCCTAGCATCCACCGCCAACCGGTGTACATCCCGGAGAAGGTGTAGTTGGTGACGTAGGCCAGGAAAATCCCGGTCATGACCATCAGCTGGAACAAACTAGACACGGTCCCCCGCTTATCGGCCGGCGATAATTCGGCCAGGTAGGTGGGAATCAAGGCCGAGGCGGCCCCGACGGCCATCCCCAGGATGATTCGGAAAATGATCAGCGTCCAGAACTCTGGCGCAAACGCCGATCCTAAGGCGCCGACGAAGAAGATAATGGCGGATAATAGCAAAAGCTTGCGCCGACCGAACCGGTCAGACGACGGTCCGATAATGGCCGCCCCGAGGATGGCCCCTAACAGAACCGCACTCACTACCCAGCCCTGTTGCCAAGACCCCAAGTTCATTTGCTTTTGAATGAACAGGATGGCCCCGGAGATGACCCCGGTATCGTACCCGAAGAGTAATCCTCCGAGGGCACCGAAGAAATACACAAACCCAGTTGAAACTTTTCGCATCTTTTTAATTGCTCCCTTTTCGCGGTATTGACCGTGTGCTTTAAAGTCACCGGAAATGGCTTTATCTTTAAGTTGGTTGATGCACGCAACCAACCATGAGAATAGTATAGCGCTCTCATCCCAAAAATGAAAGCGCTATTTTTGAATTCTATACCTTAATAGCGAAGATTACGTCTTGCGGCCCGCCATGAAGCCGCTCACAATCCAATCGATTCTGTCTTTTCAGAATTTAAGAAAACCCGAACATCTTTCGATCGTCGTTTTCAGGAATTTTCAATAACCAACAAAAAAAGTCGGGCTCTCGTCCCGACTTTTTACCGTTCAGTTTAAATTAGTGAGCTAAACTGGCATCCTTTTCGGCTGCCTTTTCCCGCAACGTCCCTTCGATTTCTTCCAAGGAACGGTTCCGCGTTTCGAAAACCTTCTTCTGGACGAACCAGATGGAAGCGAAACAGAGGACCCCGTAACCGATAAATAAACTACCAGTTCCGAAGAAGTCTAACAGCGCTGGGAAGGTCAGGGAAACCACCATGTTAGCGGACCAGTTAATCACACTGGCAAACGAGTTCCCTAAGCCCCGGATGTTCAATGGGAAGACTTCCCCAATCATCACCCACATTACCGGACCCCAAGTTGCGGAGAAGAAGGCAATGTAAATCGTCAACGCAATCACACTGATGACGGCTGCCGTGAAGGAACCGCCGGAGAACTTCATCCCGATACTCATCACGAACAGGGAAATCCCCATCCCGACGGCACCGATGTTCAACATCTTCTTCCGGTCAATCTTATCCATGATGGCCACGGCAACCGCGGTCACGATCACGTTAAAGATCCCGATCCCGATATGGGCAATCAAGGCCGCGGAGACCCCGAACCCAACGTCGGTAAAGATGGTTGGTGCGTAGTACAACACGGTGTTACAACCCATGACCTGTTGGAAGATGGCTAACCCAATCCCGATAACCAGGGAAGGCCGGACCATCTTACCAAAGAGTTCGGACCAGCCACCACTCTTAATCTTAGCTTGTTCGTGGATCTGCGCTAATTCTTCGTCAACGGCAGCTTTATCGTGCTTGTTCATGGTGTCTAAGACTTCACGAGCGGCTTCACCGTGACCCGTCTTCACCAGGTAACGTGGTGATTCCGGTAAGATCAGCCCCCCTAAGAACAGTAATGCGGCTGGGACAGCGGCTAGCCCGAGCATCCACCGCCAACCGGTGTACATCCCGGAGAAGGTGTAATTCGTGACGTAAGCCAGGAAGATCCCGGTCATCACCATCAGTTGGAACAGACTGGACACGGTCCCCCGCTTGCTAGCCGGTGCTAACTCGGCTAAGTAGGTCGGGATCAAGGCCGAAGCCGCCCCCACGGCCATCCCTAAGATGACCCGTGAGATGATTAACGTCCAGAATTCTGGGGCGAATGCGGAGCCTAACGCCCCGACGAAGAAGATAATAGCTGAGAATAATAATAGTTTACGCCGACCGTACCGGTCAGACGAAGGTCCAATGATGGCCGCCCCGAGGATGGCCCCCAGCAGAACCGCACTGACGACCCACCCTTGTTGCCAGGCGCCTAAATGCATTTGCTTTTGGATAAACAGAATGGCCCCCGAAATTACCCCGGTATCGTATCCGAAGAGAAGACCGCCCAATGCGCCAAAGAAGTAGACAAAACCTGTAGAGACTTTTCGCATAGTTTTTAGCTCCTTAGTGTAATGTTGCTTACCGATTCAGTCAGATGTAAGTTGGTGACTGTCGTTAACTATGTTGGTTGGTTTAAACTACCAACCTTGATGTTAAATATAGCATGTTTCTGGTCATAAAGAAAGCGTTTTCTTTATTTTTTTGAATTTACCTGAGAATTGGCCCCCGAAGTTACATCCAATCGGGAAACTTGCGGTTGGTTAGTTGAACTTATTGATTACTTACGATTGTATAGTTCGTTATTTCGCCAAACCGGTTCCCCGTGATGCTCAAAAAATGGTCCGGGTCTGCACCCGCACCATTTTCCGAATTAGCTTAAATTAGTTCAGGTTTTCCCGTCGGTAGTCCAGCAGGTCTTCACTGATCTGCTTGGTCTGCCCGTAAACCTGTTTGTAAATCTGGTGCAGCTTCTGGTACTTCGCCACGTTAGCCGGAATCGGTTGATATTCCTTGCCAAAGTGCACGAAGGTCTCAGCACAGTCTTGCAGGGAATCGAACCAGCCCAAGCCGTTGGCAGCCATCATGGCGGCCCCCATACCGGGTCCCTGTTCGTTCTTCAAGCTGACGACCTTCCGGTTAAAGATGTCGGCCTGGATCTGGAGCCAAAGTGGACTCTTAGCCCCGCCCCCGATGGACACGACCGTATCGAAGTCGCCCCCGTTGTCTTCGTAGATGTCGAAGAGGTCTCTAAACGAGAAGATGATGCCTTCCAAGACGGCCCGCACGAAGTCGTAACGTTGGTGAATGCCATCGATCCCGGTAAAGCTCCCGCGAATGTTGGCGTCGGCGTACGGCGCCCGTTCACCCACGATGTACGGGGTGTAGAGTAAGCCGTTGGCCCCGACGGTCGATTTGCCCGCACTAGCCACCACGTCGTTAAAGTCTTCGGCTGGCGCAAACGTCTTCTTAAACCAGCTCAGCGAATACCCTGCGGCCAGCGTGACCCCCATCGAGTAGAACTTATCGGGAATCGCGTGGTCCTCAAATTGGAGCACGCCGTGGTAGTTCACGTCCGCGTTGTCTTCGTACTTCAAGACTACGCCGGACGTCCCGATACTAGACATGACCATGTTGGGGTGCAGAATCCCCGCCCCCACGGCACCGGCCGCGTTATCGGCGGCCCCACCAAAGACCTTGGTGGCCGGGGTCAACCCGGAGAATTCGGCGTAGGCCGGCGTCACCGTCCCGGCTAAGTCGATCGACTTAATTAACGGTGGACACATGCTCATAGGAATGTCGAACACGTCACAGATGCGCTGACTCCATTGCCCTTTGGCAACGTCCAAGAGCACCGTCCCGGTCGCATCGGAATAATCCATTGCTAGGTTACCGGTCATCCGGTAACGCACGTAATCCTTCGGTAAGACGAAGTACTTCGCTTTGGCCCAGATATCGGGTTCATTTTCCTTAACCCACAACAACTTGGTCAGCGTAAAGCCTTCCAGGGGTTGGTTGCGGGTGATGTCGATGAACTCGTCGCCCATCTTGGCCATGATCTCTTCGCGCTGCGCCGTGGTCCGCGTATCGTTCCAGAGAATGGCGGGCCGCAAGACCTTCTTATTCTCGTCTAATAGGACCAAGCCGTGCATTTGACCCGAAAAGCTCAGGCCTTCGATGTCTTCGGCGGCCAGGTGATCCGTTAAGATCAAGCGCACGATGGCCACGGTCGTCCCGGAAACCCAGTCTTCGGGGTTCTGTTCGTTATACCCGGGTTGCTGCTGGATCAGGTCGTAGTCGAAGCTTTCTTGGGCCACAATCTGCCCGCTGTGGTCGAGGGCCGAGACCTTGACGGCACTGGTCCCCAGGTCCACACCAAGTACATACTTTCCCATTAATGGTTCCTCCAATCGGTAGTTGACTATCCACAAACGTGGTACTGCTTTTAGGATACCCGTTCTGAGTAAAAATGGCGGACGGACTTCCCGTCCGTCCACCATTTTTGACTGTTATATCGCGTCACAGGTAACCGTCAGATTACTTGCTTAACGTTTCGATGATGTAGTGGTTGATCGTGTCCTTCACTTGTTCCAAGTGATCGGAGTGCGTTGCGGCCAACAATTCAGATTGTGGCTTGTCGATCGCGTAAGCTTCCAGGGACTTCAAGTCCGCCTTGCCGCTTTCGATGTCAGCACCGATCCCGGATTCGTAAGAACTGTAACGGTTCTTAACCAAGTTGTCTAAGAAGCCGTCTTCCTTCATGGCGATCGCTACCCGCAACCCAGCGGCGAAGCTGTCCATGCCGACGATGTGACCGTAGAATAAGTCGTTAGCTTCGAAGGAGGAACGACGAGGCTTAGCATCGAAGTTCAACCCACCGCGAGGGCCAATCGAGCCGTTTTCAACGACTTCGGTCATGGCTGCCGTAGTTTCGTACAAGTTAGATGGGTATTCATCAATATCCCAGCCGATTAACTTGTCACCTTGGTTGGCATCCAGGGAACCTAATAAGCCAGCTTCCCGGGCAACCCGGATTTCGTGTTGGTAAGTGTGACCAGCTAAGTTAGCGTGGTTACCTTCCAAGTTCAACTTGAAGTCCTTGTCCAACCCGTATTCCTTCATGAAGGCAATCGTGGTGGCAGAGTCGAAGTCGTATTGGTGAGTCGTTGGTTCCTTTGGCTTTGGTTCGAGCAGCATTTGTGCGTCGAAGCCAATTTCGTTAGCGTAGTCCTTGGCCATGTGGAAGATCTTTGCGGCGTGTTCTTGTTCTTCCTTCATGTTAGTGTTCCAGAGTGATTCGTAACCTTCACGGCCACCCCAGAAGACATAGTTTTCGGCGCCAACGCGCTTCCCAATTTCCAAACTGTGCTTTAATTGTGCGGCACTGTAAGCGAAAATGTCAGCGTATGGTGAGGTTGCGGCCCCTTCAACGAAACGAGGGTTGGTGAACATGTTCGACGTGTTCCACAGAACCTTCATGCCAGTGGTCTTTTGGTAGTCCACAATCTTGTCAACGACTTTGTCCAGGTTCTTGTTGGTTTCACGCAACGTGTCCCCTTCTGGCGCTAAGTCACGGTCGTGGAAGCAAAGGTAGTCAACACCTAATTTGTCGTAAAATTCGAATGCTGCGTCTACCTTGGCTAAAGCCAGGTCCATTGGGTCGGTGTACTTGTCGTAAGGACGTTGAGCGGTCCCATCACCGAATGGGTCAACTAAGCGTTGGTCGAAAGTGTGCCAGTAGGCAACGGAGAACCGCAACCAATCGCGCATCTTCTTACCACCAATTACTTCGTCCGGATTGTAGTATTGAAAGCCTAAGCCTGATTTTTTATCTTTGTGGCCGACGTATTGAATCTTGTCGACGCCTTTCCAATATTCTTCTGCCATAATTAATAAAACCCTCCTAGTTAGTTCGTTGCGACAACCAACTTACAAATACTATTATACAAGCCAAAATGATAATTGCAAGCGTTTTCTAAAAAAATTCTCATCACTCCCAATTGGTTGTCCTAGTCAGTTAGCCGCCCGCCTGGCTGGCTGTAAGGGACGCGCTCGCTAAGTAACGACAAAAAACGGCAAGAAAGTTCTCGCAAAAAGTGAGAATTTCCTTGCCGTTTTCGTTTATTGCTTCTGGGGATCTCCGACTGACTAGTTTACGCTAAATTATCGGGAATCCGCTCGAACTGCAGGGTGTACCCTTCTAGGCCCAACACCTGGTGTGTAATCAATGAGCACCCGCCCAAAACCGTAGCCAACCGGGCGTTAGTGGTCAAGTTGATGGGGAAGTCCTCCCGGGCCAAGCGCCGATACCCCGCCCGAATCTGTTCCAGTAATTCCGGAATCTCTTCGATCAGTGGTGAGTTCAGGAAGAACGCGTCGGGATCCAGCGTCCGCATGGTGTTGTAGAGCAGACTGCTGATGGCAGTCGTAAAGCGTTTGAGGATCGCCGTCAGGTCCGCATCGTGTTGCCGGTACAACGTGACCAGGTCTTCGCGGTCCAGGTTCTGCAGGTTCTTGTGTTGTTCCACCTGCCGAATGATGGCGTCCTCGGAACTGATATCTTCGGCCCACACCGGCGTTGCCTGACCCTGACCGTCAATCTCCAGGTTGGTCACGGTTTGTCCGATTTCACCGGCATCCCCGTGTTCTCCGCGGAAAAGTTCACGGTGCAAGATAACCCCGGCCCCGATCCCCCGGTGAATACTGATGGTCACCGCGCTGTTTAAGGCCCGGGCACCGTTGAAGTCCCGTTCGTAGATGGCCGATAGGTTGGCTTCGTTTTCCAGCACCACCGGAACGTCGTAAGAGATGGTGAACAGATCCACCAAGTCGACCCCGTCCATATCAATGAAGGGCGACGTCTTAACCTTATTGTCGTTGACAATCCCGTGGATGGAAAAGCAGATGCCCAGCAGCCCGTTAGCGGATTGGTCTTCTTCCTGCACCTGAGTGATGTAATGGTTGATTTGGTCGATCATCTCGTGAATTGACTGCCCTTGGGTTTCGATCCGGTCATACTTCCAGACCTTCCCGTTCAACGTAGTGGCTAACGCGTGCAGGTGCCGGTACCCCAGATCAAAGGTCAGCGTGTAGCCGTAGTCCTGGTTGATGGCCACCATGGTGGGTTTACGCCCCCCCGACGTCGAAGCACTCCCGTATCCCAACTCACGCAGGAACTCCTGCGACATGAGCGTATTGTATAAGGAAGAAACGGTCGACTTATTCAGGTGTAATTGATGGGATATCTCGATGCGGGAAGTGGGATGATTGTTAAAAACTTGTTGTAAGACCAATTTTAAGTTTTGGTCGTGTAGTTGATTACGATTCATGCTATGTTGAACCATGTGGTTCCCTCCATATTAGTGTTCTCGTCACGGCGGACGTACGCGCAGTTAGTTGGGGCTGCTCTGGCATCCTAACGACCGTGCGGTTAAATTAAGTCATTTCTAGGCTTACACACGAGAACAACTTCCCGTTCCTAGTTTAATGGACCAACTAACCTCAGTATGTCGCACGTCATCCCATAAATCAACCGTTTTACCAAAACTATTTCGTCGACGTTTAATTTAATTTTCAACCGCTAGCATTGCCCCCCGTTACGGGTAGACCAGCTGCCTTTTGGCGCACGTTTCGACACCAGGTATTCGGAGACGAAAAGGAGTCTGAGACTTTTGTCCCAGACTCCCATGACGCTTAGTTAGGCTTCCGGCCAAACCACCTGAGCGGTCTGAATAATCCGCCGGAGCTTAGCCCATTCTTCGGCAGGCGTTAACAGGTTTCCCACCGTCGACGACGCAAAACCACATTGCGTTGACAGTCCCAGGTTGGCTAGCGGCACGTGTTGCGCCGCGACCTGCAAGCGTTGAATCAGTTGGTCTTGTGACTCCAACTGGCCGGACTTGGACGTCACGAGCCCGAGGATCAACCGTTTGTGGGGATCGTGATTCCAGATCTGTTCCAAGGGATCGAAGTTCCCCGCCCGCGCACTGTCGTATTCTAGGAACAGCCCGTCGTACTTCAGCTGGGCCAGGTAAGGCGCCACGACATCGTAACTCCCGGAGAAGACGTACGTCGACTTGAAGTTCCCCCGACAAATGTGGGTAGTGGTGATCAAATCGGCGGGTAAGTCCGCCAAAACGGTATTGATCAAGTGAACCGCATCTTGGGCCTGCTGCCGATACCGGGCTTGTGCCTGCGGATCAGCGGCCGTTGCGTTCAACTGACTCAACAGGTACGCCCAGTTCGTATCATCTAGTTGGAGGTACCGACACCCCAAATCATAGAAGTGTTGGATGGTGCGGTGATATGCCGTGGCCAGGTCGCTGAGATACGCATCCCAATCTGCATAGACGTCTTGCCAATTCGCCCCAAAGAGCAGCGTGGGGCTCGGAATCGTCTGTTTTACCAGCACTCCCGCCGGAACTAACGACTGGGTATAGGCAAAGTCATCGAAGAACGGGTGCGCGGGATTGTAGGCCACCCGGTCCACCAATTGGGCCGTGTGTAATTTGTTGCCCCCACCCGCAAACGACACGGATTCCTTGAATTCTTGACTGATTCCCGTGAGGTGCCGCCAAAAATCCAGGTGCCACCACTGCCGGTTAAATTCACCGTCCGTCACCGCCTTTAAGCCGAGGGCGACTTCTTGGGCCACCACTTGTTGCGTTTGGACCCGCTGAATGTGCTTAAGTTGAACGGCATTGAGGGTGTGTTGCGCGTACTGGGTTAACGCCTGCTTGAGTTCTTGCGGCCGTAGGAGGCTCCCGACCACGTCATAGTGCGTGGGAAATTTCGTTGGACTATCGCTGGTCATATCATCCGCCCCCTAAGCTAGTCCGGCACCACAGCAAACGCGCGTACTGGGAAGCCCGGTGCCTTTTCGGCCTTAGGAACGGAGATAAAGATGAACGCCCCGGTAGCCGGGACTTCGTCGAGGTTATCGAGCAGTTCCACCTGGTAGTGGCCGTGCGACAGCACGTAATATTCCCCCACCAACCCGTTGGTCTGCTTCGTCGCGGTATCCGTGTCGAAGGTCTCGTGGCCGTTCGCCGTGACGTGCCGTTGTTCGTAGATGAATTTCAGCGCGTCGAGGTCCCACCCAGGATAATGGTTCTGGCCGTTCGCATCGGCATTTTCAAACTTCTCCTGGCTAGGCCACCGCTTACTCCAATCCGTCCGCAAGGCCACGAAGGACCCGGCCGGAATCTTCCCGTGCTTCTTCTCCCAGGCCTGAATGTCGGCCACGGAAAGGGACGAATCGGCGGACTTGGTAACGTCCTTGGACTTATCGATGACGACCAGTGGCAAGACTAGATCCTTGAGCGCCAGGTCTTCGACGTACTGATCCTGGTGCGCATCGAAGTGGATGGGCGGATCGATGTGGGTCCCGAACTGGCCGGGGAAGGTATACTGCTTCACGAAGAACCCGTCCGCGTGGGTAAAGATCGTCTTATATTCCGGCTTCGCAAACGCTGGGAAGCGGGGACTATCGGGGCCAAAGGTGTGGGTTAAGTCCACCCACTTGAAGTTCTTTAAGGTCGTTACGACTTGGGCAATGGTTTCATTTTTTTCTGGCATAATAATGTCCTCCTTTAAGGTTTAGCTGCTGCATTTAATTTAATAAGATTGGAATTCCGAACCCCGACTTTTCTAGCGGCGCCGCCAAGCTGCGATTAATCCTTGTTTGAGAAGTCTAAGCTCGGCGTCTTTTGGGTGAAGAACTTGGTCCGGTAAGCCAGGATGCCCAGGCCAATTGCGATCCAAACGATGCCCACAATCTTGGAGTTAATATCCAGGCTCAAGAAAATCCATAGGCTGACCCCAAACCCAATGAGTGGTGAGACCACGTACTTAATCACGTTCAACCCACCCTTTTCGGGATTTTGGATGAAGAACTTCCAGATAACGGCCAGGTTCAACAGGATAAAGCCGAACAAGGCCCCGAAGCTGACCAGGTTAGAGACCGTGTTGATGGACAGGCTGAGGGAAAGAATCAGGGAAAACACCCCGACTAGCACCACGGCTACGACCGGCGTGTGGTACTTCGGGCTAAGCTTAGCCAATGGTTTCGGCAAGATGCCGTCCCGACCCATGGCGTACAGGATCCGTGAAATCGCGGTTTGCCCTTCTTGGCCACTCGCAAAGCCAAAGGACAGGATGATGGAGACGTCCGCCAACTTGACTAACCAAGGTCCGCCGACCCGCTGTAGGATTCCTAGAAAGGCGGTGTTCGGATCCAAGTTTTGGTAATCGGGTGCCACGAAGCCAGCCAGAACGGTAATGACCACGAAGAGTAACCCGATGGAAATGATCGATAAAATGATGGCCCGGCCCACGGAATGGTGCGGATCCTTGGCTTCCTCGGATAACGTACTAATGGCGTCGAACCCTAAGTAACTGACAATCACGATCCCGGTTGCCTGCAAGACCCCTTGAATGTTGAAGTGGGCGGGATTGTAGAACGAAATGGTCTGGAACTGGATTTGCCCGAGAATCAACAACCGCACGGTGCCCACGATGAAGGCCAGCAAGACGATGCCTTGTAAGGCGAAGAGTACCCAACTGATCTTGGTCACAATGTTGACCCCCAAGATGTTGACCCCGGTGTTAATCAGCACTAGTGCGATGATCCACACCCAGCCTGGCACGCCCGGGAGTAACGAATTACCGAAGGACTCACTCATCAGGTAGGTAATCGTGGGAATCAAGAAGTAGTCCAACGTGATGCCCCACCCGCCGAGAAATCCTAAACCGGCGTTGGTTCCTTGTTGCACGTAAGTATAAACGGACCCGGAATACGGGTAGCGCGCCGCCATGGTCGCGTAGCTAAAACCGGTGAATAACATTGCTACCATCCCGATAAAGTAGGCCAGGGCCACCATCCCGTTGGCGGGAGTTAAAAACGACCCGTAAAAGGCTAACGGTGCCACCGGAATCATAAACGTAATGCCGTAAATCACTAAGTCCTTGGTGCTCAGGCTTACCTTTAAGGAATTGCCCGTATCAATCGTATGTGCTGTTTGTTCCATATCCTGTAACCTCCCATAAGGTAACTTCAATTCTCTTGCTCCCAACGGGTCTTGACGTGTCCTCCTAAACGTCAAAAAGCGCCCCTTGAGAGCCGACTAAGTCTCTCAAGGGGCGCTTGTCCAGCGCTGTGCCACCCTTTATTCACGTCGTAAATTGACGCCTCATCGATATCGTAAAATATCAGGGAAAATAACGGTTCCTACCGGCCCAACCGCTTGCACGGTTGGGCATCTACCCGAGCTCATCTTCATGGTGTTGGTGGGTCCCCCTTCTCATCATCCGGGGGTCGCTGTCAAGCACTCGCGCCACTACTCTTCTCGTCAATATTAGCTATTCGGTAGATTGCAAATTTAATCCGAATTTTTGGACAAATTGGTCAGCATAACCTGATACGGTGTTTGCCAGTCGAGTATTTTAAGCGGTCGCTGGTTAATTTGGAGTAACGTCGTCGTTAAATCTTGAGCACTAATGTGCTCAAAACGAGTCCCCTTAGGATAAAAATAACGTAAATTCCGATTAAAGCGTTCATTACTACCACGTTCAGCTGGCGTATAAGCATGACAGTAATAGGTCTTAATACCATATTGTGATTCAAATGATACTAGCCCACTAAACTCAGTACCACGGTCCACAGTAAAACTGTGCACCGGTCCATTAAAAGTTGTTAGGAACTTAGTCAGTGCTTCATTAACACTCGCTGTCGTTCGATCTTTTAACCGGTATGCCCAAAGGAACCGTGATTTTCGATCGATTAAAGTTAATAAAACTGCCTTACTATGCCCACGAGGACCAACGACTGTATCTAGTTCAAAATCGCCGATGCGATTACGTTGATTAATCATCATGGGACGCTGTTCAATTGATCGCCCCAAAGATTGATTATATTTGGATCGTTGGTCAACGTTACGCCGTTGGCGTACGCCATGTTCAGGTAGATCATTCAAGGAGAAATCAATTCTCCCCTGATTTAGCCAATTATAAATAGATTTAGTAGCTAGTTTAAATTCGTGAGCAATCATTCCTGGTGACCAGCTTAGACGTAAATGGTTGAGAATTTTTTGCTTTAACTCATCGCTCAGCTTAGTTTTCCGACCACATCGTGATCGCTTGTATTCGGCATCTGTTTGTGCTAATTCAGCCTGATAAGGTTGACATCGAGATAATTCATAAGAAATTGTTGACGGTGATCGGTTCAGCCGAACGCCCATTTGGATATTGGACAGCCCTAGTTCACAAAAGGTTTCGATTTTAATTCGTTCGGAATAGGTTATACTAGACAAAAGATCAGCTCCTAAAAGATGGGTTTGTGGTAAACACCATTTTAAAGGAAGCTGATCTTTTTTGTCCGAACAGCGTTCGGATTAATTTTACAATCTACCATTCAATTAAAAAACGTCCTTGGAAATTACTTCCAAGGACGATTATCTCGCGGTACCACCTTACTTTGTTCCGACTGACGCCGAAACCTCAAACGGCATTGCACGCAATGCCTTCGCGCGTTAATGGGCGCTCCCAGTCTTGACTCACCCACCGGCTCGTCAAGCACTTAGTTCAAAGACCATCTTCGAGGGATTACCGAACGTTGCTCGCAGCCACCCGCAACTTCTCTGGGGAACGGTGCCACCTCTACTCATCTTCTCATTACTTTTTAATATTTGCGATTGACAGTATTATAGGCCCGATCATTTTCAAACGTCAACCCTTTTTTGAAAATTAATTAACCGAAGCTGCCAATAAACGTTAGCTACCAAGGGATTACACTAACCGGATTAATTTAATCCAGCCCAATTTTAACGTGGACTCTGCATGATTAACCGATTAATGGCGGAAGTCATCTCCCACATAATTAAAATATTTAGAGAAAAATCCCAAAGTAGCCAGTTCGTTTTCATTAGCCAGTTGTTAGCCTTAATCTTCATTGAAAAAATCTTCGTCAATTTCAAACAGTTCATAGCGTTTTTTAACCTGCACCCCAACATGATATTGAAGCATGAGGTGGGTGAGTGAGATACCATCAACCGTAATAATGGCAGCATTCTTAGCCGCAGCAACGGCCCCCTCGGAAAACTTGGAAGTCGTCATAAATACCCCGCTATCGGCATGCTTACGTTTCAAAACACCGCTGAACGAGTCTATTTCAGGTCGTTGAACTCGATGATCTTCATTGTATCGTTTAGCCTGCACATAAACCTTCCGCGTTCCCAACGCGTCTTGATTAATAATGCCATCAATCCCATCATCATGACTTGGTTGCGTCACTATCGCTGACCCATTCGGTCCCTTATAGCCCATTGCCGCAAGTAGTCTGACCACTAAGTTCTCAAAAAAACTGGGATCGGCGTGGCGAATGCGTTCCAGTAGATCGGTTTCCACCTCGTTATTATAAGCCTTAATGACTCTGCTAAGGTCTTCTTCCCCATCCGGACTCACCGATTCATAGTCCTTACTACCATCCAAATCACGCCGTTTGCGTTCGTTTAACTCTGCTTGGTGCTGTTTGAACTTAGGCAGATTATGAATGTCATTCTGGCTTAATGGTTGGTTGTTGATGAGTAACTGCTTCCCCAATTCGGCCATCCGATAGTGGCCCCGGCTAACGCGTAACAGAATTCCCGCTAAAGTCATTTTGCTCAGTGCCCAACCGGCACGATCCAAGATAATTCTGACATCGCGGTCTGGGTATCTCCGTTCTTGTTGCTCCGGTGACAAATTCAAGCTATCGACAACTTTTTCTTTAAGCTGTTTGCCTGACCATTCTTGTCTTCCCGCCATCGCTTGTAGCGTCGGTAAAACCAACGCATCCCACGTTGGCAACTGATATTTTCCCAGTTTTAAGTCTTCTGCCATCCTTTAAATCTCCTCCAAGTTCCAATTCAATCCGTCATCGCACCCCGTCAAAATAACCACCATCCCGGCAAGATCCATGCTCAGACGGTGGTCATTTTTAAGTCTACCTAATCAGACTTCGGCATCGCACCGTGGACCGCCTTCGCAATCGCCGGAATGGTGCCCAGACTGTCGATCGTACTGTTGGGCATGATCACGGTGTTGGCGTCGCTCTTCGCCAGTTCCTTGAAGGCCGCGATGTTTTGCGAGATGAAGTAGTTCTGAGAAGACACCTTCAACGCCGCATCCAGCTGGGTGACCCGGTAGGCCTGGGCGTCGGCTTCCGTGTGGATTGCCGTGGCCTTGGCCGTCGCCGAATTAACCAACGCCGTATTTTGCGCGGTGTTGGTGGCCAGTAAGGCCTTATTATTGGCCTCGTTTTCCAGCGTGATCGACTTACTCTTACCTTCGGCCGTGGCAATCGCCGCGTCCCGTTCCCGGGTAGCCTTCAGCAATTTGTTCATCGATTCTTGAATGTCCTTAGAGGGGTTAACCGAATCGATGTTGACCCGGTCAACGTTTAAGCCGTACCCGGCCGTCACGTCGGACAACCCCGAGAACAGGGCCTGGTTGATTTCTTCGGTCCCGTTCAAAACCTCGTTAAGTTCCTTATTCCCGATGATTCCCCGCAGCGATGCCCGGGTATCCTGGGTCATACTGCGCACCGAGTCTTCGTTCTTGAACACAAAGTCCTCGATGTTGGTCACGTGGTATTTCAGCGAAATCTTCACGGAAATTTCCGCGTTATCCTTGGTAATCACGATTTGTTCGTCCAAGTCCACGGGCGTTTGGGCCGTACTGACCCGAATCACGTGTGAAATAAACGGCGCAATCAAGTGAAACCCGGGCGTCAGCGTCTTGTTATATTTCCCTAACGTGATGACCACGCCCCGGTCCGGCTGCGTGATGATCTTAACCATGTTGACCAACACTAATGCAACCAGCAACACAATAATCACTAGTGTCACAATTCCCCACATATTACTCTCCTCCTCGTTGGGCCAATACGACCTGAACCGTCAGGCCGTGCTGGTCCGCTTGCACCACTTTCACCGTATCGCCAACGTGCAGCGGTTCTGCTGCGTGTAATCGATAAAAGATCCCGTAAAACGTGGCCCCCACGGTCACGTCCGCCTGACTCAGCACAAATTGGCGCCCAATTAGGCGTTGATCCAGGTTGTCGATCATCAGCGGTTCCCCCTCACTTACTCATGGTTAAGTTAAATGATAGGCTAGTTGGTCCGGCAATACCAGCGTTTTTCCCGATTGCGTCCGGGTAACTTTCTAAGCGTCCAACGCGCCGAGGGTTACTTCTCTAAAGTCGTTAAATTGATGGTCATGTGCCGCACCCGGCGAGCAGCGTGATCCCGGTTAATCTGCCGCACCACCCGCGGAAGCGTGGTGTGGGCCACCGTGTAGTCACCGTCAGAGTGCACCACAAAACTTTCGTAGGTCACCCGTTGCCCCTTCAACGTAAACCAATTGGGTTCTAGTTTCTTTTGGCTTTCCTGAATGTGGGCGTCCGGCCAAACCGAATAACGCTTGGTACCGTGAACGGTCTCGGTTTCGACCTGCCAACCCAGCTTAAAATCGGACACTTCCTGCCACCGCTGAACGCCCGTATGCTTGACGGCGTAATAAATCAGACTCACATCGCGTAACCGGTGATCCCGCTGAACCTCGGCGACCGTCAATGGCCGCACCGGCTGAGTCACTGCGGCCTTTTTACTCGGTGTTGGGGCGGCTGGGGTCCGCTGGCAAGCCGTTAAGCCACTGAACAAGCTGAGTCCCAGAAATCCCCCCACGAGTAATTTTGTTAATCGTGGCATTCGTCCGTCCCCTTTGGTCTCTCAATCGTGGTCCTATTTTACTGCAGGCGCCTGCCCCGCAACAGTCTTGACTTTCCCTAAATCATGCGTCCGTTTAAACTACACGTTCATTCGTTAAACCTTTAACGGCACGTCTAAATTTTTTGTCAGAATAATCATGACCGCTCTAAGTGGCGGATTTAGCGTGCTAGAACGCTAATTTAAGTGCTAGACCAATTAGTTGCTTTGGTTGTTAACTTTATCAAGTAGTCTTCCGTTAAATCCCGGTATGGTTTGTTTTCAATCATTAGAGTTGTTAATTAAATTTCTGAAAACCGGTCCTAACCATTATTAGTCTAAACTTTATCAATTATAAGTCGTAATCCCCCTTGATATTCTGCCAGATGCTGGCTACAATGGAGGTGAAATCTAAATTGTCCACTTAACTAATTATGTGGTAATTATAGATATGGTTGTATTGATATATTTAATTAATTGTTGTTGGTTACCTTACTTAAATTCGTTTACTGGAAAGCTGCACGCGACTCTTCCACGCCACACTGAGCATTGATATCTTGAGGGGGATTTCAATCATGAAGAACACATTAAACGAAACCAAGGAACACTACAAGAGCTATAAGGCGGGTAAGCACTGGCTTTACGCTTGCCTCACCGTCACCACGTTGGGCTTAGGGCTGCTCAGTAGCCCCGCTAACGCCCAGGCTGACACGTCTACGGACACCTCGAGCGACACGGACGCCGCTACCGCTCAGGTAGACCCGACCGCTAACGCTCAGCCCGCCGCCACCGCAACGCTAAAGAACACCAGCCAGACGACCGACGACGTGACACCGACGCCAGCAACGACGCCGGACACCCCAACTCAAACAACGACCGGTGATGCCACTTCAACGGAAACCGAACCGGTCAAGCAGGATGAACCGGCATCACAACCAAGCACCCAACCCACGACATCGACACCAACCACAACGACAACCCCAGCCGCCACACCTGACCAGGCACCGGTAACCTCATCACCAGATCCCGTAACGGATCCCGAGACTCAACCGGCGGCGACTCCAACGACGACTACGACCACTGAACCCACTGAGTCCACTGAACCCGTTGAGACCCCGGCACCACAACCTGCCGCTCGGGCTTCCCGGATGATGGCCAGTCCACAGGTCGCCGCGCTGACTGACGCCGTTGATCCCACGACCGATCCGAATAACGCGGTCAACTGGATGCCCGATCCGGTGATGCGTCAGTGGATTGAAGACACGTTGACGGGCAACCACACCGTTTTGGTCAACGGCGTTCCCCAGGGGACGTTCGTGACCGACGAGAACCTGTATCAATTCGTCAACGATCAGTTCCTGCTCTCTAACGGGAACTATCAGTCCCAGCCCGGACTCAAGAGTCTCCAGGGGTTGGAACGCTTCACTGGGTTGACCGGCTTCGACGTGACCGACATTGACTTGCCTTTAAGTGGCATGATCAACTTTGACTTTGCACCCAACCTCACCACTTTTCGGATTAATAACACGTCCGCGGCTAATCTCGACTGGAACACCTCGCTGACGGATTTTCTAACGACGTACCTCGGCCAGAACACCAAGCTCCACTTCTTATCCCTGGATAACGTCGGCTTAACCGGCGACCTGAATGGCTTGGTGAACTATCCGGACCTGTGGATGGTCACGCTAACGCACAATCAACTCACGGGGACCCTGCCAGACTTCGCCCAATTGCCTAACCTTTACCGGCTGACGCTGAACCACAATCAATTGAGTGGGACCCTGCCGGACTTCGCTACCGCCCCCGGATTAACCAGTCTCGATATCGCCAATAACAACTTCACGGGGAACCTGCCCAACGCCGGCAACCTCAGCTACTGGGCCTACGCGCAGAACCACTTTACTTCAGGCCTTTACCACCCTCAAGACGGTACTTACTTCCAGTACGAGGGTTGGAACCAAGCCTTGACCACGCCGGACTACACGCAGAGTCAGGCTCAAGCCGGCTTTGATCCGTTCACCGATGCCCACGTCACCAGCGTACAGGACACCGTCACGGGCGAAAACCTGGCCGTTAAGATTGGGACGCTGAAGTTTGGGAACCTCCACCCCACCAGTATGGTTTACAGTCCAACCGCTCCCGAGAACCTGAAGGATTACGCGGACTGGGCCGCTTGGGCTGATCAACAGACCGATGTCCGTTCCTGGTTCAGGTTTACTCTCAGCAGCACCGGAGAATACAAGCTGACGCCTCTGCAGGCGCTTCCTGGTGGCTACTACGTCTTCCGGGTAGCGGCATACGCCGGCGAAGCTTCCCACTATAACTTCTCCGCCTTTATCACCTCTAAGATCGAAGAAGGCGCCGCCAGCACCATCACCGTCAAGAACGTTGATCAAGCCGGAAACGTCTTGGGTCAACAGGTCTTAAACGGCAAGGTAGGTGATCGGATCACCGTCACCGCCGACGACCTGGCCAACTACAAGCTGATCAGTACGACGCAGACCGTTAATAAGGTCTTCACGGACACGCCACAAACCATCACCTTCGTTTACGCCTCCACGTTAGGGACCGTCACCGTCAAGGAACTGGCTCCCGACGGTACCGTGCTAGACCAGCGGACCATGACCGGGACCATCGACGACGCCTTCACCGCTGAAGCGGGCCACCACTACGGTTATACGCTAGTCGGTGACGCGACGGTGACGGGGACCTATACCGAAGCTCCGCAAACCATCACCTTTAATTACACCAACACTAAGGGAACCGTCACCGTGAAAAACGTCGACACCAACGGTCACGTCCTCAGTCAAAAGTCGTTAACCGGCAACGTGGGCGCCGCCTTCACCGTCAACGCCGACCAGCTTGACGGCTACACGTTGACCAGTGACCCCACCGCCACCGGGACTTACACCGAGGACCCACAAACGGTGACCTTCGTCTACGCCGTTGCTCAAGGAACCGTCACCATCAAGAATGTCGATACCGCTGGTAACGTGCTGAGCCAGTCAACCTTGACCGGTAACGTGGGCGACACCTTTACCGCCAACGCCGACACGACGCTGGCCGGATACCAAGTCACCGGACCCGCTACTCAGACCGGGACCTATACCACGGCTCCGCAAACCATCACCTTTACCTTCACTAAGATCACAACGGGTGGTGGTGGCGACATCGATACGCCAACGACTAACGGCACGGTCATCGTCAAGAACGTCGACGCTAACGGCAACGTGTTGAGCCAACACCTGCTCACCGGGAAGGTCGGCGACACCTTCACCGCTAACGCCGACACGTTAGCCGGGTACCGGGTCACCGGCGCTGCCACCCAGACCGGGACCTACGCGACTGAACCACAGACCGTCACCTTCGTCTTCGAACCAGTCACCACGCCCGATGCCAACGGTCAGGGCGACCAGGTAGCGCCAACACCGACTAAGCCGACTGAGCCAACTAAGCCGACCCACCCAACGACGGGGGCGCAACCCGCAACCGCCCAACCGGCAACTGGCCAACAGGCCGCAACGGTGGCCCGGCCAACGACCGGTCAGGCGACACCCGCACCATTGGCCACCACATCCCAGCCAATCGCCGACCGGACCGTCACGCCGCCAACGACCGAATTACCGCAGACCGACGAGCACGCCAGCGTTAATCCGCTAGTGGCCGGCCTGACCCTGTTGCTCGCCACCTTGGGACTGGGTCTCAAGCGCAAGCGGAACCATTAACCTTGTTGCCCCTCAAGACATCAAAAACACCGTCACGGTTATCGTGGCGGTGTTTTTGCGTGCTGATTGATACGGTTAGCTAATCTTCACCAATTTTCAGGACGCAAGCACCCTGAATATCCCCGCGCTTGACGAAGCGCAACGCCTGGTCGGCTTGTTCGAAGGCGTAGGGGGTGGTGGCCGGTTGGATGTTCAACCGATCGGCCAACGTCAAGAATTCCTCGCCGTCGCGGCGGGTGTTACTCTCCACGCTGGTTAGATTCTTTTCGTGGAAAATGTGGTCTTGGTAGCTTAACGCCGGAATATCGCTTAAATGAATCCCCGCTAACGCCAGGGTGCCGCCCTTGGCGAGGTTCGCCAATTCGTTAGGCACCATGTCGCCCACCGGCGCAAACATGATGGCCGAGTCCAGCTTAACCGGCGACGGATCGTACGCGCCCTGCGCCGATACGGCCCCCAGCTGTAAGCCAAACTTTTGGGCGTCCTTGCCCCGGGTAAACACGTGAACCGCGATTCCCTGAGCGATCGCAATCTGCGCGGTGATGTGGGCCGACCCGCCAAAACCATACAGGCCCAGCGACCCGCCGGCCGGCACGTTGGCCCGCTCGAAGGCGCGGTAGCCGATGATGCCGGCACACAGAAGCGGCGCCGCCGTGACGGAATCCAGCCGCGCCGGAATCCGGTAGGCAAACCCCTCGGGCACCGTCACGTACTGAGCGTAGCCCCCATCGTGATCCCAACCGGTGTATTGCGAGTGCGGACACAGGTTCTCCCGGCCCGACCGACAGTACCGGCAGACCCCACAGGTCCATCGCAACCACGGAACCCCGATTCGTTCACCCAACCGGAAGCGGTCGGCTTGTGGCCCGTTACCCACCACTTCTCCGATGATTTCGTGACCCGGCGTGACGTGCGCGTGATGGACGGGTAAATCCCCCTCGCTCACGTGCAGGTCGGTGTGGCACACGCCACAGGCCAAGATCCGGACCAACGTATCTCCCGGTCCCGGTTGGGGAACCGGCTTAGTAACTAATTCCAGTGGCGACTGCGGCCCGTCGATGGGCCCCGGGGTGGTTACCTGCCAGGCACGCATCTGCGTTGGCAAATTGGCCACTTGTTCTGCTTGTTCAGCCATCATTCATTCCTCCTAACCCTGATGATGCAACGGCGACACGTCGGCCTAAGGCTTACCGGACCGGCCAAGTTAACGGCCGGCATTTGCTGAGTAGGTCAACGTCTTCACCTGCTATTTTAGTCTACTTCCCCCCTAACGTGCAGGGGAAACGGCGGAATTAGTTTACTCACAACGCTAAAAATCCGTCCACCTGACCAGAAGGCCGGTGAACGGACCGCGTTTAAGCGTAAAAGGTTAACGTCTTTTGGAGGGTGGCCTTGACGTCGGCAACCAGCGTCTGGGGGGCTAAAACCTGAACCAGGTTGCCCTGCCCCAGGAGCCACCGCCGTGCTTCCCGGGAGAAGCGGTCCCCTTCGATGGTGACACTGCCATCATCGTGGCGTTGAGTCACGGTCGCCGAAGGCAGCTTATCCAGCGCATTTTGTGGGTGTCCCCAGTACCGGACCCGGTAATGCAGTGGCGTCGTTCCGCCTTGCCGGTTAACGGTTAGCTCCGCTACTGGCACCCTGAATGGAGCCTGAAACTGGTGCCCCGCTAGCCGGGTACTGATAAAACGGTCGAGACGCAAGACCTGTTGGGTCGTCTGGTCGAGGGCCATCACCACGTAGAAATAGGTTTCCGAAAAGTACAGGCTGAGGGGCCTCCCCACCCGCGACTCGGGTTGGCTTTCTGCCGCCTGGCTCTGGTAGGTGAACCGGATGGTTTGGCGCGCCGCGATGTAGTCGCTAAACTTCGCTAACGCCGGTAAGATTTCTTGCCCCGGGCCTACGGGGGTGTACGCCGCCAGGTCCCCGGTGAGCGCCTTCTTCAACGTCTTTTGTGCGTCTTGTGATACCGTTCCTAACAGGTGCCGGGTGACCCGGCGCAGTTCCCGGTGACTCAGGACGCGGGTCCCCAGGGCGAGCTGAATCAACGCCAGAACCTCTGCGGGTAACAGCTGGTCGTCACGATCCAGATAGTGTTGCCGAGCCGTTGAATCGTAGGCCAGTTGAAAGTCCGTCTCGTGCGCCAGTGCATCGGCCAGCACGGCCTGATCACGGGTCAACGTCCGTTCGGAACAACCGTAGTCGTGGGCCTCCCCACGAAAGTTGAGGTGCTCGCCGTCTAATAATCGAAAGAGTAAATTAACAATGCGTTCTTGGCTATTCATGTTGTCCCTCCGTAAAATCACGTTTTAGCGGAACGGTCCGTCACTTGACGAGCCCCGTACCACCGTTATGCGTCTAGTTTACGATTTTAGGGTGTCACCATATGGCGCGATCCCCCCGGCCGCCGAAAAAAATAAATTATTTTTGACGGAACTAGGGTCTGTCTTAAAAGACTAATTTGGAGTATTCAGCGCCTCCGGTTTAACCCGGTCAGCAACGGGCTGGAACGGGGTGGGCACGGCTTCAAGCCCATAGCCCAGGTCTTGAAGACCGACCTGTGTCTGAGTTTCGAGCCGGCAAAGGACACCGGCCAACACAAATTTCACCCCTGAGCCCATTTCTGACTGGCCCTCCAGCTTATACGAGTTATAACAATAAATAAACTGGATTCTTTTCAGTAAAGGGTAATGGATGATCATTTAAATCGGTGATTGAGTTTTAAGACAGACCCTAACGGTGACCACCAGGACTCGCACGAAAGATTAGATAAAAAAAGACGGTCATCACGACCGTCCGTCAGTGGCCAATTGCGCCACTCCTGCCAAGGGTAGTTCTATTATAGCACGGTGCCGTTAAGCCAAGTTAGGCTGACCGTGCCTCAGTATCGCCAGGTTACGGGTGCCACCGAAACCGAGCGGGCGCTAAGTCGCGCGCTACCGTTGCCACCTGGTGTACCGGTTGTTGCCGACCCAATGGCGGCGTTTGGGCCACCAGCAAGGCCATCTCCAGCGGCGACGTGATGGCTTGCTGCCAGAGAAAGTCGACGTAAAGCCCCTGTTCGTTCAGCCGCCGGACCCGTTGGTGATCGAGGGGTTGGTTAATCTGCCAGTCCCCGGCGGCCTGCTGGTAAGTGGTCAGGTCGGCGGGTGCCAGGCCATACTGGGGCCATTGTTCGGCGAGTTGCTGCCAGAACAAGTCAGCTAATCGGGGCTGCGCACAATCCGCGGCGTTGAGGACCACGCACAGGGCACTGGCATCGTGACTGACTAATACGAAGCGCTGGCGCTGCACCGTGATGGCCGTGGCGTGCCAGGAAAAAATCGGGTTGGCGCGGGCTTCTTGCGCCGCGGCGCCCGAACGACCGACCGGGTAATCGCGGAAGAGATCCCGGCTTTTCTGCGTAACGTTAAGGTACATTGCGAGTCACTCCTTTGATGAGACTTCACCCCACAGTGTATACCACCAGCGACGTGGCGTGCTAGTCAGGTTACCCCGTTCCACCCTAGGCCAGCGAACTGAAGAAGCGCAGTAACCCGTCTTCAAAGTCCGCCGTTTCGAAAAAGCCTAAATTTGCTTTTCATATCCATTCCAATTGGTGCTTCACTAAAAATACACAAAAAAGAATCCAATTCATCGCTGAACTGGATTCTCGGTGTTTTATCAATATCGACCAATTTAACTTCTAAATATCAAGGGCACCACTTCTACACCCTTACAGGAAGGATTTATATGGTAGATTAATTTCATGAGTATATCGATCATGAAAGCCGCGATCGTGGTAATATTCTAGCTTATTTTGGTCATCAGGATAAACAAATTTCCCACCTGGTAACCAAGAAAATGGATGGAATTTATAATTAAAGCGTTCCTTACGCATCCGCCACAATTGTTCAACCTCAGCAGGATCTCCCAGCATGTTAGTCCACACATCCCAGTGTAGTGGAATCACAATCTTGGTATTCAAAGCCTCAGCCGCTCGTAGAACATCCACAGAAGTCATTTTATCTTGAACTCCAATGGGATTTTCTCCGTAAGCAACCACAGCTACATCAATATCAAAGTCTTTACCGTGTTTGGCAAAATATGCGGAATAATGAGAATCAGCTGCATCATAAATTGTGCCCGCTGTCGTCTTAATTACAAAATTAACGGCTCGATCGTCCATATCCGGCACTGAATCATCGGCAGGTAACTCTTTAGTATCGGGATCAGTAATCAATACAGAACGATCGAATGAATCGGTTACGCTAATCTCGATATCCTTAACCTTGACGACATCTCCTGGCTTCACAACTCGACAACGTTTCGCTGGAACCCCCCAGTCAATCCACTGGTTAACAACATCTTTGGGCCCAATGAAGGGGACCGTGTCCGGCGTATTTTGTAAAACAGCCGCTGCTACGTTCATATCAATGTGATCGTGATGGAAATGGGTAACCAGCAACGCATCGAGATGATGAATCGAAAAAGGATTGATTACCATTGGCTGTGCCCGCAGGTTAGGCTGAATAGTCCGTCCCCCAGTTAACCGTGACCATTGATGTCTTGGTGACATATCCGGCTTATCATGAGTCGTTTTCCCAGTCCCACACCACAGGTCAATGGCGATGTTGGTCTGACGGTCTGATTTAACCCATAATCCCATGTTAACCAGCCACCACATGTTAAACGTATGGGGTTTTACTGTTGTCCGGTCAATCTCTTCGTTTAACCAATTTCCCCACTCTGGAAAGACCTCGTCCTTCCAGGTTTGTTCCGTAACGTCTTTTACATTCTTAACTGCCATGATTGCTCGCCTCCCAACACTTGGGTTTACTTACCCATTTCTGCAAACCGTGCATCTAAATGCTTCTTAATGTCGGCTTGATCAACAAAGTTGGTCAATACAATCGTCTTATCCTTGTCTTCATCTGGGAACTGATCAAAAAGTTCTCGCGTCGTTACATAAATATCAGCGGGGGCACTCATAATGCTACCTAAATCAACCGTATCAACATCAACATCGTCACGGCCCTCATCAGCCAAGATACTTTCCATGTTCATCTTAGCAATAACACTAGAACCAACGCCTAAACCACAAACCGCAATAATCTTCATAATAAAAATCTCCTTTTATTTTCTAGTTTTTTAACTACAGTAAGGCCATAATTCCGATACGAATAATCTTTAGCAGATACATTAACGGCATCCAAACAATTGCATAATCAATGTTGGACCAAGTTAATCCACTACCATAAACAGCACCAGTTAATGGGTAGAACAAGATAACGGCGGCCGAAGAAATAATCCCAGTTACAAGTCCTGCCGCAATGGCACCTCGCCAACCACCTGCTTTATTACCGAAAACCCCCATAACGTTTCCATCAAAGTACATAATGATGGGACTCGGGAAGACAATTACTGGTGAATGGAAAATAATCGTTAAAAATGTGACCAAAATACATCCAACGCTAGAACCTAAGAATCCAAACATTCCACCCATGGGCGAGTAAGGAAAGAGAGTTGGCGCATCCAATGCTGGAATAGCTCCTGGTAAAAATTTATCGGAAATCCCCTTAAAAGCGGGAACAATAGATCCAATAAACATTCGTACCCCAGAAAGCAAGATAACGATTCCGGCAGTAAATGTAAATCCTTGTAAGATTAACCAGATAATCCAGTTAGTATCACCACTGCCCGTCCCAGACAGTGCTTGGATGCCAGTCTGACCAACTGCCAATCCAATACCAACGAAAATAATTGGCATTAGGAAGAACAGTACCACGGTATTGTCCCGGAACATTGCAGCCCATCTTGGCAATTTCATATTATCCGCATCTTGACTCTTATCCGGGCTCCCACACCATTTTCCGATGAAGTGCGCTAGAATCGACCCAACTTGATCCATAAACCCTAATGTCGAAACATCGTGCATCCAGGGGCGGGAAATAACTCGAGGAATCGCCGGCGAATAAGTATAGTACACAGCGTTTAAAATCGTCGCAATGATAACCGTCCAGAACGACCCCGTATGTAAAACAACAGGTAAGGTAACATTCATAAAGGCCGCATGATAAAGTGATAAGTGCGCCGTCAAGTAAACGTTTTTAAAATTCTTGTTTGGCGTAATTCGCACTAAAACTAGATGTAAGAAGAATGCTAGTAAAAACGTAATCACGGTATCTTTAGCGATTGTATTAAACTTTAGAACAACACCAAAGACCGCATCATTAGTAGGAAGCACCCCTTTAACATGGAGCGTTTGGTTCAATTTTGTTACAATGGGGGACATTGCACTAATTAAAATGCCAGCCCCTGAAGATAATACCGTTAACCCGATTACGGTTTTGACGGTGCCATCAATCACTTGTGGAAATTTCTTGCGTTGTAATAGTAGTCCCAGCAATGCCACCAGACCTAAAAAGATGGTTTCGTTGCTAAGCACCTGAAACACAATAAAATTAAGGATCTTCATTCGACTGCGCCTCCATTAATACTTTCAACAATGGTGACCTTATCAGTTTCTGTAGCTGCTCGGCGCAAGAACTTTAAGTTGTCAGCCTTATTTAAGAAGTTAACCACCTTCCGCATGAGGTCGAGATGATCATTCGAATTAATTGACGCCAAGATAACGACCAGATCAACTGGATCATTCTGCTCATTACCAAATTCTACGGGTTCCTTTAACGTCGCAACGGAAAAGGACGTCTGTTTAACTGCTGCTGACGGTCGAGCATGTCCCAAAGCTAAACCGGGGGCAATTACAATATACGGACCAAGCTTTTTAACCGATTCAATCATCGATTGAACGTAATCATCCGTTATATGTTTCTCGTCAACCAGTGGTTGGGCCGCTTTCTGAATGGCATCTTCCCAGCCGCTTGCCTCAACATTCAATTGAATTTCATTTGGTGATATTACTGACTTTGCACTCAATTTTTACACCTCCATGAAAACTTTTATCATAAATATCGATATTATTATGACTTCTTTTTACATAATCTATTATATACGAAACCGCTTTCAATTCAAGGATTAATCTTCTAAAATTGATGAGAAGGTACTATTACAGCTATTATTAAGACAAGAATTCTTAATAACGAATTTTTGATTCTGAGAGTATTTACAAAAAAATATGTAATCGAATGGTTCATCAATCCCCGATTGAAACCATTATTTATAAAGGAATGATTAACATGGAATCTAACATAAAAAAACGTATCTCCGAACTTTTCCCAACCCTTGGGGCTCAGAGCCAAAAGCTCGCCCAACACCTTTTAGAACTTGGTGACCGATTGTCCAACAAAACCATCCAAGAATTAGCCAGTGAGTGTCACGTCTCAACTGCCACGGTATCACGTTTAGCGCAGCAATTAGGATTTGCCAATTTCTCTGAGCTAAAATGGTCATTAGCTAAAGACATTAAAACTAAACCAACGACCCACGAAATTTCCAAGCAAGATACGCCAATTGTTATAGCAAAAAAAACGCTAGAAGCCAATATTGAAACCCTAAATGGGACCTTCAAGCAGATGAACAATCAGGATTTGCTATACGCACTAAATTTGATCGTTAACTCGAAGCGTCTAGGATTCTTCGGTATGGGCGGTTCCAACATTGTTGCTTTAGATGCTTATCACAAATTCTTACGAACACCATTAACTTTGGTGCACAACACGGAATACCACCTAGCCTTAATGGAAGCGTCCCGTTTTAATCATCATGATTGTGCCATTGTCATCTCCCATACTGGGGACGATACTGATACTTTAGATTTGGCCGAATCACTTAAGCAAAATAAAGTTCCCATGATTGTCATTACTAGTTTTCCCAACTCACCATTAGCCGATTATGGTAACGTTACTTTTTACTCAATATCAGAGGATTCGAAATTTCGTTCTGAAGCACTTTTGTCGTTAACCTCCCAAATTGCCATTAATGATTGCCTATATATGCTCACAGCCCAATACTTTGGTAAGGGCGCTGAAGATGTTCTCAACAATATGCACAAAACCATCTTCACGAAGCACTCTAATCACAGCTAGCTGATTAATTACTTATTCAAATAACAGATAACTAAATATCAAAAATACGAGATTTGACGCAGCGACGATTTTAATCGTCCGTTGAATAGTCGCATTGCGCCGGAAAAGGGACTTTACAACATCCCCCCTTTCACGGCATGATAGAGGCACGAAGCGAGGTGAGCACCATGGGCAAGCGAAAACGCCAGCCAAATAAGGCCCCGAAAACCAGTGCCAACTCCAAAATCATCGTCTTACTGTACGCAGCGATTGCCACCAGTATAGTTTCGGTGGTTTTAGGAATCTATAATCTAATCTTTAGGTGACGAACACAGCTAACCATGTTGATTTAATCGATCGTGCCCGGCTGTTGGCCGAACGATCAACCGGTTTGATTTTGGTTTTAAAGGATCACCCCATTAGTCCGCGACAAATACCAAGTTGTCGCGGGCTTTTTTAGGCGGTCAATTGATCATTACCATACATCCGCAATATCGTGATTTCCTCTACGCTTTTAAGACGACATCCCTAACCGGCCCATTAATTTCGTCCTTAGATGATCAAATTCCGATTCCAATTCCTCTCATTATTAAATTTCTGGTATGCTGAATGGGGCAATCGTTTTCCGGAATGCACCGGTACGCCTGAGT
Organism: Levilactobacillus zymae; assembly: GCF_032190635.1. Classification (NCBI taxonomy): domain Bacteria; kingdom Bacillati; phylum Bacillota; class Bacilli; order Lactobacillales; family Lactobacillaceae; genus Levilactobacillus; species Levilactobacillus zymae. The sequence continues at coordinate 2,494,299 of NZ_JAVLAS010000001.1, forward strand.
CAACCGGTCCCTCCGGACAGCAACAGCTCCATTACATAAATTTCTGAGGGAGGAACTTTTCATGTCGTCATTTGCATCATTCATTGGTGGCCTCAGCCTGCTCATCGCCATGATCTTAGGCATCCTCTGGGTCATCAACAAAGTCGGTCACCGGCATACGCATCACCAGGGTCGGAACGCCCTCGTTGCCTTAGTGGTCGCGATCATCTTCATGGGTCTGGGGGGCAGCGGCACCGCAACGACCCAGACAAGCTCGGATAAAGCCAACGTGGCCAACTCGTCAAGTCACTCTTCCGCCACGGCAACCAAGCACGTCACCGCGACGTCTAAACCGGCCAAACGGGCTACCGCTAAGCGGACGTCCACCCCAACGTCCACGGCCACTAAGTCGCGGAACCAGCAGGTACTAAAAAAACTGGTCAGTTACACCAACCACGAATCGGCCGGTCCCACCCAGAATTATTACTGGCATCTAGGTAAGGCCCACACCAACGGTTTCAAGCATCTCAAGGCCGGCGATTACCATTTCGCCAGCGATTCACAGGGTCGGGCCGGTACCGCGCGGGCCGTTTTGACTTACGGCGAATACGCCGGGTCACGGGGCTCGCGGCAAGGCGATCCCCTGAACCCCAGCAGTTGGCCCACGGACAATCCTAAGGTCGCCATCAGCTACGCCTTCACCGGACGCATTTACCACGGTTACCTCTATAACCGCAGCCATTCCATCGGCGATAGCTTACTGGGGGCCAAGTCCTACACGTCAGAAAACAACTTCACCACGGGCACCCGGCCGCAAAACGTGGGCGCAAACCAGGACGGTGGGATGCGCTACGCCGAAGAAACCGCGGAAGATTACTGGCAAGCTAACCCGAACACCAGCGACACCATCCAGTACGCCACCACACCGCTTTACTACCGCAGTGAAACCATCCCCCGCGGGTCCATCGCGGACATCAAGTCCTCAGACGGTCAGCTCAACACGGCGGTCGCGGTGATCAACTCCGCCGAAGGAATCAAGATTAATTACCACACCGGCGGCAACAACGCCAAGCCCATTACCTCGACCACGCATCGCCAATCCGGTTACGCAACGCGGGCCAGCTCTAGTCACGCCACCAACGGTAACAGTAGCGCGAGCCATCAGACGAACACCACCGCCCATTCCGCCACCCAAGCGGGGACTAAATCGGGGCGGTGGACCATTGCCCCGGCTGGCAAGGTGTACGTTTCCGACAGCAATAAGTACTATTCCCAAGTCACTAACCCCGATAACTACACTTGCGAAAGTGAATCCGCGGCCCAAGCTAACGGTGCCACACGGGCGACGCGCGGGAATCAGTACGCCCGCCCTTAGGTTAAGTTTAGGCGACATATCAGATATTCGGCAGGTTGCACTCTGCCTATTATGTTAAGGATACAAACCGTTTTGAACACCAAAGCCCCCGACTATTGCGGTAGTCAGGGGCTTTTTTTGCGCGCAGGCTTATATAGACCAGTAAAAAAGACGCTAGCCACAACTAGCGTCTCGTCAGCGTCTCCGCCGGTTCATACCCGATTAATGCGCCCCCCGAGAGTCGAACTCGGATCATGAGGACCGAAATCTCATGTGCTATCCATTACACTAAGGGCGCCGAACACCTCCATTTTAATACAAAATGCAATCCGTGACGCACTTTTTTACTTAACGACTCATTAGTTTCGCCAAAAAAGAATTTAACCAGGGCTACTGTGCGCTCTCCGTGGCCTCCTGGGCAACCAAGCGGAAGTGACCCCAGGCTAGACTAAGCACAAAGGCCAAGCCGGTTGGAACCAACCACCCGAGTCCCAGACTCGCGAACGGCACGTAGGTGTGATAGGCGCGTAAAACCGCGGCGACCGGCCCAAATCCGGCCACGACAGCCGGTGCGTTGGCCAGCATATCCAAGACTGCCGGTACCGCCGTGACCGCAATGGTGGTCTTGTAAACCACGCTAGCATACGGCTTCTTGGCCACAGTCAGCGAGACTAGGATCAAGGCCAACGACAGCGGGTACAGCAGCATCAAGACGGGTAACGACCAAGCAATGATGTTATCCAATCCGGCGTTGGCCACCAGAAACGACGCCACCGTGGTGACCCGTAACCAGGTCAGATAGCTGACCTTCGGGAATAATTTATGAAAGTCTTGGGCAAACGAGGTGACCAGGCCCAACGCCGTGGTGAAGACCCCTAAGGTGACCAGCACCCCTAAGAAGGCCGTCCCGAAATTACTGAAGTAGTGGCCGACGATTTGCGATAAGGCCACCCCGCCGTTACCGGACAACTTCAATTGCCCCAGGCTTAAGGTTCCTAACAGCACCAACCCGAAGTAGACCAAGACTTCCAACACGATACTCAACGTTCCGGCTTTGGCGGTCAACCGGGTCAGTTCCTTATCCCGATACCCCAGCCCGCGCACCGCATGCACGAACGTCACACTCAATGCCAGTAAGGCCACGGCGTCGATGGTGTTGTACCCTTCCAACAGCCCGCTGATGGTCGCGTTAGTCTGGTAGGCCACCGTTGGTGTGTGGGCCACGTTCCCCATGGGCTTTAAGAAGGCGACCACGAAGACCACCGCCAGTAACGCTAGAAACCCGGCGTTCAGATACTTACCGACTACCTTGACTAAGCTGTTCTGGTGCGTTGCTAAGACGTAGGCTAGCGCGAAGAACGCAGCGGTAAACAGCCACTGCCCTAACGTGGTCCACTGCTGCGGTAAGAACGGTTCGGCCGCCATCTGGTAGGCGGTCGCGGCCGTCCGCGGCGTCCCGAAGAACGGGCCGATGGTCAGGTGGACTAAGACCAGAAAGACCGCCGCGTATTTCGCACTGACCGGCTTCGCCAGGTCGTAGAGGCCATCACTCTTGGTGACCACCACGGCTAAGATCGCTAGCAACGGAAACAGGGAGCCGGAGATGGCGAACCCTAAGGCCGCCGTAAACCAGTTCTGCCCCGCCATCTGCCCTAAGTGAACGGGAAAAATCAAGTTGCCGGACCCAAAAAACATGCCGAAAATTAACGAACTCACCACTAATAATTGCCAAAAATTGTGTCGCTTGTCTGTTTGTTCCATCTTGATTCCTCCAGTCAGTTTGATCGGTTAACGTCAAAAAGCCCTTCTCCCGCCGAAACGGGAAAAGGGCTCTAGTTTTAAGTAGAACGGTACCACCTTTTTGTGGCGGCCGGAGCCACCACACTCATCACGGACGATCATCCGCTAGCCTGGTAATGGTGGCCGCCACGGTAACTTACAGGCCTTACAGCCCTTTCAGCACCGAACTCAGAAACGATTTTCACTTACGCTAGACGGTCACTTCTCACTAACCGTGACTCACTGGGCGTCGCCGCGCGCGTTACTTTTTTCCTCAACGTTTTTCAACTATTGGTTGTTATTATAACCAGCACTAAACGAAAAATCAATGACAATTTTCATCATTTTTTAATTTAAGATCACGTCCATCGTTGCAGCCCCTCCAGAACGGGCCCCAATCGGCCTTACGCCTTCTTCGTGTGTTCCCGCCGCCACTTCTTCACGTAATCCAACCGCTTCTTGAACAAGTCTTCGCGGCCCTGATCCGTGGGGTGGTAGTATTCGTGACCCACTAGCGCGTCCGGTAAGCTCTGCATGGTGGTCAGCTTGTCTGGCGTGTCGTGGGCGTACTGGTAGTCCTTGCCGTAGTCTAGGTCGGCCATTAACTTGGTCGGCGCGTTACGAATCTGCAGCGGCACCGGTTCGTCGCGGGTCTCCTTGACGTCCTTCTTCGCCGCCAAGCGAGCCTTGTAGATGGCGTTAGACTTGGGTGCCAAGGCCAGGTAGGTCACCGCCTCGGTCAGGTGGACGTCACATTCCGGCATTCCCAGGAACTGGCAGGCCTGAAAGACGTTGACCGCCACGTTCAACGCGTTGGTATCGGCCAACCCGATGTCCTCACTGGCAAACCGGACTAGTCGGCGCGCAATGTATAGCGGATCTTCGCCGCCTTCCAGCATCCGCGACAACCAGTAGATGGCCGCGTCGGCGTCGCTATTACGCATCGACTTGTGCAGCGCGGAGATGATGTTGTAGTGTTCCTCGCCACTCTTGTCGTACAGGACGAACTTCTGGGTGATGAGCTGCTTGAGGTCGTCCATGGTGATGGTCACCCGTTGGTCGGTCTTCTGGCCGTTCAGCACCGCCATCTCCAACGTGTTAAGCGCCGTGCGGGCATCCCCGTTGGCGAACTCGGCAATCGCCCGTAGTTCGTCGGGGCCCACCTGGACCGTGAAATCCGGGAACCCCGCCGGATTCTTGAGCGCGTTGGTTAACAACTGTTCGATGTCGCTGGTTTCTAAGGCCTTCAGCACGAAGACCTTACAGCGCGATAACAAGGCCGAATTAAGCTCAAACGACGGATTTTCGGTGGTGGCGCCAATTAAAATGATGCTGCCCCGTTCAACGTAGGGGAGAAAGGCGTCCTGCTGAGCTTTATTGAACCGGTGGATTTCGTCGACGAAGACCAGCGTGCGTTCGCCCATCTCGCGGTCACCCTCGGCCAGCTGCATGACCTGCTTGATCTTGCGGATACTGCTGTCGACCGCACTAAACCGGATAAACTTGGCCTGGGTCTGCTGAGCGATGATCTCGGCTAAGGTGGTCTTACCCACACCCGGTGGTCCCCAGAAGATCATCGACGAGACCTGATCGTTTTCAATCAGTTCCCGTAAGATCTTACCGGGCCCTAGCAAATGGCGCTGCCCCACGAAGTCGTCCAGCGTTTCCGGACGCACCCGGTTGGCCAGCGGCATCTGCTGGGGATTTTCGAATAACGATGATTGTTCCATTCTGCCATCCCCCTTTTAAGTCACGTTACCGGCCACCCGCGGCCCGTTCGGCCTGTTGTTCCAGGTACTGTTGGGTGGCCTCCGCGTTGGTCCGAAAGTCGGTCAAAAACGAGTCGCTCATCGGGGCCACCGTGGCGGTCTGCTTGCCTAGAATGTCGATGACGATCAGCTGTTCAGCCTGCCACTTGGCGGTGTCGTAGTGCCCGTCTTCGATCTGGTCGAGAAACGTCTGAAAGGTGTCCAGGACCCCCTGACGAATCACGTCGTCTTCACTGACGTCTTCGCCCAGTTTTTGCAGTTGCAATTGGCGTAGTTGGACTTCATCCATATCGGCCGGAATTTGAATAAACATGGTTAGTTCCCCCAGTTTGTTTTTAATTTATTCTATCACTTCGTTCAACCGAAAAGAACGAGACGAATCGTTATCCTTAACCGTTATCTGGTGTAAACTAAAGATAGTACGCGGGTGATTCCCGCGATACGAGTTCGATTCGTTAAGGAGGGGCGTTTTATGGAAGACTACATCCTAGACTTCACCACCAACCTCGCCATCCTCCACCGGCAATTTCAGCGTGACATGAACCAAATTCTGGAAGCGGATAAGGTCCCCATCAACATCACGGAATTTTATCTCCTCGTTTTGGTTTCCGAGACCAGTCCCATCAACCAACGGATGGCGGCGCGCACAATTGCGGTGGACGAGGGCCTGATGACCCGCATGGTCCGTCATCTGGTGGCCTTAGATTTCCTGCAAAAGACCGACGACCCAACCGATCGGCGCAACAAGCAGCTAACCCTGACGGCCAGCGGTGAACAGCTAGTCCAACGGGCGATTCAAGTCCTGCACCACTGGTGGCAAAACGTCACCCCGACCGATACCACCGTGAACTTTCAAGCCATGACCGAACAGCTCCAACGCCTCTCAATGCGCGTGTTGCAGTTCGATCATCCACTGAAGAATATTTAACCTGTTTGTTTTGAACCCAAGGAGGGACTATTAATGAGTAAAGCCATTACGATTGCGCAAGCGCAGAGTTACGACGCCCATACCATTAACGAGATTGGCATTCCCGCCATGGTGCTGATGGAACGCGCGGCGTTAGCCACCTTCAACAACCTGTTAAACGATGATTACGACCTCACCCGCGTGGTGGTGGTCGCCGCAACCGGCAATAACGGCGGCGACGGGATTGCCGTGGCCCGCTTGCTGAAGGTCCGCAACATCGACGTCGCCATCTACCTGCTGGGGGACCCCGCCAAAGCAACGGATCAGACAGCCCAACAATTAAAAATTGCCAACTACTACCACATTCCGTTCACCACGGACTTAAACGACGTGATTAACGCCACCACAATTATCGACGCCATCTTCGGCGTGGGCCTGAGTCGCCCGATTACCGGCAAATTTGCCGAAGCCGTCAACGCGATTAACGCCACCGACGCTTCCACCGTGGCCATCGACGTGCCATCCGGGATCAACGCCGATAGCGGGGAAACCTTAGGCGTGGCGGTTCTGGCCGATTCGACCACCACCATGGCCTACAAGAAAGTCGGGATGTTGACCGCTAACGGTAAGCAACACACCGGTATCTTACACGTTGCCGACATCGGCATCTACGGTGCGGATCACGTGGAAACCATCAAATAATATTCACCTCATAATATTCACCGTAACGGGTTCCTAACGAACCCGTTTTTTTATGGGCATTTTTGTTGCCTTTTTCAGGGGGACTTGTTATATTGAAATCGGTTACATAAAGGAGGTTTTCGATGGCCAAACAGACTGGTTTTAGCAACATCCAAGCCTTAGATCCAACCCTCATCGTTGAGTTACGCTACGCTACCCCCAACAATTTCACGGGACAAGTCGTTTACGACTTTACCACGGCAATCGCCCGGACAGGCACGGCCCACAAGTTGGTCGCCGCGAATCACGCGCTCCGACAACAGGGCTACCGTCTCAAGATTTGGGACGCCTACCGGCCGGTAACCGCCCAAAAACGCCTTTTTGAAGTTTACCCTGATCCGGATTTCGTGGCTCAGCCCAATCCGAATTTCTCGCATCAAAAGGGCGTCACGTTCGATTTAACCCTCTGTGACGCTGCGGGCCACGAACTCGAGATGCAAAGTGCGTTCGATGATTTTTCCGAACGCGCTCACCGCGAGCTCCCCCGCACAGCCGTCCAAGAACACAACTACCAACTCCTCAATCAGGCCATGTTGGCCGCTGGTTTTGTCGGCTACGTCAACGAGTGGTGGGACTATCGCGACGCAGACCAAGCAGCCTACGCCCCGTTAGCCGCCAACCCGAATGATTTCTAGGCTTTACTTATTTACCTAATAGCACTCCCCCCTGAAACGGGCGTTTAAACCGGTGATTGAGACTGGCGTTAAACGCCCGTTTGTTGTGTCCATGAAGCTTAAGTAACCAAGCGACTTAGCACCACTTCTCGCCGAAAATGGTGTTTACTAGAAGTAAGCACGTTTTGAGGAGGAATCACTTTGTTTGCCTTAATCATGGGGGTCGTCATTGGCCTGATCTTACCGTTACAAACCAGCATTAATTCACGCTTACGTCGTTCCGTGGGATCACCCTTCGTCGCGTCGTTGATTTCCTTTACCATCGGCACCCTGTTTCTGGCCACGGTCACGCTGGGGGTCGATCATCACCTGTTCTTCAGTCCCCACCTCTTCAGCCAGCAACCTATCTGGCTGTGGATCGGTGGCTTCTTCGGGGTGGTTTACCTGACCTGTAACATCCTGCTGTTCCCCCAACTGGGTAGCGTCCAGACCGTGATCTTACCCATGTTCGGCCAAATCCTGATGGGACTGCTCATCGACAACTACGGCCTGTTTCACGCCAAGGTCAGCCCCTTGACCCCCATTCGGTTGGCGGGCGCGCTGCTGGTCTTGATCGGCGTCGTGATCACCGTGGCTCTCAGCTCCTGGCTCCTACGCCGGCACGACTCGCTGGCGACTAATCCGCAAGTCACTCGTGGGCTATGGCTCTGGCGGCTACTCGGTGTCTTCGCCGGGATGCTCGGGGCGGCACAATCGGCCATCAACGGTCACCTGGGCTTGGTCCTGCATTCCTCGTTAAACGCGGCCTTCATCTCGTTTTTCGTGGGCACCCTGGCCCTGATCGTCATCAACCTGGTCTTGCGTTCACCACGGCAACTAACCCACCCCAATCACCGGCCAAATCCCTGGTGGATGTGGTTGGGCGGTGTGATTGGGGCGCTGTTCGTCCTGGGTAACGTCTACCTGGTGCCCATCCTGGGAACCGGTCTGACCGTGGTCATCGTCTTGGTCGGCCTGATGGGCGGTAGCCTACTGATCGACAACTTCGGCTGGCTAGAGAGTCCCCGTAACCCGGTGACCTTAGTCCAGATTGGCGGCCTGCTAATCATGGTGGGTGGTGTCGCGTTAATTCACTTAGCCTAAGCACAGCCAGCTGCTCGTAATGACCCAGGGTAACTGAAAATCAGAAACAGGAAGAAAATTCCCGATTTTTCGAGAATCTCCTTCCTGTTTTTTTAGCCGAGAGCTATCTCAGTTCTCAATTTTAATCTGTTTTGACGGTTAACGCCCACTGACCCGGGACCTTACTTACCAGGGACGTAATCGGGATCGATCACCAGTACGGGCTTGATGGTCTTCCCGCTACCGGAATCGGCGTTAGCTTCGTTAATCTGATCGAAGCGGTAGAACTTTTCGGTCTTGTCGAAATCAAACATCCCGGCTTGATAGAAGCGAATCAACCGCGGAATATCAATCTGAGGCACGGAATCACCCATGTTGACCCCGACGACTTTCCGGTCGCTGACACACAGATCGTTCCAAGTATCCAAATCGATGTGGTGTGGCGTCACGGCGATGGTGGCCGTGGTCCCACCTTGGGCTAAGACCTGGATGGAATCTTCCATGACCTGCTTGACCCCGGTGGTATCCACTGCCCAGTCGACCCCGTAGCCGCCGGTTAACTTCTTAATAGCTTCAACGGCGTTTTCGGTCCGACTATTGATGGTGTCGGTCGCCCCGAGTTCCTTAGCCAAGGCCAACCGTGAATCCACGACGTCGACGGCAATCACCGTCGTACACCCGGAAATCTTGCCGGCCATCATGGCAGCTAAACCAACGGCCCCGGTCCCAAAGACGGCGATGGTGTCACCGGGCTTCGGCTTCAGCGTGTTCAAAACGGTCCCGGACCCGGTCACGTAGCCACAGCCTAATGGACCGAGCTTCCGTAGGTCCAAGTCCTTCGGCACCTTCACGGCGTTGCGTTCCCGCACCACCGTGGTCGTGGTGAAGGACGATTGGTCGAACATGTCGGCGACATCGTGTCCGTTTTCGGTGAAGTGCGCACTCCCATCGGGCCGCACGCCGGAGAGGTTATTAGCCGCGTAGTTCAGACATTGCGTCGGCATCCCCTTCAAACAGTTCGTACAGTTACCACAACCGTAGAAGGACAGGACCACGTGATCGCCGGGCTTGAAGTCCTTGACCTCGGGCCCGACCTTCTCCACGATTCCGGAGCCTTCGTGCCCTAAAATGATGGGGTAGCCAATCTCGGCATCCCCCTTGCGCAACGCTTCGTCGGAATGACAAATCCCAGTGGCAACCATGTGCACTTGTAGGTCATCCGCCTGCATCGGCGCTAAGTCCACATCGTCTTTAATCTCGAAGGAACCGCCCTTCTTATCAACAACTGCCGCTTTGATCCGCATAATATCATCCTTTCTAACCTGCTGATACCACAACTGAATCCGGATGATTAGTCACCCGTTAAAGCTTGTGAATAACTAATCATTTAGCCTTACAAGTTTGTTATAACCCATTTCTCGCTTTAATTAAAGGGCTTTCATAATATTTTTAAATGGTAGATTGTAAAATTTAAGTTGAACATATTAGTGGACAGAAAAACCCATAAGGGTCTTTAATGGTGTCACCACAACATTCCACTAGAAAGAAGGACCTTTATGGGCACCACTATTTTATCATTTGAAGACCGCGTTGTCATCGAAACACTTCATCATGAAAAGCACTCACTTCAATATATTGCCGATTATTTAGGCTTTAGTAAAACCACTATCTTTAATGAGGTTCATCGCTTAGCTGGTGAGTATCACGCAGTTAAGGCTCAAACTGACCATGAAGTTAAACTTAGTCATCGTGGTCGTAAAACCATCTTAACGACTAACCTAAAGCGATTGATTGAAGAAAAAATCAAGATCCAAAAATGGTCAATTGAACAAGTGGCTCATGTAGTTAGAATTGCCTACAAAACCATCTATAACTGGATTGATCAGGGACTACTGGATATTAATGTGACTGATTTACCTGACCATGGTATTCGTCGCAAACGATCTAAAGAAACCCGTGGTAGTTTTAGTCATGGACGTTCCATCGAAGATCGTCCAGCTGAAATTTCTGATCGTAATACTTCAGGTCACTTCGAAGCTGATACAGTTTTATCTGGAAAACGTAAAGGTCAAGCAGTAGCTACGTTTGTCGAGCGTAAGAGTCGGCTTACCATCGTTAAACGGCTTAATGGACGAGATAGTACTTCAATGACCAAGGCTATTTTAGAATTGGCTAACCAGTTAGGAGATAATCTCAAGACCCTTACTGTTGACCATGGGAAAGAATTCGCCAACTACAATTTGATTGAAGAACAGGCCGGTGTTCCACTGTACTTTGCGCACGCTTATTCGCCACATGAACGAGGCAGTAATGAAAATCGCAACCGAGTACTACGCCGCTTCATTCCCAAAGGTCAACCGATTGATGAGATTACCGATGATGAATTGATTCAAATTAACTGGTATTTGAATTCCCGACCACTCAAATGTTTAAATTGGCGAACACCTATTGAGATCTTTTTGCGTAATCTGCGTTACTAAATTTGTTCAAGTTATTTCTTGCAATCTGCCAAATATTAACGCTGCCCATTTTTAGCAGGGTGGTGTGCCGCCGCACTCAACGACCAGTTGGCGGTCAGATCCGCCCACTCAGGTACCAAAAAAGCTTGGCACAAAAATCCCAAGCTTTTTGGTGTCTCCAAATATTGGGGTTGCAGCGTGCGCCAACCGGCAGCTGGCTCCGCTTAACCCCGTAAGCCAAATAATCACCCTTTGGCCTACTCTCTAATCGGTAACGCTAACTTTACTTTTGCACCATAAACGAGTGATCCGGAATCCGAATCAACGTGAAGCGGTTGGCCAATCGACCGGCGTGCAGCCCGATGCCGTTGACGAAGCTCTTCTTATAGGTAGTCTCGATCACGCCCACCCAGGCTCGCTGGTGGCGTTGGTCGTACTTGGCCACCCGCTGCTTATCCCAATGGTAAGCTGACGCAGGTAGGTTAATCGGCTTGGTGCCCGCCGAAACGGTGGCCACGGTACTATCGACCTGGTACTTCTCGCCCTCGGTCAGGTAGGTGTATTGTTGGATCGGTTTTTGACCACTGTTATTGGTCACGGCCACGTAATAGGAAGACCCATTCCCCGTTCCCGTATTCAAGACTAACGGTTCGTAGCGCGTGGTCTGCGAGACCCGGTTGCCCAATTGATTGACGTTTTGGAAAAAGGTGGTGTAGCCCATGCCGCCAAAGAAGAGGAGCCAGACCACAAGTTCCACCGTCGAGATGATGAAGTTGCGCCACGAGAAACTACGCCCCTCCTTCACGATTAAGTGAATCCGACGCACCCGCATATCGTGGGTCATCCAGATGAGGGTGATCAGGACCAAGAGCCACAAGACCATCCCTACTAAGTTCCAAGTTGATTTCATGAAACGCTTCGTTCCCTTCTCAAATCTTGCTTAGTTTAATGTCACGTTTTTTCCATTACCCCTAAGCTTACGAGATTGCCGTCCCAAATACAAGCGCATTTCAAGATAAATTCCGTTATACTAGGGCTAACTACATCCTATAAGGAGGGATTGCGTATGTGTACTAGTCTCACCTACACCAACGGTACCGGCCACCACTTTTTTGCCCGGACCATGGATTTTCCCACCACCACGCCCTGGCGGCCCATTTTCTTACCCCGGCATTACCGTTGGACCACGGCGTTAGCCACCATTCGGACCACCCATTACGCGTTTTTAGGCGGTGGCCGCATCGCCGCAGACCGTCCGGCCTACCTGATGGCTGACGGACTCAACGAACGTGGACTGACCTGCGCCGAGCTCTACCTGCCCGGCGTCGTCACCTACGCCACCGAACCGGTAGCCGGTAAAACCAACCTGACGCCGCAAGACTTCATCAACTGGGTTTTGGGCGAACACGCCACGTTAGCCGAAGTGGTGGCCGATCTTCCCCGGGTTCGCCTGGTCAATCGACGGTGGGGCAGCGACCATTACGTCTACCCCTTCCACTGGATTCTCAGCGACCGCACCGGCCAAACACTGGTGATCGAACCCACCGACCTGACCTTACACGCCGAAAGCGACGCTAGTGGGGTGTTAACCAACACCCCCGTCTTGGCGACCCATCTACATAACCTCAACCAATTTCTCCGGGTTCCCGGCGACAGCTTTCAACCAGCAACCATCACCGCCGCGCGCGATTACCTCGCCAGTGGCGCGCCACTACCGACCGGCCCGGTGCCGACCAACCGGTTCATCCGGACCGCCATCACGCGGTGGGGCACGCCCACGCTCCCGACAGATTCAGCCACCCAACGGGCCATCTTCACCTGGTTAGCGGCAGTTAGCCTCCCGTATCAGCCCGCACGCCGGCACGAACGTAACCACAATTACACCCATTACCGGTCATTGATCGACCTTGAGGCCCAAAGTTATACATTTATTCCCCGGACCACTCACCGTCTGCAACAAATCCACTTAACGCCCCAAATGGCGGCCAGTCGGCATTTTCCGCACGTCTACCCCGCCAATTAGTCGCCAATTTTACAAAACCTCTACCCACCTTTAACCCGATTGATATGCCGTTGAAACATTTCTGTAATGACTCCCTGATAGTATTAAACACATCGATTACGAAATGACCCACTAAAAAATGATTTAATAATATTAAGGAGTTTGTTTAATTTTATGAAGAAGACGTTCGCAAAAATTGTATTGTCCCTTGTCGCCACGGTGGCCTTTGCCTTCACCGGCGCCCAACTGAGCCAACCAACGCAAGCCCAAGCTGCCAAGACCATGTCCTACAGCAAGATTCAAAAGGTTGCTAAGGCCCAATTAGGTAAGCCTTACGGTTGGGGCTCCACTGGTCCTTCGCGCTTCGACTGCTCCGGGTTCACCAGCTACGTGTACAAGCACGCCGCTAAGAAAGTGATCCCCCGGACTGCCCAAGCCCAATACAACAAGTACAAGCACGTTTCTTACAAGAACATCAAGAAGGGTGACCTGGTCTTCTTCGGTGGGAGCAAGCGTTCTATCTCCCACGTCGGCTTATACGTCGGTAACGGTAAGATGATCGATTCCCAAAACCGTGGTGTGGTGACCGAAGCCGTTCACGCCCCTTGGTGGCACGCCGTTGGTTACGCCCGCGTAGGTAACGTGGTCGTCGACTAACCCCTTCTTCGAACTCATAAAATCATAAAACTAAACCTGACCCTTCCCACCATCGGCGTGCGGAAGGGTTTTTGTTTGTCTACTAGAGTGAGGCTTCAGCGTCTCCGGGCCAGTCAGCAACGGTGACGGACGAAGACGTTGTGATCCCCGGCCAGTCAATAAAAGCGGCGCCCCACATCGAGATGATGCCGGGCGCCGCTTTGGACTAACCTCAGACCTATTTTTCCACGGATGGGTGGGCCGTAAACCACTCGTCCATGTCTAAGATGCGTTGAATTTTCAGACTCGGTAAACCAGCGCGAGAAACCCCGTGGAAGCTTTGCGGGTACCGCACGAAGTCCGCGTCCACACCGGTCTGCTTGACCGCCGTGAAGTATTCCTCGGATTGGCTGATGGGGCAGCGCATGTCCCATTCACCGTGCAATAACCGAATTGGGGTCGTGACCTGTGGCGCGTAGGCTAACGGTGATTGTTGCCAATACGACGCCACGCCCCCCTTCGCGAAGAGGTCTTGCCCCAGTTCCCGTGGGTTGAAGTAAAAGCCGATATCGCTGGTCCCGTATAGACTGATCCAGTTGGTCACGGGCCGTTGAGCGACCGCGCCGGCAAAGCGGTGCGTGTGGCCGATGGTCCAGAGCGTCATGAAGCCCCCGTAGGACCCGCCGGCGATGTATTGCCGGTCGGCATCTAACTCGGGGAACTTGGCTAACGCCGCGTCTAATCCGCTCATCACGTCGGTATAGTCGCCCTCACCGTAGTGTTCGTTGACCGCGTTTTCGAAGTCCTGCCCGTAGCTGGTCGACCCCCGTGGGTTCACGAAGACCACGCCGTAACCTAAGTTGGCGTGCACTTGAAACTCGTAGAAGAAGGTCTCTCCGTAGTTGGCGTGCGGGCCCCCGTGGACGTACAACAGGACCGGCGTCTTGGGTGCCTTAGTCTGGGCGGGGAGATACCAGCCTTCTAAAGCTTGCCCGTCGGCTGCCTGGTAGTCGAAATGTTGCGGTTGGGCGTAATGGTGACTCTGCTCGTAAGCCGCGTTGGGATTGTACACGGCGCGGACCTGGTGATCACTAACCGTGACCGTTTGCAGTTCCGCCGGCCGGGTCTGCGCGGAGACCGCTAAGACCACGTGATCGCCATCGACCACGTCAAAGTCGACGATTTCGTGAGCGGCGTCGTTGATTAACTCGATGCCAGTCGCCGTGCCCACGTATAACTGACTATGGGCGTGGTAGGCCGCCGTGAAGACTACCCGCTGGTCATCCAACCAGCGGACCAGCTTACCACCGGGCTGTTGGGTCCAGTCGGCCGCAAATTCGGAGGTGCAGTCCGCCGCTAAATCGGGCGTCAAATCGGTCAATTCCCCGGTTTTCAGGTCGGCGAAATAGAGGTCGGCTACGGTTTGGGAATCGAACCGGCCGTCACTGCCGACTAAGGCAACGGTTTGGCCGTCGGGCGCGATGGTCGCGTCGGCAAACCGGCCCTGGGCCAGACTGGCCGTCAGATTCGTGATTTCCCCAGTCGCCACATTATAGCAATAGGCGCCGTGCGCGAAGTCGCGGTCGTTGGCCGGTTGGTCGTCCTGTAAGAACGTGACCAACTGGCCGTCGGTGCTGACCGAGGTCAACGCGAAGTCGTACGGCCGCTGGAAAACCTCCTCTACGGTGTCACTAGCCGGTAAGTAGCGGCGTAAGCGGTAGGTCACGTGCAGCGGTAACCACCCGTACCCGTCCGCCTTATTGATCAGGCGTTCGACGTGCCGGGGCTTAGGAAACGCTTCGGGACTGGGTAACTTGGGCCGTTCCGTGGTCTCGGTGGTCTTAAAGTAGACGCTTTGGCCGTCCGCCGCCGCAATCACGGTGTTCACGGCTTCGCCCGGCGTCGCCATCACGACCGGTTCACCGCCCGCGACGGGTACCCGATAGAGTTGCGCGGGTGCTGAACCCACCTTAGCCGCGTAGAAGACGGTCGTGGCGGTCACGGCCGGTTGCACGTTAAGTTCACCGGTGGTTGCCACCACGCGTTGGTGCCCGGCATCATCCACGCTGTTAATCTGCGCGCGATAACCATCGCTCGCTTGATCCATGTGATTTTCCACAAAATAATACCGCCCGTTCGCCGCTACCGGCTGCGAGAGCGCCTTTAATCGGAATAAATCTCGTGCACTAACCCCTGTTGCTGTCATCCGCATCGCTTCCCTTTTCTCATTGTTTTCTCACAAAGTGATTAGTCCTATCCTAGCCTTTCGCTTCTGGCCTGTCAATTCTAAAGTGATGGGGTCCCCATTAATGGAAAGAACCTGCTACACTAGACTTGTCCCTCCGGGTGGTGAACCGGTCGTCGGAAGCTTTTCCGGCCGCCGCTCACGCCCCACTATTTTTTAGAAGGAGTGCTTATTTTATGAAAATTGCAATTGCCGGTGCGGGTGCCATGGGCAGCCGCTTTGGGGTCATGCTGCAGCAAGCGGGTAACGACGTCACGTTGATCGACAACTGGGCCGACCATGTGCGGGCGATCCAGACTCAGGGCTTACGGGTAACTAAAGACGGCCACGACACCGTAGTGCCCATGACCGCCGCGCTGCCCCAAGACGTCCACCAGACCTTCGATCTGATCATTCTCTTCACGAAGGCCATGCAGATGGACCACATGCTGCAGGCGTTGAACGCTCAGCTCAGCAACCACCCGGCCGTCCTGGTCTTAGCCAACGGGATCGGCAATGTTGAAACCATCGAGCGTTACGTGCCTAAGGAAAACATCATTGCCGGCACCACGGTTTGGTCCTCTAGTCTGACCGGACCGGGACACATCTCGGTCACCGGGACCGGGAGCATCTCCCTGCAGGCCATCGTGCCCGACCAGTTCCCCGACCTCGACCAAATCATCGCGACGCTGAACACTGCCGGTCTCAAAGCCAGCCCCGCGCCCGACGTTCTGGCCGCCATCTGGAAGAAGGCAGGCTTAAACAGCGTGCTGAATACCTACTGCACCCTCTTCGACTGCAACATCGCCGAATTTGGGGCGTTACCCAACTGGCGGACCCTAACCGCTAGCGTCCTCGACGAATTCCAGGCTGTCGCCACCGCGGCTAACGTGGCCTTCGACGCCCAGGTCGATACCGACCTCATCGCCGCCCAGTTCGCACCAGATAAGAACGGGGACCATTACCCCTCGATGCACCAGGATATGGCCCACCGGCGGCCCACAGAAATTGATTTTCTGAACGGTTACGTGGCCAAGCTGGGCGCCCAACTCCACGTTCCCGCTCCCACGAACGCATTGTTGACCCAACTGATTCATAGTCAAGAGGCCCTGCACGGGATTGCTTAACGACCTCTCCGAAAAATCAGCGCACCACGGAGCGTGGTTTTGATACCATATATAGTTTTTTGGTCATTTTTAATCTATATGTAGTTGTAATTTGTGATTTTTCATCGTACCATAGACTTATACTTATTTTTAACCGGCGTCTGCAACCCCATTCCTGATCGTCGGCTAAACCTTAGGAGGGTCGCAACCATGGACGTTATTCATCGATCACAAACCAACATGTATCCCCAGAGCCTCACCGTGGAACGGCCTACCGGGGCCCACGTAGCGTTCGATTCGGCCCGGATTCACCACGACCTCGCCGCGCTTACCAACGACCCGACCGTGGTGCACCGTGCAGAGAGTCTGATTGTTGCGCAGTTGGCGGGCTTTGATGTTGTCGCTACGGGGACCATCGAAACCACCATCGTCAAGACGCTAACCCAATTAGGCTACCCCCAAATGGCCTTACAATACCAACGTTAACCTAACAGAACGTGGTCGTCCGCTAATTCTAGCGAACGACCACGTTTAATTTTGGATACAAAAAAAACCGGTACCGGGGCTTGTTCAGCCGCACGTTACCGGAAACTAATTTGACGTTTTGCCTAAGCACTAAAAATCGATCAGCACTCCCCCGAGAACTGACCGACTTCGATTAAGAACTCAATTGAGATTCCAAATGGTGTAATTCAGCCGTCCGTACCTCACGAGGTAAGAACCGGCGAATCTCTTCTTCGTTGTACCCAACTTCCAAGCGCTTATCATCAAAGATGATGGGCCGCTTGATGAGGTCTGGATACTTCACCACCAGATCAACTAATTGACTAACGGACAAGCTATCGAGGTCGACGTGGAGTTGCTTAAAGATGTTTGACCGCGTCGAGATAATGTCTTCACTGCCATTCTCGGTCAGGCGCAAAATCTGCTTAACCTCGGCAGCGTTCAATGGCTTGGACTTGATATTCCGTTCTTGAAACGCAATATCGTGTTCCTTCAACCATGCGCGTGCCTTCCGACTGGATGCACTACTTGGTGCAATATACAAATTAATCATATCTCAGCACTTCCTTATCGTTGGATTGAGTAACGATAGAAAACAACAACTGACTCACTTGGGTTCTCCCCCAACAATTCATTGAACTATCTAGTAGAACCAATTTATATGTTACCACAATTGAATGAATAATCAACCCCTTATAGAAATTTTCTAAATAAAAAGTCATATTACTTTCAGAGTTAGTTGGTTCAATCAACAATTGCTTTGTTCACAACCGATTTCGTGATTTATCCGGATAACTCGCGTTAAATTCGCTTTTATCGTCATCACAAAGTTATTTTTAGGGCCCCACTCAACCTTACCATTTTTTAACTAGATGCATGTAAGTGCCTGCAAAATATTCAAAAACGCTTTTTTGAATATTTATCGACACTTAATGAATATTTAATCACAGCGAATCGCGACTAAAAGCGGTTTCTCACCACACACTCCTAAAAATGTGGCTAAAAATTCGTCCGCACACCTGAGCTCGCCCGGTGCTGTGAGTATCGCGAAAACCGCAAAGGGGGTAAAATAAGAACCAACCTTAACCGACTGGACCGTTTCTTAGGGGACCTTCTATTGTAGTCGTTTTACGCGATTCAGCAACCCTAATTTAGCAGCCCCACCACGTCGGTTCATTCCTAGCCTGGAGGCGTTTATTTTGGAAATCTTCTATGCTGTCGTGCTCCTCATTGTGGCCACGATTGCGGCGAACTTAGTCTACCCCTACTTTCCCGTAATTCCGCAAGCTTTCTATCAGATTTTTGCCGGGGCATTACTCTCTTTGGTGCCCTTTTTTCACCATTTCGTGCTTGAACCCGAAATGTTCATGCTCATCATCATTGCACCATTGATGTTCTATGACGGCCAAAACGCCGACACCCATGCCCTCCGTAAGCACATTCCCTCGGTCCTCTCCATGGCCGTGATTCTGGCCGTCCTGACCGTGATCTTAATGGGCTACGTCAGTCACGCCATGGTTGCCGGTATTCCGTTGGCCCTGGCCTTCGCACTGGCCGCCATCGTGACACCGACCGATGCCGTGGCAGTCTCGTCAATCACCACCAACATGGCGGTGCCCGAAAAAGTGATGGGGATGCTCGAACGCGAATCCCTCTTCAACGACGCCTCCGGTTTGGTCGCCTTCAACTTAGCCCTGACCGCCTTTATCACCGGTGAGTTTTCCGTTCGCGACGGGGTGGAACACTTCTTCATTGTCTTTTTAGGGGGCCTCCTGATTGGGGCGATCTTGGGAATTGTCTTCATCTGGGGACGGATCTACCTGGTGCAGTCGGGGATGGATTCCACCAGCGTGATCGTACCTTACGACATCCTGACCCCGTTTATCATTTACCTGGCCGTCGAACACTTCGAGCTTTCCGGTATCCTGGCCGTCGTGGCCGCCGGGTTACTCCGGAGCGCCGCTAGCAAGCAAATCCGTCTCTCGAGTACGCAACTACAGCTGGTTTCCCGGTCAACCTGGCGGATCTTGACCAGTATTCTCAACGGCTTCGTCTTTGTTCTCTTGGGCGTGTCACTCCCAACCGTGTGGCACAACATCCAAGCCGAGCACACCACGGCCCTACCTAGCTACATCTTATTAGCGGTAGTCCTGTACCTTGTGATGTTTGTGCTGCGCTACCTCTGGATTCGCTTCGATTGGGCGATGATTCACTCCGCTCCGAAAGACCAACGCCACCATGCCTTGGTCGGAGCGTTATCGGGCATTCACGGAACCATTACGTTGGCCATGGCCTTTTCCTTACCATTGACGTTCCACGGTCAGGCCTTTCCGTTTAGAAATACCATGATTTTCATCGCCGCCGTGGTCATCATTTTAAGCCTATTAGTCCCCGCCATCGTCTTGCCGCTGATTCTGCCTAGCAGAGAACAGCCGATTGATCCGGAGATGGCTAAACGCGAACGGCAAAACCTGATTACTTACGCCACTCAACAATTAATCCTGGAACATCCCGAACACAAGGCCGAGACCCAGGCCGTCGTGGCCATCCTTAATAGTCAATACGGGGATCACCGGCCTAACCGTAAGTTGGTGAAGGAACTCATGCGCCAGGCCAACCAGGTCGAGGTCGCCAGTGTTCAAAAACTGGCTGATCATAATCAAGTCGGCCCCGCCTACGCCAACCGCTACGTCCGGGGCTTGATCTGGCGCACCAGAACCAACGGTCAGCTCTCCTTTGCCGGCTTCGGACTGTGGCTGCGCTATGTCGGTCACCGGGTAACCCACCGTCTGCGCCACCGAAAGAACCGGAATCATCACGACCGGCGCCGCCAGCAACTACGGACGACCGACGGCCAGAACGCCGTGGTCAACGCCCAACGTGAACAGGTCCACGCGAACCTGCGAGCCGTTTTCAGCTTAATGGAAACTCAGGGGTATAACGACGTGATGGACTACCTGACCGCGAACACGACCGCCGACAATCAAGCCGAAATCAACGCCGTGCGGACCTATTACAACACCCGGCACCGCCGGTTTACACAAAATGACACCAGCGAACTGCAAAACGAGTTGTTCATTCAGGCGTTTCAGTACGAATACAACTACGTCCGCCAACAACGCCTGCGTCACGCGATTCCTAACGCGTTGGCCGACGACCTCTACCAACAGATTTCGACCGATCAGATGCTTTACATGCAAGAGATTACCGAAGCTTAATTGGTCAGCGTCACATTTTCTTCACAATTAGGGGGTATAGTGAAAACATAACTTACGAACTAAAGATGAATAAGTTACGAATTTTACTCCTCCAAAGTAATTGTACCCCGGACTGTGTCATGTTTTAGGTGCGTCCGCGTACACGTAATTTACGTTTCAAGCAAAAACGGTGACGCCCATCCTGGTTGGTGGGGTCGCCGTTTTTTGATGGGTCCCGGCCGTTCGGTATTTCGTTAACCCATCTATAATGAGAAAATTCTCATAATTTTGAGAAATTGGAACCAAAAATTTACAGTTCCCGTAAACTAGCTTATAATTTCTTTAACACGTTCCACACTTAGCGTTTGCTTGCCAGCAGCTGGCGGTTAAAAACGCCAGTTAGACGTAATCGGAGGGTGACTAATTATGAAGCTGACAATTCTATCAACCAGCGATACACACGGGTACGTTTTTCCCACGAACTACGTGAAGAAGGGCAGTAAGCAAGGTTTCGGCCTCGCCCGTGCTGCCACGGTGGTTGCACGCGAACAAGCCGCGGCAGATGGTCCGGTGGTGGCCATCGAAAACGGAGATTTCCTGGAAGGGTCACCCTTGGCCTACTATGTCGCCCGGGTGCAGCCCGACCGCGACCCCGCCCCACTCATGAACATCTACAACCAGATCAATTACGATTGCGGCATTCTGGGTAACCATGAATTTAACTACGGCCAAGAGTACCTGCAGACGGCCATTCGCGATGCCAAACGGCAGATCTTATGTGCCAACATCTTGGACCGTAACGGCGACCCCGAATACGGTAAACCCTACACCATCATCAAAAAGGCGGGGATCAAGATTGGCGTGCTGGGGCTCACCACCCAAGCCGTCTATAAATGGGAGAAAGCCACTAATATTAGTGGCCTGCAATTCGAATCGGCCTTCGTCGCCGCCAAGAAATACGTGCCAATTATCCGGGAACAGGCCGATATCGTGGTGGTCTGTTACCACGGCGGCTTCGAAAGAGATCTGGCCACCGGCGAACCGAACGACATCCACGTGGGCGAAAACGAAGCCTACCATATGCTAGCCGAGATTCCCGGCATCGACGCCATGGTCACCGGTCACCAACACCGGCAGATTGCCACGGCGCTCTTCGACATTCCCACGACCCAACCCGGCTTTCGGGGACAGGCCGTGGGCAAGATTACTCTCGACCTTAAGCGCGACGCTAACGGGCAGGTCACGGTGATCAACCACGACTCCGAATTGGTTTCGGCGGCCAACGCGCCATTAGACCCCAAGGTGATTGACGCTGCGGCCCCGCTCAATTCACGCGTAGGTCATTGGCTGGATCAGCCCTTAGGCCACATCAACGGCGACATGACCTTTCACGACCCGTTCAAGGCGCGGATTCACGAAACGCCCTACATCGAGTTCATCCAGCAGGTTCAGATGGCCACCATGGGCGCCGACATTTCGGCCACAGCCCTGTTCAGTGACGAGGCCCTCGGGTTTGAAAATCCGATTACCATGCGCAATATCATGACCAACTACGTCTATCCCAACGGGTTGTCGCTGTTAAACATCACGGGGGCCGACTTAAAGGCCGCCTTAGAGGTTTCCGCACGATACTTCACCATTGTAGACGATCAGATTACCGTCAATCCGGCGTTCGTGCACCCCAAACACCGGCAATATAACTATGACATGTACGAAGGCATCACCTATACGCTCAACATCGCCCAACCGATGGGCCACCGCGTCGAGGATCTGACCTACCACGGCCAGCCAGTCCGACCGGATCAACCGCTCCGGATCGTCTTGAACCAGTACCGCGCCGTGGGCGGGGGCCACTACAGCATGTACGAGGCCAGCAAGATCGTTGCGGAGAGTCAAAGTCCGATGAGTGAACTGATTGCCGACTACCTGCAAGAACACCCCGTCGTCGAGGCCACCACCAACGATAACTTCAAGGTGATTAACGACCCCCACGAGCTCACCGATTAAACTGAAAAAGCGTTCGCTGCAACACCTAACCTGGTCGTTAGGTTTCGCAGCGAACGCTTTTTAATTCTGGCTCTTAGGATTCAGCATTGCCGGCATACGTGTAGTAGGTCTGCTTGCCGAGTTTGTAGACGTGGTAATAATTCGCATAACTTTGATTCTTAGGCGTTTGTAACTTGGTCTTCTTCAGGTTGGTGACCGTCAAGCGGTACTGGTACTTTCCGTGAGTCGCCACCCGCTTGGTTGGGAGTCCCTTCACGGCCTTTTGGGTGTAATAGTACCGGTGAGTCCCTTTCTGGGTAAACTTGGTGATCTTCGCACTGGCCTGCGGGCGGTACTCCGTCCGTTGCCGGGAATGCTTGACCGTGCCAAAGGATTCTAAGTAGCCGTCGGTCGTGACGGTGACCCAGGGTCCGGTCCAGATACTGGTCTTCATCGTCGGTGTAAAGGCGGGCATCTCGCCCTTGGATTCTAACATGTACTTTGGCCGCGTGGTCGCCGTCAGATGCCGGCCCACGTTATTCAACGCCGTGTACTCCCCAATACCGCCCGCGTGGACCTTCTTCGGCCAGCCGTTTTTGACCTTCAACTGGTAGTTAACCGTTAGCAAATCAAAACTCGCCTCTAAGCGCGTCTTGGCGGGATCCGTTAATCCCGGATACGGCCCGGACACCTGCCCCTTGACCACGGTCCCCTTCGGAATCGTGACCCGCTGACTGGAGCCGTACAGCTGAATCCGAAAGGTCTGATTAGCCCGGTAATAGGTGTGGTCGGACCGTGAATCGGCCGCCGCACTGGCGGTCATTCCGGCCACCCCTGCCACCACGGCGCCCAACAATAAGAGCCCTGATTTTAACTCATTCATGTGCATGATAGTTCTCCTCCAAACATCCCTGATTGGCTTAAGTATAGCACGCTTGGCTAAAAAAATGGTGCACTTGCCAACCGGCAACCGCACCACCAGCGACCACCTACGAAGCGTTGGCCGCCTTTTTCTTTTTCTTCTTCTTTTTCTTTTCGTCGCCGACGTATTCGACCGCCGTGAGCTTACGAATCGTGGTGACCTTGATCTTCCCGGGATAAGTTAACTCGGCTTCGACACGCTTGGCAACTTCTTGTGTCAGGTTAGCCGCCGCCTGGTCGTCTAACGTCTGCGGGTTCACAATGATCCGTAACTCCCGGCCAGCCTGAATCGCGTAGCTTTCCGTGACGCCGTTCTGGTCGTTAGCAATCTTTTCCAGCGACCGCAACCGGTTGATGTAGTCTTCCACGGATTCACTCCGCGCCCCCGGTCGGGCCCCGGAAATTGCATCGGCCGCCGCAACCAGGTCCGAAATCGGCGAGGTCTTCTCCACGTCGCCATGGTGCGCGGCAATCGCGTTGATGACCACCGGATCTTCCTGGTACTTTTCGGCAAATTCGACCCCAATTTCCACGTGGGTCCCCTCGACTTCGTGGTCGATGGCCTTCCCCAGGTCATGCAGGAGCCCAGCCCGCCGTGCTAAGCGGGTGTTGTACCCCAAGCGTGCGGCCATGGCGCCGGTCATCTGCGCCACTTCGATCGAGTGTTGCAGGACGTTTTGACCGTAGCTGGTCCGGTACTTGAGCCGACCAATCAGCTTCATCAAGTCGGGATGCATCCAGCCCACGTGTAAGAGGCTGACGGCCTGTTCCCCGGTCTCCCAGAGACTGTGGTTGACGTCGCGTTGGGCGTTTTCCACCTGGGTTTCGATTTGGTTGGCTGAAATGCGGCGACTCGCCACCAGGTTGGTGATGGCCACCCGGGCAACCTCTCGGCGAATCGGGTCGTGCGTGCTGATAAATAACGTGGTGTTGTCGTCCGGCACGAAGATCAGATCCGTCCCGGTTAACGTCTCCAGCAAGCGAATGTGCTGGCCGTCGCGGCCAATGATCTTGCTGCGGACCTCACCGTTAGGCACCGTGACCGTGTGCTCCAAGTGTTCCTTGGGCAAGTCCTGCGGCCCCGATTGGGTGGCGGGTAAGACCACGTCCTTGGCCCAACGTTCGGCGTTGGCCACGGCGTTATCGTTTTGCGCCTTGATCTCGATGTCGCGGTCGCGCTTTAACTCAATCTCCGTTTGCCGGATCACCTCGTCTTGCGCCGCCTGGGTATCCATCCCCGCGCGTTGGGCTAACGTGGTCGTCCGCGTCTCGCGCAGTTCCGCCGCTTGGTCCCGTAAGTCATGGATTGCGTGGCGCTGCTGCTGGTTGACTTGGCTGCGTTGATCCAGCATCGTGGTCTGGTCATCCAAGCGGACGGCCATCTGGTCTAACAATCGTTCTCGTTGCTGGCGGCGCTGTTCTCGCACCGCAATATCACTTTGTTGTTCGGTCAATTCGTCCTTGACGGATTGCTGATAAGCTAAGGTTTCTCGTTGGTTTTTCGCTTGTAACTTTGCGATCCGGGCCTTGGTTTTCGCCGTGGCTTGGGTCACAATGTCACGTGCCTGCTCCTGAACCGCCAGCAGTTCCTGACGGTGTTGGTGTTGCCGCACGAGATAGCCCAGTACCAGCCCAATCAATAACAGACCGATAATCAATCCGGTTACTAACAATTTAACTTACTCCTTAAATTTGACTCCCGGGGAATTCCCCGGGTGGGTTGGTCAGGTTTCTCGTTAATTATACGCTATTTTCAGGGACAACCCAACTCTTCAATTTAATGGAAGTACTGCGTTAAAAATCGTTTGACGGTCGCTTGGTACAATTGCGGGTTGTGCGACAGCGCCGCGGCGTGCTTGGCGCCAGGGACCACTAACAACTGTTTAGGACCGGCATCGGCATGGTAGACCTGGTAGACCATCTTGGTCGGCACGAAGGTGTCCGCCCCGCCGTGAATGAACAACATCGGTTTATGATTCTTTTTGACCGCACTCACCGCATCGGCGTCCTTAAAACTAAAACCGGCTCGTAACCGGGTGACCGCGCTGGTCATGGGGACTAACGGCCAGTACGGCAGATTGTACATCTGACGGGCCTGGTAGCGAATCTCATCGTCGGCCGTGGTGTAGCCACAGTCTTCAATGTAGGCTTTCAGCTGCGTGGGTGTCTTCAAACCACTGGCGATCATGGTCGTGGCCCCGCCCATCGAGACCCCGAAGAGCACGATCTGTGACTGCTTACCTTGGCGGGCAATCACCTGATTGATCCATTTAAGGTAGTCGCGACTTTCGAAGTACCCGTAGCTCATGGCCTTGCCGCCGCTGGCTCCCTGGGCCCGGTCGTCGGGAACCAGCACGTTATAACCTAATTGGTGAAACATACCGGCGTACCCGCCCATCTGTTCCTTACTGGACGCAAAGCCGTGAACCAAGACCACGGTTTTTTTAGTGGCGCGGGTCGCCGGGATGTAGTTGGCGACGAGTTTAAAGTTGGCGTCCGCCGCCGTTTCGGTCCAGCGGTACTTCTTGGCCGTCTGGTACCAGTGCTTTTGCGTGTACAGTGGATCATCGGTGGTCAGGGCCTTGGGCGCCCCGATAAAGCTCTTTTTACCGCGAGCCACCGTCATATTATAAAAGTAAAAACTGGCCCCCACCAGTGCCACGATGATGACGCCCATAAAAATTCCGCCGGCGACTAGCCAGCGTTTTAAAACCTTATTCAACTGTATTTCCCCCTTAATCTTGCCTAGAGATAGTATACAGGGGTTCTATCCCTCAGCGCAATCGTTAAGAAGTTTGCTATAATATAGCCAACTTCTGTGCGTGGGTACCGAAACGCACCCCGCACCACACACCTTAAAGGGGGATACGCCCATGACCTATTCGTTAAATTGGGATCTCGATTCACTCTTCACCGGCGGGATTCACTCCGCCCAACTGAAAGCTAAACTCAAACAGATTAAGACCGACACCGCCGCGCTAGGCGACCTACTCGACCGTTGGGACGCTACCAGTGACGCGCCCGGCTTTCAACAATTCATCAAGCTCATCACCCAGCTACAGACCCTCGAAGCCGGATTGGCCCAAGCCAACCTCTTCGTCAGTTCGATTGGCTCCGCCGACATCGCTAACCCCGCCGTCGCTCCGACCGAAGACCGCCTGCGCAACCTGGACACCCAGCTGCAAACCGTCAGCAATAAACTCAACAAGGTCCTGGTGCAAGTTCCCGACGCGCAATTTGCCGCAATGCTCAACCTGCCGGCCCTGCAGCCCATCGCCTTTAACCTGACCGAGATGCGTGACGCCGGTAAGGAACTCCTCGACGACAAGACCGAAAACCTGATCAACCAACTTAACCTCGACGGTAAGGCCGCCTGGAGTTCACATTACGATTCGCTGGTTGCCACGGTTAACGTGCCCTTCCACGACGCCCACGGCAATCCCGTCACCCTGTCGGCCGGCCAAGCCGATAATAACCTGTTAGGCAACGCCGATCCGCAGTACCGCGCCGACCTCTTACCCGCTTGGGAACAGGCTTGGACGGACAAAGAACAACTCTTTGCCGATACGCTGAATCACCTGGCCGGATTTCGGCTCACGGAGTACCGGGCACACGGCGTTAGCGACTTTTTACGCGCACCGTTAAAGGATAACCGGTTAAGCGCGGCAACCCTCAAGACCATCTGGCAGGTGGTCGACGACAATAAACAATTCCTGCTCGATTACCTGGACCGCAAGGCGGCGTTACTGGGCAAGAAGCACGCCGGTTGGCAGGACGTCGAAGCGCCACTGAACCTTCCCGGTAGCCAGCTGCACCACTTTACCTACGACGAAGCCGCGGCCTTCATCATCAAGCACTACGGCGAATTCTCGCCGAAGATGGCCGCCCTAGCCCAGAAGGCCTTCACCAACCACTGGATCGAAGCCGAGGACCGCGCGGGCAAGGCTCCCGGTGGTTGGATGGAAAGTGCCCCCGAAACCAACGAATCGCGGATCTTCATGACCTTCACCGGTTCACCTAACGACGTGTCCACCCTGGCTCACGAGCTGGGCCACGCCTTTCACTCCAGCGTGATGGGCGACCTGCCTTACCTGCGCCAGGGATACGCCATGAACGTCGCCGAAACCGCGTCGACCTTTGGCGAACTGATTGTGGCCGACGCCAACGTCAAGGCCGCGACCAGCGATGCCGAGAAGATCACGTTACTCAATGCCAAGATGGACAACCCGGTCGCCATGTTCTTGAACATCCGGGCGCGCTTCTTGTTCGAAACGCGCTTCTACCAGTTACGGCAGCAAAAGCTCGTTACCCCCGCCGAACTCAACGAATTGATGTTAAACGCCCAAAAGGAAGCCTTCGGGCACGACCTGTCGACCTACTCACCACACCTCTGGGCCAGCAAGCTGCATTTCTACATCGACGACCTGTCCTTCTACAACTTCCCGTACGTCTTTGGCTACCTCTTCAGCCTGGGCATCTACGCCAAGGCCCAACAGACCGACAACTTCGAAGACCAATACATCGCCCTGTTGCGTGATACGGCCAACATGTCCAGCGAATCCCTGGCCCAAAAACACTTGGGGGTCGATTTGACCCAACCAGACTTCTGGCTGGCAGGCGTGGCGTTGATCAAAAAAGACGTGGCCGAGTTCATGCGCCTAACCGATCCGTTGGTTCACCCAACCCCTCGCGCTTAAACCCAACGCTTCGTGGTATAATGAATTTAGAGATTAGAACTTATACCATTATAAAGAAGCGGGTGAGCAGATGTTTCCGGAACGACTTCGGGCTTTGCGCCGGGGGCAACACATTACCCTCGAACAATTAGCAGAGGCTTTGAACCAGCAACTTTCGACGACCGATGACGAACACAAGAATACCGCCTCCCAGATTGGTAATTGGGAACGGGGTGTGCGGACGCCTTCCTTCGTCGAGGTTCGCAAATTAGCAGAATACTTTGACGTCACCATGGACTACCTAGCGGGCAAGACCGAGCGCGATGCCTACGATTTGAGTCGGTTATTTCTCTCCGGCAAACAGCTCAGCTTTAACCGTGAGGTGTTGAGTGGGCAGGACCGCTACGAAATTTACCAGTTGATTGACGGCTACTTGCACGGTAAGGAGAACCGCTTTACTAATACTACGCCCAACCAGCAAGAGGAACTGGACCTGCACCTCGACGATCACTAGGGTCAAAGTCGGCTGTTGTCAGCCGACTTTTTGTTTGGCGGTTGGCCCCGTTCGCACTTCACTAGCGGGACTGCCGCCAACCGGCACTCATTTCAATTAGGAGGTTACTGCTTTGAATCCCCGTAAACTCAAAAAATTAAAAAAGACTTTCCGCCACCAACCGTTACCCCAGCAACGCACGGCCTACATGGACCGAATGAACGGCTACTACAAGCAGTTCAACGATTACCCGGCCATCAAGTTGCTCATCAGTAACGTCTTACTGGCCGACCACATGCTGGCGGCTGGCGACCTGCCACAACAGTTGCCCCTGCTTCAATTACCGGACAACAGCGAAGATTTGATCTACCACCGGCTCAACCAGCTTTACCCGGCCGGCGATAAGACCGGTGACAAGCTCTGGAACGACCTGATCGACGCGTTGCCGCACCTAGATCACGACCTACGCTCCTTCCGCGACTACCTCGAAGACCACTACGGCATGTGGGCCTACACGCCGCGGCCATTCATCAGCGACCTCGCCGACTTTGTGGGCGACCGGGCCGTCCTCGAGGTCATGGCCGGCAACGGCTACATCTCCAAGGGCCTGCGTGACGCCCACAAGACCGTCTACGCCACGGATAGTCAGGCCTGGACCGCCGAAAACGAAACCGGCCGGCACCCCGTAACGGCCATCGAGGCGCTCAGTGCCGTGGACGCCTTCCAGAATTACCGCGACCAGGTCGGTGTGGTGGTGATGTCTTGGTCTCCGGACGGCCTACCACTGGACTGGGAACTTCTGCAAGCCATCCGCCAATCCAACGCCACGGTAGACTTCGTGGTCATCGGCGAACCGCACGGGGCCACCGGGTCAACCAAGTTCTGGGACAACGCCGAGTTGATTGAAAACGCCGCATCCCGTCAGTTGAACCGTCACTATACCGCCATTGATTTAATCAAAGATCATGTCTATCTGGTAAAATGACCTATCTAAGTGACGTCCTCAAACTAAGAAAAATTCCAAGCATTTTAATTCTTTTTGTATGACGTATGGTATACAATTATGATGACAAGGAGGGATTATTAATGCAAAATACTGATACTGATCGCGTTAATTCGCGAATCGACTCGACCATAAAACTCAAAGCCCAAGCTGAGCTCAAGAAAAACGGTTTAACTATCTCAGAGTACATTCGAATTATTTTAACTGGCGTGGCTGAACATGGATTACCAGAAAACTTTGCGATGCCCTCCACGGATGTTAATCAGTCTATCTTAGAAATGGTGGACGCTAAAGTACAGCATCAATCACTCCCCGGTGGGAACAGTCAAGAAGCATTCGAACGGACACTCAAATAATGTCGCATCGAATCGAACGAACCACCCTATTTCACAAACAATTCAAAAAGGTTCAGAAGGATCCACGATGGCGCCCAATCTTTGAGGGAACTGCCCCTTTGAAAAACAACACCCTATCTCCTTGGGACTATGTTCTAACATGCTTTTTCGAACGTCGCCCCATCCCGGAGTACTTCTACTCGCACGAACTAAGAATCTCTAACAAGCTCAAACAACAAGTAAAAAAACGGCTAGGTATTCATCAGAATATGGCTATTAAAATTCTTGAATTACATTTTGATGGCCATAATGGTGATCATTTATTGGTCTATCATGACTCGCCAGCAGTTACCACAATGATTGCCATCGGTACCCACCATACAATTTTTAACCACCTATAATTCATATTAAAAAGACCGTTTCAGCCCACTAATTTAGTGGACCGAAACGGTCTTTTACCATCCGAAGCTCCGTAGGCTCCTAACATTACTTAGAATAATAGCTAATCCAATTCCGAGGTCACCGAACGCTGAGTCGGCAGGTTACCCCGCCAGATCCAACCATCGGCGCTGTCCCGGTCCTGCGGCACCCGATAAACGGGCATGACACGGAGATGACGCCTCGCTGAATAGTAAGTCACTGCCGTGGTCACGCGCTCTTGACCGTAGTGCACCTGTAGCCGTTTTCCCCCGAAACGGTGATCCGCCACTAACACGGGCGAACGCCTCGCCGTCGTTGAACTGATGGCCGCAGAATACATCCCCGATAAACTCAAACCTAGTAACATCCCCGCTTTGAAAAACTTATGCATGATCCTAAATTCCCCTCTACATTTACCAGCCACCCAGTAGGCCCCGATCCCTACTGGGCGGTCTCATCGGTTCACTAAAAATTGACTCATTACTCTCCCTAGATTCAGTCTAGCACAAAATCAATTACCCGATTAAATAACTTTCATTTTCCTGGTTTAGCCGTTAACAACCCATGTGCCACCCCGCACCGAACCAGAGTAACCCGCAGGCGCCACCAATGAGGACCACTAACGCGACCAGGGTTAGCCCCATGAGTGGGGTGACCCCTAACCACTTGGCGGTTGCGGTACGTTGACTCGCCACGGCCGTGACTTGCACCCCGACGACTATTCCCAAAATCACGATGCCCGTCATGACCCAGAAGAGCGTTCCCATCATACTTATCACCTCCCTTTACTTAACGGTTACCACACATGCTCGGCCGGTTGGGTGGGCCACTCCAGGCCCTCTCGGTGGGCCGGTCGCAGTAAAAATAACGCCGTTCCCACGTAGATGACGGCGACCAAGACGCCCAGGGATACCGACGCCGTGGGCCGCGTATCTTCAGCCAGGCCACTCATGACCATCACCGTGAAGTCGTTGGCGAAGTGCCAGACGACGGGCCATAACAGCCCCCTGGTCCGCAGGTACACGGCGGCTAATAACATTCCCATGGCCCAGGCGTTACCCACCTGCAACAGCGTCACGTTAAGCGGCTGGTGCACCCAATTGACCAGGTGAAACAACCCAAAAATCAGACTCGCTCCCGTGACGGCACTGAGGAGATGGTGCGGCATCAACCGCATCACCAGGGCCAGGACTAAGCCCCGGAAGAAGTATTCTTCGTAACTCGCCACGCACAACGCCAGGAGAAACGCCAACGTCACCGGCATCACGAAAGGCTGCAGTTGCACGCGTGCAAAGTTCAACAACTCCAGCCCCGTGAGCCCCATAATCGACAACGGCACGAGGTTAATCGTCACCTGCCGCCGTAGCGGTAACGCCGACCGGAGAAAGATGGGAACCCGTAACCACTCGGCGTTCAGTCCCAGCATCAGCACAAGTAAAATGCCATCCTGTAAGATGATGTCGGTCGGATCGGACAATTGCCGCAGGTGCCCAATCGTTCCTAAGCCCAGCATGACCACCAACGACAGGGCGCAGACCCCTCCTAGGCGCAACATTGCTTTAATGTGCATGCCTTTAACGCCCCCTTAGTAAGCCCATTATAGGCGGACCTTAACGGGACCGATTTAATCCCTTACCGGTTAGGCCAACCAACCGGTCAAACAATTTAACGCTTTTAAATTGGGTTGGTGGGAAAATAAGGTGCCCTAGAAACTAAAATACCGGTCATCCCGCATCAACAGGATAACCGGTAAGCTAAGTTTTAACGTTCAAGCGGTGCTAATGCCGCGAAATTCGCTTGCACCTTAGGAAGCTGTTGGCGACGTAACAGGTACCCCGCCACCCCACAGTAGAGGATGACCATCACACCAACCGCCAGCACACTGCCCACCGGCCGGGCCTCTTCGGATAGGCCCCCAATCAGAATGGCCACGAAGTCGTTGAAGAAGTGGAGCAGGATCGGCCAAACTAAGCTGCGGGTACGCAGGTAGCTCGCCGCAAACAGCACGCCTAAGGCAAAGGCGTTAAGCATCTGCACCAACGTCGGCTCCAGCCCCTGGTGCGTTAGGTTAACCAGGTGCGTGGCACCGAACAACAGGCTACTCAGCGCCACGGCCGCCCAGACTCGGCGCAACGTGGTCAGGTGAAACAACCGTAGACATAACCCCAAAATTAGCCCCCGAAACAGGTACTCTTCACAGCTCCCCACCAACAGGGCAATGATTAGGGTCAACCCTACGCCGAGGGCCGGTTGCCCCACCGTCAAGCTTCCGACCAACGCGACGGCTAGCAACGCCATCCAAATGATGGGTAGCGTATTGATCCGCAGCTGTTCTCCGAACGTTGGCGTGGGCCGAAAATAGATGGGCACGTGAAGCCACCAGCGATTGAAGGCCACCAAGACGACCAGTAAGACCCCATCTTGGGTCAACAAACGGCCAATCGGTCCCCCACCCAGACTCCGGCTGACTAACGCCACCCCGAACATGATTCCTAAGACCAACACCACTAATTCCAGAATCTGAATGCCTTGCCGTCGTAACTTCACGCCTACATCCTCCTTCGTTCCTGTCACCAGCTTTGTCGGGTCCCCGCGGTGACCATCGTAAAATCCACTTATCTAGAGGTTAAGCATAGCACTTTCGTTTCCGTCCGAATAGTCTATTGCGCTGCCGGCGACCGCCAAAAAGGCCCCCGAAAAATTCTTCCGGTAGGCCCATGACTATTCGGCTATTCACTAACGCTTAGTGATCCCTGCAACCCCACGATGACACAGGTCGCAATCACGGCGATGAACGCACTGACAATCACCGTATAGATGACCTGAACCGACGCGACCCCCTTAGTCCGGGTCGCCCCCGAGACACTCCGGACGTGAAACGCCACGGCCAGTTCAATCACAAAAAAGATCAACGGTAAATTTCGCATCAACATCTTCTCAGCTCCCCCAAGCTTATTTACCCCCATTATGCCAACTTATGCGGGGTAATAGGTCACCGAGCGGTTGGTTAAGCCAGCTCCCTTGTAACGGGTAAAAATTACCAAATCTTTACCGGTTTTGCCCATTGAATTTAAAGAGCCACTTCCTCATAATTAAGTTAGTTATTTAATTCGATAACAGAGGAGTTCTTTCGATGTTTTCACGATCATTTTTCGGCGGTCTAGTGTTGGGTGGAAGCTTGTTACTTAGCGGCATTACGGCTCAGGCAGCAACGCCCACCGCAACCCAGCTTCGCGTCGTTTCCACCACGGGAAAGACGCTCCGGGCCACCCGGACCATTTACCCCACCAGTGCCGACCCCGCCGACCCGAACGCCGACGTGGTGCTTGACGCTGCGGTCTACACGCCAACCATCAAGGGCTATCTGCCCTACAAGCTCGGCAAAACCTACGCGGCCTCGCAACTCCCCCGTAAACTCACGTTGATCTACGTCAAGACCAGTACGGTCGCTAAAAAGGTCGGTACCCAATACCTCAAGCAGATCAACGCCTACCGCAAACAAAAGCACCTCAAGCCTTTCCGCCATCAAGCGGCCCTCACCAAGAAGGCCCGGGTCCGGGCCCACGAGCTCTGGCAAAAACCTAGTCACGTGCGTCCTAACGGCACCTCGTACAACGCTAAGAACAGCGGCTACGCGGAGGTCATGGCCTACACACCAAGCCTCTTCCTAACGGGCGGCGGTTTTAAAACCGTTGGCCCCATGATCTGCTACACGGCCGGGGGCACCCTTAGCTACAAGCGGACCGCCCAGTCGGCCAGCCATTTCTTACTCACGGAAGATCAGCTCCACCGGCAGACCGAGCTGAATACCTGGGCACGTTACAGCACCGTCAGTTTCAGCTTCAAGAACGACTACTCCGGCACCATGGCCCAACTCTTTCACGTTTAGCCTACGCTCATTCGAAAGGGCCCCGGCTTTTCCCCAAAAATTTAACCCGCTCGACGTTAAAACGACCACGCTAGCCAATTGGGCAGCGTGGTCGTTTTGCTCAACTGAACCATTGAAGCCCCCCACGTTCCCGATTAACGCAGGTCAGTTTGAAATCCCATTTGTTCAAGCGTATGATTTTTAGTGCAATAAAAATATTATTTTTCTGTTCCGCCAAGTCACGCCAGCTGACGAGCGACCGTTCAGATAAGGAGTGACTTTTGATGAATGATTTATTCGAAAAGGCCCCGATTCCGAAGGCCTACCTGCAACTAGCCCTACCCGTGGTGTTGGGGATGGTTGCCAGCATGATCTACAACCTAGCGGATACTTTTTTCGTGGCCCAGACCGGTAACGCCGACCTGGTTGCCGGCATTGCCCTGGGCAGTCCCCTGTTCTCGTTCATGCTAGCCATCGGGGACATCTTCGGTCTCGGCGGCAGTGCCGTGATTTCGCGGGTCCTTGGGAAACACGACTATCAACAAAGCGCCCGGATCAGTAGCTTTTGTTTCTATGCCGCCATCGCTTTAAGTCTGGTCCTGACCGTGCTGCTACTGGTTTTTGAGGCGCCCATCTTAAACCTCCTCGGGGCCACGAACGCTACGCGGCCCTACATCGCCGACTTCTACCGAGTGCTGGTCCTGGGATCCACCTTCATCATCGTGTCCTTAGTCCCCGGTAACATTATTCGGACGGAGGGCTTGGCGCAGTTCTCGATGATTGCCACCGTTAGTGGAACGATTCTCACGATCATCCTCGACCCGCTGTTTCTCTTCGGCTTTCACTGGGGCGCTTCCGGCGTGGCCCTGGCCAACGTCATAGGTTTTGCCGTGAACACCGGGCTACTGGTGATCTTCATGCGCCGGGCCAAATCGTTATCGCTGGCGCCCAACCAGGCCCACATCTCACGCCCCACGTTTAAGGCGGTCGTGGCCGTGGGGATTCCGGCGTCTCTCACCAACCTGACCCAGAGCTTCGGCTTAATGCTACTGAATAGTTACCTTGCCGCGTACGGGGCTCAGGCCGTGGCGGCCATGGGGATCGTCCAAAAGATCTACATGGTCGTGATGATGGTGATGATCGGCTTTGCGTTTGGCGCGCAACCCCTCATTGGCTATAATTACGGTGCCAAGAACTGGTCCCGGCTCCGCGCGATTCTCCGGTTCGACCTAAAAATCGAAGTCGGGTACGCCCTAGTCTGTGCCCTGCTTCTCATCATCTTCGCACCCCAGCTGATTACCCTGTTCATGGCCCAACCCGCCATCGTGGCCATGGGCACCGTCATGCTGCGGGCCATCCTGATCACCACCCCGTTGGTGGGCACGATTCTGGTGTTCACGACCGTCTTCCAATCGGTCGGCAACGGTACCAGTGCCCTGATCATGGCCCTCGCCCGGCAAGCGGTCTTACTGGGCCTAGCCATCGTCATTCTGGCGCACTTCTTCGGGTTGACCGGCATCATCTGGGCCCAACCCGTGGCCGACGTCTTAACCTGCCTGATTGGTGGCTGGCTTTACCGCCGGGCCTTCCGCGACGTGCCCCTACACGCCTAAATTCAATTCGATACAAAAAAACGAGCCGAGAAGTAAACTTCTCGGCTCGTTTTTGGCAGCCGTTAGGGCGAACCCTAACAGGATTTATTTTGGAATCCACATTCCCGCAAAATCAGACACATCACAATACGGTGATCAAAAGTGCCCTGCCGCTCAAAATTCACCTAGCCGCTTGCGCGGACGTGATTGGCAAGCCAATCGCGCGTGATTTCTCGACTCATCGCATAAAAATACTCTACCACATCGCCACCCGCGATGCAAGGCCCAAACAAAAACGCCCAGGCAGTCTCCCGAACGTCCAGCGTTACTTCTTAGTGGTCTTCTTCGCCGTGGTCTTGCGCGTGGTCGTTTTCCGCTTGGTCGCGGTCTTCGCCTTGGTGGCGGGCTGCTTCAGGTCGGCCTTGGGCTGATCCGTAGCGGCCGCGGCTTCCTTGGCGTTCTCGGCGGCCGTCTGCAACTTTTCAATTTGCAGCTTTAACCAGTCGTGTAGGCTGGCGTCCGCCGTATCCGCTTGCGCCACGTAGGTCTCGGCCGGCGCCAACGCATCGATCCGTAGACCCGACACGTTAATGTCCGGCGTCTCGATCACGGCGTTAACGTTCAGCGGTGCCGTGGCGGCCACGTCCATAATCTTGGCAATGGTCTTGGTATCTTGCAGCGGCAGGTTAATCACGCTGAGTTCCAAGCGCACCGAAATGTCGGTACCGTTGACCGTGGTTTCGGCTTGAGCCAGGTGATCCTGACCAATCTGTTCACGGATAAAGGCGGCTAACGGGGCCACCGCCTTGTCCGGGTCGGCATAAAAAGCCTTTTGGGGCGTCTTCGAGGTGAAATGTTCCACCTCATCGTTCTCGACAGCATCAATAAACTCTTGAATCTTGCGTTCC
The DNA here is from genome assembly GCF_032190635.1 of Levilactobacillus zymae. NCBI lineage: Bacteria > Bacillati > Bacillota > Bacilli > Lactobacillales > Lactobacillaceae > Levilactobacillus > Levilactobacillus zymae. Next base: position 2,530,894 of record NZ_JAVLAS010000001.1, read on the forward strand.
ATTTCTACTCACCTCGTCCTATTCGCCAAATCGTCTGCGGTCACGGGCGTCACGTTCGGCCTTCCGCAAGCGCAGTGCCAGGACTAACCAGTAGGCGTTGGCCACCAGCATTCCAATGCTCAAGGCGGACATCACCAACCGAACGGTCAACCCGGCGTGACTGGTTCCCCACATCACGAAAACCATGCCCAGCAGACCCAAAGAATACAACACAATTACGAGTCCCAGCAAGTAAAATGACGGTTTCCAGTTCAAAATTGCCAGCACAATCGGTACGGCGTATAGGACCAACGCCAGAAGCGACGTCCGGCCGAAGTCGTTGGCGACACTGCCAATCTTAACAAAGGGTTGGTTCATCAAGAAGTTGATCACCAAAAACCCGACCAACGAAATAATGGACCACGAAATAACGTTACGATCTCTCATTTATAAAACTCCTTATATCCGGGAAAATAAAAAACGTGGTCAACCGACCACGTTTAGTCAATTTGATTCTATTTGGTAGATTGTAAAATTAATCCGAACGCTGTTCGGACAAAAAAGATCAGCTTCCTTTAAAATGGTGTTTACCACAAACCCATCTTTTAGGAGCTGATCTTTTGTCTAGTATAACCTATTCCGAACGAATTAAAATCGAAACCTTTTGTGAACTAGGGCTGTCCAATATCCAAATGGGCGTTCGGCTGAACCGATCACCGTCAACAATTTCTTATGAATTATCTCGATGTCAACCTTATCAGGCTGAATTAGCACAAACAGATGCCGAATACAAGCGATCACGATGTGGTCGGAAAACTAAGCTGAGCGATGAGTTAAAGCAAAAAATTCTCAACCATTTACGTCTAAGCTGGTCACCAGGAATGATTGCTCACGAATTTAAACTAGCTACTAAATCTATTTATAATTGGCTAAATCAGGGGAGAATTGATTTCTCCTTGAATGATCTACCTGAACATGGCGTACGCCAACGGCGTAACGTTGACCAACGATCCAAATATAATCAATCTTTGGGGCGATCAATTGAACAGCGTCCCATGATGATTAATCAACGTAATCGCATCGGCGATTTTGAACTAGATACAGTCGTTGGTCCTCGTGGGCATAGTAAGGCAGTTTTATTAACTTTAATCGATCGAAAATCACGGTTCCTTTGGGCATACCGGTTAAAAGATCGAACGACAGCGAGTGTTAATGAAGCACTGACTAAGTTCCTAACAACTTTTAATGGACCGGTGCACAGTTTTACTGTGGACCGTGGTACTGAGTTTAGTGGGCTAGTATCATTTGAATCACAATATGGTATTAAGACCTATTACTGTCATGCTTATACGCCAGCTGAACGTGGTAGTAATGAACGCTTTAATCGGAATTTACGTTATTTTTATCCTAAGGGGACTCGTTTTGAGCACATTAGTGCTCAAGATTTAACGACGACGTTACTCCAAATTAACCAGCGACCGCTTAAAATACTCGACTGGCAAACACCGTATCAGGTTATGCTGACCAATTTGTCCAAAAATTCGGATTAAATTTGCAATCTACCATTTTAACGTATTCCGCAGGGAAAATCAGTAAAATCCCCGAATCCGTTTTCAACTAGTCCACTAACAGGTCCAAAACGTCGTGGACGTCGATGCCGTTAAAGTACTTCTGCGTATCGGCACCCGTCAGGACGGCCCCCACGTGTTCGCGGTCGTAACGGACGCCTTCTAGCTTATCAGCCAACTCGGTGACGTCGCTTGGCCCGAAGAAGTCCCCGTAGAACTTAATGTTCTTGATCTTCCCCCCTTCGACCAATAACCGCGCGTCGATAGTGCCAGCCGTGAAGTGTTGCCGCTTCTTGACCGTGAATTCTGGGGAGTTACCGTAAACCCAGTCCCAGTTACTGTAGTATTGGTTGAAGATCTCGTCAATGGCAGCTTGTTCGTCGTCGTTGAGCTGAACTTCCTTGTCCTGGATGGCGTCGAGGCTCTCCACGTGGAAGAGTTCCTTCAACAGAGTGTCCCGGAATTCCGGCACGGTCAGGTTCTGGTATTCCGGTGCCAGGTATGGCTTAAGGTTCGTGACCCGGGAGCGGACGGACTTGATGCCCTTGGACTTCATCTTGTCGGCGGGCACGTTTAAGGCGTGCGCAATCACGTCCTGATCCACGTCGAGCATCAAGGTTCCGTGGGAGAAGGTCTTGCCGCTGTGCGAGTACATCGCGTTGCCGGAGAACTTCTTGCCGTCAACTAGGATATCGTTGCGCCCGGAAACCTCGGCACTGGTCGCGCCCATGTCGTGCAAGGCGTCGACGACCGGTTGGACGAAGGACTTGAAGTCCCCGAATTCTTCGCTGTCGCTATCCACCACGAAGCTAAAGCAAAGGTTACCCAGGTCTTGATAGACCGCACCCCCACCGGATAACCGCCGGGTCACGGTAATGTTATGTTCTTCAACGTACTTTTGGTTGATCTCTTCCAAAGTGTTTTGGTTACGCCCCACAATGATGCAAGGGCCTTCGTAGTAGAACAAAACCAGTGGTTCGTCGAATTGCTTGTTGTTCATTAAGTATTGTTCGGTGGCTAAGTTCCGCCGAATATCGTGTGACTTCATCGCATACCAGTACATAACCCAAAAACCCCTTTCAAATTAACCAACCGTGCGTCCGGCGACCAAACCGGGGCACTGGTTACTTAAAAGCATAGCACGGATTGAAAACGATTACAATTGTACTTTCAATTATAAAATTAATTGTGAAAAGTCGCGCAAGTCATCCCGGACACCACCCCGGTTGGCACCGCCAAACTAGTCGCCAACCAGCACCACCGCGACGCAAAAAGGACACCCAAATTGCGGGTGCCCTTTTCGGCCGGGATGTTTTTCCTGGCTGGTATTGCTTAATGGTGGCCGTAACCGCCATCCCTTTTATGCCTTTATTATAAGCGCTTTCATTAGGAAAGGGGTTAATTTTGCTTGGTTAGGCCTGGGGATGATCTTGCCCCACCAGGTTCCGGAAGAAGCCGTGCTGGTGTAGGTCTTGCTTCAAATCCGTCATGGTGAAGCGGTGATAGAACCGCCGATAATCCTCATCGGCTAAGGTAAATAAGTCGGTCAGCGTCTGTGAGATGTTGGCCGAGATATCGGTACTGTCGCTGGCCTTGGCGCCCTTAGAATCCCCCGTAATAAAGCGCGCATAACTAATAGTGGGAGGAATTGTTAAATCATACAATTCCCCCACGTTGATATCGCTAAGATCACGAATCAGTTGGTACCCCCCATTTTTACCGACCGACCCTTCGATGTAACCCTGTTTATGCAACACCGATAAGATGTTACGGATCATCACCGCGTTCAGTTGTAAAGACGTTGCCAGTTCGCGGCTTGCAATCTTCCGGGGACGATTTTCATCCAGGTAAAGCAAGCTGTGCACGGCAACGGAAAAGTCTAGTCTCATGGTTCCGCCATCGCTTTCCAAAATTCTGTAATCATAATTCTATGATAACACACTCCGTTAACGAATTTTTGACGATTTTGACCGTTCGCGCGGAATTCTCTCATTTTTATATGCATGTATAATCTTGCGGTAACTGCATAGAATTTATTGCTCAATTCAATGTTTGGTAAACATATTTTCTAACCAAATAAATTTAAAGCGAAAACTTTTTGCTAATCACGATTAACGCGCATGATTGATGTGGCGGTAATTATGAAGATTCTGTGAACTTCGAATAGCTGTTTTTAATAAATTAGGCTTGAAAATGAGAATTTGATTAATTATAATCGAACGCAGTGATTAGTTGACAAGCGACTGAATACCAGCATATCTATTCAAATCACTTTATTCATAAATGAGAGATAAATTAAAATGGAGGGGATTTCGTGGCTACTGCATCTAACTTTTTAAACATTAAAGACGTCAGTACGGCTTTTAAGATCAACGGAAAGTTCTACGACGCCATCTCCCACATTAATCTCCAGGTGAATCACGACGAAATTCTCGCAATTGTCGGGGAATCCGGCTGTGGGAAGAGTACCCTCGCCACGACCATCATGGGGTTACACGACCCGCACGAAACCAAGATTTCCGGGGAAGTCGACTTTGAAGGCACCAACCTGCTGGATTTGGACGAGGACGGCTACAACGATTATCGGGGGGCCAAGATTGGCATGATTTTCCAAGACCCCCTCTCCGCGTTGAACCCGCTTAAGCGGATCGACGAACAGATCAGCGAGGTCATGGACTACCACACTAACTTATCGACCGCGCAAAAACACGCCCGGGTCCTCGAATTATTGGATCAGGTCGGTATCGTGAACCCCCAACGAACCGCGCGCCAATACCCGCACGAGCTCTCTGGTGGGATGCGGCAACGGGTGATTATCGCTATCGCCATCGCCTGCAAGCCCGACCTGATCATCGCTGACGAACCCACCACGGCGTTAGACGTCACCATCCAAGCACAGATCCTAGACGTGTTGCGCGCGATTCAAAAGGAAAACCACGCCGGTATCATCCTGATCACTCACGACCTGGGCGTGGTGGCGGAAACCGCCGACCGGGTGGCCGTGATGTACGCGGGGCAAATCGTGGAGGAAGGTACCGCCGAACAAATCTTCAACACGCCGCAGCATCCCTACACGCGTTCATTGCTTCGGTCGATGCCACAACTCGACAACCAAAACGATGACCTCTACGTGATTCAAGGCAACGTGCCTTCCCTGCAGAAGATGCCGCAGACCGGTGACCGGTTCGCGCCGCGGATTCCTTGGGTCCCCGCGGACGCGCACGAGGCTAACCCCACCATGCACGAGGTGGCACCGGGCCACGAAGTACGGTGCACCTGCTACCAACACTTTAACTTTCCCGATCAACAAGGGGGCACACGCGCATGAGTTTAATTGAAATCAAGGACTTAAAGGTCCACTACCCGATCCGGTCCGGATTCTGGAACCGCGTCACCGATTCGGTCAAGGCCGTCGACGGTATCAGCTTCAACATCGAGGCCGGTGAGACTTACGGCTTGGTCGGTGAATCTGGTTCCGGCAAGTCGACGACCGGTAAATCCGTGGTCGGTCTCGAGGCCGTCACCAGCGGGTCCATCCTGTACCGGGGCAAGGACATCACCAAGAAAGCCAATCGCCGCGCGCTAGACTACAATCGCGACGTGCAGATGATCTTCCAAGACTCCCTATCCAGTCTGAATCCCCGCAAGCGCATCGAGGACATCATCGCCGAACCACTCCGTAACTTCGAACACTTAAGTAAAGACGATGAAAAGTTGCGGGTCTTACAGCTACTAGACATCGTGGGACTGGACGCCGACGCGTTATACAAGTACCCCCACCAATTCTCCGGGGGCCAACGCCAACGGATTGGCGTGGCCAGAGCCGTAGCGACCAACCCTAAGTTGATCATCGCCGACGAACCCGTCTCCGCCTTGGACCTGTCCGTCCAAGCACAGGTCCTGAATTTTATGAAGAAGATCCAACGCGAATTCGGCATTTCTTACCTCTTCATCTCCCATGACCTGGGCGTGGTGCGCCATATGTGCAACAACATCGCCATCATGAACCGGGGCCGCTTAGTGGAAATCGGCACGCGGGACGATATCTATAACCATCCCCTACATATCTACACCAAGCGCCTCTTAGCCGCGATTCCCGAAACCAACGTTAACCAACGCGCCGCCCACCGAGCCGCCCGGAAGGCCGTCGAGGAGACCTACCGCGAACAACAGGCCAAGTATTACGACGCTAACGGTTTAGCCTTTCCCCTGGTACCCGTTACCAAGACCCACGCGGTGGCCCTGCCCCGCGATACGGCTGATCAAATCGCCCGTCAAGAAGGAGAGGTGCAGGCCTAATGTGGAAAACAATTCTTCGCCGGGTCCTCATCATGATCCCGGAAGTCATTATCCTAAGTATCCTGGTCTTCCTGCTGGCTAAGGCGATGCCCGGTGACCCGTTTACCGGCTCGATTAACCCCAAGGCGGACCCCGCTCAGATTCACCATTTAATGAAAATCAATGGTCTCTACGACCCCTGGTACCAGCAATACTGGAACTGGGTAGTTCACCTGTTCCACGGTAACTTAGGGAACAGCTACCAGTACCAAGAACCCGTCACCCGCTTGATCGGCGGCCGGGCGGTCAACACCCTATGGTTGGCCCTCTTCACCATGGTGCTAACTTACTGTTTCGCCCTGCCCATGGGGGTCTTCGCCGGACGGCACGAAGGGAAGTTGCCCGATACGGTGATTCGGATCTACACCTACGTCACCTACTGCATCCCCTTCTTCGTCATCCTGGTCATTGGTATCTGGATCTTCGGCTACGTGCTGGGGTGGTTCCCCACGACCGGGTCGATCTCGTCGGACGCTAACGGTTGGGCGCAAACCCTGGGGTCGCGCTTCTACCACATCCTCTTACCGGGATTATTAGGGGCGTTATTCGGCACCGTCAATATCGTCCAGTACCTGCGTTCCGAAGTCATCGACGCCAAGCGTTCCGATTACGTTCGCACGGCCCGGGCCAAGGGGGTCCCGAGTAAGGACATCTACCGTCATCACATCTTCCGTAACTCCCTACTGCCGATTGCGGCGTTTGCCGGGTACTCCATCACCGGGTTACTAAACGGCTCGATCTTCACCGAAACCGTCTTCTCCTACCCCGGGATGGGACTGCTATTCGTCAACTCGATCAGCTACAGAGACTACACCGTCATCACGGCGCTAGTCCTGATTTACGGAATTCTCAACTTACTGGGGACGTTACTGTCCGACATTATCCTGAGTGTCGTCGATCCCCGCATTCGGATTGAATAGGAGGTCGTTCACTTATGGCAGCAAATTTTAATCAACATTCTGATATTTCGGCGGCCGACCTGAATCGCCTTACCCAAGAAGCCAACGCCGAAGCCACTCCGTCTTCCGCCAAGATCATCTGGAGCGAGTTCAAGGCCGACAAACCGGCCATGGCCGCCCTCATCATCGTGGTGGGTTTCATCCTCTTCGTGATGATTGCCACGCTGTTTATCAACACGCCAAAGATGATGGAGACCAACATCATGGACTACTTCGACAAACCCGGCACCGACGGCTTGTGGCTGGGCGCCGATTCCGCCGGCCGGTCCGTGGCGCAACAATTGATCGTGGGCTCGCGTAACTCGATTGGCATCGCCATCGGGCTGACCCTGATCTCGTCGACCTTTGGGATCTGCTGGGGGCTTATCTCCGGGTACTTTAACGGCTACATCGACTGGGGCATGCAACGGGTCTACGACTTCATGATGATGCTGCCGATGACCATGATGATCATCGTGCTGGTCACCATCATCAAGAACTACAACGCCGTCACCCTGACGTTAATCTTCTCCATCTTCTACTGGGAAGGCACGTCGCGGCTGATTCGCTCCCGTACGCTAGCCGAATCCGAGAAGGACTACGTTGCCGCGTCCAAGGCGTCCGGCACTAGCCACCTCAAGATCATCTTTAGAGAAATCATGCCCAACGTCTCGTCGCTGATTATCGTCGACACCACCCTGTCCTTCGCCGAAAACATTGGGGTTGAAACCGGGTTGTCCTACCTGGGCTTCGGGTTACCCAATCAGACCCCGTCTTTAGGGACCATGATTTCTAACGCCAACGACCCCAACAACATCACCCAATACTGGTGGACCTGGTTACCCGCGGCTTTGGAAATTATTGTGTTGTGTCTTTCCATCAGCTACATTGGCCAGGTCATCCGGCGGGCCGCCGATGCCTCCCAACGGCACGGTGCGACCGACTAATCAATAACTATTGGCCGAACACTGCTAGACCCGTTTATCCAGCAGCGAGCGGTCCACGTGACAACTTCCATTTGAGGCGATGGTGCTTACCTAGTCACCGATACATCGCAACATCGGTTTTAGACCAGTCCCCGTTCCTGAGGAGAAACCTCGATTGGCCCAGTTTTGAGGAACCACATACAAGGACATAATAAGGGGGAACCAACCAATGGTAAAAAAGAACAAACTCGTTCTCTCAGCGATGGCCGTGTTAGCCACGTTGAGTTTAGCCGCTTGCGGCAGTAAGAAGAGTACGTCTGACGCCGTCGATAACGGTGCTTCAGTCAAACTGTCATCGGTCTATAAGAACACTGCGAAGAGTACCACTGCCGCCAACAACACCACGTTGAAGGTCGCGGAGCCTAACGATTCGCCATTCCAAGGAATTTCTGATTCCGTTCTGTCGACTAACCAAGAAGACGCCGACGTCTTTGCTCCTGGTGGTCAAGACCAACTCTTCAACGTCGATAAGAATTACAAGATCATCGATGGTGGGATGGCCAACCTACGTTTGAGCCGTAAGACTAACACCGCAACCATCACGCTCCGCAAAAACGCTAAGTGGTCCAACGGCGCCAAGGTAACTGCCAAGGATATTGAGTACGCTTACGAAGTCATCGCTAACAAGAACACGACTTCACAACAATATTCCTCCGACTTCAACGCCATCAAGGGCATGACCGCTTACCACACCGGCAAGTCCAAGACAATTTCGGGCATCACCTATCCCGATGGTCAAACCGGCCGGACAGCCGTGATTCATTACACTCACGTAACACCGGCAATGAAGTTCTTAGGAAACTCTTTCTTGTGGGGCACCGTGGAACCTTACGAATACATCAAAAACGTTCCCATTGCTAAGTTAGCCGCCTCTAAGCAAGTCCGGAAAAACCCTATCTTTACTGGGGCCTACAAACTGGATAAGGTGGTTGAAGGCGAATCTACGACTTGGTCACCTAATAAGTACTACTGGGGTAAGAAAGCCCAAATCAAGCACATCAACATCAACGTGGTTTCCTCTAACAACATTGATAAGGCGATCCAATCCAAGAAGTACGACTTCACGTCCCCGACTGGTGTTATGCACGGAACCGATTACAAGCAATTAAAGGGTCTGAAGAACTATCACGTCGTCGGCCAAGCCGCTTTAAGTTACGACTACTTCGGCTTTAACGTGGGGCACTACGACACCAAGACGGGTAAGAACGTCATGGATAAGAACAGTAAGATGGCTAACAAGAACTTACGTCAGGCCATGATGTACGCGTTGAATCTTGACCAAATCACCAAGAAGTTCGGTAACGGCATGACTTGGCGGGCCAACACCTTAATCCCACCAGTCTTCCAGAAGTACTGGGATTCTAGCGCTAAAGGTTTCCCATTGAACCTTAAGAAGGCCAACAAGTTGCTCGACCAAGCCGGTTACAAGAAACGTAACGGTAGCAAGTGGCGGTCTGATCCGGATGGCAAGAAATTAAAGATCTACTTCGGTGCCATGACCGGGACCTCCGCCCAAGCTGCCGAATACCAAGATTACCTGCAACAATGGCACAAAATTGGGTTGGACGTTCAATTCACCGGTGGTAAGACCATGGAAATGAACAGTTTCTACTCCACCCTGCAATCACCAAAGCAAAGCAAGATCGACGTCTACGCCGCTGCATGGGGCCTGTCCTCCGAACCAACGCCAACGCAACTTTATGGCGAAGAAGCAACCTACAACATGGGCCACTTCGTTTCGAAGAAGAACACGCAACTAATCAACGACATGAACAGCAGCAAGGCTTGGAACGACACCTACCGGACCAAGATTTTCAAGGAATGGCAGAAGTACATGAACGACCAAGCCGCCGTTGCCCCAGGTTCCTTCGCCTACACTTGGAGCCCCGTCAACAAGCGGGTCAAGGGGTACGATGTTAGCCCAGCTAACAACGACTTCTGGAGTAACTTGTCGTTAACGTCTACCAACGTGCAATAAGTTTAACTCGTTTGTATCATTAGAAAAATTGGCCAGTAATCCCGTGAGGTTGCTGACCAATTTTTTTGTGTCGCCAGGTTCCGTCCCCCGATTACTAGATTAATCTAGTTCAGAAACGATAAAGGTGCTAGGTAGATTGTAAAATTAATCCGAACGCTGTTCGGACAAAAAAGATCAGCTTCCTTTAAAATGGTGTTTACCACAAACCCATCTTTTAGGAGCTGATCTTTTGTCTAGTATAACCTATTCCGAACGAATTAAAATCGAAACCTTTTGTGAACTAGGGCTGTCCAATATCCAAATGGGCGTTCGGCTGAACCGATCACCGTCAACAATTTCTTATGAATTATCTCGATGTCAACCTTATCAGGCTGAATTAGCACAAACAGATGCCGAATACAAGCGATCACGATGTGGTCGGAAAACTAAGCTGAGCGATGAGTTAAAGCAAAAAATTCTCAACCATTTACGTCTAAGCTGGTCACCAGGAATGATTGCTCACGAATTTAAACTAGCTACTAAATCTATTTATAATTGGCTAAATCAGGGGAGAATTGATTTCTCCTTGAATGATCTACCTGAACATGGCGTACGCCAACGGCGTAACGTTGACCAACGATCCAAATATAATCAATCTTTGGGGCGATCAATTGAACAGCGTCCCATGATGATTAATCAACGTAATCGCATCGGCGATTTTGAACTAGATACAGTCGTTGGTCCTCGTGGGCATAGTAAGGCAGTTTTATTAACTTTAATCGATCGAAAATCACGGTTCCTTTGGGCATACCGGTTAAAAGATCGAACGACAGCGAGTGTTAATGAAGCACTGACTAAGTTCCTAACAACTTTTAATGGACCGGTGCACAGTTTTACTGTGGACCGTGGTACTGAGTTTAGTGGGCTAGTATCATTTGAATCACAATATGGTATTAAGACCTATTACTGTCATGCTTATACGCCAGCTGAACGTGGTAGTAATGAACGCTTTAATCGGAATTTACGTTATTTTTATCCTAAGGGGACTCGTTTTGAGCACATTAGTGCTCAAGATTTAACGACGACGTTACTCCAAATTAACCAGCGACCGCTTAAAATACTCGACTGGCAAACACCGTATCAGGTTATGCTGACCAATTTGTCCAAAAATTCGGATTAAATTTGCAATCTACCGCTACACTAAATTTAGTTAATCGAGGAGGAAAACACATGAAGCAAACTGCACAAGTCGCACTGGCCCTGGGGATGGGCCTAGCGCTAAGTCTCGGATTCACCACCACGGCTGCGGCCAGCCAGCACTATTCGACCGCCCGCGCTAACTCGGTCAAGTTGGTCTGGCGCGCCAAGATGGGCCGCCATGCCTACACGGCCACCCAGGGCGCACGTTATTCGAAACACCTGGGCGTTCGTTATAGTGCCAACCAGGCAACGGCCAACGTCACCTGGTACACCGACGCCCACGAGAAATTGTACGAAAAAGGCAAGTATAAATCCGCAATCTACTATCACGTGACCAGCGCGGATGGCACCCTCCAGGGGTGGATCTGGCGCGGCTACCTGAAGGCCGGTAGCGGTAGCGCCACCACCACCACGACCACTACCCCGACCACGACGTCAACTTCCAGTTCCCGGACGACTCCCCTGGCCTTTCCCACCAAGGATGGGGACACCTACCGCTGGTTTGGCGGCAAGCTCGCCCAAGCCGTCTCGGATCAGCTGACTCACGATGGCTACCATACCAGTCGCAACCTCGCCGAAGTCGAACAAAGTATTAATCTGTACTTTGACGATTGGTCCGGCACCATGACCTCCCAGACGATTACTCGCGAGAGCTGGGACGAATTCGATCTGATTACCGGAAAGCTGCAGCCCAGCGACGTCCACTTTGCCTTTTCCGGTAAGGGGGGCACCCTTGGGAGCAGTGACCTCAAGGATGCCAATCAACCGACCAAGAGCGATTGGACCACTGACGAACTGGCTCGTAACACGGGGGCGGCACTGGATCAGCAACAGCGCACCACGGGAACCCTGGTGCCCCGGTTAGCCCGCTACTTCGAAAGTATTCTCGATAAACATCACGCCAGCTACTTTAATCTCGACCTGGATTACAACAATCCGACGCACACCGCCAACCACGATGCTCTAAACTTCGACTTTCTCTACACGGCGGTGCCTGACGGGCCCCACGCCGACAACTAAGTCCCGAGTTGGTACTCGTGAACCAAGCTCAAAACGCCCCCTATTCCGGATGCGGAATAAGGGGCGTTTTGGCGTTCATCCTATGCTGGTTAGGTGACTTCGGCTAATCTTCTCGTCGGCGGTTACTGAACTGATAAGCGCCCACTAAGCCCGTCACGATGAGGCCCACCACCGTCAGGCCGACGCCCAACCGGAAGCCCGGCGTGTGATAGGTTAGGCGAATTCGGTGCGTTCCCGCGGGCAACTGAGCACCCACGAAGCCGACGTTGACCCGCTTAACGGGCGTTGTCTTCCCATCCACGGTCAGGTGCCACCCCGCCGAATACGGCATCGAGGTGGTCAGAATCGTGGCTTGCGGGGACCGACTCGTCCCGGTGACCACGCCGTTGTTGACTCGCAACTGCTGGAGATTTTGGCGCTTCAGCTGGGTCATCTGCCGCGCGTAGGCTGACCCGAACGGGACGGCAATTAGCTTGGCCGACTTAAACGTCAAGCCTTGGACCCCCTGAAAGCTGACCGTGACCTTGCGCCGCGGGGCCTTCGAGTAGCCTAGGTTGAGCAGAACCTTCCGTTTAGGTTGGTAGTCCGACAGGTTGGTCTGCCCCAGTTGACTGTAGCCGGTCACGTTCTTGAAGCTGGTGGCTTTCACCGTGTAGGCCCCGTCACTCTGCCGCCAGATGGCACTGCGCAGCGTGTTCAGTCGCTGAATCCCGGTAAACGCCTGATTCTGAAAAATCTCGGTATTGCGCTTAGCGTGATACTTATCGCGTACCGACAAGCGTTGGGCCTGAATCCCGTCGAGCTCCAGGTAGAGCTCTGTCTTGGCCGTTCGTTGCGGCTGGGTCAAGCGCAGCTGATAGGTGATGGGTTGGGCCTGAATATCACTGGTTACCGCCTTCAACCCGGTGCGATTCTGCCGCCGGCTTTGCTTTAAGATCTGCCGGTTCTGGTGAATTAACTGGCTGAGCCGGTGCCGGTCGGTGTGTACACTGACCGACCGATCCTGGTTCTTCTGGGTCAACGCTCGTTGCGCCGTGGTGGCCAAGTCCGGATCGAGCTGATTGCCCTGTTGCCGGTAGGTCACCAGCTGGTCGAAACTATCGATCACCGTCTGATCACTGGGGTGGACCCGGTAAGCGAGTTGCCGCGCCGGGCTGTGGTACGTCGTGGTCGGCACCGCCGTGGTGGCCCCGTCGAGTAACGCGCCGGTGGTCAGGGCCCGCTCGCGGTCGACCCCGTTTAGCCGCGCGAACTGCCGCGCGCTGAGTTGGTGGGTCTGCAGGTAGGCCAACGGTAACGCGTACTTAGATTTTAAGATTAGGGTCCCGTAGTTGTTCCCGAAGGTGTGGACCGGCCGATCCCGATAGGTCAGTACCTTACCATTGCGTTTTACCGGATGATACCCGTACGGCAAGGCCTGTAGGTGCCGCTGGTTGGTCCGGGCGAAGAGGTACTTAACCCCTAACAGATTACTCATGGCGGTGCGACTATCCGCCTGATTGATGGGTTTATTCATCTTAAATTGCGAATTCTCAAGGGCCGTACTAAAGTCCCCCACGGCACCATTTTGGACCGAGAAGTAGGACATGATGTCGTGGGTTCCCAGGTTCATCCCCAGGTTGGTTTTGGCCTCATTGGCGTAATAGTACTGGCGACTGAGACTGCTACGGGCGAACCCCTTTTGGCATTTCACGTAGGCCTGGGCCCCGTCATAGTAGTCCTTTTGAAACTTAGTGGCTACCCCGCGGGGCACCAATTGCTGACTGGCCCCACCGGAATTCGGACTGAAGTAACCGTAGCTATTGGCCACCAGGTTCAGCCCCAAAATGCCCACTAACAAGGTCATTTGTTGGCGGACGGTCCAGTGAAACAGGGCACTCAGTAAGATGGCCCCCAGCGTCAAGAACAGGAACCCGTAGAGGACCAAGTCGTGCGTATCGTTGTTCAAGATGAAGCCGTTGGCCGCCCAGACCACGACTACCAGCCCCACCGTGGCTAAGACCAAGGTCAGCAGATCGCGCTGAGTCAAATCGCCGAGGTGGTCACAAAAGGTCATCACGGCCAGGCCAAAGGCCAGACACCCCAGCAAGAGCCAACGTTGTGACGGGGTGGTCCCCCCGTTCATCACGGCCGCCACCGCCGGCAACAGTAACCCGATGCCCAGCACGACCAGCCCCAGGTTCAACCAGAGGTAGCGTTTGAAGTGCCGCAACGTGTAGACTAACGCCAAAAACGTCAGCCCACTGACCCCCAGGTTGACCCAAAAACTCATCGGGTTTCCGGTGGTCACCAGCGCATTAGGCAGCCGCAGATAGTAGTTAAACGGGTAAAGCCAGTAACCGTTCGCAAACCCAGTTGTGGCCCGGGTTGAGTTGACGACGGCTAATGCGGACGGAATGAACAGGATGCTGCCCAGTAAAAAGCCTAGCCCTCCGGCGCCCAGCAATCGGGCCAGCAGGGTTCTTAACTTCAGCGTCAACGTGGCTTTAACGGCGCCGTAACGCAGGAGGGCGTATACCAGGCTCCCCAGCGCTAACACGTAGGCAAAATAAAAATTACTGATAAGCGCTAAGCCCGTTGCCCCCGCTAGCGGCAACCACGATTGTCCCCGGTACACGTGATCGATCCCGTAAGCCAGCAAGGGAAAGAGGATCATCTGCAGCAGGAAGAATGGGTGACGAATGCTGACGTACAGCGAAAAGCCGGTAAACGTGTAAGCCAGCGTCCCGATCAGCCGGCTACTAGGCTTGAAGGCCCGTTGCCGGGCAAACAACATAAACGCCAACCCACTAAAATAGAGCCGCACTAGAATGAGCAAATTGTAGCCCATTTCTAAGTGCCGCTTAGGGAAAAACGCGATGAGGTAACTAAACGGGTCGCCTAACACGTAATATGAAAACGTGGTGAGTTTATCGGCGTCCAGGCCCAGATTCCACGACCACCCACCCAGGTTACCCTGGTGGAGCCAGTCGTAGAACCGAACTAGGATGGGATAGTGTTGCGCTAACCCATCTCCCTGCCAGATAAAGGATTTACCGGTCAGGATAAAAATACCGTACATGAGTCCCGCTAAGACCAGGAAGCCTAACGTGTAGGCTCCGTAAGCGAGTTTGAATTTTTTGGTGGAATTAAACATAAGACGAACAAGCCCTCCCCTGGGTAAGATCATCTGCCAACCCGGTCCCTCCCGCAGAGGCCTAAAAGTTGGTGGGCTAACGGCATCATTAAGCAGCGTGGTCACTGAGGCGCTTAACTATCGCCGGACCATCGCCCAATATTAAACAATTGATTATCAATGAGTCAATGGTACCACGCCCACGGGGGGCACTGCGGCACTGAAACCGCGCTGAACGCCCCTAAGTTCACTGATCTGCCTAATTCTTAAGTTTCCCTGATGATTTCCCCTGATTAGTGAGCAAGTTTACTAGTCATCCGTCACAAAACTATAACCAGCAGATGACAGTTCAGTGTCAAATGATGACAAGACCCCCTAATTCTCGCCGCAGCGACAATCTAATTTGACGGTACACAAATTTAATGTGGGTAAAATAATGTCGTTAACCTCTCGGAATCTCACTGGCATCACAAAATGGGTGGGTCGCCAGTGGTCCACCCATAAAATTAAAAGGGCACCGTCATCCTCCCCGAATGACGGTGCCCGCTTCCTACACCTTAAAATATTTCCGCCGCGCGTAAGCGTCCCACAGTGCCATCACCAGTAAGACGATGCCGCTCAGCCCGAGACACAGGTGCCACTCCCACATGACGCCACCGAACGTATCTCGCCATAAGTTATAAAAATTCAACAACAAAATCATGGCTAACCAAAATTTCACGGATCTTAACATGTTTGCTTCCCCCGTTCCTAAACCCGGGCTTCCACCCAGTGACGCATCAGATACACGTTAACGCCACTCATCACAACCGTCCAAAAGACGGGCACCCCTAAACTGATCCAATCTTGCGCCGTGTCGGACACGTGCCCCACGATACGGGTCTGCACGTCCAGCCCCCAACTCACGACCATGATTCCCGCGTAAACCAGCAGGATGGCGAGCCCAATCTTGACCAATTTTTGCTGGAAGTTCGGTAAGCAGGCACTAATCGTGGTTACGATGAACTGGACCAGAATAACGGCCGCCCACACCCATAGCGTCACCAGGACCACCATCGCGGCAAGATAACCCAGCGTCAAATATAAGCTGGTATCCCGATAGCTGCTAGCACCACTATTGCTGAGGACGAAATTCCGGACTTGGTCCCGTTCGTGCTGATCCAACCACGGCCAGTTAAACCCAATCACCGTGAGGCCTAACCCGACGACCAGCACATAGACGTCGGCCATAAACGAACTGACTAAACTCGCCAGATACAGTTGCCACTCACGTACCGGCATTAACCGGTACGTCACACTCACCAATTCTTGGCTGCCACGCCGAGCCAAGTCGATCAAGGTCACGAGACCCCAGACTCCCGCGAAGGCTAAAAACGTGCCGGGAACATCCATCTCCGTAACCCCGTCCAGCCAGACTTGCACCCCTAGACTGACTGCTACGGTAATCAAATACAATCCGACTAACAGATTAGCTCGATGTAATTTGGGCCGCCAAAGGACCCGTAAACTCTCCTGAAACGTGGCCATGGCCAACGCCTCCCCTAAAAATTTAGTACTTAGCTTCCACCCAGTGTTTCAACAAATAAACGTTAAGGGTTCCCAATACGATCGCCGCCAACACCACCGCGACAAAACTATACGCCATGATGGGGACCAGCTGTTCCGTTAAGCCGTTAAAGAGCGTGTGTTGTAGTTCAAACAGCCAGACCATCACGCGAATAATCAGCCCAATCATCAGAACGGCGAGTACCAGCTTAATCAACCACTGTGCGACGTTGGGCAAGAAGGCGCTAATCGTGGTCACCACAAAGTGAATCGTACTAATGAGCATCCAGGCCAGGACACCCACCAGAAAGAACAGCGCCACGATGTAGGCCACGATGCCCCCGAGTTGTAGCGGTGAATAGTCACTATGGGCGCCGCGAAATAACTCGGCCAGCAGTTGATGCACATTGCCACCGCGAAACCCGAAGTAACTCACTAACATGATGGCCGACCGCACCACCAAGAAATACAACGCCCCGAGTGTGGTCGCGACCAACTCAGCTAGATAAAAGCTGGTGTTGGTCGCCGGCATTAGCCGGTAGGTCGCACTGGTATAGTCCTTTTCCATCTGCCACGCCAGCCAGACAAAGACCAACAGCCCGAATCCCGAGCCACTACCGACCGCCGCATTCGCCAGACTCATCCCGCTTAAACCGTTATGGAATCCCTGTAGTACCAGTGAGATCACCATAAACAGCAGATACAAGCCTAGAATCGAGTTCATATCGTGAAACTTGGGCCGCCACAGGGCCCGAAACATGGTTCTAAATCCCGTCACGTGTGTCACTCCCCTTCCCCTTAATACCGGGCTTCGACCCATCGCCGGAGCAGGTAAATGTTCACCCAGATTTCGACGGCCGCCCCGATCACGGCAATGACCAACAGATAAATCAGACTCGTTTGTAAGGCTTGGTGCGCCATCAATTGCGTCTGCAAGGCGCCCAGCCATTTATTCAGGAGGGTCAATAAACCAATCACCACGATGGCGATGATCACCTGGACCACCCGATTACGACCGTTGGGCAGAAAAGCACTCGCAACGTTGACCAGAAAATGAATCAGGGTAATGGAGATCCAGCCGGTAATCGTTAAGGCCACCAGGAGCAGGCCCACCAAGATTGCCCAATGCCACTCGTCCGCACCCATGTGCCGCGTCGTTTCGTGGATCATCTGTCCCAAACCGCTGTCCCGGTGCTCAAAGATTAGCCCAAGGCCCAAAATCCCTAAGCGAATTGCTGCCAGATAAGCAAAGGCGACGACCGTCGTGGCCAAGCCGGCCAGGTAGACCGTCGCGTTGGTCGCCGGAAACAGCCGGTAGGTGTCGCTCACGTAATCGCGTTCCGTCTGCACCGTTAACCAGATGAAGGCCACCAAGCCCCAGCCAAAGCCGACACCGCCACTAACGCTGGTGAAGTCCAGATTAGCCCAGCCGTCACTCCACAACTGACCACCCAAGGTCACCGCCAGAAGCAGCAGATAAATCACCAATAAAATGTTGACGATGCGAAATTTCGACCGCCACATGCTCCGAAAGGTTTCGCTAAAGCTCGTCATCGTGAATATCCCCTCCGTACACGCTTTCGTAGAAGTCTTCGACCCCGATGCCGAACTGGCTGCGGATCTCCTCGCTACTCTTATGCGTGCAAACCGTGCGGTCCTTGATAATCACCACTTCGTCGAGTAACGCCGCAATCTCGGTGACGTAGTGGTCACTGATCAGCATGGTGGCGTCGTCGGCCTTCCACTTGATGATGCTGCTGATGATGCGCTTACGACTCATACTGTCGATCCCATTAAAGGGTTCGTCCAGCAAGTAAACGGCGGCTTGGCGCGCTAGGGTCAACGCGATGATGAACTTCTCGCGGGTCCCGCGGGACAACTTGTTCAATTCCAAGTCGTCGTCAATCTGTAAGAACGTCACTAAATCTATGTACTTCTTAGCGGAGAAATCCGGGTAGACCGTCGCGTAGACGTCGCGAATCTGACTCAGCTTGCTCCCCGGCCGAAACCCCTGTAAGGCTTCGGTGAAGCTGATCAACCCGCGGCGTTGGGTCCCGTCGGTCTTTTGATTGATGGCGATGGTGCCCTTGGCCCCCTTGGCGACATCGGCCATCAGGCGCATCAAGGTGGTTTTCCCGGCACCGTTTTCCCCTAACAGGCCGACCACCTTCCCCGTCGCAATCTGTAAGTTGACGTGTTCCAAAATCGTTTTGGTGTTCTTGCGGTACGTTAAATCCGTAATTTCGATGGCGTTAGTCATCCGCTACTCCTCCTTATTTGCCGGTATATCGGCTTAACTGGCTGCGTGCAACCTGGGCCTCAGGGCGGTGCTGCCGAATCCACGACCAAGTTCCCTACGCCGTAACCAACGCACTTGATCATCGTCACGAGCTCCACTCAACTAGTGTTCTACTTCTCTATTACACAATAACATACGATTTCTGATGTGCCAACCCCCCTGGCCCAATTCACCGGGAAATGCGTGATTGTGAACGTGCACAATCCTAGAGCCTGGTCCCGAATCTCGGGTGCCCCTTCGGAGAAAAGTGCGGTATAATGAACTCCGAAAAGTAATGATGGAAACCCACGGGCAAAAGGTGTTGGCGCTTAGGGGCACCAGGGCTTGTTTTCATCATTTTCATGCTGGTCGCTAGGAAATTAAGGGCTTACATGGTCGATAATAAATGATATAGTATAAGTAAGGTTTCTACATGCATCGTGAAGGGGTGGCATCCATTATGTTACAACAATATCAAAATATTCTGGTTCCCGTTGATGGTTCAAAAGCAACCCAACCAGTTCTCGAAAAAGCAATTGAAGTCGCGAAGCGGAACAAAACGCACCTGGACATTTTAAATGTGCTGGAAGTCAACCAATTCAGCGATACTTACGGTGGCGCTGTTAGTGGCGACGTCATCTACAAGTTATCGCAAGATGTCCAGGACCGCCTAGATGCGCTGAAGCAAAAGGCCATCGACGCCGGGGTACCCGACGTCAGCATCCACGTTCGGTTCGGGAATCCTAAGCCCGTCATCGCCCGCGAATTCCCTGCGGACCACGATACGGAACTGATCGTGATTGGCTCCACCGGGTTAACCGCCGTGGAACGCCTGATGGTCGGCTCCGTCACCAACTACGTCAGTCGCTCCGCCATCTGCGACGTGCTGATTGTTAAGCCAACACCGACGAAATAATCTTTCTAATGACGGAACCTGCCATCCGCGGACGGCAGGTTCTTTTGTTATCCCCAAGGAGGACTCCCTAATCATGCATTGGACGTACACCCGTCACTACCCGTTAGACCAACCCGCCCGCACCGTGCGGGCGTTACTAAGCGCCTGGTTGATTCCTAGTCACCTGATTCACAGCCTACGCGTGGGCCAACGGGTGCTGGTCAACGACCGCTACCGCTCGATGAACCAACTGGTCTACCCCGGCGAGCGGCTCACGTTGACCTTCGTGCCGACCGACTTCACGCACCCGTTTCCGGCCGTCGACCCGGACAGCGCGGCCACGGTCAGCGTGCTGTACGAAACGGCCGACCTGCTGGTCATCAATAAGACCCGCGGCAGTAAGACCCACCCCAACCAACCGGGCGAACGGGGGACCACACTGAACCACGTGGCGGCCTACCTGGGGCCGGACCAGCCGGGGCCCTACATTCTGAGCCGTCTGGACCAGGAAACCACCGGCGCATTACTGATGACCAAGACGCCGGCCGTGGTGCCCCTCATGGTCCGCAATATTGCCGAAAAGCGCGTGCAACGCACCTACCTGGCCTGGGTCCACGGTACTTTGACCGACGAGGGCACCTTTGACGCCCCGATCGGCCGCGACCCGTTGGATAAGCGCAAGCGTCAAGTCAACGGCGACCACGCCCAACGCGCCGTCACCCATTACCGGGTGGTCGACCACCAGCCGGGCGCGACGTTGGTTCAGCTCTGGTTGGAGACCGGCCGGACCCACCAACTGCGGGTTCACCTGGCCGCCAGCGGTCATCCCCTGGTGGGTGACCCGCTCTACGGCCCGGGTGACGGTCGTCGCTTACGGCTGCATTGCTGGCGGTTGGCCTTTCCGCAGCCGTTTACCCTGGGCGATGAGTTGACCACGGTCACGGCGCCGGTCCCCAGTGAGTTCGACGAATTGAATTTAGGTTAAAAATAAGGCCTTCTCGGCTGGTTAATCCGGGAAGGCCACTTTTAATTTCAATTGTTTAATGCAGATACCCCCGATGATTAACGTGGGTTGGCCGGTGTTCCGTCCCCAACCAAACATCATAGACCACCGAAACCAGCAGAATGATGGCCCCACCACCAACCACTAGACTAAACCACCAGTTGAACTGCGCGGGCGTTGCTTGAAAAATTCCCCGTAGATTGCCCAACAATACTAACGCAACCCAAAACCGTACCGATTTAACCAGCTTCAATACCCGCATGGTAATTTCCCCTTTCAAGCAAGGTAATACTGTTATTTTCAGTCTACCACGGCAGTTTTTAGTTGTTAAATACCAGACACTAGTATGGGACTCAACTAGTTGTCAGCATCGTTTGCTCGTCCCAACAGATGAGCGTATACTAAAATTATTAGATATAGTCTTCACAATTTATCAATCACCTTGTTAGGAGTGGGTGCGAATGTTTCGTCAATTTTTAGCTCGCTGGGGGAACAGCTTGAGCTTGCTGCTGGTTTTAGGCCTGGGCTTACACACGGCCACAACGCTACCGGTAGGTCCGAAATTAGTCGTGGATTTAGGTGGCGTGGCGCTGTTAGGCTTCGGGTTATGGCAGGTTAACCATCAGTCGATCGCCGAAAAACGGTCATTAAAATGAAAACCAAAACAGATTAGGGACGTTTACCAATCGTAAACGTTCCTAATCTGTTTTTACTAGCGACTAATCCAGTTCTATGCGAATGACCTGATACCGTACGCGCAACCCCAATGGCACCACGCGTTGTTGAGTCATTATCACCTTGACATCCCGGTGTCCATCTAACACCACCAACGATGAGGCCCCCACAAACCAGACTGGTAGCGACAATTCTGCCATCATCAATAGGCTGCCCCAAGGTACCATGATCCGTTCTGCTGAAGCCTGCAAGTTCAACCCCCGTGGTGACCCGTAAATAAACGTAATACGCCATGAAAGTAAGCACCCCGAATCACCGAAATCCAGAACAAAATCAGAAACGGCCACCCAAATGGTCCCCGCGGCCGATTATAGGCAATTACGGGTGTTACCACTCGCCAGCCAAACGTCATCCCCGCCCAGACAAAGTTTCCAATCAAAAGGGCCCATAACCCGACAAGTAACCACCCTGTTTTTCGACGCAAATTTTTGACCTCCCCAGTCAGTTTGTCAGCCAAATACGCCTTAAGTATAGACCATTAGTCACTCATTCGATTAATAGTTATCATAAATAAATAATCCTATTGAGCGATTCATCATAAGGAAGATCAACTACTAATACCTCGCGACCAATAAACGCCTTATTTACCGTTCTCTGTCGTTTCAAAATCACCCTATTTCCCAACGATTTTTACGTTTTGACCGGTTCAATCTAGCCTGGATGCTATAGTTGATTTTGTCGGGCCTGCGTCCGGCAATAATCTAACTGGATTGGAGAAATGACACTAAATGAAAGCTAAACTTAGCGCTTTGTGGCTCACAATCTGCTATGCCAACCTGACTGGCCTGTTCGCTCACTTCATGACCAACCTCATCACCGATCGCTGGTCCGGAATTGCTCTGGCCTTACGCCTACTGCTCATCATTGCCATGGGCTTAAGTGTCGTGGGAACCGTCCGTCATTTTCTAAAATTAATCACGCCTCATCGGGCCTAATCTAACGACCGTGGGAATCTTTCCACGGTCGTTTTTCAATGCACTCAAAAACGCCCAACCCAAAAGTTAGGCGTTTCGCACGCTCAATTCTAATAGTGCTGAGCAGATTTGAGTACCCGGTAATGGGTCACCCCATAATGGGCGTTCACCGTCACGCGCACCCACTGGCCATACCGAAACGGTCCCGGATTGTCACTGTTGGTCTTTAGCGTCACCATCCGCGAATGGCCCGCCGCGTTCACCGCGCGGCCCTGGTAAACGGATCCCGTGATTGGATAGTTGACGGGCTGACTTAACGGCCGCGTCCCCACCCTGTGGGTGATGCGCAGGTCATAGGTCGTCCCGCCATAACGATAAACACTCCAGCCGGCTAAGCCTAACCCTTCCAGCACCAACAAGCCCGTCGCTAGCCATCCCCAATATCGTCCGATGAAATTTTTCAAATTCAGTTCCCCCAAGGTCATCAATGGTGGATCGGCCCGTCAGCCACCCGCTGCCGCGGTTCCCCGTGGTTGACCGGTCAATCCTCATTTCTAGACTAACCTATCCGCCCATTCCCGGCAACGTTTACCAAAGCGCTCGTCAAATCCTAAGTAAATCGTTAGAAACGTAGCGGTCAATCTTTTTTCGACTAATCACTTAAATCGATTAATGATTAAATAAATCCCGGAATTTTTTTTAAGCGTTACCAATTAATTAGATTCTTCTCATTTTCGATGGTACACTAAGGCTAAGGAAGTGACCAAATGATGCTTAAACCACCGGCTCGCCACGAATGTTTCGCCCTACCACAGAAAAGTGGTGCGCTTCTCTTGATTCCCGCCACGCAACGACTCCTATTTGCCGACTTACTGACGTACCAAGAAATTGCCGCCGACCTCAACGATACCTTCGATGATCCGGGGATTGATGAAGCGGCCCGCAGCCAATGGTTAACCTACCTCGACGAACGGGCCACCCAAGCGGGGCAACCGCTAGACGTGGCCGCCTTGGAGGATTGTCTCTTTTTACTCGATTGACTCACCATTAACCGGTTAGCGCCGGTGCTTCCCCCACTGATACCCCAGCACAAAAATGCCGGCTGCCACCAGAAATAGGCGATAAATCAAGCTGGTGCCCCAGCGGATCACGGCAAATTCATGCTCCCCGGCATCCCCGATTCGGGCCACCCCAAAGTGCCCGGTATTGGCATAAGCTGATCCGGTGCGCACAGCCTCTTGATCTGCGTTGTCCCGGGGATGCTGTAGCTGACGCCCCGGGTCCTTGCTCTGGTTGAACGACCCGACCGTGCGACGGTAAGCCGCCGGAAAAACTAGTAGATAGCTCAACAGGTAGTAACCGTCCCACCCATTTAGGCCCCAGCTAAACGACATGGGGGTAAGCGTCATCCCGCTAAAAAAGATCAGTAAGGCTGCTGGCAATAAACCCTTTAAATATAAGTATAGTCGTTGCATCATTAATCCCCCTCGATATTCTTTCATCATACGCGTTCTCCCCCACAATGGGAAGCTGCGCGGTAAAGCGCGGGTTTCTTCAGTAACCCCATTTGGTGAACATACTCAGGGATTTAGAGCCTTAATTGCTGCACATTTGGGCACCTTCTTCTATGCTGTAGGTAAGCTCACTTTCAGGACTAGCTAAGTTTGGGTTTGAGAATAGGAGGATGGGCACCATGACTAAAATTTATTATCCCGTTAACGTTGCGAAAATTGTCATGATCTTATTTAACCTAGCCATCTTAGTCGCGGGCCTCGCCGTTCACGACGCCCTGTGGTTATCCGGCGTTTTCTTCTGTGGCTTGATTGGTGTGCAGTCCCACTTCACCGTCTTCGAAGACACCCGCGATACCAACTGGGTGAACCGGTTGGATATCTGGTTGTCGCTCCTCACACTCCTGTTTCTCCTCTGTAAATTTTTCGTGGTCACCGCCGTCCCCGCTTAACTCGACCGATTTACCCAGGATTGGGCTTGATTGCCCAATCCTTTTTGTCTGGAAACCGCTGCTTAGCGGATTAATCGTCCCTAACAATTATTACAATACCAATTCGTTTGGCGATTTAGCCTAGTGTGGAATTTCTCCCGGTGCTACACTGAAAGTAAGTCTAAAGGAGGAATTTTGAGATGCGCAAAATTGTTCAAGGCGCGCTGGTTTGCGGTCTGGGGCTCGGCGCGTGGTTCGGTATGACCGCCACCACCGCCCACGCCGCCAGTTACTCGGCCACGCGTAGTCAATCCGTCAAGCTGGTCTGGCGCAAGAGTATGGGACAAAAGACCTACACCGCCACCACTGGCGCCCGGTATTCCAAACACCTGGGAACCAAGTACGGCAATAACTCGGCCACTCAAGCGGTGGTCTGGGTCACCGATGCCCACGAAAAGCTCTACCGGCCGGCCAAGGGCACGTCCGCCATTTACTATCACGTCAAAAGCAGTGACGGGAAGCTTCAGGGCTGGATCTGGCGCGGTTACCTCAAGGCCACCACGGACCACACCACGACCACGCAGGGACAGTACTCCAAGGCCCGGTCGAATTCCGTCAAGCTGGTCTGGCGTAAGAGCATGAAGCAACACGCCTACACCGCCACCACCGGCGCCCGGTACTCCAAGCACCTGGGGACCAAGTACGGCAACAACGCCGATACGGCCGACGTGACCTGGTTAACCGACGCTCACGAGAAACTCTACCGCAAGGCCAAGGGCAACTCAGCCATCTATTACCACGTTACCAGCGAAGATGGCACCTTACAGGGCTGGATCTGGCGCGGTTACTTGAAGGCCGGCAAGGCAGATCAAACCACGACCGACGATTCCACCACCCAATCCGCTGCTAACTTTACGGTCCAAAAGACCACCAGCAGCGGCCAGCCAAGACCGGCAATTTACCAAGTTGGTCACCGCCCAAATGGTCAAGGACGGTTTCAAGGTCAGTCAGGATCTCCAGGGCGCCTACGAGGGCTTAGCCCAGATTGACGACTGGGATGGCGCTTTAACCACCGATGCCTTTGCCGATAATTTCGATCCTTACGACGAAGTCACCGGCAAGCTCAAAGCCAAGGACATCCACTACCTATATTCCAGCACGGCTGGTCGGGTGGGCTCGAGCGACGATAAGCTCACCGCCAACATGGACCCTTGGTTCCCCGCAGGCATTGAAAAGACGTTAGGTACCAAGGTCGATGCCGAGACCGGTGAAACGCAGACCCTGGTTAAGGATCTCGCGAAGTACTTAGAAAAGACGTTGACGCAGCATAAAATGAAGAATTTCTACTTAAACACCGCTGTGGGTTACCCCGCTAGCATGGGGTACACCACTTACAACACCGATACGGATCTCTCCGTAGAGTTCCAACTGTTGTACACCAAGGTCGCCGACGGTAAACACTAAGATTCAACAGGCTTGGCTCCGGCCAAGCCTGTTTTTTTACCGCCGATGTTATCCCGCCCCCGGCCGGAATCACTCCAAAAACCCCAAATAGCGTTGCCGTCAACGACGACAACGCTATTTTTAGAATGGTCTCCGATGACCAACTTTACTCTTCGGCACAAAATACAATAATCCAGTTTTGATGGGCAACAATTATCGATGACACAACCGTTCTCCACGGCATACGTGGTTCTCGACCACCCGTCCGACATCCCCCCGGTGTTCGGTACGGCTGGCCGCAATGGCGTAACCCCACAGGGGCGCGCTTATCGACGGCGTCATTGTTTTCTCCCAAAAACTATGTATTGAATAGAACAGTTTCACTATAGCCTTCATTGGTCCCGGTGACAAGCTTTTAAATATTACATTTGTCATAAAGGAAGGCAATCTGCCTAGACCGATTTCGGTCAATCCGCGTTAAGTCCGGGTCTACTCCCCCTGATTAAGTAAGACCGGTCCTCGTTCGCGCGCCCTCACTTCTCGGAGCCATGACCATTATTTTTGACGACCGCAACGTGGCGGGCCTTCTTTGCCCGCCCCAGCAAAAGAGCCTGGAATGAAAATCCCAGACTCTTTGATGACGAAACGTGCGCTAAGGTGGTGGCTAGATTGACCCCCCGCCAGCTAACTGCGTTTACGCCAGTTTCGCCTCGTCGATCAAATGAACGTTAACCACCCGGTGACGGTGTGGATTTTGCACCGTCTTGAGCTTACCGTGGGGCGAATAGATGGCCAACCGCCGCGGCACCACTCCGGCGGCGAAGTGGTAACGGCCGTGACGCACCACGGCTCGGTGGCGGCCCGCCTTGACCAGCAGGCCAGCGGTTGACGCGTGGTCCGACAACACGATATAGCGGCGGTGCCGAATATAATGGTATCGCAAATGACCATTTCGAATTCGTAACAGCCGGCTAACCTCTGAGCGGTTGTGTGCGGTCACCCGAATGGGCCGTCCGCGCAGCTCTAACGTCACTCGTCCCCGAACGTCGTGACTCGCTTGGCCCGACTGCGCCGGTAAGCTACAGCCAAGCATGATTCCCACTAGCAGTAACCACCATGTTCCCCGTAAATTTTGCATGTGTTCCCCTCCCCGCTCCCAGCTTACCGATTTTGGGCGGGAATCACAATCCTTTTTGTGAACACAACAAAAAAACCGGAGTAACCACACTCCGGTTCCCACTAGCATCATTAGAGTTTCAGCGTATCAAGTTTGTAGTCAGGAAACGTTGTTGCTCAAATTAGCTAAAACCTCAATATGTTATATTGAGCTTGTTCAGTATCTCTTCGACCAACACACCGTTAGTCGAAGTATGAATGAATTCTAATCGTCACAATTAGGATAAATTCACAAAATCAAGAAACCGTAAATCAGGGTGATTTTGCAGCTTCTCTGAAAGATTGATTGGTATTACAACTCCTAGTATAGCAGACGAACTCGCAATTGCAAGCGCTTTCTTTACAATTATAAATCCCTAAATTAAACAATAAGTTATGTCTTAGTTTGTGAAACTTTTTTTGCCGGTTAGTCCATCGGCAGGGTCACCAACAACCGTCCCCAGTGGAGTTTGGTTTCTAGTTGCAGGGTAATGGCGGACGGTAACCCCTTCAGAACTTCCGAGAAATCGAGTTGGAACCCCTCCCCGACCAGGCGATTGCCGTGAATGATTTGCACGTTAGTCGGCAGGGGGAAGGTCAACTCCACCCAGGTCAGTTCCACCGATTCCGTGATCTTCAGGTTCACCATGGCGGGCTCTAAGGCCACCACCGCGTGAATCGTGGCCGGTAACGACCGCTCCAGGACCCGTCCGACTCGCCGACCGACCGCGACCGTCGCGGTCAAGGGTTTCGGAATGTTGACGAACAGGTTGACCCCCAGACGCTGGGCCAGCAGATAATCGTGGTAAATGCTGTATTGGACCACGCCCCTGGGCATGTTATGCAGGTCGTCGATGGTCAGATCCGCCGCGTTGCTAGTCTCCCACTTCGAGCGAATATCGATGTAGTACTGCCGAAAACCCGCGTAATCCCGTTCATTAAGGTACCCCCCTAGGCCCAACAGGATGTTTTGATAATCGTGGCGGAACTTCCGGACCAGGACCGACTGGCGTTGCAGCTCGGCCGTATACTGCTGATGATAGGCCTGATGCTGGGCTTGAATCCGGGCGTGTTCCTGTTGCAGGTGGGTCTGTAACAACAGGTAGATGCTGACCGAGAAGCCGACCATCACCACCCCCGTGATACCGACCAGAAAGAAGAGGTAGCCGGTCGAGCGGTGTAGGAGCCGTAAGGTCGACAGAAACAGGATGAACACGGCCCACATCAGCGTCATGAACAGGAGCAACAGGTACTGTGTCCGCCGGGTAATCACGGCTTCCATGAAGTTTTCCATGGGCGCCTGGGTGCCTAATAACCCCAACGAAATCATGGCAAACAGGATGGTACTAAAGGTCAGCATGGTCGTCAGCCCCCAGGTCGACACGGTAAACCGATACGAGGTCAGTAAGGTGGTCAGGGTGACCCCCACACTATTGACGAAGGCACTGAGCAGGTAGTCCAAGATCGACACCGATAAGAAGGCCGGAATCAGCCGCTGCTGACGCCGATAAACGAACCAGCCTAACTCCACGGCAAGGATCAACAGGACGGACGCACCGCGCAGCCAGCCCCACTCGACCTGTTTGGCGACCAGGTTTAAGCCCGTAAACCCGGCCGCTAGTCCCAGGTAAGCCCCCTGAAACCAGCGGGTGCGCAGACTGGGAAACCAGTAAAATTGAAACGAAATGAACCACGCACACATCACAAAGTTAGTTAACCAAAAATCACTACCGCTCGGCGTTAACATCCCGGCGTGCCTCCCCCTAGTTTTGTTCGTTCTTCGGTAAGACAATCTCTAATTGACCCCAGTGTAATTTCACTCGGAGCATCGTACTGGTATCTAGCGTCAAGTGGCGGGTTACCCGACTAAAGTCCAGATTCCCCTGCGCGCTGGTCAACCGGTGCTGGGTCAGGACGCGCGCGTCATCGCCCACCGGAAAGGTCAGACGAAAGTGCACGTCGTACTGTGTTTCGATCAACTCCAAGGTTACCACGGCCGGTTGAAGCTGCGCGGCGTAAGGTAACACGATGGGGAATGTCCGGGCCACGATCCGGGCCAACTGCCGCAGGGCTTCCATGGTCAACGTCAACGGTTCAGGCGTCTTCACGAACATGTCCACACCCAACCGGCGGGCCTCTAAGTATTGATGATAAACCTCGTAGCGTACCCCAATCTTGGGAATATTGGCCAAGTCATCGATCGTTAAGTCAGCGGCGTTACTGGTGACCCACCGCGAGCGAATATCCACATACAACTGCTGGAATCCGGCATAGTCGTGATCGGCCAGGTAGCCCCCCAGGCCCAACAACATGTTTTGATAATCGTGCTGGAACTTCCGAACCAGCGAGATCTGCCGGTGTAGCTCCGCTTCGTACTGGTCGTGAAAGCGCCGATCCTGTAACTGGGCGTAGGTATGCTCGGACTGGAGGTGGCTTTGGACCAAGATGTAGGTGCTCAGGGTGATGCCCAACATGAACACCCCCGAGATGCCCATCAAAAAGATCAGGGCTTCAACCGACCAATTCAAGGCCTGCAGGGCGTATTCGAACAGGCTAAAGACCAGCATCATTACCGACATCAGGGCCAGAAATAAGTATTCCGCATCGCGGCCCAACAGGGACTGAACGAGATTTTCAATGGGGGCCTGGGTGGATAAAGTGGCCAGCAGAATCAGGGTGAAAAGTACCGAGTCGAAGGTTAACGTCACCACGCTGCCCGGAAAGCTGGCCATAAAGGACACGTTCGTCAGCAACATGGTGGCCGTCAGACTGACGGTATCAATGAACTCAATCAGCAGGTAAGCTAGAATCGTTAGGCTGATAAACGCCGGAAAGTACCGGCCGTTGCGCCGCACTAAGACCGCTCCCTCGACGCCCACCAATAGTAAGGCCGGTAGCGAGCTAACTAACGCGTGGTGGGCCGTTAACCGTAGCCAGGTATCTAGACTCGCATAGGCCAAGGCCAACCCCCCAGCGTACGCGAGGAAATGCCGCGGTCGTAACTGCGGCAACCAGTAGTATTGAAAATAGATAAACCAAAAGCCCATGATGACGTCGGCGACCCAGAAGCTGGGGACAGTTACGGCTAACACACTACTCGCCTCCCGTCTTGGTTAGAATGATCGTAAAGTAGAGATGCTGCCGCTTAATCATAATCTGGAGGGAGGCGTTGGCCGTCTGGTCGATGATCTCCTGCACCGTACTCAACCCCAGACCGTGGCCGCCCCCCTTGGTGGTGTAACCGGCCCGCATAAATTGCGTAATGGCCGGGGGATGCTCCGCCGACACCGGGTTGGCCACCGCCAGTTCTACGGCGTCCGGATAATCCAGAATCGCACAGTAAATCTCGGGCAGTTCCCCCACCCGGGGCGCTTCGATGGCGTTATCCAGGAGAATACCCAGAATGCGCAACAATTGGACGTTATTCATGGGAATCATTTGAATCGGGTCCGGGACCTCTAAGCGAAAATGCCATTGGCGATTCTGGGCCGCCAGAATCTTCTGGAACAACAGGTTCTTGAGGGGCGGGTCATTCAACCGCTGCAACCCATCGATTTCTAGCCCCGCCAGTTGGTTAGTGGTCTGCCACCGCGTGTTGAGCGTTTGGTAATAACGCTCTAGACCGTCATAGTCTTCCGCGTCCAGATAATCCCCCAGCCGCAGCATCTGTTTCTGGTAGGTCTGCTTAAAGTCCCGGATGTTTTGCACCTGATCCGAGATGCGTCGGTCGTAGCGACTCTGCAACATCGCCGTCTGGTAATCGGCCTTGACCCGCTGCCGAATCATGAAGCTCCGCAAGAAGACGAAGAGACTCACCACGATCAGGCCAATCATCAGGACCTCGATCCCCAGTGCAAACGTCAGCATCCCCTGGCTCAGGTTCATCTGGTGAATAATACTTGACGACAACCCGACCAACGACGCTAGACTTAACAGGAGTGCCAGAACGGTCCACTGCTCCTTATGACTCAACGCCAATTGATCCAGGTTGCCGGGTTGAATGTGCATCTCGGCGACCCCTAGTGAGATCATCGAGTAGACCATCAGCTGCACCGTCAGCCGACTCGCCACCCCCATCACGCTTTGGGCCACGCCATCCCCCCACAGTTGTCGCATGAGTTCCCAGGAGAAGTCGTTGACCAACACCACAATCAAAAAGATGATAATCGTGGCGTTCATAAAAATCAGGGCGAGGTTACGGCGGTGGCGCACCAAATACGTCAGTGCCGCTAACGGGGGGATGATTAGGCTCCACCCCTCACCGATGACTGCCGGGATTAACGCCCAGAGGACCCATTTCAGGGGCAACGACCAGTTTTGGGGCCGAATCTCCCCAATCCAGATGGTCCAGAACCACTGCATGGTCATCGCCAGCACGAAGTTGACCCAGAAATTTTGATCAAATAAATGGAAAGCCACGTCTATCACCTATCATTCGTTGAGATGCTTCTGAACTAGGGTCTTGACTTCGTGAAAGCGGCGGGTGGCAACGTCGGTCTGATCGCCATTGGGAAAGATCAGCCGGCGGTTCTCCGAATCGATACCGCTCACGTTGTCGAGGTTCACCAGAAAACTCTTATCCGTGCGATACAGGTCCGGGTACTGATCCGCAATGTCTTTTAAGAAACCCGGAAACTCCACCAACTGGTTGGCGGCGTGCACCGAAACCTTATGAGGGGTGTCCGCGGTCGAGACAAAGTAAACGTCCCCCATGGGCAAACTAAAGGTGCGCCCCCCAATGGTGTACTGGAACAAGTTTTCCGTATTTTCGAGGTAGTTGGTATACCGTTGAAAGCCGTAATCCACGTTTTCGCGTAGTTTTTGATCGATCTGTTCTCGACCCAAATCTTTAACCACGAAGTCCATCGGTTCCACCTTACGTTCAAACGTCAATAGCGCCATCTCCGAGTGGGTGGTGACGAACACAATCTCCGCAAACCCCAGCTGTTGACGAATCGCAATCGCCGTTTCCAGACCGTTCATGTCCTCAGCCGGAAATTCGATATCTAAAAATAGCAGAGCATACTTTGGTGCATCCGTCTCCAGTGCCGCCAACAATTCCTTAGGACTGACCGTCGCGAGTTTAATCTGCATGTTGTAATCGTTAATCATAATGTAGCGCTGAACAACTTCCTGATAGTGAGCCAGCTGTTCAGGGTTATCCTCACAGAAATAGACCGATAACACCGCCATCGTCTCCCTTCACTAATTACCTTTAATGTAACGTGATTTAGGATTCGTTGCAATCCTTTTGGTGGGTAAAATGCACTGATACTTTACATTATCGTGACCAGCGACCAGCGCTGCTCACGCCAAATTCATCGCTTAATCCCGTGACCATGTGGTAACGCCACCATGGGCGACGACCGTGATCAAGCCCCTTAATGACAAAAAAAGTACCGCCCCCAACGGACGATACTCTAAGCAGATTATCCCATTAATTAGTAGGTAAAATTTAGCACTCCCCCAAGTTCTTAATTTTAATCACTGACTACATTTGGTAATAATCCGTTATTTAGTGAATCTTACTCCTTAGCACATTGTGACGTTCCAAAAAGTCCCTCAACTAGGTGTCTATGAAGCGGGGTGCATGATCCCCACTTGGTTAGGGCCCACGTCCTGAAGTGGTTGGTCCCTTCCAACTGCATTAAGAATATCATGGAATGAACCATTCAGACGATAAGAGGCAAAAACGTCGTTAAATGCACGTTAAAGTGCCTAATTTCAGAGCAATTTAATTGTGTCTTATTAGATAGGACACAAAACCAACTAAAACCAAGGGGCTCCCCAGTGCTAAAAAAATATCGATCAATACTAGCCAGTAAACCTTCAATGGTGCCCGGGGCGCGGCCTGGACCCGGCGAACTGGCTGATGACGTTCATAGACGGAGCTCGTCTGTTCGGCAGCTCGGTGTCGTTTGCGGTGGAAAGTTGGGGCGGTCACGGCGCGGTGATCTTCCAACAAAATCCACTTGGCAAAGGGAAAGCCTAACCAACAGATGATCAAGTAGACATCCCCCCAGGTTACCTGGGGCATCACCCGGAACTGGGCCGCATTAAAGTGCCCTAGCAACCCCAGAACGAGGCCCATCACGAGACCAATGCTTGCCTGACGAAGCCAATATCGGCCAGTTAACTTCACAACGGTTTCCTTCCTTCTACAAACTGCGTTAAACTGTGCTTAGACGTCACCGGCGTCACATTATTCTACCCAGAGGTGTTGCACATGGCTAATCAGCGAGACTTTAACCCTATCACGGCGGCGGGGTACCACCAAATCGAACGGGAAATTGCGGCACTGGAGGCCGACCGACCGCATAAGATCGCCAGTCTAGCGGAGGCGCGGGCCCACGGCGACCTCTCCGAAAACGCGGAGTATAGTGCCGCCAAACGGGACCTGC
Source organism: Levilactobacillus zymae (assembly GCF_032190635.1). Classification (NCBI taxonomy): domain Bacteria; kingdom Bacillati; phylum Bacillota; class Bacilli; order Lactobacillales; family Lactobacillaceae; genus Levilactobacillus; species Levilactobacillus zymae. The sequence continues at coordinate 2,564,306 of NZ_JAVLAS010000001.1, forward strand.
GGCACTTAGAGAGTCGGTTACGCTTCTTAAATAAAGAGCGCCAGTACGCCCGCATCGTGACGCCCAGTGACGATCCGGTGGTCGAGCTAGGCAAATGGGTGACCTTGGCGTTTCTCGACGACCACGAGACGGTCACCTACCAGATTGTGGGAACCGCCGAAGCCGACCTGGACGCGGGGAAGACCACCCGCGTTTCACCGTTGGGCCGCGCCGTGATGGGCCACCGGGCGGGCGATGTCGTGACGGTGCACGCCCCCGCAGCTAGTTATCAGGTTAAGCTGGTACGCGTCAGCCTGACCGCACCGCAGAAGTAAGGTCCGGCAATTTAAATTCGTTACATCTTAGTATACCAGTCCCAACGATGGCTGTCGCTGGGGTAATGACTGCCGGAAAGTGCCCGCAACTTTTATCATTGAAACCAACTAGCCCCCGCCATTTTCAACATACCGAAAATGGCGGGGGCTAGTTATTATTCTTAAAATAGTGTGACTTACCAGCAGCCGTTAGCCATCAGTGGGCGTAGCGGTTACTGGTTATTTGATATGGGCATAGGCATGCGCTAAATCGCTGCGATCCGTGGCCGGGACTATGTTCGTCTCCCAGTCAATTTCGTTATCGCGCAACCCTAAGGTGTGGCCCACGACACAGATGGCAATACTGGTGCGTTGTTCCTTAGAATAAAGGAATTTCGACATCACACCGCCGTGCATGTACCCCTTCGCCCACGAGGTCTTCCGTTTACCTGATAAGATATACGTGTAGACATACGGACAGATCCCCGCCGATTTTTTGTCAATGGCAAATTGGATCTTGGCCTTCTTCTTGGTAGTCGGCTTAAGCTTAACCACCTTGGTGCTGTTCCAAGCCTTGACGGCGTTGGTCCACACCTGATGATAGTACGACGATTTCCCATTAATATGATAGGTGATCTTCCGGGTAGCAAAGTGCGTGTTAGCGGCTTGAGCCGAAGTCCCCCCGGCGAATCCCAGTCCCCAGACGATGGCCAGTAACATCAATCCCCATTGCCAGCCAGCTAAGTGTTTACTCCTCATGGTTAATTCCTCCAATTTTCCTGGATAGCTCTCAGTACCCCGAACCGAAGCGGGCCCCTAGTAGGCCTGCTTCGCTCGGGGGGGAACGTTGATTAACCCGGGTAGTCTTCTTCTGCGCCGGTCGGGTTAAAGGCTTTGGCTTGGGCCTTGGTCTTGTAATAGTGGAATAAGTGACATTCCCCATTCCCATAGTTCCACATACTATTAATAATAAGTGACTTCACCTTTTTACCTTGGTAGTGTCGCGTCACCACTTTGTAGCCTTCAGTCCCCATCGAATGGAACTTGGCCCCTTTGCGATAAGTTTCCCGGTCCGCGTTCATCAACCAGCCTTGGCTCATGAACAACACTTCATCGTAGCGGTTGCTCTTATTCGACTTCGGCGTCTTATTCAACGCAATCGACTTGACCAGTCCCTCTCCGGTTTGCCACTTTTTGTTGACGTAATTCCGGACGGTCGTTTTCTTCGCCGCAACGGTGAACCGGTTGTAGTGGCCCTTTTGGTAATAGTACCAGGTGCCCCGATACTTGGCCGGATACTGGGCTAGACTCATCTTCGTGCTGGCTTGCGCCGTGACCTCTGGGGTGGCCACGGTCATCACAGCCGCCAAGCTAAGTGCGGCTAAGACGGCACCGAAAATTTTGGTTAGTTTCATGGAAAGATTCCTCCTCAATAGTTGATCATCCAAGTTTACTTATGTAGTGCCCCAACGGGATTAAAGAACTTGGCCTGGGCCTTAGTCTGGTAGAAGTGGTCCGTAAACCCATAGTTTGTTTTGTTGGTTAAGACCTTAACCGACTTACCTTGATAGGTCTGGTGGCTCACCTTGTAGTTACCATGACCGACGGAATCAAAGCCAAAGTTCCAGTTATCAATCTCGGTGTACCCGTTCTTACGAGTCGCGGCGTACATCCACTTAGCCGTCTTTTTGGTAATGTAGTCGCCGTTTGTGATCTTATTGACATCCTTAGCGACGTGCAACGTGTAGGTCTTCTTAGCGTGCTTACGCCCATATGCATCATAAGCGTTGCGGACGGTCATCTTCTTGGCCCCTAAATTCAGGGATTCGTAAAAGTAGCCGTTAGCTTCTTGGTAATGGTACCAAGTGCCGCGTAAGCTCTGCGGGACTGCCGCTAAACTGCTCTTAGCCTTAGCCTGGGCAACGTCCGGCGTGGTCACCGCCAGCGAGACCCCTAGCGTTGTGGCCGCAACCAATGCGCCCGCAATCGTGGTTAATTTCATATGTATTTCCTCCTTATAAATCTATCATCCGTTAATTGCTTAATTATTAACTTAACGGTCAAGCTTTATTATATCGATTCCCCATGACATAATTTGGCGCGAGCGACCCACGGGTAAAATTTTTTTAAAACTAAGCGTGTCACTCTAATTTCAGGAGCATTGGTTTCTCCGAACATTGGGTGCTGAATTTTCCCATCGGCGCAAAAAAGCCCCCAGGACGGTTAAACCGTTCCCGGAGGCTCTTAATTGTTTAGCTGATTTTTATTGGAATTGCATCCCACCGTCAACGATCAACGTTTGACCGGTAACGTAGTTGGAATCCTTGCCCGCCAAGAAAGCCACGGCGTTAGCCACGTCTTCTGGTTCGGACAGCCGCTTCATGGCGATGTCCTTAGAGAAGGTTTCCATCCCCCATTCGTCGCTCTTGCCGGCGTTTTGGCCAACTTCATGGGCGATGTCGTACATCATTGGCGTCTTCACGATACCCGGTGCAAAGGCGTTGACCGTGATACCTTCTTCGGCCAAGTCGCGGGCCGTGGTCTGCGTGATTCCCCGGATGGCAAACTTAGTGCCACTGTAAAGGGCCAGGTTCGGGTTCCCCACAACGCCGGCTTGGGACGTGGCGTTGATGATCTTCCCACCGTGACCGAACTTCTTGAAGGCTTGGTGTGCGGCTTGCGTGCCCCACAGAACACCCCCAACGTTCACGGAGTAAACCCATTCGAAGTCTTCGGGCGTAATCGTGTCGATTGGCGTGGTTGGGCCTAAGCCGGCGTTGTTAACGATCACGTTGAAGTCGCCGAACTTTTCGCTGGTGGCATCCACGGCTGCAAAGACTTCGTCGCGCTTGGCCACGTCAGCCTTCAAGGCGATGGCTTCCCCACCGGCCTTGACGATTTCATCGGCCACACGTTGAACCTTGTCCAAGTGACGACCCACTAAAGAAACGGCAAATCCATCATTGGCCAACCGCTTAGCGATGGCTTCCCCAATTCCTTGACCGGCACCGGTCACTAACGCAACTTTTTTCGACATATTTAAGCCCTCCGTGATTGTTTGTGAATTAGATAACTTTTTTCAATAACGAAAGTATACTGGTACTTTGTTCAAAAATCAAGCGAAAAATCTGTAAATAAGTTTCATTGTCATAATTAATGAAAGGGTGCCGCTAATCCATCATGCGACCACAATCCCCGTCACTCCGGGCATTAATTGCCATTAGTTTTCAATATTTTGCCAAAAATGTAAGCGTAATCATTACAAGAAAATTATATTTTCAACCCGCACCAAATGGGGCCAAAAAAGACGCGTTGACCCCACTTCATCGTGTGGAATCAACGCGTCTTTAATTATTCAGGTTTTAACAGGTTTGGTTACCCAGCAGTTATCCGCAGATTACTTCAAAGGCTTCCATTCCCAGTTGTTAACTTCTGGTAAGTCAGTCCCGACTTCACGAATGTAAGCCGTGTGCTTAGCCACCATGTCATCCATCCGTTGAACGAAGTAAGCGCCCTTAACAGCGTATTCTGGGATGTCATTGACAGCTTCCTTAGCCAAGTCGAAGCGATCCAACTGGTTAAGAACCCGCATGTCAAATGGCGTGGTGATATCACCGTTTTCACGGTAACCATGAACGTGTAAGTTGTGGTTGTGACGGTCGAAGAACAGACCCTTGATCATGTCTTCGAAGCCGTGCCATGCAAAGATGATTGGCTTGTCGGTCGTGAACAGACGGTCGAATTCTTCATCAGAGATGGCCCGTGGGTCCAACTTAGGCGAACGCAACTTCAGCACGTCGACCACGTTGATAAAGCGGATCTTCATTTCTGGGAATTCGTCGTGCAACAGGGAAATCGCAGCTAAGGATTCCCAAGTTGGTTCAGTACCAGCAACGGCAAAGACGATGTCTGGTTCTTGACCTTGGTCGGTCGAAGCCCAGTCGATGTAGCCTAACCCGTTGTTAACCAGGTTCGTGGCTTCATCAATCGTGAACCATTGTGGACGTGGGTGCTTGGAGGTCACAATCAAGTTGATCTTGCTGCGACTCTGGAAGGCCACGTTCCCAACGGCTAACAGGGTGTTGGCATCGGCTGGCAAGTATTCACGGATTAATTCCGGCTTCTTTTCAGCCAAGTGCGTCAACATACCTGGGTCTTGGTGAGTGTAACCGTTGTGGTCTTGTTGGAACACAGTCGAAGTGTCGACAAAGTTCAAGGATGGGTAATCATGACGCCATGATTGTTCACCCGCCTTACGCAACCACTTCATGTGTTGCGTCAACATGGAGTCAACGACCCGGCCAAAGGATTCGTAAGTGGCGAAGAACCCGTGACGACCAGTCAGAACGTAACCTTCCAACCAACCTTCAGCTTGGTGTTCGGACAATTGTGAATCGATAATCCGGCCTTCGTGGGCCATGTTTTCGTCGTTTGGTTCGTGGATGTCTTCCATCCATTGACGCTTCCCGTAATCCAGAGCGGCATATAACCGGTTGGACTTGGTTTCGTCAGGACCAAAACCACGGAAGTTATTTGGATTCAACTTCATCATTTCGGCCAGGTAGTCAGACCAAACCAACATGTCTTGGGCAATCGTCTTGCCGTGTTCCTTAACGTCAACGGCAAACTTCTTGTAGTCAGGCATCTTCAATGGTTCAGGCTTGATCCCGCCGTTAGTGATTGGGTTCATGGCCATCCGTTGGTCACCCTTAGGCGCCATATCACGGATTTCTGCCTTCACAGAACCGTCTTCGTTAAAGAGTTCTTCTGGCTTGTAAGACTTCAGCCAGTTGACCAATAAGTCGGCGTGTTCCATGTCACCAGCAGCCACTGGAATTGGCACTTGGTGAGCCCGGAAGGACCCTTCGATTGGGTTACCATCCAGGTCATGCTTAGGACCAGTCCAGCCCTTAGGGGAACGGAAGACGATCATTGGCCATTGTGGCAACGTTTCGTCGTTGTTTTCCCGGGCATTCTTTTGGATAGCCTTAATCTTTTCGATGACTTCGTCCATGGTCTTGGCCATGTCTTCAGTCACCCGCATGTAGTCAGTATCATTTTCGTCGATTTCAACGAAGTGAGGTTCCCAACCCATCCCAGTAAAGTATTCGGTCAATTCCTTGTCGCTCATGCGCGAAAGAATCGTTGGGTTAGAAATCTTGAACCCGTTCATGTTGATGATTGGCAGAACCGCACCATCTTTGATTGGGTTGATGAACTTGTCAGAGAACCAAGAAGCGGCCAATGGGCCAGTTTCGGATTCCCCGTCACCAATTTCAACGGCGGCAATCACGTCGGGGTTATCTAAGATAGCACCCGTCCCGTGAGACAAGCTGTAACCAAGTTCCCCACCTTCGTGGATGGAACCTGGTGTTTCGGGAGCAGCGTGGGAAGCCACACCACCTGGGAAGGAGAATTGCTTGAACAGACGCTTCAGGCCTTCTTCATCCTGCGAGATGTTGGGATAAATTTCACTGTAGCTACCATCAAGATATGAGTTAGATACCATAACTTGGCCACCGTGACCTGAACCTTCAATATAGAACATGTTCAAATCGTACTTTTGGATGACCCGGTTCAAGTGAGCATAGATAAAGTTTTGAGAAACAATGGTTCCCCAGTGCCCAATAGGCTTAATTTTGACATCGTCAGAAGTTAAGTCGCGCTTTAACAGCGGGTTGTCACGCAAGAATAATTGACCTACAGAAAGGTAATTAGCTGCGCGCCAGTACTTGTCAACGCCTTCCAAGTAAGCCTTGGAGTCGAAGTTTGTATTTGCTGCCATGTAATTAACACTCCTTCTTTGAAATCGTCACTGCATAATCTAGTTGATAGAAAATGGCGTAAAATTTATCTCGTAGTGGCTACCGGGACGCTTTTTACAATTCCTATAATACCGTATTTTGGCAAAAAGTCAACCTTTTAGAAAATTGATACGGTCCAATTAATGTAAAGATAGAGCCATAGTCACTCAACAGCTTCATTATCCCAAGAATCGGCGTAAAATGCGACTAAAGCCCCTTATTTTCGTGAAGTTTCCCGTGGTTTTTCGGGGTAACAACTATACCAATTCGATTTATGGTCTAGATAAATTAATCGCATCAATTATTACCGATTGTAGACCAATTAAAAAGGCCCCAACGGCTTGTCTGGGACCTGAAAGAGAGTCTACTATAATTGCTATTCCCCGCAACCGTTTGAGGCAGCCCGTCCCCTAGTGCCGCACGTTAAAAGAGCAAGCCTCCACAACCCGAAGACTTGCTCTTTTAACGTGCATGCTCACCGGCTAGGCGCCTGGGTCCGCATGCTTTTATTCTTCATCCAACGACACAAAGGTGTTATAGTTCAAATATCGGTAATGCAACCGCATGTTCGACACCTCAAACGGCGTCCCGTCGTCCAGAAAGAAAATCCCTTCCATGATGCCGACCGGTTCCACCGGCGTTAACTTCAAGAGATCCTGATCGTCCGCCGTCGACGGCGCCGCCTGAATCGACATAAACGATTTCGTAACCACCTTGCCCTGACTTTCCAGGTAATTAAAAATGGAACTCGAAACCGTCTGCTGAGACAAGTTCGGGGCGATCTTGATGGGAATGTACCCCGTTTCAATCATAAAGGGCTGATCATTGAACAGCCGCAACCGTTTGATCTCGTAGACAAAATCTCCCGGTAATAAAAAGAGGTCTTGCTGGATTTCCTTGCTCGCGGGCACCACATTGAACCCTAATAATCGGATCCCCGGCGTGTTGCCGGCCGACTTCATACTGTCGGTAATTCCGAGATTTGACCCCTCATATTGAAAAATTGTTTGGTTTTTCATATATAATGGATTAATGAAGGTCCCGGAACCCCGTTTTTTAAAAATAATGCCCTGATTAGCCAAAATGCTCAACGCCCGCTTTACCGAGCTACGGCTCACCCCGTAGGCTTCACTAAGGCTCCGCTCATCGGGCAACCGCTTATTGGGAAATTCATTCTGGTGGATCCGCTGCTTTAAATCGCGCATGACCTGTCGATAAACTAAATCTGCCATGATATCTCCTCATTACTCATTCACTAAACGCTTCACTGGTGTAAAGTATAGCAGGTTTTCGCAACAGTGTCTGCTTTTTCATAAAAATTGACCGTTCCAGTTCATTTTAAAGTGCGGTCCAATTACAAATATTTTTAAGAAAGGGACGGAACCTTAATTCCGTCAATCAGGTAATTTCCTTTATGGCTAAGAAGAAAAAAACAAAACGGTTACACAAAACCCTCGTCGAACAAATCCTCGATAAACACAAAATTGCGTACCAGCAATACGAATTTGCGACCCACATGGCCGGGGATACCGCCCAAATGGAAGTCGATCACGCCGCCGTCGATGAGCATCACATCTATAAGACCCTGGTACTCAGCGGCAACGTTACCGGACCCCTAGTCGGCGTCTTACCCATCGACGAACACCTCGACGAGAAGAAACTCGCCAAGGCCTCCGGCAACAAGAAGGTCGACATGCTGCCCTTAAAGAACCTGGTTAAGACCACCGGTTACGAGCACGGCGCCAACACCCCCGTGGGCATCTGGGAAAAGAAACAGTTCCCAATTTTTCTGGATAACACCGCTCACGAACAGGGACAGATCCTGGTTTCTTCCGGACAAATCGGGCGGTCCGTCGAGCTCAATGCTGACGACTTAGCCACGCTGGTTCACGGCACCTTCACCGACCTGCTGGAGTAACCGATGACCGTTGATTACGCGTTACTCGTCAAGAACCTCGCCCTGATTGTCTTTTGGCTCCTGGTGCTTCCGGGGGCCTTTATTGCCCTGTTGACCGGGATCAACCGTAATACTAAGCAATACCTGGCCAACGGGTTTGGAATTAATAGTGAACTGTATTTAGGGTTCATCGGCATCTTTTTTCACGAACTCAGTCACCTCTTAGTGGCCCTGCTTTTCGGTCACCAGATCACTAAGTTCCGGCTGCTCAAACGGCCCCATCCCCACCAACGAGATGCTAACGGTGAGAAAGATCTGGCCCTCGGTTACGTCAATCACACCTGGAACCAACATAGCTGGTACCAAAGCACCGGCAATCTCTTTATCGGGATTGCCCCCATCTTCGGCTGCAGTCTGGTCTTATTGGGCCTGACCGCCTGGCTCTTACCCGACCTGTTTAGTGGGTTGATGACCGTTGTCAGCCATCCCCTTGATCTGCATTGGGAAGGCCTCAGAGAAGCCGTGGTGGGGGCCCACGATAGTTGGTGGCGGTGGTTGGTCATGGGGGTATTGCCCATGAACATTAGCGTCGGGGGCTTTGACCTGAGCAGCGCCGATTTTGCCAATTCGCAGATGGGCCTGATTGGGTTCGTGACGCTGATCATGGTACTCACCGCCGGCTGGACCCTGGTCAACGGCGCCGCGGGTTGGCTAACCGGTGTGGCCACGGTCATGTCCCTACTAACCATCGTGTTGACCTGTTCACTTCTCATCTCCGGGGCAACGAACTTCTTCGTCCGCATCGTCCTGCACATTAAATGGCATCATTAGCTCACCACGTTTGAGGTGAGCTTTTTGTCGTCAACTACAGTAAAATAGAACTGAAAGGAGGTGGCGGCCCTTGTCCACAGCCACCAGTACCAGCACCATTACCATCACCAACTTGATTTGGAGTTTTGACCGGACCACTAACCACGTCAAGCTCCTATTACTTTCCCGGGATCAGGCCCCCTTTAAGGGTTACTGGGCGTTACCCGAAACCACCATGCGTGCCGACGAAAGTGCCGATGCGGCGGCCTTACGCCTGGTCCGTGAAAAAATCGGTCTAGCGCTGGATAGCTTGCATACCGAACAACTGGCGACCTTTACCCAGCCCCACCGAACGCCCGGTCAACGGCACGTCGCGCTCGCCTACATGACCTTCTTACCAGAAATGCCCCCGCTGACGCCCGGGTACGGCGCTCGGGCCGCGCAATGGTTCGAATTTCGGGACCAGTCCGCCGCCTATCAGGTCCACCACGGGACCGCAACCTTCACCACACCAACCGTACCGGCAGCGACCTACTACGCCACCCTCGCCACCCATATGACCGCACCGACAACCCACCTCGCCTTCGATCACGCTTGGATGATTGCCGTGGCTAGCCAACGGATCCGTAACAAGCTCGACTACCAGCCCAATATCTTGCTGACGCTGGGAACGGCCTTCACCCTTCGTGAGGCCCGGACCGTCTTTGCGACCTTCTTGCGTTGCCCGCTAAGTGCGCTCGACAACTCGAATTTCAAGAAGAACCACCGTCACCTATTCACCGCCGTCGGCACCACCGCGGCCAAGCGGGCGGGCCGCCCCGCAACCCTTTACCGGCTAAACTATCTCCCCTTGACAAACGCGTAGAAACCGCCTATATTTAGCTCTAAGTTAAATAAAAGTCGTTTCTACTTTTATTTTAATTTAATAAAAGTAAATATTACTTTTATTATAATTCTGGGGAGGATTTATATGTCGAAATCGAAATATCACTTATTGTTCGTAGTGGGGACCGCCTGGCTGTTTGATGCCATGGACGTCGCCATTCTCTCGTTTATCATGCCGTTGTTAAAGGCTGAATGGCAACTTTCACCGGTCCAATTGGGGACCGTGGGAGCTGCGACTTCCGTCGGGATGATTATTGGCGCCCTACTGTGTGGTTACCTGGCCGACCGGATTGGGCGTAAGCAGGTTCTGATTTACACCCTGGCCCTCTTTTCACTGGGGAACTTAGCCCTAACCTTAGCCCCCAACGTGACCGTCTTCATCCTGATTCGCTTCATCACGGGAATTGGGCTGGGGGGCGAACTGCCCGTGGCGGCCACGTTAATCGCCGACAGTTACCACGGCACGCAGCGCTCTCGAATGTTAGTCATGGCCGACAGCTTCTGGGCCATCGGTTGGATCCTGGCGTCGGTATTGGCCTTTGGGGCAATGCCCGCCATCGGTTGGCGCTGGACCGTCTTGATTACGGCCCTGACCGTCCTGTACGCCTTGCCGTTACGCAAGCATTTACCCACGACACCGGTCAAGCCCATGGTCAAATCTTCCTATAAGGTGTTGTGGCAACCGGAACACCGGCAACAAACCTTGCTTCTGAGTGCGCTGTGGTTCATCGTGATGCTCACCTACTACGGCATGTTCTTGTGGTTACCCAGCATTCTGGTCTTACGTGGGTTTCCCATCGTGCATAGTTTTAACTACACCCTTCTCATGAGTCTCGCCCAATTACCAGGGTACTACTTAGCCGCCTACTTGATGGGGAAGCTCCGGCAGAAAACTGTCTTACTAATCTACTTAGGGGGAACCATTGTCAGTGTCCTGGCTTTCAGTATGGCGACCAGCAACTTGGCGATCCTGGTCAGCGGCGCTTGGCTTTCCTTCTTCGACTTGGGAGCTTGGGGGACGCTAATCGCTCTGACACCGGGGCAGTTTCCCCAAGCCATCCGGGGAACCGGGATGGGCTCCGCGCAATCCATTGGCCGAGTCGGCGCCACGATCGGTCCCTACATGGTCGGTCTGTTGATCCAGCTTAAGTTTTCAATCAGCACCATCCTCGGCCTGTTCGTGGTCCTGCTGGTCTTCGGTGCCTTGCTCTTAGCCGTGGGGGTAACCGATACCACCGTGGTTTCAAAGGAGGCCGTCACCCATGACGCTAAGTCCGAAACGACTCACTGAGTTACTGGCAACCTTTCTCGAAGAGGACCTAGCCACCGGCGATCTTAGTACCAGCGCCTTACCACCCCAAGTGGTGTACGGCGACTTTACGGCCAAACGCGCGGGCATCCTGGTGGGCCAGTGCATTCCCAGCGCCGTTTACGCGCGCTTAAGTTCTCAGGCAACCTACACCCCCACGGTCCCAGACGGAACGTTGGTCCAAGCCGGCACCATCGTGGGCCACGCCACCGGTCCCGCAACCACCCTGTTAGCTGGCGAACGGGTAACACTCAACCTGATGCAGCGCATGAGTGGCATCGCCACGGCGACCCACTTAGCCGTAGACGCCCTCAACGACCCGTCCATCGGCATTCTGGACACCCGCAAGACGGCTCCCGGCCTACGACTCTTCGACAAGTACGCCGTGCAGTGCGGCGGTGGTCTGAATCACCGCATGGGATTGTACGATGCCGTGATGCTCAAAGATAATCATTTACGCTTGATTACTGATTTGCCCGCTACGGTGCAGCGCTTACGGCAATTGATCGGCCCCACCAAGTTAATTGAAGTCGAGGTGGAATCCTTAGATCAGTTACAACTTGCCATCACTAGTCGCGTCGACATGATTATGTTCGATAACCAGTCGCCCGCAACGGTACGGGAATGGCGCCAGTTGGTGCCTCCGACCATCCAAGTTGAAGCGTCCGGGGGCATTACGCCCGCCAAATTACCGAGCTATGCGGGGACCGGCGTGGACTTCATCTCGTTAGGCTACCTCACCAATAGCGTTCAGGCACTCGATATTTCCTTTAACTTAACCGACTGATTTATGATGAATCAGTCCGTCAACATTCGGGCCTGGGACAAAAATCCCGGGCCCTTTAGTGTCTCCAAATATTGGGTGTCGCAACGTGCGCCAAAGGGCAGCTGGTTGCGCGCTCTTACTTATCCCCTCGACAGTCACGCTGAACAATATCAGTTTCCCGTGGCTTCTCAGGTTTACCGGTCACATTTTTACTTAATCGTCTTCGATTAAGCGTTTTCATAGTTGGACGTCCCCAGAATGAATCCTGCTCAACCGGTTATGAAAGCGGTCGGAGCGTTTTCATAGTCAACTATTAGCTAAAATAGTCGCTAACCCCTTGCAATAAAACGATTACATAAAATATTTTTAAATGTAATCCTTTACATGACCAATTAATTCTTGATTTAATTTTCTGAAAGAATTATGATGTTCACGTTAACAAATGTTGAAAACACGAAACTTAAAAAAGTTAAAGCGAGTTAAGCTGAAAGGATATGTTTATTAAATGCGTTTATCTAAAGTTATTGCACTGATCGTTGTTGTTGCCGTTGTTGTTTCTGGAGCTTTTGTCAGCACCCAAGCTTTCGCTGCGTCCAACTCGAACCCTGCCGTGGCTAATCATTCCTTCTCATCTGCTTACACGGCGTTGGTTCAAAAGCAAACGCAAGCTTTAAAGTAGTTTTTAACGCTTCCTTCAATGTGAACCCCTTAGCCACCGTGGACCCCCATCCGCGGTGGCTATTTTACTAGCTGCACGTCGCGGCACCCTCCATGAGAGTTCCCCCAAAAATCAGCAATTTAAAACGACCAGCCGAGGAGAGTTCGACTGGTCGTTTTTATGGAATCAACAAATTTAAGTGTCGCTTAGGCTTTGGTGGCCCCTTCAACTAGCTGTTTAACTTCGTCGCAGGTGTCACAAGTGTCAATCGCCTTTTGGGCTAAAGCAGCGGCTTGCTTGGTGTCGATGGTCTTCATTAAGCCCCGCGTCCGTAAAATCGACGTGGCACTCATGGAGAACTCATCCAGACCCAAGCCCATCAATAGTGGAACCGCAATCTTGTCACCCGCCATTTCACCACACATGGCAACGGTGGTGCCTTCACGGTGGGCACAGTCAATCACGTGCTTGATCAACCGCAACAAGGCTGGATGGTAAGGTTGATACAGGTAAGAAACCCGTTCGTTCCCCCGGTCGGCCGCAAACGTGTATTGAATCAGGTCATTGGTCCCGATACTGAAGAAATCAACTTCCTTAGCGAAGCGGTCCGCAAAGAGCGCCGAGTTAGGAATTTCAATCATCATTCCCAGCTGGATATCGTCGCCCACCTTCACGCCGGCTTCCACTAACTTCGTCTTTTCTTCGTTAAAGATGGCCTTGGCCTGGCGCAATTCTTCTAGCGTCGCAATCATGGGGAACATAATCCCCAGTTTGCCGTACGCCGAAGCCCGGAGTAACGCCCGCAGCTGCGTCCGGAAGATGTCTTGCCGGTCCAACGAAATCCGAATGGCCCGGTAGCCCAAGAACGGATTCATTTCTTTAGGCAACTTCCAGTAAGACAGGTTCTTGTCCCCACCGATGTCCATGGTCCGAATCACAACCGGCTTCCCGTTCATCTGTTGAACGACCGTCTTGTAAGCTTCGAACTGTTGATCTTCCGTTGGGAGTTGGTCACTATCCATGTAGAGAAATTCCGTCCGGAAGAGGCCAATGGCTTCGGCCCCAAAGTTGGTGACCCCGTCCATATCCTTAGGGGTCCCGATGTTGGCGGCCACCGTAAAGTGCTGGCCGTCCGCCGAAACACTGGCCTGGGTCTTCAGTTGCTTCAAGGCTTCTTGTTGCGCACTGAAGTCCGCTTGCCGTTGCTGGTAATCCGCCAATTCGGCATCGCTCGGGTTAATCAAGCCGACCCCGTTGGACCCATCCACAATGGCCATATCTCCATTCTTCACCGTCTTCGTAACGGTTTCCGTCCCCACAATGGCGGGGATTTCTAGAGTTCTGGACATGATGGCGGAGTGACTGGTCCGACCGCCCAAATCAACCAGAATGCCTTTGACAAACTGCTTGTTAATTTGTGCCGTAACGGATGGCGTCAGGTCGTGCGAAACCACAATGACCGGTTCCTGAATCAACGCTAGATTCGGCAATGGCCGATCTAACAAGTGGCTTAACACCCGCTTGGTCACATCTTCCACGTCCGTAGCCCGTTCTTGCATATACGCATTGTCCGTCATGGCCCGCAACGTATCGGCAAACTGCTTAGCGACGGATTGGAGAGCCTGTTCCGCGTTGCAGGATTGTTGGTCGATCACGGATTGCACTTGCTTGATAAACTCAGGATCACTGAGCATGGCCAAGTGCGCATCAAAGATCTCCGCTTCATCCTGGCCAAAGTTTTCAAGTGCCTTGGCCCGAATCAAGTTCAGTTCCTTCTCGGTGACCGCCCGAGCATCATCGTAACGTTTCTTTTCTGCTTCGGTATCTTGCACCGTGGTGGCGTCAAAACTCAAATCGGGATCGGTCAACATGTAGACCTTCGCAATTCCGATACCGTCACTCGCTGCGATGCCAGAAATTTTTGTTGCCATATGTGATTCACCTCAACCTAACTGTAAACATCCCTCGTCGTTACTTTTCTCGACCCACGTTGTAGCCGCTCACTAAAATTTTAGGATTATGCTGCACGCCCTGTCGTTGTAACTCTTCAAAAATCGCGAGGAAGTGTTTCTTACTGTATTTAAACCCGTCAATCATGACCGAATAAAACGCCATGTTGCCGTTAGTAAACAAGTTTTTGGTCAGGACATGGGTTTTCTCCGTCTGACTGGTAACCGTTTTTTGCGCCAAAATACCAATCTGCATCACGGCGTTGTTGGGCACCATCTCGATCTTCATCATCTCGGCCCACGGCACCACGACGGGGACCTTTTGCGTATTATCCGTAACCCCCGTGGCGTTGATCACGTAAGCCGGGGTCTTCACCCACAACTCCTTAAAGATGCGCACCGCGGCGATCATGAATAGTACGGCAAAAATCACCGCCAAGATCTTCCATACAAAGTTCGTCCTTAATAACGTAATGGCCCCGATGGCAATCGCAAAGAACGCGAACGTGGTCCCCGTCATGATAATCCGAAACTTGTCCGGGAAAATCTCATAGTCCTGATTCTTGTTCATAAACTTCACCTAATTCACATTAATTATTTGATAACTGAATCGTATTCGACCCGCTTAGAATCTGGCACCGTCTGGAAGTAAACTTCAATGCCGCTGTCGTGGATTTCCTTTAACAGGGCCTTTTCGTCGGCACCGACCGCTACCGTTGGGATCACGAAGTCCGTGTTAGGCTTCTTGGAGACCCCACCAACGTTTAAGGCGTCGATTTCTAACCCGGCATCCAAGGCTTCCTTGACTTCCTTGATGTACTTGAAGACCACGACGACCTTATCGTCACCGAATTGGTTCTTCTTCCATTCGTCGGCAACTTCCGTCGAACTGTAAACCTTGATCTTCAACCCACCGGTCGAGTTCGTGCTGACGTAGATATCCTTCATGAAGTCGTCCGCAGCCGTGGCGTTATCCACCACGTAAACGGAGTTCGTGCCGAACCCTTTGGTCCACTTAGTCATCACTTGGCCGTGAATCATCCGATCGTCAACTCGTGCTAAATTAATTTTTCCCATGATTTAGTCCTCCTAGATTAATGCTTCAAAAAGTTCTTGTCGATCAACTTAATGCCGTCTTTGGCCACCTCAATGGATGAGTTAATCAATTTATCGGTGTCCGCTTCTCCTTCAGAGAAGTTTAACAAGTTAATCAGCAGCGGCAAGTTAACCCCCGTGACCATCTTTAAATCGTGGTACGTTGCCAACATCGTTAACGATGCGTTAGATGGGCTGCCCCCGAGGACATCCACCAGGATCACCGTTTCGTCATAGTCCTTCGCGTTGTCCGCTAAGACCTGACTGATGCTTTCCTTTAAACTATCAACCGATTCACCAGGATGCAAGCCTAACGCCTTCACATTTTCCTGGGGACCCATCAAGAGTTCCATACTTTTAACCGTTTCAATTCCCATGTCACCGTGTGTGACTACCAGAAATGCGCGTTTCATGTTTTATCCCACCTTAATTAATTACAGAATGTAGAAGCTACTCAAGATGACCAAGGCTAAGGTTAAGTAAACTAACCCACGGGTAATCTTAAGCCCTTGTTTCTGGAAGTACCAGTACAGTGCTAACACGGCAACCAGTGGTAAGGCCCCTGGCAGGATCGTGTTCAGAATCTGTTGAATATCGAAGGTCTTGTGCGAGATCGTAAACTTCAGGTAACTTTGAATCTTAATGTATTGCCCGGCTAAGATCCCCATCATGTAGAGCCCTAAGACCCCTAAACCATCGATGATACCGGCCATTCGACCACCCGTCATAATTTCCTTAGCGGCGGAACGTCCCAGTGAATACCCCATCTTGGTAAAGTAGAACCCGTAAGTAAAGGTCGCAATCGCGAAACACAGGAATGGGAGCAAGGCCCCTAAGAAGTTCCCTTGTTGGGCGAACGGTAAGAAGATGGCGATAAAGATGTATTGCACGGTCCCGGAGTCAATTGAGTCCCCAATCCCGGCTAACGGGCCCATCAGCCCAACCTTGGTGTTGTTGATCATGTCTTCAGAAATTGGTTCTTCACCGTTAGCTAAGGCCTTGGCCCGCGCTTCTTCCAAAGAAATCGTAACCCCGGTCAGCGTCCCACCACCCCAAGTTGCTTGGGTGTTGAAGAACAGTAAGTGCCGTTGGAACGCTTTGGCTAATTCATCTTTGTCCTTGTACAACTTCTGTAAGGTTGGAATCAACCCGAAACAGAAGGCTGGTGCTAACATTCTATCGAACGTGTGGGGAATTTCGTTAGTCCACCACCAACCGAACCAAGACTTCATTAAATCTTTGTTAGTAATCTTATCCGGTTGCGGGATGCGTTTTGGTTCATCCGTTTCCGGCGTTGCAACATTTTCATCGTTTGCTGCTACAGCATTTTCTTCACTCATTGAATTTACCTCCTCTACTGCTTATCGGATGCCTTGGACGTAAACATGACGTACAGAATGGCGAAGATGGCCCCAAAGATGGCGTAAATCGTCATGTTGATCTGTAACTTGGCAAAAGCCACACTCATGAAGTAGGCCAGGAAGAAGAACGGTAACAGTTGCTTTTTCCCGATAACCTGCATAATTACGGCAATCCCTAACGCTGCTAAACCGCCACCAACACTGTTAAGGACGTGAATTAACGTCCCGTGTTCGATGTTAGCCACAACGCCGGAAATTACGGGTGCCCCGAAGTAAAGAGCAATAAACATCAGTGGAATAAATAAGACAAAAGAAATCATTGTTGGAATCGCAACAATGGAAAACTTCAAGCCCCGTGCATTTCCTTCAGCAGCGTACTTATCCATTGGCTTCAACGCGAACGTGTTGAGGAAGAATCTAAATTGATACAGGTAGCTTCCTAATAACCCAACGGGAACGGCAATCGCAATGGCCCCTTGTGGACTCATGTGCCCGAGCAATGCGACCGGAACGGCAATGGCCGTTGCAATACATGGCTCAGCGGGTAACGCACCACCTGGTGCCACGAATCCCATGTAAACCAGTTGGATGGCAGCGGTTACAATCATGGCTTGTTTAATATCACCCATGATGAACCCAACCATCATCCCCGTCATCAGCGGACTAAACCGCATCGTTAACGTTGAAAACCCTAAAATCCGAGATTCAACCAGCGCAACCCATAAGGCAATTAACAACGCTTGCCAAATTGTTAAAGTTACATGCATTATGTACAGCCTCCTTAAATAACATTTAATAATAAATGTCGCTATATATATAACATATAGTTCCTACGCTCTATTATAAATGAAACCGGATTCATTACAAGGTTGAATATTAAAAATTCTTTATATATGATGGAGATAAGACGTGCTAACTTAAATATTTAAGTCATTATCCTACAAAGTGAAGGTGAATTATTTGAGTACTACAATCTACATTGTTCGTCATGGTGAAACGTTCATGAACCGGTTCAATCGGATGCAGGGCTGGATTGATGCTGATTTAACGACTAAGGGTCGCCAACAAGCCGTTCAAACCGGTCAAGAATTACATGCCGTCCATTTTGATAGTCTCTACTCGTCTGATCTTAACCGGGCGGTCAACACCCGCGACCTCATCGCCCAGCAGTTCGACCATCCGGTGGCCCGTGTTGTGGCCGATCGCGTCTTTCGGGAGGTTTTCTTTGGGTACTTCGAGGGCCTAGACTCCGATGAAACCTGGCGGCAAGTCGGCGCCAGTAAACACCTGACCACCCAGACCGCCATCATGCAAGAATATGACTTCCGTACGTCCCGCCAGTTGATGCACGAGCTAGATCCCGAACATTTAGCCGAAACCTACGACCAAGTCATCCATCGTTGGCAACGGGGGATTCAAACCATTTATCGGCAAAATCAACCCAATTCACGGGTCCTGTTGGTGACTCACGGGACATTTATTCGCACTCTAGCCGATTTTAAGGGCATTAATACCCTCGACAACTACCCGAAAAACGGTAGCGTCTCTAAAATTGTGGTGACTGACGCCGGCTTTGACTTTAGTCAATATAATGGGGAGCCGCTCTAAAAAATGTGCTGATTGGGACGTGATTAATTGAATTCGGAACTGCTACAAACCTTTTTAAAAATCGTCGAATATAAACAAATTTCTCAGGCCGCGGACTCCCTGTACATCACCCAGGCCGCGGTGAGTAACCGACTCAGACGAATGGAGAGCCTCTCCGGTGTGAAACTGATCAACCGAGGCAAGGGGAACAACACCATCTCGCTGACCAAGTATGGGGAAAAGCTGGTGCCGATTGCCCAACAATGGCTCCAGCTCAATCAACAATTCAATCATCTTAACAAGCTAGCGGACTACCACCTGATTAGAGTTGTTGCCAGCACCGACATCACCACCACGATCCTGACACCAAATTGTAATCGCTTACTCGCAGACGATCCTTTGCTGCACCTCTCCCTATCGTTGACCCACAACTTGGACGTCTACCAACGGGTTGCCGACGGGGTCGCGGATGTTGGCTTTTCCTTCTCGGATTCGGCCCGTCACGGCCTGGAGACCCACCGTGTGGGCCAGGAGCGCCTGGTCGTCATCGCTTCGCCGGATAGTTCCTACCCCGACAAGCTATCGGCGGATAACCTCTCCCGTCACGATGAACTCTTCATCCCGTATAACGATGAGTATGCCAATTGGCACATGCTTTGCTGGGACGCCCAAGAGTCACCGTTAATCCAGCTGGACTCCAGTCTGCTGGTGGGGGAATTCTTACAGTCGCCACTCAATTGGGCCATCATTCCCGAATCGGTCGCCGCTTACCTGTTGCAACATCACGTGGCCTTACGGATTCTCAAGCTCTTAGAGAACCCCCCACTGCTCCCGGTCATCGCCGTTAACCGGGATGCGCAGAAGGGCTCCGCGGACCTCAATCGGTTAATTATGACCATGAAATCAACCCTCTTCAAAGATAATCACGCCCACGACAGCCTTTTGTTTCACTAAGCCGCCGGTGGGTTAATCCTTCACCAAAATCTAAAAGGTGACCTGAGCGGAAATTCCGCGCGGGTCACCTTTTTCGTCATTAAATTTTAGTCTGCCACTCAGTTTCGCTATCTCTAATCAGCCGTTAACGCGGCGGTTGTTCATACCAGCCTAATTTAGCGTCTGGGTCGCGGCCGCTTGCGGGTCAATGAAGTCCTCAATGCGCCCCGCCATGGCCCGAGCCAGGTCACGACCGAACTGGACTTCTTGGGCGGTTCCCACCATGTTGAAGCCCAGGGTCAATTGGCCCTTAAACGTACTGCAGGCAATCTGATACATCGGGGCAATCCGGAAGGACCCGGTCATGGTCACCGCCGTCATCTCGGTGTCGGCCCACCGTAACCGCTGATCGTCGATAATGCCGAAGTTGGTGTAGCCAATCGGCCGGACGTGATAGTTGGCTTCCACAATCTGTTGCAGTTGTTCGATACTTTCGTGCTGGTATTGTGCCATTAGCGACCGGACGGAATCCAGGAACTGGTCCCGGTCCTTTAACGCCGCCATCCCCGCGTGCATCTTCTGTACAGAGTCCCGGATGGGTTCGGTCAAGGGCGCCGCAATCGCGGGATTGTACCGCGCCGTATGGTTGGCGATCCGCCAGCTAGCCTGATCGTTTACAATACTCTGGCGCATATCCGTGGGACAGGCAATCGCAATCTCTGGTACTTCGGGTACGTAGGCCTGAATGGTCTTCCCGAAGGTGGCCATCAACACGTCGTTGACCGTCACGTGCTGGTCGTGAGTCGCGTGTAGCAACTGGTGAGTCAAAGCGGCACTCAACCGCACGCCGCTGACGTGGGCCTCACGCTGAGCCGTGGTGGCCGCCAGACGCGGCAAACTCAACGCATGGGTCGGGTGGTCGACGTTGGCCCCCTTTGCCGGTGCCGGATGCGTTTTTAGTAGCGCCTTGAGCCAGTCTAAGTCCACCGTATTGTGTTGGCCTTTAACGGCCGCCGCTCCCCGGTTATAGCAATCGCTTAAGAGATAGAGGTACTGCTTGAACCCACTCCCATCGGTTAAAATGTGGCTCATGGTCAGCACCAGGGTGGTCGTAGACCCGGGTTCGATGAAAACCCGGAGTTGGGGCTGCGTGAACCAGTCGGGATTGCTGTCTAATCCCGGGGTCAGTCGGTCGACCACGGTCACCATGGTCGTGGCGTCGTCCACCACGGGCGTCCAACTATTATCCGCCAAGTTATAGCGACAAAAGAGCTCGGGCACGACCTTGGCGGATAAGGTCACGGCCCGCCGGAACCGATCAATGTCGAAATGACCGGTCAGTTGAATTTGACACCGAATAATCGGGTAAAGTTCTTTCAACCCGATGGTGTGTAGAATATTTAAAGGATTTTGAGTCATCTAAAACGCCTCCTACTAGATACTAAGTGACCCGTTACTTTCGCCGACACCAGCGGCTTGACCCTTGCGGCTCCAATCGCCTGGGGCCGAAACGTGCGCTAAAAGGCAGCTAGTTGCGCTTAATCCCTGCGCTCCAATCGCCTGGTGCCGAAACGTGTTCACCCAGGCAGCCAGCTCCGCTTAACCCCATTTGGGTAATTATCCAAACCCAGGATAATCACCCAAATGACGTTAATGCTCACTGGCTAACCGCCTGGGGTCACACTCTTATAATTTCAAAAAAAATCTCGGCCGACCGCTAAGCAGTCGTCCGAGAAATTTTAGTCGTCTATTTATCAGTAATTACTTACTGGTTGAATAACTCGTGTTAAATAACTCATCTGGCGTCTTGTCTGGGAAGAACCCAAAGAAGTTGTAGGCGTTGTTGTAGGAAATGTCTTGCACGATCTTCCCCAACGTTGCTTCGTCGTTAGGTACCCGACCTTGTTCAACTAACTTACCGTAGAAGTTGCAAAGTACTCGCCGGAAGTATTCGTGACGTGGGTAGGATAAGAAGCTCCGTGAGTCGGTCAACATCCCAACGAAGTTAGGTAACAGACTCTCTTGAGCAAAGATCCGCAATTGGTTGTCCATTCCTTCGGCCGTATCGTTGAACCACCAGCCAGCACCTAATTGTAAGCGTTGCTTGCCGCCTTCTTGGAACGAGCCCATCATGGTTGCTAATTGCATCCAATCGTTGTCGTTCAAGGAGTAGAAGATACTCTTAGGAATGTCGTTAGTATCCCGCATCTTGGTGTAGAGCTTTTGGATCTCACCCGCGATGTCGGGTTGCGTCCCAACCGCATCGTACCCGGTATCAGCACCCAGCTTCTTAAACATTGGCCGGTTAAGATCCCGGACAGAGTTGATGTGGAATTGCATGGTCCAGTTGAATTCCTTGTTAAACTTCATCAAGTTTTCCAACAACATGGTGATGTATTGGTCTAATTCCTTCGGCGTCAGGTCTTGGTTATTGATCCCCTTGTTGACAATGGCATCCAGCTCGCTGTCCGAAGCCTCAACAAAGTGGTAGGTCAATAAGGAGTGGTCGGACAACCGACCGCCCATGTCGTTAAAGAAGCTAAACCGCTGCTTAACCGCTGCCATGATGTCCATGAAACCGTTGATCTTAACGCCGGAGACGTCACTCAACTTCTTCAAGTAGTCCGCATAACCGCCCCGATCAATTTGGATCAACTTATCTGGCCGCATGGCTGGTAAGGTCCGGAAGCCGTTTTCGGCTTCGGTTTCCTTCAGCAACTTGTGGTAACGTAAGTCGTCGGCAGGGTCGTCCGTGGTGCAGACCGCCTTGACGTTCATGTTCTTGATCAAGTTACGTGGCTTGAAGGCTTCCGTTTGGAGTAAAGCGTTGGCTTTCTTCCAGATGGCCGGTGCCGTCTTCCGGTTAAAGACGTCGTCGATGTGGAAGAAACGCTTTAATTCCAAGTGGGTCCATTCGTACAACGGGTTCCCCATTGATTGTTCGATGGTGCCAGCCCAGGCCATGAACTTGTCATAGTCGTCGCCGTCACCCGTAATCAATTCTTCAGGGACACCGTTGGCCCGCATCAGGCGCCACTTGTAGTGGTCCCCGTAAGTGCCTTCGTTCAACCAAATCCGCGTAATGTTCGGGTAGTTTTTGTTTTCGTAAATTTCTACCGGGTTCAAGTGGCAGTGGAAGTCAATGATCGGCATGTCTTTGGCGTAATCATTAAACAACTTCTTGGCCATCTCATTGCCGAGTAAGAAATCGTCATCAAGCAAATCCATGGGTGTTGTCCTCCTTTAAGACGTCTTCAGAATTAGTCCTTTGGTTCGTACTTAGCTTGAACTTCAGCCTTAGTCTTAGCCTTGCCTTGTAACAAGTCAATGTGTTGGGCAATGTGGGCAATCAAGTACTTGTCGTATTGTGCTTGGTTTTCCTTCAAGATCTTGAAGAACTTGTCACGGAAGACGTAACGGTAGCTCTTCTGGTAGTTCAAGATGGAGCCGTACATGGTGTGCAGAACCTGACGAGCATCGTCGTCTTGTAACAACGTCATGACATTGCTGTCGTTGATGGTTTCTGGCTTTGGTGCCTTGCCATCGGTTTGGGCGTTGAAGACGTAGAAGGCGGCCACATCATCCAAGTTTTCGTAAGAGAACTTGTAGATTTCTTGCATCAACTTTGGATCGGCGTGGGCAATGACCCGCAGCGCTTCCAACCAGTTGGTCCCGGCAGTCTTAACGTGCCAGCCGTGCTTGTTGGATAAGCGACCGATGATTTCGTAAACGGAAAGCTTATCGGAACCGGAGTGGATACTCAACTTGTAGCCGAAGTGTTCCGCAATGGCTTCGTGAATCACGAATTCACGTTCGAAGCGCTTAACGTCACCGATGTAGTCGATGGCCTTCTGGAATTCACCGTAGAACCGTGGCGCAATGGTTTCAGGGGTGATGCCGGCTTCGTGTAATTCGTTAGCAAAGAAGTAGTGGTTAGCTGGCGTCGTTGGGACGATCGCTTCATCCATGGAAATTTCGAAGTCCAAGTTGTAAGGCTTGATGAACTTGTGGTAGATGAAGATGGCGTATTGAACGGCCCCGTTGAAGATTAAGACGGATTGTTCAACGTCCTTCTTGCTGAAGTGAACGGAAGCTTGGTCGTTGATTTGGAACGTCTTGTCCAAGTAAGTATCGTTGAAGTACTTAACCAGGTCGTCGTCCAAAGCGTTGTACTTAGCATCCAATTGTTCGTCAGTTAAGTCAGCGATTTCGTTGTGAATCTTTTCAGTGGAGTCCAGGGTGATCATGGTGCAACCAGCCTTGATGGCGTAATCCACTTCGTGAGGGTTCTTAACGTGGTCACCATCATCGGCCCAGCCAGTGGTGAAGCCTTCGTCGAAGACGGCCCAGCCGGCATCCAACAGAACGTCGGTTTCAGTCCGGTTGGTCAAAAGGAGTTCCCGGATGGATTGTTGAGCCAGAACAGGCATGATGCCGCGGCCCTTGAATAAGCGCAAGTGAGCATTGGAAGCTAAGCCTAAACGGTCACCTAACCCAAAGGTGTACTTGTGGCCGTGACGAGAAGTTGGCTTCAACCAGTTGAAGCGCTTCGTCAAAGCGTGCCAGTTTTGTTCGTTCAAGTCACCGACGATCAACGTCTTATCAGCATCGGCAATGCTTTCACGGGCATCGAAGTCCTTGACATCGTCGCGGTCTTCGTAAACCACTAAGCTCTTAACCGTTTGCTTGTTAACCGTTTGGTGTAAGTCAAAGTACACGTTACGAACGTCAACTTGGATTGAGTTCACGTAAATGTCTTTGTCTGACAGGTTTGAGTAGTCGCCGTTTGCGGCTAAGATTTCATGGACGTCTGAAACTAATTTTTGTAAATCCATCAATATTGCCTCCAATATAGTTGTAAGTACCTAGTTTTAAGGAACATAAACCCGAATTAATCATGAAACTAAATGTTACTTGATGTTACCCTTCAACTTACCGCCTTCCCAACGACCGTGATCCAAGTCGTCGGCAATTTCAGCAAACCGCTTTTCATCCAGCTTGTATAAGAAGCCGATGACCACGGCAGCCAATAACAGACAGAAGCCTGGGTAAAGCGTCATCGCCGCCTTGATCCCCCGGAGGGCCCCCGCAGTTTGATGTGCGTTGGCCACGTAACCGGTCAAAGCCAGCACCCCGGCACTCACCAGAGCCGCCAAGGATTGCGCAATCTTCCGGGAGAAGTTGAACGCCGCGTACGTGATGGCTTCCTTCCGCTTCCCAGAACGCCATTCACCGTAGTCGATGGCGTTGGACACCATGGCCCAAGTAATCCCGTTAGGAATAGCTAACGCCGTATAACCGATGGTAACCAGGACGATGAAAACGATGACATTTTCGGGTAAGAAGAAGTTTAAAATGTTGGCAATCGCGCCAATCACGAAGCTCCACATTGCCGTCCGCTTTTGCCCGAAGTGCTTCGTCAGCGTTGGAATCATGAAGACCCCGACGATCGAGCAGCCCATCATAATCGCGTTGATTAATGGCTGTAAGCCGATGTTACCTAAGTTGTATTGTGCGTAGAACACCATCATTTGGTTGTTGGTGTTCATGGCAGAAATCGTGAACAAGGTCATCAGAATTAAGGCACCCAAAGGACCGTTCTTAAAGATAACTTTGATGTAATCTTTGAACCCTTCCTTTTCGGCGGTGGCCCCAGTGTTTCGGTGAACCTTCACGTTTTCTCGCGTTCCGAAGTAACAAACGGCAAACATCAGAACCCCGATAACGGCGAAGATGGCGGCTGCCCAGAAGTAACCGTGTTCTTCTTTGACCCCGGTGTTGCCGTTAGCAATCATCCCCATCAACGGAATGAAGGCTACCCCGGCGATGAATTGAGCCCCAACGGACCCAACCTGCCGTGACGTCGCCATGAAGCTCCGGTCTTGGGAGTTCCGGGACATTACGGACGCTAGCGACCCGTACGGATCGTTAGTAAATGAATAAACCAAGCCCCAGATCATGTAAGCCGCGTAGGCGTAGATGACCTTTTGCGTTCCACTCAACCCACTAGGCATCGTGAAGGTAACGACTGTCATAATCCCAAGAATAATAGCTGAAATCATCATGACTGGTCGGAATTTCCCAGCCTTACCGATCTTCTTCCGGTTATCAATGACGGAACCGGCGATGGGATCCATAAACGCATCGAAAATCTTGGTAAAGGCGAAGATTCCGGCAACTGCACCGGCACCGATACCACACGCATCAATCCAGAACTTTGTCAGGTATGCTTGCCCTAAGTCAAACATGAACCCGTTCCCGAAGTCCCCAAACCCATACGCAATCTTTTGCCGCATCGGAATGTGACGAGATGAATCATTAATCATTTCGTCTTTGGTTTCTTCGGTCTCTGAATGGGGACTAGTTACTGCCTCGCTCATGAGAGCACCTCCTTGAATTATCCGCTGCGGGGTTGCGTAATCGGTTTCATTCCCTAATACACACGGTAACACATTTTTGTGGTGCGTACCAGTCAATGCCCAAAACTCAACCCCGAAACGTCATTAGCAGCCAGCTCTTAAAAGTTTAGTTATGCCGCTCCGTAAGCGCTTTCTATCTAACAAAGCTTATCTTATCACAAAATCTTGCACACGTTAACATTTATTTGTAAAAAGACCCAACAAATATATCAATTTGCTTGCTCAAAAAACAGCTTAAGGCTGGCCCAGCAACCCGAAGGCCCTCACAAATTTGACTGGATAAATTTTAAATTTTTAAAATTCATCAGGCCCATTCTCGGTCCCATTAAAAAAGCCCACCCGTCACGGCGGCTTTTTTCAGCACGTTGTCCTATTCTCGTAAGTCTTTTACGGAATCACGCACGATCAGTGTCGGTTCCACGACCTTCTGCACCGGCGACATGGTGGGATCGTTTAGTAGCTGCGTCAACGCGCTCACGCCCTCTTGCACCAGATCATCGGTTGGCTTACGCACCGTGGTCAACCGGGGCACCAGGTATTTCGAGTAACTCATGTCATCGTACCCGATAATGGAAATATCGGCCGGTACCTTGTACCCCAGATCCTGACAGGCCCGCACTGCGCCAGCGGCCATATCATCGTTAGTCGCAAAGACACAGGTCGGTGTTTCGGCGGCACTTAAGATCTGCCGCATCGCCTGGTAGCCACTCTCGGGTAGGTAGTTCCCTTCCCGTTGCCACTCCGACCGCGTCTCGGCCCCGTTGTCCCGAATGACATCAGCGAAACCCCGTTGCCGATCCCCGGCAGAAACGAAGCTCGCCGCCCCGCCGATCAGCCCAAACCGGCGGTGACCCATCCGGATAGCGTACTCCAAGATCTTCTTGGCCCCCAAATACTCGTTGGTGGCAAAGTTGAACACATCGTTACGCGCAATGATCCGGTTCAAGACCACCACGGGTAAGTGCCGTTGGATCAAGGTTTCGATAAACGCATCGTCGTCTTTGGATTGACTGACCACAATGGCGCCGTCAAACTGGTGCCGTGAGACGTTACCACTCGCACTTAGCGATTCCACACTATCGAGGGATAACGAATAGCCCTTCGGCAAAAAGTTCCGGGCCCGCTTAATCACATCCACCAAGAAACTAGGTGAAGTCCCCGTATCTAGGTCGGAGAAGAACACCCCAATCAAAAAGGAGTGCTGCTCTACCAACCCCTTTGCGTTTAGGTTTGGCACATAGCCCAATTCATCGGCCAATTGCCGAATCTTCTGCTTGGTGGCTGCCTTGACTAACGGGCTGTCGTTCAGCGCTCGCGAGACCGTGGTATGCGAGACGTTGGCCCGTTGTGCAATGGTTCTTATCGTGACTTCTTCCATATTGGTTCCCTCCCAAAGCCGGTATCTCACGCCAGCATAAATTAATTATCAGTTAGCTTTTCTCGCCTGGGTACCGGCGATTCAGCATTGGTGGCCCGTTCCGCGCCAAGATTTGCTCACAGAATAGGTGACCTGACTTAACGTCGTATGTAGTTGACTAAAAAGGAATCCCACGGCGGCCCGTTCGCTTAGTGGCCACGACCGAAAGCGGGATTCCTAATCTTGCGTCTGATGGTTGCGATAAAACGCGTCCAGTTGTGCGGGCGTCGGGTAACCGTCGTTGTCGCCCATGACCTGAACTGCCATGGCGCCAATCGCACAGGCCCGCCGGAGTGCGGCAGGTAATGACTGCTTTTCCTGTAACGCCGAAATCAATCCCACGGCAAAACCGTCCCCCGCGCCGACCGTGTCAACCACGGGCGCCACGTGAAAACCGGGGACCCACAGTTTTTCGCCGGTCGCCCGTTGAGCATAGGCCCCCCGTGCGCCCAGCTTAACCACGACAAGTTGGGTGACCTCACTTTGCTGCAGGTAAAAGTCAGCAATGGCTGCCGGATCCCGCGACCCGGTCAACGTTTCGCCTTCCCCTAAACCAGGAAGTACCACCGTAGCCGTCTGGGCCAACTGATTGGTAACCCGCACCATCTCGGCGGTGGAGGACCACAAAGTCGGCCGCAGGTTCGGGTCAAAGGTCACCGGAATATTGTGCTGTAAGAGCTCGCGGTTTAATTGCCGGTACACCGCCAGGCTCTCCGCGGATAACGCCGCAAAGATCCCCGACAGGTGGGCTAATTTAACCTGAGTCAGGTCGACGCCCCGTAGATCGTTGAGGTCGTAATGGGCCGCCGCCGACCCACGTCGGAAGTAGTAGACCGCCGGATCACCGTGGTCCACGTTTTGTTTCAGATAAAAGCCGGTCGGATAAGCCGCCTTGGTCACCAGATTAGTGACCCCCACGTGGTTACGGCGCATTTCGGCCTGCAGGTAGGCACCAAAAGGGTCTTGACCGACCGCCGACACATACTCCGTGGCGTGCCCTAGCCGCGCAAGCCCTAGCGCGACGTTCAACTCGGCACCCGCCGAAAACTTCTGGAAGTTGGCGGCGTCCGTCAGGCTAGCATTAGCCTCTTGGGCCTTAAACACCACCATGGGTTCGCCAATGGTTAGAATCGTTCCCACACTACCGCCTCCTACTTGGTCTTACTAATGGCTTCCCACAGCCCGTTAAGGTAGGCAATCCCTAAGGCGCGGTCATAGAGCCCGTAGCCGGGACGCCCTTGTTCTCCCCAGATATCACGGCCGTGATCGGGGCGAATAATCCCGTCAAACCCGGTATCGTGTAGGGCCTGCATGATGGCAAACATGTCTAACGAACCGTCTTTAGACAGGTGACCGGACTCGTGAAAGTCCTGGTGTTGCCCCATATGTTTAATGTTCCGGGCGTGAACGAACGGTACCCGGCCCGTGGGCACGAACTCACGGATGATCGCCGGCACGTCATTATCGGGGTTTTCGCCCAGGCTTCCCGTACAGATGGTAAAGCCGTTCATGGGCGACGGATTGAGCGCCACGATGGCCCGCATGTCGGCCGCATTCTTGTAGATTCGCGGTAAGCCAAAAATCGGCATCGGCGGATCATCTGGGTGCAGTGCCATCTGAACGTGACACTCCTCACACACCGGCATGATGGTGTCCAAAAAGTACTTGAGGTTCGCACTTAACCGGGCCGCATCCACGTCGGCGTAGGCGGTAAACAACCGCTGTACCTCGGCCAAGCGATCGGGTTCCCACCCGGGTAAGACGTAGCCGTTCGCCTGACTTTGCACGTCGTGGATGATCTCTTCGGGGGCCTTTTGCGTGTAACGTTCCTCAAAGGCCAGCGCCGTCGAGCCATCCGCTAGCGGATAGTGCAGGTTAGTCCGGACCCAGTCAAAAATCGGCATAAAATTGTAGCAAATCGTGGTCACACCGACCTGAGCCAAGTTGCGAATCGTGGCTTGGTAGTTCGCGATGTAGTGATCCCGACTAGGCCGGCCAATCTTGATATCATCGTGAATGTTGACCGATTCTACCGTGGTAAATTTCAAACCGGCAGCCTCAATTTGACGTTTAAGGTCCAGAATCTTATCGAGCGGCCAAACGTCGCCCACCGGAATATCGAATAGCGCCCCCACCACTTGGGTGACGTTGGGAATTTGGCGAATGTTCGCCAGGGAAATGGCATCGTCGTGTTGACCATACCACCGAAATCCCATCTCCATGTTTGCGACCTCCTCTAATCGTGTTTCGTTGGTGTTTCTGCTAAAATTCCCCGCACGTCCAGGGTGCCCGGTTCGTGGGCCGGAACATCTGCCGAGGTCAAGTCCTCGGGTCGGACGTTCACGAAATAGTCGGGGAACTTATTGAGTAAGTACTTCCGCTCGCTCAGCATTAAGCGTAAGTGCTTGGTGATGCTGTAGCGCACATCATCGAGCTCGCGTCGCCGGACCGCATCCAAAATGGCCTGGTGTTGATCCAACAACGTCTGCCAATCCAGGTTGGTCACCTTTAGGCGCATCCAACGGAACCGGTTCAGGTGCATGTTTAGCGTCTGTAGCCAGTCCCAGACCACTTCGCGATCCGCCGCTAGGTAGAAAGTCTTATGGAAGGCCTCGTCCAGATCGAAGAACGCATCGGGATCTCCCTGTTGGGCCACCACCACTTGGTTCGCCAGGTTTTGTTGCAGCTTACGGTACCAGTCGTCGTTCATCTTGCCAGTGGCTTCCAGCATGATTTCGACCTCCAAGATTTGACGGACAAACCGGGCATTGTTCGCCATGGCCATGTCAATCCGCGAAACGTAGGTCCCACTTTGCGGCACCACGTCAATCAGCCCGTCCCGTTCCACCCGAATCACCGCTTCACGGACCGGTGTTCGGCCGATCCCCAGCTCGTCAGAAATCACCTTTTCGGAAATTTTCTGTCCCGGCGTGTATTTATTGTGCATAATTCGGTAACGAAGTTGACTGTACGCTTCGCTTCGCATATTTTTTAATTGCATCGCGAATGAACCATCCTTTTCCAGTTTTTCGTCTTCGTCTCTTTGCCTACGACCCGCTGATCTTCATGGTCGACTTTCCCCTCCAGTCGGCGCTTACGCTTTGGCGTCGGGGCCCCTGGTCGTCATCGGCCAAGTGCCTAGGGTCCCTTTAGTGTAGCATAGGTGTCGGTTAATTTTCACCGGTTAGTCGAATTATCAGCTCAACCCGGTCTGCGCCAAATGCCTACACCTAACACCCGAAAATCTTGTCATGTTTATTCACAAGCCCTTTTTCAAAAAAGGCAGTACCCAAAAGTACTGCCTTTCAGATGGTATTAACTTTAAGTTAGGCTTTGTCGACCGCGTGGCCACCAAACCCATTCCGGAGAGCGGAAACGACCTTACCCGTAAAGGTATCGTCTTCCATTGACCGGTAACGCATCATTAAGGACAGGGCAATGACCGGCGTTGGCACTTGTTGGTCCATGGCCTCTTGTAAGGTCCACATCCCTTCGCCGGAGCTGTGCATGGTTCCCTTGATTTCGTCCAGGTTGGCATCCTTGGCAAAGGCTTCTTGAGCCAATTCCATCAGCCAGGACCGGACCACAGAACCAGAATTCCACAACCGGGCAACGGCTTCGTTGTCGTAGTTGAATTCGCTG
This sequence comes from Levilactobacillus zymae, assembly GCF_032190635.1. Taxonomy (NCBI): domain Bacteria; kingdom Bacillati; phylum Bacillota; class Bacilli; order Lactobacillales; family Lactobacillaceae; genus Levilactobacillus; species Levilactobacillus zymae. The sequence goes on from NZ_JAVLAS010000001.1 coordinate 2,595,131, forward strand.
TGTTCCAGCACGTCGAAGCCTTCACCGATGGCTTCCATCATCCCGTATTCGATCCCGTTGTGAACCATCTTCAGGTAGTGACCGGAACCCGCAGCCCCCGTGTAGAGGTAACCGTTGGTTTGAGCGATACCTTCAAAGATTGGCTTCAAAACGGCGTCAAAGGATTCTTGGGACGTTCCCCCGATCATGAAGTGCCCGTCGTGACGAGCGCCAGACTTCCCACCAGACGTTCCGCAATCGAAGAAGTTGATGTTCTTAGCTTCGGCCTTCTTGGCGTCTTCTACGGAGTTCTTCCAGAAGGAGTTCCCCCCGTCAACGATGTAGTCGCCGGCGGCCAAAACATCGGTTAACGTGGCAATCGTGCTTTCGGTTGGCTTACCGGCTGGCAGCATCAGCCAAACCACTTTAGGGGATGGCAACTTGCTTAGCAGGTCGTCCAGTGACGTTGCGGCCTCGGCGCCAAAACCAGAAGCGGCAGTCACAAAGTCCTGGTTCAAGTCGAACCCCACAACCTCGGTGCCGTGATCCATCATGTTTTGGGCCAAGTTCAAGCCCATCTTGCCTAATCCAACTAATCCAATTTTCATGCGTGTAATTTCCTCTCTCTCGGTAAAGTGCTAAGGTCCGTTTTTTAAGTCGTCCTTATCATATTAAAAAAAGTTACATATTTCAAGAAAAACGATGAAAAAATGTTACATTTCGCTAAATTGATTCGTGATTAAACCGGCGCAATCCAATGCACCCCTGTTTTACAACGGATAATTTAACTGGCATGTTCAGTATTCAGCCCGGAGGCGAGCAGGGGCTCAGCCGGTGAAATTATGGTTAGTCGGCGTTTTTCGTCGGCTTACCATAAGGCCAAGCTTTGAGACTTGCGGGTTTAGCGAGGCTCAAAGTTATGCCCACTGGCGGTCCAGCCCCTGACGACCAGTTTCATCCAGCGAAGTTTATTCCTTCGGTTCCCGTTTCCGTTGATACTCCGCAATGGCGGTGTATTCGGATTCCAGCTTCCGGCCCAACCGGATGTAAATCGGCATGATTTCCCGGTAGTTGGCGTAAGTTTCTGGGTTGGGTTGGTAGGTATTGGTCTTCCCGATAAAGTTCTTGACCACGGAAAGGTTGTCGGCCAGTCCCAAACTGATTTGGGCAATCACCATGGCTCCTAAACAGCCGGCTTCAAAGGACTCCGCAATTGTGACGGGTTCTTCGAAGATATCGGCTAACATTTGCCGCCAGAGTGGTGAACGGGCAAAGCCACCGGAAGCCATGACCTTCTTAGGTTCACCGGCGGCTTCCTTGAGGGCCAATTCAACCGTGTACAGGTTGTAAACGATGCCTTCCAGCGCCGCTCGAACCATGTGGGAGCGGTTGTGTTGCCGGGTCAAGCCAAAGAAGGAAGCCCGGGCATTTCCGTCCCAGATTGGGGCCCGTTCGCCACCCAAGAATGGGTGGAAGATCAGGCCATCGGAACCGGCAGGAACTTGGCTGGCAATCTTGGTCAGCAGGTCGTATGGGTCTTCGCCCATTTCCTTAGCCAACGCCTTTTCGGGCGCAAAGAGGTTGTCGCGAACCCAACGGAAGACGATCCCCCCGTTGTTAACGGGTCCCCCGATGATCCACTTGCCGTCCATGACTGGGTAGCAGTAGATCCGGCCTTTCGGGTCGATTTGTGGCTTGTCCACGAAGGTCCGGACCACGCCAGAAGTCCCGATGGTGACGGACACTTCGCCGTCGCCAATCGCACCGGAACCGATCCCGGAAAGGGCCCCATCGGTCCCCCCCATGATGAACGGCATGTCTTCGTCAAACCCAATTTCCTTGGCGTATTCGGGCTTCAAGCCCTTGACCTGGTAAGTGGCTTCTACTAACTCAGGCAATTGGTCGCGGGTCACACCCGTCAACTTCAAAGATTCTTCGTCCCAATCCATGGTGTGGATGTTGAACAGACCGGTGGCCGCAGCCATCCCGTATTCTTCCTTTAATTGACCGAAGTAGCGGTAGATCAGGTATTCCTTCAAGCCAACCCAGTAACGGGTTTGCTTGTAGATGTCTGGATGTTCATTCTTCAACCAAAGAATCTTGTAAACGGGGCCCATCGGGTGGTTCGGCAGACCGGTCCGCTTGTAGAGTTCCAGGCCGGAGCCGTCCTTATCCATCGCCGAAGCGTACTTTTCGGAGCGGTTATCGGCCCAAGTGATGGCGTTAGTCAGTGGCTTGTGGTCCTGGTCTAAGGCAATCAGACTGTGCTGTTGCGTCGACCAGGAAACCCCTAAGATCTTGCCATCAACTTTACCCGTAACTTCCTTTAAAGCGGCGACCGTGGCGTCAAAGATCACGTCTGGATCTTCTTCGGCCATGTCGGCGTTTTCTTGAATTAACGGATACAGCTTGTTGGCGTAGCCGTAAATCTTGCCTTTTTTGTCGTAGATGACCGCTTTGGTACTCGTGGTCCCAACATCAATTCCAATTAAATAGTCCATTTCGTTTCCCAGCTTTCTGTTTAACTAACCCGCGGTTACCCGCCAATTTAGCTCCCAAATGGGCTTATTTCCCGTCATTTAGGCGAATTGAGGGTAAAGAACGGGACCATGCCGTGTTGAACGCACATGGTCCCATTCGGTAACGTCATTAGGCCAACGTGCTCGTTAATTCCCGAACCAGTGGCTTGTTTGCAATTAAGTTCTTCACATCGCTGACACACTTTTCACCCATGCCGTGTAAGCATTCGTAAGTGTAAGCGGAGGTGTGTGGCGTCAATAAGACGCGGTCGTTGTGTAAGAATGGGTGGCTAGCACGAACGGGTTCAACTTCAACGGCATCGGCAGCGTAACCGGACAACTGACCGGACTTGATCCCATCCAAGATGGCCGTTTCGTCAACTAAAGCACCCCGGGCGTTGTTGCAGATGTAAGCGCCCTTCTTCATTTCGGCAACCTTTTCGGCGTTGATCAAGTGGTAGTTGCCATCGTTCAAGGAAGCGTTCAGGGAAACGTAGTCACAGTTCTTCAACAATGTGTCCAGATCGACCCGTTGCACGTTGTGGTTCTTCAACCAGCCTTCTGGGGCCTTAGGATCTGGATCGGCGATGAAGACTTGGCCACCAAAGACACTGAATAATTCAGCAACCCGGCTACCGATGTTCCCACAGCCGATGACCCCAAAGGTCTTCCCGCTGAGTTCGTTACCCATGAACTCGGCCCGGTCTTCGTAACGGTCATCCCGTTCGCGTTCCGCAGCAGCGACCGTTTGGCGAACCAACGTCATCAAGTTAGCCAATTCGTTTTCGGCAACGGAGTCCCGTTCAACCAATTGTGGCACAATGGCAACCTTGACTCCGTGTTCCTTAGCGGCCTTGATATCAACGTTGTTAAAACCAATCCCGTGACGGGAAATCAGTAATAAGCCTTCCGTGTTATCGAAGAATTCTTGATCAAACATTGGCGTTACGGACGCAATGATGATGTTGTAACCCTTCAGCTTAGCGGCTAAGGACTTACCGTCGATGTCGGTTGGCAGCATGAAGCGCTTGACTTCACCGATTTCTTCGAGTTCCTTCCAGTGTTCCGTGAAAACTTGACCAAAACTACTTGAGTTCACAACCGCAATCTTATATTCTGACATCTTTAATTGACCTCCATATTTTTGGTGATACATCAGATATTAATAATAGATTAACTACTTAAGGTAGACGATGCTGATTGCCGAAAGACGACCAGTTTCATCCCCGCCGAAACGTGCTCCTGACGGGCAACCGGTTCCGCTTAACCCCAAGTCAGTCATTATCCAAAGTTCAGGATAATCACTGACTTGACGTTAATGCTCACCGGCTAAACACCCTTCGTCACACTCTTAATTTACGTGAATCGTGTACTGCATGGTTTCTTGTTGGCCAGCCGCTAAGTGGTGGTTGGCTTCCTTCGTCGCTAGTTCCCGTAAATCGCCGCTGACATCAGGCAACCCGTTGAACGGTTCGAGACACAGGAACGGGGCCTTGGCACCTTCCTTGGTCCACAGTGTGACGTAATCGAAGTCCGTCAAGTCTAACTTGATGGTGTGGGCGTTCTTCTTGGAACGTAGCGTAATGCTCTTCAAGGCCGAGTCGTCCAAGATAATCAGGCCAGCGTCGAACATCTGGTAGTTCAACGCGATCACCCCATCCATTTGCGCAACTGGTAACTGCTTACCAGAACGGTAAGGGTTTGGCGTTTTTACAATTTCAAATTGTGCCAACTTTGCCGGCTTGGGATCTAAGACCAGCTCGTAGTCGTCGAAGGTTTCCCCGTCTTCAAATGGCACGTTGAACGCCGGGTGGGAGCCTAAGGAGTACGACAGGTCTTGGGTGTCTTGGTTGTCGACCGTGAAGCTCAGGTGCAAGCCGTCCGCCACGACCGTAAAGGTAATGTCCAGCTCGTACTTGAAAGGGTAATATTGTTGCGTTTCCGCATTGCCCTTAGTGCTTAACGTGACGTGGTCGACCGCTTGGTCCTTGACGTCAAACCGTAAGCCGCTGACAAACCCGTGTTGGGGCATCTCGTGTCTTTGCCCGTTGATCAGGTAAGCGTCATCGTTGGACCGGCCAATCGCGGGAAACAAGACTGGCGCGTGCTTAGGCCATAAATCGTTGTTCCAGATCAGGTCGCGGTCAGTGGTGCGGTCCACCAGGTGCGTTAATTCGGCACCGACTTCGTTGATAATGGCTCGGAATTGATCATTTTGAATCGTAATCATAATGGCTCATTCCTCCAATAGTGGGATGACGTTAGGCAATCGGCTTGGCGTGGTCAGCTAACGCCTTTTCCAGCGTTGCAACAATCGCACCCTTGCCCGCGATCATTTGCTTGAAGTAACCTTCAACCTTAGTGCCCAGCCCAACGGCGTAAAGGTCTTGGCCGAAGATGGACGTGTTGGTCAAGATGTCCTTCAGGTGAGCGTGCACGTCGGTGTCTTCACCCAACTTGATGTCGCCCACGTACTTCTTCAAGTCATCCATCATTGGATCTGGACTTGGTTCGAAGGCTTGACCTTCGTCGTTAACAGCCATTAAGTAACGGAACCATGCGGCGATCGTCAATGGGATGAATTCCAACGTTGCTGGGTCAAAGCCGTCACGCGCCACGTATTGCTTGATGGTTTCGCCGTAACGAACTGGGATCTTCTGGGAAGTATCCGTGGCGATCCGTTGTGGCGTATCTGGGATGTATGGGTTAGGCAGGCGCTTGTTGACCAATTGGTCGATGAAGTCCTTGGGGTTGATGACCTTAGGATCCGTCACCACTGGCAAGCCTTCAACATAACCAATTTGCTTAATCAAAGCGACCAAGTCTTTGTCTTGTAATTCCTTGGAAATCGCCGTGAAGCCCAGAACACTTCCGTAAATGGCCAAAGCCGTGTGTAATGGGTTCAGGCAAGTGGTAACCTTCATTTGATCGGCATCGTTCACCGTGTCGCGGTCAGTGACGATCACGCCGGCGTCTTCAAACTTCGGCCGACCATTTGGAAATGCGTCTTGAACCACTAAGTAGTGCACTTCTTCAGTGTTGGTAAATGGCGCAATGTTGGTGTGCCGCGCGGTGTGCACGATTTGGTAATCTTCGAAACCGCTGTCCTTTAATTTGTCGCTGACAGCTTCGGCTGGGTTCGGCGTAATCCGGTCAATCATGGAGATTGGGAAGCTGATTTGCTTAGGATCTTGTAAGTAAGCTAAGAAGGCATCGTCGACGAAACCGTTTTCCTTCCAGCCCTTAGCAATGGTCAAGACGCTGTCCTTTAACCGGTCCCCGTTTTGGGAGAAGTTATCGGTACTGAGTAAAGCTAATGGCGTCTTGCCGTTTTGGTAACGAGCCAGTAATAAGGAAACTAAGCCGGCCATGTTACCCTTAGGCTTTTCGGGACCGTTGGCGATGTCGGCCTTGGTCAGGTCGTTTAAGGCACCGTCGACCGTCCGTAAGTTGTAACCCTTTTCAGTAATGGAGAAAGTCACGACTTGTAAGGAAGCATTCTTGAAGATTTCAAACATCCGGTCCCAACCAGCTTGATCGGCTGGACTGAAGAAGTGGGCTTCCCCAACGGACGCGATGAGTTCCTTATCAAAGTTCCCGTCGGCCTTGGTCACCACCCGTAAGATCCGGTTGTTGTAGGCGTTGTAGATGTCCTTCACCACGCCACCATCATAGGTTTCAGCAACGACGACCCCGGAATCCAGCTCGCCCTTTTCAATTAAAGTGTTCGCAATTGCGGCGTGGAATGCCCGGAACAGGTTCCCCCCACCAAAGTGAACCCAGCGAGGATGGTCAGCAGTTGCTTGCTTGATCTTGGCTTGGTCATAAGTTGGCACCTTGATGCCAGCCTGTTCAAAGGCGGCTTTATTGTTTAAGTAATCGTCGTTTAATTTAACCATTTAGATGCATCCTTTCTTCTATCCGTATCCTGCGTTAAGCCTAACTATTCTGCGGTTTAAATGAACTTATATATCAGTAATGGCTTGTAACCGATTTCATCTTACAATACACGTCTCAAATGTCAAGTCGCATTTAGGAGGAAGCAGCTTGAAAGGGCATTCAAATCGTTGTAATATCAGCGGTTAACCCCGCTTAAATAAAATCAATTTATTTGCAAATCTAATATGTTAGTTGTTTTTTAGTCCGCAAATTCGTTAGTTATTTTGCGTAATTTCAAAATGTTAACGTGAACATTTCTATAAACCCAGTATAACACGTCTGTTAAAATCTGCAATCCCATCAGCTGATATATTACTTCCGTTCTTGGACCCCGCCCGCGGCGAACCCCCAAACATCCCCATTTCCCGCAATTTACTCCCAACGAATTAGTTGCCGCGGCTACTCACTCTCCTCCATGACCTAACTTGGCAACGAAGGCTCTTGGCGATCCTAACTAGCGTGCACATGCTGCCCGAAATTTTTTGGTAATTTAGATTCTTTCCACTTAATAGTTTGATTGATTATTGATTCATCATAAGCAATCAATAATCGACTGGTATGCTAGTTCCCCGTTAATTCAGCCGTCGTTTTCATGAATTTTAACGATGCTGCCACTCATCGCTCCTCAGCAATCCGATCAGTTAATCCGGTCCCCGGCGCAAGCTTCCCGCGACTATTCCCGGTCTAGCCCACCTGGTTAGTAAAAAGTTGCCTAAAATTTTACCCAGCTATGATTATATTTTAATTAATGTAAGCGTTGACATGGCTTTTCAAAGATGCTAGGATTAACGAGATTCTAACATATCAGTTTAAGATTTTACATATTGGAGGTTTTATAGATGGGTGCTGATTTTCTCGCCCTCCTGTGGGTTGTCGTCGGGATCGTGCTACTGGTCCTGATGATTGTTAAGTTTAAGATGCACAACGTGGTCGCCCTATTAATTTCCGGGTTGTTCATCGCGTTTGCGGAAGGCATGTCGCTCACCAAGATTGTGCCAACAATTGAAAGCGGTTTAGGTAGCGTGCTATCGACGCTGGCCCTAATCGTGGTCTTCGGGGCCATCATCGGGAAACTGATGACTGAATCCGGGGCCTCGCAACAAATCGCCGACACCATCGTCAACGCCATGGGTGTCAAGATGTTGCCGTTCGCATTGCTGATCGTCGGGACCATCTTCGGGATGTCCATGTTCTACGAAGTAGCCTTCCTGATTACCGTACCACTGGTGATTAGTATTGCTAAGGAAGCCAACATCCCTTACATGCGCCTGATTATCCCCACCATCGCCGGGGCAACCATGGGGCACAGTATCTTCCCGCCCCAACCAGGCCCAATGGCGTTAGTCACCGCCTTTCACGCCGATATCGTTCAGGTTTACATCCTAGGGTTCATCGTGATTGTGCCAACCATTCTGTGTTCCGGTGTCTTGATTCGGCGGTTCATCCCCGGCCTAGACGGTATGCCACTAGGTAACGTGATGAAGCCGGCACCAAAGATGCCATCCGACCAACTTCCCAGCTTTGGAATTAGTATCCTGGTTCCTTTATTACCTGCTATTTTAATGATTATTTCGTCGGTCGCTAAGCTATTCACGTCCGCAAATTCCACGCTGTACAAGTTTGCGACCTTCACCGGAAGTGCCGAAATCAGTATGCTAATCACGGTCCTCATTGCGATGTGGGTCTTCGGTTACCGCCGCGGGCAATCCGGGGCGCAAGTCACCAAGCACCTCTCTTCAGCGATCGAAGGAATTTCCAACGTGTTGCTGGTCATCGCTGCTGGTGGGGTTATGAAGGAAGTTATCATTGACGCCGGGATCGGGAACAAGATTGTTAACCTGGTCGGGCACTTCAACATTTCTCCACTGATCCTGGCTTGGATCATCACCGTCTTGATTCGGTTGCTGACCGGGCAAGGGGCCGTATCGGCCATTACCGCTGCCGGAATCGTGGCTCCCATGATTGCCGCCTTCCACGTCAACCCCGCTTTAATGGTCTTGGCCTGTGCCTGTGGGAGTAACACCACGACGTTGATGTACGACGCCGGGTTCCTTCTGTTCCAACAATCCTTCGGTATTTCTTTGAAGGATACCTTCAAGACTTGGGGTGTGCTAGAATTCGTCAACTCGTTCGTCGGGTTGCTGGTTGTGTTAGCCCTCAGTTTGGTTGTAAAATAAACACCGTAATTTAAAAAATGACTAGTCCTGTGGCTAGTCATTTTCTGTGTGAAGGAGGCCCCTATGGCGAAAAAAATTGAACACACCACCGAAATCCTACTGGTGGTCCTGGCGATTGGGATTTTAATGCGTTCCCCCATCACCACGCTTCCTTTAGTCCTGACCCAGCTGGCCCACCACCTAGCCGTATCGACCGGGAGTCTGGGCATTCTCACCACCCTTCCTTTGGTGATGTTCCTGCTCTTCTCGAACTTCGCTGCGGTGCCCTTAGCGAAACTGGGAATTAAGCCAGCCATGACTATCGCGCTGGTGCTCCTCTTAGCCGGTTCGGCGTTACGACTGGTGGTGACGCTCCCGACCATGCTACTAGGAACCATCTTCATCGGCATCAGTATCGCCCACCTAAACGTCTTCATGCCGGCGTTTATCAAGGCCTATTTTCCCTTAAAAATTGCGTTGTACACCACCCTATACTCGTTTTCGATGAACTTAGGGAGCGCTGGCTTTAACCTGGTCACCGCGCCGGTCGTCACCCATTGGGGCTGGCAGGCCATCCTGGTGATTCTGACCGTGGTTCCGCTGTTGGTCGTGATCTTCTGGGGACTGATGAGCCGTCACCTGCCCGAAAAAATGAAAACGACGGCGACCACGCCAACCCAGCGGGCTCCCCACCGCAGTATCTGGGCTAATCCACACGCTTGGCTGTTTCTGATCACCTTCGGCTGTCAATCGTTACTGAACTACACCATGGCCGCGTGGTTTCCCGTCCTCATGGGTTACCATCACCTCAGCGCCGGCCACATCGGGATCATCATGGCGGTCTATTCGCTGGTCGGCATTCCCGTGTACATCCTGACGCCCCACCTCTTAACGGCGTTAGGCCCTGCTGGCGTGAAGACGCTGATTGCCATCCCCGGTAGTTGCGGGATCATCGCCGGGCTGATGTTGTTCTTTCAAAATACCGCCTCGTTTGGCTTCTGGCTGACCGAAAACATCCTGGTCGGCATCGCCATTAGCTTTTTCTTCATCTACACCACGACCATGTTCGGTCTCAAGACCGCCGATCCCCTGACCACCGCCCGGCTATCGGGAATGGCGCAGGCCGGTGGCTACTTCATGGCCGCCCTGGGGCCGTCGCTATACGGCTGGGCCTTCCGGGTGAATCCCACCGGGCTCCCCCAGAACCTGGTCTACGTAGGGTTAATTGTGGTCGCCATTCTCGGCGCTCTGGGCATTCAACGCCTGAATAAGGTGGCCTAATCGCCAACGCAACCTCCCCCACGCTTCCATATAACTCAAAAGTGACCGTTATTCCAACTTCGGGAATAATGGTCACTTTAACGTTAAGGCTCACTAACTAAACACCTTGGCGCATACTCTTTTTCAGTTATCATTCTTCTGGTACCGAAACACAATCGCGTAAAAGCCAAAGTTCACGATACTCAACACTAGAATCAAGCCAAAGGCCAGTTGGCTCCCCAGCGCCGTCGCGTGGGCGTAGGACAACCCACCGCCCTTAACCGACGACATCAACGCCGCGAGAATCGTGGTCCCCAACGACCCGGCAAACTGTTGGCCGGTGTTGTAAATCGCGTTCGCATCGGCCCGTTGCGCAAGGGTAACCTCTTTTAAACCGTTGGTCATGGTATTACTGAAGGCCATCGACCGCCCAATACTATAAATGATATAGAAGATGGCAATCACCACCACGGAAAGGTGTTGGCCCCACACCGTAAAGCCCAGAGCGGCCACCAGAAACAGGCTACTCCCGAGTAAAATCGGTAACTTGGCCCCGTGTTCGTCGAGTAGATGGCCGAACCAGGGTTGGAGAATCGCGGTAATCAAGCTCCCGGGAAGTAACATCAACCCACCGGCTAGTGAGCTTGCCCCCACCACGATCTGCGCGTAGTTGGGCAAAGCGAAGTTAATCCCGATATTACAGAATTGCAAAATCACGTAGGCAAAAAAACTATACGTAAAAATCGGATTACGGAAGATTTCGAGTTTCAATAACGGCCGATCGCTGGTCTTGGCCACCCGTACGTACCCCCACAGGGCCAGGCCACCTAAGAGCAGTCCACCGAGAAACTGCCAGCTGAGCCACCCGGCCGTGGTCAGGCTATTGAAGCCCAACATGACGGCCACAAAGGCCACCGCTAGCAAGGCAAATTGGCGCCAATCGAATTTGACGGTCTTGGTCGGCGTATACTGCTGAATCGCGCGGACCCCAAAAATCAGGACCAGCGCTTCTACGGGAATCGTCGACCAGAAAATCATCCGCCAGTTGGCCAGGGAGACCATCACGCCCCCAAAGGTCGGCCCACTCGCCGGCGCAATCATCAGGATTAACCCGGTCATCCCCATGTAAAATCCTAACTTGGCCCGTGGCACGCTTTCCACCACCACGTTGACCATCAACGGAATCGCGATCCCCGCACAGCCGGCCTGAATCAATCGACCTAACAATAAAATGGGAAAGTTGGGAGCCAGAGCGCAGATGAGCGCCCCCAGAATGAAGAGCCCCGCTCCCGTCACAAACAACTGCCGGTTCGTGAAGCGTTGTTTGAGAAACGCCGAGGTGATCATCAATAACGCCACGGTCAGTAAATACCCCGTGGTCACCCAACTGCACGGTGCTTAACGACACATGCATGGTACGCATCAACGTGGGAAAGGTCACGTTCATCGAGGTTTCGACCAGGATTCCCATGAACGCCATCAAGGCCACCGCCACGATGGCCACCAGCCGCCGCCCCGTCAGTTCCTGCGGCTCCGTTTCGTTTGCAGCCATTCAACAACACTCCTTTACAATCAACTTTAAAGCTGATCCATTTTTTAGACACTCCATCTATCATACGCACATTTTCCGTCAATGTCATGGGGAAATTTGCGCACGCACAAAATAACAACGCCTTCACTCCGGGAAAGTGAAGGCGTCGTTGTCGTCATCTAGCGGTTAGCTTGCCATTCGTCCTTGAACTCGGCCAGAAAATCCAGCATCACCTGTTGCCGGTGGGCCGCCAAGTCCTTAGCGGCCGCCGTGTTCATCAAATCCTTTAACGTTAATAACTTTTCGTAAAAGTGGTTAATGATGGTCTCGCCACCCAGGTTGCGGTACTCGGCGTGGGTCATCTGCGTGCGCGGCGCCACGGCCGGGTCGTAGATTTTTTCGCCAAAGTGACCGCCAAAATAGATGGCCCGGGCGATGCCGATGGCCCCAATGGCGTCCAAACGGTCGGCATCCTGGACGATTTGGCCCTCTAACGGTAAGGGCTTGGCCGTCCCGTCGAGGGTCTTATGAAACGACATGTTGTCCATAATCAGAAAAATCGTGTCCTGCTGGGCCGAGCTGAAGTCGTGCGCCCCGAGAAAGTCGCGAACCTCGGCACTGGCCGCCTGGGTGTCGGTCACTAATTTCTCGTCAATCACGTCGTGGAGGTAGGCCGCCGTTAGCGTCAGTAGCCGGTCAGCGGCCGGATACGCCGCTAAGATGCGGTCGGCTAGATCGACGACGCGCTGAATATGGTCGAAGCCGTGGCCGGTCTCGTCGTCACGCATCTTGCTGCGGGCGAAGTCGTGCACGGCGGTTAAAGTGTCAGTCATGGGAAAGTCCTTCTTTCGTTTCTGTAGGGGGAACCCCGATAAAGCCGTAGAAAAACAGGTGATCGATCTGCCGGGTCAGGGCTTTGAAATGCGCGTCCTGTTCGCCACCGGCCACGATTTTCTGGCCGGCGGGACTGCTGATGTACTGAATAAACATGTCCAGGTAGAGCATCAACGCGTCATCGGTCAGGGCGGGGTCAATCATCCCCGCCTCCCGACCGCGCTGGATCACGACCGACCAAAAATTACGCTTCTGCGCTTGATAGGCGCGCATGGTCTCGTCGTTGCCTAGTTGGCCCTGCATGTCGCGGACCACGAACCGGTAAAAGTCCGGGTGCATGGTATCCGTCATCTGGGTACTCAGCGTGATCATCTTCTGGACGATTTCCTGGTAAGACAGCTGCGGATCGGTCGCGTAGGCCCGGCTAGCGGCGTACCCGTCGTTCACCATCGCTAAAACCACCTGGTGACCCAGGTTGAGCTTGCTGTCAAAATACTTGTACAGTGTCACCTGAGAAACATCGGCCGCCGCCGCGATGGCGCTGACCTTGGTGGCCTTAAAGCCGTCGCGCATGAACAGCGTCTGGGCCGTTTGCAGGATGTGTTGCCGTTGCTGGTGTTTGCGTTGTTGATTGGTTGCCATGACCTGATCACCTCTCGGAATTCCCCTTATCGTTGCTTATTTTACCATACGGTTGGGCCGGTCGCCGACCAAACCAACCGTCCAATTCTAAGGCCGATGAGGTCAGACGCTTCCGGGCCAGTCAAAAACGGTCTGGAACGGGGTGGGCACGGCTTCAAGCCCGCAAACCAGGTCTTGAAGACCGACCTTTGTCTAGGCCAGCAAAAAACACTGACCAAGACAGGCCCATTTCCCCCCTGAGCCCATTTTTGACTGACTCTCCAGCTTACACTGATCATGATTTCAAATGTATTTTTCAATTAAACGAGAATGAATTGTCATTCTGATTTATAACTGAGTTTAAGGTAGCGTCTAGTGCTAATGCCAACCTCCGTGTAACCTTTCCAATTATAAATTGAACTAATGCCAACGCTTCAAAACTACCTTTAGTACACGATAACAGTTCAATTTAGCCGTCCACTTTTAGTGAACTATTTTTAAAAAATAGTTCACTTTTTCGTTGACTTTCCCCATCCCCGGGCTTACGATGATAGCGATTTAATAGTTGATAAGGAGGGATTACCCATGACCCAACCCATTCTAGAAATTAACCACCTACAAAAACGTTTCGGTAAGTTTACCGCGCTTAGAGACATCACCTTTAGCGTCAACGCCGGCGAGGTCTTCGGCTTCATCGGTCCCAACGGTGCCGGTAAGTCGACCACTATTCGGACCTTACTCGGCCTGATTCGCGCTAGCGGTGGCTCGGCCACCATCTTCGGACACGATGTTTGGCACGATAGCGTCGCCATTCACCAACGCCTGGCCTACGTCCCCGGTGACGTGTACCTCTGGCCCAACCTGACCGGCGGCGAGATCATCGACCTGCTGTTAAAGCTCAACGGTAACGCCCACACCGCCCAGACCGACGAGTTGATTCATCGGTTTGGCTTGGACCCCACCAAGAAGGCCCGGACCTACTCCAAGGGGAACCGCCAGAAGGTGGCTTTGATTGCCGCCTTTTCGCAGGACGCCGATTTCTACATCTTCGACGAACCCACGTCCGGGTTGGACCCGCTCAACGAAAAGATCTTCCAGAAAGCCGTTTTAGACCTGAAACACCGCGGCAAGGCCGTCCTCTTATCCAGTCACATTCTTTCCGAAGTCGAACGGATGTGTGACCGTATCGCCATCATCCGGGAGGGGACCATCATCGAGACCGGCAGTCTGGCCGAGATGCGCCACCTGACCCGCACGGTAATCACGGTCACCACCAAAACGCCGCTGGACCCGGCAACGTTACCCGGCGTTCACGCCGTTCAAGCCGGCCAGCAGCCCAATAGCTGGCAATTCTCGGTGGAAGCCGCACAATTACCCGCGGTGATGACGGCGTTGACCGCTCACCAGGTCGTGGCGCTGCAAAGCACCCCACCGACGTTGGAAGACCTCTTCATGCACTACTACGGAAAGGCGTGACCAAAATGACACTCACTACACGCACCGGGACTGGGCGTCTCACCCGGTTAGGGTTACGTCGGGACCGCTTCCGTCTCTTGATTTGGGTCCTGGTCTTGGCCGGATTGATGGCCGCCGTGGCCGTTAAATTCGTCGACATCTACGGCACTAAGGCCGAAATCGCCGGTATCGTGGCGACGTTAAAGAGTCCGGCCATCGTGGCCATGTTCGGCCCGTTTCAACTGGGGAAAAACGCGACGACCGCCCAGATTTTCGCTAACGAAATGTTACTCTTCATGGCCCTAATCCAGGTCGTGATGAACCTGGGGCTGGCCGTTCACGCGACCCGCTATGAAGAAGACCAGGGGCTGACCGAACTCTTACGGGCCCACGCGATTGGGCCGCAAGCCCCGCTCTTAGCGGCAGCCAGCGAACTGACCTTGGTCAACCTGGGCATCGGCGTCTTGTACGCCCTGGGGCTCAACTTCGCGAACATGCCCGGGGCGACCACCCAGGGTAATTGGGTGATTGGTCTGGGGTTGGCCGCGACCGGCTGGCTGTTCGGGATGCTGGCGCTACTTTTGGCCCAGCTGGCCGATCACGCCGCCAGTGCGACCGGCATGGCCTACACCCTGTTCGGCCTGAGTTACCTGGCCCGCATGATCACCGACGTCCAGCAGCCCCGCCTGACCTGGTGGTCGCCCCTGGGATGGGTGGAAAAGCTGGCCCCCTACCACCAGCCTAACTGGATGCCGGTCCTATTGAGTGGCCTGACCGGGCTAGTTTGCATCAGCTTAGCGCTTTGGGTGGCTCAACACCGCGACTTGGGCTCGGGCGCCATCGCGACGCGGCCGAGGCGGCGGACCGCTTCGGCCTGGTTACGCGGACCGCTCTCCTTACTCTGGCGCCGTCAACACAACGTTTTTCTGGGTTGGTTCTTAGGCGTCGTGGTGCTGGGCGCGGCCTACGGGACCGTCTTCAACACCATCGGCGATATCTTGAAGACCAACCCGACCATGCAGCAGGTCTTCGGCAAAGCCGTGGTCCACTCGGCTAACCACAGTTTGCTGGTCAACTTTAGTGCGCTACTGGCCATCATCCTGGCCGCCGTGGCCGTCATCCCCGGGTTACAGCTGATTTTCAAACTCTACGGTGACGAGACCCACGGCTGGTTGGAAGCCCTGTACGCCCGGCCCCTGAGCCGCACGCGACTATTCTTGAGTTACGTGGGACCCGCCAGTCTGCTCAGTACCCTGATCTTTCTGGGCGGCTGGGGCGGCATGGTCCTGACGGGCAACGCGAGTCTGACGCACGCCAGTGACGGTATTACCGCCTTCGAATTCTGGCAAGGGTTCTGGGGCCAACTGCCCGTGATCGGCCTCTTCTTAGCCCTCGGCATCCTGCTGATTGGCATCTGGCCCCAGGGGCGTACCCTGGCCTGGCTGTACCTGGCTTACGGTTTCGTCAGTCAGTACCTGGGAAACCTCTTGCAGCTACCCAAATGGGCCAAGCAACTCAGCCCGTTCGGGTGGGCCCCCAGCGTCCCCGTGCACCACGTGGCGTGGGGGACCTTTGGCTGGGAACTGGGCCTGGCCGTCCTGCTAGGTCTCATTGGCTGGTGGGGCTACACACACCGCGATTTACAACAACATTGATCAAAAAGGGGTTCGGTAATCTGTGATGGTGGCCGAACCCCTTTTCTGCGTCCTTACTATCGAGTGGACTTCCGTCTGAATTCAAGTTCTACCGGCCAACAGATGAAAGCTGCGTCCTGCCCCATCGGCAACTTAAAGCTTGTAGAATTAAGACCAAACACCTCAACAGAAAAGGAGAAAATTATGCGCCTAAAAACATGCTTAATCGTGCCGTTGGTCGTTGCCGGTGCGGTCTCATTATTCTCAACTCCCTCGCAGGCTAAAACCTACCAAATTGGTAACGAACAGGTAGCCGCCAGCCAACTTTATAAATTCAAATATTATCAAGCCAAACGGACCACCAAGGCCCGAGTTCAATTTGACGATAATTCCTTTAAATTCATCAAAATCCCTAAGGGAACCATCGTCCAAGGAAGTAAGGACAATCATGAAATGGGCGTCATGGTGGCGCAATTGAATTATTCCTTATTTAATCAAAAACGGCCGCGGAACAAGCCTTACGCGTCATCCATTGGCATGCAGTACGCTAAGAATCCTCAGGACTTCAAAAGAGTCGCCCGGCCAGCCTATATGCCGGCCTACAGTTCGGGACGTTTATACCAAGGAAAACTGTTGGCGAATGCCCGGCGCCGCGACACGACCTTTTTCCACATCACCAGCAACGGTTATGTCGACTATCGCAAGTACGCTGCCGGAACCCAATACCAGTTCAACGATAAGCCCCAACATCAGGTGAAGATCCAACGCACCAAGGTCCACGGCAACACGCGCGAACTGTTCCTAAGCAAAAAATTCAGTGGCTTGTCCTTTAAAAAGGTCAAGTACCAGGGCAAGACGCAATACCGGCTCAACGTTATCAATCTGCACAAACCCTTCTTAACCGTGGGCCAGTCTGACGACGATATTCCCAGCGTATACTACAGCAATTATTTAGTCGGCGGTCAGAAGATGTACACGGAAATCGCTAATTCGGAATTGATGTAACCGCCCAAAAATCAACTTACAAGTACAAAAAACGAGCATCAGGTGCTAACCGCACTTGATGCTCGTTTCAGTTATTGGTGAATGGTAACCGCGTGTGACGTAAGGTCGGCTTGCGGGGGTCAGCGGAAGTCGCGGCCTTGATCGCCCACGGCAATCCCATCCATTCAGTGATACCCTTCGTTCCAGATTCAGATGGTAAGCTTTACGTTACTGAATCACCACATCGTAATGGTTGCCGGTGATGGCCGTCCCGCGGTCATGCACGACCCCCATGCCCAGTGGCGTCATGATTTTGGTGCCAAACGGAACACTGGCGGGCGCCGCCACGACCCGGTAACCGTTAGAATCCAGGCCGTTCGCACTAATACTAGTCCCGTCGGCGGTCTGGCTGCCGGAATAGTAGGTCCACTTGTTGCCGTTGAGGTAGACTACCCCTTGGCTTTCAAATTGGGCCTCGGTGATGGTGGCCCCGGACGCCTTACTGCTAGTCGTGCTGGTGCTGGTCGTCGTCCCAGTACTGCTGCTCGTAGCCTGCGTTAAATTGTAGGTGTTGTTTTGGGTGTAAGGTGCGGTAGACGTTGGTCCCGCTGGTTGAGTTGCGGTCGCTGGCGCTGTCGTAGCCGCGTTGGCGGTCACGCTGGAAAGTCCTAAACCGGCCACCACCGTTGCCAACCCTAATGCGGTAACTAACGTTTTCTGAATTGTCATGAAAAAAACGACCTCCTTATTGATTGACTACAGCTTACCGCCGCCAAATCACAACCGAGTTAACGTCAAGTTACCGCTCGGTTAAAGAAGATCGTTTCCCATGACAGATTGTCATGGTTGTTATTGAACTGAAATATTCAATCGTTGAACCTTAACGGTAGGTTAAAGTTGGCCTAACCGCATCACGTCGCGCACGATCATCAGCTCTTCGTTCGTCGGGACGACCAACACCTTGACCGGTGCATCGTCGGGACTGACGATGTGCTCTTCGCCGCGGAAATCGTTCTTGGCCGGGTCGATTGCCACGCCCAAGTAGCCAAGTTTATCCGCGATAGCCTGACGCATAGCAATGCCGTTTTCCCCGGAACCCGCGGTAAAGACCAGGGCGTCTAAGCCGCCCAGTTCGGCCACGTAGCTCCCGACGTACCGGACCACCCGGTTGACGAACATGTCGAGGGCCAACTTCGACTTAGGCCGCTCAGCTTGCGTCTTTTCCAGGTCCCGTTGGTCGGGCGACAATTCGGAAACACCCAGCAGACCCGACTTGTGGTTCAAGATATCGATCATCTTCGGCATGGTCACGTCCAACTTTTCGGCCAAATAACCCACTAACGATGGATCGATGTCCCCGGAACGGGTCCCCATCATCACCCCGGCTAGCGGCGTGAAGCCCATCGAGGTGTCGAGGGCCTTGCCGTGATCAAAGGCGGTGACCGACGACCCGGAACCTAGGTGCAAGGTGACCAGCTTTAGCTCTTCTAACGGCTTCCCCAGAATCTCTGCGGTCCGCGCCGAGACGTACCGGTGACTGGTCCCATGGGCGCCGTATTTCCGAGCGCCAAAGTTTTCGTAGTACTCGTACGGAATGCTGTAAAGGTAGTTGACCGCAGGCATGTTCGCGTACAGCGACGTGTCAAAAACCGCGACTTCTTGGGCCTCCGGTAAGAGTTGCTGAAAGACCTCGATGTAGTAGGCCTGCACGGGATTATGTAGGGGAGCGTAGTCCTTCAGGGCCTTGATTTGTTTCAAAACCAACGGCGTGATCACAGCGGAATCTTTGAAGAGTTCCCCGCCGGCCACGATCCGGTGCCCCACCCCGGCGATTTCACCCAGGTGATCCACGATACCGTAGGTTTTCAAGCGCGTCAACACCATGGCTGCCGCGAGTTTATTGGTAATGTTATCCTGCGTTTCGGTGTGCTTCTGCCCGTTAGCGAGCTTAACCTTGAAGATTGAGCCGGGTAGATTCAACCGGTCCACCAAACCCGATGCAATCACGGTTTCATCCGGCATGGAAAATAGTTTCCATTTCAAGGTGGAACTTCCGGCGTTTATAGCTAATACTTTGGTCATACAATGACCCCTCCCAATCTTGCATTGATTACTTCCTAGTGTAAATAAAACTGTATCCGCTTTCAAGAAAGAATTGGTTAAATTGGAAGATCCTTAGCAAAAATCTCATTAAACTCATCTTTGCCGCCTAAAATTCGCCCGCGTCACCAAAAAAGGCATTCAATCTGCAGATTGAATGCCTCAGCTTATGTCGCGTTTAATACCAGTGGTGGATCACCCAGTGGCGCTTGGCCTTGGTCCAGGTACCATACCGGTTGTGGGTGTAACGGTCAGCCGTCTTTTCTTGGTTGGCCTTACTGTAATCTCCATGGAGCATCGAGATGGTTAATTGATACTTGCCGTAGTAGATACCGTTACGGGCGCGGTAGTTGCCGCCGGATTCGCGCATCGCGATCCAGTTCTTAGCGGCCTGTTGAGTCTTCGACAACTTCGACACGTAGGTCACTTTGGCCTGCGCGGTAACCGTATTACCGGCAACAACGGCGACACTAGGTAAGGCTAGTGCCATAACTGTTAACATAACCATGAACAAATGCTTAACTTTGATGGAAATAACCCCCTAGTGAATTCTTAAGACCATCTTAACTTGTCCAAGTTACAGGGTCGTTGTCGCGAGATTACAAAACCGTAACAGTCCGCCCCATTTTTTGTAATATGGGGTCAAATGCCCCCGATTTTCCCCATTTTCTGCTGTTTTGGCCTGTCAACGGCACGCCAAAAACGCCATCGCGGATGATGGCGTTTTTCGGACTGGTTAGTTTTTTAAGATACCTTGGTTTAGTACCAACCGTTAGCTTGCCAGAAGGCTTGAGCCTTGGCCCATGAACCGTACCGGGAAGAAACGTATTGGTTAGCGACCTTTTCCTGGTTAGCTGCGGAGTAGTCCCCGTTCAGGTAGGAAGCACTTAATTGGTACTTCCCGATGTATTGCCCGTTGGTGGCGGAGTAAGACCCACCGGATTCCTTGTTGGCAATCCAAGCCTTGGCTGCGGCTTCGGAGCTAGACGAGGTGCTCGTGGAAGTGCCAGTCGAGGCACTGGACGTACTGGTCGTGTTAGCCGTCGTGTTGGCACTGGTGTTTTGTTGGGAACTGTAGTTCGTGGTCCCCGTCGTGGCCGCCTGTGTCGTCGTTGCGGCGTTCGTGTTAGCACTAGTCGTTTGGCTGGTGCTTGGCGTCGTGGTTTGGGTCGTTGTGGTCGTGGAAGCGGAACTTGGAATGACCAGGGATTCGCCCACGTAAATCATGTTAACGTTCTTTAAACTGTTGGCCGATTCAATGGCCGAAATGCTTGAATTGTATTGGTTAGCGATCTTAGCAACCGTATCTCCCGATTTCACCGTTACCCGGACGTCGGCGTTAGCGGAAGTGGTGCTGGCGAAGAACCCTGCGCCTAAAACAGCGGCGGTCCCAAGAGTCGATACTAAAGCTTTTTTGAAATTCATAAAATGAATGTCCTCCTTGAATTTGGTGAATCTGTCGTGATTACTTAACGATTACTATCATAACCGCTGGACGTTACACCCGAATTGAAGTTAGATGACGAACGAATTAAGAAAAACGGGGAAATGTGACATTTCGCAATCTGGTTAATCCCCCTGAAACATACAGGCGGTGAGTAATCGCTTTCGGGCGTGATTTTGATCAAAATGCGGGGCCACGACGCAAAAAATGGTGGCCGACCAGGGAGGACGACCACCGTTCAACGGGAAATTCAGCCGGCCAACGCCAACCGAATTTCCCCTTTTTCTACTATTAATATGTAAAATATGTAGCCAACGTCTAGGTCAGCAGGATGAAGAGCCCCGTGCAACCGATGAAGCCGACCGCCCAGTAATCGTGAGCCAGACTATGTTGCGGGACCCACCGTAGGACCCAATTACTGCCCAGAATGATCAGAAAAGCCAGAATCACGTTGAGCCAATGCGGTCAAGCTCGTAGCCAGACCAATACCAACCAGATCACCAGCCAGGTCGCCGCCCCATAACCACCGGCGCCCACCTTAAACCACGTTTGTTTTGACATCTGCGTTGCCCCCTCACCGAACCACATGGCCCTGACGCTGAATCGTTAACCGGCCACTAGCGTCGTTTGTCTTTCAGTTTACCATTTTCTGGGCGGCGAAGAAATCTACTATGCCAGTCATTAACCCTGCCAGCTAAAAATTCAGGACACCAAAAAGCCGTTCGGACCTGCATCCGAACGGCTTACTTGAGTTTAAACGTGTTAAATTAATCTGGTTTTAGTACCAGCCGTTTGCTTGCCAGAAGGACTGAGCAGCGGACCAAGAACCGTAACGGGAAGCCACGTATTGGTTGGCAACCTTTTCTTGGTTAGCAGCGGAGTAGTCCCCGTTTAAGTAAGACGAGCTTAATTGGTACTTCCCAATGTATTGACCATTGGTAGCGGAGTACGACCCACCGGATTCCTTGTTGGCAATCCAGGCCTTGGCACTGGCTTCGGAACCAGAAACGCCAGTAGAGGCGCTAGTCGTGTTCGAAGTCGTGCTTTGGCTAGTCGTTTGACTTTGCGTTGATGGCGTTGTCGTAGTCGTTGCTGGTGCCGTGTAACCTTGGCTAGCCACGTTAGCAGACGTCGTGGACGCTGCGTTAGATGGAATCACCAAAGATTGACCCACGTAGATCATGGCACTGTTTTGCAAGTTGTTGGCCTTTTCGATGGCACTTACAGACGTTTGGTGGTTGTTGGCTAAGGCCCAAACAGAATCCCCCTGCTTGACCGTTACCCGCGTGTCGGCGTTAGCCGTTTCGTTGGAAGCGAAGAGCCCGGCGCCCATCACTGCAACTGTCCCTAACGTCATAACTAAAGCTTTCTTAATACTCATAAAAGTAAATGTCCTCCTTTGATTGCTTAACGGCTCTTAGAATAACTGATAGGTATTACACGCAAATTGGTGTTTGATTACGGCAGCGTTAAGAAAAACAACTAACTATGACATTTTGTCATATTTGTAACCTGGCTGTTATATAAAACGCTTTATTTTTCCCTTTTTTAGCCTTTTTAGCGCAATTTGGCCGGAATTTGCCTCCTCAATTTTCCAGAAAAACTTGTAAAATTTGTCATTTAAAATGAAAATCCCATGATAATTTAGCGATTTTCTCTCAAATCGTCCCGTTTTCCGTACTAAATGTGGTCACTAACTCGCAATTTTTACGGGAGAATCGATGAAAATTGCTGGGCTGGGTTCTCAACTAACACGACCACTCATGAAAACCTAGCTGCGAGTTTCTTCCTATAATATTTACGACGTCCCCACAGAAAAAGCACCGACCACGATTGGTGATCAGTGCTACTTCTGGTTTGATGTTAAATTATTAGGAGACGAGAATTACTTTTCGACGCCCTTGCCATCGTATTCGTCGATCATGATTTGCTTCAGATCGGCAATCAACGGTTCCTTCGGGTTAGCCGTGGTGCATTGGTCTTCGAAGGCCAGTTCGGATAGGTGATCGACCACCTTATCGAAGTGCGCCTTGTCGACCCCGTTGGCCTTCAGGCTCAGCGTGACGTTAACCGAGTGGGCCAGGTCGATAATCTTCTTGACCAAGGCTTCCTTCAGTTCTTCCTTGGTCGTGCCTGGCAGGCCCAAGAAGCGCGCGATTTCGGCGTAGTCTTCGTCGGCGCGGAAGTATTCGTACTTCGGCCACATGGACAACTTAGTCGGTTCCTTAAAGTTGTACCGGATGACGTGTGGTAAGGTAATCGCAATCGCCAACCCGTGGGTCAGACCGAACTCGCCGCCGAGCTTGTGGGCCACTGAGTGGGTGATTCCCAGGAAGGCGTTGGCGAAGGCCATCCCAGCTAAGGTCGAGGCGTTGTGCATTTCGGCTCTGGCGTGAACGTCACCGTTGTAGGAGTCGGTCAGGTTGTTCATGACCAGCTTGATGGCTTGCAGGGACCATGGCCGGGTGTAATCCGACGCCATGTTCGACACGTAAGATTCGATGGCGTGGGTCAACACATCTAAGCCAGAGTAAGCGACCGTCTTCTTCGGGACCGTTTCGATAAACTGCGAGTCCACGATGGCCACGTCCGGCGTCAACGCGTAGTCGGCCAGTGGGTACTTGACGTGGGTCTTAGAATCCGTGATGACGGAGAATGGCGTCACTTCGGACCCGGTCCCAGAAGTCGTTGGAATGGCCACGAATTGGGCCTTGGATGGCTTCTTGAACCGGTAAGTCCGCTTCCGGATGTCCAGGAACTTCTGCTTAGCACCGAAGAAGCTAGCGGATGGGTCTTCGTAGAACAGCCACATGTTCTTAGCGGCATCGATTGGTGACCCCCCACCTAAAGCGATGATGGTGTCGGGCTTAAAGGTCCGCATCTGTGCCACTCCACGGTTAACCGTGTCCGTGGTTGGATCGGGTTCCACGTCGGAGAAAAGGGAGTATTCGATCCCGTCTGGCCGACGCTTCAGTTCGTTTAAGACCGTGTCGACGTAACCCAGTTGAACCATCGATGGGGAGGTTACCAGGAAGACCCGCTTGATGCCGGGCATATCGTCGAGGTACCGTACGGACGTCTTTTCAAAGTAAACCCGAGGTAATTTAATCCATTGCATGTTATTTCGCCGCTTTGCAATTGTTTTAATGTTCAGAAGATCGAAGGACGAGACGTTGTGGGAAACGGAGTTCTTACCCCATGACCCGGTCCCTAGAGTTAAGGAAGGAATCATTTCGTTGTACAGGTTCCCAATCCCCCCGACCGCGGATGGCGTGTTGACCAGCACCCGGCTGGCCTTCATCTTGATGCCGTAGTCCGTGGCTAAGTCGTCGTCTTGGGTGTGGATGGACGCGGTGTGGCCCAACCCACCGAAGTGGAGCAATGCGTCGGCCTTCTTAAAGGCGTCTTCGTGACTCGTGGCTTTGTAGACGGACAGCACGGGTGACAACTTTTCGGCAGATAATGGTTCCTTCGGGCCGATACCGGTAACTTCGGCGGCTAAGACCTTGGTGTTAGCGGGAACCTTGATACCGGCTAGGTCGGCAATCTTGATGGCGGACATCCCCGCGATTGGGCCCTTGACCCCGCCTTCTGGCCGGAACATGGCGTCGGCTAAGGCCTTATGGTCGGCCTTTTTAATGAAGTAAACGCCGCGCGCCTGCATTTCTTTCTTGACGTCGTTGTAGATTTCGGTGTCGATGATGGCGCTGTTTTCGGACGCACAGACCATCCCGTTATCAAACGTCTTGGATAACACGATGTCGTAGACCGCGCGCTTGATGTTGGCGGTCTTTTCGATATAGGCTGGGCCGTTACCAGGTCCCACCCCTAAGGCGGGCTTCCCGGTGGAGTAAGCGGCCTTGACCATGCCGGGACCCCCGGTGGCCAGCACACTGGCAACCTTCGGGTGGTTCATCAACGCGGTCGTGGCTTCCAGACTTGGCTTGTCGATCCATTGAATCACACCTTCAGGCGCACCGGCGGCTACCGCAGCGTCGCGGACAACCTTAGCAGCCATCACGGACGACTTCTGGGCTTGCGGGTGAAAGGCGAAGATGATCGGGTTCCGCGTCTTGACGGCAATCAAGGACTTGAATAGTGCCGTAGACGTCGGGTTGGTGACCGGCGTAACCCCGGCGATGATTCCTAGGGGTTCGGCCACGGTGATTAATTGGCGTTCGTGGTCGTCTTTAATGATGCCGACCGTTTTATCGTTTTTGATGGAGTGCCAAATCTCTTCGGTCGCGAACATGTTCTTCACGGCCTTGTCTTCGACGTTCCCCCGTCCGGTTTCTTCATATGCGGCCTTGGCCAGTTCCATATGGTGGTCCAATCCGGCAATTGCCATTTGGTGCACAATGTGGTCCACTTTTTCTTGGGTGAAGTCGTCCATGGCACACAATGCGGTGTGCGCTTTAGTGACTAACCGGTCGATCATTTGGTCGACGGTCTCAGTGTTGGCGTCTTTCTTGGTTGATTTTACGTTTACGTCTTTTAACATCTCTATGCCTCCATTATGCTTGAAAACATCTTGTTAACTTATTCACGAGTCCTAGTTTACCATCATTCTTTCAAACGTCAACCACTTTGTGCTCAAAATATCACAATTTTCAGTGCAAGCGGTTTAACTCGCGTCAGGACAATGGCCTAAGCCTTTAGGGTTGTAAGCGCATACAACAACAATTAAAATTAACGGCAAAAATTTTAAGAATTTCGTGTGTGAAGTCACTCACATCGTCATCATTTTTCATGTTTTTCCAATTAGCTGGCAATAAATTGAGAACGGAAAAGCCGCAACCCTCCGCCCGATTGTGGTAAATTGAAAGGATAAAGGGGCACTCACTCGACTAGCGTAACCACTACAGGCGACCGCCTAGTCGTGCCTCTGGGAAAGAGGAGTTGGATCAATCATGCAAGCTTGGGCCTTTTGGCGCCAAAATACCCGCCATTTCTGGCAACATTGGGGAAGTTACGTGTCGCTAGTCTTCCTCACCAACATCATTATCAGTTACTGTGCTATCCCCATTTTTAGTTGGCTCACCGCCGCACTACTTCGCTGGCAACGAATTCCCTACGTGTCGTACACCAACTTAGGCAGCATCGTCTTTAAGCATCCACTTGCCATTCTCGGGCTATTACTTATTCTGCTCGCCATCATGGTCCTGGTTTACTGGCAATTTGCCTTCCTCCTTTTGGGGATTCGTAACATTCGCCTTGGCCGACCGCGAACCACCCGCGAGCTCTTACGAACCACCGTTACCAGTCTGACGGGGGCTTCTCCCAGCACCTTCTTGTTCTTCATCGGCTATTTTTTGATCATCATGCCCTTCGGCAGCATCTTGTTTTCCACGCCCCTGTTGAATAAGGCCAAAATTCCCAGCTTCATCACGACATACTTAATGGCCAACCCCATTTGGGCAACGGTTCTAATCTTGTTCTACGTGCTGGCCATCTACCTGGGAATCCGGTTAATCGCCGTGTTACCCCTGATGATGCTCGACCAATACCATAGCCGCGCGGCCATCCGGGAAAGTTGGCGCACCACCCGCTTCGACTTCTGGCGTTACTTCAGCCGGATGGTGGTTACGTTAGCCATGGTCAGCCTAGTCGTGGCCATCGTGTACGCCGCCATTTATCTGGGACAGCTCTACTTCGATACCACCAAGATTGCCCTGGTCGCCGCCACGATCAACCTCTTCTTGATGGAGGTCCTGACCGAGTTTGTGGTGTGCTACGCCACCATCCTGTTCATGTCCATCATCCTCAGTAGTCACGCTGATCACGAACCCACGCCCATGATGCTGCTGAGTTTCCGCGAGCCGGCTCGCACCAAACGCCGGACTCGCGTGCTGATCATTGCCGGGCTGGTCATCATCTCCGCCATGCTAGTCACGTTCAACCTGGTCTACCTTAACGGTTTGGCTATCAGCAAGCCCCTGACGATCGCCCACCGTGGCGTCGACAACGGTAACGGCGTCCAGAACACGATTCCGGCGCTGGTCAAGACCAGCCAAGAACAACCGGATTACGTGGAAATGGACATCCAGCAGACCAAGGACCATCAATTCGTGGTCATGCACGATACCAATCTCAAGGCTTTGGCGAACGTCAACCGGCGTGTTGGTAGCCTAACACTAAGCCAATTAACCAAGATAACGGTTTCCGAAAACGGCTACCAGGCCAAAATTCCTAGCTTCGACGCCTACCTGAAGGCCGCCATCGCCCACCATCAGAAACTATTAGTGGAAATCAAAACCAATTCGGCCACGACGCCGGACGTGGCCCAACGGTTCGTTGACCGCTACGGCGCCACCCTCCTAGCCAACCATGACCAGGTCCACACCCTCAGCTACCGCATCATGACGGCGTTGCGACGCGAAGATCCCAAGCTGTTCGTTAGCTATATCCTGCCCTACAACCTGACCTTCCCGTACACCGACGCCAACGCCTACACCATGGAGGCCACGACGCTCAACGATAACTTCATCGATCAGGCGGCCAAGCACCACCAGAAGGTCTACGCTTGGGATATCGACAGCATCACCCAGCTCGACCAGATGATGTTCCTGGGCGTCAACGGGATCATCACGAATAACCTCCACGCGATGCAGGATGAAATCCGCAACAACACGGATCATCCCAGCTACGCCAACCTCTTGTTGACCTTCATGAACGAGTTAAGTCTGGAAACCCAGACGCAATAACCTCGCGGCAGCCCCTGCGGCTAAATCTGGTCAGCCGGAGCGCTTAAGCGTTAGCCCCGACCACGTTTATCCTATCAAACATGGTTAGCCAACCTAAAAACGGTGAACTCACGTTGCGACGTAAGTTCACCGTTTTTTCAGATGCGTTAATCGTGTCTAGGCGCAAGCACCCGGACAGCTATTTGGTTTTTTCAACCTTTCGGAGCGGCCGTTTAATCATGGTCAATAACTTGGCCGATTGGAGCCGCGCCACCACGGCGTCCACCGCCACCTGCATCAACTTTTCGTTGAGGTTCTTGGCGGCCGGTTGGACCTGATCTTCCCCGAGGTGGTGTAGCCGGTCCTCTAAGCTACCAATAAAGTTATCGTAGGCCTGCTTCGGGTAATCGCCCGCCGTGATCTGGTCGATCCCCGTGCGGACCGTGTCCGTCTGAAATATCGGCTTAAGCAGACTAATCATCAAGATATCCGTCAGCTGCATGGTCTGGTACTTCTTCTTGACCGGCGCCAAAATCACCTTGTGCTTCACGTAGTTGTTAATCATTGCCGGCGTGATGGTATCCACGCCCAGCGGTCCCAGCACCTCATTGACCAGTGCGGTGACCTGATCCATGTACAAATCAAACTTGGGTAAGTCGTCCCACCGGGGGAGCTTGACCCCGTGCATCTGCGTTTCCCAGCGGGTGTATTGATTAAAGTCTGCCATCGTCGTTCCCTGCCCTTCGGTTGTTTGGCACCATTATAACACGTTACCTAGTCTTTGTGACTAGCTAACCACTAACTTTGTCACTTTCAGCTAACGCCAGCGAATTCGACTTAAGATGCGCTTACCCAGGATCGTTTGGACCAGTAAAAAGACCGGCTGGACACTGACCATCAACGGGAGATAGAGCAACGCTAACTGCCAATTCAAGAGGTTCACCAGCGAGAACAGGTTGCCGAAGAAGAGGAAGATGACCGCGAATAGGGCCGCCATCACCAGCACCAAGGCAATCTTGAAGCGGTTCAACGGCCGGGCCACCATCAGTAACGCGTTTAAGCTGACCAACCCGGTCATTAGAACGCTTAACGTCGAAGTCGTGGCGAAGCTCAGGTGAAACTGGGTGCCGATGGCCATGATCACTAGGATGTAGCCCACCACGCAGACCGCGGCCGGGGCCGCAATCTCCATGACTTGCTTCATGAACCGGTCGGCAATCCGGGTGTAGTTCGGCTGTAAGGCTAAGAAGAACGTGGGGATCCCCACCATGAGTGACGAGATGGGGGTTAACTGAATTGGCTCGAACGGGTAGCTGCGACTCATGAAGATAAAGATCAACGTCAGGACCACCGAATACATGGTCTTGATCAAGAAGAGCGACGCGACCCGTTCAATGTTGTTAATAACCCGGCGACCCTCGTTTAAGACGTTAATCATGGCATCGAAGTTCGAGTTAATCAACACAAAGTCGGCCAGACTCTTGGTGGCCTCACTCCCCGACGCCATGGCGATGCTACAGTCAGCCTGCCGTAGGGCTAACAGGTCGTTAACCCCGTCCCCCGTCATGGCCACCGTGTGACCAGCCGCCTGATAGGCCTTGATCAGCCCCTCCTTCTGTTGGGGCGTGACCCGACCAAAGACGTTGTAGGTCGCCACCAACCGGTCGTAGTCGGGCTGTTCGCCCACCTGGCTCATATCCACCAGGTCCTGGGATCCCGGGATTTCGGCCCGCTGGGCGATACTGGCCACGGTCACGGGATTGTCCCCCGAGATGACCTTTAGGGCCACGTCCTGGGTCACGAAGAAATCAAAGGTGTCCGCAGCGTGGGGACGCAGTTCATCGGTAATCAAAATCAAGGCCAGCGCTTGAGGGTTAACGGGTTTAGGCGTGGTTAGTTGGTCGACCTGCGCCAGTAACAGGACCCGGTAACCCTGGGCCGCCAGCGTGTGAATCCGATGTTGGACGACCTCCGGCACCTGCTGATAAATAAACTCGGGAGCGCCCATCACGTAGGCCTGCCCAGCTAACTGAGCACCACTCCACTTCCGCCCCGACGAGAACGGCAAGACGGCGTCCGCCGTGACGGTCGGGGTCCCCAGCGCCGCTTGAATCGCCTGGGCGGTTTCGTTATCGTCACCGGTCGCAGCCACCAGTTGCGCCAGAATCGTCTGCGCGGTCGCGACATTCGTCGTTCCCAGCGGGTCCAACCGTTCAAACTTCAGCTTGCCACTGGTGATGGTCCCGGTCTTATCCAGACACAGTACGTCGACCCGGGCTAACGCTTCAATGGCCGGCAATTCGCGCACCAACACGTTTTTTCGACCCAGCGTAAAGGCCCCCGCCGCTAAGGCTACCGAGGTTAAGAGGACTAACCCCTGCGGAATCATCCCGCCCATGGCGGCCACCGTTCCCAAGATGGCCCGGTTGGTTCCCTGGCCCTTGACCAGCGACGCGATGAATAGCAGGATTCCCAACGGAATGATCACGATGGTTAAAATTTTAATGATCCGGTTGATCGTATTGAGTAATTGACTGGCGGTGCGGTGCTGTTGCTTGACCGAATGGGCCAGTTGCTTGACGAAGCTGTTTTGGCCGACCTGAGTGGCCTGTACCACCGCTTTACCGCCCAACAGGACGCTGCCGGAAATCAGCGTATCGCCGGTCCGTTTGGTGATTGGCGTGGACTCCCCGGTAATCTGGGATTCGTCAACTTC
The DNA here is from genome assembly GCF_032190635.1 of Levilactobacillus zymae. Lineage (NCBI taxonomy): Bacteria > Bacillati > Bacillota > Bacilli > Lactobacillales > Lactobacillaceae > Levilactobacillus > Levilactobacillus zymae. The sequence continues at coordinate 2,624,986 of NZ_JAVLAS010000001.1, forward strand.
GAGTCCCGTGGTTTCGCGAATCAGACCATCGACCGGCAGTTGATCGCCACGGCCGACTTCGAGCAGGTCGTCTTGAACGATCTCGTCTTGATGCCGCGCCATGGTCTTCCCGTCCCGCCGCACCCGAATGAGGCCTTCCGAGAGTAGCGCTAGGTGGTCCACCTGGCGCTTAGACCGGATTTCTTGAAAAATACCGATCCCGGTGTTGACCACCACGACCCCGATAAACAATAGGTTTTTATAGCTACCCGTTAGCAGGACCAGGCCGGCTAAGACTAAATTAATTAAGTTAAAGAGCGTGAGTAGGTTATCCCGAAAAATCTGTTTGACACTCCGGGTGAGCGGCGGGACCGGGTCATTCTTTAAGCCCTGATCGATCCGCTTGGTCACCTCGGCGGCCGTTAACCCGCGAGTCAACGGTGGCGTTTGTGCGACTTGTTCAACTGGCGCCATGGCCCAGACCTCCTTAGATTGGTACCGCTTTTACCCATATTGTACAAGATTATTTGCCGGCTCACCCGTTATCTGTTTAATTTTTTCGCTTCTTAAACGAATCGCTAGCAGTTTAACAGACCGGCCCCAGAGTGGTTAAATGGAGAGGGAAACGATGAATGAGGGAGGAACTTTTCATGGCACATAAATCAACATCATTGATTTTATTTATCCTATATCTAGTCTTGTTAGGTTGTATGTTGGCGCAGCAAACCATGCTGGCCATGTGGCTGATGACCGCGGGGATGCTCTTCGAGGCCAGTGTCAACCTCTACGACCAGTTTCGGCGACACTAGACAGCGTTAGAGTAAGCGTTGTCATTTAACCGATCATCATCTAAACTTAGGTTATTAGGCGCCTCGACGCCCAACAGCAATAACGGGCTTGCCCGCTAAGGAGGACATCTTCATGACATTATCCAGCATCACCGAAACCCGGCCCCTCGCCGACGGACACCAAATTCCCAAGTTAGGGTTTGGGACCTACCTACTCAGTGACCAAGCCACCATGGACGCCACCATTCAGGCCGCGTGGGACGCCGGCTACCGGCTCTTCGATACGGCCATGCTCTACCGCAACGAGGACCTTCTCGGTAACACCTTACAGACGTTGAACCTCCCCCGCCCCGACTTGTATCTGACCAGCAAGGTGGCCGAGGTTGTCCAGGGCTACGATGAAACCCTCAAGGCCGTCGACGGGTCCCTGAAACGGCTGCAAACCGACTACCTGGACCTCTTATTAATCCACTGGCCGGTGCGTGCCCACTTCTTCGACACCTGGCGCGCCCTAGAACAGCTCAAGGCCGATGGTAAAGTGCGGTCGATTGGGGTCTCTAACTACACCATCGCCCACCTCGAACTCTTAGCCACCCGGGCCAAGGAAATGCCGGTGGTCAACCAAGTCGAGTACCACCCCTACCTGAATCAGCAAGCCTTATTGGACCACGACACGGAAAACCACATCGTGACCGAGGCCTGGAGTCCCCTGGGGCGTCGCGTCGTTTTGGGCGATCCGATGATCAAGAAGATCGGTGACCACCACCAAAAGTCCGTGGCTCAGGTCATCTTACGTTGGGAACTCCAACACGGCATCTTACCGATTCCGAAGTCCCAGCACGCCGAACGCATCGTGGAAAACGCCCAGGTCTTTGACTTCGAATTGAGCGCCGATGAACTATCGATGATTGACCTGTTGAACAAGCATCAACGGACCGGAAACGAACCGGAAATCGTCTACGAAACCGGGAAACAGTACTAAAATTAACCTGATTAAACCCAAGAGTGGGACAGAAGGCGGTTAGCTGGTGAGCATGAACGACGGTTCGTAAGCCGGACAATCCTGAACTTGGATTGGCTGGCGACTTTACGGGGTTAAGCGGAACCAGCTGCCTTTTGGCGCACGTTTCGACACTAAATATTCGGAGACACAAAAAATCTGAGACTTTTGTCCCAGATTTTTTCATTCTAAAATTCTAATTTAACTCGCAATCATCGAACGTCACCCGGCCTCTTTTGCGAACAGTCCGCCAACGTGAATTTCACGAGATTAGTCCTCAGTCGAAAACGGGTGATCCTGATCAATCCGTAAATCGACCGGAATCGTCAGATCTGGTGAAACCAGCATCTGTTCGGCCGCTTGCAAGGCCTGACGCGTGAACCAGCCGTCCCGAATCAACTTTCCAAACTCGTTGACGTGGTGAATCATGTCGGCAATCTCTTCGTCGCTGATATTTTGAACCACGTCGTCCAATTCGTCGAGACTGTCGATGGCAATCCCCAAGTGGTTTTGCACGATGATGTCGGCCACCGCGGCTTGCCGCCAGACAATCACCGGTAACCCGTGCGACAGGTACATCGACACTTTGTGGGGGTGGTTGTAATGGGTGTAGTCGTTGTAACGGTAACTCGGCGTATCACTATCCCAAGCCAGACCGAACGTCCGGGGGAGCGCTTGGACCAGGTCCCAGCGCCAGAGTTGGCCGCGAAAGTCAACCTGTGGGTTCGCTGCCAACTTTTCGTCCAACTCGTCGTCGGTCACCCCAAAGACGGTGATCGGCGTCTTTAAATTCCAATCCGCTAAGTAACGGGACTTCAAGATGTTGCCGGCTAAGACCACGCCCCGCTGGAAATCCTCGGGCTTGGTGTAGTAGCGGTCATCATCGTGATTATCGTCCAGGTAATCCAGTAAGTATTGGCAGACCATCGGCGTGGTCACGCCGTCCTTTTTTAACTGAGCAGCCATCCGGCGGTTATGCACAATCAACACGTCGCACTTGTTAAAAAAGCCAATCTCGTCGATCCACTCGGGGGTCTTCTGATTCCGGAGGGTTTCCGAGTCGTGAATCAGGCAGACCATCTTGACTCGCCGCCGGTGCATCTGATCCACGAACGACATTTCAAAACGTCCACTATTGAGGGACGGATACTGATACACGATAAAGTCACCGGGTGAAACGGCTGCAGTAATCCCGTCAATGCGCGACGTGACGGCTTCATCCGACTCCCCCACGTCGTTATACCGAAAAATGTTGGCCACCTGATAGCCGGTCGCCTGCCCAATGCGGGCAATGTCTAATTTCGCTTGCCGGGTCGCATCAAATGTTCGTCCCTGCACGATATCCGTAATCCATTTTTTCATAGCGAGTTTCTCCATTCGGTTTAAAATCGACAACGTTAACGCTCCGGGTCATCCCTTAGCGAACTAGCTGACAGTTACCGCCCTAGTCCGGCTGGTCACCACTGGAAAATATTAAGTAACGGGAACAAAATTCCGGCGAGCACCACAATGGCGATCGTGACTGAAATCGCAACGTTCAACCCTTTCCCAGTCGAGGATTTATTCTCCGGTGGCTCCTGGACGTACCCCTTTTCAAGGTGCATCCGAGAAGAGATATCCTGGTTTAACAAATCTTTCTTCTGCTTACTCATAATGCTATAATTATAACCGTCCTAACATATGAAGCGCAACAATCTTGAAGGGCTTTTTCGGACCATCACGGCCCAAATTGACGAACCGTTACCCACCCAGACGAGATTGTGCAACAACTAACGACTTTTTAAGTTTTCCGTCGGTACGGACGTCCCGGTTGTCGCTACCTTAATTTTACACCGTTTTGCGACTTACCGTTAATTAATCGGACATTAAATTGGTCATGGGTGGTGTGATACCTAACCCCACCCCCTGTTCCACCAACCATTCCTTAACTGAATGGTTTATTTTTTAAATTTTTCGGGGCCGTCATCGAATTTCAACGGTAGCGGACCATTTCGTTAGGTAACCGTCCCAACAACTCGACGCCTGACGGGGCTAGAAAGGTGATTCGTGTGCATCGTTATCGAGAGTTTTTTACCAGCCTTGGCTGGACAGCCATTATTTTAGCGGTCTTCGTGGCCGGGCAGGTGGTGCCGCTACCCAACGTGGATTCCGGTACCGCCCAAGATGCCTTAAGCAACGTGACCTTCTTAAAACTATTTGCCAACGTCACCGGGAGCAACCTGAGCAACCAGGCCCTCTTTTCCGTCGGTATGGGGCCTTTCATGAGTGCCATGATTATCTGGCAGGCCGTTCAATCCGTCGCCGACGAGCAGGTCGGCCGGATGACCATTCGCCAGATCAGCTTCTGGAAGTACCTGTTGACCCTTTTTTTGGCCATCATTCAGTCCTTTCAGATGGTCTACTTCATGCGGGCCTCACTGGACCCCATGTACTTGATCGGTACCCAAATCGATATCACCTTTGCCGGTACCATGCTGATCCTGATTGCCGGGGCCATGTTCGTGGCCTGGCTAGCCAACCTTAACGCCGCCATCGGGATCGGGAGCTCCGTCGCCCTGATCGTTCCCGGAATCGTTCGGGGCATCCCCAACAACCTGATGCGCGGGTTTGGGGACAACCACACGGTGCCGTTGAAAATGACGGCCACCACCATTACAATTGCCGTCGTGATTGGCCTCATCTTCCTGATTCTCAGCGTTCTGGTCAACGCCGCCGAGCTGCGCATCCCCATCGAACGGCCGATGCTGGACCGGGAACACTCCAACTCATACCTCCCCATTAAGTTACTCACCTCCGTGGGGATGCCGTTCATGTTCTCCAGCTCCATCTTTACCTTTCCGGGCTACTTCATTAACCAGTCGATTGGCCCAACGACCGACGTACAACGGTTCATCGCCAGTTGGTTCTCCTATCGAACGCCCCAGGGTATTCTAGTCTACGGCATCGTTCTTCTAGTCTTAAACTACGCCTTTGGGTACATCAACATTCAGCCGACCCGGCAGACCAAGTCCCTCAAGGAAAGCGATGACTACATCGTCGGGGTGGCCCCGGGAGACGCTACGGAGCGCTACATTATGCACCACTTCTCGTTACTCACATCCGTCTCGAACGTTTTCATCTTAATCATCGGGGTGGGTCCCTTGATCGTGGGACTGTTCTACGCACCGGCCGCCAACTACTCGTTATTCCTGGGGTCCATCATGATCCTCGTGGGGATGGCCTCCGGAATCACCGATCAAGTCCACGCATTACTAACTAAAAACCGTTATCGCGTTTTTGATTAACCCTAATCTAAAAAAACGGACCGCGAAAACCTTCAAAAATGGAGGTTTTCGCGGTCCGTTTTCAGTTGTGGGTAAAGTTACCCGTCTAGCATTCTACGTCGTTATATCGCCCGTTAACCGGGTTTAAGCGCGCTTTAGTGACTAACTTCACGATCAACTTCATCCCAACCACCAAAAAGCGATGAGCACCGCTCCCTTACGGACGATGCTCATCGCTTTTTTAGCTGTGAAGCTCCTGTGACTTATCGACTATGACCGCCGAACGTACACGGAATTCCCGGTAATGTAACCCCCGGCAACCCGGTAACGTAACGTGCCATTATCCGAGAAGTCCCAACCAAGAACCTTCAAGGTTGTCTTGGCCTTGTAGTGGTGACCGGTCTTCTTCTGAAGGTTGTGGTCCTTATACAGGTTAGCCCCGCGCTTAACCGTCACGTGCTTTGGTGTCTTGACGATCCCCGTCTTGACCCATTGCTTGTTGGCCGTGATGTACTTCCCGTTAGTTAACTGGAAGCGCGTGGTTAAGTGGTAGTGCACGACTCGCTTGATCTTCAGTTGCTGACCTTGACGATAGTGCGTGACCTTGCCGGTTTGCTTGGTCGTCTTGTAGGCGTTGATGCCCTTCGGATTGATGACCGTGACCGTCATGGCCTTCAATTTCCCGTTCTTCAGGACGAAGTCGCCACTCTTGATCTTGGTCTTCAACGTGTACTTGGTCTTGGCCCGTGACCGCGACTCGTAGTACGTCTCGTGAACGTAAGCCTTGCGGGCCGTAATGTACCCGACTAAGCCGTACGTCTTGGACTTGTGGTTGACGTCGCGTACCTTGTAGCGTAAACGACCGCCCTTGGAACGTGCCGTGCCGATGATTACGAATTGTGGTTGCCGACCCCGTGGCATCTTCTTGTACCAGACGATCCGACCCTTCTTAGAGAAGGTGGCGGACTTGTACAAACCGATCTTCTTGACGGCGGTCACACTCTTACCGATCATCTTCGACTTGCCAGTCGAAATGGTATCGGCGCTGCTCCCGGTCTTCAAGGTGCCGGTTGTCGTGGTCGACGTGGTCCCTGTGCTGCCACCGGTCGTCCCAGTATTACCGGAACCACCAGAGTTGCCGGTGTTCCCCGTATTACCAGAATCACCCGCGTGACCCGACAAGCTGTTGCTGTTGGCAGCTTCGCTCATCGAAGCTTCACTCATTGAAGCCTCACTCATCGAGACTTGACTCATTGAAGCTTGACTCATTGAGGCTTCACTAGCAGAGGTTTCAGCCGAAACACTCGCCGAAACAATAGCCGAAGTTGAAGCACTCGCAGAGGCCTTAGCCGACTCATTAGCCGAAGCCATCGCTGAAGTTGAAGCCGAGACACTCGCAGAGGTCTTAGCCGACTCGTTGGCCGAAGTCATCGCCGAAGTTGAAGCCGAGGCACTGGCGGAAGCCACACTCTCGGACTTTTCAACCGAAGCACTCACCGAAGCGGATGTGTTGGCCGACTGGGTACTCATTGAGGCTTCCGATTGACTGACTTCAGACAATTGACTAGCCGTAGCACCCGAAGCGGCGCTGACGCTGTTTTCAGAAGCACTCATCTCGGAAACCTGACTCTGCAGGGAGTTCGAAACGGATACCAGACTGGCATTCGATTCGCTGATCTGCGAAGCGGAGATTTCAGATTGAACGGCGGCTTCAGATTGCGAAGCGGCACTCAAGCTGGTCAACGACTGACTGATGTCTGACGTCTGACTGGTCGATCCTGCGCTCAGGCTGGCCATCGATTCACTGATGGTCGATAACTCGCTGGCCTCACTTTGCGATTGGGCACTCAAGCTATCGAAGGCTTGCGACGTGACCGTCGAGGCACTGGCCGAAGCACTGGCACTCTGACTGGCCGCCGTTGATGCGGACTGAGCTGACGTTGATTGACTAGCACTAGCTTGCGCGGCATCGGAGGCCGATGCGGCAGCGGAAGCCGTAGCCGACTCACTCGCCGACGTCTGCGTGGACGTCCGCGATGTCGAGTTAGCCGACAAGATGCTGGCATCGGAAACCGACCGATCACTCAGGCTGGCCGTCGATGCGGAGATAACCGCACTGACACTGGCATCGCTAAGCGACCGTTGACTCAAGCTGGTCAATGAAGCCGTAATGCTGATGGAGCGTTGACTCAACGAGGATTCGGACTCGGAAACCCGCGCGGATTGACTAGCAATGGCGCTCGTCGAGGCATTGGCACTGGCTACAGCCGACGCTTGACTCTTCGAAGCATCACTGATGGAAGCCTCACTGACGGAAGTTTGACTCTCCGACAGATCACTCATGGATGCTTCGGATTGACTCAACTCGGAAACCTGACTGGCCGCCGATTGCGACGCATCACTGACACTCAAGTCGGAAGCCGAAATTGCGGACATCTGACTAGCCGTCGATGTCGATTGAACACTCAGACTGGCATTCGACTCACTTTGTTGTGATGTCGAGATGACGGACTGATGGCTGGCATCGGACAGCGATTGTTGACTCAGGCTGGCCGTCGATTCTGCCAAGCTAGCCGATTGACTGGCTTGTGACTGCGACGTCTCACTCAGACTAGCGTTGGACTGACTGATCTGTGAATCCAATGACGTGTTCGAGGCTTGACTCAAACTACCCTCACTGGCACTGATCAAGGAGTTATCACTGGCTTGTGATTGCGAGACTTCACTCAGACTGGCCATCGATTCACTGATCGTCGACCCTTGAACGGATTCGGAAACCGACCGCTCACTCAGACTCGCCATTGAAGCGGAGACTTCGCCGGAAACGGAAGCACTGGCTGAGGCGCTCTGACTGGCAACGGAAGCCGTTGACGCACTGGCGCTAGCCGTGGATTCACTGACCGAAGCCGACCCACTCGCAGAAGCACTGGCCGAAGCAATCGCCGATTCACTCTGTGACGCTTGCGTCGAAGTCCGGGACGTCGAGTTAGCCGACAAGATACTGTCATCGGAAACTGACCGGTCACTCAGACTGGCCGTCGAGGCCGCAATTGAGGCGCTCTGACTAGCTGCAGATTCGGATTGTTCGCTCAGGCTATCCGCCGAAACGGAATTGCTTGCCGAAACCCGACTCAGAGAAGCCGCACTCTCAGAAACCTGAACGGATTGACTGACAACGACACTGGTTGACGCACTCGCGGAAGCTTGACTCTGCGAAGCATCACTCATGGAAGCGAAGCTGGTCGACGTTTGACTCATCGAAGCTTCGGATTGTGAGGTTTCGGAAGCCACCCCACTCATCGAGCTTGAAGCAGCACTGACACTGGCATCGGAAGCCGACATCTCAGATTGTTCGCTGAGAACGGATTGCGAGTGAGCACTCAGGCTGGCGTTCGACGCGCTGGTCTGCGAGACGGACAAGACGGACTGTTCACTGGCATCCGATTGTGATTGGGCACTCAGGCTAGCTTCACTACCGCTAATCTCGGAAGCGTACGAGGAATCACTCGCCTCACTGAGACTAGCTTCACTGGCACTGATTGCGGACAATTCACTGGCCTGTGAAACGGACCGATCACTCAGACTGGCCGTGGAGTAAGCGATTGACGCTTGTTGCGATGCGGAAACCGAAGCACTACCACTGGCACTGATCGAGGCGGACTCGCTTTGAGAAGCTTGACTCGAACTCGTTTGTGCGGAGGTCGAAGCCGAAACACTGGCGGAAGTCGAAGCCGACTCGCTAGCGCTGGTTTGTTCCGACGTCCGGGACGTGGAGTTGGCCGACAGGATGCTGGTATCGGAGATTGACCGGTCACTCAGACTAGCTGCGGACTCGGAGATCTCGGCACTGACACTGGCATCGCTGATGGATTGTTGACTGTTACTGTTAGCCGAAGCCGATTCGCTGGCGGAGAGTTCACTCAGAGAAGCCGCACTCATGGAAACAACGGCGGATTGACTGGCGACGACACTAGCCGAAACGCTAGCGGAGTCGACCGCCGAAACCTGACTCAAGGAAGCTTCGGAGTTGGAAGCCTCGGAGGCCACGCTGGCAGCGGACTGGCTAACCACGCTGGTGCTATTTTCAGCAGACGTGATCGCGGATTGCTCGCTGGCGATCCCGGCAGATTGTTCACTCAGGCTGGCATTCGACATGCTCAGTTGTGAGTCGGCAATCTCGGATTGTTCGCTGGCATCGTGTTGTGATTGTTCACTCAGGCTGGCGTTGCTTTCACTAATCTGTGAATCGTAGTCGGAGTTCGATTCAGCGCTCAGGCTTTGCTCTTGCGAGGCGATGACCGAGTTCTGACTAGCTTCACTCGCGGACTTCTGACTGACACTGGCGTCGGAAGTGGAAATACTCAACGACGTGTCAACGGAAGTCTGAACACTTTGACTGACAACCGCGGAAACGGACTGATCAACCGAGTTCTGGCTGACGCTCAGGTCGGCGGAAGTCGAAGCCGAAGCACTCGCGGAAGTCGTTGCCGATTCACTAGCACTGGCTTGCGATTCCGTTCGTGACGTGGAGGCCACGACACTGGCATCGGAAACCGACCGGTCACTCAGGCTGGCGGCAGATGTGGAAGCCACCGAATTCTGACTCGCGATGCTCAACGATTGTTGACTGTTACTGTTGGCAGAAGCCGAGTTGCTTGCGGAAACCTGACTCAACGAGTTCTCACTCATCGAAGCTTCGGATTGCGAAGCGGCGGAGGCCACACTCAACGCGGAAGTCGAGGCGACACTCTGACTGGCTTCACTCGCCGACATCTCGGAGTGCTGACTGATCAACGACTCGGAAACGTGACTCAAGCTGGCGTTCGATTCGCTCAATTGCGATTCGGAGATCTGCGATTGTTGACTAGCCGCAGAAGCCGAAGCGGTACTCAAGCTGGCCGCGCTTTGACTCAGTTCGGAGTTGTACGTGGAGTCGGAAGCGTCACTCACGCTTTGTTCCGTAGAGGTCAACGCCGAAGCCTGACTCTCACCGGAATCAATGGTCTGACTGACACTAGCGATTGACCGCGAAACCTCAGCGGACTCGCTGGCCGACGTTGAAGCACTCTGGCTGGCGACGACCGAAGCAGACTGACTAGCAATCGACCGGGACTGACTGGTTAAGACGGAGTCGGAAGCCGATTGTTCAGCTGAAGTCGAGGCCGAAGCACTCTGACTAGCTTGTTCCGAGGTCCGGGAAGTCGAGTTGGCCGACAAGATGCTGGCGTCGGAAGCCGACCGGTCACTCAGGCTAGCTGCCGATTCAGACATCGCCGCACTTTGACTGGCGTCACTTTGCGATTGTTGACTGAGACTATTAGCGGATTCGGAGTTAGCCGCCGAAACGGTACTCAACGAAGCATCCGAAACGGAATTGTCAGCCGAAACACTCGCGGAGGTCGAGGCGGAGTCGGAAGCCGAAGCCACACTCATCGACCCGTGACTGATGGAGCCATCACTCAGGGAAGCTTCGGAAGCCGAAACTTCGGAGTTGGTGCTGGTCAACGATTCGTTGGCGTCACTGAGACTGGCTTCACTGGCCGAAACCATCGATAACTCACTGACGATATCCGTGGAGACCTGACTCAGACTGGCATTAGAAACGCTCAGTTGTGAATCGGCCATTTCGGATTGTTCACTGGCATCGACTTGCGATTGGGCACTCAGGCTGTTGGCTAAGCTGGTCATCGATTCATCATAGGACGAATCCGAAGCGTCGCTTAGGCTCTGTGCCGTCGAGGTCCAAGCGGAAACCTGACTGGCTTCACTATCGGACTTGGCACTGACACTGGCTACGGCTTTGGACATTTCAGCCGAGGCCGTTTGCGAAGCCCAGACGCTCTCGCTGGCCACGATAGCGGCCGAAGCACTGGCAGAAGCTTGGGCTTCACTGGTCAGAACGGACGTGGAAGCCGATTCGCTGGCCGAAACGTTGGCCGACTCGCTTTCACTGGTTTGGGTGGAATTCCGGGATTCGGAGTTGGCGGATAAGCCGCTAGCGGCGGAAGCCGACCGTTCACTCAAACTCAAAGCAGAGGCAGAAATTTCAGAAGTTTCACTGGCGTTGCTGTCGATCCGTTCGCTCAAACTTGCGGCGGAAACGTCGGCACTCGCGGAAACTTGACTCAACGACCAATTACTCATCGAGGCTTCAGACTGCGAAGCTTCGGAGGTGACGCTGCCCGCCGAGACGGAAGCGGCACTTTGACTCGCTTCCGCAACGGAAACGGACGTCAATTGACTAACGGTCGATTCGGACAAGGCACTCAGACTGGCGTTCGACGCGCTCAGTTCAGAGTCGGCGATGGCCGATTGTTCACTAGCATTAATTTGTGATTGAGCACTCAGGCTGTTGGCTAAGCTGGTCATCGACTCATCGTAAGACGAATCTGAGGCGTTGCTTAGGCTTTGTGTCGTGGAGGTCCAGGCTGAGACTTGACTGGCATCGGAGACCAGTTGTTGACTCAGGCTGGCCGCCGAAGTGGCGATGCTGATTGACGCTACGGCAGACTCACTAGCACTCTGACTAGCACTGATCGAAGCCGTGACACTGGCCGTTGAGGCACTCGCGGCGGATTCGACGGTAGCACTGGTCGACGCACTCGCGGAAGCGGCGGCCGATTCACTGGCCGACGTTTGGGCGGACGTCCGGGTGACGGAGGCCGCGGACAGGATGCTGGCATCGGAAGCCGACCGTTCGCTTAAGCTGTTGGCCGATTCGGAAGCCGTGGCACTCTGGCTGGCATCGGCGGACAACTGTTGACTCAAGCTGTTGGCCGAAGCCGAGTTAGATGCCGACAAGATACTTAATGAAGCATCCGATACGGAGTTATCAGCCGAGACGCTGGCCGATTGACTCGCCGAAGCTGAGGCCGATTCGCTGGCCGAAACACTAGCGGAAACACTGGCCCGTTGAGAATCACCCATCGAAGCTAAGCTCATCGATTCTTCGGATCGTGAAACTTCGGAGAATTGACTATCCGCGGATTGACTCGCCGCACTCAGACTAACCGTCGAAGCACTAACCACGGATTGTTGACTGGCAATCGAGTTAGATTGCTGGCTCAAGCTCTGGTTCGACAAGCTCATTTCAGAAACGGAAACGACCGATTGAACACTGGCATCGCTTTGCGAGACCGCACTCAAACTGGCGGCACTCTCACTGATTTGTGAGTCGTAAGACGAATCATTAGCGGCACTCAAACTCTGTGATTGCGAGGCAATCAGCGAGGTTTGACTCGCCTCACTGGCGGAACGGTCACTCAGGCTGGTCATCGATTCTTCAATCGAGGCAGCAACGGAAGTGGAAACCGCCGCACTCTCACGTGCAGAAGTCGAGGCCGATTCGCTAGCCGTGACGGAAGCTAAGCTGGCTTCCGTTGCGGTGCTGGCCGAAGCCTTAGCCGACTCAACCGCCGACTCACTTTGACTGGCCTGTAACGAGGTCCGAGACGTGGAGTTGGCCGACAAGACACTGGCATCGGACAACGACCGGTCACTGACACTGGCAACCGAGGCGGACAAGTCCGCACTCTGACTCGCCCCACTGGCAACCTGTTCACTCAGGCTGTTCGCGGAGGCCGAGTTGCTGGCCGATAAGACGCTCAGGGAGTTCTCGGTTTCGGAAATTAAGCTCTGTGACGCGTCACTCATCGAGGCTTCAGAAGCCGACACTTCGGAGGTCCGACTGGTCAAGGAATCGACCGCTTCACTTAGGCTGGTCAACGACGTGGAAACCGTCGATAACTGGCTAACCGTGGCTTGCGACAACTGACTCAGACTCATGTTCGAAACACTCAATTCGGATGCGGACATCATCGATTGCTCGTTGGCGTCGGAAACGGATTGTTCACTCAGGCTGGCATTGCTGTTGCTGATTTGTGAATCGTACGATGAATCGTGCGCATCACTCAAACTCTGTTCTTGTGAAGCTAATTGTTGACTAGCACTGGCTTCAGCAGCTGACTTGGCGCTGACGCTAGCGACATCCGTTGAGATGGATGCGACTTGCGAAGCCACAATCGAGGCACTGGTCGTTGCCGAAGTCGTGGCACTTTGACTGGCATTAGCCGACGCGGTGCTATCCACGATGGCCGTGGACGTCGAAGCCTGGGCTGATTCACTAGCGGATTGACTCTGACTCGTTTGCGTCGAGTTTCTGGACATCGAGTTCGCCGACAAGATGCTGCTATCGGCGGCGGAAATCTCACTCAATGACTGGTGACTCATGGACGCTTCGGACTGACTGATCTCGGAGTTGACACTCGCCGTAGCCGAAGCAGCCGCACTGACGCTGGCTTCAGCGGTTGAGACGGAGGCCTGTTGACTAGTGATGACCGTGGACAGTTGACTCAAGCTGGCGTTGGAAGCACTTAATTGGGCACTGGCAACGGCCGATTGTTGACTCGCATCAGACTGTGATTGGGCACTCAGACTGGTCAAGACGCTAGCGATTTCAGAGTTGAACGAGGAATCGGAAGCTTCACTGACACTCTGTTCCACGGAGGCCATGGACGCGTTGACGCTGGCTTCACTGATGGACGCGTCGCTGATACTGTTCAGCGATTCGACGATGGAAGCGGCTTGTGACGTCGAGACGCTGGCACTTTGGTTAGCCGAGGCAACGCTAGCTTCACTCGCCTCTGCGGCTGAGGTGCTGGCCGTTGCTGACGCGATCGCCGAAGCCTTCGCCGACTCACTGGCCGACTGGCTTTGACTGGTCTGCATCGACGTCCGGGATTCGGAGTTGGCCGACAACTCACTGGCGTCGGACAAGGACCGATCGCTGAGACTGGCCGCCGAAGCCGAAACGCTGGCTTCTACTTCAGACGTGGAAGCGACCCGTTCGCTGGTACTGTTGGCCGAGGCCGAGTTGCTAGCGGACAAGATACTCAAGGACGCATCACTAGCGGACAACTTAGCCGAACTTGCGGCGGATTCACTCGCCGAGACGCTGGCCGAAGCGGAAGCGGATAACCCACTCATTGAGGCTTCGGAAGCCGACATTTCGGAGTAGCGACTCCCTTGCGAGTTCAGTGCTTCGCTCAGGCTAGCCGTTGACGCATTGTTATCAGAAAGTTGACTGGCCGTCGAAGCGGACAGTTGACTCAAACTTTCGTTAGAAAGACTTTGTTCAGATGCGGAAATTGTTGATTGCTCAGTGGCATCGGAAGCCGAGAGTTGACTCAGGCTGGCGTTGCTTTCACTGATTTGGGAATTCAAGTCGGAATTAGATTCCGCACTCAAACTTTGAATTTGCGAAGCAATCTGATCACTCAGACTGGCCTCACTTGCGGATTTATCGCTGACACTGGCCATCGAGACGGAGATGGATGCTGATTCACTCGCCGAAATGGCTGCGCTGGCGTCCGCCGAGGCACTCGCCGAAACGATCGCCGTGGAGCGACTGACACTAGCGACGGTCGATTCACTGGCCGAAGCTTGTGCGGAGGTCGACGCGGAAGCACTTTGGCTAGCCGCCGTAGAGGTTCGAGAAGCGGAGTTGGCCGACAAGAGACTGACGTCGGATAAGGACCGTTCACTCAGACTGGCAGTTGACAACGAAACACTGGCACTTTGACTAGCCTGTGCCGACAAGTCGGCGCTGACGCTGTTGGCCGAAGCCGAGTTAGATGCCGACAAGACGCTCAGGGAATCCAGCGCTTGAGAAACGGCGGCGGAAACCTTGGCCGAAGTCGAAGCCGACACACTCGCGGAGGCACTGGCCGAAGCCGTACTCATCGAAGCCAAGCTGGTCGAGATGTCACTCAAGGAAGCTTCGGAGACCGAGGCTTCAGACAATTGACTGGCAACCGCTTCGGAAGCGGCACTCAGGCTATCATTGGAAGCACTGACCGCGGACTGCTGACTAGCTAATGAATTCGATTGGGCGCTCAGGCTGGCGTTAGAGAGACTCAGCTGCGAAGCAGAGATCAGCGATTGCTGACTGGCTTCGACTTGTGACTGGGCACTCAGACTAGCGGCACTCTCACTTAACTCTGAATTGTATTCAGAGTTGGAAGCGGCACTCAAGCTATTTTCTAGCGATGTCAAGGCATCGCTTTGGCTAGCTTCACTCTCAGAAACCTCGCTGAGGCTGTTCAGAGAAGCTGTGACGGAATCCCATTGACTAGTCGAAACGCTAGCACTGACACTGGCCGACTGGCTAGCCGATTGACTGGCCGTCGCGGACGTGACACTGTTCGAGTTTGCCACGGAGCTGGACGTCATGGCGGATTCGCTGGCCGATTGACTAGCCGACGTTTGCGCCGTGGTCCGTGACGTAGAAGCTGCGGCACTGGCATCGGAAACCGACCGGTCACTCAGACTGGCGGCGGAGGCAGAAGCTACCGCGCTCTGACTAGCGCCACTCACAATCTGTGAATTCAAGCTGTTCGTGGAAGCGGAATTACTTGCTGACAGTTGACTCAACGATTCCAGGCTCATTGACGCGAAGCTCTGGGATGTGACACTCATCGAAGCTTCAGACTGACTCACTTCGGAAAGCTGACTGGCGATGGACGTCGATGCGTCACTAGCGCTGACCAGCGATTTGGAAGCTGCCGAGGCTTCGCTGGCTGCGGAAGCCAAGTGGTCACTCAGGCTAGCGTTAGAGGCACTGATCTCGGAAACAGACATCATCGATTGTTCACTGGCGTCCGAAGCCGAAACAACGCTCAGGCTATCGTTAGAAGCACTGATCTGTGAATCGTATTCAGAGGTCGAGGCATCGCTGATACTGTTCTCCAGCGAAGCCAAGGACTCGCTTTGACTAGCTTCGATCGTGGACTTGTCACTGACACTGGCATCAGATTCGGAGATTGACGCCGACTGACTGGCCGAAACGATCGCGCTATCGCTTGCGGAGTCGGCAGCCGATTGACTGGCGACCTGCGAAGCGTCACTTTGCGACGTGGCTACGGAAGCCGAAACACTCGCCGAAGTCGACGCCGACGCACTTTGGCTAGCCGCCGTAGAGGTCCGGTCCGTGGAGTTGGCCGACAAACGGCTCTCATCGGTAGCGGAACGCTCACTCAGGCTAGCGGCGGAGGCCGATGCTTCCGCACTTTGACTAGCGCCGCTGGCCACCTGTTCACTCAGGCTGGCAGCGGACGTGTTATTGCTGATTGATGCGTTACTCAAGGAGGCATCACTGACGGAAACCAGGCTGACCGACAAGTCGCTCATCGAGGCTTCGGAAGCCGACATTTCGGAGTAGCGACTCCCTTGCGAGTTCACGGCTTCGCTCAGGCTGGCCGTCGAGGCATTGTTATCAGAAAGCTGACTGGCCGTCGAAGCGGACAGTTGACTCAAGCTTTCATTGGAAAGACTTTGTTCAGATGCGGAAATCACAGACTGTTCGGACGCGTTAGAAGCCGAGAGTTGACTCAGGCTAGCGTTGCTCTGACTGATCTGTGAATCGTATTCAGAAGTCGAGGCATCGCTGATACTCTGTTCCAGCGAAGCCAACGACTCGCTTTGACTGGCTTCGATCGTGGACTTGTCGCTGACACTGGCATCGGAAACGGAGATGGAAGCCGAGTCACTGGCAGAAATCGTCGCACTGGTGTCGGCCGATGTAGAAGCCGATTGACTAGCCGTCGATTCACTGGCACTGGCCTTAGCCGAATCAGCCGCGGAGACCGTCGCCGATTCACTGGCTGAGGCACTTTGACTGGCCGCCGTGGAAGTTCGCGACGTCGAGTTCGCCGACAAGACGCTGGCGTCGGAGACCGACCGTTCACTCAGACTGGCCGTGGAAGCCGCTAAGCTTTCACTTTGACTAGCCTGCAGGGACTGATCCGCGCTGACACTGTTGGCCGAAGCCGAGTTGCTTGCAGACAACTCACTCAAGGAACGATCCGACGTCGAAACGGTAGCGGAATCAGAAGCCGAAACGGAAGCCGAATCAGCCGCGGATTGAACGGCGGATGCCGTGCTCTTCGAAGCTTCACTGACGGAGTAATCACTCATGGAGGCTTCGGATTGGCTAACTTCAGAGAGTTGACTATCGGCGGACTGACTGGCCGCACTCAGGCTGGTCTCGGCCTCACTGACCGAGTTCAGTTGGCTGGTGACGGAGTTCAGGTGCTCGCTGACACTAGCGTTACTCATGCTCTGTTCGGATTCAGAGATCATCGATTGTTCAGACGCGTTAGAAACTGATAGGTCGCTCAGGCTAGCGTTACTTTGACTGATCTGTGAATCGTACTCGGAAGTCGAGGCATCGCTGATACTCTGTTCCAGCGAAGCCAAGGACTCACTTTGACTGGCGATGGAAGCCGACTTGTCGCTGACACTGGCGTCAGAAACGGAGATGGAAGCCGAGTCACTCGCGGAAATTGCCGCGCTGGTATCGGCCGATTCAGAAGCCGATTGAACGACCTCCGACCGACTAGCACTGGCCTTGGCCGAATCATCGGCGGAAGCGATCGCCGACTCACTCGCCGAGGCACTCTGGCTCGCGGCGGTTGAAGTCCGCGATGTCGAGTTGGCCGACAAGACGCTGGCGTCGGAAACCGACCGGTCACTGACACTGGCCGTCGAAGCCGCCGCACTCGCACTCTGACTCGCCTGACTCTCCAGCTGACTGGTCAAGCTGGCTTCGGACTTAGCAATGCTTTGCGATTGTTGACTCAGGGAGGCTTCGCTCTCGGAGACGTTGGATAATTGACTGGCAATGAGGCTGGTTGAGGCATTCGCTGAGGCAACTGCCGAAGCTTGACTCTCGGAAGCAAAGCTATTGGACGTGTCACTCATCGAGGCTTCGGATTGCGATAATTCGGATAACTGACTGTTCAGAGATTCGGAAGCCGCACTTTGACTGGCTTCAGAAGCACTCATCGCAGAAACCTGGCTGGCCGCCGAAGCGGATAAGCTGTTCAGGCTAGCATTCGAAGCACTCAATTCGGATTCGGACATCATCGATTGCTCGTTGGCGTCGGAAACGGATTGGTTGCTCAGGCTCGCGGCACTTTCGCTGAGTTGAGAATTGTAATCGGAGTTGGACGCCGCACTTAAGCTGTGTTCCAACGAAGCGATGGATTCACTCAGACTAGCTTCAGAGACGGACTTGGCACTGACACTGGCATCCGAAGCGGACGTCGATGCAGAGACCTCAGCCGAATCAGCAGCACTTTGACTGGCCGACTCGGAAGCCGATTGTTCAGCATCGGAGCGACTGGCACTGGCACTAGCCGATTCAGAAGCCGAAACGCTAGCCGAGTTGTCGGCCGATTCGCTTTGGCTGGTCTGCGTTGAGGTCCGCGACGTCGAGTTCGCCGACAGGATACTATCATTCGACAATGAATGTGCGCTCAGGCTCGCGGCCGACTCGGAAGTTGCGGAGTTCTGACTCGCGACGCTTTCGGAGTACTCACTCAAACTATTAGCGGAATCGACGTTACTGATCGACTGGGCACTCAACGAGGCTTCACTGGCCGAAATTTCACTTAAGGAAACCTGACTCAATGAGGCTTCGGAAGTCGAGGCCGCCGACAACTGACTGGCGACAGACTCGGAAGCGACACTAGCACTGGCATCCGATTGACTCATTTCAGATAACTGGCTGGCCGTCGAAACAGAAGCGTTGCTCAGGCTGGCGTTCGAGGCACTCAATTCGGATTCGGACATCATCGATTGCTCGTTGGCGTCGGAAACGGATTGATTACTCAGGCTCGCGGCACTTTCGCTGAGTTGAGAATTGTAATCGGAGTTGGACGCCGCACTTAAGCTGTGTTCCAACGAAGCGATGGATTCGCTCAGACTAGCTTCAGAGACGGACTTGGCACTGACACTGGCATCCGAAGCGGATGTCGATGCGGAAACCTCAGCCGAATCAACAGCACTTTGACTGGCCGACTCGGAAGCCGATTGTTCGGCATCGGAGCGACTAGCACTGGCGTCGGCAGAATCAGAAGCCGAAACCGTCGCGGATTCGCTGGCCGAAGCCGAAGCACTGGCCGCGGATTCAGTCCGGGACGTGGAAGCCGCCACGCTGGCATCACTAGCTGACCGTTCGCTCAGACTAGCGGCAGATGCGGACGCTAATGAATTCTGGCTTGCTAACGATTCGGAGACCTGACTGACGCTGTTTGCGGAAACCGAGTTGGAAGCTGATTGATCACTTAAGGAGGCTTCACTAGCGGAGATGCGACTCAGAGACGCCCCACTCATCGAGGCTTCGCTCGTGGAGAACTCGGACGCTTGACTCGCCGCGGAAGCAACCGTCTGACTCACACTCGCCGAGGCTTGACTGTTGGCCGAAGCCTGACTGTCAAGTTGACTCTGGTGAGCACTGACACTGGCATTACTCAGGCTCAGGGCTGATTCGGAAATCGCCGAAACCTCACTGACATTGGAAGCCGAAAGGTCACTGAGACTGGCGTTACTTTGACTGATTTGCGAATCGTATTCAGAAGTCGAGGCATCACTGATACTCTGTTCCAGCGAAGCCAAGGACTCACTTTGACTGGCCAGGTCCGTAGACTTCTGGCTCAGACTCATATCGGCATCGGATAACGAAGCAGCTTGCGAAGCCGAAACCTCAGCACTCGCTGCGGCCGAAACCGTGGCGGACTCGCTCGCACTAGCATTCGCAACGCTGGTAGCGACGGAATCGGAAGCAGAAGCACTCGCCGAGACGCTGGCCGAGGTGCTTTGACTCGCCTGCGAAACCGTCCGGGAGGTGGAGTTGTCATTCCAAACACTGGCATCACTAGCCGACCGGTCACTCAGACTGGCAACTGAGGCCGAAGCCGCAGCACTTTGACTGGCGATCGATTGAGCTTGTTCGCTCAGGCTAGCCGACGTGGACGCCGCAGCACTGGCGACGTCACTCAGGGAAGCCTCACTGGCGGAGATCAGGCTCAGCGAAGCATCGCTCATCGAGGCTTCGGACTGACTCAGTTCGGAAGCCTGACTGTTCAAGGCTTGCGAGGTCTCACTGACACTGGCATCGGAAGCACTGACTGCGGACAGCTGACTAGCAATCGAGTTAGAAACTTGGCTGAGACTAGCGTTACTTGCGCTTTGATCAGAAGCCGACATCATCGATTGTTCGTTGGCGTCGGAGACGGATTGGGCACTCAGGCTAGCGTTCGACTCACTAATTTGCGAATCGTAAGACGAGTCGTGCGCATCGCTTAAGCTCTGTTCCGCGGACGCGATGGCGTCACTCAGACTGGCTTCAGAAGCGGACTTGGCACTGACACTGGCGTCAGATTCGGAGATCGAAGCGGCTTGAGAGGCCGAAATCTCAGCACTGGTTTGTGCTGACGTAACAGCCGAGGCACTGGCCTCAGCCGAGGCGTCACTGGCTTCACTCGCCGTAGAAGCAGAAAGCTCAGCGGATGCAC